>CAWIEK010000071.1:0-56068 GCA_963835065.1 uncultured Chthonomonadaceae bacterium | reverse complement strand
GGCCGCCATCCAGCCCAATATAACTTCCAGCGTTGTTTTGTTCGTTGCGGGTATCGGCTTGCAGCGCGTATTCCAATCCGGCAGGCAGGCAGACGGTTGATCCCGGCAGCAAAGGCATGTCCGCAAACGATTTGTTTGGGGAGACGATATGCCCTTCCCCTGCCAGCGTGGAAAGCAGGACAAAACTCTCCTGTGGTCGCTGCCGCCCGCGTCGCGTCGGAAACACGCCATAATTCGGAATGGAAGTACGCGCATGAAACCAGAACCGCCGCTTCCCGGCCCTCCTGATGCTGAAAATCCGGGCGCGTCACGCTCATGTTGGCGCAGCCGGGGTCAATGGACAACGCGCCTTTTTCAAGGTGCATTTCCCGGTCGGTTCGCTCCCAATCGTAAAGCCGGTACGTGATGTCGCAATCCTGCTGAAGTTCGTAAGCGACGATCCCCGCCGTCAGCGCATGTACCGTGCCGGCAGGCATAAACACCACATCGCCCGCTCGAACAGGAACGCGATTGAGGTAACGCAGCAGATCGTTGTTATTGAGCGCGGCTTGCAGTTCCTCGTGGGAAATACCGGGCGCATTGAGGCCGTAATACACATGCGCGTCGGGTACGGCGTCCAGAATGTACCAGAACTCCGTTTTGCCGAACGGGTAATTCTCCAACTGCCGCGCCAGCGCGTCGTTGGGATGCACCTGAATGGAAAGGTTTTCCCGCGCATCCAAAAACTTTGCCAGCAGGGGAAATCGCGCGTACCGTGTTGCATAAGTTCCGGCTGGATTGCTTTCCGCTTCTGCGTCCGCCGCCTGCGCAAACCATTGGCCGAGCGTTTGCCCCCGCCACTCGCCGTTTACAATCACGCTGTCGGAAAAGGCTTCCCAGCTTTCCCCCAATTTCGCGCCTTCCGCGCCCTTCCGCCCCAATTTCTCCGCCAGCCACTGTCCGCCCCAAACCCGCTCCCGCGTATCCGGCTGCAATTGCAAAGGATATTTCCCCGTCACGTCCGATCCCTCCCCGCGCCCTTTGTCTCAAACAACGGTATCAACAACATTCATTCTGACACAAAAAAGCCGCCTCTGTAGGGCAGAGGCGGCTGCAAACAGCGCAAACACTAAGCAGTTGATAGTTGATAGTTCGCAGTTGATAGCAAGGCAGGAGGGACATAACATGTTATGTCCCTGCGTTACTGCCGCCGCGCGTTTCAACTCACAACTACTTAGTCGGTAACGAACGGGACCAGGGCGACGTGTCGCGCCTGCTTGATCGCTTCCGTGACCATGCGCTGATGCTTGGCGCATGTGCCCGTTGTGCGGCGCGGGACGATTTTGCCCCGGTCGGACAGCAGGCGGTTGCGATACTTCGGCATCGGGACCTGCTTGTAATCAATGGACACAATCTTGTCCACGCAGAACATGCAGACTTTTCGCCGGGGTTTACGGAACTTATTGGGTTTTCCGCCCGGTGGGCGGGGTCGCATCCCAGGAGCCATAGGAACTTCCCTTTCCGCAATCGCGAAACGGGGTAATCGGCTGGGGTAGATATTAGATATTAGATATGAGACATTAGGAGGAACCTGTATCACCGTCAATCTCTTAATCTAATCTAATCCTAATCTTCCTCCTACTCATCCGCAAAGGGATCGGCTTCGTCGGCATCGTCGTCTACGGGCGGGGGAGCCGGCTTGCGTCCACCACCAGACGCGGCTGCAGGAGCCGCTGTCGGTCGTGTGGCGGGAGCGGCGGGAGCAGACGGAGCCGCCTCCTGAGAGTACCCGTTATTTGCCTGCGCTCCGCCGCTTTGACCTTCGGTGTCGCCCTTGCGATCCAGGCCGTCAATGTTGTCAACGATTATCTCGAAAGTTTTGCGCTTCGTACCGTCCTGAGCAACCCAGGAACGACTTTGCAGGCGACCTTCAACCGAAATCAAACGGCCCTTACCCAGATACTGCGAGGCGAAATCCGCTTTACGCGAGAAGGCAACCAAATCAAAGAAGTCAACTTCCTTCTGACCGTTTTCATCTTTGGTAAAACGATCAACGGCAATGCCCATTGTTGCGATAGACATTCCCTGCGGGGTGTACTTCAGTTCGGGGTCACGGGTCAAACGACCGATCAAGACGATGCGATTCAACATTTCCGACTCTCCTTTGCCCTGATGCCTGCGCCGATTATGCGCGTTTGCGTCCTGAAGAACTCGGTTGAAGCCTTCTGTAAGCAAGCGCGTGTTCCGCAGCAATCTTTACGCTGCGGTTCACAAGCGCGAACAACGGTTCTCATGATGATGTGTAGAATTGGCGACGCCGATTACGCCGCCCGATGATTGCTTCTTTTAATACTACGGCAGGCCGCATAAAGCCGGAAAGACATACGCGCCGCAGTAAAAATAAATGTCAGAGTGGAATCTACTCTTCGCTGTGGTCTTGCCGCACGATGATGTGACGGATCACTTCATCACTGATGCGGAAGATACGGTCGAGTTCTTGCGGCACGTCGGAACCGGAAGTAAAGTGCATTATCAGATACATGCCTTCTTTTTTCTTCTTGTTGTCGTGCTTGATCTCGTAAGCCAGCGGACGGCGGCCTTTTTCCCATTTGCCCGCGTCGGCCACCTCGCCCCCGCCGTCGCTGATAACCTTCCTGTACTTTTCAAGTACGGCTGTCAGGTTTTCGTCAGACGTGTCGGCGTCTACGATATACATCGCCTCGTAATGGCGCATTGCGTTTCACCTCCCCTCGGACGGAATAGCGAGGGAGGCATTAGGCATTAGATATGAGGCATTAGAAAGAACTGGTATCGCCATCCTCTCCTAATGCCTAATGCCTAATGCCTAATGCCTTCCTTTGCTTCGGCCCCGGTCAGTCCCGGAGCGGGAAGGACACGGCAGAAAACAAACGCGCAAGCGTGTTTTTGCCCGAAGATGAACCCACTCACCCTCGAAAAGTGCCTATTTTTCAGGTTAGTATACCCTAAAGGGCGCGGAAAAACAAGAGAATTCCCGCCGCCGTCCTTGACAGGAGGGAGGGTTTGCAGTACAATAATCCTGCATATGGGACTGCCCTTTGCCGGTTCCGGCGTTTGTTTTGGGGATATCGTCTAGCGGTCAGGACGGCGGGTTCTCAGCTCGTTAACCGGGGTTCGATTCCCCGTATCCCTATCTGATATAAAGCCTTCTGAAAGCGCGTAGTTTGCTTTCAGAAGGCTTTTTGCTTTCCATCATGCCGCAAACCGAACAGCGCAGCCTCTGAAATCTACCCGCGGCCTCTCCAAACAAAAGAGTGAATCATTCGTGGTGAATTCATTGACAAACACAACCTTTCATGGTTAAATGTCTTTAACCTTTCGCAATCCTATACCCTTATCTTGGACAGTGTTCCAGTCTTAATGGAGGACGCTGATGGAAAAAATTTTTAACTATTTGATTCTAAACTTTTTTGGAGCTATTACTCAATATGTGGGATATTTTATCATAGTGTACATAAGCCTTTTGGTTTTCGTGCATGTGATTTGGCCGCTTTTAGAGGCTGCCAGCAACGCAATTGTATCCGTCATTGTATCCGTCTTCCATCTTCCGGCGCGTCCTGGCACCATCGAAAAAATGGTGCAGGATGTGATGAGTGTGCTGGCGGCAGGGGTGCTGATGATTATCCTTTGCTGCATTGGAGCCGACGTCGTCAGGCATTATAGAACTGACTTTGCCTTGATCCAACGCTCTCAAACGGTTTCTGGCTGTATCGTCAGTGTATGGGAAAACTCGGCGGACGAGCTTGGTATCTTTCGGGCGCATGGGGGGGTGTACGAATACCGTCTGTCTGATGGGCGCAAGTTCTCTGCCTCTACATACCTAGGTTACGGTTATCTTGCTGATGAGCCGCGCTACCACCAGAAAGCCGACCCGGTTCAAATCGAATACCTGCCGGAAAAGCCGAATGTCAGTCGTCTCAAGGGCGATGGGTTAAACCTGATAAAATGGTCGCTTCATGTGGGTTTCTGGACTCTCGCGCTGACCGGAGGTTTTGGGTTCAGCCTATTCTTTATTTATCTCGGGGTTGTAGGTTTCATTCGTGATTGGAGAAACTGCCAGGGATGGCTTAACGACATGAAGGCAGTGGATAAAGAAAGCTTGCTGCGTGGAACGGAACCGCCCTCACGAGGGCCTGCTGCGCTGCTGCGCGGGGTGTTCGCCAGCGCGCAATCTCCCGCCGAACAACTGTTGCGGGCAACGCCTCAACCGGCAGCATTACAGACGGAAGAGCAGGCGAGCCTGCCACCCGGCGAATAATGTTTGCAGCCGGCGCACAGCGGCGCATAATCACGCTTCAAAAAGTGGGTTCCGGCATCGCCGCTCAATGCAAACTTTTCAGAAATGTTCCACTTTACGTCACGTCTCCAACCGCGAAACGTAGTTTCATAAATATGTAAGCCTATAGTCTAAGGAGAACTCATTGCATACCCTCACACGACGGCAACTTTGCCGATTGTCCGGTTTGCTGCTGCTCGGCGCGCTCGCCGGAACGGGCCTGACCGCCTGCGGCAATGGAACCAATTCGGCCACAACGCCCCAGGTTTTCGCCGCCCTGCGCGGTACGCAGGAACGCCCCACGCAGGTGGCGACGGCGGCCACCGGAGCGGCCACCGTTACCCAAAACACCAACTCCTTGCGGATTGACATCACCACGCAAAATCTCGCGGGCGTCACGGCGGTAGATATTCGCGTCGGCAAACCCGGCACGAACGGCCCCGTGATTTTCACGCTGTACACCGCTTCCAACAACGGCAGCCTGCCTTCCAGTTTCCATAAAGACCTGTCGGCAAGCGATTTGCAGGCGCAGTCGAGCGCGGGCATCAGCACCTTCAGCGATGCCGTCAATGCCATTGTCACGGCGGGCAACACGTATATCAACATCAGCACACAGGCCAACCCCACCGGCGAACTGCGCGGGCAGATCGGCGCGGCCTCGTTTCAGGTGACGCCGACGGGAACGGCGGTTGTGCCATCTGTGACTACGAATGCGACGGCAACCGCCAACGTGCAATTGAACGCCAAGCAATCCGTGCTGACCGTGACGGTGGGAAACACGGCGAACCTGTCCAACGTCCGACATATCGGCGTTTATTATGCGCCGCTCGGCGGCAATGGCCCCGAGTTGTTCACCGTTTTCGACAGCAACACAGACAGCGTTTTCACGGGTTCCATTACGCGCACCTTTACCGAAACCGATTTGAAAAAGCAGACCAACAGCGGCATTTCCACTTACGCCGATGCGGTCAACGCTCTCCTGAGCGGCAACACCTATCTGCTCATCACCACAACGGCCCACAGCGGCGGAGAGCTGCGCGCGCAGTTAATTGCGCAGTAGGAGAGGCATTAGGCATTAGGCATTAGGAGCCTATCCCGATAGAGCTTGTCCTTGCGTCTGAAAGACGCTTGCACTTTCCTGCCGGGTATTGCAAAGCCCCGGCCAATTGGGATAGGCATTAGGCATCAGGCATTAGGCTACTTTTGTCTAAAGGCACATCACGTTCAAAACCGACAATGAACAACCTACTGCCTAATGCCTACTGCCTAATGCCTAATGCCTTTTCTCCATCGGGTCATCACATTCAATGCTTTCGTCTCCCACAATGTCGAGCGGCAGGCAGTCCGGTTTGCCCTTGCAGTCCTCCATTTTGATCACGCTGATGCTGCCGTCGAGTTCCAGAATGGCGTAGCCTACATTGTTCATCTCAACAATGCCCTGACTGCGGATGGCGGAAAGCAAGTCATTGCGCGAAACGGACTGCTTTTTCATCATCTCGTTGTCAATTTCACCCTTGTTGACCAGCAGAACGGGCTTGCCTTCCAGAAACACTCTGGCCTTGCGGCTGCGCGAAGTTACGCGGTTCAGCGCGCCCGCAAGGAAAACCAGCGTGAGCGCCCCGCCCAACGCTCCCAAAACGCTGTTATCGTTGCCGATAATGGCGTTTTGTACCACGTTGGAAATCAGCAGGATGATGAGAAAGTCAAACAGCGTTGCCTGCGCCAATTCCCGCTTCGACGCAATGCGGAAGATTATCAGCAGCGCCACATACACCATAATCGGGCGCATCAGTTTTTCCGCCCAGGACACATCCGGCAGCATCATCTGATGCCACCATTCACCGGTAAACGCTTTTGGATTCGGGGGCAAAGCAAGCTCCTTGTGGTTGATAGTTGATAGTTGATAGTTGATAGGAAATACGCAGTATGTTAGCCTTGTGCCTCCGGTTGGAAGAAGCAGGAAACTGCCAGTGACGCGGCATCGGCTATCAACTATCAACTATCAACTTCCTCACCGCGTCTGCGGCGGCAACTCGGCGCGTTTCAGGCACCATTCCAGTACCCAGGGCCATTCGCCGTAGCCGTAATAGGGGCTGATATGCCCGGCTCCTTTGAGCAGGTGAAGGGGAACTTCCAGCTTGGCCGCGTAGCCGCTTGTCTGGTCGAAGGTGGCGTAATCGTCCGTATCGGAAGCGACAATAAACGTTTCCCGCGCCGCGGCTTTGAGGGCAGCGGGATCGAGCGGGGGCGGGAAGAAGCCGACGACGCTCGGCGGCGCATCCGGCGGCGGAGCCTGTGGCAGCACATAGGGCGGCGCGACAAGCATTACGCGGTCCGCGATCTGTTTGCCGCTTGCGCCGTTAGCGGCTGTGAAGTGCAGCCAGTTGATGCTGCCCAGGCTGTGCGCCAGAATGGTCAGGGGCGCGTCCGGCGTTTGCCCGGCGATTTCGTCCAGTTCGCCGCGCAATCGCGCTTGCCAGGCGTCCAACTCCGGCGCGGTGGGTTCGGGCATCTTCGGGTAATGTACCCGCGCCCCTTCCGCTTTGAGTTTGTTGACAAGGTGTTCCTGCCAGTGTTCGGGCTTGTTGCCGCCCCACCCGTGCAGAACCAAAAATACATCGTTGGGCATGAGAACCTCCGAGAGCAAGGATGAAGGATGAAGGATGAAGGATGAAAATACGCCTGAGTTACGCAGTTTCCGGTTCATCTCCCGTCTTCTAAAGTCGTAGTGTTATTCTTCATCCTTCATCCTTCATCCTTCATCCTTTTCTTCAGTTTGGATAAGGAAACATCGGCGGCAGGTTGCAAAGGTTGGTGGCGCCCGAACTCTGGCAGCCGGGAAAGGACTTGTCGCACATACGCGGCGTGGGGTAGGCGTGAATCAGACTGCATCCCGATAGGTCACGGCTGGCCCAGAGGGTTGCGGCCTGCAAGGGCTTGGCGTGACCGTCGAAAAATGTCGCGTTCATAAATCCCTGATGGCGGGTGGCGAAATCTTTCATGCGCTTTGGGTCGGCGGGGTCGGGAGACATATCGCCGTCGTAGGCTTCCAGCCATTTTTCCGTGACCACCCTGCCGGAAGCGTCCTTGTCCCACTTTTCCCCGATTACGATGATGTCCGTAGGTACGTTGATTTGCGCCAGCGACAGCGATTCGGCGGCAACCGCGGCCACATACGAGCGCGGTATGGTGAGATTGCCGCGCAGGTCTTGTTCCGGCGTGGGGCCGGGATCGTCTGGGCATTTGAAAATCGGGTTGTTTTTGACATACGGCATGATCTGGTTGAACCATTGAAGTTCGGGAATTTTGGGCGTGGCCGCGTTGATGCGCGTGTTGTCGGCATTGGCGGTTTGACGGAAGAACAGCCGCTCGTCATAATCCTGAATGTACATCTGAAGCCCCGTTCCAATCTGCTTCATGTTGGACAGGCACATCGTGGCGCGCGCTTTCTCCCTTGCCTGCGCAAACACCGGAAACAGAATGGCCGCGAGAATCGCGATAATGGCGATAACCACGAGCAATTCAATGAGGGTGAAAGCCTGGTTGAGGGGTGAGGAATTTTCGATTGCCGATTGCCGATTGTGGATGCGGCTTCTGCCTTCTGTCTTCTGTCTTCTTCTCTTCTGTTCCCTGTTTCCTGTGTCCTGTTCCCTATCTCCTGCGTGAAACATGAGGTTCCTCCTCTTAATAAATCGTGAAGGCGTGTTGCCATGCGCCTGCTGTATGGGCGGGCGCGGCGGGAAAAGCCTTCGGGAGAGTTGCCGGGGAGGAACGGTGTGAGGTACGATAACATTGGTCAGGGTGAGATCGTTTCTCATTCCGCTCCACGCTCCGGGCGTCTGCAAACGTTCGGAGCGTCTTCCTTGTTCGGCAATGTTGTATATCCGACTGCATCAGTCGGACAAGAATGACTATACCCTGCTAAATTGAAAGAGTCAAGAGTTTGTAACAATTTTTAAGGACAGGCTAAAAATAAGAGGAACCTAAGACTGCCCGGTCAACTCTGCCGTTATACGAGCGCGTTGAACGCGGGGTGAATAAATTGGGTCACGATGATGAATGAGGAGAGCGCCGGTGGCTGTGGAACACTTGGAGAGAAAATTGTGTCATTCCTGCGCCATGCCGCGTAATTATGCGGCATTGGTGGCCTGTATTCTGGTTATGCCCGGTTTTGCGGGGTGCAGAACAAGCGCGGCGGATGGAGAAACCCTGTCGCGGGCAACGGCTGTTTCCACGCGGCCCCTGCCCTCGGAAGAACACAAGACTGACAGCAAGCCGGAAGCAACCGGCTTTGAGAAACCGGGCGAAGCGGCTCTTAATCCCGGACTTGTGGAAATCAAAGCGGATGAAGTAACGAAATACCGGCAGGTGGCAGCTGTCAGCGATGTGCATGGGCATTACCTGAACGCGCTGCATCTGCTGCAAAAAGCGCAAATCGTGGATTCCAGTGGCAAATGGTCGGGAGACAAAACGCTGCTTGTCGTAATTGGCGACTCCATAGACAAAGGACCTTCCAGTATTCCGATGCTCCGCTGCTGGCTGGACTTGCAGGCGCAGGCAGGCAAAGTGGGCGGGCGCGTACTCGTGCTATTGGGCAACCATGAGGCAGAACTGCTGGCGGGCGCAAACGGCAAGAGCGTGTCGCCGGATTTGCGCAGGGAATTGGACGCGGAGGGCATGACAGCGGAACAACTGACGGGCGATGCGCCGGACCCGAAAGGCTACAAACTTGGCATCTTTCTGCGGCAAATGCCGCTTGGCGCGAAAATCGGGAGTTGGCTGTTCTGCCATGCCGGCTGGCCGCCCGACCCGCAAAGCCTGACGACCACGAAATCCACGCCGCAGATACTGTGGACGGCATGGCAGGAGCAGGCGCGGAAGCAGGATTACGCCGCGCTCACGCAGGAAGCCTCAGAAGGCAAGGCCGGGCCGGAATATGGCGTATTGGAAAAGAAATTCGTGGGCGAGGGCGGCAGTCAGGAATTGCAGGGCGAAGGCGCGGCAAAGTGGTGGGAGTCCGAGCAGGAAGTGGGGCGTTTGCTGACCCGGCTGGATCAGTACGGGTTTACGGGCGTGGTGTTCGGGCATCAGCCCGCCGCCTTCGGACTGAAGGATGCGGTTGGCCCCTACACAGACCCGGACAAACATGTTGCCAACTATCGCCTGCTGAAAATAGACAGCGGCATGGCAACCGCCTCCTATGATGGCCTACAGGATGGAAAGCAGCCCCGCAACGCAGGCCACATGCTGCTGTTCAAAAACGTCGCCGTCCTGACCCAATCGCTGGAAAATTACAAACCGGACGCGCCCCTCCCCGGATTGCAAACCATAGCGAATGTTGACGATGCTGCAAAGTAGGATGAAAGCATTCAAGACACAAAGAAGGAGTGTCCGTTGCCCAAAGTTCTGGATAATATTGAGCTGAATTTGCTGGATGCCCTCCGACAGATGCTTGCGGTGGCTCATTCCGCCGATTTCAGCGTAGGCTATTTCCATTTGCGGGGCTGGCGCAAGATCGGTGATTTGATTGACCGCTTTCCGGGGCAACAGGGCGCTCAGGCGCGGGTTCTGGTTGGGATGGTGAAGAAACCGGAGCAGGAACTGCTGGACGGTCTGCGGCTTGTTCCAGAGGAAAAAGGGGATCTCCGCAGGATCAAGCAACAGGAAATAGAGATGGTCGAGTCATTCCGGCAGCAACTGGTTTATGGGATGCCGGATAATGCCACGATTGCGGGACTGCGCCAATTGGCGCGTCAACTAAGACAGCGCAAGGTAGTGGTAAAACTTTTTCTGCGCCATCCGCTTCATGCCAAACTCTATCTCACGTATTCCAGCCATCCGGGAGCGCCTACCGTCGCGTTCGTGGGAAGCAGCAATCTAACCGGGCCGGGGCTTTCGGAACAGGGCGAACTGAATGTTGACGTGACGGATGGGGACGCCGCCGGTAAACTCCGCCGGTGGTTTCTGGCGCGTTGGGAGGACCCGTATGCGCGGGACATTAGCGACCTTCTGGCGGAAATTATTGAGAACAGTTGGGCGCGCGAAATGCCGCTCAGTCCCTATCTGGTCTATTTGAAAATCGCCTATCATCATTGCAGGCGAAGTAATTCCCTACAGCCAATCCCATCAGCTCCGGCAGCAGAAAGGCCGATGCCGCCTGATTATCCTTGATGAAAGCCACAATCTCAGAAACCGCGAAACGGTCGCGTGGAGCCACATCAGGGACTTCATTCGGGATCAGGATGCCAAAGTGCTTCTGCTTTCCGCAACGCCCTACAACAAGCATTATCAGGATTTAAGCAGTCAACTCCGGCTGGCCCTTGACGAGAAAGCCGACTTGGGAACGCGCCCGGAAGATTACTTCCGCGAACATAGCGAACAAGGTTTTCTTTCTCAGTTTCAGGCGTCCACGCCGCGTTGTCTGCTGGCCTTTGAGCGAAGCCATAGCGCCGATGAATGGCGCGACCTCCTCAGCAAGTTTATGGTTCGGCGCACGCGCGGCTATATCATTCAGAACCATGCCGATTATGAGGCGCAAAAAGACCGCTACTATTTGACGCTTGCCAATGGTACGCGCAGTTACTTCCCCAGGCGCATTCCCATTACCCTGAAGTTTCCGCTTGATACCCGGAGCGCCAACGATCAATACGCCCGTCTGTTCAATCCGACGGTTGTGGCAACAATTGAGAAATTGATGTTGCCTCGGTATGGACTTGGCGGCTATGTGGACGAAAACAAACGCGCGTCGGCTCCTACAGAAGACGCCAATCTGCTCGACAATCTCGGCAAGGCGGGGCAAAGGCTTATCGGATATTCCTTTCCATCAGGGAATGCTTGTCGGTTTCATCATTATGTCGTTTTCATCCACTGCGAATCGACATGACTTCCTGTACCGCTTGCTCTACTGCCCGCGTTTGCCCTGTGACTTCCGAAATGCTGCTCTGAATCACTGCGATGTCGGGAGCGATGAGCGCGTCGGGCGCGACTTTCATCCGAGCGAGACTCGATTGGACGGACGCAAGGGTCTGCCGGATCACTTCCTGCTGGGCTTCGACGCGCTCCAGGCTGGGCTGAAGAGTTTGCGCCACCTGACAGCGGGTTTCGAGCAACTCAATGCTCTGCTCGAACGCCCGTCGTGCCGCTTCATCGGTGGTTCGCGATAGCTTAGTCCGAATATCCTCGCGCTGAGCGACCAGCGCATCGGCAGAATCGGCGTTGATGGCAGCTCTGAGATTGTCGCGATGTGCCTGGAGTTGGCACGCCTGAGCAATCAACACGTTCAGCTCGGACAGAATGTCCTTGCCGGTTTGCGCATCGAGTTGAGCGCCGATTTCGAGAATGAGGGCCATCGATTCGAAGTACGAGGTCTCAGAGGGCGTAGCCTTAATCACCGAGCAAGCGGCGCGTACCTCTTCGCTGGTCATTGATCTATCCAAGTCGTCAACCCGCTGCTGCTTGTTCACCCACCAGGATAGCCAGTATGTTAGTCCCCCGAGCGCAGGCGCGGCCACTACCATTGGTCCTGGAATCGCGCCGGAATTAATACCCCCAGCCACCATAAACAGGGTAAGAAAGCCCACTCCAACGCTGGATGCCAATCTCAGTACGAACGGTACCGTATCTGTCCGATGAAGTACGGTGCGCGCCGCAAGCTGCGCATCTCGCTCCGGCGTGTGCGGATGCTGATGGTTTTGAAATCCCATCGTCCGCAAGTAATCGAGCATTTCGCGGATTTGCCTGGCGATATTCGGATCGATATCACGAAGACCTATCTTCATGTGTGCTCTACTTTCAATTGCGACAAGTGTGGGGAGCGAGGAAAAGTCACACCCTAGAAGCATAGGTATCTACACAGATTCTCGATGAGACAGTTGCAGCCTATCAGAATCGAACGAAGATCACTCGCTCAATCTCGTTCTAGCTCGGATAACCTGAAATGCTCGTTCGCTATCGGAGCGAATATAGGTGCCGAAATAGATGCGCTCAATCTCATGTGATACGGTTGTCAGACTTGTGTAGATACCTATGGTCTGCAAGACGCTTGCACTTTCCTGCCGGGGATTGCAAAGCCCCGGCCTCCCATTTCACAGCAAGCGTTTTCCGTGCCCGGAACCTGCGCCTGCCTCCTTCTTCATTGCTGCCAACCCCGAAAAATAGTCAGAAAAAGCCCAAAAAAATGAGAAAACAATGAACCTTTATCGTTTGCATCGCGTCTAAAAGGTACAAATGTATACTAATCAGCCAGGTGGCGGGCCGTTGAAAGTTCGGAGTTCCCTCCAACTCTCAACAATCTAACCTGGAAGGGAGGTGCAAAAAGATGCCTGTACACTCTCATCCGCCCTGACGCTTCTGAGGCCACGACGCCTCTTCTTATGACAACCAGACACAACGAGACATCGGGCTGGAAGCGCTGCATTGCCAAGATTTCGACGCTGCCTCTACATATTTCTTTTTTTTCAGGATACAGCCTTCGACGCGCTCTGCCCGGTCTGCAAACCATCGCCAACGCGGATAAATGACGAGTATCTGCCGCCTAATATCTAATGCCTGATGCCTGATGCCTAAACGGGCTACTCACGATTGACGAACTGACGCCGGGTTTCGCGCTCCTGATCCCGTTCCGCGATGCTTTCGCGCTTGTCGTAGAGTTTTTTGCCTTTTGCCAGCGCGATTTCCAGTTTGGCAAACCCGCGCTGAAAATACAGCGCAAGCGGCACAATCGTCAGCCCCTTTTGCTCGGATTTCGTCCGCAGTTCCCGCACCTGCCACTTGTGCAGCAGCAGCTTGCGCTTGCGCTTGGCTTCCACCGTACTGGCGCGGTTGCCCTGCTCATAGGGCGTGATGTTCATGTTGTACAGCCACACCTCGTCGCGTTCAATGCGGCAAAAGGAGTCCACAAAGTTCAGCCGCCCCGCGCGCAGGGATTTGACCTCCGTGCCGACCAGCACCATGCCTGCGTCATACGTATCTTCAATCTCGAACTCATGCCGGGCGCGGCGGTTGACCGAAATCATTTTCTTCGCGTTTGAATCGCGCGGAGCCTCGTTTTTCTTGTCCGCGCTTTTGTCCTTCATCATGGTAGCCTCATGGGTAGGGAGTAGGCTAGTTAGGCATTAGGCATTAGCAAGCAGATACGAAGTTCTTCTGTCTTCTGTTTCTTCTCTAATGCCTAATGCCTAATGCCTACTCTGTGGCATTAATTTGGCGAGCGCTTCCAGCAGATCGGCCTGGTTGATGGGCTTGCCCAGCACGGCGTCCGGCATGGCTTCGGGCACGTTGGTTTGCAGCACGGATTCGCCCCAGCCCGTGAGCAGCAGGACGGGCAAATGCGGGTGCGTACGCTTGATTTCGGCCACCAATTGCAGGCCGTTCATGCCGGGCATACCGTGATCCGTTGTCACCAATTGGAAGTCCGAACCCGGCGCGCGCAATTTTTCCAGCGCCTCTTGCCCGCTGTTGACGAGCGTGACGCGATACCCGTGCCGGCCCAGAATACTGCTCAACACGCCCGCAATCATCGGCTCATCGTCCACCACCAGAATCGGCGTACCCGGCGCATCCGCAGGCGCGGCGACGGGAGTAACAGGCGCGGCTTCCCTGCGTTCCGTCAGGCTGAGGGGCAGGCGAATAAAGAAGCGCGTTCCCTTGCCCGGTTCGCTTTCCACATCAATGGTTCCGCCGTGCCTTTGGATGATGCCCCACGACATTGCCAGTCCCAGCCCCGTGCCTTCCACGCCCCGCGTCGTAAAGAACGCCTCAAAAATACGGTTCATCACTTCGGGCGTCATGCCCAGGCCCGTGTCCGCAATTTCGATTTCCACCTGCTTGTCCACCGTCGTCCGCGTGGAAAGCGTCAGGCTGCCGCCCTCCGGCATGGCGTTGAGCGCGTTGTGAATCATGTTCATCAGCACTTCGCGCAGGCCGCTTGGGTCGCCTAGAATCGGCGGCAACTCCGCCAACTGCGTTTCCACTTTATACACGCGCCCCTCTTTTTGCGCGGCGTCGCGCCAGCGCGGGCGGGTCATTTGAACCACATCCGTGACCACTTCATTAATGTCGGTCTGATCGGCATGCGTGACGATACCGCGCTTGGCGAAGCGGTTCAGGCGCTGCACGGTGGAGGAAGCGTCGAGCGCGGCTTTTTTAATGGTCGCCAGATGATTTGCCAGCGCTTCCGGCTCTTCCAGATCGTCTTCGGCCAGTTCCGTATAGCCCAGCACAGCCATCAGCGCGTTATTAATATCGTGAGCCACACCCTGCGCCAGTTCGCCCACCGCGCGCATCTTTTCCATCTGAACCATTTGCGACTGCGCGGCGCGTACCGAGGTCAGGGCGTCTTCGGCATCCTTGCGCGCCGCGTCCGCTTCCTGGCGCGCGGCTACCAGTTCCGTCACTTCAAACAACAGCAGCAGCAGTCCCGATAGGCCGTTGTCGCTTTGCACGGGAATAAGGGATACGTCATAAATCACTTCTTCGCCGACGGCGCGGGCAAAGACCACATGGCTGGCATGAAACGGCGTACCCTCCTGCGCCATTTCAAACACGCGCCCCGGCAAGCCGGGCATCAACTCTGTGCCATGCCTTCCCAAAATCTCTTCTACAGACTGCCCGTAACTGCGCGCAATGGCGGCGTTGGCCGTTGCCGCAACGCCGTCCGCATTGAAATACAAAATACCGACGGGCGCGTTGTCAAAGATAGACTGCAATTGCCGGCGCTGGACAGCGATCTGCTCATACAAATCGGCTTTTACCAGACTCACGGCGGCTTGATCGGCAATGGCGGTCAGCAGCGCGACGGAAGCGTCGGGAATGTCGCGGGCTTCGGGAAAGTACACTTCCACCGCGCCGAAGATGCGGTCATTCTGGCGAATGGGGCTGCAAATCAGGGTTGCGGGGCGTTTCCCATTGGACAGCAGAGGCAGTTCCATATCCGGCGCGAGGGCGCCCGAAGTGACCAGCGTGATACGCTCGGCAATGGCTTTGTCGGCAGGCGTATTCCCGCACTTCGCGCCGGGGAAGGCCGTCGCGCCCACGCCGGTCAAGGGTACGCCCGAAGTGAGATTGGAAACCCCATGCAGGCCGATGCCGTAGCCTACCTGAAATTGCCGCGCATCCGGGGACAGGAGCAAAACGGCGGCATGTTCGGTATCGAAATAGCGGGCGGCTTCCTGCGTAATGGTGCGCAATAAATCGGGAGTGGTCAGCGATTGATTCACTCGCTGCGCCAGAGTGCCAAGCGACTCCGCGTCCCGGCGGGCTTGCTGCGCCGTGCGAACAGCGGTTGCCAGTTGCCGCTCGTTCATCACCACATCGGTAACATTCTGAACAGTCAGCAGCAGGCAGGGCGCGTCGGCGGAAGCGCCGGGCATTTTCTGCAGGTTCCATTCCCAATACGCGATGTTGCGGGTGGCATGATGGACGAATTGCAGCCGTCCGAAATCACTTCCCGCTTCTCCGCCGACATTGCCGACTACGCGCTGCAGGATGGTGTGCCAGGTGTCGAGTTCCAGGTTGGGAAGGTATTCGTGCGGCTGCCATTGCAAAACATCGCCCAGTCCGACGCCCGCCAGAAGAAGGCGTCGCAGCGCTGTGTTCGTCCACAGCGTATGCCCCTCGCGCCCCTCTAAAACGGCAACGCCAAGCGAAACACTGTCCAGTATCTGCTCCCACAGCGGGCTGCCGGGCGTTACCGGCGACGTTCCCTGCGCGGGGCTGGAACTCTTATTGACATTCATATTGAAGTTTGAATTAAAGTTCGAATCGGGCAGCGCGGCGGAAAACCCATTGGCAGAAGCGGCGGCGAAAGCGTAGCCGTTCGAGGCAATGTGCGGTTCGCGCCGCGAGTTCGATGAATCAAGCGCATCTGGCATCCTGGCCCTCCCGAAGCTGCGTCCGCCCAAAGTGGGGGCGGCAGCGCAGAGCTAGCGGAGTATAGTTCAAAACAAATTTTACCGGCATGGGCAGTAAGCAAGCGTCTATTAAGCCCCGTCCCTGCTGTTGCTGTCAGAGCGGACTGCGGCGCAAAGACACGGCTGAAATGCCCTGCGAACGCGGAGAACGGAACACTTACCTACGCAAAGATGTACCGGGCAGAGGAAGCAAATTGGCAGATGGAAGCACATTCCAGGCGCGGAAATTGACACAAGCGCGATGCCTGAAAGAATTATACGCTATCAAAATAAATTTTGCGCGGAATCTTGACAAATTTCCGTAGAAACGCGAGTTTTTAAGCCGCAAAGACGGCAATCCGCCACATTCAGGAAGTCCTCGTAAACGCCATTGCCCCGGATGAACAGCCGCAAGCGCCTGAGCCGATTGACCCCTCGCCAAAATTCTGCTATACTTCGTCCAAAGTGCGAGGTGTTTCGTGGCAGGCGTATAACCGATAAGCGCGGCTTATCATTTCCAGCCACCAGTCACCAGTTACCGGCTACTTTTTGAGAGGCGGCAATCCGATGGTCAAAATAGCGCGTACATCACCCCGCAATACCCCGGCGCAAACCGGGTTCGCAGTGCGGCGGATACAGGACATTTGCGGCTTGATCCTTTTTTTTGTGGGCGCGGGCAGCCTGCTGTGCCTGGCCCTGCCGCAGCAGGCGTTCGTGCCCCGGCATGTGGACGAAATCCTGCGCTTGTTGGCAGGCATGGGCGCGTATGCGGTTCCCCTGCTGCTGATGTTTGCGGGAACCATGTTCCTGATCGGCTTTGAGCGCCTGTCCTTTTCGGAAGCGTCGTGCGGCACGGTCCTGCTGTTTCTGGACTTTCTCGCCTTTCGCCATCTGCGCCTGCTCCAGCATCTGGAAGGCTTGAAACTGCCGCCCCGCGACCTGCCCGCGCAAATCCTGGCCCTGGTTCCCCAGGCAGGCGGCTGGCTGGGCTGGCTGTTCGGCACGGCCTTGAACGGCCTGCTCGGAATTACCCTGAGCTACCTCGCCCTGCTCCTCGCCTTTCTTATCGGCATCGTCTTGATTGTTGACCAGCCCTTTGTCGAAATTCTGCGCCGCATCCATGCGCAGGGCCGCTCCGGCGCACAAGCCGCCGCGCAGTTCCGGGAACTGGTGACGGACGGACGAAGGGAAGAAAAGGAGAAAAGGAGAAAAGGAGAAGAGGAGACAGGAGAGCAGGGAACAGGGAACAGGGAACAGGGAACAGCAGGAACTCAATCGGCAATCGGCAATCGGCAATCGGCAATCGCTTCTCCCTCAACCTCCTCGGAGGATCGCGCCACTCGCGCGGCTCGCGTGGCGGAACGGGCGCTGCTTCCGGGCGGGCGCAATGCCACGCCGCCGCATGGGGTAAGGGAAGACGCGGAGACGCACCCCGCTGTGGCCTCCAAAACGCCCAACCTGTTCAACTTGACTCGTCTATGGCGCGGCGAAAAGACGGACGACGAGAGAGGGAGAGGGGGAGAAGAGGAGACGGGGAGACGAGGGGAAGACGAGGGAACAGGGAACAGGGAACAGGGAACAGAAGGGAACGCGCCGGCGCGGGAAGCCGGGGTTGCCACGCCCAAACCGAAACCCCGCAAAAACAATGCGGACGCACCGGATGGAGAGACGCAATCAGCAATCGACAATCGGCAATCGACAATCGCTTCTCCCCCTCTCCCCCTCCCCCCAACCGAATTCAGCCTGCCGCCTCTTGACGCTGCTGGCGCAGGCTCCGCCCGCCGCCACCAAACGCGCGCAGGCCGAACTTACCGATAATGTCAGCACGATTGAGCGGACTTTGGAGCAGTTCAACATCGGGGCGAACGTGGTGGAAGTGGCGAGCGGGCCGAGCGTGACGCGCTATGAAATCCAGCTTGCGCCGGGTATCAAAGTGAGCAAAATCGTCAGCCTGGCGGACAATCTGGCGATGAGCCTGGCCGCCATTGACGTGCGCGTGGAAGCGCCCATTCCGGGCAAGTCGGCTATCGGCGTGGAAGTGCCCAACGCCACGCCGGTCATGGTGACGCTGCGGGAGTGTCTGGAGTCCGACGAGTTCAAGAACGCGACGAGCAAATTGACGGTTGCGCTGGGCAAGGACGTGAGCGGGCAGTACAAGTACGCCGACCTGACCAAAATGCCGCACCTGCTCATCGGCGGCTCCACCAATTCCGGCAAATCCGTCTGCCTGAACGTGCTGATCGCCAGCCTGGTCTACCGCAACACGCCCCGCGACGTAAAGATGCTGATGATTGACCCCAAGCGCGTGGAACTCAGCCTGTGGGACGGCATCCCGCACCTGATGCACCCGGTTGTCAAGGACGTGAAGCAGGCGGCGGGCATTTTCCGGGCCGCGCTGCGCGAAATGGATCGGCGCTACGATCTGTTCGCCACATTGGGAACCCGCAACATTGACGGCTACAACCAGCAAGTGCCCGAATCCGAAACCCTGCCGTATCTCGTTTTGATCGTGGACGAACTGGCCGACCTGATGATGCAGCAGGGCCCGGAAGTGGAACACAAGCATCTGCCGCCTGGCGCAACTGGCCCGCGCAACCGGAATCCATCTCGTGATCGCCACGCAGCGCCCGTCCGTAGACATCATTACGGGAACCATCAAGGCCAACATCTCCTCGCGCATCGCGTTTGCCGTCGCCTCGCAGGTGGACAGCCGCACGATTCTGGATATGACGGGCGCGGATCGGCTGATCGGCCGGGGCGATATGCTGTTCATGCCCATTGACGCCGCCAAGCCCCTCCGCATCCAGGGCTGCTACCTGAGCGAAAACGAAACCAACGCCATTGTAGATTATCTGAAAGAGCAGGAAAAGCCGGTCTTCACGTTCACGGTGGCCGAAAGCAGTCCGAGCGGTGCGCCGAACGCTTACAGCGGCAACACCGAAGACGAGGGCGACGACGATCAGTTCTTCGAGCAGGCGGTGCGCCTTGTCGTCAACAACGGGCAGGCGTCCACGTCCATGCTGCAGCGCCGGTTCCGCATCGGCTACACGCGGGCGGCGCGGATTGTGGAGATGATGGAAGAAAAGGGCATCGTCGGCCCGCTCAACGGAGCCAAGCCGCGCGAAATCCTCGTCAGCAAAGACGAAGTGGAGCAGATGTTCAACCCCGGCAGCAGCCTGCCAAGCGTAGACGACTACGAGGATGAGGAATAGTCTATCTTAGAATCTATCTCAAAACGAAAGTGGCTCTGCAACGGGCAAGATGACCTCTTGCTTTAATACGTGCAACTTGCGGAACCACAGGAGGGCACAGGCGAGTTTGCAGGTTGCCAGGTAGTTGCTGGGCTTTTTGTCCCACCGGATGAGGATGCCGCGCCAACGCGACAGCCAAGCAAACGTGCGCTCCACCACCCAACGCCGCGCCGGATGCGTTTTCTCGCCCGCTTCGTCTTTCTTTTCTTCGCCAATGCGGCGAATGTGGGGCGTATAGCCTGCTTTCTTAGCGGCTTCTTCCCCACGCGGATTGTCATAGCCTTTGTCCAGGCACAGGTTTTGAGGTTCTTCGGGCGTGGGCTGCGGACGGTACACCACCACCGCGCTGATCGTGGCCGCGAGCAGATGCGCGTCATTGGTGTTGGCGCTGCTGATACAAATGCCGGTCGGCCCGCCGTCGCCTTCCACTAAAAGGCTCTTTTTGACGCCTTGCTTCCCACGATCCGTGGGATTGGGACCGACACAGGCGTCGTCTTGTGCCCCTTTTTAGGCACACCGCGCGCTTTGCTCAGGCAGGCATCGGCAGATTGCCAGTCCCACTCTACGCCGCCCAAGAAGTCGCAATTGCGCAGAAGAACCGCCCACAACTTGCCGAACAAGTCCAGCTTCTCCCACCGCTGCAAGGTGCGGTGGATGCTGGCATCGTCGCCAAACTCCTTCGGGAGTTGGTTCCATTGGCAGCCGGTACGCGCTCGGTAGATAATGCCGTTGAGAGCAAGACGGGCATCAATGCGCTTGCGTCCGCGTTTGCAAGGGGGATCGTACTGGTTGATCAACGCCTGAATGTGTTCCCATAACTCGTCGGGAACACGCCAGATCGTCGGTAAAGAGGGTGTCTGCGCCATAAGTCACTCCAAAAAAGTAGTCGTAACTTTATCATCGGCAGGCCACTCGCTTATTTTGAGATAGATTCTTAGTATGTACAGGAGGTGCAAAATGACGGCGATTGTTTTGGATGCTTCATCGGACGCGCAGGAGATTACGCTGCGGTTGCCCTCTGCTTCCATTGCGCGATTGAACGCGGCTGTGGATTCGCAGCATGCTTCTCCCGATAGCGTCGTTACGGAATTGATTGACAACCATCTGCCACTATTGAAGAGGGAGGGCGAAACAGAGTTTGATCGGCGCGTTCAAGAGTTCTCTATGCTGAGTGAAGAACAGTTGCAAAAACACATAGAAGCAAAATTGACGCAGCCGGAGCAAACACGCCTTTCGCAATTGACCGCCAAGAATAAACAGGCCGCGCTCTCCGAACAGGAAGTTCAGGAACGAGAAACATTATTAAATCGAGTAGAGGCTGTCGAGACCATGCGGGCGGCAGCGATGTGGCTATTGCAGCAACGCTCGAAAACAACAACCAAGTCATGAGCAAAACCTATATTCCCGTTGCGCTACGACGGCTAATCATTGCAGATTTTGATGGATGCTGCGCCTACTGCCACAGTCCTGAACAACTGCTTGATACCCAGTACGAAATAGACCACATCGTGCCTGAATTTGCTGAAGGCGCAACAATACGCGATAATCTGTGCTATGCCTGTCCCCTGTGTAACAGTTATAAAAGGGAGCAGCAGTACGAGAACGACCCGCTGACAGGAAGACGAGTACAACTGTTTCACCCGCGCAGGCAACGGTGGGAACGACGTTTTGCCTGGTCGCAGGATGGCAAAACGTTGGAGGGGCGCACTGCCTGTGGACGAGCGACAATTCTGGCTTATCAACTCAATCACGAAAGAATGGTTCGCCTGCGAACTATGTGGCTGCGGTTGGGAGCAATACCGCCTGCCTGGATATTACCACCAGATGACCTAACGTAAATCACTGTTTTGGAAGTGTGTCAAACACCTGACAGCAAAGATGAAGTAGGGCTATTGTTCAATTCTAGCAACAGCCTGCAAAGCGTGTACAGCTACGAGGATCAAGGGCATGGATGTTGCTTTGACCCAAATTGCCGCCATGTGGCTGCTGGACGCACGGCAAAAGCTGGAGGAGCCATGATGCTTGAAAAGTGGAGCCGTGATCCGCAGGAGGTTTCGCGTCAGTTCCTGCGGCAATTGAATAGCAGTGAGGGCAATGTTGTGGAAGAGGCCGTGCGCGAGTTGCGAAACGCGCCGCCCGATGTGCTGATGCGCCTGCTGCAAGAGGAAGCCACTCAGCAGAGGCAGGCGGAAGCGCTGGTTTTACCGTGTGCGCTCGGCGTTTGGGCCTGTGTTGCCCTGACGGTATTCGTCACCGCTTCTATGCCGCAATGGATGTGGCATGGAAGCGGTGTGTTGCCTGGTTGTGATGTTTTACGCGGGGATGGCAATGGCGGGCAAATGGCTGTTTGTACGGGCGGCGCGACAAAGCTGCGCCCATTCCGAACAGGCGCGGGAACATTTGTGCGCGGCAATCCGGGCAAACCGCGACCCGATGCTGGTTTTCCTGATTTTGGAATGGCTGGATTGGCCGGGGCATGAGGGACACCGCAATATGTCACATTCGGAACCCTGCATCAGCTTCTGCATGGCGCTGGAAAACGGATTGCCCATGCTTAACCGGGAGGAGCAGCAGGAAATTACGCGCCGTTATAAAAGCCTGTGGCCTTATCTGCTTGGAGAAGCCCATATTTCCGATGGCTTGAAAATCATCCTTCTTGGACTGCTGGAAGAATGGGGAACATCGGAGGCTGTCAGCGCGGTTCGCGGCTTGACTTACGCCGACCCGGACCGCGAACTGACCTTTGCCGCAAGTCGCTGCCTGCTCGCCCTTCAACAGCGAGAGGCCGAAGCCAAAAGATCAAGTACGCTGCTGCGCCCTTCTTCCAACAACAGCGCAAGCCCCGAAACCCTGCTCCGCGCCGCGCCTGCTCAAACCGAAGACGAACAGCCCGAACAACTATTACGCCCCTCGCAATCCTAATTGCACAACGGTAACGACTTTATACGGAGGCGGCAGGGCATGGATATTAACGCGGAGGAACTGAACAAACTGCTGGAACGCCTGCTGGATGCTGATGAGCAGACGCGGCAATCGGCGCGGCAGGAGATACAAAGCTGGTCCTATGAAACTGTTTTACGCCTGCTTACCTTATACTGGCCGCAAGGCTACGATTTGCCCCGCCCGGAACCCGCCGCCCGTTGGGAGCGCTTTCGCCGCAAGTGGTCGCCCCCGGAAGAACCGCCGCCCGTTTCCGCTATTTTAGACTTGATCGTGATTTTTCATGGGGAGGTCACGCCAGATGCGCGGGCGGTTGGATTGATACTCTCCGTTCTGGCGCGAACGGCAGCCCGAACCAGAAAACTGGAACCTGTTCCTTCCTCTCCAATGGCGCGGCAAATACGCATCAATTGTATTTTGGGCGATACGCCTCCCCCTCCCCTCACTCGTTCCACAATAAACCGATTGCTGGCTGTTCTGAACCATCTCCTGCCCCTTGTCACGCCGGAAGATTGCAGCCTGTCTCCCAAACAATGTGACGCCCTGCTGATCCCTCTTGAGTATCCTTACAGAAATGTGGACCTGACACTGAACATTCTTGCGTTGTTGGCATTGGTGGGCGAAAAACGACACCTCCCAACAATTGAGCGCGTGGCGCAGGGCGCTATTCGCACCGATAACGGTCGGCGTATTCACGCCACTTCCAACACCTGCCTGGAACAGATACGCGCCCGTCACGATAAAACGTGGCAGGCGCAATTCCTGCTGCGCGCTTCCGCCAACAAAACTCTCTCCACTCCCGAAACCCTGCTGCGCCCCACGTGTGCCACTGCTGCCGATCCTCCTGACGAACTGCTGCGACCAGAAGCAAGGATGAAGGATGAAGGATGAAGGATGAAGACATTGCCGATTTTCGATTGCCGATTGTGGATTGCCGATTTCCGATTTCCGATTGAACTTCTTCCGTCTTCTCTTCTCCTAATTCATCCTTCATCCTTTCCTGTATCCTTCATCCCTCTTCCCAAATTCCCGTAGTTACACTGATAGACCCTGCCCGACAATATGCCGTTAATCTCAGGCGTCAACGCGCTGCCCAATAGGTGCGGCAGTCTGAGAAAGGCACGTCAGGGGAGTTTATCATGTTGCTTAATGAAGCGAAGAATTTTATCGGCAAACAGTGTACGATTGTCTGGAAAGATCGCGCCGGCAAAGAGCAGATCACAATGTCCAAAGTGTACGATGCAACCTTTGTGCCCTTGTACGGCGGCTACCTGGTGACGGATGTGGACGATATTCGGCTGGACCGTGTTTGCAATGTTGCCCTGGTGGCAGAAGAAACGGGCGAACGCGCGGCGGTGGGAGTAATGGAAAAGGTGGCCGCCTGATCCACTGCATTCTTAACTACAGTGACAACATCATTTGGCCTGCGTTCTCTCAAATCAGAAAGCGCAGGCCGTTTTTGCGCGTAAGATATTCTGTCGCCGTACGGGAGAAAAAGAAGAAAAAGGAGACGGGTGGTGGGGGCAGGCGCGTTTGCTGTCGCAAGCAGGAATTGGGCGTTGCGGAAACCAAAGGACAAATCAGGCGCGTACCCGACATTAGGCAACATAAATTTGCTATACTGATTCGTTGCTCTTTTAGATTTACTCGAGAAGATTTACCCATGAAGGATTAGCCGTATGCCGCGCTCTCGTGTTTTACTTGCGCTCATCATATTTTTGATTGCCGATTGCCGATTGCCGATTGGGAATTGTACATTGGCGATTTTCGATTTTCGATTGCCGATTGGTAGTTTTTCGACGGCGGCTCTGGCGCAGGGGAAGCCAAATTCTGCCCCTGCCGCTTCCACGCCTGCGGCTGCGCCAATGCAATCAAAAGGCGCTGCCAACACCGCCACGCCTCCGTCCACGCCTCCTGCCTTGCCAAAAAACAAGGAAGCGGGCAGTAGCACGCAATCAGCAACCCCCAATTCACAACCCCCAATCGTCAATCGTCAATCGTCAATCGTCAATTGGAAATGGATATGGGCGGCGGATGGGACGCGCCCTCCCGAAACGGTGTATTTTCGGCAGCGGTTTACGCTTGCCAAAGCGCCTGTTGCGGCGCGGCTGCTGATTACGGCGGATGACAGTTATCAGGCGTACTTAAATGAAAGTCAGAAGCCCGTTGCCGAAGCCAATGACTGGACAACCGTGCGCGAGTACGATGTGACCCGCCTGCTGAAAGCGGGAGACAACGTGCTGGGCATTGCCTGCCGCAACACGGGCGGGGCGGGCGGGCTGCTGTACAAATTGATTATTAAAACATCGGCGGGCAAGACGCTGACGCTGGTTTCCAGCGGGCGCGTCCGGGCATCGCGTAACGCGCCGGTTGCCTGGAACAGCCTGGCGCTCGACGACAAAGCCTGGAAAATGGCAGCCGAAATCGCCCCTGCCGGGGCTGCGCCCTGGGGAACCCTGCGCGGCGCTCCGACCCCGGACTACACACGCCTGGTGCGGCTGTGGGATATACGCGCCGGGGGCAAGCCCGAAGAAGACCCGTACATACGGCAGCGCAGCGCGGGCGACCGCATGATTCTGGCAACGAGCGTATCTACCTCCTCGGATATGCAGATACTTAACAACGTCGGCTTTACCCTGTTTCAAACCGACTCCGGCCACCTGTCTACGGAAGAAACCAAACCCGGCCAGTGGGATTTTCGGGCTGCGGAAGCGGCGCATCTGGCGGTAGATAAACTCGGCCTTGACTGGTGCTATTTTCCGCACGAAGCCTTCCCGCCAAAGTGGTATACCGATTTCACCCGCATCCAATGCCTGGAACACAATCAGCCCATCCAGGCCTTCTCGCCCTGGGATCCCAAATGGCCCGGCTTCATCGAACACGGCTACGACGCGCTGGCAAAGCAATTCCGAGGGAACAGGGAACAGGGAACAGGGAACAGAACGAACTCCCCAACACCCAACACCCAACACCCAACACCCCTATCCGCCCTGTACGTTGGTATTCACGGCGATTATGGTGAATTGGGGCTGTTTGCGGGGGCGCGGGTGAACGTGCCTGGGCAGAAAGAGGACTGGCAGCGAAGATTCGGCAATCTGCACGACCATCTTGGCTTCTGGTGCGCCGACCCGATTGCGCGGCAGGACTTCCGGGCGCAGATGCTGCAAAAGTACGGCTCCGTGTCGGCGGTGGGCGCGGCGTGGAACAAGCCGCTGAAATCGGCGGATGAGATCGTGTATCCCCCCGTTCCCACCTCGGAGCCGACGCTGGAAAATCGGCGGGCGTGGCTGGATTTTGTCGAATGGTATCAGGGCGGCGTGGGACGCGCGATTGAATTGAACTTGCGGGCGGCGCGTACCCGCTTCCCGGACACGTTGCTGATGCTTCCCGCCGGCTTTGGCGATGAGGACGTGCGGGGCGGCAACGACAACAGTCTGATTGCCAAACTGGCCGCCAAATACAAGGCGGATGTGCGCTCTACGCATGGGCGGTACAAGCCCTTTGCCGACAACGCCGCGTCCATGCTGGGGCGGTTGGGCAGCGCGTCCCGCTTTTACGGAGCGCCTTTTTGGACGGAGCCACCCGGAGCCTTAACGCCCAATGAGGAAGTGGAGCGGATTTTCGAGTCCGTGTCGCAGGGTTCAACGGGCTACTTCGATTGGGCGAGCAATGCCGTCAACAACCGCGACGTGTACACCCGTTACGGCAAATTCCTGCGCGTGGAAAAGCCGGTTGTAGATGTGGCGATGTTTTATCCCGCCGAAGCGCAGCGCCTGCGCGTCACGCAGCCGATTGCGCAGACCTTTACCCGCGCCTGCGCGTATTTGCGCGATGTGGGCAATTTCGACATTGTGGATGACCGCATGGTACGAGACGGCTGCCTGTCCCAATACCGCGTCCTCGTTTTATGGGAAGGCTTGCTTGCCGAACCGGAAACACTCGCCAAAATCAAGGCTTGGGTGGAAGAAGGCGGCGTCCTGCTGGCCTATGACTTCGGCAAGGTACGGACGTTTACAGGCGACGACAGTTGGTTTCAGGATTTGTTCGGCTATTACAAAGAGCTTGCGCCCGCCCGCGTTACCGAAACGTATCGCGGCAACGTGCCGCCGCAATATCGTATCAGCGTCGGCAGGCCGGATCAGGCGGATTATTTAGGCGAAACGTGGCAGGATGCCGAAAAGGATGAAGACGGAACCACTTTCCGCTGGACGGGCGACAAAGCCACCGTTCGCCTGCCCGCGTTGCCCGACAAGCGCTATACCCTGATTGTCCGCGCCACTGTGCCGCCGCAGGCCGAAGGCTTAAAGCATCAAGTCTTTCTCAGCGCCCGCCGCGACAACATCAAACTGGGCGACCTGTCGGCAACCGGAGATGTCACCTACCGCTTCCCCATTCCCGAAGGCGTACTGACAGGCCGAACGCTCGCAACTCTGACCATTCAATCGGATACCCTGCCCAAAAACAAGATCGTTGCCGACAGCGCGGATACAAAGCCATTGGGAACCCGCGTTCAGTACGTGCAGCTTGTGGAGCAGGGAACGGCTGAAGACGCCGACGCCCTGCCCCCGCCCGGACGATTGGCCCGCGAACTGGATTTGCGCTTCCTCAATCCGAAGACCGACAGGCCCGAACAAAGCTGGGCGCGTTTGTACGGCAAGGGGCTGACCATTTACTTCCCGGCGAATAAATCCCTGCTCAAAGGCTATCTTGAAGTCGTCCGGCAGGCCATGTACCACCTGTCGCAGATTGACCCGACGCGGCGCGACGCCCTGCCGGTTGACGACAACGCCGATGGCATCTACGCAACCCTGTTTACGGATAAAATTCTGTACTACAACCCCAAAGACACGGCCGTCACGAAAACGGTGAAAATTCCCGCTGCCAATTTCGCGCAGTGGAAAAATCAAATCGCCACGCCGACGGAAAATGCCTGGACGCTGAAACTGGAGCCGCACAGCATCACTCCCATCTATCTCAATCCACCGCCGCAGGAATTGCTTTTCGAGTGCGAGGCGTTTACCGGTTTGGGCACACTCAAACCTATTGCCGCCCCGGATTGCAGTCCGGGCGAGGGGCCAAGCGCCGTGCGCGTCACGAGCGGCAGCGCCATTGTCACCAAATTCAAGGTTGACGTGCCGGGACGCTACAAATTGTTCACGCGCTGCCTGCGCAACGGCAAACTGGAAGCCGCCGACGTGCTGCTCGACGGCGAACCCGTCGGCTCCCACGACGTGGAAAAAACAAACGCCGGCCAAACCCTCCTCGTCGGCACAGTCAACCTGTCCAAAGACTCGCATACCCTCGTCCTCAAAGCGCGACAGGGCCGGGACATACGCGCCGACTTTGTCCTCCTGACCAACGAGCCGACCATTGCGGGGTACGACTTCGCCACCCGCACCGTGCCTGTCGAGTAGATAAAGAAGAAAAGAAGAAGAGAAGAAGAGAAGAGAGGGGAACCGCGAAACACACGAAATAAACGAAAAAGAAATTCAAAAGTGCCAACCACGGAGGACACGGATGAAACGGATCAACGCGGATTAAGAACAACAAGCCGAACCTGCCTTGTTAGCAATCCTGTTTAATCCTTAAAATCCTTTTAATCCTGTCTATTTCCTTTTTCCTCTTCTTTTCGTTTGGTTCGCGTGTTTCGCGGTTCCATCTCCTCGCCTCTGCTGGAATTTGCGTAACGATGAGTACAAAGGATGATTTAGCGGCGGGGGCGGCGGGGGAGTTGGCGGGGGCGGGGGTGGACAATGCGCGGTTTGAAGCGCAATTGCTGCTGATGCTGGCATTGGACGTGCCGCGCAGTTCCGTAGTGGCGGGAACGTATGCCGCGCCGACGGAAGCGCAGGAGCAGGCGTTTAACAACTTGGTGGCGCGGCGGAAAGCGCGGGTTCCTCTGGCGTATCTGCGGGGAACGCAGGAGTTTTACGGGCTGGAGTTCGAGGTGACGCCGGATGTGCTGATCCCGCGCCCGGAAACGGAACGGCTGGTGGAGTTGGCATTGGAGCGAGCGGAACAGATATTGCAAACGCAAAGCGTTGTTACGATTGCGGATGTAGGAACTGGGAGCGGCTGTATTCCTGCAGCGATACTCAAACAGCAGGTCGGGGCGCGGGCCGTTGCGATTGACATTTCCCCGGCGGCGTTAGCGGTGGCGCGGCGAAACGCGCAGCGTCATGGCGTGTTGGAGCGGCTGCGGTTCGCGCAGTCCGATTTGCTGTCGTGCGTCGGCGCGGAAAGTTTTGACATTGTTGTGTCCAATCCGCCGTATATTCCAAGCAGGGACGTAAGCGCTTTGCAGCCGGAAGTGGCGCGTTATGAGCCGCAACTGGCGCTGGATGGCGGCAGTGACGGATTGACATTGTTTCGCGCCTTGATACAGCAGGCGAAATGGGCGCTAAAGCCGAATGGCTGGCTGTGGATGGAAGTCGGGCAGGGACAGGCGCAGGAGGTCAGCGCCCTGTTGGAACAGGCGGGGTATGCCGATGTGCAAACCTACCCCGACCATGCAGGCATTGAGCGCATTGTAGGCGGCAATGTCTGAAGTATCAACCATTATGAACCCTATTCCTTTACAAAACGACATGATTGTCTGCCAGAATTTGACCAAGCAGTTCGGCGACTTGACCGCTGTGGACAATCTGAATTTGAATATCGGCGCGGGGGAACTGTTCGGGTTTTTGGGGCCGAATGGCGCGGGCAAAACCACCACCATTAAGATGCTCATCGGTCTGCTGCGGCCTACAGGCGGCATCTGTCGCATCGGCGGGTTCGATGTGCATGAACAGCCTCTGGACGCCCGGCGCGTGTTGGGCTACATTCCCGACAATCCGTTTTTGTACGAGAAATTGACCGGGCGCGAGTTTCTGCACTTCATGGCCGACCTGTACCGCGTGGGGCAGGAAAAGCGGGAAGAGCGCATCGGCGATCTGCTGGAACTGCTGAATTTGCAGGACAAGGGCAACGATCTTATCGGCGGCTACTCGCGGGGTATGCGGCAGAAAATTGCGCTTGCAGGAGCATTAATCCACTCGCCCAAAGTGATCTTTTTAGATGAGCCAACAGTGGGACTCGATCCACGCGGGGCGCGAACCATGCGCGACATTCTGCGCGAAATGACGCAGCGCGGCACAACCGTTTTCATCTCCACGCACATTCTGGAAATCGCCGAACGCCTCTGTGACCGCGTAGCCATCATCAACAAAGGCCACATTATCGCGCAGGGCACACTGGAAGATTTGCGCGGCATGGCACAGGAGAGGGGTCAGGGAAATGCTGAACGCGGAATGATGAATGATGAATTGGATGCACACTCATCACTCATCACTCATCACTCATCACTCTCTTCTCTTGAAGACATTTTCCTGCAACTGACCGGCACGGGCGAAGATGCGGACCCGGCGCGGTTTTTGGGATAGGGCGGGAAGCGCAGTGGCTCATCCAATGTTGAATCACGTAATGTCCAGTCAGGCATTTGGAATTTTGCTGTTTGGGCTGATTGCGCAAAATCTGCTGTTTGTCGGCGTCACGCTCTGGTGGCTGCGGCGAAGTGGGCGAACGTGGAAGTCTATCGGGCTGGCGTGTCCCACGCGCCAGCAGGTTTTGCTGGCGGTGGGTTATGGCCTTGCGCTTGCGTTTGTGGGATACTGGCTTGGGGAATGGGAAGTCTGGCTGCTGCAACGGGCGATTTCGCCGGATGCGTTTCACCGTTTACAACGGTACACGGAGACTTACGGAGCCGAACATGCCTTTCAGCAATTGCCCGCATGGTGGATGATGGCCGGGTTTGCCCTTGTAGGTTCGGTTGTGGCTCCTATCGGCGAGGAGATGCTGTTTCGCGGCCTGATTTTCCATGCGCTGCAAGAGCGGCTGCGTTCAGAAACGAGCGTTTCGATTGCCCTGAGCGCCCTGCTGTTCGCGCTCGTACATGGCAGTCCCTTAGCCCTGCTGCCTCTGTTTGTTATGGGCGTTGCGTTCGCTGTCGCATACATCCGTACCGGTTCGCTATGGGTTCCCATCGGAATGCACGCCATCAACAACGCGGCAGGCTTTTTGCTGCTGACCCGCCATGTGTAGAAGAAAAGAAGAGAACAATGATGAGTGATGAATGATGAATGATGAGTGTGCATCCAATTCATCACTCATCACTCATCATTCATCACTGTCCCTGACACCTTTAAGGACTATCTATAATGGAAGAGCCGCCTTCCGCGCCCAAGCAAATATCTATACTGTCGCTGTTGCTGCCACTGGTGAGCATACTTCTTGCGGCGAGTTTGTGGGGATGGCAGATGCGCGCGGCGCAGAAGCCCGTCGCGCTTCCTGAAATAAGCGCGGCAGTGACTTCCCTGCAAGCCAAAAATGTAGAGCAGGCGCGGCAGAAATTTGAAAAACTGCTGGCGACAAGTCCCGACTCACCCGCGCTGTATATTGCAGTGATGGAAGCGTGTGGCAGTGTTGGGCGCATGGATTTGGCCTGTTATTACGGCGAGCGGGCGATACAAGCCTGCCGTTATGCGCCCACGCCTGCCCGCGTCGGATTGTATGAAAAACTATCGGAGTGCTATTCGAGCGGGCATGAACCGGCCCCGCAGCCCCGCGCAACGGAATATGCCCGCCGCGCCCTCGAACTCGCGCCTGACGATCCTACCGCGCTGAACAGCCTGGGCTACACGCTTGCCGAAAACGTTCAAACGGAAGCGGAAGCCAATATCGCCATTGGCTATCTCAATCGCGCTCTGTCCATTCTGCATGATCAGGCAGGGGTTTCGCCGGAAATGCTGGCGCAAACCGAAGACAGTTATGGATGGGCGCTGTACAAGCGCGGGCGCTTCCATGCCGAGGATTATGCTCATGCCGCCGACGCGCTCCGGCAGGCCATTGACGATTTGCCGCCGGACGGACCGGCGGGCGTACAGAAAATCATCTACACCCATTTGGGCGTGGCCTGCCATGCGGCAGGACAGATTGAAGAAGCCCGTCACGCGCTGGAAATCGCCCTCGTGTATGACCCACAGGATGCCGACGCCCGCAAAGAAATAAATCTTCTGCCGCCACCGCCCTCGTCTGCGCCTGCCTCGCCTGCCCCCGCGACTTCTGCGCCTGATTCGTCCTCGCCGGACAAGCAAACAGCAGCGCCGCAAGCCTCCCCTGCAAACTCACCCTCTGTAACAACGCCTCCCCATCCCGCCCCGCCTGCCGTCCCAACCCAAACCTCAAGCGGCGGTCCCATATTCAAGCCTCTAAACGACCCTGCCCTGAAATAAAGTTCACCAAACCTGAACTTTCCTTAATAATTCTGAAACCATCTTTAGAGATTTTGAAGTATTCAAGTTAGAACTCCGACATATCCTTTACGGAAAAACACAAAATAGCCCCTCTCCTGGAGGGAACGCGGCCAGGAGAGGATTGCAACAAAATAGCCCCTCTCCTAGCGAGGAACGAGCGGCCAGGAGAGGGGTTGGGGTGAGGTAGTTCAAACCAATGGCGAAGATATTAACGCGTTGCCCCGTCTGTGAGGCCGCGCTGAAAGTGACGGAATTGACGTGCCTGCGCTGCAAAACACAGGTGCGCAGCGCGTTCGACACCTGCCGCTTTTGCCGTCTTGCGCCCGAACACCTGGCCTTCATCGAATTGTTCCTGCGCTGCGAGGGCAACCTGAGCCGCGTGGAAAAACAACTCGGCCTCTCGTACCCGACTGTGCGCAATAAACTGTCAGCCGCGCTCAATGCGCTTGGGTTCAGCCCCAATAGTGATAGCAACGCTGATTCCAGCCCCGAACTATCGGAAGAAAACGACACCGACCCGGAACTGCGGCAGCAGCGCCGCAACATTCTGGAAGCCCTGGCGGGCGGCGACATCAACGCCGAAGAAGCCGCCGAACTGCTGCGGGGAAGGCATTAGGCATTAGAAGAGTACGCTTTCAAACTCAGCTTCTTCTGTATCTAATGCCTAATGCCTGATGCCTAATGCCTAAAAAGGAACTTACTATGGACGAAAACGTGATGAGTGTCCTGCAAATGCTGCAGGATGGGAAAATCAGCGCGCAGGAAGCGGAAACCCTGATTGCCGCGCTGCGGGGCGAGTCGCCGGAATCCGCCGCGTCTGCCGCGTCTGCCGAAGCCGCAAGTGCGGAAGGGGGCAAAGACAAGCCGGAAAAAGAAGACAAGTCGCTGTTCGACAGCCTGCCGTTCGACAAATTTAAGGACATCAAACCGCCCAAGATCGAACTCAACAATCTGGGCGACCGCATTTCCAAAGCCGTCGCTCGCGTACAGCCCGAAAAGATCGTCAAGCGGGTGCAGGACGAACTGCGCAAGGCGTCCAAAGCCGGGGCGAATTGGAGTACCTCGGTTACGTCCCGCGTCCGCGCCTGGTCGGACGGCGAGGGCGGACGGCCCGCCAACAGCATGGATTTGCCGCACCACAGCGAAAGCGTGGATCAGGAATTCCATCTGGAACCCGGCGCGAAAGTGTACGTCGAAAACCCGTTGGGCAACGTGAAAGTCATCGGGATTGCGGAAGGAACCGCGTCGGTCACGATCAGCAAAGCGTCCTGGGGCACGACGGAAGACGAGGCCAAAACCGCCGCCGCGCAAATGGAAATTAACCTGCACGGCACGGACGCGCGCCTGGACATCAAAGTATCCGCGCCCGATACGTTCCGCGAAGGCACGGTGGATTTGGAACTGCGGGTTCCGCGCAATGCCGCCAATGTCCGCGTCAACAGCCATTATGGAACCGTCGAATTGACGGAACTGGACGGGCTTGGCGGAAGGCGTGACCACAAGCGGCCTGCTGCATCTGCACGACCTGAACGGCGATGCGCGGGGTGAAACCGCCAATGGCGACCTGAAAGTGGAGCGGATTGCCGGCTCCGCCACTGTCGCGTCACAGTCCGGCGACATTACCGCCGACGACATCCGGCGTGGACTGACCGCCAATGCCGCCAGTGGCGACGTGAAAGCGACCGGGCATCGAAGGCGGGCGCGTGGAGTGCAAGTCCGTGTCGGGCGATGCGGTTGTGGAGCGAGCGGGGCAGCAGAGTCCGGTTGATATCGTCGTCGAATCCGTGAGCGGCAACGCCACCCTCCTCGATGCCGGCGGCAGCCTGTCCATCAAAGCCGTGTCCGGCGATGTTAAGGCGGAAAACCTTGGTTGCCACCCGCTTGCAGGCGCAGACCGTCAGCGGCGATGTGACCCTGAAACTAAAAGAAGCGTTTTCCAGCGCCATGCAGGTCAACACGGTTTCCGGCGACGTGACCATCGGCCTGATGGAAGGCAGCAACGTCCGTCTGTCCCTCGCAACCACCTCCGGCGACCTGAAAACCGACTTCGAGGCGCAGGACGTCAACGCCGGTGAAACCCTGTACACCGGAACCATCGGAACCGGCGCGGGAACGCTCAACGTGCAGACGATTTCGGGCGATGTGAACATTGTTAGGCATTAGGCATTAGGCATTAGGCATTAGCCAGGAGACAGGAGCAAAGCGCTTGCTTCAAACAATGAGAAATCATGCGCTATGAACCGGCATCCCCTCTAATGCCTGATGCCTAATGCCTAATGCCTGGAACGGAGTGACCCCATGAACGACGCCAACCGTGACAGCATTATGAAGATGGTGGCGGACGGTACGCTGCGCCCGGAAGAAGCCGCCAAACTCCTCGCCAAACTGACCGAAGAGGAGGAAGACGCCAAAGCGCAGGCGACGGCCAAAACCAAAGTGGAAGCCAACAAAGAGAAAACCGAAAAAGCGGAAAAAGCGAAGCCCGCGATGGAGAAAATCACCATTCCCAGCGCGGACGGCTCGGAGCGCACCATTGAAGTGCCGTCCAGCCTGATGCCCATGATCGGCAGAATGGTGGGCGAGGCTGTCAAGCAGCATACCAAAAAGGTCGTGAAAGAGTCGGTAGCAGGCGCGAAGATCATGGCGCAGAACAAGTACGACGAGGTGCGCGACACGCTGAAAACGGCCATCAAGGGCGGCAAAAAGCCCAAAGAAGACGACAAGCCGGAAATCGCGCCCGCCGAAGACAAGCGGTTTGAAGCGCGGCGGCAAATCCTGCAAATGATCCAAAACGGGCGCATCACGGCGGGGGATGCCGGACGGCTGATTCAGGAATTGGATGCTCTGGAAGCGTATGAAGAAAAGCAGGCACAGCCGCTCGCATCGTCCGCGCCGGAAAGCGGCAAGCAGTCGGGGAGCAAGAAGCGATGAAATACTTTCTGATTGTTCCCGACGGCGCGGCGGACGAACCCCTTGCCGAATTGGACGGTAAAACGCCCCTGGAAGTGGCGCGGACGCCCAATCTTGACAAATTGGCGGAGTCAAGTCTTGTCGGGTCGGTGCAGGTGACGCCACTCGATATGTATCCGGGCAGCGACGCCGCAAACATGGCGCTGTTAGGCTACGATCCCACGCGCTATTACACGGGGCGCGGCCCGATTGAAGCGGCTGCGATGGGCATACCGCTGGACGCCAAAGACGTGGCGTTTCGCTGCTCGCTCGTCAGCACGGATGGCGAAACCCTGCTCGACTACAGCGCCGGGCATATCACGACGGAAGAAGCCCGCCCGATTATCGAACTGGCGAACCAGAAGTTAGGAACTCGTTCGCTGCGCCTGTTTCCGGGCGTGTCATATCGGCACATTCTGCGCTGGACGGACGGCCCGACCGAAGTACAGACTCATCCGCCGCACGAAAGCATGGGCAAAAAGCTGTCGGAAATTTATCCGCAGGGCGACATGGACAGCAAAATCCGCCGGTTCAGCGAGGATTCGCTCAATCTGCTGGACGACCTGCCCTTCAATCGTCAGCGCAAAGGGAGAAGGCAAACCGCCCGCCAACATGCTGTGGCCGTGGAGTCCGGGACGAACGCCGGAACTGCCGTCGTTTTTCAAGAAGCGGGGCATGACCGGGGCCGTGATTTCCGCCGTAGATGTGGTGCGCGGATTGGGCAAATTAACGGGGCTGGAAATCGTCAATGTGCCGGGCGCGACCGGGTATTTCGATACGAACTACGTGGGCAAAGCGCAGGCAGCGGTGGACGCGACGGAACGGCACGATTTTGTGTGGATACACATTGAAGCGCCGGACGAAGCCGGACACGCGGGCAGCATTGACGAGAAAATCCGCGCCATCGAAAATATAGACAAATCGGTTATCGGTACGCTGCTGGAGCAGATGCGCAAGCGGGACGATTTCCGGCTGCTGATCGCGCCCGATCACAAAACGCCCGTCGCCAAACGCGGCCACACAGTCGGCCCGGTTCCGTTCCTGCTGCACGACTCGCGCCGCGCCCTGCGTTCGGGCGGCAGCCTGCCCTACGACGAGCGCGCCCTGCACGAAGCCCGCACCCGCCTGCCGGAAGGCTACCGACTGATTGATGATTTGTTTGCAGGATGAATAAGAATTCTATTCATCATTCATCATTCATCACTCATCGTTACCAAAGACGCCCGCCGCCTGGTTCAGGCAGCGGGCGTTTGTTTGTTTTCGCTAAGAGCGCGAGCAAGCGCGTAAGCGTCAACAAAACGGCAGGGACTACATTTTCTTGTCGCCCTTGTCCATCTTGTCGCCACCCATTTTGTCTTTGCCCATCTTGCTGTCGCCCATCTTGCCGCCCTTGGTCATCTTGCCGCCCTTGGTCATCTTGCCGCCCTTGGACATTTTGCCACCCTTGGTCATCTTGCCACCCTTGGACATTTTGCCACCCTTGGACATTTTGCTCTTGTCCATCTTGTCCATCTTGCCCATCTTGTCGCCACCCATTTTGTCTTTGTCCATCTTGTCCTGGGCGATGCTGGTACCCATCACGCCGAACATCAGAGTGGCGACGCTCAACAATGCAAGCAACTTCTTCATTTACAAATCCTCCCGACGGTGTTAAACTCACGTTGTCATGGACGCTCCGCATCGGCATGAGAAAAAAAGGTTCAGCATGGCGACGGATGCAGGAACTACCTGCCAATTATTACATATTCGGCACGATTATTCCTGCTTCCCTGCTCGTAAAATGAAATTTCTTCATAAAAAATATCACATTGGTTTATCCAGCGAGCATTTTCACGCTTTTTTGGCCTGAAAAGCAGACATTCCGCGCCCGGATGAGTGGGAAGCCGACAAGGTGTGTCGGGTATAATGCTGTTGTTCGGCTTCACAGCGCGAAGCAGGCTGTGGCAGTTACGCGGAGTAAAGCAGAAGCCCGTTTGAAAGAAGCCGTACATAAAAAGCCGCGCTTGAAACCTACAAGACCGCGCAAGCTCGGATGCAGGAGCAGAAACAATGTCGCAGACGCCCTTACCGCCCGTGAGTGAAAACATCACGCGGCTGATCCCCTATAAACCCGGAAAACCTGTCGAGGAAGTGAAGCGCGAACTCGGCTTGACGCAGGTCGTCAAGCTGGCAAGCAATGAAAACTCGCTTGGCCCCGCGCCGAAGGCGATTGAAGCCGTTCAGAAATTGGCTTCCAAAATGCACATCTACCCGGACGCCGACGCGCATGAACTGCGGATGGCGCTTGCCGCGCATCTAAATGTCGCGCCCGAAACGCTTGTTTTCGGCAACGGCTCGGATGATATTATTCATCTGTTGGGCGTGACGCTGCTGCTGCCGGGCGACGAAATCATTCAGGCCGACCCCAGTTTTGTGCGCTACGAGTCGGCGGCTATTCTGAACAACGCCGTGTGCCATCTTGTGCCTCTGACGCCGGATTACCGTCACGACCTGCCCGCAATGGCCGCCCGCGTCAATGACCGGACGCGCCTGATTTTCCTTTGCAATCCCAACAATCCGACTTCCACGATTATCAGCGGGGAAGAATTGGCGCGGTTTCTGGATTCCATTCCGCCGCAGGTTGTTGTGGTTCTGGATGAAGCCTATTACGAGTACGCCGCCCACGCGCCGGAGTACCCGGACGCGCTGGCGTATGTGCGAGACGGGCGTAATGTGGTCGTGCTGCGCACGTTTTCCAAAGCCTACGGGTTGGCAGGGCATCGGATCGGGTACGGCGTGATGCGGCCCGAAATCGCCGGCTGGCTGAACCGAACGCGCGAGCCGTTCAACGTCAACTATATGGCGCAGGCGGCGGCTGTTGCCGCTCTATCGGATACGGAACACATAGCGCGTACCCTTGCCATGAACGCGCAGGGCAAATGCGATTTGTACGCGGCCTTTACGGAACTCGGCCTGAGCGCCACGCCCACGTATGCCAATTTCGTGTGGGTGGATGTGAAAACAGACGCGAAAGCCGTGTTTCAGGGATTGCTGCATCGGGGCGTAATCGTCCGCGTCAGCGACAGTTTCCGCGCCCCCACCCATATCCGCGTCACCATCGGCACACCCGACGAAAACGCCGTTTTCCTCGCCGCCTTGCGCGACGTACTGGTGGAACTAAAACACGCGAAATAACCAAACCTTTCAGGAGAACACGAATTTGCGCTTTGTCGGCATTGATCTGGCGTGGGGAGCGAAGAACACGACGGGCGCGGTGACGCTGAAGTTGGATGCGCCGGAGGGACTGCAAACGCGGCTTGTGGTGGACGATTGGGCAGACGCGCTGCTGACCGATGAGGATATTCTAAATTTTGTGCGGCGGTCAGATACCGGAACTGGAATTGTATTAGGAATTGATGCGCCCCTCGACGTTCCGAACCTGACCGGGGAGCGGCCAGTTGAAGCCATGCTGCGGCGTTGCTTCGGTAAGTATCAGGCGGGCGCGCATCCCGCCAATCGAACGCGATTCCGCAACGATGTGCGCGGCGAGCGCTTGGCGGCGCGGTTAGCAGTCGGAGCTAAACATTCACAACGGCTACGATTTTGCAGCCGGGGACCGAAATGCGCGGCGGTGTCTGGAAGTGTTTCCGCACCCCGCCCATGTGGTTCTGTTCCAATTGTCGCGCACCCTGAAATACAAGGCGAAGACTGGCCGCGACACAACTTCGCGCATGGAAGCGTATGCAAGTCTGGTCGCAGGGATTGAAGGGTTGAAAGACAATGACCCGATGCTTGTTACGCCCGACTGGGTACGTGTGCCAGCAGACAAGCAGGGATTGGCCTTGAAGCAGTACGAGGACTTGCTGGACGCATTGATTTGCGCGTATGTGGCGGCCTATTACTGGCGATGGGGCGATGGCGAGCGGTGCATGGTGATTGGCGACAAAGCCGGTGGATACATCATTAGCCCGATTACGCCGGAACTCCGCGCTTGTATAGAAGGTACCGGCGCGTGACAAATCCAAATTGCCGTTGCCGAAAATTGGATGCCAGGAATTTTCAATTCCCGGCTATTCCCGTATGTATTACGAAACGTTCGCGTTTTCTTCCACATCGCTGTTTTGCCGCATGGCGCGTCGTTTGTTGAGTTCTTCCTGCAGTTCCTTCATGAAATTGTCGCGGCGGTCAGGCAGCAAAATCAATACCACCAGTCCCGGAATCCAAAGCGCCCCGATCAATCCGAGATAGGGTGAAAATCCCTTGCTTTTTGAGTAAAAGATACATCCAACGGTAAAGACGATAGTTGCAACAACGAACACAGGAAGGGTAACGGCCTGGGGAAAATGAGACATCCACAGCCATTGCCGCAACAAACCTAACAACATGCCGATGCCGATACCAAAGCTGCCTTTTATGCGGTCTTCCGAAAGCATTTCTTGTTCTCTCCTTGCGTCACACTGATTCTAGTATACCTGTTAGTGACGGGCAGGGGCTTTTTTTGTTGTTGGCTCAGGGTCGGCGCATCTAAAATGCTCAACACGTATCCCATCGTAGGTCATTCGTCCCTGTCCTGCGCCTGCTCCTTCCTCCCGGCTGCCCAATCCAAAAAGAACGCGCAAAAGAGTAGAAAAATATCTGCACAAATAGCAGCAACGAATGAACCTTCTCTGCATCTGCCTCGTCTAAGTATACACACGTCTACTAACTAGACAGGCTCATCAGCCAGGTGGCGGGACGTTGAAGTTCGGAGTTCCTCTCAACTATCAACTATCAACTATCAACTCAGGAAAGGAGGTGCTGGAAGATGCCTGTACCCTCTCCCCGTTCGCCCTGACGCTTACGAGGTCGCGACGCCTCTCTTCTACAACCAGACACAACGAGACATCGGGCTGGAAGCGCTGCATTGCCAAGATTTCGACGATCTCTCTACATACTCTTTTTCTTTTCTCGTTTAGAGGCGCCGGCCCTGGTTGTTGGCTTCGGCTTCACAGTGTTCTTCTGCGTTGGGGCGGAGGGCGGCGTTTGCGAAACCGTTGGCGCGACAGGCAGACGCCGGGACAAAACGCCGTCACGCCGCATCAGCAGCACAAACGGCTCTATCTGATACTGCGACGGCAGGGGAACATAGCGTTGTCGTATCCAGGCGTAAATGCGCGGATTGCGGTCATCGGGGGGCGTCATGTAGTACCCCTCGCGCAGGCTGATGAGTTCGGGAGGATGGCGCTCCAGGGACGCGATAATCTTGTCGGCAAATGCTTCAGCGCGGGGTCCCTTCACGGTTGCCACAGAATAGAACACGCCCGCCTGCAGGGGACGCTTGCTCGTGAAGTACAATTCCGGGTTCGTGGACGCATCGTAGAAAATTTCTTCGGGCAGCAGCAGCGTGTTGATAGTATGCGCAACCGCATCGGCGCGGACAAAAATGTCGTTGGAGTATTTTTTGACAGAAAGTTCGGCCACGCTTTGGCGCTGAAACTTCAACTCGCGCCACGCGATTAAGCCCACGCAGGCAATTCCCAGAACCAGCGCCGCATACCGCGTTTGCGGCGGGCGGGCTTGCGCCAGTGTGCCGCCCGCCCAACTGAGGCCGACCATCAGCGGCGGCAGCAGCAGTACATAATAGTAACTTAAATACTGTCCCGGCAAAATCACGGCGATGTACGCGCCGAGCGTGAACGCCCAGAGCAGCAGCCACGCGGAACGGGCGGGGGATTTCCATGACAGCAGGCCGAGGGGAAAAGTGGCAAGTCCGCACAGGGTAAACAGGCGGAAAAAGCGGGCATCCCAACGGCTGCGGTGCAGGCCGGTAAGCAGGTTCTTGGTCAGGCTGCCGGCATACGCCTGATTGTACGTGACAACCGCGTAATAAAAGTCGGCAAACCGGCCATGCGCGGCGAAGTACAGGCACACGCCCGCCCACGCGAGGGCAATCAGGCTCACAATCCACAGCGCCATGCGCAATGCAGTCCGCCGATTGCCCGCGCCGCCGGGTGGAAAAGCCACATAAACTGTCATCAACAGCAGGGGCACAACCACGACATTCGGCTTGTACAGCGTTGCCAGCGCGAACAGCAGTCCAGCCGCCGATGCCGGTAAAAACGTGGCGACTTTAGGCTTTCCGCCGATAAGCAGCGCAAATCCCCACACCAAACAAGCGGAAATGAACACTTCGGCATTGGGCTGATTGGCTTCAATGGCGATGTCGCCGCAGGCAAGCGCGTACCCGGCAGCCCCCCATAATCCCCAACGCCGATCTTCAAACAGGGACGCGCCGGCCTTGTACACGCCGAGCAGCGTAATCCCCACGCCGATAAGTTCCAAATAGAAAATGGTGTCGCGGTTATATCCAAACGCCATCTCCGCCAGCATGTAGGTTCCGTAAATGGCCGGCGGCTTTTGGTCGAAAATATCCGTGTACAGCAGACGTCCGCCGAGTATCTCATGCCCCATCAGCGCGTACTGCGGCATGTTGTTTTCCAGCGGCTCATGCCGCGTGTGCAGCAGCAGCACAAAGCACAGCGCCAGCAATGCCAACAGGCCGGCCCCAATCACCCCCCCATGACGCGGCTGCGGCTTGCGAGCCGAACCAACCGGGGAAGCCTGCGCGGTGACAGCCATGCGAAATGCTCCTTTGACACTAATGATGAGTGATGAATGATGAATGATGAATGAAGGACATGTAGTTTCCAATATTTTCAGCCAGAGAAGAATAGAGCGTTTTATTCATCACTCATCATTCATCATTCATCACTCCTTAGCATAGACGTCGCTTGCCGCCCGAATATCGCCGTCCTTGATGATGCTGCGGCGGATGAAGTGTGGGCGCTGCTTCACTTCTTCAAAAATTTTCGCGATGTACTCCCCGATGATACCCAACGCGAACAAGTTCACGGCTCCGAAGAACAAGACGACGATGAGTACAGTCGTAATTCCCTGCGGCGCGGAAGACGGGAACAGTAATTTGGACACCCCTTGCAGCGCGGCCAGAACCAGAGCGATCCCGAACAGGGCCGTGCCGAAGTAACTCAGCATCGTCAGGGGCGTGTTGCTGTAAGATAAGATACCCTTTTTAGCCCAGCCGATGTTTTTGCCCAGGCTGTTGGTGGTTCTGCCGAACATCCGCTCCGGGCGCTTATAATCCACGCCGATCTGTTTGAAGCCGACAAACGCGCGTACGCCGCGCAAAAACAAGTCGCGCTCCGGGAATTGCAGCATGTTCTGCACCACGCGGCGATCCATCAGGGAAAAATCGCCCGCGTCATGAGGAATGGACAGATAGGAAAATTTGTCGAACAGGCGGTAAAACGTTTTGTACGCGACCTGCATCAGGAACGTGGCCTCCCGCTTTACCCGCCTTCCATAAACCACATCATAGCCTTCGCGCCACTTCTCCACAAACTCTGCAATGATTTCGGGGGGATCCTGAAGGTCGCCATCCAGCAGCACAGCCGCGTTTTTCGTCATGATTTCCATGCCGCTGCGAAAGGCCGCCTGCGAACCGAAATTGCGGGAATGGGAAATGCCGATTACGTGCCGGTCATTGCGCGTGATGCCCCGTATCACTTCCTCGCTGTCGTCGGGGCTGCAATCGTTGACCAGAATGATCTCGTATTCGATGCGCAGTTTCTCGAATGTTTCCTTTAAGCGCCCCACCATGATGGGAATCGCCTGCCCATCCTTGTAGCAGGCCACAATCGCGCTCACGCTGTACTTGGTGTCCAGCCCGAACTTTTTGGACGAGTGGTGGTAGCGCTCCTTGTTTTCAATCCCCTTGTACCAGGCGATCATTTTTAGCAGACCGTCTTCAAAGCGCGTCGTGGCCTGCCAGCCCAGGCGCTCTTTGGCGCGGCTTGGGTTCGCGTACCAGTCCGACACGTCCCACGCCCGCGCTTCGGCTTTGAAAACCGGCTCTTCCTGAATGTCGAACACCTTTTTGGCGATCTGCGCGATGTCGGCAATCGTGGTTTTGCAGCCGCTGCCGATGTTGAACGACTCGCCATAATCCTGTTCGCGCAGGTTCAGAGCGGTATCCACGAACGCTTCGGTCACGTCGTCCACGTACACAAAGTCGCGCGAAATATCGGGGCGCACGAATTCAGGATAATGCCCGTCCAGGCCGTTTTTAATCAGCGTGGGGAGGAGGCGAGAACTGTCTTCCATCGGCCCATAAACGGAGTACAGGCGCAGGTTGGCGCACGGCAGTTTGTAGTGGGAGCCATAATAGCGCAGGAGATTGGCGCAGGCCACTTTGGAAACCGAGTAATCGCTGTTGGGTTCGGGGAGTTCCTCTTCGTCCGGCCCGCTCGCATGGTCGCCATACTCGGAACTGCTGCCCGCATGGACGTAGCAGGCAATGCTGCGCTTCGCCAGCCGCGCCACCAGTTTGGCGGTCATGTTAAAATTCGTCTGGTAGATCAACGCGCCATCGGTTTCAAAGGAATACGCGCCGTATGCGATGCAGTTGAAGATAGTGCGCGGGCGTATGTCGTCGAGCAGGGCGTCGAGATTGCTGTCTACAAGCAAATCGGTGACGCGGACATGGTCTTCCGCCAGTTCTTCCAGCCGCCACGTCGGCATGTGCGTAGCCGTGCCGAAGACATCTTTGCGGACAGCCAACAGCGTCCGAAAAATGTTCGCGCCCACAAACCCGCTCGCGCCCAAAACAAGGATCGGCCCCTGCAGTCGGGCAATTTTCAACATCAAATCCGTCATGCGCTATTTTTCCGCGTTATATTTTTCTGCTTCATGTTTTTTGCTTCCATATCAAACTTTGTATCCGATTACGGCCAGATTACCGACTGGAAGCGCGACAGGAAGCGATCCCAATTTGGATTGCGCCACGTTCTTGACAATTTTATCCTTCATGGATTTCGGCCAGGGAAACAGGCGCATCCAGTAACGCAGCGGATAGCGGTTGATGACAGGCTTGACGACGATATTCTTGAACCCGGCCTCGCTTAACAGCCGCTGGGCGCTTTGCGGGGAAAACAACTGCAAATGCTCGATGTCCATGATAGGCGACTTGAATTTGAGCGCGCGGTTGACAAATCCCTTGCGGTTGTGGCAAATCAAAAACAAGGCGCCCTGCTCTTTCAGCAGGCCGTAAGCGTCCCGGCACACCGCAAGCGGCTCGTACAAATGCTCGATGGTCTGGAAGCAGGTAATCAGCCGGAAGCGCTCCTCGGAAAAATCTTCCGGGCGAAACAGCCCGTGACGGATGAGCGGGCGAATGTGTTCCTTTGCCGCCGCAATCGGCGCGGCGGAAGGCTCGACGCCCGCCACATCGGTAAAGTTGTGCTTCAGCAGTTCTTCCATGAACGCGCCGTCGCCCGTTCCAATGTCCAGCGCGCCCTTCAAATCCGGCAGACTTTTGCAAATGCCGGGCAGGAACGAAGCGTAGGTATGGGCGGCGAAAGCCGCTTCCTCGCCGCTGTCGAAGGCCGCTTCATCGTAAGCGTGCGCCAGCGTCGGCAGGTCGGGAACCGGGTTGGCGTACAGCAGGTCGCAGGTTCGACAGGAAATCAGGCGGTAGTGCATGTACTCCGGGGGCTTGCGGGAAGCAAAGGCCAGGCTGCCCCACGCTTCCGGGTCAAAATCCTCTTCGGCAAATACCTGAGATGTGTCCGTAGAACCACACACGGGACAGGAGCGGGGACACATTTTCAACTGCATTTTCGATCTTCTCCTTCAATCTTTCCAGTATCCAATACGCGCCGCGTCCTCCGCCGCGCGGAAGGTTTTCCCTTTCGGCGCATTACTGCGGCGGCGCATTACTGCTCTTCCTCTCGGTTCCTTCTCGGCGGTAAACATCGAAGGCTCCGCACTGATGATCGAAGGTGTAATGGGAGCGCGCGGTCATATACAGCGCGGCCCAGGTGTCGGTACTGGAAATGGCGAACCAGGAAACAAACGTTTCCGAAGCGTCAAAGGGCGTTATGAACACATAGTCCGTGCCGTCCGCCGCAAGCAACTGCTGCATACGTTCCAGCTGCTTCTTCATCAGGAGATTGGGAAGCAGGGGCGAATACTTGTTCCACAGGGGCACATCGGCGGCAAGATAGTACGCCGTATCGTCATTGGCGATTACGGCGATGCGCTTATGCTGCGCGGAAAGTCGGCGCATTTCCCCGACTACGTTGTTGAACTGCTCGACGGTTTCGCGCATTTCCTGCGGCAGAACCACGTCACTGCCGGGATATAGGGCAATCGGCGGACCATCGGACAAAGGATAGTACAAACGGTTCAGGCGGAAAAGCCCTTCGTTTTCAATCTTTGCCGTTGGCGCTCGCTCATACAACTGCGTGTAATGCTCAGTCCGCGCCCCCGTCATCAGCGTATAGGGCAGATTTGGGTAGTGCAGATAACAGGAATTTGCCACGCCGTAACAAAACAACAGCAGCAGCAGGGCGTTGGCAAGGGATTGTTTCACGGCCTTCGACGGTCGGCTGCGGGCATAATCGAAGCCCTGCAAGAACCCGTGCTTATGGAAAAGATAGCACAATAGCGCGACAAGCGCGATGGAAATCACATGCGGCGTGTTGGGCAGGCGAAAGATTTTGTACAGCAGGATAGGCACGAGAATTTGCGCGGCGTAAAAACACGCCCGATCCGAGCGCGAAACTTTGTACAGGGCATACACGGTCAGCAGGCAAAACCCAAGCGCGCTGACAAGCAGATTGGGCGGATTGGAGCGCCCGATGAAATGCAGCATCGTGCAGGTTCCGTACAACGCCACGCATATCATCAGCAGGTCGAAACCGGAAGGCGCTTCAGGGAGGCTGTCAGGGGTACGGTCACGCCGCAGCAAGGGCAGCAGGTAGCGCAGGAAAGAATAACTAAGGGCGAATAAGAAAGTCCCGATCATGAGCATCCCGTACTTGACATTATCGGGTACGTCGGCAACGGGAGTCATGCTCATGCCGGATGGGTACAGGGTAAAACATTCGATCCAGCCGCGCCAGAAAGCGCCGGACAACAGCGTACCCCGACTCGCCAACGCCATGCCGGACAACAGCGCCCCGCCCGCCAGAAGCCAGGCCGCTCCGATGGCTGCAAGGGGAGAAACATCCCGCGAAACTCGCCCCGCAGAAACATCGCGCCCATTTTGCGGCATGGGAACGTCACGCGAGTCTCGCAAGGAAGAAACGCGCTGCGCGTCTTGCAGCGGAGAAACATGCTGCGCGTTCTGGAGCGCGAAAGATTGCCGCCGCGAATATTGAAACAGATGGAGAACGCAATAAACGGCGAAGGTAAAGGTGATGTAAATGCCGGTATCCGTCTCAAAAAGCAGGGCTAAACCCGTGAGCGTCCCGGCTGTCAGCAGCCACCGCGCTTGTTTCTGCCGCTGATGCAGCAGGAGCGCCAGCAGAAACCAGATGTCGAATGGGGAACGCATGATGGTAATGGAAGGCAGTTGCCAGGCGATCATGGAAGGCCCCGGCCAGGCCACCAATTTGTAATACATCGTCAGCAGCGCGCCGCCGAGCGCCCACCGGCGGCTGCCGAGCAGAACCCGGAAAAACAGATACACGCCCCCGAAATACAGGCAGCCATACACGTTCGCAAATTGGATCAGGTGTCCGTAACTCAAGCGGTAAATAGGGTCGAGTTTGGCGAAAAGCAAAGGCCAGCCGATGCCGTACTGCGAGTAGATTTCCGTACAAAGCGCCTTGCCATGCAGGTAGCCTACAGCCGGAGCCATTGCGAAATAGTCCCAATGGTGGAAGTGTTCGGACTGGTAGATGTTGCCGGCCAGAATGTCGGGGCGCGGAATGTACGCCAGGAAGCCGATGATCAGCAAGGCGATGGCATCCCGCCACCTCCGGCGAACCGGCGGAATGGAAGGAACGCGGCCACTTTCACGAGGCGTCGCGTTGGCAGCGCTCTCTTGAGCAAGCGCGTTTTTCAGCCTGTTCGTGAGACGCGGGAGGGAAATCTGTGTGTGGGCGTTGAGGCTGCGCAGGAAAAGCGTCAATTCGCCGGCGGCGAGAGGAACCAGCAGTCCTAATTCCACAAGGTAATGAAGCCGCAGTTTTCGGGTGACAAAAAAGTGTATGCCGAGCAGCCAGATGGGGTTGAGGAGGGTCGCGGCCAGGCCTAAAACCAGGCTGAAGGTAACATTGGAAGCCAGGGCAGCCTCGGAAACGGAACTGCGCGTCGGAAAAGCCTCCCCTGCCGCGAACCGTTTCAGCCACAAACGCGCCATGCCCAGACTGAGCAGCAGGGCAAACAGGCAGCCAAGCGCGTAAATGGGAATATCGCGCTCAGGACGATAGCATAAGCGGCCCCATAGAGTGAAGGACGTCTGCATAGCAGGCGACACGTTTTTCGGCCCAACGGTGACAAACGCGGCGAACTGCAGGTACACCGCGATCATCACGCCAAGCCAGACGGTTCCCGCCAGGCCGATGGCGAAGAGGCGTTGGGAAAGGCGCGAGGCTTCGGGAGCCTCCGTCACAAGCGCAAAAGGGTCATAAGATACGTCCGTATCGCGAAGCATACTCATCAGGGCGTATTTCCTCAAGTTTATAGGGTAAACAGCGCATTTAGCGTTCAGACAGACGCAAAATCCACACAGCAAGCGCTGCCATCGCGCTGTCTGCGCCTGCATTACGAGGCGGTTACGGCGGCAAGAATGGCAGCGGGGTCAAGTCCGCTTTCCTTACGGTGGTAAATCTGCGAACCGTACCTGCCGGAAACGTACCCGACCGCGCAATGATGCGTAAAGCGGGCGGGCGCGTGTCCCATAGAAAGCAGCAGGTGCGCCAATCCCTGTCCCGCGCCCCCCTGCGCAACGTGTTCCTCAACGACAATTAAATGTTGGGATCGCTTTATGTCCGTCAGCAGTTGCGGGGGCAGCGTGTCGGCCAGAAAAGGCAATTCGGTTGCGACCCAGAAGCAGGGGCGCTGTTCCTCCCCAAGCGCGGCAAGACTGTCAAGATAACTGCCGGCAAGCGGGCCGACGGCTACAATCGTCGGGCCGTTACCTGTTAATAATCGTCGCCAGGGCGCATAGGGAGGAAGAACAAAGTCTTGGGGCTTCTCGTCGCGTCCCAGGCGCAGGTACGCGGGATGGTCGAACTCGCGCAGTTTCGCCACAATGGGCGGCACGTCCGCGCCGAACGCGGGCACAAAGACATGCATGTTGCGCAGGCACAGCATCGCGCCGTAATCTTCCAGAGCGTGATGTGTGCCGCCCATGACGCCATACCCGTAGCCGCCACCGTTGCCGACCAATTTCACGGGCAGATCGTGCAGGCAGACATCGTTGCGTATCTGCTCGAAGGGACGCGCATACACGAACGGGGCGATGCTGTACGCCCAGGGACGCAAGCCTGTCGCCGCCATGCCCGCCGCAACGGAAATCATATTCTGCTCGGCCACGCCCGCATTGATGAAGCGCGGACCGGCGGCGGCCATGAGCGGTTCCAGGGCATTATAGCCCAAATCCCCTGTGAGAAACACGAAGCGCGGATCATCGGCGCATTTGACAAGGCTATTACTCACTTCATTCCGCATCGCCGCATACCTCCCGTATCGCCTGCGCGTAGTGTTCCGGGGACATGGGCAAATAGTGCCATTCCATCTGGTTTTCCATGAAACTGACGCCGGAACCTTTGCGGGTGAGCGCGACAACGGCCTTTAAGCCATCGGGCGCGTCGGCAAACGCGGCGGTGAGGGCGCGGCAGTCGTGTCCGTCCACTTCCTGCACAACCGGCACGTCGAAAGCGCGGAACCGCTCGGCAAGCGAACCCTGACTGGCGATTTCCCGCGTGGTTCCAAACCCCTGCAGGCCATTCGTGTCCACAATCAGGGTAATCGGAAGTTTGTTGTGCGCGGCGAAGATCAGGGCTTCCCAATTGGAGCCTTCCTGCCATTCGCCATCGGATAGCAGGCAGTACACGCGCCCCGGCTGGTTCTGCAAACGCTTGCCTAGCGCGATTCCCGACGCAAGGGACAGGCCATGCCCCAGGCTGCCGGTCGCAAACGGGATATGCGGCAGGTGATTGGGCGAGGGATGCCCGCTCAGTTTGGTGTCGTCCTTGTGGAACTGGCGCAAATCGTCGTCTTCCAGAACGCCTATAGACCAGAGCGTGACGTACAGCGCGCCCGCGGCATGGCCTTTGGACAGCACGAACACGTCGTCGGGCTGCATAATGTTGTGGTGCAGCACCATCATGGCGTCGAGGCAGGAAAGATTGCCGCCGATGTGGCCGACCTTGCTTTCATAGTGCATTTGCAGCAGGCGGCGCTTCGCCGCGCCAATGGCTTGAACGATGTCTGGCATAAATCATGTTTCTCCCGAAACCGCAGGAAGACGAAAGCGCAAATAGGCATACAGGCAAATAGACCGTAAATCGGCTGTGAGTTGACGGAACCGCGTGGCAGGCGAAGGGCGCAGGACGTTGGCATCACCAGGAAAGAGGAAGGATATGCGCAGAAAGGAGCCGTCAACAAACACAATGCGCCTATTATACCACACGGAGCAACCCGTATTTCTATAGGCACAACGTGTATCTTTGGGAACCGATCAGGTTTGCGAGAATATCTTTGCATTGCCGTCTCAGGAGCCGCGCCCTACAGGGTACACTTACAATATCTATGGATCACGACCGTATGTTCACCCTAAAACCCTAAAACCCTACAAACCTAACCCGCCATGCCCGACGAAAACGACCTTTTTCAATTGAAACGACGCGCGCAGGCCGCCCTCGACGTGGGCCGGTATCGTGACGCCATTCCCCTGCTCCACAACGCCCTGGCGATTGACGCGGAAAACGGCGAGATTTTGTGCATGCTGTCCTACGCTTACGTCAATCTGGAAGAATACACGCCCGCGCTCGAATGGGCGAACCGGGCGGTTGCCGTTGACCCCGGCGAGGAGTGGGGGCATCGCCTGCGCAGCGTGATCTTCATGCGTACCAGCCGCATGAAAGATGCTCTGAGCGCGGCTCTGGAAGCGGCTCGGCTGGAACCCGACGGCGCGTTTACCCTCAGCACCCTGACCGAAGCGCAGGTCTGCAACAACCTCCTGCCGGACGCGGAAGCGACGGTGCAGCGCCTGCTGGCTGTTGCTGCCGAAGACGCGCTTGCGCACCGGACGCGGGCGTATGTGTACGTGTACCAGAAAAAGTATGTGGAAGCCGAAGCCAGCAGCCGCACCGCCCTGCGCCTGGAACCGGAAAACCCCCGCGCCCTGCGCCTGTTGGGAGACGCCCTGCGCGGTCAAAAGCGCTTGAAAGAAGCCGTCGAAAATTACGCCGAAAGCCTGCGCCGCAACCCCACCAATGAAGAAACGCGCAAAGCCTTGCAGGTCGCCGCGATGGACTACCTGGGCTGGCCCTGGGGACCGACGCTTGTGGGCCTGCTGGTCTGCTACGGCCTGATGTTCGCGGGCATGGATTTGCCGTATGCGTCGGGACTGGCGGCATTGGCGGTCTGGTGTTTCGCGTGGGCCACATGCCGGCACGGGCTGGACAGTTTGTGGGCGGACAATCCCAAATTTCAGGATTTATCCCCCGCTACCCGCGCCATTCTGGTAGATGCCTGCCGCAGTGAAGCCATGAATTACACGTCGGAAGCCTTGCAGCGCTACTCCGCTATCAGCATCTTTGTGTTCCTGATTTACATTGTACTGTCGCTCCTGATTCGCAAACCCTAGCAACTTTCTGACAGCAAGACAATTCGCCTGCTGATTTCAATGGAGAAACCATCATGCCTCAAGTTTACAAACGCGACACGCCCGCAGCCCGCCAAAACGCTTCGCCTGCCCGCAAAACGTCCGGGCAGGATGTCGGAACGGCCTTCTTTATCATTGTTATGATGATTTTCGGTTGTGGCGGCTGCTACAACCTGATTTCCTCGGTCTTCACGCATCAGGACGTGATTGGCAGGGACAAATTCGGCAACCAGATCGTCACGTCGCCCTGGTCGGTAATGTGGTGGGTTGGCATGATACTTTGCGGCGGAATGGTGCTGTACATGGGGTATCTGCTGGTTCAGCTTCTGCGCAAACAGGAGTAAAGCGCTCCACATATTTACGCTGCAAGACGCTCCGCGTTGCGCGGATGCCGGCTTATTGAACGCAAGTGGCTGTTGCCGCGTATACTGTGCAAACCAAACAAACATGAAAATTGCCGTCGCGTCCCTACAATAGCAATGAACGTGAGCAATGAACGTGACGGCGACGCTGGAGGATGCCATGCCCTACGATGAAACGCGCGGGATTGAAGTTGCTGACAATGAAGTGCCCGGTACGCCCCGCGCCATTCGCGCCATTGCCGAGGCGGGACTGCCGCCCCTGACCGGCAGTTCCACAGATGTGCAAGCCGCCGGGGATATTCGGATTTCCAAACTCATCGAGGCCGATGATCTGCTGTCGGCCATGCGCGGCAACGAGGCCATGACCGAAGAACACGCGCTTGCCGCCATTCCGCCGCCCCATGTCACGCATGCGCAGGTGCAGCAAACGCAGGCCGCGCTTAATCGCCTGCGCCATCAAGCCGACGCCGCCTGGTGGATCGCCCATCAATCCCATTCCGCCCAAACCCTGCTGGATTCGTTTATGCCCGACCCCCTATGAGCCTGAAACAAACGAAAACAACGCCCAAAACGGTCAGCCACGACGTTCCCGCGCCACTGCAATTGCTGCAGCAGCATTTCGGCTTCGACGCTTTTCGCCCCGGACAGGAAGCCGTGATCGCCGCGCTGCAAACGCAGGGCGCGGCGCTTGCCGTGTTTCCCACCGGAAGCGGCAAATCCCTGTGCTACCAACTGCCTGCCCTGGCCTTCGACGGCGTTACCCTTGTCGTGTCGCCACTCATCGCCCTGATGAAAGACCAGATAGATTTCCTGCACCGGCACGGCATCCGCGCCGCTCGCCTGGACTCGTCGCTTTCCGTACAGGAAACGCATCAGGTCACGGAGGACATGCGCTCCGGCAGACTGAAACTGCTGTACGTGGCTCCCGAACGCTTCAACAACGAGCGTTTCCTCAGTCTCATTCGTCAAACGCCCATTGCCCTGTTTGCGGTTGATGAAGCGCACTGCATATCGGAATGGGGTCACAATTTCCGGCCCGATTATCTCAAACTGGCCGAAGCCGCCCGCGACCTGGGCGCGCAGCGCGTTCTTGCCCTGACCGCAACGGCCACGCCCGCCGTTGTGCGCGATATATGCGAAGTGTTTGCCATCCCGCCCGAAGCCGCCATCGTCACCGGCTTTTATCGTCCCAACCTCAATCTTGCCACCACGCCCGTCCGTTTGGAAGACCGCGATGCCCTCTTGCTCAAGCGCCTCCAGTCCCGCAAGCCTGGTCCGACCATTGTGTACGTCACGCTGCAAAAAACCGCCGAAGCGGTTGCCGAACGCCTGACGCAAAGCGGTTTTGCCGCCCGCGCCTACCATGCAGGCATGGAGTCCGAGGAGCGAACGCAGGCGCAGGAATGGTGGATGGGGGGCGAACAGCATATCGTTGTGGCGACTATCGCGTTCGGCATGGGCATTGACAAGGCCAATGTGCGCTACGTCTACCATTACAACCTGCCCAAAAGCCTGGAAAGCTACAGTCAGGAGATCGGGCGCGCGGGACGCGACGGCCTGCGCTCCACCGTCGAACTCTTCGCCTGCCCCGACGACGTTTCCACGCTGGAAAACTTCGCATACGGCGACACCCCGGCGGAAAGCGCGTTTCGCTCTTTGCTGGAAGAGTTGATACGAGAAGAAAAGACAGGAGAAGAGGGAGCAGGGAACAGGGAACAGGGAACAGAAAAGAAGAAAAGAAGAAAAGAAGAAGAGAAGACAGAAGACAGCCATTCTTCAATCGAAAATCGAAAATCCACAATCGAAAATCCACAATCGGCAATCGAATTTTCCGTCAACCAGTACGAACTCGCCAACCGGCACGACTTGCGCCCGCTTGTGCTGCGGACGGCGCTGACGTATCTGGAACTGGAAGGGGTGTTGCGGCAGGGAACGCCGTTTTATGCCGGGTACGCGCTGAAACCTTTGCAGACCGTCAACGAGATCGTGGCGCAGTTCAAAGGGGAGCCGGCGAAGTTGGTAGCCGATATGTTTGCCCATGCGCAAAAGGGAAAAACGTGGTATCGCCTGAACCCCGATGAGATGGCCGAAACGTTGGGGCAGGAGCGTAAGCGCATCGTGCGCGCGGTGGAAGTGCTGGAAGAGCGGGGATTGGTGGAACTCACCGTCTCGGACGCGCGGCAGCGCTATACCTTGCTGAAGCCGGATGTGGACACGAACGCGCTGGCGGCGGAACTGACGCAGCGCTTTGTGCGCCGCGAACAGCAGGAAGTAAAGCGGCTGCAGGATGTACTGAACCTCATCACCTATCCCGGCTGCCAGATCAATCAACTGGTCGGCTATTTCGGTGAAAAGCGGGCGGAACCTTGCGGTCATTGCACCTACTGCCTGACCAAGCGCGCGCAAACCCTGCCGCTTGCCCACGCCCTGCCGCCCCTGCCCGGCAATATAGATATTGAATTTCTAAACATGCTGCGCGACGCGCACCCGACCGCGTTAGGCGAGTCGCGCCAAATTGCCCGCTTCCTCTGCGGCCTGACCAGTCCCGCCCTGACTCGTGCCAAACTGTCCCGGCACAACATGTTCGGCGTTTGGGAAGCCTACCGTTTTGGCGACGTATTGGCCTGGTGCGAAGAACAGTTCAATTAAGGGGTGTTGGGTGTTGGGTGTTAGGTGTTGGGCAATGCAAGAGTACGGAAGTTTACTTTAGCGCGATAAAACTATCATCCGAACACCCAACACCCGACACCCACCCCCGGAGCCAACCATGAACACCATTGCTTACAATGAAAGCAGTATCCCCGGCCATCATACCCTGCAATACCGCGTTCGTGACCATGCGGCGGGCAATCCCACGCGCACGGTTGACGTGCTTGCCACGACGGAGGAAATCGCAAGGCTGGCGCGGGACGGCTATCTGGTTCGGCCTGATTTGATTCCCGCTGAGGAAGTCGAGCGGCTGCGAACCGCTCTGGATGAAACGGTTGCTAAAGATGAGAAACTGGAAAAAGGGGGCGGCAAGGCGTTCGGCGGCGTGTTCATCCGGCATTTGATGGACAAGCACCCGGCCTTTCTGGAACTGCTGCACTTCGCGCCCACCGTCAGCATTGCCCGCGCCGTATTCGGGCCGTATGTGCAGACGCGCGGCTTCACGGGGCGTATCTGCTACCCGGACAACCCCAATCAGGAAACCGAGTGGCACTTTCATCAGCGGCTGGTTCCCGACCCGATTCCGCCCTGGTTCAGCCGCCCGCAAACCTTAGACGTGCTGCTGTACCTGGACGACATAGATGACCGCAACGGCCCGCTATGCGTGGTTCCCGGCTCCCATCAGTGGATCGAGCGCGACCTGGACAATTTAGACTTCGCGGACAAGCTGGATCAAGTGACGCTGAAACTGAAAGCGGGCAGCGCGGTCTTGTGTCACGGCAGCCTGTGGCATCGCGCCCTGCCCACGCAGCCCGGCGGCACGATCCGGCGTCTTCTCCTGTGGGGCTACGGCCCCGGCTGGCAAAAACCCGCGATCTACGGCGAAAAACCCGCGAATGGCCTGACAACTCAATTGCTGCAATCCCCCGAAGGCAAAAATCTCGAAACGCGGGAACTGCTGGGCGTGGCGGGGTACATGTAGGTAAGGTTTATTCTTTTTAGGGTTTTAGGTTGAAGATTTGGCAGTGAGAGTTGTTGTTCAAGAAGGTATGCAGAACAAGTCATTATCCTAAAACCATAGAACCTTAGAACCCTAAAACCCTAGAACCCTAACTCCTTCACTATCCGCCGCACCTCCTTGCGCTCACTGGCAGCGAGTTCTTTGAGAACTTTTTGGGCGTCTTCGGTGCGGAGGGTGGACAGGGCAAGCAGGGCGGCTTCCAGCGGGTTGCCGGACAAGCCCGCGAGGGCGCGGCGGATGAGAAACGGGGCTTGCGGGTCGCGGGTTCGGGCAATCATCAGGCAGGCGAAGGCGGCGAGATGCTGGTCATGGTGGGACAGATAGGGCGTGAGCAGTTCCAGGCCGCGCTCGTCTTCCAAATCCACGACGGCCTGCAGGCACTCCTGCAGCACTTCCGGCGCTTCGTCGTTGAAGTAGGTGAGCTTGATGGCAAGCGGCACGATTCCCTGCGGGTTGGCAAGGTACGCAATCGCCTGCGCCGCCGCTTTACGCGCTTCCGCCGTGACAAACTTGATATTGGAGGAGGGAGTAAACGTCGTTTTACCCTCGTCGAACAGCAATAAGGCGAAATCGCGCAGAATATCCGGCGGGCGTAACTGCGCCAGGGCTAAGGCGCTGTTGGCGCGCAAATGCACGGCGGTATCGGTGGGAACGCCGCCGACAGGTTCGGTCTGCCGCGTTTTAATGCCCACGCGCAGCGCGTCCAAAGCGACTTGCGCTTCCATCCTGCCGAACAGCGTTGCCAGATTAGCCCGAATATGGCAGCCCGGATCGCGCTTGATTCCCTCTTCGGAAAACCAGCCAAACAGCGCCAGCAATTCCGGCAGCAGCCGCGCTTCGGCACATTCGGCCAGCGCCTTCGCCGCCATGCCCCCCACGTAATGGCTCTTATCCTTGAGCGCTTTGAGCAGCAACTTCTGCGCGTCCTCGTCGGCAATCCGCGCCAACTGCCCCACCGCCCGCATCCGCTCTTCCGTCTGCTTCGACGCCAGCCGTATATTGAGTTTTTCCAGGTCTTCGGGTGAAATGGCTGTTTCCTCGTGGAGATAAGAGATAAGGAGACAGGTATCACCTGATGCAAGTCAGTTTTCCTTTGATTTAGCCGTGTCTCAGGTAATACAAGTCAGTCGTTTACGTCAGTCCGCTTGGTGTTTGCTCGGCAAGCGGTACACCGCTTCTTGCAAGAGCGGTTGTTGGTCGGGCGTACTGCGCCGCAGGGCATGAAAGCGGATCACGTCTTGATCCAAGTCTACATCACAGCGCACCAAGCGTTGGAGCCACGGCGGCGAGACCAGGAAGGTATGGCCGAACACGCTGGCTTGTCCCTGCGCATCCGTGCGCCGCACATAGATAATCTTGCCCTGCGGACGTTGCTGGCGCAACTGCTTGAGGTCCAGCAGCGCGGCTTCGGGAAAGGCGCGGCGCGACGGGGCACTTTCTTGGCGCAGCACCCTGCGTTGGCGGGCCGCGCGCAGCACCCTGCGTTGGCGGGCCGCGCGCAGCACCTTGTCGGACTGCGCTTGCAGCGCGAGCAGGCTTTCATGGTGGAAACGCGGCCACACCTTTTGCTGCCAACGATTGTTGTAACTTTCAAGAGCAGCCTGAAAGCCGGTTTCGCGTTGTGGAGCAAACACGGGCGTGACACGCAGGCTCAGGCACAGACGCATCACCGTGCCAATCACTCAGGCACAGACGCATCACCGTGCCAATCACTCAGGCAAACTGATGTGGCCCTTGAAAGCGGGGGGCGTTGTCGAACTGCACGT
>CAWIEK010000070.1:0-35386 GCA_963835065.1 uncultured Chthonomonadaceae bacterium | reverse complement strand
GCAGTGGCGGCAGTGGCGGGCGGCGCGGCCATTACGCTCACGGGTTTGCGAGGGCAGGCGCAAAATCGAGGCCGTTCCGCCCTGCCGCATTATGTCTGGTTGGCGAATGAAGCGATTGTGGCGCAGCCGCCCCACGTGGTGGCGGGACAGGTGGATTTGGCCGCGTGGTCGCCGGATGGCCGGCGCGTTCTTGCCATTTGCGCGGATATTCCCGATGCGCGTCCCAATGCGCAAACGCTGGAACTGCCGCCTGTGGAAACAAGCGTGGTTTTGTGGAATCTGGCGACAAAGCGGGGCGTGACCGTGTGGAAGCATCGCGGCCTGCCGCCCTCCGAAGAACGCTCGACAGTGGGCAGTTTGTCATGGCTGCCCGCCTCGCAAACCGCCGTGCTGACGCTTGAATGGCTGGAAACGACGCAGCAGCCTGACGCGCAGAATGGGCAAAAGCTAGAGGTAACGCCTCACCACGCGCTGCTGCTGATTGACGCCCTCCGCGAACAAGCGCGCGAGGTATCCCTCCCCTCCTGGCTGCCCTTCGTCACTTCACCCACGAAGCCGCAAATTGTGCTGCATGATATGAAAGAGCAGACCGCGCGTATTCTGGATAGCAGTGGCGTGGCCGGACCTGCGCTTGCCCTGCCGAAAGAGCCGACGCTTGGCGTGGAATGGATGCCCGACGGCAGCGCGCTGCTGCTGCATTGGTTTGAAAAAGTGGCCGGCGATAAAACAAGTGACAAAACCGGCAACGCGGCAGCGGTTGCCGACAAGGCGGTACAACGCTTCGCGCGCATGGATGCCGCAACCGGCGCAATTACGAGGATGGACAAAATGCCCGCTCCCTTAGCGGAAAAAGCGCCGAGGGTCGCAGCCTATGCTGGGCCGCTCCATATTCGCCAAACGTCGCAGGTGTTGAGCGAAGGCGCGGCGCGTCACCATACCCGTCCCCTGTGGCTGGAATGTGACCTGAAAAGCGAACAGGCGCGTACCTTGCTTTGCGCGGACGGCGTGAACGCGCAAATGTCGCCGCGTGGCGACGCCGTTTTGTATCTGTCGCAGGGCGTAGCGCTTGTCACGCCCCTGGCCCACCTGCCGCGCGAAGCGTTTACCCGAACCCTGCGCGACCTTGTCCTGCGCAACGCCAAACAAGCCGCGCTCGGACTGATTATGTACAGCCAGGATTACGACGAAGTTTTGCCCGCAACCGCTGACGTGACTTCTCCCTACCTGAGAGATGACAGCGTTCTGGACGGCCTGAATTACACCTACGGCGGCGGCGCGCTCAAGGACATCGGCAAACCCTCCGAAACCATTCTCGGAACCTACCCCGGACCCGGCGGCGTCGCCATCCTCTACGCCGACGGCCATGTGAAGTGGAAAGACAAATAGGAGGGGTCAGGGATTAAGGGGTAGGGGTCAGGCAATACACCTAAACTTTATCCCTGACCCCTACCCCTAATCTGCCATGACCAACATCATCCTTGTCAGCCTCGATACCACCCGCGCCGACCGGCTTTCCTGCTACGGGCATTTTCGGCGTACCAGCCCGCACCTTGACCGCCTGGCGGAAGAAGGGGTGCTGTTTACGGACTTTTTCAGCCCGCATATCCCGACCTATCCCGGCCATACCACGCTGATGACGGGCAAGGATTTGTACGCGCATCAGATTACCAGTCAATCGGGAACGCCTGAACCGCCGCCTGACATCAAAATGCTGGCGGAACTGCTGCGGGAGGAAGGGTATTATACGGGCGCGGCGGACAATTTAGGGCGCTGGTTTGCGCGCGGTATAGACCATTACGAGGGGTACGGATGGGATACGAGCGCGCCCCGCGACTGGCGCAAGGGTGAAGCGGTGACACAAACCGCGCTGAAAGTATTGAGCGAAGCCGCCGCGCAGGATCAGCCGTTTTTCCTGTTCTTCCACTTTTGGGACCCGCATACGCCCTATCTGCCGCCCGCGCCGTTCGACCGCATGTTTTACGCGGGCAATGAAAAAGACCCCACTAACCGCAGCATGGAGGAAGTGTGGGCGTTTGAAAACTTCCGGCGCTATTTTGCCGAGTGGATGCCCGGCGTCACGGACATTGAATTTCCCAAAGCGCAGTACGATGCCTGTATCGCGTATATGGACGCCTGCTTTGCGCACATCCTGACGCATTTGGAAGAACTTGGCCTGGCTTCCGATACGCTGGTTGTCGTCACTGCCGATCACGGCGAAGAACTGGACGAACACGGACATTGGTTCGACCATCATGGCCTGTACGACACCAACATCCACATTCCCCTGCTCATGCGCTGTCCCAATCTGCTGCCGGCCAATGTCCGTATCGGTGGCCTGTGCCAGATGCCCGACATCGCGCCTACCATCCTCGACCTGCTGGACTTGGGCGACATTGCCCATCGGGAAGGCATGACGGGAACCAGCCTGCTGCCCCTTATCCATTCCCCCGCGTCCACGCAGCGCGGCACGACGGACGCGCTGCACATCACGGAAAATACGTGGATGAAAAAGCGCGGCCTGCGCACTCCTACGTGGAAGCTGATCGTGCCCCTCGAAATTCCCGACCTGCACGGCAACTCCGACGTCGAACTCTACCATCTCAGCCAAGACCCCGGCGAACTCAACAACGTCGCCTCCGAATATCCCGAAATCGTACAGCAACTGCAGGCGCAAATGGAAGCGCATGTCGCCAAACGCGCAAAGGAAACCGGCCTGCCCGACCCACTCCCGCTTCAGCCCCTTCCCCTGCGCAGCATCGGAGGAGGGAAAGACAAGGAGAGGGGGAGAAGAGGAGAGGGGGAGACAGAAGAACAGGAGACAGGGAACAGGGAACAGGGAACAGAGGAACCTCAATCGTCAATCGAAAATCGCATGGATGAGAAATTGGACACGGGTGACTTCATTGGCTATGACCGGGAACCTTAAAACTTCTATTTTGCTGAAATGTTAATTATTCTAAAATGGGCAACCTCCCTGATACCTATATTTGCATAGGCCAACTGTATAAAGAACGGCACAACCAACAACGGGCGACGAACGTATAAGAAGTGTTCTTATCCAAAGTAGTCCTGAGTGTTGTGGAGGCCGTTTTGAATGTTCGTTTCGTGATGCGGAAGCCGTTTCTGTATTCTTGCTGTTGTCTTCTTCTTTGCGTAATGGCGCTTTTGAGCGGGACTGCGCGTGTGGCGGCATACCGCAAGCAGGCGGACAGCGCGCCAATTTCTCTTCCGCTTACGGATGCCAACGGCGTTCCTGTCGTTGGCATTGCTTGCGACAACTTGCGCGAAATGCCCGATGCCTTGCGTGATTATTTGATCGTTCCGCTTCCCGCATCGCTGCGCGGTGTTCCCCTGACCTGTACGCTAACGGACAGCAGCCCCGTTCAGAAGCGCAAACGGCACAAACGCTCGGATGCTGCCGACACTAACAACAGGGGAACCATCCGGCAGGAAAATGACCGGCTGATCTATTTTCCCCCGGACGAATTCAATTCCAATCCCGAACCGCAGCATTTAAGCGACATTCAGCGTGAAAACCGGCGCGTTGTCCTGCTCACGGTACGCCGCACAGGAGTTGGCGGCGACTCCATTGCCATTGGCAGCGGTTCCACAATCGTCGCGCAGCAGCCTGTTGTTCTCGCCCGCCCCCCGCTTGTGGCCGTGCATGGCATCAACAGCAGCGTCACCTCCTTAACATGGATCGGCAAAGACCGGCTGCCGGACCGCCTCCGGCAAATCGGCATCTCCGTTGTTTATTCCGATCACGGCAAGCACGACTTCAACCCTTTCAGTGTGCTTGCCACGCCCGCGCGGGAATTTCACGGCAACGGCCCAATAGAAGAAGCCGCGCAGCAATTGGAAAAAACCGTCGCGCAAACGCTGCAAAATGTGCTGCAAAACGACCATCTTGCCATTCGCCGCGTAGATTTGCTCGGCTACAGTTACGGCGGCCTGATCGCCCGCTGGTATCTGCACCAATTTCGGCGCGACCCCTCCACTCAGAACAGCCACTCCTGGTACGTCCGCTCCGCCAACACGGGCGTCCCCCAGCCCCTTTATAGGCTGGACCCGGCGTGGTACGCGGGCCAGGGAACAGGGAACAGGGAACAGGGAACAGGAGAAGAGAAGACAGAAGACAGAAGACGGAAGACAGAAGAGGCCCAATCGAAAATCGGCAATCGGCAATCGGCAATCGGCATCCCTGTCCGCAAACTGATAACCGTTGCCAGCATGTGGCGCGGCGTACCCCTGTGTAATTATGTCAACGAGATACACGCGGCGGATGGGGGCAAAACGGATTTGAACGCGGGCGGCGTTCGCCTTGCCGATGCGCCCCTGCTTGGACAGCCTGTCAGCAAATTTGTGGATGGTTCGCTGGCCGTGCTGCTGCCCACGCGCGTTCCTTCTATGGAAGTGATGGCCGTCAACAGCCCCTGGCTGACGGCCCTCAATAACTTTGTGGAGGAGGGACAGCGCAAGCCGTTTCTGGAGTTCGGTTGCCTATGGCTGCGTGGCAGGCGACGACAACGCTTTTCTCCCCATTCCGGGAACGGGGTTGCGAACTGACCCGTACAGCGCCCTGCGCTTGACGCAGATTCCCTCCTGGTTCCCCTACCTGGCGCTGGAACGGCATCCCACCGCGGAACTCAACTATTCCGATGGGCTTGTGCCGCTTTGGAGTGGCGTGATTGCCGACAACTTTGATGATTGGCGGCCTACGTGCCTGGTATGCGCCAACCACGACAGCATCCTGAGCAACAAGCAGGCGCTCGAATATGTGGCCTGCGCCTTGAACCACCGCGCCTGTCTCCCTTCCGGGCGGCTGCTGAACGCGCGTTGGGGGAGCGCGATTACGTCACGGGAACTTACGCCCGTGCCGGATGCCACCGCGCCGCAAAATAGCCCCATTCTTGATTATGTCTTCGGCCCGCCGCAGAAATTGGCCCCGCCGGACAAACCGCGCCACGTTTGGAACTTTCAGCCCGGCGACATCGCGCCGCGCCTCCAAAACCGCCTGTATCCACAAATCGGGCGCATGGGACGCATTGCACCGGATGCCCTGCGCGAAATCCGAACGCTGCGCGTGGAGCAGATTACGCGAGACAGCGCCATCGTTTCGTGGCACACGGCGGGGGAACTCAACGGGTTTGTTGCCGTCACGCATTGGGAACAGGTCAATTTCAGCGCTTACGCTGACAGAGAAGTAAATTGCGGCATCGAGCCGATTGGTTCCCGCGTGACATGCGATCATCGTTTTCGCTTGTCCGGTTTGCAGCCCAACACCACCTATCAGGTATTCGTCACGTCGGAGGCCGAAAGTGGCCCGGAAGATGTCGTCGCCGTGCGCTGCGGTCCCAAGCGCTTTACAACCAAGGAGTAGGGTTTTAGGGTTTTAGGTGGTCATGGTACTCAAGGAATGAGTATTGGGCTTGTATCTTGTATCTTGTATCTACTTATCTCTTACCACTTATCCCTTATCCCTTACTCCGCGCTTGCTGTATCGGCGAATAATGCGGTACAATAGATTGAGGTAATTGCGTGAACCATGCGCTTGCGTTCGTTGTATTTGCTGAAAACCTGCTATTTGCGCGAAGTTTCTCTGTTTGCTGCAGGTTTTAACGAATACGACGCGCGCTCTTTTCGATCAGGAGTTTCGTTTCCATGAAAACCACCTTTGCTTTGTTTGCCGCTCTTTCCGTTGTCAGCGCGGTTGCTTTCGCCGCGCCGCCCACCGCCTCCAAAAAGCCCGTTACCAAAAAGCCCGTCACCAAAACGGTTGCCAAAATCACCGATGTGTGGACGTGCCCGATGACCGGCGAAAAGATCGCCGATCACAAGACCGAAGCCGGTAAGCCCGAAGTGGTCGGCAACTATCGTGTTCACTTCTGCTGCGGTGGCTGCGATACCACATTCGCCAAACTGAGCGACAAAGACAAGAAAGACAAAGCCGAAGCGGCCGCCAAGAAGGACGTTGTGGCGAAGAAGGGCTAGTTTGCGCTTTTGTAATCTGGAAACATTGTTGGAGGCTGACGCCGACTCCGGCTGTGGAGCAGGCGCGCGTAAACTTGAGTCCTGTGAACGCCGCAAGGCATATTGCGCAAGCAGACGAATTGCTTTTGCGCAGCAGCAGGCGTTTGCGTTATTCTGCTTCCGTCGCCACGACAGTGTTTTGGTTTGTTATTGACCCCGCGCATGTTTTTATGCGCGGGGCTATGGTGTTTATATCAAGCGTTGAGCGTTGAAAGTTAAAACAGAAAGTGTCTTAGCGCTTTGTTCTCGACGCTTAACGCTCAATCCTCAACGCTTTGTGAAAGGAGGTGCTTTCTCTCAAATGGCAAAAGAAATTGTTGTTAATGTTGGTGAGCGCGAAACGCGCATTGCCGTTGTTGAAGACGGCAAGTTGGTGGAACTGCATATTGAGCGCGCCGAGCGCGTGGTCGGCAGCCTGTACAAGTGCCGGGTTTCCAACGTAATACAGGGCATAGATGCCGCTTTCGTGGACATCGGTTTGGACCGGAACGCTTTTCTGGCGGTGGGCGACGTGCTGCCTTCCAATGATACCGACAGCGCTCCGCCGAGTTCGGCTCCGAACGCGGAACCCAGGAATGGAAATGCCGGCGGTAATGGGCGTGACCGGCGCGAACAGCGTTACGGCAAGGATGCGCGGGGTTCGCGCGACCGTAAGGAAACTCCCCGCCCTTCCCCCGGTTTGCAGATGCCCGCCGAAGTGGTGGCGGCAGGCCGCGCGGATGTTACGAGCGCGGAACCCTCCCCGTCGTCCGAATCCGCAATAACGGAAGCGCAGGAGAATTCCCAAAATTCTGCCGACGCGCCGGAAATCACGAATGTTTCCGCGCAGGAAGCAGGCGAAGCCAATGGTTTCGAGGAAACCAACCCGTTTTACGATCCGCAGACCGAAACAAATGTCGGGGATGATACCAATGATTCCGGCGACCAGAATTCCAGAAGTTTCAACAGCGCGGAGGGATTGACGAGTCGGGAAGACAGCGAAGACGCGGATGATGCTGCGGAAGACGAGTCGGATGAGATTGATTTCGACGAGGATGAGGAAGACGACGAGGAAGACGAGGACGAAGACCAGACGGGAACAGCCGCCAACGCCGCCCCCGGCGCGCGAGGCAGCGAACACCGGCCCATGCGGTTTAAGGCGGGGTACCGCCGCTCCGCCCTGCGCCAGCAGCGCATCGGCGACGTGCTGAAAGTGGGACAGGAAGTGCTGGTACAGGTGCTAAAGGGGCCACGCAGCACCAAAGGGGCGCGCGTTTCCACCCGCATTTCCCTGCCCGGACGCTACCTTGTCCTGATGCCCGAAGCCGACAATCTGGGCGTGTCGCGCAAAATCGAAGACAGCAAGGAACGCGACCGCTTGAAAAAAATCGGCGATAAAATCCGCGTTCCCGGCTTTGGCCTGATTATCCGCACGGAAGCCGAAGACAAAACCGAGCAGGAACTCAAAGCGGACATGGATTTCCTCGTCCAAAACTGGCGGCAGGTGCAGGAAAACGCTCGTACCATGAGCGCGCCCGCCCTTGTGCTGCAAGATTTGACGCTGCTGTACAAGACCATCCGCGATGTGTTCGGCTCCGATGTCAGCAAACTGGTGATTGACGAGCCTGCCGAATACGAAAAAGCAAACGACCTGCTGGATCGCATTTCGCCCAAACTCAAAGGCCGCGTTCATCTGTACGACGGCGCGACGCCGATTTTCGACCAGTATGGGCTGGAAAACGAAATCGAGCGCTTGACCAAGCAGAAAGTGTTTCTCCGTTCGGGCGGCTCACTGGTGATTGAAGAAACCGAAGCGCTGACGGTGATTGACGTGAACACGAGCAAGAACGTCGGGGGCAGCAGTCTGTCCGAAACCATCCTGCGGACAAACATTGACGCGGCAACCGAAATCGCGCGGCAACTGCGCCTGCGCGACATCGGCGGCATCATCGTCATTGACTTCATTGACATGAACAACCCGCGCGACAAGCAGGCGGTCATCAAAGCGCTGGAAACCGCGCTGAAAAAAGATCGCTCACGCACCAAAATCTCCAGCATCAGCGGGCTGGGCCTGATTGAAATGACCCGCAAGCGCACGGGCGAAACCCTGTCCGGCTTTATGACGGACGAGTGCCCGTACTGCAAGGGACGGGGCCATCTGCCCTCGCCGGAAAGCGTGTCGCTGCACGTCGAGCGCGACCTGCGCCGCCAGATCAATCTGCCGCAGAACGCCAAACGGGACGCTTTTCTGCTGCGCTGTCACCCGGAAGTGGCCGAACTCATCATCGGGCCGGAAGGCGCGACAGTGGAAGAGATGGAGCGGCAGTTGGAGCGGGCCTTATTTGTCCGCGCCGACGAGGACACGCACGTGGAAGGGTTCACCATTACGCCCGGTGAAATCGGCGAGTTCGAGAAGAACAAGCTGAATTACCGCCGCGCCCAGGTGGTGGAGTGCCACATCATGCGGTCGCTGCTCAAGGAGCCGAACAAGTGCATCGGCTGGTCGGACGGCTACATGCTCGATCTGGACGACGGCAGCCGCTACGTGGGCCAGAAAGCCAAAGTGCGGATCACGGACATACGCCGCTCGTATGCGGTAGGAACCCTGATCCCCGGCACGAACAAACCGCTTGAAGAGTAAGGATGAAGCATGAGTGATGAGTGATGAATGTAATACACAATCCCAATTCATCATTCATCATTCATTTCCGAACTGGATACGCCGGAAGGAGTGACAACTTCGTTCGGCGTATTTCCTGTTTGGGTGGTATTGCGCAGTAAATTTTGCCTTATGGCAGCAGACCGGGGGGCAGCGTGGGAACGGGTTCGGCGCGGTTGGGCGGCCAGAGTTGGGCGGCAGCGCCTGCGCCGGCAAGCAGGAACCGGGTCGGGTCGAGAGTACGCAGGGCGGCAAGGGTGTCGGGGTTGGCGTCGGGCAGGTTCCAGGCGAGAAGGCAGGGGTGGGCGCGGTCACGGACGATCAGGGCGCGGAGTTCGTCACCGGCGGCCTGCGCGGTTTGCCCGGTTCGCGCGCCTTCGATGACAAGCAAACCTTCCTCATCGGCCAATTGCAATAGCGCAGGCGGGGGCGCCTGGGTATAAAGAACCGTGACGCCGTTTGCTTTCAAGCGGTGCAGGGACGCGCGCAGTTTGGCGGCATCGTCTACCGTAGCGACAACGGGCGGGCGCGACGGGGCGGGCGCAAGCGACTTGAGCGTGACCGGGCTGCCGTTGAGCGTGATCTTTCCGTTGCTGTAGCCCCATTCGCGGAAGCCGAACGGGATTTCGGTTGTGTCCAGTATGTCCTTGTCCTGCCGAAAGCCGAATTGGAGCAGGTACAGGATGGGCGCGTCGGGTGTCCAGGCTTCGCGCAGTTTGTTGCCAAGCGTTATCAAGACGGTGGTGGTATTGCGTCCCGGCGTGACATGCAGGTTCTGGTGGGTTTTTTGCAGGGCGCGTTCCGGCATTTTCGCGGCCACAATGCGGGCGTCCAGCGTGGCATCCCCTTCCACTTTGGAGGTGTTCCATAAATCAAGCGCGGCGGTGACGTGTCCTACGGCATCGGTTTGCGGCAGGCAGTCGCCAAGATAGGCTTCATCGTGCGCCAGCAGCAGCACGCCCTGCCAGATTCCCGTTCCCCATTTGCCCCCGACAACGCGCAGGGCAAGCAGGTTGCTTGCGCCGACATGCGCTTCCTGTGTCGCGGTAAACTCAAACGGCGTCGCGCCCCCGCTATGCTCGCCCAATTTCTGCCCGTTCAGCCACACTTGCGCGGACTCGGCAACCGCGCCGAAGCGCAGGCGCAAGGTCTGCCCCTTCCACGCTTCCGCAACATCGAAGCGTTTCCAGTACCATGTCGCCGGTTTGCCCGAACGCTCCGCAGTCGGGTCTTCCAGAGAGGGTACGAACGTTTGCGCGGCTTCTTTGGGAACGTCGTTTTGCCAGCCGTTCGCTATTCCTTTGTCGCCCATCTCCTTCAGCGACTGCCACGCGCCTTCCAAAACCAGAATGTCGCGCCCCTGCCGCAGCACGGGCTTGGGCTTATTCTTACCCGGCGGCGCGGCAACGGCAGAAATACAAAAGAAAACAAAGGATAAAACGATCAAGCGTAGAACTATAAGGCGCAAACGCATTTCTAACTCCTAAATAGTGGCCGCAAGGGTTTGATGTAATATTCTGAAGATACTTTCTAAACGTGTCACAGCGGCAATTCGTCTCTGAAGTGGATTCCAGAGGAAGTAATGCGCTCATGTTTTACTCTCACTCTCCACTTTCACTCTCACTTCGAGTTGACTCCAGGGAAAGCAACGCCATGACGGAACGCGAAAAGATGCTGGCGGGAGAACTGTATCTCGCGTCCGACCCGGAATTAACGCAGGGACGCCAGCGCGCCCGCCGCCTGACGCGCCTGTACAACGCCATAACGGAAGAAGAGGAAGCCGAACGCTTGCAACTTTTGGAGGAATTGTTCGGGAGTATGGGGAATGGAGCGTTTATCGAGCCACCGTTTCGCTGCGATTATGGCGACAACATTCAGGCCGGGGAACGGTTTTATGTGAATTTCGGGTGCGTTATTCTCGATTGCGCGCCGGTTCGTATCGGCAATGACGTGAAGTTCGGGCCGTCCGTGCAGCTTTACGCCGCTTATCATCCTATTGATGCCCTGACGCGCATTGCCGGGCCGGAACTCGCCGCGCCCATCACCATCGGAGACCGCGTATGGATGGGCGGGGGCGTGATTGTCTGCCCCGGCGTGACCATTGGAGCAAACACAACCATCGGCGCGGGCAGCGTCGTCACGAAAGACATTCCCGCCAACGTGGTCGCCGTCGGCAATCCCTGCCGCGTTATTCGGGAACTGGCATAACAAAGGAGAGAAAGCCATGTATCGAGCAAGCAATCGCATCAAGCAGAAGATTGGGCGTAGAACGGTAATGGCGGCTGTGTTAGGTGCGCTGTTGACATTGGCATTGTTGCCGATGAAAGCGAACGCGCAGACCAATGAAGACGCGACACCGCAAGTGGTAAATTTGTGGCCTGCCGGGTCGCCGACGCTGCAAGGGGCGAACGAGAAGGAACTGCTTTCGCCTGCCGATGCGCAGCCGGGACAGCGCATCAACTCCATTCGCAACGTGCATACGCCCTCCATTGAGGTACACCTGGCTCCCGCTGACAAGGCGACGGGAACCGCCATCATTGTCGCGCCGGGTGGCGGGCATGAGCAACTGGTGTGGGGTTCGGAGGGAACGGACATCGCGCGCTGGCTCAACAGCATTGGCGTGTCCGCGTTCATTTTGAAGTACCGGCTGGAAAAGACGCCCAATTACCATTATACGGTACAGGGGGAAGCGTTGCAGGACACGCAGCGCGCCCTGCGCATTGTCCGCGCCCGCGCCAAAGAGTGGAACATCAAGCCGGACAAGATCGGCATTTTGGGATTTTCGGCGGGTGGCGCGCTGGCGGCTCTGGCGGATATTCGCTTTGATAAAGGCAATCCAAGCGCGCCTGACCCCATTGATCAACAGTCCTCCCGACCGGATTTCGTCGGGCTGGTCTACGCAGGTTGGGCGCCGATGGACATTACGGCTCCCAAAGACGCGGCTCCTGCCTTTCTGACAAGCGCGGGCAAGGACGACGCTTTTCACGCCAAAGAAACCGTTGAATTCTACGACTCGCTGTTTCGCGCCGGGGTTCCCGCCGACCTGCACATCTACAGTCACGGCGGACACGGTGGCGCAATCAATCCGCGCAAGGGAATTCCGTTCGGCACATGGCATATCCGCTTTCAGGAATGGATGGCGGATTTGGGACTGCTGACCAAGTAAGAGGGGCTATTCTTCCTCATCTTCGTCTTCATCGGGCGCAAATATGGCGTGGAGGTCTCGCGCTCCATGTAGGACGCGAAGTACATCCAGACGTTCTGCTGTCGCCCGATAGAAGATCAAGTAGCGCTCAAAACCGGGAACCGGCCACATTCTCATGCCAATAAATGTAGGATTGTTATATTCTCGGATAGCTCCTATACCGGGCATATCAGCCAATTGCTTGAAAGCTTGTTCCGTAGCTTGTAGAAACCGGTCGGAAGCATTCATGCTTCCTTTAGCGATATAGTCCGCAATCTCAATTAAGTCGCGTTGTGCTTCCGGCTTACGGATTATGTCGCGCATCGGCTGTCACTTTCCATTGCGTTGCGCTGCCCGCGCGCGTACTTCCTGCCGAATGTCTTCCCAATCTTGATCCGTCATGGGAGTAGAATCGCCGCTTTCGATGCCTTGCAGCAGCAATGCTTCCAGTTGCGCCTGATTGTGGAAGGTGACAGACAAATTTTGGGTGTCGTTCCTGTCTTCCGCAGTAGGAACAATCAACTGAAGTTGTTTGTCACCGAAACTGCCCGATTGCAGATAATCTGCAATTTCTCTTGCAGTGCCTGCTACAATGTGTTCTTTCGCTTGTGCCATGTTCTCTGCCTCCCTAATGATGTGTTTCTATTATAGCACGGCTTGAACTGAGAGCAAAGCAAAAATTCATATTGGGAAAAGCAGGCGGGAAAGAAATCAGGCGAGTTCGCGGGAGCGTTGGGTGGCGACTTCTACGGCGTCAATGAGGGCGGCGCGGACGCCGGAGTGTTCGAGGGAGGCGATGGCTTCAATCGTGGTTCCCGCCGGGGTTGTTACCATGTCGCGGAGTTGGGCGGGATGCAGGCCGGTTTGGATGACCATTTGCGCCGCGCCGAGTACGGTTTGGGCGGCGAGTTTGTAGGCTACGTCGCGGGGCAGGCCCACTTTGATGCCGCCGTCCACGAGGGCTTCAATCATCAGATACACATACGCGGGGCCGGAGCCGGAAAGCGCGGTCACGGCGTCCATCATGGATTCGGGCACTTCCACCGCGTTGCCGACGGATCGGAAAATCTCCGCCGCCTGTTCCTTGTGAATGTCTTCGGCGTGGGTTCCGGCGCAATACGCGCATGCGCCCAGGCCAACCTGAGCGGGCGTGTTGGGCATAGCGCGAACAACGGGAACGGGGTCTTTGAGGCGTGATTCGATTTTGGAAAGGTGGACGCCCGCCGCGATACAAACCAGAAGAGGCAGGGGCTTGCCGCCATCCCGTTTCAGCGAGTCGGCAATTTCGTCCAGCACAAGCGCGACGGTGTTGGGTTTCACGGCAAGAATGATAATGTCGGTATACTTGCCAATTTGAGCGTTGTTGTCGGCAACCTTGATGCCCAAAGCCGTATGCAGGCTCTGCACATGGTCGGCGTGAACGTCACTGACGACAATGCGGCGTGGATCGGCGGCGTTGGCGTTAATCAGTCCGCGACACAAGGCGCTGCCCATCGCGCCCGCGCCAATGATACCGATACGCTTGTTTTGCAGCAGGGAAACAGGCGCATCCCCGCCTGCCGCCGGCGGAGCGGCTGCGGTGGACGGGGTTTCAGGAGCGGAGGTTTCCTGTTCGTCGTCCTGCGGTTCGGTTTTCTCAGGCGGTCTTCGAGACATGGGTTTAGGGTTTTAGGGTTCTATGGTGTTAGGTGTCAGGTATTGGGCTTCTGTCTTCTGTCTTCTGACTTCTCTACTAATGCCTAATATCTAATATCTAATGCCTGATGCCTACTCAGTCGCTGCGTCCATCGCTGTAGGCCATGGCGTGACGGCCTGCGGCGGCGTTGGCGGCGGTGGCTCCGTTGTCCACTTCCACGACTACATTCGCCGGCACGAACATATAAACCTTCTCGCCCACCCGTTCTACCGTGCCATCCAGCGCGTAGCAGACGCCGTTGAGAAAGTCAATGATACGTTCGCCCATTTGCGGGGTCGCGCGCTCCAGATTGACGATCTGATGCTCCCCGGCTTTCAGGCCGTCCGCAGCGGTTTTGGCGTCCTCGAAGACCTGCGCGTTCAGCCGCACGGCCACGCACCCGGCGCGCGCCGTTTGCAGCCGCAGGGGAGCCTGCTGTTTCCGCGCCTGTGGACCGGCGTCCACGTGCCCGGCAGTCGGCGCGTCCACTTCGTCTTCTTCAGGGTCTTCCGTGCCAAGAAGCCCGTTTTTAATGCGCGTCCAGAGGCTGGGCCGCTCGTGTTCGTATTCTTCGGGAATAGGTTGTGGATTTACCGTTTTGTTTCCTCCCTTGTTTTTGTGATTGGTGGCTGGTGATTGGTGATTGGCTGCCACATTGGAAACTTTGTGCGTTTTTATCAGATAAGAGTAGACACAGACAGTTGACCAACCACCAATCACCAGCCACCAACCACTCTATGCTCTCTGCCCAAAGATCGCCGTGCCGATGCGAACATGGGTTGCGCCTTCTTCGATGGCGGTTTCAAAATCACCTGTCATGCCCATAGACAACATTTGCTGGCATTCCGCAGGCAACTGCGCGTACAAACTTTGCATCTGCTGAAAATAAGGCCGTACCTGTTCGGCGTCCAGGCCGAACGGAGCCATGCCCATCAATCCGCGCAGTTCCAAACCTTCCATTTCGCGTACCATGCCGACGGCTTCCAGAACGCGGTCAGGCGCAATGCCGAACTTGGCCGGTATCGGGTCCAGTTTCACTTCCAGCAGCACGGGCGTGACAATCCCTTGCTGTACGGCCCGGCGCGCGGCTTCGCGCGCCAGAGAAACCGAGTCAATGCTCTCAATAATATGAAAACGGCTTACAACGTCACGGGCTTTGTTGCTTTGCAAATGCCCGATGAAATGCCAGATAGCGTCCGGCCATTCCAGAGCGGGATTTTGGCGCTTACTCAAGGCTTCCTGCACGTAGTTCTCGCCGAAGTGACGCGCCCCGGCCTGATACGCTTCCACAATCCGTTCGGGGGGCTGCGTCTTGGTGACAGCGATCAGCGTCACCGCTTCCGGCGCGCGATGGGCGCGTTCGCAGGCGTTCGCCATGCGCTGTCGTATGGCCGCGATGTTGGCCGCAATTTCTCCCGAACCGTTGGTATCCTCCATAAGCAAGCCGCGTACTGCAAGCGTGGAACCGATGCAACCTTCCCGCAAAATAAAGTGTCGCCGGGAAAGATTTCGCGCCTCACGCGAGTCTACAACTAGACTCGGAATCCAACTCTTGCCCTAGATGTGTAGATTGTGTAACAGTTTAGCAGATTTGCGAGTCGGACGCAAGCGTTTCAGGGGTATTTTTAACAATTATTTCTAATTTTTTTGCGTTTGTTGGGAATTATAGCGCTTTGCTGCCTGTTTTCGCCCCTTTTGCGAATCCCTACGGGTAGGGAGGCGCGGGGCCGCAGGCACTAGACAGAAAGGAAGAGGGGGAGAAGAGGAGACAGGGAGAAGGGGAAAAAAGGAGAAGGGGAGACAGAATACGATGCTGAACACGGAATGATGAATGATAAATCAAATGCCTGCTCATCACTCAGCTCTCATCACTATCTCCTTGTCTCCCCCTCTCCTCTTCTCCCCCTCTTCCCTGCTACCGTCCGAACCGGGGGCCGGGGCCGAAATGCGGGGTCGGCATGGGAGGCGGCGTGAAGTGGGAGGCGCCGTAACCACCATACGGGCCGCTGGAAAAAGTTGGCGGCGTGATCCGGTAGGAGGGCGTTGGCGGCGTATACATTTGCGGCGCATACGTTGGCGTGTAAGCTGGGCGCGCATACGTCGGCGGGTTGTAGGCCGGGGCGGGCGTTTGTATGCCGATGTTCGTTGTGGTGGGCGTGTAAGATGACGTTGTAGTTTGATGGGAGTGCGTACCCCAATACACGCCGCGCCCGATGGCGGAAACAACAAAGCAAAGCCGCCACCACGGGAAGGTTGTGCCGAAGCCGGAACCGCCGGACGATTTGGCAGGTTTGGCGGGCGCGGAAGGCATGGGTTGCCGGTTTCCATACGCCTGCGGCACATAGCCATTCGGCGCGGGAGTCGCGCCGGGATAGGGCGGCAATCCGGCTCCCTGTTGCGCGCCGGGATAGGGCGGGAGGCCCGCGCCCGGCTGTGGGGCGTAACCCGCGTTTGCCTGCGGCGCGTAGCCCGGAGTGGGCGCATAACCGGGAGCGGGAGTACCGCCGTACCCCGGCTGTGGCGCATAGCCGGGAGCGGGCGGCGCGTTTTGTGGCATGACAGGCGCGTAGCCGGGCGCGGGATTGGCTCCGGCGTACCCGCCTTGCGCGGGCGGCGGCTGCGATTTTGGAACCGCAACCGGAATCGCGCTCGGAGTGGCGGAAGGCGACGCCACTGTCGGCGTGGATGCAGGAGATGCCGACGCCTGCGCCTTTGGCATGGGAAGTGGGGTCAGACAAGTGGGACACGTTTTGCGCGTGGTTTCATCCACCTGGTTTCGACACCGGGAACATTGCACCATTGGGATGTTTCCTCCTGTTGGAATGGCTGTGCAATTGAAATGCGATAGGAATGTTGTTGCGCGAGTGGCTATGGCGGAGTGAAATAGAGATAAGGAACTGTTTACTTCGCGCCGCCGATACTGCCCATTTTGCCCATCATGCCGCCTGCGCCGCCCGCAAGCGAGCTGTCTTTGGAAACCTTCCAGATACCGTTGAAGTTTTTCATGGGGAGATCAATCGTTTTACTGATTTCCTGCCCCTTCTGGCCGGGAAACAAACTTGCAGAACCGCTCATGGTGACCGGAACGGTGGCTTCGTTCATGCCGTTGTATTTGGGCTGGCCCGCTTTGAACTGAATGCCCGACAGCAGGGCTGTCACAAAGGTTTTGCCGAGCGCATACTGGGGAGAGGCTTCCTTTTCTTTTACGAAATCGTCTTCGCTCTTGGAATCGTTTTCCGTTGTCTGGTACAGGGCTTTGGTATCCATAATCTTTATGGCATCCAAGAATTTTTGCGCCTGGTCTTTGGGATTGGTGCGGTGCATCCAGAAATACCAGCCGCCGCCACCGCCGCCAAGCAGGGCGATGACGAGAACGATCAAGCCGATGTTGGGACGGGCGCGCTCCACTTTCTCCGGCTGGCGCGGCGCGCTGCCGGAAGTGCGCGCCTGGTACTGCGAATTGCCGGCAGCCGGGGCCGAAGACATCGGCTGCGGCGCCTCGATGATTTCGCCCGTCAGCGTCATGCGCTGATTGGCAGCCATTGGCGGCGCGGAGACAGGCACACTCATAGGCGCGGCGGTGGGCATCGGGCGAATGGCCGGCATCGCGTTGGGCGCGGCATTGAGCGGTGACGCGCCGGGAGGCATCGCGTTCGGCGGCGCAAGCGGCGGTACGCCGCCTGCCTGGGGCGCATAGTTCTGGCCCGGCATCATGCCGGGAGCCTGCGGAGCGGGCGCAGGCGGGGCCGTTGGCTGCGCTGCATTGCCGGGTACGGGCAGGGGCGTGAAGCACAACGGACAGGTGGTGCGCGTGGTCTCATCCACGGGCTGTTCACATCGGGAGCAAATAACCATGAAAAATTCCTTTAGTCTCAGGATACAAGTGAAGCAAGCCAAAGGCTGAAAAAGAATGAAAAACAAGGGCGGAATCACTGCTGGAAACAATGATTCAAGAGAATGAGACGGAACAGGGTTTTGAACTCTGGCGCGAATAGGACGCCTTTGGTAATAAACAGCGTCTGCGCGGCGCGTTACCAGGGGTCGCTGGGCGGATTGGGCGTCAGTTTCAGCATGTTGCGCGTATCCGATTGCGACAAGACGATTTTCCAGTTGCCTTCCGAGTCTTTACGCAGGACGTACTTGTCCGTCACCGTCGCCGTGGTTCCATTATCCGTCAGGTCTTTGCCCGCTTGACCACGCATTTGCAGGGTCGCCATGATGGAAATGAGGGATGGGTCTTTGGGATCGGGAACCGGCTTGGCGAAATTGCTGCCCGCGATACGCTCCGTATAGCCGCGCGATCCCTTGAAAGCGTCTTCATATTTCTTTCGGGACGGAAACGCTTGTTTGTCTGCGGCATCCAGCAGGCTGTACTGCTCTTCCACATTGCCGGATTTCATCGCGCTGATGAAGGTTTGCAGCACGTAGCCGGGCGAGTGACGATAATCCACAAAATAATACTTCAAGGCCAGAACGCCGATGATTGCGGCCACAATGAAAATGCCCGTTTCCGACATTTTCATTGAGGTTCCGACGCCTTCGCCGCGCGGCCTGGCGCGTCCTACTACTCTCGCCATAACTTACTCCTTTTCCATGAGGCAAAAACACGGCATCCGGCTTTTGCGCCACATGGCGCGTCCCGCGCTTGCCGGCGCAGGGAGATAGATTCTATTATAACGTATTTTACCATACAAGTCCAGAAAGCCACTGCGTTTACGCATATAGAGGAATGGACTTCCTGTTGCGAAACTTTTGTCTCAGCAAATGGCTTTGCAATCTCCCCTGCCGCTCTTGACGCCTGTTTGCTTGTCTGGTACACTGCTACCAATCAGATTGAGCAAGGGCAGAGTGAAGGTTCCGACGGTTTCCAAACTCAAAACGTTAATCCTGTCTGGTAGAAAATCTGCCGGGTTGCTCCGTAACCAATGGGTATAGGGCAATATACCATCGGTGCAAACCGTAGAAGCCCCGGCGTTTACGCCTGGGGAGTTGTCACACCATTCCCTGTGATGAAGACGCTTTCACAGGCACTATTCTGCGAAAAAGGGGAGAAAAACAGACAGGAACCTGTGAAAACAATCATTCGGGAATAACACCGGAAAACAAGGAGTTGCCATGACCGCTTCTGCGCACGCCCACCCTGCCCCTGTCGGCAATACCGCTATTGCTGGACACCGACATCGGCACGGATATAGACGATGCGTACGCGCTGATTCTCGCGGCGGTCAGTCCCGGAATTTACGCTGCGCGGCGTTACGACGGTCAACAACGACACGGCGCTGCGCGCCCGCATTGCGCGGCGGATACTGAACCTGTTAGGGCGCGAAGATGTACCCGTTTTGCAGGAGCCGGGTCGAGCCTGACGCCCGATGAGCATCGCGGCTGGGGCGGCTTTGAAGGCGAAGGCATGGATTTAGCGAGCATTCCCGCAGGGGAGCAAAACCCGAATGCCACGCTGGCGATATGTCTCAGGAGGCCGCGCGGTTTATTGCCGAATGTGCGCAGCAGTGCGCCGATGCGGGAACGCCGCTCACGGTCTGCCCCATCGGAGCCATGACCAATCTTGCCCTCGCTTTCCGCGATTACCCGGAACAAACCGGCAAAATCGGACAAATCATCGCAATGGCGGCGGACTTCGGCGGGTATGGACACCAAAACGCGCGGAGCGAGCATAACATCGCCTGCGATCCCATTGCCGCCGAAATCGTGCTGCAATCAGGCGTACCGATTACCCTTATCGGCTTGAATGTCACCAGGCAAACCGAGATGACGCTGGAAGACGTGGAAGTATTGGAAGCGATTGGCGGGCCGCTTGCCGATGCGCTGGCGGGAATGCACCGCGTCTGGTTCCGTGAAATCCACAATACCCGCTCGCCCATGCACGACGCCCTGACGCTGGCAATTCAGATTGATCCTGCCATCTTGACATTTGCGCCCGCGTATTGCAGCGTGGTCACGCAGGGCGAGGAACGGGGCAAAGTCATTTATCTGGAAGGCAATCCCATCAGCGCGTCCACGGAAGAAGAAGCATTGCTGCCGCCGCCCTGCCGGGCCGCGCTGACGGTAGACGCGCCCCGCTACCACGCCCTGCTTCAACAGCGGGTACAAGCGGCAGTTCGGCAGGCGCGTGACCGTTTCGCAGTACCTTAGAGCCATTTCCACCGGCCCTCAACCCCTCCCAAAGTTGGGAGAAGGGGAACCTATCCCAATAAGTTCATTAGAAAAGGAAGATGTGCAAGACAGAGAGCGCAAAGAAGGTTTGCAAAGATTACAAAGCGGCAATGAGATCAGCAAGCGTGGTAAAGATGCGTTCGCAGTGTGGAGCGCGTTCACGCACTTTGCTGACATCAAGGCGCATGAGAATTTCGGGCGCATGGCCGAATTTGTCGTAACGGCCTTTTTGCGTCGGCTTTGTTGCCGCTTCCAGACTGGAAATGTGTTCGATTTTGGGAATGTCTTCGACGTTTTGGCGCTTGGGCAGGGCGTTGGCATTAAACTTCTGGCCGTAATAGCCCGCAAGCGCTTCCGGGTCGGCAAAGAACCATGCTTCCATCGCTTCCACCATCAGGTGACAGTGACTGTCATCCGCTCCCGGCGGACAGTCCCACTCATCCCCGGAGCGTTCTTTCAAATGCTTCCAGCACTTGCCGAATTCTGCAACGGGCGCTTCCGAGTCCACGAGCAATATGTGCAGAGTGGCGGCTTCCCGCATGAGTTCGTTGCAGAAGAGTTCATACGTTTTTCGGCGGGAACCGGCAAGGCGAGGCCGAAATCCAATGCCCTTCTGCCTTGCAATCGCTTCAATTTCCGCAAAGAACGTATGAAACGCCTGCCGAAACTCAATGTCGTATCTTGTGCCCCTTCCGCCTTCGATGTAGAACACGATCTGCTTTACCACCGCGTTCCTCCAAAAGCGCCTTTGAGCCACGCTTCTCCAAGCGCGAAATCTTTCAGCCAGATTTGAAGGTCTTCTTTGTTAAGGCGTTTCAGTGATGTACCTTTATCATCATGTTCGCAAACAATCACAGCTTCGGGAATATCCGAAAACGCAGACAGCAAAATATCGGAGTGGGTCGTGACAATCAGTTGGGTGCGTTGTGACGCTTCAATGAGCAGTTTGGCAAGCGTCGGCAGAATGTCGGGATGCATGCCCAATTCCGGTTCCTCGATACAGATGAGGGACGGCGGCGAGGGATGGCACAAAATAGCCAGCAGGCAGAGGTAGCGCAGTGTGCCGTCCGACAATCGCGTTGCCGGGACAAGCTGCTGCAATCCCCGCTCCTGAAAGTACAACTGCACGGTTCCATAGCTGACTCGCGGCACAATGGTTTCCACGCGCTCATAGAACAATTTCAGGTTTTCAAGCAGAGCGTCGAAACGCGCCAACGTTAAGCTGCATCTCGTTCAGAACCAAAGCCAGATTGCTGTAATCTTCGGCAAGAAACGAAGCGTCTGCATCCGCGCTTTGTGGCATACGTGGAGCAGAACCACGTCCAAAAGGCGCATCGGTGAAGAAACGAGAATTCTTGATATGTATACTGCAATGAAGCTAGTGAGGGATAGGCTCTCTGGATCATTGCGCTGAGACAAAATAGATTGGTTCTTTTCTAAGTCTTAGCTCCATCGAGTTCGATATTTCGCCATTCCGGTACTAACTTTCATACTATCGCATATTTTTTACCTACTTGTGAAACTGATAGATGCTATTTTATGCCTCGTACATTCGAGAACATACTGACATTTTCAGCCGTTTCTGTACAATACAGATATGTCCTCGAGATTTAATGTATAATCGCTTGTCATGATTGCAGCTGATTTTGAACACGTGAGAGATTAAGTTTACATTTCGAAAATCATAGAACGACTAATCATCTATTTTGGCTTGAATTAGGGCTTGCGATAGGCGCGGTAAAATTGCTCTAAGGTACCTCGCCACCTTTCCAAAGCCATTCACTGAATACCACCACCATGTATGATTGGTAGTGTGAAGTCAAACGGAGAAGCTTTTAGCAAGCGCAAGACTTCGATAAGGTTGGACTTGCCGGAACCGTTCGGGCCGACAAGAACATTCAGAGGTTGAAGTTCGATTTCAACCCCTTCGTTACCGTAAGACAGTATGTTTCTCAGTTTCAACGAACGAAGCAGTATGTGACCTTCCATAGTCGTTTCTCCAATCAGACTCTAGAGTGATTCCTCTGTCTGCCCTTTATGTTCGGGATGGAAACAGCGATTTCCTGCCTCATCAAAGGCGTTAATCAGCTTGAAACACTTCAGCGTCCGCTTCTTTGCTTGGTTTAGAAGCGGACGCTGAGCAAGTATAATCGACACTGCGATACACGACTGCCTTACTGCGCTGCGAACAGAGCCACTAAATCTGCGGTAGAGGATTGACTCAGAAACTCTTTCAAATGTCTGCGCAGAGTGGCCTCCCTTTTACATTCAATCATATCTTCTTCGTACAAGTCTAACATGACCGGGTAGCCTTTAACAGAAACATAGGCACGCAATAAAATCTGCTCATAATTTCGTTGCGTAGCGCTTAGTTTGACGCGCCATTCCTGCCCCATATTCACCAGCAGGCCGCGTTCCAAGATACATTTAACTCGACGTGTATCAAGGGGAACAGCTTGTCCTTTCTCCTGCATGGCAAGCCGCTTTGCGAGTTCGGGCGAATTGCCGTACTCTTGGATTGACTCACAAAATTCGTTAAGAACATCCAAAACGGCAGCCTGTCCACTGATGCCTGCCGTTGTGTTTCCAGCGAGAGTTGTATAAAATTCGCTCGTCATAAGGGTTGTCCACTCCTTGCTAGATCGAACTCCCAGCCTATTGCGCAATGATCGGAGCAGTTGCTATGTGGGCTGACAATTTGTACCGACGCTTCGCGCAAAGTTATATGCCCGCCATCCAGTAGATGCCGCGAAACCAGCATCTGGTCCAATGTTTGCCATCCTGTACGACGGTTAATCGGAAGATAGGTTCCCGGCGGACGCGAGGGAACATAGCCCGGCAATTGGGCTGTCTCGTAATGTTCGGGATCGCCTAACAAGCGCCATGCGGGATTATAGAAGTAGGTAATTGCGCCTCTACACCCGTTCGCGTTTTTCGTGAGTATGGCACGGCGTTCGCGCAAGGCATTAAGCGTGTTCCTTCCTGACGCCTGAAGGGAGTGTCAAAAGGTTCGCAGTTAAAGTCGCCAATGAGAAGCATAGGACGGGTGGGAAGTTCCAAGTAGAACTCCCCCAATTGTCTTGCGCTCTGCATTTGCCGTATTTGCATTACCTCTGGAGCAACGTTGACTGCTGACTTCCAGTGATTGGCGACAAACCAAAACTCTGTACTCAAATTGGCATTCAGACGGAACGGTACAGCCAGCCACTGAGTACGAGCATTGACTGCTGGCGAGTGACGCAATGGCTCTCTCAACCGCTCCAAAAGGTCAGGATTGTATAGTGTCATCAAGCCCGTTGAAAAGCGGCTACGCACATTTGGCCCCAGGCCACTCCAGACGCTCCAATACCGAAAGGAGGGCAAATTAGCAACGAGGATGTCCCTCAATTGCTGCCCGACAGCATAGGAGCCAACTTCGCACAACCCGATGATGTCCGGCAACGTGCCTCTAAATACTTGTTGAAGGGTCGCAGCAAGATTGGCAATCTTCGTGTCGCGTTCGCGTAAAGTCGCAGGCGCATCCACATTTTGCGGTTCTACGTCGTACAAATTGTGGCTGTTCAGAAACGCGACGCGCAACATTGCGGCTTCCCTTCATTATAATCTACTTGATAATCTACTTGATAATCTACTTGCAAAGGTCAGACGCGGCGGGGATTGCGCTTGGATTCGAGGAGGCGCATGGCGGTTTCTCTGTCCGTGCAAAGGTCATGCACAATCGGCTGCTTCCAGCCCATCGCCTGCCACTCCAACACCGAGCGAATGGCGTCTATCTTGGTCGCGCCGCCCGCCACGACAACCACTTTCGGCACGTGGTACAACTGCTCGAACGTGACGGAAAGCAACCGCGCGTCAATGGCTTTGACATAGCCTTCCAACTCCGTCAGCACATTCGCGGGGAGCTGCTTGCGCGCGGCAAGCGTGATGAACAGGCGGTTGCACAGGTCGCCAATAATACAGCCGACGCCCTGCTTGCCGTTGCTGGAATATTTTTCTACCAGATCAATCATCTTTCCCAGTTCCGGCTGCAGGTTGCCCAGCATCGGCTCGTGCAGGCCGACAATGAAGCGATGCCCGGATTTGGGACGTACGCCGCCGATGCCGACAAGGGCGAGCGTGGGCACGAACACCTCTTCATCCTCGACCACCGCGCCCGTAGACATGATGTTTTGGCTGGCTTTTTCCTGCCAGACCTGGGGCGATATCCAGCGTCCCGGTCCTTCGTTGAGCCAGTCATGCACCATTTCCGGGGATTTGACGGCAACGGGCAGGCTGAGACGGATGAGCTGCGCGTCGGGAAAGGCGCGGGCCAGCCACGCGCCGCTGATGTCGGCGTCCATAGCGCGGCGGGCGTCCGGGCTTTCCATGCTCCACACTTCCGCCGCGATGTTGCCGTTCATGGAAACCACTTTCACGCCGCGCACGTTGCGCTTATCAAAAATATGCTTGTTGAACAGGCTTTCACAGGCGTAAAACACGGCGCGGCCCGACGACAGCGCGACGATTTCATTCTGACGGACAATCGTGTCCAGATAATCGGCGCACAATTGCCCCAGCGCCTGATGCAGACGGTCATCGGCAAGGCTGCTTTCCAGTGTTTCCTCGTGCCCGCTGGTATCGGCGACAATGGCGGACTGCAATTCATACGCGGCCACCAATTCGCGCTCCAGATGCTCCAGGCGTGGCGGCTTGAAGGGCGCGTTTTCGTCAATGTGGACGCGCACGATGCCCGTATCCAGCGCAAACCGGTACAAGCGCGACACCGTACTGGCATCTATATGCGACAGGCCTGGCTCCGTCTTGGTTAATTGTTGCAGAATCTCTTTTTGTTCCAGCCGATCCACCAGCACCATTTTTGCAATACGCGCTGCAAGCCGCCTTCGGTCGGACGGTTCGAGGGCAGGCCGTCGCCCCCTCCGCTTGTCCCCTGTTGTCGTCATTTGTTCGTGATCCTTTCAAAACCAATGGAGCGGAATTCTTACGCTGTATCATTATAGCAGATGCAAGCCGTAGACAAGTGGAGCGTACAATCAAAAACAGCAGTTTTTTTGCAATCTATTCGCAATCGTCGCATGTTCTGGCAAAAGGAACAGGCGCATCGTGTAAGGACGCGCCTGTTCCTATGTGGTTAAATGCCATACGATGCTTATAGCTTTGAAACCAAACCCTAACTTCCGAAAAAATACCAAAAATTTGTGCGATTTAAGGCATTTGTTATTGACACAGTATGCGGATTATGGTATCCTATTTCTCGAAGGTATCCTTCTTTCTCGTCCTCAATTTGTTTTGTCCCGAGTGCGCTTCGGCCACTTGCGGTCAATCCCGGCTTCAATGGCGAAGCCGGGACTTTTTTCGTAACTAACCACCCGCTTCGCTAGAGGCACAGAGACACAGAGGGCCTCTGTGCCTCTAGCGCAGCGGGTGGTGAATTCTCCTATTTTGTTGTGACCGGGCCGAGCGGTGTGCCACATTCGGGGCAGAAGCGGAAGGTGATGTTGTCTGTCACCGTGCCGCAGTGGGTGCAGGTGCGGCGTCCGGCTTCCACGGTGGTGCGCGGGTAATCGCCGCGAAGCAGTTTCTTGTACTGCTCCGTTTGCCCCCAATCGCGCATTTCGCGGGCGCGGGAGGCGGGAAACGGGAACGGCTGCGTGGCAATCAGGCGGAACTTGTAATAGGTACTGAGCAGGTCTTCGTCCAAATCCTCGAACAAATCCGCCTGTTTGGTGAATTCCTCGATGTTCAGGTCGTCCATCATCTTCTGTGAGCCGCTGATGAGTTTCAGCAGGGCGGAAATGCTGACGTTGGGGTCTTGAACGGTCAACACGCCCGCGCGGTCTGCCGTCAATTCCGACTTGCGGAACCACGCGAAGAAGGCGTACAGCAATCCCTGCGACAAGGCGGCGGTTGGGAACGGCGTAAAGCGCGTGAGTTCCGTCAGCGAGTCGGCGATTACGCGGGCCATCGTGCGGTACAGCATGTGTTCGGCTTTGATGTGTCCCAACTCGCGCCCGATGGCTTGCAACCGCTCCTCTTCGTTGAGCAGGTCAACCATTGTGGAAGTCATAACGATGGTATGGCGCTGCATCCCGAAGGCGATAGCGCCCGGCTGCGGGTTCTGGCTGATGTAAAACTCCGGTTCTGGCACGTCGAGAATGTTGCAGGCTTCGCGCAGGTCGTTGTACAGGCGCGAACACTGGCGCGGCGACACGCGAATGGCGTCCCCGGCGTATTGCAGGCGGACATAGCGCTCGATGCCGATGTCGGACAGCGATTTTATCAGCCGGTCCAGCCCCGGAGTGCGGCGCAGGGATTCCAGCGCGGCGCGGTCGCCCGGATGCTCGAAAGCGGAACTCGACAGGCCGGGAAAGCGCAGGCGGGCCGGAATGGCAAGCGGCGGCGTAGCGGTCATATTTGGTTCTCCGTTGTTGGCTGGTCGTTAGCGATTGGTTGTTGGTGATTGGTGGCTGGTGGCTGGTTGTTAGTCGTTGGCTGTTGGTCGCTTGCCGCCGCTTCCTCAGTTGTGGGCACGTTGAAATCAATGTTGTCGTCGCCGGTGACATGCGCCGTATCCGAAGCAAACGAGTTGTGATGTTCCGCGTTGGATTCCCTTGACGATGCCCGCGCTGTCATTGGCGTATGACGACGCAAAGGCTTCGTTGATGTCGTCCCGCACGATGTCGGATTGATCGTCCGCCACATTCAGCGCCTGCCCATGCGCGTCGTCGGACTGCGCATTGGAGGATTGCGTGAACGGCAGTTCGGCAAAGTCCTGCGCGTCGTACTGCCCAAAATCGGCGCTTGCGGATTCGGATGTGGTTGCTGTCGTCGGAATGGGTTCGGTGGTGTCGAACTCGGCGGAAAGCGGATAATCCATTGTTGTCAAATCGTCCGGCTCCAGCGTCAGACGGGGGCCATTCTCCTTTCCTTGCCCGCTGTCCTCCGAACTCGTTTCCGCAGTGGTCAATCCCGTTTCCGGCGGCGCGGCGTTTTCTTCCGGCGTGGTGTCAACGATTTCTTCCGGCTCCGGCTGCGCGGCGTCGGGCAATGGCAGCGCGGTTCCAAACTCGGCAGGCTGATCCGCCCGCTCATAAGCAAAGTCCGTCTCCTGTGCCACATACACAGGCTCTGCCACCGCCGCGTTCTCCTCTTCTCCCTGTCTCCCTGTCTCCCCCTCTTCCCTCGTGGCAAGCGTAATGCCTGAAGCCGACGCCTGCGCCGTGCCGCAGTAGGGGCAGAACTTGTAATCCTGATCCAGAATCTGGTGGCAGTTGGCACAATTTTTTTGCAGGGGCGAAACGGGAACGCTGCGCTGCGCAAGCGTGAGCGAGTCGTAGAGTTCCACCATGTTTTTGGCGGCGGCAAAGTTCAGTTGACCGCGCAGGCGCAGGCGCACGTAAAGCCCATTTTGCAGGTGCAGAATGAGGCGGCAGGCCGGTTCGCCGCCGAATGTTTCAATGTCGGTAAACGTCGCGCTGGCAATCGCGCCCAATGTGTAGGAGTGGGGCAGCATTTCGCTCGGCCTGCCGCTGGTATGGTGGACATGCTGCACGACAAAGCGGCGCTCGGTCAGCGCGACGTTGGCGAAGGGCGCGAAAAAGGCTTCCGGGCCGACGTTGAGTTTGCCGCGCCATCCCCCGGCGATGCGGGCGCGGGCAAAGGCGAGAAGCTGTTCTTCCGGCTCCAAAATGGGACGTATGCCCGCGAGGATGTTGGCCTGCTCCGCGCGGCGCAGGGCTTTTTGCTGCGCTTCCTGCTCCGCTTTTGTCTTGGTACTGGCTCGCGTAGGTTGTGCCATAAGAGTCTCTCTTCTGATTTGTCCGGGCAAAGTTATCTAAACAGTTGATAGTTGATAGTTCGTAGTTGATAGGAAGGCAGGAACTACGATCTTTCAACGCTCTTCCGCTTAGTCACAACCCGGAGCGTCGTTGTGGCGTTAGGTAGAACGGTTCTGATTACGGTACGGACGAAGCAGGCCGCAAGTTTCGCCGGTGTCTTTATGTCCGTGCGACAGGACAGGCAAATCGTGCGTATTAGAATGTAAGTTCGACAGCGATACACGCCCTCACCCCCGGCCCCTCTCCCAAAAAGCATGGGAGAGGGGAGAACTGTATCCTCTGAGATGAGACTGAATAATTACACGATATTCATGAAAAGTGGGGCGGTGGGGAGAAATACGGAGAAGCATCCGATGAGTTTCAGCAGCATTGAGGCCGCGATTGAGGATGTGCGGCAGGGCAAAGTGGTCATTGTCGTGGACGACGAAGACCGCGAAAACGAGGGTGATTTCATTGTGGCGGCGGAAGCCTGTACGCCCGAAGTGATGAATTTCATCATTAAATACGGGCGCGGCATCCCGTGTGTGCCGACAACCGAGCAACGTTTGGAACAACTGCAATTGCCGATGATGGTAGGCACGAACACGAGCCGCCACAGAACCGCCATGACGGTCACCGTAGACGCCATTCACGGCGCGACAACCGGCATATCGGCGTATGACCGGGCCAAAACCGTTGCGGTGTTCGTAGACCCCAACGCCAAACCGGACGATCTGGCGCGGCCCGGCCACATCATCCCCCTGCGCGCGGCGGAGGGAGGCGTTTTGCGGCGGGCGGGACACACGGAAGCGACCGTTGATCTGTGCCGGTTGGCCGGTTTTCAGCCCGCAGGCGTGTTGTGCGAAATCGTCGGCGAGGACGGTTCGATGGCGCGTATGCCCGAACTGGAAACGGTAGCGCGGCAATTCAACCTGAAAATCATTACCGTGGCCGATTTGATCGCGTACCGGCGGCGCACGGAACGCTTGATTACGCGGGTGGCGGTGACGAACCTGCCGACAGGCCAGTACGGTGATTTCAAAGTCTACGCCTATGAATCGAGCGTGGAGCCACACCATGTCGTCGCCTTTGTCAAGGGCGATGTGGCGGATGGCGAACCGGTTCTGGCGCGCGTCCATAGCTCGTGCGTGACGGGCGATCTGCTGGACTCGCTGAAATGCGACTGCGGCAGCCAACTGCATCTCGCGCTGCAAAGAATCGCGGAAGAGGGTCGGGGCGTACTGATTTACATGGAGCAGGAGGGGCGGGGCATCGGCCTGATTAACAAGCTGCGCGCGTATGAGTTACAGGAAAACGGCGCGGACACGGTAACGGCCAATGAAATGCTCGGTTTCAAGCCCGACCTGCGCGATTATGGCATCGGCGCGCAGGTGATGACCGATCTGGGCTTGAAGAAAATCCGCTTTATGACCAACAACCCCAAAAAAGTGGCCGGATTGGCAGGCTACGGGCTGGAAATCATAGAATCGGTTCCTATCTCCGTCGAGGCCAACCCGCATAACGCCCGCTACCTGCAAACCAAGCGCGAAAAAATGGGCCACATATTTTCCCGCAACGACCTGACGCCGGAAGGGAAAGCGGAAGCGCAGGGCGAAAGTGAGTAGGTGTCAGGTTTCAGGTGTCAGGTGTCAGGATTAACCCTGTTTTTACCATTTCTGGCATCTGACAGCAAGCATTTCCTGAAATCTGAAACCTGAAACCTGAAACCTCCAAAGGATGTTCTCATGCCCCCTCAAATTGTGGAAGGTCACTTGACGGCGAACGGGCTGCGGTTCGGGATCGTGGTCAGCCGATGGAACGATTTCATTACCAAAGCCCTGCTGGAAGGCGCATTGGATGCCATACGGCGGCACGGCGGCAGCGAGGAACAGGTGACAATCGCCTGGGTTCCCGGCAGTTTTGAAATCCCGGTTGCCGCCAAAACAATGGCGCTGACGGGCAAGTACGACGGCATTGTGGCGCTGGGCTGCGTGATTCGGGGCGCGACCTCGCACTACGACCATATCGCCGGGGCCGTTACGAGTGGGCTGAACAGCGTGGCGCTGGAATCGGGGCTGCCGGTCGCGTTTGGCGTGATTACCGTCGAAAGCATTGAGCAGGCGATTGAGCGCGCGGGCAGCAAAGCCGGCAACAAAGGCGCGGAAGCCGCAACGGTTGTGATGGAAATGGCGAACCTGCTGCGCCAACTGAGGGCGTAAGCGTGGAGAGAATTTAGACGCAAATACACGCAAATACACGCGAATGACAATCCCGATTTCTTTTGTTGTTGTTCCGCGATAGGGCACATTGACGAACAAACAAATGTGAGTTTAAGGACACGCTGTTATGTCAGCATTGCTGGAGCCGTTTTCGCTGGATAGGATGGTGGCGGCGGTGGAAAAGGTTCGGGAACGTCTGTTGAGGGCAACGGCTGCGCTGGAACAGGCGAACATTGCCTATGCGGTTGTGGATGACAATGCGGTTGCCGCCTGGGTAACGCGGGTGGATGAGACGGCGGTACGCAACACGCGGGACGTGGATATTCTGCTGCGCCGTGCAGACTTGACCCTTGCGATTCCCGCGCTGCAAAGCGTTGGTTTTGTGTACCGGCATGTTGGCGCGCTGGATGTGTTTCTGGATGGCCCGGAAGCGAAAGCGCGAGACGCCGTACATATCGTGTTCGCCAACGAAAAAGTCCGGCCCGAAGAAGCCCTGCCCAACCCCGATGTGACCGAAACGGAAGCGGCAGACAATTTCCGCATCCTGACGCTGGAAGCCCTGGTACGCATTAAACTAACCGCGTTTCGGGACAAGGACCGAACGCACTTGCGTGACCTGCTGGATGTCGGCCTGCTTGACCATTCGTGGACAACGCGCTTTCCTCCCGGACTGGCCGCCCGCTTGCAGCAGCTTCTCGACACGCCGGAAGGTTAGCAACGTTTTGCTGTTGGCTAATGGTATGGTATTTAATTCGCGTGTATTCGCGTCTATTTGCGGCTAAATTCTCTTCTAGTTTTTCGGAGGTAGGACAGCATGAGAGGGCGGCGCTTTCTGGTTTTGCTGGCGGTGTTTGGGAGTGGGGCGATTGTGGGCGGGCTGGCCTTGCGCAATTTGCCGGCCCGTTCGCCTGCCGCCAGTGAAGCGCAGCGCCGCGCCCTAGCCATGCTGGATCGTCCTCCCGTTCTGACGCCCATTGCCGACAGCAAAATCGTCCTTGCGGTGCGGCGGCTGGCTCCCGCAGTGGTCAACATTGACATTGTGGGGCGCGTGAAGCAGTCGGACGACAATGGACGCATCTTTTACATGGATCAGGAAGTGCGCGGCAAAGGGTCGGGCGTCGTCATTACGCCGGACGGCTATATCGTCACCAACGACCATGTGATTGAGGGCGCAAGCCGGATTCGCGTGACATTTGCGGACGGCAAATGGCAGTACGCGCGGCTGGTGGGGCGCGATCAGGAGCGCGATATTGCCGTTGTGCGCGTGGACGCCCATGACCTGCCCTGCGCGGAAATGGCGGACTCGGACAAACTGCAAGTGGGCGAGTCCGTGGTGGCTATCGGCAATCCAATGGGCTTGGGGTCGTCCGTGTCGGCGGGTATCGTTTCGGCCCTGAATCGGCACAACCTGCAAATTGACGACGCGCACAACCTGGACGGCGCGATCCAAACGGACGCGGCCATCAACCGGGGCAATTCCGGCGGGGCGCTTGCCAATGCCAACGGGCAGCTTATAGGCATCAACACGGCAATTCTAAGTTCCGGCAGCAGCGGCGGCAGCATCGGGTTAGGGTTTGCCCTGCCCATCAACAGCGTTCGCGCAACAGTTCGCTTCCTCATCGCTGAGGGCAAGCCGCCCCGCCCGCCCGGCAAGCCCTGGATCGGCGTGGAAGTGGAAGCCGTGCCCGAAATCCTGCGCGAGTCCCTGAGCCTGCCCCCCGCGCAGGGCGTCCACATCGCCCGCGTTCTGCCGGAAACCCCCGCCAGCCTTGCCGGACTGCACACCGACGACATTCTCCTGCGCATGGACGGGCGCGACATCCTGCACCCCCGCGACGTGTCCGAAACCATCGCCCGCCACAAACCCGGCGACAAAGTGGTTCTGCGCATAGTCCGTCCCGAAGAAGTGGCAATCACGGAAACCGCCAAAAAGCGCGAACGCGACATCACGGTTATCGTGCAGGAACACCCCTCCGGCGTTTCCGACGAGCCGGAAAAGTAGATTCAGCCGCAAATACACGCAAATAGACGCGAATAGCAACGTCGGCAAAGGCGAAAGTTGGGAAGTGACGCATGGATGCTTTGCGAAAACAACTGATTGCCGCCGCCATCAACGGCGATGTTGGCAAACTGGAAGCGCTGTTTGCGGCGGGGGCTGAAATCGGCCAGAGAATACGCGGCGAACTAACGCCTTTGTTTTGGGCCGCCACGTTCGGACAAGCGGAGTGCGTACAAGCGTTGCTGGGTCAGGGCGCTTCCGCCAACGAGCAGTACGGCAACGGCGACAGCATTCTCATCTGCACGGTAAAAGCCTCGAATGTGACCGTGACGATCCGGTCTCAACTCGTAGCATCGGCCCGATTTTCTGCAAACCATTCAAGCGCTGATCGCGCATCATGCCGATGTGGATTATCGCGCTCCGACCTCGACAAAACATCCTGATGGGTACACGGCCTTATCAGTCGCCAAAAAGCCTGATCTCATAAATTTTCTCCAAAAGATCGGCGCTGTACGATAATCAATGAACTATGACCATTGCTAATGATCCCATTTTTCTTGAGCTTCTGGCGGACGTGAAAGCAACAAGTCTACATTATGGACGCGCTGTTGATGAAGATACGGTAACGGAGCGGATTGAAAGCGAGTATGATGCGGCGGGGTTCCGGCTGAAAACGTTTCTTGTCGGGGATGAGGAGACGGAACATACCCTTCCCGTTTATGAACACATTAGCAGAGTGATGGAGGAGTATACTTGCTATGACCTTTATGGCGAAGCCATCAGCGAACGCGAAGCCGCGCAGCGAGAATGGGAGTTAATCGCGTATGCAGACACTATACGCGGCCAGCCTCCACTTCCGCGCTCGGAATGGAAACAGGAAGCCGCGCGCTTTCCACCTGCGGCATTTCCCTCAGAATTAGGACGCGGCTTTTTCGGACGTCAAGCCGGATTGGATCAGGCGCTGATTGCCGCCATCAAAGCCTACGATGCCGCAACGGTAAATGGGCTTCTCAATCAGGGAGCAAGCCTGCAAGCGCGGGATTGGGGGGCGGGGTCGGTATCGCGTTGGCGCAAGCGAATTCTACTTTGGGCGATGAACAAAGCCATCGGCAAGCCGGAACACTTTTTTGAGCATCCAACGGCTCTGTTCGTGGCGCTTGGGCAGTATCCTTATCAATCCTTGCGCCCAAAGGACAATCCCGCCGTTTTACAAGTATTACTGGAACACGGTGGCAATTGCAACCAGACGAACAGAAATGGCGAAACCTTGCTGCAATGGGCTATTACTTATCGTCTGCCGAAGATGGTTGCCATGCTGCTACGCTATGGAGCGGATGTGCATCATCGGGACGGTGAGGGAAGGACGCCGCTGCAACGCGCTCAGGAAATCGGCTGTTCAGACATTGTTGAACTGCTCCAAAAAGCCGAAACCGGAGGGTAGCGCACACGTAATTGCTACAAGCAACGTTCTTCTACTCTCAACCACGCTGCAACCAAAAGGACAAACCCATGCTGCTGTCTGCCACTGCCGTCTGCCTTAGCCTGTTTGCGCATAGCGCCGCCAACCCTGTTCAAGCGCATCGGGAAAACGGCGATTACCTTTCACCCGATGGCAAGTACATTGCCCATGTCGGCAGTGACCAAGGTTCTACAGGCTTATGGATTTACCGCGCCGCGCCGAACCACAAGCGCATCCCGCACAGCAAGCCTGTACTAAATGATGTGGATTGTGTGGACGGCATAGTGTGGGTTCCCGGTCGTTCGCACACGCTTGTTCTTGCCACATCAAGCATTTACGGCACGGCGGCGCTTGGCTTATGGAGTCGGGGAAGCCACTTTCGCCCCCTGGTGAAGGTACGCTACCCCGGTGCGGAGAGTTTTCAGTTAAGCGCTGTCAGCCGTGACGGACACGCGATTACCTACCTGCATGGCCTGAACGAAAAGCAGACGGAAGACCAGTACCGCAAATGCAGCCTGACGCTGCCTGATCCTTAAATCTCTCTCGACAATCCGTTCCAGAACCACGACAATCCTTTCGCGGACGATGTATACTATATCAAACCGTAGACTGTAGACAGCCTGCATGACCCGGAAACAAGAGACGATTTTGTTGCAAGCGGTCTGCAGGATGTGCAGCATCAAGCGTGAGATTGTAGCGTACATGGCGGCGGAATTCGCAACGCCTGCAAGGAGTGGAACGTGGACCCGCGAAGAGAATATGAATTGCTGCTGACGCGCCGACAGTTGTTCGGGCGCATGGCGACTGGCATCGGCACGGCGGCATTGGCGTCTTTGGTTGCGCCGGACGCTTTTGCCGACGCGCAGCCCAATCTTGCCGTCAAGGGAAGTGGGGCCATGCCCTTTTTGCACTTTGCGCCCAAAGCCAAGCGGGTTATCTATTTGTTCCAGTCCGGCGGGCCGTCGCACATTGACTTGTTCGATTACAAGCCCAAACTGAAAGACCATCACGGGCAGGAACTGCCCGCGTCCATCCGCAACGGCCAGCGCATTACGGGCATGACGAGCGGGCAAACGTCGTTTCCCTGCGTCGCGCCCGCTTTCAAATTCGCGCAGCATGGCAAAAACGGCACGTGGTTCAGCGAACTGCTGCCGCATACGGCGGGAATTGCCGACGACATCTGCGTGGTCAAGTCCGTCAACACGGAAGCCATCAATCACGATCCCGCTGTGACGTTCATACAAACGGGTTCGCAGCAGCCGGGACGCCCCAGTATCGGCTCGTGGCTGTCGTATGGATTGGGCAGCGAAAACAGCAGCATGCCCGCCTACATCGTGCTGATTTCGCAGGGCACGGGCAACCGCAACGACCAGCCGCTTTTCGGCAGGCTGTGGGGCAGCGGCTTCCTGCCGTCCATCCATCAGGGCGTGAAACTGCGCTCACAGGGCGACCCCGTGTTGTATCTTTCCAATCCTCCCGGTGTGGACAACGCCAGCCGACGGCAGATGCTCGATTCGCTCGGACAGTTGAACCACCTTGCCGCGCAGCAGTTCGGCGACCCGGAAATCAACACGCGCATCGCGCAGTACGAAATGGCGTACAAAATGCAGGCATCGGTTCCCGACCTGATGGACGTGTCGCATGAGTCGCAGGCAACCATGGAGATGTACGGCCCGGAAGCGAACAAACCCGGCACGTTCGCGGCGAACTGCCTGCTGGCGCGGCGGCTTGTGGAGCGGGGCGTTCGCTTCGTGCAGCTTTTCCACCGGGGCTGGGATCAGCACGGCGACCTTCCCAATCAAATTCGGGGGCAATGCCGCGACACGGATCAGCCGTCCGCAGCATTGGTGAAAAACCTGAAGCAGCGCGGCCTGCTGGAAGACACGCTGGTTATCTGGGGCGGCGAGTTCGGGCGCACCGTTTACAGCCAGGGCACACTGACCAAAGACAACTATGGGCGCGACCATCATGGCCGGTGCTTCACGCGCTGGATCGCGGGCGGCGGTTTCAAGGGCGGGCTGTCGTATGGCGAAACCGATGATTTCTGCTACAACGTCACGGAAAATCCTGTCCATATCCACGACATGAACGCCACCGTGCTGCACCAGTTGGGCATAGACCACACGCGCCTGACGTACCGCTATCAGGGCCGCGATTACCGCCTGACAGACGTAGCCGGCAATGTCGTCACGGATTT
>CAWIEK010000069.1:0-43141 GCA_963835065.1 uncultured Chthonomonadaceae bacterium | reverse complement strand
AATTGGGCAGCATCAGTTCCGTGCCGCTCAGGTCGCCCAACAATTCGTTGTAGCGCATGGCGTTGCGTCTTCGCGCCTCGTTCCAATCATTTAGATAGGGCAGCTTTACGCTCAAAATCGCGGCCTGCAGCGCGTCGAGACGGCTGCAATAGCCGATGCGCTCGTGGTAGCCATAACCTTTTTGCCCGTGCCCGTGCAGGCTGCGGATGCTTTGCGCAAGATCGGCGTCATTGGTCAGCGCCATGCCCGCATCGCCCGCCGCGCCCAGATTTTTGGTCGGATAAAACGAAAGCGTGGTCACATCCGCGGAACTGGCAACCGGCTGGCCGTTTTGCAGCGATCCAATGGCCTGCGCCGCGTCGGCAATCAAAAACAGCTTGTGCCGATGGCAGATGTCGGCAAGCGCGGCCCGGTCCGCCATTTGCCCGAACAAGTCTACGGGAAGTATAGCTTTGGCGCGCGACGTAATCACGGCTTCAATCTGGCTGGTGTCCAGATTGAACGTGCAAATATCAATGTCCGCGTAAACGGCTGTGGCTCCGACAAGCGCAATGGCTTCCGTGGTCGCGCCAAACGTGAACGGCGTGGTAATCACCTCATCGCCCGCGCCGACGCCGCAGGCAACGAAGGCTAACACCAGCGCATCCGTGCCGGAAGCGACGCCAATGCCATAGCGCGCGCCGCACAACGCCGCAATATCATCTTCAAGCCGATGCACTCGGTCGCCGTCAATATAACCGCCGCTTGCCAGCACGTCAGCAACCGCCGCGTCAATGTCGGTTTTCAAGCGCGCATACTGTGCCCGCAAGTCCGCAAGGGGAACTTTCAACCCTTCCTCCTGACCAGATGTTTTCGCGCGTTTTCCGCTGCTGGTTCTGTCGTGTATTGGTTATTTAATGGTAGGAAACGTGCCGAAGGAATTGGTGTGACAAACAAAAGGGGAGGACGGCACGAATTCAAGTTGCTACTATCATACCAGAAGCAATGCTATTTCTGTCGTTTTGCGCCTTCATTCTCACGATTTAGTGGATTATTCCTCTTCTCGGTTCAGTTCTTCCCGCGCCACCTGACGGGCGGCGTTGCCGAATTCCGCATCCCGCAAGGCCGCCCGCACGAACTGCGCGAAAAAACTTTCAAAGTTGCCGATGTCGCGCCGCGCTTCGCCGGGACGCAGGGGCACGGCCCACAACGGCTTTCCCAACTGCCCAAGCGCGCGTACCGCATCCGTGATGTTGCGCTCGCCCCGCGCATCCAACGTGGTTTCCCGCAGCAAAACAAATACCGAAGGGTTCAGCGCCCAGCGCGCCGCAATCACCAGATCGCTCGGCGCGTCCTGCACGCGAGGTTTTTCCACAATGTCGGCTAAGGCAAACGGCTCAGTAGGAACTTCCGTCAACACCATACGGGGCGCAACCACGCCATACCGCGATACCTTCGCCCGCTCCACCCGCTCCACCAGCACCGTCGCTTCGGATTGCTGTTCGCGGTGCGTGGCGATGAGGCGCTGTAAGGGAACAGAGAACAGGGAACAGGGAACAGTTCTCCCATAGGTAAGTGTTGCTTCTGTCTTCTGTCTTCTGTCTTCTGCTTCCTCTTCTGTTCCCTTTTCCCTGTTCCCTGTTCCCTCAATAATGCAGTCCCCAAACGCCACAACAAAGGGCGCGTCCGCAACCCATTCCTGCGCGTACAGCAGGGCGTCGCCGGAACCGCGCTGTTCGCGCTGCGTGACATACTCGCAATTCAGGGGCGGCAGGTCGGGACGCTCACCTTCATAAACGTTGCCGAAAAAATCCCGTATTTGCGGCTTGCTGTCGGAAACGATGAAGAGAACTTCCGTAATGCCCGATTCGCGCAGTTCCGTTGCGATATACGACAACACAGGTTCGCGTCCGACCGGCAGCAGTTCTTTAGGAAAGGCGCGCGTCAGCGGGCGCAGGCGCGTTCCCAACCCGGCGGCGGGAACAACGGCTTTGGTAATAGCGCGCGCTGTGATTGGCGGCGCGGCGTTTGGCGTGACAGAGGCGGCAGACATGATAAAGAACCTTCCTACGAAACAATTGCGCGAATTGTAGCAGAAACGTGAAGGAGCGTCAAGGGGTGAGAGTCAAGCCGGCATGGACAAGCAACGCCGAAAGATGATATAATTGCCTGACGATGAAGCGCGGACGCTTCAGGCGCAAGGGAAATCGGGGAGGATGGAAGCGCATTGAGGATCGTGGAAATCAGTGAGCGTGAGGCTCTGAATACGCTGGAGCGGCAGTGGCGCGCGCTTCAAGCGCAATGCCCGCAGGCAACGCCGTTCCAAACGTGGGAATGGAACGCGGCCTGGTGGCGGCATTTTGGAGCGCGTAAGCGCCCCCGTATCCTGTTGTTTTGGGCGTCTGCGGCGGAGGCGGCAACACGCGGCACAGATGGCGAAGCGGCCTTTCTTGTTGAGCCGGCGGTATCCACGCCATTTCAGCAAAATAGTGGTTCCCGTGCCGAAGTCCTTATTGGGATCGCGCCCTTTTACACCAGTTTTCATTTAGGAACGCCCCTGCGACGCCTCGCCTGGATCGGAACCGGGCAAAGCGATTATCTCGGCCCGCTTGTCCTGCCCGAATGGGAAGCCGCCGCCGCCCACGCCCTCTGCCATTACATCCGGGAAGAATTGCGCGGCTGGGACATGGCCGACTTGCAGCAATTACGCGCCGATTGTCCGCTGCTGACGCAGCAGAGGGGTCAGGGGTCAGGGGTCAGGGGTCAAGAGATAAGAACAGGGAACAGGGAACAGGGAACAGGGAACAGCAGGAAATGCTGAACGCGGAATGATGAATGATGAATTAGAATCCCATTCATCACTCATCACTCATCACTCATCACTTTCTTCCCCCTCAACCTCCTTGCCGATGGAGCCTTGTCCGTATCTGACGTTGCCTGCGGATTGGAAGACGCTGACGGCGCGGCTGAGTAAAAAAATGCGCTCCAATCTGGGCTACTATGAACGCCTGCTGGATAAAACGTTTGAAAATGTACGCTTTCATTGCGCCGATGAGCAGACATTGGAAGCGGGAATGACGGCGTTGTTTGATTTGCACCAGAAACGCTGGAACGCGCGCTGGCTGCCGGGGGTGTTGGGAAGCAAGCGCGTACAGGCGTTTCACCGCGATGTCGCCCGCGCGTTTTTGGCAAGCGATTGGCTGCGCCTGCATCTGCTCACTGTAGACGGAACCATTCGCGCCGCCTTGTACTGCTTTATGTGGGGCGGGCGCACATTCTATTATTTGGGTGGGTTCGCGCCGGAACTCAGCAAATACAGTTTGGGCACGCTGCTGACCGGCAAAGCAATTCGGCAGGCCATCGAAGAAGGCTGTACGGAGTTCGACTTTTTGCGCGGCAACGAGGGTTACAAATATCGCTGGCTGCCCGAAGAGCGCGTCAATCACCGCCTGCTGCTGCTGCGTTCGCATGAAAAGTTGGGCGGTTTGGGAGAATTGCCGGGGCGGGCAGGATTCGCCCTCAACCGCGTGGAACGTTATGTCGAACTGCGCGCCAAAGCCTTTGCCGAACATCAGGGGCGAAGTAAGCAGTTGATAGTTGATAGTTCGTAGTTGATAGAAATTGGTGGCTGGTGGTTGGTTATATTGTTGATGCCTCGAACATAATTTCGGCGTGATTTCTTGCAGGCGCTTTTGTTTGATCGTTTTTCCCGCATTGCTGAAAGTGAGGTTTGGCCTTTCATGCGTGTTTCTTTCTCATTTCTGCGCAAGACCCTCCCCGCTTGCAATCCTTTTGGCGCGTTGTTCCCCGCAACGCCTGTCAATACTTCTGCCACGTGTTGCGTTCGTTCCTCCCGATGGACGCGCCTGATTCCGGCATGTATTACCCTTGCTGCTTTGAGCGGCTTGACCGGCTGCCGCACCAAGAGTTTCCTTTCCACCAAGCAGGAAATCAATTTGGGCAAGGAAGCGTCCCGCGAAGTGGAGCAGCAGTTTCGCGTGGATACCAAATCCCCGGATGCGGACCGGGTTCGCGCCATCGGGCAACGCCTGTTGCCGCACCTGGATCGCCCCGGCATCAATTACACGTTCAAAGTGCTGGACGTGAAAGATATCAACGCCTTTTCCCTGCCCGGCGGCCCCGTTTATGTGTTTCGCGGCCTGCTCGACATGATGGGGGATGATGACGACGCGCTGGCCTGCGTCCTGGGGCATGAGTGCGGGCATGTGGCCGCGCGCCATGCCGCCCGCCAATTGTCTTCCAGCATCACCACCAGCCTGCTCATCAATATCTTCATTCCCAACCCGACGTACAATCAGCTTGCCGGATTGGGCGCGGGCGTCGTGGGCTTGAAATACAGCCGCGACGACGAATACGAGGCGGATCGGCGCGGGCTTTCCTATGCGGCGGAAGCGGGCTACGACCCGAACGGCATGGTGCATTTCTTCGACAAACTGGCGCGGCTGGAACACCGGCAGGGCGGCGGCGACCCCGAATGGCTGCGTGACCACCCCGTTACCCAGGCCCGCATTGACAAAGCGCAAGCCATCATTGACAACAAAGATTATCGGTACGGCGTCAAGTAAAAAGTTGATAGTTGATAGTTCCCTGCATCTTCCTAATGCTTGTGCCCATTGCCAGCATATTTGCCGTAGCATGAACTATCAACTATCAACTATCAACCCTCAACTTTCCTCAAACAACTTCTGCCGTTCCTCCAGTTTGCCGCGCTTTTCCTGCCAATCGGACAGGCGCTTCCGCTCTTCCTCTACGATTTCGGGTTTGGCGCGTTCCACAAAACTGGCATTGCTCAATTTGGCCTGTGCCCGCTCGATTTCCTTGCCGACCGCTTCCAGTTCCTTGCGGATACGGGCGCGTTCCTTGTCCATGTCCAGCGCATCGCCGATTTCCAGAAACACCTCCATGCCTTCCGTCGGCGTCCCGATCCATTTTCCCGCCTGCCCGTTCTCCGGTGAAGGAGCCGCCGTCAGCAGACTTGGCGTAGCCTCCAAACGCGCCGAAATCCACGATCAAGTCGCCGTTTTCGCGCAGCGCGGTTTCCGCCTCCGGCTGCGAAGCCACGACTGCCGCTTTTATTCGCACGCTCGGCGCAATGCCAAGTTCCGCCCGCATGTTGCGAATAGCCCGCGTCGCCGCAATCATATACGCAATCGTCCGACACGCCTCCGCATCCTGCCAGCCTTCCGTATCTTTCGCTTCGGGATAAGGAGCCAGGCAGATAGTTGATAGTTGATAGTTGATAGTTGATAGGGTATCCTCTTCTGTCTTCTGTCTTCTGTCTTCTGTCTTCTCTCCTGTTCCCTGTTCCCTGTTCCCTGTTCCCTGATTCTGCGGCAATGCCTGCCAAATCTCTTCCGTGATGAAGGGAATGAGGGGATGGAGGAGGCGTAGGGTTGTTTCCAGCGTGTAGGCCAGCATGTTTTGGGCTATGCGGCGGGTTTCGCCTTCGGCGCGGAGGCGCGGCTTCGCCATTTCCACATACCAGTCGCAGAAGTCATTCCAGAAGAAGTCGTACAACACGCGGGTAGCGTCGTCCATGTCGTAGGTGCTTAGTTTCTCGTTTACGGCGATAATCGCGTCGCGCAGGGACGACAGAATCCAGCGGTCCGCGCTTGTTCGCTCGTGGGGCGCGGGGAGTTCGCCCGTCGTGTCCTCATCCAGATTCATCAGGGCGAAGCGGCTGGCGTTCCACAATTTGTTGCAGAAGTTGCCCGCAATGTCGGTGCGCTGTTCGCTGTACTTGATGTCCTGATTTTTGCCCGCCTGTTGCAGCAGTGAAAAGCGGGTGGCGTCCGCGCCGTATTTGTCAATCAGGTCAATGGGGTCAATGCCGTTGCCGAGCGATTTGCTCATGCGCCGCCCCTGCTCGTCCAGCACCGTAGCGTGAATGTACACATCCCGGAACGGAATCTCGTCCACAAAATCTAATCCGCACATAATCATACGCGCTACCCACAGGTACAAAATCTCTTGCGCGGTAGACAGCAGATTGGTCGGATAGAAATAGCGCAGATCGGCGGTATCCTGCGGCCATCCCAATGTGGCAAGCGGCCACAACGCGGACGAAAACCACGTATCCAGCACGTCCTCATCCTGCCAGCAATTGGCTGTGCCCAACTTCGCCTCCGCCTCCTCCCGCGTCCGGGCGAAGGTGTAGCGGCGGTTGCCGAATGTTCGCACATTCGGCAATGATGAGTGATGAGTGATGAGTGATGAATGGGATTCTAATTCATCATTCATCACTCCTCGTTCAGCATTTATTTCCGTCCACCACACCGGAATTCGATGCCCCCACCACAGTTGGCGGCTGATGCACCAGTCGCGGATGTTTTCCATCCAGTACAGGTAGATGCCCTCGTAACGGTCGGGAATGAAGCGGATTTTGCCCTGCTTCACCGCGTCAATGGCGGGCTTGGCGAGCGGCTTCATGTCCACGAACCATTGTTCCGAAAGCAGGGGTTCGATCACTTCCTTGGAGCGTTCGGAAATTGGCTGCTGAATGGTGTAGTCTTCAATCTTTTCCACCAAGCCCAATTCTTCCATGTCGGCAACCACTTTTTTACGCGCTTCAAAGCGGCCCAAGCCCTCGTAGTTCGGGCCGGCAAGCGCGGTCATGTTGCCATCCTTGCCGATGACCACGATTTGCGGCAGGTTGTTGCGCAGCCCGGCCTCGTAGTCATTGAGGTCGTGGGCGGGCGTCACTTTCACCGCGCCCGAACCGAATTCCGGCTTGGCGTAGTCGTCGGCGATGAGCGGGATTTCCCTGTCGGTGAGCGGCAGTTTGAGCATTTTGCCGAACAGCGGTTGGTAACGCTCGTCGTTCGGGTTGGCGGCAACGGCCGCATCGCCGAGCAGGGTTTCCGGGCGCGTGGTGGCAATCGTGATATGCCCGCTTCCGTCCGCAAAGGGGTAGCGAAAATGGTACAGCTTGCCCTTTACTTCTTTGGTTTCCACTTCGATGTCGGACACGGCGGATTGGAACTTCACGTCCCAGTTCACCACGCGCAGCCCCCGGTAAATCAGGCCGCGCTCGAACCATCTGCCGAACTCCTCCATGATGGCGTCCACATAGGACGGGTCCATTGTAAAGCGAACGCGCTTCCAATCGTAGGAGCAGCCGAGTTTCTCGAATTGAAAATAGATGCGGTTGCCGTACTGTTCGCGCCACTCCCAGCAGCGCTCTATGAACTTTTCGCGCCCCAGGTCATGCCGCGAGATGCCCTGCTTGGCAAGTTCGCGCTCCACGACGTTTTGAGTGGCGATTCCCGCATGGTCGGTTCCGGGCAGGCAGAGGGCGCTGTAGCCGCGCATCCGATGCCAGCGCGTCATGGTATCCAGCACGGAATTGTTCAGGGCGTGGCCCATGTGGAGGCTGCCCGTGATGTTGGGCGGCGGAATGGTGATGCAGTAGGGAAGTTTGTTCGGGTCGGGTTCGGCGTGGAAAACGCCCGCGCCCCGCCAGAATTCGTACCATTTGCCTTCCACCTCTTTGGGATCGTAGGCTTTGGGAAGTTCGGCGCGGGCGGTTCCTGCGGCTGTGGCGTCCGGCGCGTCCTGTGCGGCAGCGGGGTTGTCAATTGTGCTGTCGCTCAGAGGAGTGTCGGTGGCGGCTGTGGCGGCATGGGATTGTGCCGCGCTGTCATGGGTGGTGTCGGTCATGGTTTTCTCCGGTGCGTATCTAAGTGGAAGGGCGCTAAAAGTTCGTAGTTCCTGCCTTGCTGTCAACTACGAACTATCAACTATCAACTGTTTAGCGCCGAAGGGACAGCCAAACGCAAAAGCGCCCGCGCCCCCGGCCAGTGATTGCCGGAAGGACGCGGGCGCTGACGTGACATCAGGCGCGGCGCGCGGTACCACCTTCCTTTCCGCAGACCGGCACCAGAGCGGGCGGCTTGCGGACACTCGAACGCGCGATAACGGGCGCACCCGGCGCGGCTCCAGAGCGACGTTCAGCGCGGCATGGGTCAGGAGGTTTCCACCAACCCCTCCCTCTCTGGAACCCGGCCCGCGCTTACTCTTCTCCTTCATTGCCACTGCAAAACAAAAATCCTTCTCTTATTATGGGCTATGTTCGCCGCTTTGTCAAACAATCTTCAAATCCGAATCGCCGTCACATTAGTTTAGACATTTGCCAGTTGTTCTTGCAGCGCTTTGTCTTTGTGACTTGACTCTGCTCCGGCATCCCCATAGAAACTGCGGAACGACTGCAATAAGGAAGAAGCAGGCTCGTCTTTCCCAAGCGTGTAATCGCTGACTAATTGGCCTGCCTCATTCCAAACTTTGGCATAGACAGGAACGGAATATTCGTAATAAGTTTCGCTTTTCAGTCGTCCGTTCTCGAACCACTCGCGGCTGCAGCCATGCGCTACACCATGTTGGTAGGTTGTTTCTGACTGCAACTGCCCGGATGGAAAGAAAGCGCAGGCTTCCCACCGATGGGAGCGCCTGCGCTATTATTTTTGCCGAAAACACAGCGGACAAACCGCCGATTGTGCCACAATTAAGGTTGAATATGTGATACAACATTCTGTTGGAACAGAATGTTGGGACGATCCGGCTTGCGCGGCAAGCGCGGGAAAGTCCGGCGAAGAAGCGACGAGTAAGACTAAAGAAGTAAGCAACGGAATTGGAAGGAAACAGCAAGCGTGACTGCAACACTGGAAGCTGAGAAACAAACTGTGACGGCAACGCAGCCCGGCGCGATCCATGCGGATGCCTCGTGTGGCGATCCCAACGAAGTTTTTGATATAACCATCATCGGCGGCGGGCCGGTCGGACTGTTCGGCGCGTTTTATGCGGGTATGCGCAGCATGACGTGCAAAATCATGGACAGCCTGCCCGATCTTGGCGGGCAGTTGGCCGCGCTGTACCCGGAAAAATATATCTACGACATGCCGGGTTTTCCCAAAGTGCTTGCCAAAGACCTGGTGCGCGAAATGGTCACGCAGGCCATGCGCTATTCCCCCGCGATCTGCCTGGGCGAGATGGTGCTGGAACTTCAGCATGAAGAAGACCAAACAATTACCATCACCACGCAAAAAGGGACGCACCGCACCCGTACCGTGATTATCGCGTCCGGCGCGGGCGCGTTTTCACCCAAAAAACTTGTCGCGCCCGGTTTGGAAGAGTTTGAGGAGCGGGGCGTCCACTACTTTGTCAAGGATAAAAGCCACTTTCAAGGCCACAACCTGCTGATTGTCGGCGGCGGCGACTCCGCCCTCGATTGGGCGATGAATCTGGAAGACCACGCCGACAAAATCATCCTGATCCACCGCCGCGACGTGTTCAAGGCGCACGAGGACAGCGTGGATTGGCTGCTCAACCGCTCCCGCGTGGAAACTCTGCTGTTTCATGAGATGGTGCGCGTGGAGGGGGATGACCATGTTCGCCGCGCCGTGATTGTGGACAACCGCACCAAAGAAGAAAAAACGCTGGAAGTGGATGGCCTGTTGATAAATCTGGGCTTTAATACCGACATCGGACCGATCCGCGATTGGGGCATCACGCTGGACGGCAAGGATATTGTCGTCAACCAGTACATGCAGACCAATTTACCTGGCGTGTATGCGGCAGGCGACAGCACCTCCTATCCCGGCAAGCTGAAACTGATCGCAACGGGAGTCGGCGAAATCTGCACCGCCGTCTACCACGCCAAAACCGTCGTTGACCCCAGCATCAAGTTCAAGCAGGTGCATAGCAGTAATATGGACATCAAGTAGTCAGTAGCCAGTAGTCAGTAGTCAGTAGAACCCGTTCTTACAGGCGCTTCCTGTGCCCAACTGCTTGGAGTGAACAGGTATTTCTACTGACTACTGACTACTGGCTACTGACTACTTTCCAAAATTCTTCCTCTTTTTTCCGCAGCCATGCAGGAAAGCAAGCGTTTGTGTGTTAATATAGTATAGGTTCGGCTGCGCCCGCTGAAATGGCGGGCGCGCAGCAACGGCTTCCCCTCAATCCCGTTTGGTTCGGCTCGGCGGCAATATCTGCTGCCTGCTGAATGTTTTCGTTACAAAATCGTCTGCAAAAGGAAACTGAGGATCATTGCGGCGCTCCCCAAACACCGCGCTGATTCTGCGCTCTTATTGTCCTTAGGTCTTCATTGTCTTCATCATCTCAAGAGAGGAGAAGATGTCCGTTATGCCACGCATCACTCCCGGTTTGAACTCGAAACCAAAACCGGAAAAATCACGCGCCTTGCTCCGCAGAACTCTGCTGGCGGGCCTTGCCGGGTGTTCCCTCGCCGGACTTTTCGCGCTGCCGCAGGTGGCCGCGCAGGTCACGCCCCGGCCCTCGGCGGTTGCGCCCACGCCCACGCCGATTGGCGGCGGCGGCAGCTCCACTGCGCTGCCGGCAGGCGTAGACGTTCTCACCGAGCGCTACAACAACGCCCGTAACGGCGTCAACAACGCCGAAACCACGCTGACGCCCGCAAACTCCATTGCGGGCCAATTCGGAAAGCTGTACACGCGCACCGTAGATGGCCTGATGTACGCGCAGCCGCTGTACGTCCAAAACCTGCCCATCACCAACAGCATCGGGCGCGTCACGACCCACAACGTTGTTTTCCTCGCCACCAACAACAACAGCGTTTATGCCTACGACGCCAACTCCTATACGGGCGACAATGCCAGCCCCCTGTGGCATGTCAATTTCAACGTGCCGGGAGTGGGCGGAACGCCTACGAATGGCACTGATGTAACGACCGTGTTTGGCTTTCCGCAATCCGACATCGAGCCGCTCATCGGCATTACGGGCACGCCCGTCATTGACCAGGCGACCGGTATCCTGTACGTGGTGGCGCGCACGACGGAAGGCACTAATTATGTCCACCGCCTGCATGCCATTGACATTCGCACCGGCCAGGAAAAATTCGATAGCCCCGCGCTCGTCGGGCAGTACCAGGACCCCATTACAAGCATTGTGAGTCCCATCAGCGTTCCCGGCAACGGCGATAACCGCGATGGCGCCGGCCATATCACCTTCGATCTGCTCAACGAAAATCAGCGCCCCGCCCTCACGCTGGTAAACGGCGTTGTGTACGTCGCTTATGGCGCGTTTGACAATTCCCCGCCCTATCATGGCTGGGTCTTCGGCTTCAATACCGCCAATCTGCTGGGCTATCCGTCCGTGTTCTGCACCTCGCCCAACGCTTCCGCCGGGGGCGGCTTCTTTTCCACGCCGACCGAAGGCGGCATTGATATGAGCGGCGCGGGATTGGCCTCCGACGGCTCCAGCCTGTTCTTCTCAACCGGAATAGGCACGTTCAACGCCAACACTCCCCGCGGCACGGAATACGGCGAAAGCGTCCTGAAAATTGGCACACTGGCTTCGTCAACCGCGATGCTGCCGGTACAAAGCTATTTCACGCCCTACAACCATGACAATCTGACCAACTTCGGGCAGGATATTGGCACGGGCGGCATTGCGCTCCTCCCGGACGGCATTGTTCCCAACCTTCCTCCCGCGATGGTCACGGCAGGGCAGGAAGGCAAAATCTACCTGCTGAATCGCACCACGCTGGGGGGGCTGCAAAATCTGGATGCGGGCGCGATCAATACCTTCCCCAATTCCACGAATTCTACCGTGCCCCTGTTGGGATCCAACTACGGGGCGCCAACCGTCTTTGTGGACAGAACGCCGCCCATCGCCAGCCCGGGACAGGTGCGGATATTCTTCCACGCGGCAGGCGACGCCGTTCGCGGCTTCAACGTGATTCCCGGAACGCCCGCGACCCTGGATTTGAACAACATCGCGTATGGCTCGGCGGACCCCAATCCCCCGACCTACTCGCCCATTACCTTCCAGTACCCCGGCGCGCAGACCACGATTTCCGCCAACAACGGACTGAATGGCGTTCTGTGGGAAGTGGAAGCGGCGAATGTCAGCAGTCCCAACCCGGGTCAGGGGTTTGTGCCCAACCCGGCCTACGCTGTTCTCCATGCGTACCGCGTCAGCCCGGCACTGGACGCGCAGGGTAACGTCACGGCAAGCTCCCTGACGGAAATTTTCAACACCAACCAGAAGGGCGGCGGCATCAACAGCATCGGCGATTACACCAAGTTTTCGCAGCCGATGGTTGCCGGGGGCAAAGTGTTCGTAACAGCCGCCGCGCCCACCGTGTTTGATCCGGGCGGGTCCACCAGTTTCCCGCAGGGGCGCTTGGTCGTGTTCGGCACAACCGCCACGCAGGGGGGCAATACGGGACAGGGCGCGCGCTACCAGCTTTCCGGCCCGGTCGGCTGGACGGCGTTCCCCGCCGGCGGCGGGCTTTCGGTTGGGCCGGTGATCGGCGAAGTGGAAGCGGCCCGCGCCAACTACTACTCCCTGACCGCTCTGGATGCCACCAACAAGACCCAGGCGATTACGGGAACGGTCACGCTGTCGCTGACGGATGCGTTTACGGGGCGGCAAATGTCGCTGGGATCGGTCACATTCAACAACCAATCCTATGTGGTGTTCAGCAAGACGATCAACATACCGGGCTTCTACATCATGAAGGCGCAGGACTCCAGCGGCAATGTGTCGCAATACTATCCGAACATCGGCGACATTGCGTACATTCAGGTGGTAGGCACGAGCATCACGGGCTTCGACCGCTTCAATTTGCGGCTGCCCACAGCGGTACGCACGGGGCAGTTAACCAACGTGACCGTTACGGCCGTCAATGGCAGCGGCTTCCCGACACAAGTGCCGTTCGGAACGGCTGTCACCATCTACGACACGCTGCCCGGTGGAAGCCAGGACTTCGCCGTGCCTTTTGACGCGGATCCGACGGATGGCTTCGGCTTCCCGAACTTCCCGCCGTATGAGCCGGCCCTGCCAAGCCCGCCCCATCCGACGCCCCATTCGCAGCAGCCGTTCAATACCATCAACTTCGCTTACGAGCTGCAGTACGGCATTGCGGATTACGCCCTGACGCCGGGCTGGCCCATCGGCATCTACGATAATGCCGGAATTCAAGGCTCACCCTATCCGAACGCCAATGGCACGGGAACCTATCCCTGCGTGTTCAACGGCGTCGGCCAGCACGTGGTCATTGTCCGAGACAACATCTTCGGCGGCATGACGACGGGCGTGGTCAACGTCACGCAGTAACCTCACCGGGCGTCCACTTGTGGACATACCCCTCTCCTGCCATATTATGTGGCAGGAGAGGGTTTTTTATGCGGCCTTGCGCAACTCACGGGGCGGAAGGCGGTCCATCGCAATCCCGGAAAAAGCCTGTGCCTTCATCTGCCGAAGCAGCGCGTTTGCCTCTTCCAGCATTTGAGTCAGGCAGGAGAAGCGGCGCGAACGAGTGGTGACAACGGCCATGCGGCAGGAAAGCAGCGGCGCGCGCCGCAGGCTGCCGTTGCGCTCCGCCACTTCCATGACGCCGCTCCGCGTTTGTTCCGGCGCGTAGAAACGGGACTGCTGCCGCGCAAACTGCTGCGCGACAGTTTCGCAAATGCCCGCCGCTTTGTTCGGGGGCATCAGAACCACGAAATCATCCCCGCCCAGGTGCGCCAGAAACCCATTGTCGCCGCCATAAACATGCAGCGCTTCCTCCAAAATGGAAGCCAGCGCGTGGATGACATTGTCGCCGTGCGGCAGGCCATAAGCATCATTATAAAATTCCAGCCCAGCCAGGTCAATACGCGCCAGGGCAAGCGGTTCTCTCAACTCCAAACGCTTCGAAACGGCCTGCTCCAATCCCACGCGGTTCGGTAAACCCGTCAGGGGGTCGGCGTAGCGGCTGCGATTGGCCTGCTGCGTGGTAACGGCTTCCATCAGGACGCGCATCGGCAGAACGCCCACGCAATGCCCGTCCGTGTCCACAATCACGATGTCGGCATCCAGGCTCAAATCGCCCCGCATGGTCGCCTGCCGCGCCACGTCCACTGCCGCCTCTTCTTCCCCCGCGCACAGCAGCGTGGTCTTCATCCACTGCGCGACAGTTTCCCCGCCTGCCAGATCGTCCATGCGCGCCGAACGCGCCATGTCCAGAATATGCTCCAGGCTTTGGCGCATTAAGAGGCCGCGCGCAAAACCGTCTTCGCATACAACCACACCCGTCAAACTGGGATTCTTTATAAAACGCGAGCGCCGCTTCCGCAAGCGGCGTGTCAGGAGCCATGATTTTTGCCGGGCGCATCAGCGCGCTTACCGTAAAATCTCTGCCGGCTTCTCGTTGTACCCGCTGCCGATACCGCGCCTGAATAAACTCCCGCATTTCCCGCGTCACGCCCCGAAAGGTATCCGCCGGCCTGCCCATTAGATAGCCCTGTCCATAGGTGACGCCCAGGTCAATCAGGGTCGCCAGTTCTTCCCGCGTTTCCGAACCTTCCGCCAGGATGCGCGTCCCAATGTCGCGCGCATAAGAGACAAGCGCGGACAGCAGGGCGCGATGTTCGCCGTTGACATCCAGATTGCGCGTCAGGGCGCGGTCTATCTTGACAAAATCCGGGCGCAGTTCCGCGATGGCGTGGAGGCTGTTGTAACCCGAACCCGCATCGTCAATGGCGATTGCAAAGCCCTGCTCCCGCAGTTTTTCAAGCGCATGCATCAGGCGCGGAAAGTCTTTCACTGCCTGCCGTTCCGTAATCTCAATGACAATACTCGCCGGATTCAATCCCGCGTCCCGCGCCCGCGCGCCAAGCGAGCGTTCGTGCATGTCTATAAACGCCAGCCCTTCCGCTTCCATGTTGATAAACAGGTGATGCCGCAATCCATTTTGCGCGGCCAGGGCAAAACACTGCTCCTGACACGCCAGATCGAACCACGACACCATGCGCGCTTTTTCTGCCGCCCGGTACAGCGCGCCCGGCCTGCGCAGCAGCCCGCCTTTCGGCCCGCGTATCAGGGCTTCATACCCGAATACCTGCCCGTCGCGCAACGCGACAATGGGCTGAAATTGCGCGTGAAGCTGCTTGTTGACAATGATATGGAGCAGCGCGTTCAATTCCGAAATGTTGTCTTCCATCTCGGTCATAGCGCGTACCGAAGCGATGGGCGCTAGCGTGAATACGGGCGGAACGCCGCCATCTATCGGCGGCAAAGGCTCACCATCCGTGCCATCCATACCATCTGCAAGGAGGGAAATCGCCATGCCGTTGTACGCGCGCCATTCATTTTCCAGGCGCTCCGTCAGGGCGCGGCGGAGGGAATGAATACGCAGCGATTGCTCCGAGTCCTCCGCGCCCGCCTGCATGTCCAGCGCAATCGCCCAGGTATCTTCCAAAAGCGGCCAGCAGGCTGCCTGCGCGCACTCCATGAGCGATTGACGCAGGCACCGATCCAGGCGCAGCGCATCCAGCCAGCCGCAGGCGGAAGGGGCAGCCGTGATGACAAAAACGACGTTGTTGGCCTGCAGCGCTTCCAGCAGGCGCTCCAAAGGTTCGGCCTGCTCCCGCAACAGAGAAACCAGGGGCGCGGCCTGCCAGGTAAACACGGCATCCAGTTCATGAGCAGTCACGGCGGTAACATCCTTTGGGAAGATAAGAGATAAGAGATAAGAGTTATGAATAACCAGAGTGTTGTGATTATCGGTAAATTCGTAGTGGGAGTTAGATAAGGATGAATATGCAGGATGAACCCTGTCCTTCTCTTATCTCTTATCTCTTATCTTCTGACCTTGACAACACCACACTCAAATGGTATACTAACTCGTAAGTAAGGCAACTATTCTAATGACAATACAATTCTAATACGGCAGCAGGCGCAAGCCGGAACCGCTGATGTTCTGGCGCGAACTGTGGAGGAGATTTCATGGGCAAAGCAGTAGGCATTGATCTGGGAACGACAAACTCCGTTGTGTGCGTGATGGAAGGCGGCGAGCCGACGGTTGTTCCGAACGCGGAAGGCAGCCGCTTGACGCCCTCCGTCGTGGGTTTCAACAAGAACCAACGAGCGGCTTGTCGGGTCGAGCGCCAAGCGGCAGGCCATTATCGCGCCGGATCGCACCATCATTTCCATCAAGCGCAAGATTGGCACCTCAGACAAAGTAAACGTGGAAGGCAAAAGCTACACGCCGGAAGAGATTTCGGCCATGATTTTGCAGAAACTGAAAGCGGACGCGGAAGCGTATCTCGGCACACCAGTTACGGACGCCGTGATCACGGTTCCCGCCTATTTCAATGACGCGCAGCGCACTTCGACGAAGAACGCGGGCGAAATCGCCGGCTTGAAGGTTCTGCGCATCATCAACGAGCCGACCGCAGCCGCGCTTGCGTATGGCCTGGACAAGAAAAAGGAAGAAACGGTTCTCGTCTTCGACCTGGGCGGCGGCACGTTCGACGTTTCGCTGCTGGAAATCGGCACGACCGAAGACGGCGGCGCGGTGCTGGAAGTGCTGGCGACCAATGGCGATACGCGCCTGGGCGGCGACGACTGGGATCAGCGCATCATGGAATACGTCAGCGCGGAATTCAAGAAAGAAACCGGCTTCGACCTGAGCAAAGACAAGCAGGCCGTGCAACGCATCCGCGAAGCGGCGGAAAAAGCCAAAATCGAACTGTCCAATGTGACGCAGACCAACATCAACCTGCCGTTCATCTCGCAAACGGCGGAAGGCCCGGCCCACCTGGACGTGAACCTGAGCCGCGCCAAGTTCGAGGAACTGACCCGCGACCTGGTGCAGCGCTGCCGCATCCCGTTTGAAAAAGTGATTGCGGACGCCAAAATTGACAAAAGCAAGATTGACGAGATCGTTTTGGTCGGCGGCTCGACTCGTATGCCGATGATTCAGGACCTGGTGCGCGAATTGGGCGGCAAAGAGCCGAACAAGGGCGTGAACCCGGACGAGGTTGTCGCGATTGGCGCGGCGGTGCAGGCCAGCGTCCTTTCGGGCGAAGGCAGCCCGACGGGCGGCGGTATCCTGTTGCTGGACGTGACGCCCCTCAGCCTGGGCATCGAAACCCTGGGCGGCGTGATGACCAAGCTGATCGAGCGCAACACGACCATTCCGAGCAAGAAGAGCGAAACGTTTTCGACAGCCGAAGACGGCCAGAGCAGCGTCCATGTCAAGGTGTTTCAGGGCGAGCGCGAAATCGCTGCCGCCAACAAACTGCTGGGCGACTTCCAGTTGTCGGGCATTCCCGCCGCGCCGCGCGGCATCCCGCAGATCGAAGTGACCTTCGACATTGACGCCAACGGCATCGTGTCGGTCTCGGCGCGCGACAAGGGCACGGGCCGCGAACAGAAGATCACGATCACGGGCGCGGGCAACCTGAGCAAAGACGAAGTGGAGAAGATGAAGCGCGACGCGGAACTTCACGCCGAGGAAGATAAAGTGCAGCGCGAGCGCGCCGAAGCCCGCAACAGCGCCGAAACGCTCATCAACAACACGGAACGGCTGCTCAAAGATTTGGGCGACAAAGTGACGTCCGATGTGAAAACGCCTGTGGAAGCGGGCATCAGCAGCCTGCGCACCGCGCTCAACAGCAATGACACCAAAACCGACGAACTGAACCGCTTGAGCGAGGAACTGCGCCAGGCCACCTACAAACTGTCGGAAAAACTGTACGAGCAGACGCCTGCTTCTGAAGGCGCTTCCAACGGCCACGCGCCCGGCGACTTCGAGGACGCGCAGCCGCAGACGGAAACGCATGAGGACGATACGGTTGTGGATACGGAGTTCAAATAGGGATGAGATAAGAGCATAAGAGATAAGAGAATCTACACTGTTGGTATCTCTTCTTCAATAGAAACAAGAATGGAAACAAGCCCATCAGCAGGGTTTCTCTTATCCCTTATCTCATCCCTCCGGGGGGAGCATGAGCAAAGACTACTATAAAACGCTCGGCGTGGCGAAAACGGCCTCGGCGGAGGAAATTAAAAAAGCGCACCGCAAGCTCGCCCGGAAACACCACCCCGATTTGAACCCGGGCGACAAAAAAGCGGAAGAAAAGTTCAAAGAGATTCAGGAAGCCTACGACGTGCTTTCCGATGAAGCCAAACGCGCGAAGTTCGATCAGTTTGGCGATGGATGGGAACAGGTCGCCGATGGTTTTCCGCAGGGCGGAGGACGGCAGGGCGGCGGGAGCGCGGGCGGCGGCACGGGTGGATTTGGCGGGGGAACGCCCTTCGGCGGCAGTGTCGGGGAAAGCGGCGTGAATTTCCAGGACATTTTTGAACACATGTTCGGGAGCGGTGGCACGCGCGGCAAGCCGGGTTTCCGCGATGTCAGGTCCACGCCACGCGAATATGTCACGCCTTCCGCTGCGCCCGCCGAAGACATTGATTTTGGTTTGGACATTACGCTGGAAGAAGCGTACACAGGCGTTGCCAGGCGTATCAACGTCACGGTGGAAGACGTCTGCCCGGAGTGCGAGGGCTTGGGCCAGAAGCGCAACAGCAAAGGCCAGATTGACCTGAGCAATGCCACAGGCTGCCCGCGCTGCCGGGGAACCGGGCGCGTCGCGTCGCCGCGCAGCAGCCAGGTCAACGTTCCTCCCGGCGCATGGGACGGGATGCGCTCCAAGCTGCCGGGCATGGGCGCGGCGGACGCGCGGGGAAGCCGGGGCGATATGTACGTGCAATTGCGCGTCCTGCCCAACACGAAGTTCGAGCGCGACGGCCAAAATCTGCTGTTCGATGTTTCGGTGCCGTATACGGTTGCGGCTCTGGGCGGCGAAATCAATGTAGAAACCCTGGATAAACAAACGCGGCAGTTGGTGGTTCCCGCCGGCATACAAACGGGTCAGAAGATGCGTTTGAGCGGCAAGGGGATGCCGGCCCTGCGTGACCGTAAGGCAGGCGACGCTTACGCCCGCGTCAAAATCACCGTGCCGCGCGACCTCAGCGACCAGGAACGCGACCTGCTGACCCAACTCGCCCGCCTGCGCAACGATCCGGTGAGGAGTAAGTAAGGAAGTAGTCAGTAGCCAGTAGTCAGTAGAAAATCCTTTCTTGCAAGCTGTTACTGTTGTACAAATTTTGAGTAGACAGGTATCTCTACTGACTACTGACTACTGGCTACTGACTACTTCCTAAAGGAGCCTATCATGTCGGCGCACCACAACACAGAACCTGTATATATGATTGGCGTTGTGGCTTCTTTGACCCAGATGCACGCGCAGACCATTCGCCTGTATGAACGGCTGGGTCTGGTAACGCCACAGCGTAAAAACAAAAACCGATTGTACTCTGAAACCGATGTGGAACGATTGCGGCAGATTCGGCGACTGACGCAGGAGATGGAAGTCAATCTGGCCGGGGTTCAGATCATTCTGGACCTGCTGGAGCGCATGGAAACCCTGCGCGCCGAACGGGACGAACTGGCGGATCGCAGCCAGCAGATTGAAACGCGCATCCGCGAGTACCTGGCGCAAAACGGCGGCCGCTTCCCCTGACTGGAGCAGCTGCCGCCCCTGCCGCCCGGAAGCGCCCAACGCGACCTGCTGCCGCCTTCCCTCCACATTCCAAAGGAGATCGGCCCCGCGCCCATCATCCTGCCGGCCCCACCTCGCGTCACAGAAGAGGAACCACGGAGAACACGGAGAAGAACAAAGTAAACCACGGGGAACACGGGGAACACGGGGAAGGAGAAGATGGGGATTAGGAACCGCTAAACACACGAAATAAACGAAAAAGACTAAATAAATTCAGGTAAATCCGCAACTGCCCCCTGTGTTCCGAACAAACAGGCTTCTCTTCTCAGTTCGTAATCCTGTTTAATCCTTCTAATCCCGTTAATCCTGTCTATTTCTTTTCGCCTCTTTTCGTTTAGTTCGTGTGTTTCGCGGTTCCCAATCCCCGTCTTTCTCCTTCTCCGTGTTCCCCGTGGTTTAGTCCTCTTGTTGTAACCTTTTCTTCCGCCGGTTCGTCTTATCCGCGTAATGGATGCAGGAACGCTTTGGGGCAGGAATGAGGGCTTGGGATGGTGAGCCAGGATGTCTGCGCGTCCGCGTGGAAAACAGGCTGGGGAAGCCGGGGGAACGGAGAGCGTACCCTGACGATTGACGACGATGGAGAACTCGTCGCCCGCTTTTTGCGTGGCGAAACCGCCGCCTTCGATAGCCTGTTTGGAAAATATCAGGACTATGTGTATCACATCGTCTTCGGAATCATCGGCAATGCGGAAGAAGCGCGCGATGTAACGCAGGAAGTGTTCGTGCAGGTGTACCGTTCGCTGCCGCAGTTTCGGGGTGGAGCGCGGTTTGCGACCTGGCTGTACCGGATTGCGGCCAATCGGGCGGTGGACGCGGCGCGGGGTTCGCGCAAGTGGCGGTTTTTGCCCCTGCTGGAAGCGCCCGGCCTGCTGGAACGCCGCGCAGACGCCGGTCAGCAACCCGAAGCCGTTTTTGAACAGCAGTTGGAGCGCGACGACATACAGACGATTTTGATGCAATGCCCGGTTGGGCACAGACAGATACTGGCGTTGCGCTACTATCAGGATTTATCTTTGGAAGAGATTGCCGACGTGCTGGAATGTTCGCTTTCCGCCGCCAAAGTGCGCCTGCATCGGGCGCGGGCGGTATTCAAAACCTGCTACGTGGCCGCGCATGGCGAACCGGGCGTTTGCAGGCAGGGCGCGCGAACGGTAACAGCAGCCGAGCAGCGGCAAAATGCAAAGCGCGGGCAGGACGAGCAGGAACTCGCGTCACAGGGACAAGCCGAACATAGTCCTGTGAAAAGAAACGGGGGGCGCTGATGCGACGGATGGGGCACAGCAAAATAAGTGGGGGGAACCGGCCTTCCCGTATCTGCCGACACGTTCAGGGGCGCATGGCGCTGTTTTTGGACGGCGAATTGAGCGCGCGGGAAGCGCAGGATGTAGCGCGGCATATCGCCGGCTGCGCGTCCTGCCGGCGTGAACAGGAGCAATGGCGGCAGGCGGAGCAATCGCTTGCAGGCGCAAAGCGGCAGATTCCGTCGGCGGGAGATTTGCGCGCGGGGTTTTATGCCCGCCTTGCGGATGCGCCCACTACGCGACGTTCGCAATGGCGTATCAATTGGCGACTGGCGGTTCCCGCGCTGGCGGCATGTGGATTGGCAATCGGCTGGCTGACCACTTCGCGCCCGCCCGTTTCACCGCAAACCAGCCAGATAGCTGCCGTATCGCGTCCGGGCAAGAGCGTCAAATTGCGCAGGCGCGTGACTCTGTGCCTGAAAATTTGTTTTATGATGGCGGATGGGCAGATCGCGCCCCTGCAGGCGCAGGATTGCTGCCCGGCGCGTCCAACCGCAAAACTATCAAAGCAGGAGTAGCAAAGGTATCACCCACAACAGGATACAACCTGCGCCCGCCAATTCGTTTGCAGTTCAAACGGCGCGTTCCTTCGCAGATTGCGCTGCTGGACACGGCCAAAAGCAGGCATGAGCGGGGAGGGGAGACACGCTTACGCTCACGCGCGGCAAGTATGCCGCTTGCTCCCGTTTCTTCTGCAACCGCAGCGCCTTTCATGGACGCGGAACGGCAGGCGAAGTTAAATTTGGCATTTGGCGCAAACCGCGCGTGGAATTTGCCTGACAACAACTCGTTGGCAGAAGCAAACCGCCGGACCGGGGCGCTGCAAAAGAACAAAACCGCGCCGCAGGCGGTACGGGATAGCAGATCGGACGCGAACCGACAGGATTATGCCGAGTCGCTGTCCAGCGCCGGAGCCGCAAAGCCGGAACATCTGAGTAAACAAAGCGACAAGGATGTGAGCGCATCCTCCTTGAGTTCTTTTGCTGCGTCGTTGGATAGGTCATTGGATAAGAAGACGCAGGACAACTATGCCTTCGGGCGGATGAATGTTTCTGACCGTAATTTCGCGTTGATGTACGAAAGCGAACGATTTGGAAGGCCGTCGGGAAACGAAGGTCTTGATTTGCAGGTACGGGATACGAAACGCGGCTTCACGAGCGGTACGCGCCTTGCCGGTCAGATGCAGGAGCAGGATGGGAGGCGCGTTTTAGTTATTGAGGCGGACGATGCCGAGCCTGTCGCGCCTTCCCTGCCGGGACAAGGCGAAGAGTAGTTGATCTGTCACTTCAGCCCTCACCCCAACCCCTCTCCCAAAAAGCATAGGAGAGGGGCTATTCTCAAATGTTGACAAGGGCTGAATAGTGACTTTTGGAGTGGATATGAAATTAAATGCGGCGACAATACGAATCATGGGCGCGATGGCGGGCATTGGACTGCTGAACGCGGCGGCTTGGGCCGCGCCCCACGCGACGGAAACGCAGGCGGGCGCAGGCAGCGGAAACGGGTCGGCTTCCGCGCCCGTCAGTGTGCTGCAAGTTACGGGCACGACCAACAGTTTTACCGTTTCCGCGCAGCATGCCGATGTCCTCAGCCTGCTCAAACTGGTTTTCGATCAGGCGCACCGGCAATTTGTCCCGGATGCAAGCGTAACGGGTGACGTAACGTTTGCATTAACGGGGCAGAGATTCGACGTGGTTCTCGCCGCGATCTGCCGACAAACGTTCTTGCGCTATGAAGTGGACAAGCAGGGAATTTACCGGTTCCGCCGCGATGAGGAAGCCCTGCGCAATCTGCTGCTGAAAACGCAGGCCATCAATGGAGTGCTTCAGGAACAACTGCGGGGAATGGGCTACGCGGTTCCTTCAACCGTGTTGGGAACCGACAGCCAGATGCGCAGCCGCGCCATGCAGGGCCGACAGAGCGCTCCGGCAGGCGATGCTATAGGTGGTCAGGGTGGTTTTGGCGGCGGTGGCGGTGGCAGTTTCGGCGGCGGTTTCAGCAACAATGCTCCCGGCGGCACAGCAGGGCGCGGGCGCAGCGCTAACAGCGCGGACGGCGTACATGTCCCGCGGCGGGCAATCGGAGGCCGCTAACACGGCAAAGCGCGTGGACAGCGACAAAACCGGGGCTGTCAATAACGCGAGACGCGCAAAACGATATTACCCGCCAATCCAACAACCGCGCCGGCGTGAATGGAACCCAACGCGCGTTGGGCGCGAACAGTCCGCTTGGGGAGGCTGGCCCGGCGGGACCTGCCGGGCAGCAAGCGACGCGCGGCGAGGGAGATGCGCAGGCGGGCTTAAACCGTAACGGGCAATTGAGTCTGCGCGGTCAGGCTGCGCAGGATTTCGATCTTGGGAATACCGGACAGTACCAGTTGTTCCTGAAGCAGAACAACCTCGTGTCCATCAACACCAAAAACGAAAAGAAGCCGATGCAGGACATTCTGGCCGATTTGGGCAAGCAGGCGGGCGTTCCCATTCTGATTGACCCGGACGTTCCCAAGGGCGACGATTTTGTTCTCAGCGCCACCATACCCGCCCGCCCGCTCAACGAAATGCTCAACATTCTCGCCTACTATGCGCGTTTGGAATGGCGCTGGGTGAATGGCCGCATCTACATCACGACCACGCCCCAACTTCAGCTTTTATCTGCGCGGCGCATTGCTGCCTGCCCCGAATGGAACCGGCAACATCGGCGGCGGCATCACGATTTTGCCGCAAAGATCAGCCGCGCCCGCAAGCCAGTCGCCTCCAAAAAAAGCGGAGGAGGGCGAAAAGCCCAAAAAAGACCAAAATAATTGAAATTGCATAGACTATTTTTTGCGCATAGATTGTTTTCTGCTTGAAAACGTGCTATACTATACTCAACTAAGTAAACGCTTTGGGCCGATGGAGCTTCGATCACTCCCTCGGCTCTTTTTTGTGTCAGGGATTCAGATATTTAGTGGCCGGAGCAATCTATATGCCTGTCATTTTCCTCGCAGGCGGCATAATTTGTGGAACCCTGTGGAGAAGGGATAAAGAAGGCTGGTATAATAAGCCTATCCACTCTCAGAAACCATTATTGAGGAGCGCCGATAGAGACAGATTAGTAGACCGCTCCGAGTAGAAGGGTGACGGAGTTATTTGCTGAAGGAGTAACACAAACATGGTAGCAATGCCGCAGATTGGGCGCAAACTGACCTACAAGCGCCGGGAAAAGTGGTTTCTACAACGCGCTGTGCAGCGGGCCGTACAACCGCAAACCGCGCAGATGATTACAGGTCCAACGCCCGCCGATATTCTGGCGCAGTGGGACACAGAGGGCATGGGAGATTCATGGGCCAGTCGGCAGGACATTGGCGAACTGACATCGTTACGCGACGACGGCAACGCGCACACTGCCCGCCACGCTGCTCGGTTCAGGAACGGGTTCGCCGTCCGCTAACATGCCTTCGATATGCAGTTCGATGGCCTCCTGAATGTTGCGCTCGACATCGGCGCGCGTTTTGACCGTTGAAACGCAGCCGGGCAGGTCGGGCACATACGCTGACCCGTTGTTCAAACCAGCCTCGTAAATCACCGCGTACTCTTTCATGTTTAATCCTCGCAACCGGCATCAGGGAGCAATCAAAACTTCGCCATCAACTCTCACATCAATACTCAGATGCAGGGAAAGCATCAGCGTCATTCCAATCAAGGGTTCCTCCATAGCGACTACAGAAACGTTTTTGCGGCTGCCGTTCCAGTCCACTTCTGCAAGGTACGAAGGAATAATTTCGCTGGAGCCATTGGCATATTTTGCGGTGAAGTCCGATCCCCTCCGTAACTTCAACTTCTGAATGAAAGCAACCGGCAATGCCAGTTCATTGCGAAAGCCTGTATCTACCAGAGGATAAATGGTGAACCTGTCTCCATCCGCAGAGTAAATCCCCAACGCAACGGCAGGATCAAGGTCTTGATTTACAATACCCTGTAACACGAGCGACTATCCTTTTCAGGCTACAGCTTTGACGGCAGACGGATACCCGATACGAACCGTGTACAGCCTTGCATCGGGATGTTGTTCATAGAGGCGCAGTGAAGCCGCCGCAATATTCGGTGCCAATCTCATAGCAGCCGGTATCAACGTCAAGTATCAGGTATTTGCCTCGATGCGCAGCCTCTACTTCGTGCCGTATCTGTTGCTGGTATATCTCTTCGCCGCGCTTCCCGACTACTTCAGCCTTTGCTTTTTCTATCCCCCATTGCTTTTCCGCTTCCGCTTTGTCGGTAGCGCTGATGAGTTCATGCAGAGGTTGAGCAACAGTTACGCCGGAGGCTACCCCATTTTTGGAAGCTGTCTCAGGATTTGTTTTCGTACTCAACAACGTTTTATCAGGGGCATCTAAGGACAAGATTTCTAAACTGTCTGCCATAAAGAAGCCTCCTTTCCTAGAAAAGATAAAAAAGAGCCAAACAACGCGAAACAAACGAAACCTTTGCCCCACACCTCCGTCTAAATAGTAGTACAAACGTCTACTGTTCAGGGAAAGGCTAGCCGGAACGCTCGCAGTTCCTGACCCCTGACCCCTGACCACTGCTTAAGAAGGGAGGTGCAGTCCTATGTCCCCACACCCCTCCCGTTCGCCCTGACGCTGCGGAGGCCATGACGCCTCTCTTCTACAATTTGACACAACGAGACAGCGGGCTGGAAGCGCTGCATTGCCAAGATTTCGACGCTGCCTCTACATATCATTCCTGCTTTAAGCCTGTTCTAATAAATTCCCCTTCTCCCACACTTTTGGGAGAAGGGGTCAGGGGTTGAGGGCAGCTACACTTTGCCGTGACAGCGCTTGAACTTTTCGCCGCTGCCGCACCAGCAGGGTCGTTACGGCCACCCTTCCAGTCCGCCGGGGCGCCATCCGTTCGGCGCTTGCTGCCTATGCCATTGCTCGCTTCCACCGCTCCGGCCACGCTTGCGGTTTCCACGCCTTCGCGGTTGGCCGTCACGTTTGTCACCAGGCTCATGGGCGGTTCCAATGCGGCGGACACGTCACCTGGCGTAGTTTCCCGATTGCGCCGGTTGGGACGCGGCAGGGCGGCCGGCAGCGGAATGGCGGGCGCGACGTTGGGCGGCAGTTCCATGCTCTGCATGTCCAACTGCGGCATCTCGAACTGCTGCGGCGGCGCGACCACCTGCATACGGAACAGGTTGCGCACGATGTCGTCCTGAATGGACTGCTGCATCCGCTCGAACTCGTCGAAGGCTTCCTTCTGGTAGATGAGGAGCGGGTCTTTCTGCTCGTACCCGCGCAGGCCGATGCCTTCGCGCAGATAGTCCATGTTCGCCAGATGCTCCATCCACCGGTCATTGATCGCCCGCAGCGCCATCCACCGCTCGAACTGCCGCATCTGCCCCGGCTCCACTTCCTCCAGCTCCCGCTCCCGCGCCTCGTACACGCCGATGATATGCGCACTCAGGAACGCAATCATCTCCTCACGGGATTTGCCCTTCAAGTCGTTCGCGGAAACGACGGGGTAGAGCATGAAATACTCGTCCAATTCCTTGAACAATTCGTCCAGATCCCACTCGTTTTGCGGCACGTCCGGCGGGGTGTAAATGCGAACCGCGCCCTCAATGTTTTCCTGAATGTAGTGCAAAATCGTGTCGCGCAGGTCTACGCCTTCCAGCACGCGCCGTCGCTCCTTGTAAATCAATTCGCGCTGGCGGTTCATCACGTCGTCGTAGTTGAGAACGTTCTTGCGCGACTCGAAGTAATGCGATTCAACTTTCTTCTGCGCGTTTTCAATCATGCGCGAAAGCAGGCGGGCGTCCATTGCCAGATGCTCGTCCCACGTTCGCAATAGCGGATGGTTGGCGCGATCCCCGAACAAGCGCCACAATTCGTCTTCAAGCGAAACGAAGAAGCGGCTTTCGCCCGGATCGCCCTGCCGTCCCGCGCGCCCGCGCAGTTGGTTGTCAATGCGCCGGCTTTCGTGCCGCTCCGTGCCCAAAATGAACAGGCCACCGAGCGCGCGTACCGATTCCGCCGCCCGTTTATGCTCTTCGTCCGTCAGCGCCCCGGTTGTCACCGCGTCCAGAACGCCCGCCTTGCCGAACCGGCGATAATTGCTTTCATCCGGGGCCTCGGATTCGGCGTCCTCGCCCTCGCTTGTTTCGTCGAACTGTTCCGCTACCTTTTCGGCCCGCGCAAGCGATACCGCGCTGCCGTCAACCGGAGGCAGTTCCTGCTTGATGTGCTTGCCGCCGAGCAGAATGTCTACGCCCCGCCCCGCCATATTCGTGGCAATCGTGACCGATCCCTTGCGCCCCGCTTCGGCGATGATGATGGCTTCCTGCTCGTGGAACTTGGCGTTGAGAATGTTGTGCGGGATGCCGTGCGTCAGCGCGTCTTCCAGCAGTTCCTTGCCGCCTTCTCCGACCTCGAAAATCCGCATGATGTCGGTCATGTTGGCCGGATCAAGCGCTTTTTCGCTCATGCCCAATTCTTTGAAGACGGGCTTGAGTTGATTGAGGCTGATGGGCGGCATCCGCGTGGCCGTCTGCTTGCCCTCCTCGCCTTCAAACTTGATGTAAGGCTCCATCGGCATGTTGAGCAGGGCCACGTACTGGCGCTTTTTGGCCGCGTCAATGCTCTTGTTCAGTTCCAGTTTTTCATGCGCCACTTCGATCAGGCAGCGCAACACCAACAGGGACGGGTTCATGCGCCGGCTGACGCGCTCGCTCATTTCAATGGAGCGGGTTCCCACGAGAAGCGGCTGCTGCTTGCAGAAGATGCGCAGAATCTCCGCCGTGATTCCCCTGACTTTATGCTCTTCGGTCTTGTAAATCACGTCGGCGTGGTCGGTGCGCTGTATCGGCTTGTTGGTGGGAACCTGCACGACATCGAGCGCATAGATTTTGCGGAATTCTTCTTCTTCCGTCCGCGCCGTACCCGTCATGCCGCCCAGTTTGCTGTACAGCCGGAAATAGTTCTGGAACGTGATGGTCGCAAGGGTCTGCGACTCATTTTTCACTTCCACATGCTCTTTGGCTTCAATGGCCTGGTGCAGTCCGTCCGAATAGCGCCGCCCGAACATAAGGCGTCCCGTGTTTTCATCCACGATGATAATTTCCGGGCCGTCTTCTTCCTTTACGGTCTTGATAACGTAATCAATGTCCTTGCGGAACACGCCGTGCGCTTTCAGGCTGGCCTGCAAATAGTGCATCATTTCGTGGTTGTCGGACAGGTTCTCATAACCCAATGCCTTTTCCACGAACGTCACGCCCGCGTCCGTAATGGTGGCGGTTTTGGCTTTTTCGTCCACTACATAATGGATGTTGGGGTTCAATTTGTCGGCGTTGGGGTTATCCTTGTCGCTTTTCGGGTCGTCAATGCCCTTCTTCATTTTGGACACGACCACATCTATGACGTTGTACTGGTCGGTGGTTTGCTCCACCATGCCGGAAATAATCAGGGGCGTTCGCGCCTCGTCAATCAGGATGGAGTCCACTTCGTCCACAATGGCGTAGTGCAGTTCGCGCTGGCGCAGTTCTTCCTTGCTGAACTCCATGTTGTCGCGCAGATAGTCGAAGCCGTACTCGTTGTTCGTGCCATACGTGATGTCGCAGTCGTAGGCTTCTTTGCGGCTGTCGAGCGGGCGGGCATAGGTAGAGCGCGGATCGTCGTAATCGGGATCGTAAATAAACGTGCCGCCCTCGTCCCCGGATTCGGGAGATTGCCCTTGCACGATGCCCACGCTCATGCCGAGCATGTGGTAAACCGGCCCGTTCCAGATCGCGTCGCGCTTGCTCAAATAGTCGTTGGCCGTGACCAGATGCGACCCCTTGCCCAGCAGGGCGTTAAGGAACAGGGGGCAGGTGGCGACAAGTGTTTTGCCTTCGCCCGTCCGCATTTCGGCAATGCGCCCGTCGTGCAGCACCATGCCGCCGATCATCTGCACGTCATAATGGCGCAAGCCAAGCGTCCGCGTGGTCACTTCGCGCACAAGAGCAAAGGCTTCCGGCAGTACGCTGTCCAAAATCGGGTCGTAAATGCGCCTGTCGGCTTCGCGGCGCTTCTGGTCGGTATCCAGCACAGCCCATCCGGGTTCGGCTTCGGCGCGTTTGGCCTTGTACTCGTCCTGAACGCGCTTGCGCAGTTCGTCGGTTTTGGCGCGGATTTGCTCTTCCGTCAGCTTTTGCATCTGCGGTTCAAGCGCGTTGATTTTGGCGACGGTCAGTTGGTACTTGGCGATGTCGCGGGCGTTGGCGTCAAAGAATTTGCTGATAAAGCTCGGCAAAGCAACCATAATCGGATTTCACCTCATGCAAAGCGCGGCAAGCGCGAAAGCGCGCCGCGAACGGATAGAGTCAATACATAAATCAAAATTAGGACTAACTGCCCCTAATTATACCACAGTTCCCTACGCAGCCAACCCGCCTGCAAGTTTCAATCATCAAAAATTAACCGCTCACCGGCCGCCCTGCATCTTCCGGCAGTACAATGTCTTCCGGCTGAATGATCTTCACTTTGCCATCTTCCCAAACCGCGATGGGGTTGCCGTTCGCTTTGTGCTTGCGTATAGCATCCCAAACGGCCTCCGTAACCGCGCGATCAATTTCATCTTCCTCAATGTCATTGAAACTTTCAGACGGCGTTACGCCACGCACAAGCACGTCAGTCATTTTCTGTTCTCCTCTTGCAGTTGTTTCCACAAAGGACGCTTCTTGACCTGAAGCACTCCTCTGGCAATAATAACGGGGTTGCCGAAATCCGAATTATCATACATGCGCCATCTGTCGGCAATTGGCTGATAGATGTTGAAGAAGTTTTCCAGTCCGCTCTTATAGCGGCGGCGAATAACGTCTTCGGGTATGTCGTGTCCACCACCACGAACGCGCTCTGCTACCCGCTCAATAGACAGGTCGGGGCTTGGAACCCACACGTAGTATAAACTAAATCGGTAGCCGTTTGCGCGTAGGCGTTGGATGCGGGGCGCAAGGGTACGGCTGGCGAGTGTGGTTTCAATGGCGATGTCAGCGTGTGCGGCTTCCAATTCGTCCAGGCGCTGTAAGGCTACGCGACCAGCGCGAAAGTTGACGCCATCCGTCACGGTTTCCGCCAGTGTTTTGGCGATTTCATCGGCGTTGACAAATTCCATTGTCGGCGGAATCAGGCGCGTGGCAATCGTAGATTTGCCCGCGCCGTTCGGCCCGCCAATGACAATGATCTGCGGCACAATCGGCGGCGTGTTTTCCATAGGCTTATTATATCACGCCGGGGCATTTTTATTCCTGTTCGTGTGCCTGTTTCGCATGTATCGAGGCATTTTGCGCAGGAACCGGCGGCTTGTTTCCCGAATCCAAGCAGTATGGAACCGAGCATGACCGAACAGCAATTTTGGGAATTTGTAGACGCTTCGCGCACAGGCTGGAATCCTGCCGATGTAGAAGCCAGCCGCGAACGTCAGGCTGCCCGGCTGAAACGCCTGCTCAAGCCACTTTCCACAAGTCAACTGATCGCCTTTGAACGCCGTTTCCGAATGTTCCACAAAGCGGCGTACCATTGGGACTTGTGGGCGGCGGCGTACTGGTTTCAAAGCGGATGTTCCGACGACGGCTTTCACTACTTCCGCTACTGGCTGCTTTCTATGGGCAGAGAAGTCTATGAAGCCGCGCTTGAAAACTCGGATTCACTGGCAGATGTATTTTCCGATTTGGACGAAGCGGACGTTGAGTTTGAAGATTTCGGCTACGTGTGCGACCATGTGTACAAGGCCAGAACGGGGCGCTACATGTCGGAGGAAGAACTTTTTCCCTTAGAACTTACTCCAATAGAAGAACTTTCCCCGCCAACACAGCCGTCTTCCCCTGCGGAACCTTCCCCTGATACGAAACCGTTTGTCTCCCCACAGCCGAGGGGCAAACCTTATCCCGAAGACTCGGAAGCAAACGAGGCCGAGTTTGCCCGCCGAATGCCCCGTCTGTACGCGCAGTTTATGGCCGGCGTAAAAGAATTTGAAGCGGCGCAGAAAAATGAAGCCGCGCAGGAGAAATCATGAAATTCAGCCTTGCTGCATCCGTCGTTCTTACCTCGTTTGCGCCGGCGTCGGCGTGTCACTCGGCACAACCCCCGGCAATATCTCCTGACGCCCGGTATATTGCCGTCAATACGGCCTACAGCGAACCCGACCCGGAAGCCTTGACAATCAAGCGCAACGGCTGGACTGAGTGGACGCGGGCGGATGAAAAACTGGTCTGGTACGGCAAAATCAACACGCCGGGCAAACTCACCATCCGCCTTACGGCACACCTGCCCGCGCTTACCACATCAAAACTGCGGCTCACGGTCGGCAAACAAATCCTGACGGCGAACATTACAGGCGACGCTTCCCCTGCGCCCGTTCCGGTCCTGTTCGGAGTTGTGGACATTGCCGCGCCGGGTTATCAGCGGTTTGAGCTGCAAGGCGTGGAAAAAAGCGGCAGTACGTTCGGCGACATTGAAGAACTCGTGTTGAGCGGGCCTGCCGCCGAAAACGCGCATTTCAACACCACCCCCGAACAGCGCGGCGCTCCGTCCGTACATCTCCGCTACGCGACTGCGCAGGACGCCAAAGTAACGTGGTTTTACAACGAGGTGACGGCCAAAACCGATCCACTCTGGTCGTACTACATGGCGTGTGGCTGGCATCGGGGGTACTTCGGGATGCAGGTCAACAGCCCGACCGAGCGGCGCATCATCTTTTCGGTTTGGGACAGCGGCGGTGAGGCGAAAGACCGCAGCAAAGTGGACGACGACAACCGCGTGAAACTGCTGGCAAAGGGCGCGGGCGTGTTCGCGGACAGTTTCGGCAACGAGGGCACGGGCGGGCACAGCCATCTGGTGTACAACTGGAAAACGGGGCAAACGTACCGCTTTCTCGTGGCCGCGCAGCCGGACGGAACCGCCACCATTTACACGGGCTGGTTCTATTTCCCTGAAAAACACCAATGGGGCATCATCGCCCGGTTCCGCGCCCCCAAAGACGGCAGTTATTTGCGTGGCCTGTACTCGTTCGACGAGGATTGGAACAGCGCGAACGGGCAGAAGAAGCGTCTCGCGGAATTCGGGCGGCAGTGGATCAAAACCGCAGATGGGCAATGGATGGAACTGACCAAAGCCGTCTTCACGCACACGGGCAAGGACAGCCGAACCGATTACGACGCGGGCGCAATCGGCAATCGCTTCTACCTGGCGGGCGGCGGCTACCAGGACGGCAGCATCAAGTACCGCGACACCATAGAACGCCCCGCCAGCGGTAAGCCGCCAACGGATATTATATTGCCTGAAAACTGAGACAATGTTTCTGCGAAATACTTTAACCTCTGTTTGCGTGGATGCAGGAAAAAGCGAGTTCATTTGAGAACTTCCACTCATGTTACTGGTTTCTTCTTTGCAGATGCCTGAATACAGCAGTTTGTCATGAGGAATTTATATGCAGGACTTGATTAACAATCCACTATTTGCCGCCACAGAGTTAATTGATGATCGCTACAATCAACTTGTGCGCGACACCCTTGCTGCTTCTGAACTGTCTGATGATACCATTGGTGAAATTGCTAAGTCGCTACAAGTAGATAAGAGGCTGTTTTTAACGCTCAATCGCAAATATGAGAAAGGTACTTCCTTCAGGGAGTTTTGCAGAAGATGCAACATTTCAACGGAAGTACAAAACAAGTTTTCGGAATACACGCATCTTTATGCACATCAAGAACAGGCTATCCAGTCTATTTTAGGGTCGGAAGGTACGCCGCCGAAAGATACAGTTATTGCAACAGGAACGGGCAGTGGGAAAACAGAAGCGTTCCTGCTTCCAATAATGGAGGATTGCCTGCGTCACCAAATTGAGGGCGTTCAAGCAATCATCATATACCCCATGAACGCTTTAGCAAACGATCAAATACGGCGTATCGGCGATAAACTACGCGATACCAAGTTGACTTTTGCATGTTACACGGGGGCAACGCCGAATAAATTTCAAGAAAAGAATCCTCCAGTACGCCTGTCAAGCAATCATCTTGTAACGCGCGAAGAAATACGCGCCAATAGGCCTAACATTCTGATAACAAACCATGTTATGTTGGACTATCTTTTAACGCGGCCTGAGGATAGCGGCCTGTTCTCCAAATCCTTACGCTTCGTCGTTCTGGATGAGGCTCATGTTTATCGTGGCGCAAAGGCAACTCACATTAAGTGCTTGTTACGTAGGCTAAAGGCACAGGCGAACACAACTCCACTACATATTGCTTGTAGTGCCACCTTATCAAGTAGCAGTGAGAATGACGGCGACAATGAACGTCCAGACGATTTCATTCATCCTCTTTTGGACATTCAGGACTATACTCTTGTCGAACCGCAATTTGAACAAGAAACAATGCCTACATTAGCCACGATGCCTGCATTGCCTGCCGGGATTATTGATGAAGCAAGTATGCCAAATCCAAGCATCGAACAAGTTTGCGCGTTCTTGAGTACGCTGGCTGGCAGGGAGTTGAACGAGAAAGAATTCCCCACATCCGATAGCAGCGATGTTCGCCAAACCGTTGCTTACCAAGCAATGTACACCAATCCCATATTTCAATGCATCCGTGAGAAGATGAAGGTTGCGCCATGCTCTGTTTCCGGGTTGGCTGCAATGATGGAGAACGATTGCGTGGAAGCAATTAGGGGATTGTCAGCAGATAAAGTTGTCAGAGCGTATTTGTCAGCAGCCTCTTTTCTGAACGTCAATTCAGGCAAAGAACCTATTCTTGATTTTCGTGTCCACTTATTTCTAAAGAAACTCAGTGGCACCCTCAAAAGATGCCTGCACTGTCACCGCTACCATTCGGGCGCATCGGAATTTTGCGATGATTGTGGTTCCCCTTTGTTCAATGTGTACAAGGACGACATCAAGAAATGCATTGGTAAAATCAGCAACAGGCGTTTACGTGCCACACTGACGGCTGAATCTGATGAATCAAAGATTATCTACTATGTTCTGATTTCAACTGATCCGCAGTCTGGCGAATCTGAACAAGATGCTGGCTCCAATGGATTAATGACATTCAACGACGTGCTGATCTCACGCGATAGAGGCTTTGAACTTGCTCCCGATGCAAATGGCAAGATGAACCTTGAAGTGGCTCCTTTTCTGAATTATGAGGAAGTACGCAAAAACCTCATACCCCTGACCTTTACCACCAAAGACTATCAAGCCACCAAAGACTATCAATATATGTTCTGTCTCGTTGATGGACTGCTTGCTTTCCGCCCCCTGCAAGAGAAGAAGTTACTCGCTTTCGTTGATAACCGCGAGATTGCATCACGTCAAACAAGTATCCTGAAGGATGAGTTTGCCGATAAATTTTTACAGAAGTTCTTGGAACTCTGTCACGAACAAGTAAAAGACTGCGGCCTTCAGACTGCATTTGAACGTTTACAGCAAAACGTACCTTCACAGGAGTCCATGACGGACACTGAGAAGACTATCTTTAGCGAATTTTCACTCTGGTACTCCCGCTACATCGGAGAGTTACCGCGCAAATCAGGCAAGCAAGATGTACTTGAGTTGAGTCCCAACCTCAACCTGAATGACGCCGAAGCAGAAGTGCTAAATGCCTTCCTTTCTGAACGCGCGATAAGCATGCCCTGGCGTAAGGATGAAAGATGGCTGAACGAGTTGTGTTCTGACTTCATCCGTTTTCGCCTGTCCAGTGCAAAAACAATCAAGAGCCTTTATTGCCGTTCAGAGGACCGTTGGGAGTCACAAACACACGCAAGCATCTCGCTTGGCGAACAAGCCTTTGAATACAAGGAACTGGTCAGCAGATTGGGCGTTGAAAAAATTTCGGAATATCATCCAAGATCTTTTGCGTAAGGGAATGCTGATTGAAACTCCTGATACTCCTGCCGGTAAGAAGCGTTATCAACTAAACCCGGAATGTGTTGGGCTTAGATTGTCTAAGCCGGATGTCGCTGATTACAAAGAACTCAAAGACAAATATCTTCTTGTCGCTGCCCTTCATAGTTCTGAAGTGCAAAACGAGCAACGTGAAAAGATCGAAAAGGGAATTAGAGAAGGGTCCGTGAACTGTATTCTGTCAACTCCAACTCTTGAAATGGGAATTGACATCGGCAAATTGCGTGACATTCTGCTGATCGGCGTTCCTCCTATGCCCTCCAACTACATTCAGCGGGCAGGACGGGCAGGACGCGGAAATGGGGACAATTCCGCGCTGATCGTCACCTTTTGCAGCGATGACAATGAACACGATCTTTTCTACTTCCAGCAGCCAACCAAAATGATTGCCGGAGTCGTGTCGCCACCGCACTTCGACCCGGCACTTCGTAGTGTTATTATGCGTCATATATACGCTCTCGTCCATCCGGTTGGCGATGGAACTAACTACAATCCGGCCAATGTTCCTGCTCGCGCAAAACGCGCTTATGAAGTTTTTGGTGGCTTGTTTACTGAGAATGATGAAGAATTTGAGAAATTATTTGAAGAAGCATACAAAGATGCTCTTGCCAAACTGAAAGAGATTAAAAGAGGTAATAAAGGACCGCAGCAGTGGTTCTACAGTGCTGGCTTCTATCCAGATCATGGATTTCGTCATGACATGGTATATGTCGTTGATTACAAGACAGCAGACGAAGAGCATAGCCGAAGAAAACCACATCAGGATATTGAATATCGGGAATATGCCTTATCTGAGCGAGAACCCGAAGTAGCAATACAGAAATTCGTACCGGGTGCAACTACCTACTTTGCAGATGGCATCTACACGCTAACCAGTCGAGGTGAATTTGACACCTTTGATTCCACCAGTATTCGTAGCTACCAAATTCTTGATGCCCGAAAACATGAGCAACCTCCAAAAGACAAACTGAAGATCGTATATGAGTTCAAACGCTCCTTCTTATCATCCAGCGTATCTGATGAGTTTGACGAGACTGACGGGGGCAAAGTAATGCGTACTGGCCTTATCAATCAAGGTATTTTGTCCTTTCGTAACATGGGTAAAGTGCAGCACGGTGAACCCTTACTTCCATTCAAAGATGACGAAACTGGAGAATTATTCTGTCTTGGGTATGACATCTTACGTAATGCTATCGTGCTTTCCTTTCCAGAAGAGATAAACCACGATAAGAAAAACTGCATGAGTTTTGTCAGTTCGCTTGAACGCGCTATTGTCAGCAGATTCAGGCTGAGTGAAGGCGACCTACGGCTTCGAACGGATATGTTGCCAGAATCCGATGCTGAAAATTGGATTTACGTACTCTTGTACGACTTTGATGGAAATGGCAACGTTCCAATCAATAAAATATATGCTGAACTTAAGGAGACGATTAGTTATGCCTATGAAACGATGAGTAACTGCCCATGCGAAAATGGTTGTTATGCCTGTCTGAAGAGCTACAGCTCACAGTTCCAAACAGGCCCAGTCAGCAAAAAGGCCGCACTGATGGTAGCAGGCTACTTGTTGGGCAAAAACACGTTTGAACCTTCGCTTTCGTCTGCCTCTGTACTCTCATCCAGTTCATTGGTATTCAAAATGAAATTGGGTGATCCTCACAAAATGACTTCGCTGAATTCTGGAAAGGAGTACATCTCTCTCGATACAGGTAGCTACACCGCAAACGCTTTCGAGTTGATTTCCAGAGCGGCACGATTAGAGTTCTTGCCAGAGTGTGCATACCTCCAAATTCAATGTTCTGCTGATTGGTTCGTGAACACGCTGAACGGAACAGGTAGCATAAAATCTAAGGAAGACAAACAAGCATTTGCCAGAATGCAATTTGATCTGTTGCGCTTCAAGAGCGTTGAGGGTAAGGGTATTAAGGAACAATAGGTCATGTACATCTGTGAATCCGAAGTGCGGGCGAAACTAGATGAACTCTGTTGCCTATTGCAAAACAATGGATACACCGCCTGCATCATTGAAGATGCTTTCCAAGATCACATGGGAAAGTTATCTCTGAGCAAAGCCTCTGAGCATTATGGGAAACTGGTAGTGAACTACAGCCCAAATCGTAAGCGTTACACTCAACAGTATAGTGAGATTAGAAACAGCGAAGTCAAAGTTGATGTCAAGCGGATTTGCGAACAACCAGCAACGGTTGAAGTTGTACCTCCTCATTCTCTTGAGGAAGTCCAGCATTATCATACTTTGCTAAAGCCGTATGAAAACTGTCGGTTTGACTTTGTTGTACTGGCAGATGCAATTTTGCGCGTTGACCCCAATGCTGGTGACCGGGAAGCAATACGGTTCAACTTTCCACAGTTAGAAACGATCTTTAACCAGATGAAAGAGGCATGAACATGGAAGAGCCAGATGAACTTCGCAAGGCCAAGAAGTATGAACAGGCAGCCACTCTTTATAAGCAACTCTGGAATGATGGCGTTGAAGAAGCCAATGTTTGGGATGGATGGGGGTACGCCTACTGCTTGCGTCAAATGGGTGAATTTGCGGAGGCAAAAACCGTTTGTCGCCGAGTGCTGGAAATACAGCCTGATTTCGCTCGCGCAAAGCAAGTGCTTGCATGGTGCATTTATGCATCAGAAGTTAAAATACCGAACGATCAAATTCGCAATAACGAGCAACAATTTGTACATTCTGCTAAATCTATTCTTGATTTAGTTGCACAAGATCAGTATTCTCCCTACACGCACACGATCTTCAAGGTTATTGATTACTTGAAAGACAAGCCAACTTCACAGGCAGCAAACATACTAACATGGCTTGGTAAATTAAACCCGGAATATTTGGGGCAAGAGTGTCTCGCTTTTACTGATGAGACGGGAAAACGCCGAGAGCTTGCATCTCACTTGGAAACTTGGTTTGCGCACCGCACAAAGGCTCTGCTCGATCACAAGCGGTATAATGATTGTCGTCAAGCTTGTGAGCAGGCATTGAGTAAAGTTGCTTCCTTCCATTACGACAATGATGTATGGTTCCGATGGCGTATCGCCCTGTGTGATGTTCATACAGGCCAACGAGAGGAAGCTATCGAGAAACTGAAAGAACTTGCTCGGCGTAAGCGCGAATGGTTCATTGAATACGAATTGGCTGAACTCTTGTTCAATCTTGGAAGAACAGAAGAAGCATTAGTCTTTGCCGTGTCAGCCGCATTAGGACACGGCGAAGACAAAATGAAAGGGAAATTGTACCTGTTGCTTGGAGAAATATCGGAAGCACAACAGGAAACTGAACGCGCACAACAACATATTCTCCTTGCAATGCAGATTTACTCAGATGAGGGTTGGAAATTGCCTGCATCTCATCAAGAATTAGCAACTCGGTTAGAAGTAAATTTGACTTCGGACACAAACAGAGGAGATTTGAAACGCAGCCTCGTTTCCTATTGGAAGGAAGTGCAAGAAGCGCACACACCTAGACAGTGTGGAACGATCAAAGTAATTCTCCCTAACGGAAATGCGGGTTTCATTAGAACAAAGGATGGATTGGAGTACCACTTCAGTATTGCCTCATTCAAAGGTAGGCGCGAACAAGCAGTTCAGGGCGCATGTGTCTGCTTCCAACTAATCGAAGGGTATGACCGCAAAAAGAACATAGAAGCATTACAGGCTGTCAACGTAACCCTATGTCCTTAATAGATGATGACAAGGCGTTACAGGCAAAGAATGCTCACCTGAATGCAAGGATTGGAAAATTTGTTTTATGGTACTTACCAAAGCCTATGATGAAGTTATCAACTTCATTGCCTGGGCAGCAGTTCCCGTGAGGTTAGCGAGTTTACCCCTTCCGCGCAAGTGAAGGCGCGGGCATGGGAACTGCTTGCCCGCGAGAAGTCCGGCGAACTGACGCCGGAACAACACGCGGAACTCGAACTCGTACACGCAGTTAGAACAGATTATGCGTCTTGCCAAAGCGCGGACAAGACAGCATGTTTTGCCGACATCGCCGATGCGCGTTATTGAAAGAAACGAGGAAGCAGAAGTTGACAACTTACACCTTTGAAATAACCATGTCCGAGGAAGCGCTTGCTGAACTGACGCGAAAAGCGATGGAGCAAAAAGCGCCCACTATAGGAGATTATGTTCGCGTCCTGATAGAAAAAGACGTGAGAACAGACAAGCAGCCTGTATCTGCTTCCGGTGTCTCTGTTGCGCCAATACCCTCGCTGGAAGAGATTTTAGCGCCCGTTCATCGGCAGGTAGAAGCCAGTGGAATATCAGATGAGGAACTGGATTCTGCTCTTTGAGACTTTGCGGAACGAGGTTTATCAAGAAAAGCAGGCTGCGAAGCGCCCTGCCGGGCAAACAGCGTGAACCCGGACAACAAACTGGATGTAGTTTTCGACTGTAATACCTTTTTGCAGGGAACAGCGCGGCAAACCGGTCCGGCTTTTGCCTGTCTACAGGGCTTTAGAAATGGCGAGTTCACTCTTCATTACAGCAGTGACATTCTTGAGGAAGTGCGTGATGTGCTTTCTCGCCCTGCATTGCAGCAAAAGTTTGACGCTCTGACGCCTGCTGTCGTGAATTAACTGTTACAAAGCATCCTAGGGAAAGCTGTTTTCACCATAAACGTTCCCGCAGAATTTCGCTATGAACGCGACCCGAAAGATGAGCCTTACATAAATCTGGCAATTGTTGTAAAAGCGCATTACATCGTCAGCCGGGACACAGATTTGCTTGACCTGATGGACAATCGTAAAGCAGACGGCAGGGCATTCCTGCACCGTTACCCCTTCTTGAAGATTGTTGATCCTGCCGCCTTCCTTCGCGTTCTCGCAGAACGCAACAAGCCAGCAGAGTAAAACTATGTCCCTACAGTTTCCTTCTGCCGTTCCTGCTTGCCGGTACGGGTTTGGTTCAGCCTTAATGTCACCTACTCGCTCCACGCGATATTTTGGGCGGCAAGATGCGTTCGGATACGCGCAAATGCTATGTCGTGGTATCGCGCGATTTCTTCCAGCGGCGGCTGCCACAAATCATAACGGACAAATTTGCTTCCCTCTTCGAGTCTGGTATAATCCCCTTCGATACGGCCCAAATGCTTTGTCACATACTTGATGCGCTCGTTGTGATTATCGGGAACCGGCTCCTGAAGCCGTCCGCTTTTTGCAATCGCATTGGCCTGCACGAGATGCAGAGCGGCATAGAATAACGCAACGGTGGCCCATCCCGCATCTTCCGGCGTTTGCAGCAAGCGTTCGTAACGCTGATAGTTCTCCCACGCGCCATCAATATGCTTACGCGCTTGCTTCCCGATCTGTAGCTGTGGTGGTTGTCTGGAAGGCATGGTTCTCCGTCTTGGGCTAACTGATGAGAATATCTGTAATCGGGCACTCGCCTAACTCGCGTTGACCTCGCAATTCCACGTTCAAGATTGAATCAGGATACTTGCGATACAGACTGCCGCGCAGCTTGACAATCTTATCAAAGGCTGCGCTCCATAGATCGGGAACCAGAATGAGATAGATAGGTTCCCATTCATTTTCGCCGGGATGTATCCTGACCTCTACATCGGCAATCTTTTCGGCCCGCTCTCGGAATAGCCGGTTGGCGATCTGTGTTTGCGTTTCTGCTGATCCCGGCGGCGTACCGGACGCCGCGCTCTGCCCGTTGTCTGCCGGGAGAACAGGTTGAACAGGCGTTTTCTTCACCTTCTTGCCTGCCAATCCACGCCCCGGCTTTGGAAAATAACGCTTCGGTTGCGACAGTGTTTCCATGATGCTCGTTTTTACCTCCATCAAGCGTGGCTCGCGCTTTCACGCTGACTTTTCTGCTTTCTATTCGATTTTATGTGGCTGAATATCTTACGCCAGAATGTCTCTAACGACATTGCCCGCTACGTCCGTCAGGCGGTAGTTGCGGCTGTTGAAGTGGTAGGTTAGTTTGGTATGCTCCAGGCCGAGCAGGTGCAGAATGGTCGCGTGGAGGTCGTTGACGCTGACGCGGTTGACGGTGGCCTTGTGGCCTAATTCGTCCGTTTCGCCGTAGTGGACGCCGCCCTTGACGCCACCGCCCGCCATCCATGTTGTAAAGGCATGGGGATTGTGGTCGCGGCCCGTGCCGCCCTTTTGCACAAGCGGCAGCCGCCCGAACTCGCCGCACCAGATGACGAGCGTATCCTCCAACAGTCCGCGCTGTTTCAGGTCGGTGAGCAGGCCGGCAATGGGCGTGTCGGTTTCGCCCGCGAATTGGCGGTGGTTGTCGCCGATGTTGCTGTGCCCGTCCCAGCTTTTCTCGTTTTCCTCGCCGCCCGAATAAATCTGCACAAACCGGACGCCCCGCTCCACCATGCGCCGCGCCATCAGGCACTGCTTGCCGAAGTGGGCGCACCGCTTGTCATCCAGTCCGTATAGTTTTTGGATTTCGGGCGTTTCCTTGCCGAAGTCTAAGGCGTCGGGCGCGGCCATCTGCATCCGGTAGGCGAGTTCAAACGACTGTATGCGCGCCGCCAGTTCCGCGTCGGCTGGATTGGGTTCGCTGTGCGCGTGGTTCAGGCGGGAAAGCAGGCTGAGTTGGGCGCGCTGCTGTTCGTCGGTCATTTGCGCAGCGCGGGCGAGATTGTTGATGGGCGCTCCCTGCGCGTTGAGCGCGGTTCCCTGATACACGCCCGGCAGAAACCCCGCGCCCCAGTTTTGCGCGTAGCCTTTGGGCAGTCCCCTCCCCAGCGTGTCGTACATGACTACGAAACCGGGCAGGTTCTGGCTGTCGGAACCCAGGCCATACGTGACCCACGCGCCCACGCTCGGAAAGCCCATGCGGTTCATGCCCGTGTTGATTTCAAACAGGGCGGGCGAATGGTTGTTGGTTTCCGTGTAGCAGCTGTGAATAAACGCCATGTCGTCCACATGTTGCGCCATGCCGGGGAAAATATCGGACACCCACGCCCCCGACTGACCGTGCTGCGCGAACCCGAACGGCGATTTCATCAGCGGCCCGACCTGATCCACGAAAAAGCCCGTGTCTTTGTCGAAGCCTTTCAGTTCCCGCCCGTCGTGCCGGGCAAGTTCCGGCTTGTAGTCCCATGTATCCACCTGTGACGGCCCGCCGTTCATAAACAGCCAGATCACGCTTTTGGCGCGGGCGGGAAAGTGGCCGGGATGCGCAGCGAGGGGATTCAGGGTGTTTGAATTTTCGATTTTCGATTGCCGATTTTCGATTGAGGGTGTGCGCTGCCGGGTATCTGCTTTCGCGCCTTGTTGATCTAACAGGGCGGACAGGGCTAACATGCCGAAGCCTGACCCGGTGAGGCGCAGAAAGTCGCGGCGCGAAGAGTAAGCGCGGTTGGGCGAGGCGAATAGATGGGGTTGTTTGTTCATTTTCTTCTTTCGCAGGTATTCCGAACATGCTTCATCTTCAGATGGTGTTAGGAGTGATTGTACCATCCAGGACATTGCTAATGCTGCCTGTGAGTTGAAAAGGATATGTAGAGGCATCGTCGAAATCTTGGCAATGCAGCGCTTCCAGCCCGATGTCTCGTTGTGTCAAATTGTAGAGGAGAGGCGTCGTGACCTCGTAAGCATCAGGGCGCACGGGAGGAGTGAACATAGCATCTTCTTGCACCTCCGTTCCTGAGTTGATAGTTGAGAGTTGATAGTTGATAGGAACTACCAACGTTCAGCCTTTGTGCCTGAATAGTAGACACTTGTGCTATTTAGACGGTTGTGTGGGGCAAAAGGTTCACGTTTTTGGCGTTGTTTTGCTCTTTTTTCTGTATTTGCTTGTGGTAATTGCATAACCCGGCTATGGGGCTGGACAGTTGCTCTAACAGGAGGGTTTCATGCGGTATCGAATTGCGGTGAAAGCGCACAAGAAACTGGTTGTTCCGGCGAATCATCTGAAGGCTTTGACAACAAACTGAGCCGAACGGCCATGCGCTATTTCACGGCGGAGGAAGTGGAAAAGGAGCGCGTCCTATTGGAACTGAACGGAGCGCAAAATACTATCGGGGCGATGACACGTCGGCGGAGTTCGGCAGCGTGGCGCAGGCGTATGCGGAAGCCTTGAAGTTTATCGAAGACGAAGCGACCGTTTTGTACAAAGCAATGCCGTCCGGTGGGTAGAAAAGAGTCGTCGGCCTCCGATAGCCTGGCTTCGAGAGGGAGGCCGACGACTTTTTCAGGGCTTTCAGGGCTAAAACGCTTTACTCGTCGAAACTATCTGCTTCCATGTAGCGTATCTGACACATGATCGGCGCTATATCTGGCGCTTTAATCGAACCAGTGTGGAATTGAAACCATTTGACGGCACAGCGGCAAGTGGCCATTCCATTTGTCGCTTTAATCTAACCAGTGTGGAATTGAAACCACACTTCGCGGAAAAAGGATCTGCTGCAAACCGCTTTAATCGAACCAGTGTGGAATTGAAACGCAAACGGAATTGGAAACGTTGCCGTCGCAAAACGCTTTAATCGAACCAGTGTGGAATTGAAACCAGTGAATTTTGTAGATCAATGGCGCCAACACGCCTGGCTTTAATCGAACCAGTGTGGAATTGAAAC
>CAWIEK010000068.1:0-157985 GCA_963835065.1 uncultured Chthonomonadaceae bacterium | reverse complement strand
CACAAAACGTTTGCTTGCTGGTACAAACGGAAGGCTAAATAGAAAACAGGCTGTAAGGTTTGTTAAACCCTACAGCCTGATTAAACTGACAAAATATGCCGCCTAGAAGACTTGAACTTCTGACACATCAATTTTCAGTCAATTGCTCTACCAACTGAGCTAAGGCGGCGCGGTATGAAAACGCTGTTTCAAACGTTTGTGGAAACTTGGATAGTATACCCTTTGCCGCGCCGTTCTGTCAAGACGGAATGTGCGCTTTCGGTGACATGCGGCTGTCCTTTCAATAAAATGGAGGGAACGAGCATCCGATTTTGGTAACGCGGGAAGCCCTGAAGCGGTACTAATGTTGATTGCGCGAGAGCAAAGCAGCAGGGCGAAAATACAAACTGTTCTTTGAAACTTCTTTTTACACCATCTTTTGAAACCGTCTTATCGAAAGGAACGAGAATGAAATTCAAGCACATTCTGATGGGCGCGGCGCTTGTCTGCGCGTGTGGGGGTTCGCTGCGCGTGGGAGCGACACCGCTTCAGGACGACAAAACCAAGCCTACCGCCGCAGACGCCACGCGCCCGGCCATTGATCCCGACAAGGACAAAGCGATTCGCCACCTGCTCGATGTAATGGGCGCGGCCAAACTCGCTATGCAGGCGATGCAGGAGACGATGGCCTCGATGCGGAAGACGGAGACCACCATTCCCGCCGAGTTCTGGACGGCTTTCAGCAAGAAGATCAAGCCTGAAGAACTGGTTGATCTGATCGTTCCCATTTACGACAAACACTTCAGCAAGGAAGATATTGACGGCCTGCTCGCCTTTTATCAAACGCCGTTAGGACAAAAAACGCTGGCCGCCCTGCCGGCGATTGAACAGGAAAGTAGCGCGGCGGGCGAAAAGTGGGGAGCCGCCAAAGCCGAAGAAGTTATCAAGGAGCTGGACAAGCATCCCGCCGCCACGAAAACCACGAAGCCCAAGTCGAAAGCCACCGGCAAAAGCAAAGGCAAGTCGTAAGCGCAATGCCTCGTAAGGCTGGCAAACGTCTGACCATCTGGTGGCGGGCTGATTTTGCCCTTGCATATTGGCGGCCAAACCTGCTAAAATAGGAGTGAAATTCCCCAATCCGCTGTTTTAGCGCGGATGCAGGCGAGTTCGTGAAGTTTTGCACAAACAAGTTTACCGGCATGTTCGCAGCCCTTTGCGCCTTTTCCAAACGGGGCGGGAACGTGCCATTGCGAGAAGGAGCAGAGCCGCTTATGGCAACCGGACACATTGTACAGATTCAGGGACCGGTCGTGGACTTAGGGTTCCAGGCCGGGGAACTGCCCGCCATCAACAACGCCGTCATTATTGCCGACACCAACCGCAACATCAACCTGACCGTCGAAGTGGCGCAGCACCTGGGCAATGATGTCGTCCGCTGCATCGCCATGTCCAGCACGGACGGCCTTGTGCGCGGCATGAACGCCGAAGATACCGGCCAATCCATCACCGTTCCCGTCGGCGACCAGACACTGGGGCGCGTCTTCAATCTGCTTGGCAACGCGATTGATGAAAAAGGCCCCGTTTTGTCCAAAGAGCGCTGGCCGATCCATCGCCCCGCCCCGACATTTTCCGAGCAAAGCAGCGCGCAGGAAGTGCTGGAAACCGGTATTAAAGTCGTTGACCTGCTGACGCCGTTCCTCAAGGGTGGTAAAATCGGCCTGTTCGGCGGCGCGGGATTGGGCAAAACCGTTCTGATTCAGGAACTGATTACCAACATCGCGACGGAACACGGTGGCTTTTCCGTGTTCGCAGGCGTGGGCGAACGAACCCGCGAAGGCAACGACCTGTGGCTGGAAATGACCGAGTCCGGCGTTATCACGAAAACCGCGATGGTGTTCGGCCAGATGAACGAGCCGCCCGGAGCGCGCCTGCGCGTGGCCCTGTCCGCCCTGACGATTGCCGAATACTTCCGCGACGTGGAGGGGCAGGACGTTCTTCTGTTCGTGGATAACATTTTCCGCTTCGTGCAGGCCGGTTCCGAAGTATCCGCGCTGCTCGGACGCATCCCCAGCGCGGTCGGCTACCAGCCCACATTGGGAACCGAAATGGGCGCATTGCAGGAGCGCATCACGAGTACCAAAAAAGGCTCGGTTACATCGGTACAGGCCATTTACGTGCCCGCCGACGATCCCACCGACCCGGCTCCCGCCACCACATTTGCCCACCTCGACGCTTACGTGTACCTGGAGCGCAAAGTGTCGGAAAAGGGAATCTATCCCGCCGTTGACCCGCTCGCATCCACAAGCCGTATTCTTGACCCACGCATCGTCGGGCAGGAACACTACGAGGTTGCCCGTCAGGTGCAGCAGATTTTGCAGCGCTACAAAGAATTGCAGGACATCATCGCGATTCTGGGCATTGACGAACTTTCCGACGACGACAAATTGGTTGTCGCCCGCGCCCGCCGCATCGAAAAGTTCATGGGCCAGCCCTTCCGCGTGGCCGAGCAGTTCACCGGCCAGCCCGGCAAGTACGTACAGGTCAAAGATACCATCCGCAGCTTCAAGGAACTCATTGACGGCCAGCACGACGACCTGCCCGAACAGGCGTTCAACCTCGTCGGCAACATTGACGAAGCGGTGGAGAAGGCGAAGACGTTAGGAGCGTAGGAAGAAGACAGAAGACAGAAGACAGAAGACAGTAGTTTTCCTCTGAATAAAGATTAGGCGAGAGCGCAAGTTTTCGTCCAGCAGGGCATTTCTACTGTCTTCTGTCTTCTGTCTTCTGTCTTCTTCGGGAGAATCCCGAACATGGCTACTTTTCCGCTCGAATTGGTGACGCCGGAGCGGCTGTTGTTTTCTGAGGAAGTGCAGGCGGTGCGCGCGCCGGGGATTGACGGCTCGTTTGGCGTTTTGGCCGGACACGCGCCTCTGCTCACGCAGTTGACGGTCGGTTTGATTAAAATCACGCTTGCCAATGGCAGCGAGGAATTCATTGCGACAGGTGGCGGCTTTATGCAGGTCAGCCGCGAAAAGGTGATTATTCTCGCGGACTCGGCGCAGCGGGCGCATGAGATTGACGTTGCCCGCGAACAGGCGGAAGTCACGCGGATGCGGCAGGCATTGGAAGTGCCGGGCAACAGCGCGGAAGCCGAAAAACTGCGCGAGGAACTGGAAGCCACTGTCAACCGAATCCGCATCGCGCAAATGACGCATTATACTAACGGCGTGTGAAAAGGCGGTCTGATGCCCAAACCGTGTGTGCTGAGGTTGTCCAGCCCGACGAAAATACAAAAATGGTGTCACACATCCTTGACGTGTTCGACGGCACGAACGTGATCCAGGTTGTGGGAGAGGGACTAAATACGCCAACAAAGGGAACCCTGAGGCGTGATGTAAAAGGGAAGTTAAGCTTCAGCGCTGCCAGCCCGGTAAGGCCGATGTTTCTCTTCGCCGCGCCAATAACGCAAATCTTCACGCCGGAAAACACCACAATTTCAGAAGGACCGGACAACACCATCATTCTGGAATGTTTGCTGCCCTACAAGTACCCCATGTTAGGCAGAATGACGGTGTCCAAACAGCATTGGCGTCCGACGGATTTGGTCACGTCAAACCCCGGCAGCAAGCGCGTCCATACCCATTTTGTTCTTGATAACTACCATGAGTATGCGGAGGGCATCTGGTTCCCTTCCCACATTCTGGAAATGAACATCAGTGAAGCTGGCAGCAAAACGAGTGATTCCGAGTACCGCCTCGTCAAGCTACACCTGAATACACAGGTTGACACGGCTCCTCTTCACCCCCTGTGCCTCCGGGCACGAACATCGCCGACTTTCGCTTCGGCAACGATACGAGCATCAGGACTCCCCGCGCTCTACATCGGCAACATTTTTTCATTGTGGCTTGACAAACCAGACGTGTTCACGCATACTGTTAGATATTAGGAATTAGCGCATAGTATTCTGTGCGCAGAATGAGAAACGGAACGCAGATGCCCGCATGCCGCAGAAAAATCTATCGTTTACAGGAGGCGCCGCCAGTGTCGGTTGATACTGCCGCGCTTGCGGCTCGTTGCGTCTCCCTGGGAAGGAATTACAAGCGTTGAGCGTTGCGCATTAAGAACTTGCTTGTTCGTGTCCGCGCCTACCGTTTTCTCATTCCCACAACTTACACGTAACCCTTTGCCGCTTTCAATCTTTTCTGGATTGGAGGCGGTAAATTTTTTAGGAGGTAGACGGTAGACAGTAGACGGTAGACGGTAGGAACAACATCCTTACTTCCAACACGTTGCAATTATAATGCCTGGCAGCAGGGCAATTCCTACCGTCTACCGTCTACTGTCTACCGTCTACCTCCGCAGGAGATTACCATGTCCGATTCTTGTGTTCCCGGCAGCGAGTTGTACAATCTGCGCCACAGCACCGCGCACCTGATGGCGCAGGCCATTGGCGAACTGTTTCCCGGCGTGAAGTACGCCATTGGACCGCCCATTGAAGACGGGTTTTACTACGACTTCGATCTTCCCGAACCGCTGCGGGAGGAAGATTTGCCGCGCATTGAAGACAAGATGCGCGAACTGTCCAAGCGGGATTTTGCCATTACGCGGGAAGTGATGCCGCGCCCGCTTGCCCGCGATTTTGAAGTCAGCCAGAACCAGCCGTACAAAGTGGAACTGATTGACGATTTGCCGGAGGGTGAAGAGATTTCGTTTTACCGGCAGGGCGATTGGATTGATTTATGCCGGGGGCCGCACGTGCCGAGTACGGGCAAGCTACTGCACTTCAAGCTGCTGCACACGGCAGGCGCGTACTGGCGCGGCAGCGAAAAGAACAAGATGCTGACGCGGGTCTACGGCACGGCATGGCAGTCGCAGGCGGATTTGGACGCCTACCTGAACCGTCTGGAAGAAGCCCGCAAGCGCGACCACCGCGTTTTGGGGCGCGAGTTGGGCTTGTTCGTGTTTTCGGCGGACTCGATTGGCGCGGGCATCCCGCTGTTCCTGCCCAAAGGCGAGATTTTGCGGCACACGATGGAGTCGTATGTGCGGGAAGTGCAGACGCGGTACGGCTATCAGCACGTGTGGACGGGGCATCTGGTGCGCGAAGACCTGTACAAGAAGTCGGGGCATTACGACAACTACAAGGACGCCATGTTCCCGCCGATGGAGGACAAGGAAGCGGGCATCAATTACCGCTTGAAGCCGATGAACTGCCCCAGCCACATGACGCTGTACAATCTGGGCGGCTTGAAATCGTACCGAGATTTACCCCTGCGCTACGCCGAGTTCGCCACGCTGTACCGCTATGAAAAAAGCGGCGAGTTGAGCGGCCTGACGCGGGTTCGCGCGCTCACGCAGGACGACTGCCACATCTTCTGCACGGAAGCGCAGATCGAAAGCGAATTTGCGCTTGCCCTGAAACTGATTCGGGAAGTGCTGGAGCGGTACGGGTTTAATGATTACCGCGTTCGGCTGTCCCTGCGGGACGAGAACCCGGAAAGCAAATTCGTGCGCGACGACGAGAAATGGAGCAAAGCCGAGGACGCCCTGCGCAATGCCATGAACGCGAACGGCGTGGAGTATTTCGAGGGCGTGGGCGAAGCGGCGTTTTATGGTCCAAAAGCCGACTTTTTGGCAAAAGACGCATTGGGCCGGGAATGGCAGATTTCCACGATCCAGGTGGACTTCATCCAGCCGTCGCGTTTGGGCTGCGAGTACATAGACGAGGAGGGGCACAAGCAAACGCCGGTAGTGCTGCACCGGGCGGTAACGGGCACGACGGAGCGGTTCTTAGGCGTCCTCATCGAGCAGTACGCGGGGGCGTTCCCGTTCTGGCTGGCTCCGCAGCAGATCGCGCTCATTCCCATTGCGGATCGCCACGCAGAGAAAGCGCAGGAGATTGTCGCACAACTCAAAGCGGCGGGGTTCCGGGCGGAAGTGGACGCGCGCAACGAGAAGATGGGCAAGCGCATCCGCGAAAACGAGATGCAGAAAGTGCCCATCATGCTGATCTTGGGCGACAAGGATATTGAGAACGGCACGGTCAGCGTCCGCAAGCGCGGCGAAGGCGACCTGGGCGCAAAAACCCTCGAAGAAGCCATCGCCTACTTCCAGCAACTCCACGACGCCTGAAAGCGGTAAATACCAGTAAACAAAACGCGCAGGCTGCCATTGCTGACAGCCTGCGCATTTATTTTCTGAGCGTTATGGTGATTATGCCGCCGTCTTCAAATGGAATAAAGACGTCGTAGCCATCCAATAATGATGTGCCAGGCAGTCGTTCGTCGCCTGTCGCCATAACTTCCACATCGCGCTCCTCACCATCCCATAATACAATCGCTCTATACACGTCAAGCACGATACGACTGCCATCTGCAAGGTGCGCGACAGTGGGATGCGAGTAAGGCAGGCCAAGAGTATTAATTTCGGTCAGCGGCATTGTCAGAAAGCCGGCAAATCCCGTGTCAAGAACAAAATCAACTTCGGCCTGTCCATTCGCGCCACGCATGATGAGAGGTACAAGCGCATGGCGGGCGGAGACATAACCTTCCATTACTGTTTCGTCCTTTTCAGAGTGCCGCCGAGCGCGTACACAGCATCGTAGCCTATTCGCAAAACGTACACAACTGCATCAGGGAAGTGGGTACGCAGGCGGTCAGCGGCAGGGAGGGAGTAATCGTCTATCTCATACGCGCCTGTGTTGATGTCAAGCGCAATGAGCTTGCCAATGTTCTCCTCTGTTTCCACTTGCGAGCGCAAGCGACTGGCATAAATTTCTTCCCCTCGCCTGCTAATTTCTTCCTTGCTCAAGCGTGGTTCGGATATTGTGTTGTTCATCAGGGTATTCTCCTATCTCTCCTCGCGTATACGCCGCAAGTCTTCCGCCGAATCAAAGTCACCGGGCATCTGTTCCGCAACAGCATCGCAGTAGGCGAACGCGGCTTTCCTTTGAGCCTTCTTAGACTGTCGCAGCATCTGAGCGCTATCCGCTTCACGGCTGACCTGTTCACAGGTACGCACCGCCAGCTTCAACTGATCAGCGGTGCTGTCAAATTTTGCGTGTTCATAGTCATCCTATCTGGAATCTACTCCTTTCTCCTTCTTCTGGTTATGGTAAGGGGCTGTTCGCGTGATGCTTCCGCCGATAGCGTACAGCACTCTTGGATTCGTGTCCGGGTACTTTGATCGCAATCGTTCGTTTGCAATCAAGCCTTCTGTGTTAATCTCATAAACGCCGGTATCCACATTCAGCAGAAGAACTTTACCAATGTTCTCCTCGGTTTCTATCTCCATACACAACACGCGCTCGTAAATGTCATGGGCGCGTTCTCCAATGCTTTCATTTGTTGCAGATGTCTCTTCTTCCCCCAGCCAAAATGAGTCCGGCAAAGGCGCGTTGAAATCATCGCTCATCCAGAACTGCCCGGCATTTAGACCGGCAATGCGCGGTTGCTTGGCTGAAATAGGCAATGTTTTCTCCAGCGCGTCCCGAAACACTTGTTGGGCAAACGCGCCCATATCCAAGCCGCGTCTTGTGGCTTCTTCACGAACTTGTTGTTCCATTTCCGGCGATATGTCCAGCGTGATTGTCATCAAGTTTGCTCCTGTTCAGCACTACTCTCCTGCATGTTGCACCGGGCATCGGGGTTCGTACTCCGTCTAAAATGTCGTAGCGACCTTCCACTTCTCCTGCTCCGCGGTACTGTTCGTATGTCAGTGTTTTGGAGCGCGGGCGCGACTCTGTAAATCGCCATCAGATTCCTCCTGTATAAGATGGCTTCATTATGGCCGGAAAATGTCGGCAACAGGCACCGTAAGGTTCGGGAAGGTAAATGACTGCACGGTTTGGGTGTCATCGTATGTGTCAACGGAAACCGGACCGCCGACAGTCAGGCGTACAACTTCAACCGTCCGCACTTCAGGACGCGCAAGCCATCCCTCTTCCACGCCGACAGCCGCGTAGTCGGCCAGTTTGTCGCCAATCATGCGCCGCGTATCGCTATCGGATAGAATTTCGACCACGATTTCCGGCGGAACCTGCAAAGGCCCGCGCTGAGGAATACCGCCGCCCTGCTGCAAGCGCGTATGGCTGATGAACAACACGTCGGGCTGACGGGTGCGAAGCGGGGCGCGTTGTATCAGAACGTCGAAAGGCGCAGACAGCGCATAGCCCAGGCCGGTTGCTCTTTCAAAATTGCGGAATGCTTCTTCAAGATTACCGCCAATGCGCTGGTGAGGCCAGTTTGCTCCGGGCATAAGAGTACGCACTCCATCAACAATGTTATATCGCGCAACGATTTCCTCTTCCGCCATATACTGCTCATAGGTAAGCAAGGCGGAAGCGGGTGGCGGTGAAGCGATGGTCATAAGAATACCTCCTGTACAACGTTACAGCCATTATATCATGGGCGGCAAAGGGAAAAGCATCGGGCAAAAAGAATCTGAATATTTCGGAATGGGCGCGACACTTTTTGCGTCTTTGCGCCGTCGTGGGGGTGAGACGCGCAACAAGGCAATTTCAATACCTGCCATTTTTCACACTACCAAGATACGCTCTTCACCCTTTCCGTCCCTGCTTTGTTTTTCTTGTCTTACTTGCGGCGCTGTTTGGATTTGCGTTCGCGTGGATGACATGGAAAGCGTAAGGGGAAGGGGCAAGCGAAAGGATTTTTCACATGACCGCAACTGCCATTGACACGACCGCCAGCCTGAAGGCCGTTTGCCCGCGCAAGGATTTGTACGAAGCCGTTCAGACGGTGGGACACGCGGTATCGGGCCGCAACGCCCTGCCCATTCTCAGCCACATCATGGTGCAGGCCGAAGAAAACTATCTGCGCCTGATCGCCACCGATCTCGAACTCGGCATTTCGTGCCGCGTGAACGCGCAGATTCAGGAAACGGGAGCCTTGACCGCCCCCTCGCGCACACTGACCGAAGTGCTGGGCAACCTGCCCGACAAAAGTGATGTCGCCATTTCCGTGGACAAGAGCCACACGGTTCGCGTCCATTGCGACCGCTCCGATTACAAAATCCTCGGCCTGCCCGCCGAAGAGTATCCCAAGTTGCCGGAAGTGCGCGACGCGGTTGCGTTTTCGCTGCCCCAGTCGCAATTGAAAGAGATGATCCGGCACACCAGTTTTGCCGTGTCTACCGATGAAACGCGCGCCATTTTGACCGGCATTTACATGGTCTTCGATGGTGAAACGCTGAAGTTCGTGGCGACGGACACGCACCGCCTGGCGGTCAAGGAAGCGAAAGTAAAGGACGGACGGGGTTCACAAAACGCCGTTGTGCCAAGTCGCTGCATGAACGAACTGACGCGGCTGTTGGGGGATGGCGAGGGAGATGTGCGCGTAACGCTTTCCAACAATCAGGTACAGTTCGTGCTGCCGGGCGAAAAGCAGGTGCAGATTGTGAGCCGCTTGATTGAAGGCCAATTCCCGAATTATCAGCGCGTGATTCCCGCTTCGTACCAGAAGAAATTGACCGTACAGGCCACGCCCCTGCTCCGCGCCGTGCGCCGCGCCAGCATCGTGGCAAGAGAAAACGCGCAGCGCGTGATTTTGCGCAGCGAGGATGACAAACTGGTGCTGACGGCGGAAAGCCAGATGGTCGGCAACGCTTATGAGGAAGTGGAAGCGACGCGGCAGGGCGATGATGTGGAAATCGCGTTCAACGCCAAGTACCTGCTGGACGTGCTGGCCGTTCTCGACCCCGACAGCAGCCTGACGCTGGAACTCACCGAGCCACTCAAGCCCGGCGTCCTGCGTCCCATTCCCATCGCGCCCAAGTCCAGCGACAAGGAAGAAGGCAAGGAAGACGGCGCGACCTCCGAAGCGGTCCCTTCCCTCGAACCCGACTACCTGTGTGTCCTTATGCCTATGCAAATCGTGTAATGCTAGTCTTCTTATCTGTATAAACTTGCTTTCGTTCTCTGTACGGCTCCTCTCTATTTTGTAGAGAGGAGCCATAAGACTATTTCAAACACGCTTTGAAGTCAAGCAATGGGGAAGAAGGTTTATGCCAGCATGTGCTGCGTATATGTTATGGCGCTCCTCCACAGAAGTTCACAAATTATGACAAGTGTTGGCTCTGTTCGCATACCTGTATGTCGCCTTTATGTGGATGAAGTTGGGCATGCCGCCATCAAGTCTTCCAATGATGAAAACGAACGTTATCTCAGTCTACTTGGCGTTGCCTGCAATCTGGAATATGTTCGTCATACGCTCACGCCTGAGATGGAAAACTTAAAACGCTTCTTTCAGCGTCCACCCGTTATACTGCAATGGAGCGATCCCGATGAACCAGTATCCATGCCGAAACCGATCATTTTTCATCGTAAAGAATTGGCTGATAAAAAGTATCCATTCGAGGCGTTGAAGCAGCCTGACGTTCAACAAGCCTTTGATAGCGAATTACTTATGTGTTTACAAAATTGGGAATATACCGTATTTAGCGTCGTCATTGATAAAGCGAGATTAAGAGAGCATTTCTCCAATCCGGCGCACCCTTACCACTATGCAATGGAAACCTTGCTTGAGCGTTATGTCCACTGGCTGCGGCAAGAAAACTGTATTGGCGATGTTATGGCGGAAGTGCGCGGAGGCAAAGAAGACAGGCAACTAAAGCAGCACTACCACAGCCTGCACCAAAACGGAACCGGGTTTGTTTCTGCAAGCGAGTTGGCCGCCAATTTAAGCAGCCGCGAATTGAAGTTGAAACAAAAGGGTGAAAATGTAGCGGGCTTGCAGTTGACAGAGTTTCTAATTCGGCCTTGCTACTATGCTGCATTGGCGCGTAAAGAAGGACGCCCCTTGCCGACAAACTTTGGAGGCAAAATCGAAGCGATTGTAGAGGGAAGCAAATACTACCGGCACAGTGAAAATGGAATTCAGGGATATGGCTGCAAATGGCTGCCATAAAAACAAAGAGAGGCCCAAAGGGCCTCTCCGAAGACTATATCTTCCACCTCCGAGAAGTATCGGATTGATTTAATTATGCCATAAACGATAACGGATGTCAAGAAATGTCTGGACAGATTTTTACCTTCAACGCACAATTAACGGTGCTTACTCGTCCATCAGGCTTTTGTGCTTCAGTTGCGACAGGGTACATTCGCTTGCGTCAATGTCGTCGCGGACGCCGAGATAACAGGACTGATATAATGCGCCCTGTGGGTTATAGTAAAGGTAGCGAATTTCAACGACATCCCCCGCTTTTGGCACATCGAAGTTGGAGGAAATCGTCACGTTGCCTACGCTCACGCCTTCCAACAGCAGCCCCACGCTGCGCTGTGCATTGACCGTGCCGACAACGGCAGAACATGTCGCGTAAAACTTGAATTTGACCTGTGAGCCGCCCACTGTAGGCCGTCCCACTTTGTACCCGGCATCCGCGCGCTTGAACACAACGCCCTCTTTGTCCACTGCTTTCAGCCGATGGTACGCGCTCGTTTTCGCGTCCATTCCGACAAACGTTTCCACGCCATCTAAGGCTGCGCGGTTGGCAAACGGAATCGCGTTTCGGACGGCTACGCGCTGCAAGTAGCCCTGGCCGCTCAAATCCTGTCCCGCATACGCCAGCACATCGAAGACGTACAATTTTGCGCCGATCAGTTCGCCGTCCAACACGCAGTCCGGGCCGTCCTTCAAAGCGTCTTCGATTTCTTTGGGCAGGCTTACGAGCAGCCCTTTGCGGTTCGCGCCCTCGACGGTTCCGCCCGTTACCCGTACCATCAGGCGGCGTCCGTCATGCTTTTCCTCCATCACCCAGGCGTCATCCGCGAGATAGCGGGCTACGTCACCCTCTTCAATCGGGTTGAGCAATTGGGGCAGCAATCCCGATACCGCGCCTTCCTTGTCGGTCATGGCGAACGCTTTGCCATCGTTGGATGGCGTGTAGCCCTTCGCCTTTTTCTCGGCAATCAGTTTGTCATAGATTTTGACGGCGGCTTCCCGCGTGACCGGGCTGGAGGTTTTCGTGCCGATGGTCAGCGCCGCGCCCCGCTTGCCATACGCGAAATTTACGACATAGCCGCCGTCTTTGGCTTCGATGCGGGCATGGTATTCCTTGTCGCTGCCCCCTTCGCGGAAATATAAGGCAGCAGAAGGCAGTTGCAAATTATTGGTTGTATTCGGCGTGTCGGTCATGTCAGGGTTTTCCTCAAATCGCAGTTTGGGCGCAGAGCGCTCCTGTTGGATATGAGGAACACTCCTGCGCAAACGACAAATCAGGAAAGAGAGTTTTTCATCTCATATCCCGATTGGGACACTTTTCGCGAATAAAACCAAAATAAGACCGCGCCGTGTTGTTTCATAACACGGCGCGGTTCTTGTTCACTTAGAGCCTATCCCGATAGGCCGGGTACTGAAAGTACCCGGCCGGAAAGTACAAGCGTCCTGCAGACGCGGCTGCCACACCTATCGGGATAGGCTCTTATTCGTCGAAACTGAGGATTATCTGCGACAGATGCCTTTCAACTCTCAACTCTCAACCGCTAAATCGGACGCCCGGTTTTGTCGTCAATGCGGTTGCCGGTGAGCGTATCCGCCGTTTTTTCCAGAATGCCGCGCGTATCGGGCATACCCGAACCGTCTATGGCATGGCCGCCCGTTTGTACGCCGGGGATGTTTCCTTCCACGCCCGACGCGGCCACATCGCGGTTGATGTGGTCTACTGTGCCGGGAACATAGCCGGTGTTGTTGGAATAGGCCATGTTGGAGCCGGTGTACAGCATGTTGTTGGCGCGCAGGCGTTCGCGCTCCGCTTGCAGTTCGGCGGCGGTGTAGGGCTGCGCGCTGGCATTGTAGCCCGTATAGCCCGTCTGCTGATAATACGTTGCGCGCTGATTGATGTCCACCGCGCCGTTACGGTTGAGCGCGTCTACCACCGGCTGAATCAGGTTGTCGGCAGCCTGTACGCTGACCAGCGTTCCGCCCCGCCGGACCCCCTCCGAGTAATACCCGGCCTCGTCATGCGGGATGCCGATGTCCACAAGCGCGCCGAGCAGTCCGCCCGCCGCCGCGCCCACGCCTGCGCCCGTCAAGCCCGCCACGAGTGGCCCCGCCGCCGCGAGTGGGCCAAGTCCGGGAATGACCAGTAATCCCAAACCTAATAGAACGCCGCCCACGCCGCCAATCGCCATTCCCGTTGTCGCGCCGCTTCCGGCAGCGGGCATGGTGTAATCGCTGCCGGCATTGTCGCGCCAGGTCGTGTACTCGTTGTCGGCATTGTTGGCGATAATGCTCACGTCGCTATGCGCCACGCCCAAACGCTCCACATCCCGCAGCGCTGTTTCCGCGTTGCCGAACGTGTCAAACAAACCTACCACTGTTCTTGCCATGATTTGGTTCCTTCCAGAGAGCCATCTGAAGTTTCCCACATTGGAAACCTTCAAAAGCGGCACGGTATGCTACATTCTCCGTGCATTCAAACACAGTCACCGGCCTTTCACGCTCCAACAGGATCAAAATTCTACAACAGCCAGCCGACTGCGTTATGGCACAGACGTTTCCTCCGCTTAGGGAGTTCCCTAACTTCCGACATACAGATTCTTATCTTCTTCTACGGTGGCGCGATTTTCCACAGACCGTAGCAGGAGGTGGCGACATACGCATAGCGGGTTTTGGGGTGGACGCGGATACAGAAGGCTTCGCGCCCGCCATCGCGCGTTTTGCCATCGAGGGGCGTGGCGCAGGTGAGGATGGTCCAGTGTACGCCCGCGTCCGTTGAGCGCAGCACGCTGTTGGAAGCGGAATATAGATCTTTGTGGCTGCCGACGTAAATTATGTTCGGCTGCACGGGGTCAACCGCGACAGTGGTGACGCGGTGGCTGCCGTACTGGTCAGGCGGGGTATCTACGGTTGTTACCTTGCCGTTTTCGATTTGCTTCAAGCGGCCTTCCGATGCCACGTACCAGCGCTTGCGAATGGGGTCGCAGGCAATATCTTCCAGCCCGCCGGGAATGTCGGCAACGGGCGTCCAGGTGACGCCGTGATCGCGGGAACGGACGAGAGTGGTTTTGTTCTTGCCATACAGTTCGCGCGCGCCGGTAGAATTCGTTGGGCTATACGTGTACACGGCTTGGCAAGCGGGCATGGGCTGCCATGTTTTGCCCCCATCCGCGCTGCGCAGGTTGGAGGCAAAAAGGACGTTGGGATCGGTCGGGTCGCCGTTCGCCACATCCGGGCCGGCGTATTTCAGGCCCGTGCTTGTCCATGTTTTGCCCCCATTGCGGGTAACGGTTAAGATGCGCGGATCGCCCCAACTCGCCGCGTTGCCGACAAACATCACGAGGGGCGAAGCCGCGTAGCCGCCATACGTAAAACCGCCCCAGCCGTTGCCGCTTGGGTTCTGGTAAGTCCATGTTTTGCCGCCGTCGTTTGTGGACGCGCCATTGTAATCCTGCGAGCCGACGAATAGCAGATCGGGGTTTTGCGCGTTGAACTCAAACATGCCGCCGACCAAAACGACGTTGTAGCCATTGCCTGACCACTTCCATGTTTGGCCGCCATCCTCGCTTTTCGTCGGCCAATCGCCGCCAACCGACCAGGCGACGCTGTACTGGGTAGGATGCCAGACAAACAATCCCTGCCGCGCATTGGAAGGCAAGAATGCGTTGGTGTTATCAATTTTCGCCTGCTGCCACGTTTCGCCGCCATCATGGGAGTAGAAGCGGGGCCAGTTATACCCGCCCAGATTGGCCCACAGAACCAGATTCCCGGAGGCGAAGGGATTGGCATGAATGTTGAGCAGCACACCGGTTGTGGGCAAGCCTTTACCGGGCAGGCGTTGGAATGTTTTCCCCTGATCGTCGGAGCGCCACACGCTTCCCTTGCCGCAAATGTAGACGACGGAGGGCCAGTCCGGGCCGGGGCCTTGCGCCGACACATCCAGCCCGTCACACGGCTGATGAAACGTATGCGCGAAGGTTTTGCCGCCATCCAGACTGCGAAAGAAACCCTGCGCGTTGGCAGCAAAGAGTATGTGGTTGTGAACGCTTTCCCGGACAATACTGCTATCCAATCCCAACGTCTGGACTTTGATGATACTGCCGCCGAACGCGCTTGTGCCGGGCAATTCGCGCCAGGTTTGCCCGCCGTCCTCGGATTTGTACAAAGCGGGGTGAATTTCCGGCTTGCCCCAGGGCGGCTTGTCTTCCGCGCCGATGCGGGACCAGTAGACGACGCGGGTATAGCCTGCATTTGCGTCGTAGGTAGCCGGGTCGAAAGCGATCTGTTCGCGGCTGTCCTGACTGCCGGCGATGTTGGCGGGAAATACCTGCTTCCAACTCGCGGCTCCGTCTACCGACAAATAGATGCCGTTCCAGTTGCCGGGTATGGAGTTCGCGCCCACAGACAGGCAGCGGCGCGGGTTGTGGGGATCAATGGCAAGCCCGCTCGTGCCGCGCGGCGTGTACCCCACGTTGCACGGCTCCCACAGGTTGCCGCCATCCCGGCTGCGAAACAAGCCGCCAACATCCGTTCCGTACAGCAGCAGTTCGCCCCCGCCCGAAACCGCCATTGCCCGCGCCCACTGCGCCCCTTCCCCGCCCACATTGCCCGCGTCCCGGCTTTCCTTTGTAATCAGCGGAACCGGTTCCCAATTTTGCGCCCGGCTTGGCGCTGTTATCCCCGATACCAAAAACGCGCACAAAGCGGCGAACAGGAACACAATAACAGTCTTGCTTGCGCGGCACATAATTAAACTCCAGATAATCTACCGGATACCTGTGGCCGGTGGTTGAAAACCACCGCCCGAATCGCCTGCGGCTAAACGTCCTACGGACGTAAATGCTGTGTGTAAATGGATTGCATCCATAGGGAAAGAACATGTGCAGAGGACATAACAAGGGATGTCCCGACGCGGAACGCCATTATCTTGACTTTTGGACAGGGAAAACGGTATGATAAACCTGAACCTGTCCCGGTGACACTATTATTACCCGCGAAATACAAATTTGTTCCGCCTGCCGTCACGCTGTTGTGATGATGCCGAAAAATGCCCTATGAGCGAACTAAATCTTTTTCATGGCCCCAACGCCGGATACGCCGAAGAACTTTACGCCCTCTACCGTCAAGACCCCAACTCGGTAGACGCGGCCACGCGCGCCTTTTTTGACACCTACGGCGACACGTTGCTGCCCCATGCCCGGAACGGAAAGGGTAAGGAGGGTGTCGGGTATCGGGTGTCGGGTGTCGGGGAAACTTCCTCCACACCCGACACCCGACACCCGATACCCGACACCTCTGAAACCATGCGCCTCGCCGCTGCCGCCGCCCGCCTGTCGCGCCTGATACGGCAGCGGGGGCATCTGCTTGCCAAAGTGGACCCGCTTGGCCTGGCGCGGCCCGAAGACCCGCGCCTGGAATTGAAGTATCACGGCCTGACGGAAACGAACCTGGCGATTTTGCCTTCCGATATTGTTGTCGGGCGGGCCGATTGCGCGGGAAACCAGCAACGCGCTGGAAGCCGTCAACAAGCTGCGCGAACGCTATTCCGGCACTATCGGTTACGACGACGAACACATTCAAAATACCGAAGAGCGCTACTGGCTGCGCGAAGCGGCGGAAAGCGGCGCTTACTTCCAGAAATTGAGCGCGGAAGTGAAGCGCGACCTGCTGCACCGCCTGACGGAAGTGGACGCTTTCGAGCAGTCCATCCACAAGCGCTACCCGACCAAAAAGCGGTTTTCCATTGAGGGAACCGATATGCTCGTGCCCATGCTGGACGAAATCATTCGGCAGGCGGGGCGGGCGGGAACCCGCGAAGTCGTTTTGGGAATGGCGCACCGGGGGCGGCTGAATGTGCTGTGCAATGTTTTGGGCAAGCCGTATACGGCGATTTTTGAAGGCTTCAAAACGATGCACAACGAGGACAACGCCTCGGTTGCGGGTCGCGGGTCGCAGGGTTATTCGGGCGACGTGAAGTACCACCTGGGCTATCAGCGCGCCTTCAAGGAAGCGGGCGTTGAGGAAATGCCCATTCGCCTGATCCCCAACCCAAGCCACCTGGAATTTGTCAACCCGGTTGCGGAAGGCCATGCCCGCGCCGCGCAGGAACAGCGCGTTCTGGCCGGCCCGCCCGCGCAAGACCCCCGCGCCGCCCTGCCGATTCTGATTCATGGCGACGCGGCCTTTCCCGGTCAGGGCGTGGTGGCGGAAACCCTGAATATGTCGCGCCTGCCCGGTTACACGACGGGCGGCACCATTCATATTATTTCCAACAATCAGGTCGGGTTCACCACGTCGCCGGGCGAAGGCCGCTCCACGATGTACGCCAGCGACCTTGCCAAAGGCTTTGAAATCCCGATTGTGCATGTCAACGCCGACGATCCGATTGCCTGCCTCGCGGTGGCGCGCATGGCCTACGATTACCGCGTCCATTTCGGCAAGGATTTCCTGATTGATCTGGTCGGCTACCGCCGCTACGGACACAACGAAGCGGAAGAACCGCGAACTGACGCAGCCGGAAATGTATGCGGCAGTAGACTTCGCACAAGCGGGTACGCGATATTTGGGCGGATGCGCTGGTGGCGCAGGGCATGATGACGCCCGCCGAAGTGAAAGCGATGTGGGATGACGTGATGGCCCGTCTGGACGCCGCCTGGAACGCGCCGCATCAGGCGGACGCGCACCTGGAAATGGACATTATTGTTCCGCAGAACGGCCCGCGCTACGCGGAAACGGCTGTTCCCGTCGCCAAACTGACCGCGTACAATGACGCGCTGTACACCATTCCCGAAGGCTTTACGCCCAATGAAAAACTGAACCGCCGCACCCTGCAGCAGGTACGGCGCGAAGGGTTGGCAAAGGACAGCGGCATTTTGTGGGGACACGCCGAAGCCCTGGCGTTCGCGTCCATATCTGGCGGACGGCACTCCCATCCGCCTGACGGGGCAGGACGTGGAGCGGGGCACGTTCAGCCATCGCCATGCCGTGCTGCACGACATCAACACGGACAAGCGCTGGGCCGCGCTGCAAACGCTGCCGCAGGCGCGGGCGAGTTTCGGCATCTACAACAGCCCGCTTTCCGAACAGGCCGCGCTTGGCTTTGAATACGGCTACAGCATCCACGTGCCGGAAGCCTTGGTCTTGTGGGAAGCGCAATTCGGCGACTTCGGCAACGGCGCGCAGGTGATTATTGACCAGTTCCTTTCCGCCGGGCTTGCCAAATGGCAGATTTCGCCCTCGCTTGTCCTGCTGCTGCCGCACGGCTATCACGGACAGGGGCCGGAACACTCCAGCGCGCGCCTGGAACGCTTCCTGCAACTGGCCGCGCAGGACAACCTGCGCATCGCCAACTGCACCACGCCCGCGCAATACTTTCACCTGCTGCGCCGACAGGCCGCGCTGCTGACCAACGATGCGCGCCCTCTGATTATAATGACGCCCAAAGGCTTGCTGCGCGCGCCGGTTGCCAGTTCCTCGCTTGCCGATCTCGCGGCGGGAACGTTTCAGCCCGTGATAGACGACGAGCGGGCGCAAACCCGCGCCAAAAGCATCACGCGCCTGATCTTGTGCAGCGGCAAAGTTTATCTCGACCTGCTGTACAAAGGCGAGACGAGCAAGGAACTGCGCCCGGAATGGGAGCAGGCCGAGGGGATCGCAGCGGCGCGGGTAGAAGAACTCTACCCGTTCCCGGAGCGCGAACTGCGCGACCTGATTGCGGGCTATCCAAACCTGCGCGAAATCGTCTGGCTGCAGGAAGAGCCGCGCAACATGGGCGCGTGGACGTACATGCAGGCAAGATTGCGCGAACAGGCGGATTGGACCGGCGACCTGCTGTATCGCGGACGCGCGGAAGCCGCCAGCCCCGCCGAAGGCTCCGAAATCTGGCACGGCATCGAGCAGGCGCGTATCCTGCGCAGCGCTCTGGATGTTTCGGCAGTGGCGCGAGAAGCGGTAACGACGAAGTAGGTTTCAGGTGTCAGGTTTCAGGTGTCAGGGCGATTCGGTTCCTGCTTTTGCCCATTCTACAGCATAAGTAAGAGGCAAACCCTGACACCTGACACCTGATACCTGAAACCTTATGACGGGAGTATCTAATGGCCGTAGAAATACGTGTGCCCTCAAGTGGGGAATCGGTGGTGGAAGCGACGGTGGGGCGCTGGTACAAGCAGCCGGGGCAGGCCGTGACAGCCGACGAAGATGTCGTGGAGCTGGAAACCGATAAAGTCAACATCACCATACCGGCGGGTGCGGACGGCGTTCTGCAAAGCATCACGCGGCAAACGGGCGAAACCGTTGCCGTCAACGACATTTTGGGAACGGTTACGCCGGGCATCGCCGCGTCTAATGGAGCCTCCAACGGAGCGTCCGCGCCAACGGACGGTACACAGGCAAATCCCGCGAAGACGCCGACGGCTGCGGCTGCCACCGTTGCGCCGCCTGCGCCTGCCGCCACAACTCCCTCGACCCCTGCCGCGAAAACCGCGCCCAATGGGGAAGACTTAGGCGACGCCAACGCGCCCGCCACGCCCCTCGCCGCCAAAATGCTGGAACAGCACGGCCTGAAAGCCTCCAATGTTCCGGGAACCGGACCGAGCGGCAAAATCACCAAAGACGATGTGCAGAACCATGTCGCCACTGCCAGCGCAAGGGAACAGGAAAAGGGGGAAAGGGAAAAGGGAAAAGAGATAAGTGAACCCTCAACGTTCGATGCTCAACGCTCAACGCTTGCGATACCCAACACCCAACACCCAACACCCAACACCCTCAACCCCCTTCTTTCCGATGAGCGGCGCGAGATTGTGGAACCGATGTCGCGGATGCGCAAGACCATTGCCGCCAAACTCGTCGAGGCGCAGCAGACGGCGGCCATGCTCACCACGTTCAACGAAGTGGACATGACAGCCGTAATGGACGTGCGGGCGCGGCGCAAGGACAAGTTCAAGGAAAAGCACGGCGTCAATTTGGGCTTTATGTCGTTCTTCACCAAAGCGGTGATTGGCGCGCTGAAAACGTTCCCGTATCTGAACGCGGAAATCAACGGCGACAACATCATCAAGAAGCAGTATTACGACATCGGCGTTGCGGTAGGCACGGAGCGCGGGCTGATGGTTCCGGTTGTGCGCAACGCGGACAAACTGACGTTTGCGGGCATTGAAAAGGAAATCGGCGCCCTGGCGGTGCGGGCGCGCGAAAACAAATTGGGCATTGCCGATATGATGGGCGGCACGTTTACGATTACCAACGGCGGCGTGTACGGTTCCTTAATGTCCACGCCCATTTTGAACGCGCCCCAGGTCGGCATTTTGGGCATGCACAAGATCGAAGAGCGCCCTATCGCCATGAACGGGCAGGTCGTGATTCGTCCCATGATGTACCTCGCCCTGTCCTACGACCATCGCATTGTGGACGGCAGCGAGGCCGTGCGCTTCCTCGTCAAAGTGAAGGAACTGCTCGAAGACCCCGAAAGCCTGCTGCTGGAAGGGTAGACTGCACCTTCCATAAACAGGGAACGGACGCCGGACATACTCAGGAGAAGCCACGCATGACGCAGCTGATGGAACAAGTCTATACGCGCATTGCGCAAATGCCCGAACCGGAACAGGATAGCCTTGCCGCCCTGATTCTGGAAGAACTTGACGACGAAGAGCAGTGGAACCGTAAGTTTGCTGCGTCTTCGGACGCGCTTTCGCGTTTGGCGCAAAAAGCGCTTGCGGAACATCGGGCGGGCAAAACATTGCCGCTCGACCCGGATACGCTATGAAGTCACGCACAACGGCGGATTTTCGGGAGATGTTCGCGCAATTACCGCCGCAGGTACAACGCCAAGCCCGTGCCGCTTACCGCAGGTTTGCGCAGGATACGCAGCATCCCGGCCTGCATTTTAAGCAAGTCCACGAGACGGAGCCTATTTATTCGGCGCGTGTCGGGCTGCACTATCGCGCTGTGGGCGTGGTAGACGGCGGTGCAATCGCATGGTTCTGGATTGGTTCTCACGCCGACTACGATGCGCTATCAGGTCAATTATAAGGGCAGGTAGACCTATTCGGGACAAAAAAGGGTTGTCTTTATACGATTTTTGTCCCAACCTGTTAAAAATGCGCTTGCAAAATGTTGGGTTCGCGGTTATACTGTTTGCTATGGGGCAGCGGAATATAGGACTGCGAACACAACGGCGTGTTTTTCCGGTTCTATTTTCCGCCTGCCCCACAAATTTATCGTTCCCCTTGTGTAAAATCGAATCTTTGTGTTATAATCAAATCGCCCCGCCCATTGCTGCGCGTGTTGCCGATTCCTGTTGTTCGCGCGCCACGACAATCCCCGCTGATTGCTTTCCCGCGCTGATTTTCATTCTTCTTAATCCAATGGGGCAAAGTTTGTATTTGCCATATAGCCCCACTTTTCCACTGCAAGCAAGGAGAGACACTGCTATGCAAAAGCGTTCCGGTTTCACCCTGATCGAATTGCTCGTCGTGATCGCCATTATCGCGATCTTGGCCTCCATTCTGTTCCCCGTTTTTGCCAAAGCGCGTGAAAAAGCGCGTGGCATCACCTGCATTTCAAACATGAAGCAGATTATGACTGGAACCCTGATGTACTCGCAGGATTACGACGAAGGCTGTCCTTTGTACTTTTCTGGTTTGCGTGTCACTCCAGGCAGTCGCAATCCTGGCTATGGCACACCCTATTCGCCTCCCTCCATCTATTGGACTGAAGAAATAGCGCCGTACATCCAGAGCATCGGCACTTCCCACGATTTTACCAAAGCTTCGCGCGTGTTTGTCTGTCCTTCGGCCCCGTTTAATGCGGCGGTCGTCAGTACCTACGGATTGTCCAACATTTCCTCCTATGGCATGACGGACAACTGGGCCGAGTGGTACTGTCCGGCAGATTGCAACAATGGCTACGGAGCGTCCCACTCTTTTGTGGAAGCAGTTGCGCCTGCCAACACTATTCTGTACGTGGAAACGCTGAACAACGGCAACGTCAACTATCCTGGGTTCAGCCTTGCCCTGACGCCGATTGATGGCGGCAACAGCGGCAACACTTACTATGGCAACTGTAATCGGTCAGGTTTTGGAAAGTACAGCCTGGAGCGCGAATTCACCAATATCTCTTGGAGACACACAGAACAAAAGACGAACTGGTGCGAAAAGGTTCCAAGTGGGGCCATTATCCACGTTGCCTACTCTGACGGGCATACCAAAGCGAGAGCTATTGGGCAACTTGCTGACTTCAAGGAGTGGGCTGTCAAACAGGGCGGCGGCGATGTCGGTTGCGTCCAGAACGTGGACGGCGCGACAGGCTGCTGGTATCCGTAAAGAGGACACATGAAAAACCAAGTTGACAATAAAGTCATCATCGCGGCAATTGCCGGAGTGCTTCTCATCGTCGTTCTCATCGGCTACTTTACGCTGGGTAATCGTCACAGCAGCGGCCCTCCTAGCCCGGAAATGCAGAAGTTGAATACCGACCCGGTTAGTCAGGGCAAAGGCAGCGAACCTGGAGGAAAGTAATTAATTTACCGAGGGCTTGGAATACCACAAAGTTCCTGCACATAAAATTTACATTTGAAAATTTTATGTGCAGGAACTTTCTACGTTTTCCACCGTGTTATAGATATGCTTACACTATTATCCGAGGAGGTGATGTTAATCGAAGCCGCGTAACGTCCTGTATGTTGTTATATACTACCGGACGACCTGTTAAAGGTTTATTTCGCGAAAGGAGAAGAGTGTGATTACTTTGAGATCAGTCAAGATGACGATGCTCATAATGAGCCTGTTTATCCTGTTTGCGACAGTACAACGAGCTTCAGCAGATACATGGGTAACTGTCGTGTACGGCACACCCAAGCCGGGGTTTGACACAATAACTATAACTGGCCCGGCAGCGCCAACCGGTTATCATGCGTCCACATCAGTTTACTTTGTCTTGGATACTGTGAAGTGGGACGATGGCACTGTTCAGAATTACAGTGGCCCGTACAACCAAGATGATGGTGGATACTCGAACGGAGACGGTTCGGTAACTCAAATGGATAGGGGATACGAGTTTAGTAATCTCATAGAACCTATAGCTACAAGTACGCAAGCCATTTGATTTCAGTACCACTACCATGTCATTTACTACTGGGTTCCTGATGCCGGTGGTACTCCAACTACTGTGTTCATTGTTGACACGCCCCCTGTCGGAGTTTCAACTATGTGATGTAGGATGTTGAGACTTATCATCAAACCTACACTTTAACAGAGCGTTTTGACTGCATGTAATGCAGTCAAAACGCTCTGTTTGATGCTGTCTCATAAGTAAGTCATTGATAAGACCCCGAAGCAGGATTAAGCCTTCTGCTCTTGAACGCTCAAGATTGGATAATAGGCGGATGTGGACGGCGATGGCAAACTAGATGTGTATATCTGCCGTTACGTGCAGTTCACGCCCACAGCGAAGCAGCTTTGTGGCTTTCCAAGTCTGGACGGCTCGCAAACCTTGATGGCGTGTGCCCCCGGCGCGTATGCGCCCCTGAAAGGCCGACTGTTCCACAATGAAGGCAGCGGTAAATTCCGGGACATAACCGCTCAATCCGGGCTGTCGGATACGGCTGGCGCGGGCCTGGCATGCCAGTTTTGCGACATCAATCAGGACGGCAAGCCCGACTTATACGTTGCCAACGACGGCAAGCCCTGCGACCCGTACCTGAATGTGGGAAACGGACGCTTCAAAAACATCGGCGTGGAATCAGGAACGGCGTATGGAGGGGACGGGCAGATACAATCCGGCATGGGCGTGGATTGGGGCGATTACAACAACGAGAGCCGTTTTGATCTGCTGGTCGCCAACTTTTCCGGCCAGCCCAAAAGCCTTTATCATCGGGAGCCTTCGGCGCAAAACAGTCTGCTGTTTACCAATGTCACGTATGCCAGCGGCATCGGCGCGGCTTCGCTGACCAGATTGGCGTTCGGCGCGAATTTTATAGATTACGACAACGATGGCTGGCTGGACATTGTTTTTGCGAACGGGCATGTGCAGTCCGAAGTGGAGAAGGTAGATCGCGGCAGCGCGTATTTTCAAAGCGCCCAATTGTTCCGTAACCTGCGCAACGGCCATTTTGCGGACGCAAGCCAGGAAGCCGGGCCGGATTTCACGCGGGCTATTGTCGGGCGGGGCGTTGCGGTTGGCGACTATGACGGTGACGGACGGCCTGACCTGCTGTTTGTGGATGATGAAGGCAGCCCGCTCCTGCTGCACAACGAAGACCGTTCCGGCTAACCACTGGCTGACGCTGCGCTGCCTGCGCGGGCCGGGAAAGTGGGACGCGGTTGGCGCGCAGGTCACAATCACGGCAGGAAAACACAGGCAGATTGCCGAAGTTCGCGCCGGGGGCAGTTACCTTTCCGCCAGCGCGCCCGAAGTTCACTTCGGGCTTGGCAAAGCGACGGTGGCAGACACCATTCAGATACGCTGGCCGAACGGAAGTAAAAGCCTGTTTCACGTCGTTCCCGCCGACCACAGTTATCAGGCCGTGCCGACTAAAGACACTTTAACTCAACTAAAATAATGGACAAAGTGAACTGACGGCGCATTAAACGTTCAAGATATTATGTAACCGGCTCCTCTACAAGCCAGTTCTCAACACGTAAATTCGGAACATTGCTGAACTCAGAAATGTTTGCCGTCAGCAAAATCGCGTTGTGGCATAAGGCTATGGCGGCAATCTTCAAATCCATCGTGCCGACTCGTTTTACTTTGCTTGATTTAAGTCTGTTGAACTCCATGGCGGCAGCCTCATCAAAGGGCAGGATGTCCCACTCGGCAAAGAAGGCTGTGAGTTCCAGCAAGGACTTATAGTACGGAACTTGCTTGAGAGCCGGTATATCACTCTTCACCTTAGATATCCAGCCGTCCAAGGTTTCCTGCAATGTAATTACGGTAGTAACTACATCATGCCCCTTCGCGTCCTGCAAGCGCCTTTTCAGGCGTTCTCGACGTTCATGCGGGTGCATAAAGACATTGATATGATTGGTGTCGAGAATAAGCATCAATCTAACCGCTCGGATTGACGAATACAGGCTCCTGCTTCGACTATTTCTTGAACAAGTGGGTTCGCGTCCAATGTGCCGATAGTTGCTGCCCATCCACGTTTGCGGCGCGAAGGAGTTCCTTCAAGAGAAAAGGCTTGGATCGCATCTAAGCGTTGCTCACTCTCTTCCTGTTGAGCATTTGTATCAACACCTGCGTCAACACCTGATGGCGTAGTTTTTGCTTCCTGTGGAACTTTGGGAACGTCTAAAAGAGCCATAATTCTATCCTCCGATACGCAGCCTCACGCGGCATAGCGTCTATTATGACAAGGTTATTCCACGTTGTCAAACCTTTCCTTGCGCCGTCCCTGTAAAATCTGCCCGGTGACTTGTATTTATACCAGATGCCTGCTATACTAACGCTTACTCTGTTGCTTGAACCGGAACCACAAACACAAGGCTGTGTTCGTAAGATGTTTTTCCTCTTCCCCGGCGCTGTTGCCGATTGCTCAATGCGGACAACGTTTTTCCTGTTCGGCAACTGCAATCGCTCTGCCCCGGCTTTACGCTTCCGGCAGGAATCCTTCAAGGAGTTCAGACTTATGCAGCAACGCCTTTTTTCTCGAAAGCCGTCCGCTTTCACGCTGATTGAACTGCTCGTCGTGATCGCCATTATCGCGATTCTCGCCGCCATTCTGTTCCCTGTCTTCGCGCAGGCGCGCGAAAAAGCCCGCGCCATTTCGTGCATTTCCAACATCAAGCAGATTACCCTCGCCCACGCGCAGTACATTCAGGATTACGATGAGACGCTGGGCGATTTGGAAGAGGGGGCGATTACCTGCCAGGCCACCACTTCGCACGGCGGTACGCCCGGCTACTTATGGACCGGCTACATGCAGGCCTACATGAAAGGCATCCAGGTCGCGTACTGCCCCTCCGCGGGAACCAGAGTCGTCCAAAGTTACGGCGGCTACAACTTTACCGGCCTTTTGTACACGCGCGTAGACCGCAGCCAGCTTAACATTGGCATCAATATAGACGGCACTATCGGCTGGAATGGGTGGGGCTGCTATACAAATCCCGTGGACAGCAATCCCTACTGTGGCAACTGCACCAGCCGTACCGGGCAGTTTTTCTCCCTGCCCCTCTTCCCTTATCCCTCGCAAACGGTCATGTTTGGAGACAGCGTACCGGTTGATCCTACCGTTGCGAGCGGCAAAAGCTGGTTTATTGATCCGCAGCGCAATCCCGCCATCAATGAAATCGGCGCGACAGCCTCGCGGCATCAGGGCGGCACTAACATCGGCTTTCTGGACGGCCATACCAAGTTCTATCCCCGCGCCAACACCCTGATTGTCGCGGATCAGCTTTATAGCGCGGGCGGAACCGGCGAGTGCGTCAACTACAATTCGGCGCATGTGTATTGGGACCCCCTCGCAGACGACCCACAATCGCAAGCGCTGTGTGGAGGCAAAGGCTACCGCTGATGAAAAAAGAGGTTAGTCCCATCGTTCTGATTATTGTTGGCGTTGTCGCCGTCATAGTGTTGATTGGCTTCGCAATGCGCGCGCTTGCGCCGCATCCGCCGGAAGCCACGATTCCCCCGCCGAACATGCAGAATGAAGGCGAAATCAAACGCGCGAACATCGCCAAGCAAGCCGCCGGGCAGGCAGCCGGAACAGACCCGGCAGCCGCCAAAGCCGCAGGCAGCGAACGCACCGGCGATTGACGCCTACGCGCCTGTTGAAAGTAGCAAATTCAAAGAGTCAGTCAAACCGGCAGCAGCCCGCCGCTAAAAGCAAAACGCCCCTTAATGTGTCCTTCACATTGAGGGGCGTTGCCGCGTATAGACACATTGCGCAGTCCACCCCAAAATAGAAGTATAATGAGACACGGAAAAAGATATTAGCCGCAAATACACGCGAATAAACGCAAATGGGGAACAGGCGGAGCATGAAAAGAATGGCGCATAATCGGCGGATGTGGGTTTGGATAAGGCAAATAGGTTTTATGCTCTGCCTGTGCCTGCTGGCTTGTGGAAAAAGCGGGGCGCAGACGGGCGGGGAACTGCGCGTGGCTGCCGCCGCCGATTTGACGCGCGCGTTTACGGAAGCAGGGCGCGTATTCGAGAAGCAGACGGGGCAGAAAGTCACCCTGATTTTCGGGTCGAGCGGGCAGCTTGCGCAGCAGATCGAAAACGGCGCTCCGTATGACGTGTTCGCCGCCGCCAATGAAGACTATGTGGCCCGCCTGGATCAGAAACATCTTCTGTTGCCCAACACGCGGCACGTTTACGCGATGGGCAAGCTGGTAATGTGGACGCGGAGTAATGGCCCTGCCCTGCCTGCCGCGCTTGCCGACCTTGACAACCCGCGCTACGCCCATATCGCCATTGCCAACCCGCAGCACGCGCCCTATGGCCTGGCCGCAAAACAAGCGCTGGAAGCCGCCGGGGTTTGGGCAAAGGTACAATCCAAACTGGTGTACGGCGAAAACATTCAGCAGGCGTACCAGTTCGCGGCCAGCGGCAACGCGGACATAGCCCTCGTATCCCGTTCCCTGACGATGGACGGGAAAGGCAAATCCGCGCCCATTCCCGACAAATTGTACGCCCCCCTCCGGCAGACTATTGCCGCTCTCCAATCTTCCGCCCACGCGCCCCTCGCCCGCCGCTTCGTTGATTTTATCACAGGCCGTGATGGACAGGCGATACTTAAGAAGTATGGTTTCTCCCTTCCATGACCGACGACCTGCTGATTGCCCTGTGGCTGTCCCTGCGCATTGCCGGCTGCGCCACGTTGCTGTCGCTGCTGATTGGGCTGCCGCTGGCGTGGGGCTTGTCGCGTCGGCGCGTTCCCGGACGCGCCCTGTGGGAAAGCCTTGTCGTGCTGCCCCTGATTCTGCCCCCGACTGTGCTGGGCTATTATCTGCTGACCACTCTTGGCGCGGAGTCTCGAATGGCGATGGGCTTTCACGCGCTAACCGGGCATGACCTGCATCTCGTCTTTACCTGGCAGGGCGCGACGCTTGCCGCCTGTATTGTCAGCCTGCCCCTGCTTGTGCGGACGGCGCAAGCCGGGTTTACCGATGTTGACGCCGACCTGCTGGACGCCGCCCGCGTATTCGGCGCGAGTGAGTGGCAGGTGTTTCGCCTGATTGCGCTTCCGCTTGCCCGGCATGGCGTGATTGCGGGTATCGGGCTGGCGTTCGCCCGCGCGCTTGGGGATTTCGGCGCGACCCTGATGGTAGGCGGCAGCATTCCCGGCCAGACCCGCACCCTGTCCCTGATGATCTACGACGCTTACAACGCGGGCGACGAGCGGCTTGCCGGCCTCCTCGTCATGGTTCTTTCCGGCGTCAGCCTCGCGTTTGCCCTCCTCGCTTCCACTCTATCAAGAAAAATTTGATTTTCGCAACTCCCTCTCGCGCTTTGGCGTAGCATAGCAAAACAAACGTTGATGATGTAAGGAGACGCCGCATGAGTCTTTTTGGGAATTTTTCGGACCCGCCGCCTGTCGAACCGCCGATGCGTACGCCTGACAGTGTGGAAACGCGGACATATACCAACCCCGTGTACAGCAGCTACTTTGCCGATCCGTTCGTGTGGCAGCACAAGGGCGAGTATTATGCGGTCGGCACGGGGCCATTGGAAGCGAGTGGACAGGTAACACGGGCGGAAGAAGTGTCCTCCTCGCTGCAAGGACACATGCGCGTGTTTCCCCTGCTGCGCTCCGATGATTTTGTGACATGGCGCGCGGTAGGCGGCGCGTTGACCCGGCCTGACTGCGGCTTTGGGCGAGTCGTTCTGGGCGCCCGAAGTGGCGTATGACGACGGCAGCTTTTATATGTATTATTCCGTCGGTTTTGAGGACAAAAACCACCAACTGCGCGTGGCGGCCAGCAATCACCCGATGGGACCGTATACTGACCTGGGCAAAACCCTCGTCAATCCGCATACCGTACCCTTTGCCATTGACGCGCACCCGTTTCAAGACGAGGACGGAACCTGGTATCTGTTCTGGGCGCAGGATTTTCTGGACAACCGGGAGGGCGCGCGGGCGGGAACCGCGCTGATGGTAGACCGGATGCTGGACATGACCACATTAGCGGGGGAAGCGCGAACCGTGCTGCGGGCGCGTTCCGACTGGCAGTTGTTTTTGAAAGATCGCCCTATGTACGGCGGCATCTGGGACTGGCACACGCTGGAAGGCCCGTCCGTTCTCAAGCACGAGGGACGGTATTATTGCTTTTACAGCGGCGGGAGGTGGGAAAACGACAGTTATGGCGTGGATTACGGCGTGGCCGATCATCCGATGGGGCCATATTCTGACGCAGGCAACGAAGCGGGAGCGCGCGTCCTGCGCACCGCGCCCGGACACGCCATCGGGCCGGGACACAACTCGTTCATCATCGGCCCCGACCGCCAAACCGAATACATGGTCTACCACGCCTGGGACGCGGGCATGATGCAGCGCCGCCTGTGCCTGGACAAACTGCTCTGGACTCCCGATGGCCCCCGCGTAGATGGCCCGACCTGGACGCCGCAAACCGTCACGGCGATTAAGGACTGGCAATCCACGCTTTAAGGGATAAGTGGTGAGGGATAAGGGATAAGTTCAGAAAGGCGTTATTTGCTGGCGAGACCCAGTATGCCTGGGGCGGGAACGCGGGGATAGCCCGGCCCGGTCGGGACATATGAGAAACGCCCCACAGCGCGGTCTAACTGGGCGCGGCTCTGGTTGTAATCGTAAATAGCGTTGACCTGATTGGTTTCCGCTTGCGTGAGCGCGGCCTGCGCGTCGCTGACTTCCAGCAGGGGCGAAATGCCCGTTCGCGCCACGCCCGCCGTATAGCGGACGCGCGCCAGTTGGAAAGACGCCCGCGCCTGCGACAGCGCCTGATTTGCTACCGCCACCTGATCCCGCGCCTGCACGAGATTGAGATACGCCTGCTGCACGTCCAGCGTCACGCTGTCAATAGCCTGCCGCTTGTTGGTAATGGCCGTCGCCTCGTCCGCCCGCGCCTGCTGCGTTCGCGCCCGCGCCAGTCCGCCATCAAAAATCGGCAGCGTCAGCGCAATGCCCGCTTCCGGCTCATCAATGCGGCGATTGCCCGTCGAGTTGCGCACGTCGTAGTACCCGAATGTCAGGGCCACACTCGGCAATTGACTGCGGCGCGCGTACTGTATGCCGCGCCGCGCGGCGGCGAGCTGCGCATCCCCTTCCAGCACTTCCGGGCGGGTGGCAAGCGCTTCTTTCAGCAGGGGCGCGAATTCGGGGCCGAGCGTCAGCGCCTGGTCAATCACAAACTCCGGGCGCGGCGCGGTCAGATTCTGGTTTTGCGCGGCGATGGTTTCCGGCAGGGGCGCGGGCGGGATGGCTCCGTTGCCTGTGCCGGAGGGTGGCACGTCACTTTGTGGCGTCAGGGGCGTAACCGAAGGCGGAAGTACGCCCGGCGGCTCGGCAACGGCGTCCCGGGCTGAAATGCGCAGGGGCGTGGTCACATCAAGGCCGATGGCGTTGTTCAGGTAGCCCGTATTCAGGCTCACGCCGTTGCGGGCTTGCAGCACCAGTTTTTGCGCGTTTGCCACATCCGTCTGCGCCCGGACGACATCAAAATACGCTACCGTTTGTGTCTGATAGCGCGTATTGGCGAACTTCAATCTGTCCAGCGAGTTTTGCAGGTTTTCGGTCGCCACGCCTACCAAAGCTTCGGAGCGCAAAACGCTGTAAAACGCCCCTTTCACGTTGTACACGATCTGGTTGCGCGCCCGGTTGATGTCCAGCCGCATCGCCACTTCCTGAAACTGCGCCTGACTTGTCGCCGCCCGCAGCGCGCCCGAAACATCGAACGGAATCGCAGTCACAGCGGTTCCACCCGGCTGCAGCGAGTTGGCAAGAAACGTCGGCCCGACGGAAACGCCCACATTGGGGTTCAGCGCGGCGCGAACTTCCGATGTACGCCCTTCCGCCCGATACAAGGCTGTCGTGGAAAGCGCCAGCTGCGGGTTGGTGGCAAGGGCAATCGCAACGGCGTCGTTAAGCGTCAGGGGCTGTTCCGACAGGCGGGCTTCCAGATCAAGCAGCGCGGGCGATTTGGCGGCAGGCTTGTCCGGGCGCGGCATAGCAAACGCCGGTGACGGCACGGGCGTTTGCAGCCCCGTCGGCGGCGCGTCCTGCGGCAGCAGCGTGACGCCGAGGGAGGGCGCACCGCCCTGCTCTGATTTTGTATCCTGCTTTGTGGGTTGCTTTGTGTCTGACGGAGCCGTTTGCGCGCTTACGGTGTTTGCCCCGAAAAACATCAAAACGAGCGCGCCTACAATTCTTTTATCTTTTAACCTTCTATTTGTCACGAGTCTGCTTTCCATTCGATACCACCTGCACGGGCATGCCTTCCTGCAAATCATCCGTAGGGTTTTCTACAAGTGGGTCGTTTGCGGCGATTCCCTGTGTAATTTCCACTTCCTTGCCGTAATCGCGGCCCAGGCGCACGGTCTTGAAGTGCAGCTTGTTGTTCTTCGTCACGGTGGCGACCCGCGTTCCCTGCCCGTCAATGATGAGCGTGTCGGCTGGGACGCGCAAGAGCGGTTTGGCCTGCTTGCCGGCGAATTCCACCTGCGCGTACATGCCGGGTATCAGCGCGTTGTCGGGATTGGCAAGGCGTATTTCGGTAAGCAGGGTGCGCGAACCGGCGTCCAATGCCCCCGCCGTGCGCGATACCACGCCCGTAAACACGCGCCCCGGCTTCTCCTGAACCGTCACCCGCGCCGTTTGTCCCGCCTTGATAGTGTCTATGCTGGCTTCCGGCACGTTGACCTGAATGCGCAGCACATCCGTCCGGGCAATCCCGAACAGGCCGGAATGGGGAACCGTGCTGGTCGGGTCATTGGACGCGCTCGTACTGCTGCCCGCGTTAATCAGCGCGCCCGTGTCCACGTTGCGGGCGGTAATCACGCCGTTAAAGGGCGCGGTAATGCGCTCGAAACTTTTCAGCGCGGCGTAGCGGTTGACGCCTGCTTTGCTGGAAGCAATCGTCGCCTGTGCCGCCCGGACATTGGACTGACTGGCCGTGACCGCCGCCTGCATTGCGCGAATACTGGCCTGACTGGACAAAATAGCGGACTGTGCCGCGCTGACTTTTTCCTGCGCGGCGGAAACATCGGCCTGCGCAGCCGCCACATCGCCCTGTCGCGAACCGACGTTCGCCTGCGCCGCTTCCACATCCGCCTGCGCGGACTCGACATCGGCCTGCGCGCCGGTCACACTCGACTGCGCGGTTTCAAAAGCGGCCTGCGTTTCATCCAATTCCTGCCCCGAAACCGCTCCGCCTTTTGCCAGTTGCTGCCAGCGCTTCCACGTTTTCTCCGCAAGCGCGTAGCGCGTCCGCGCCCGCTCCTGATCGGCTTTGCGGGCATTGATTTTTTTGCGGGTCTGCGCCAGCAGCGCCTGCGATTGCGCTAAGGCGCTTTCCGATTCCAGCTCTTTGGCTTTGGCATGTGCAAGGTCAGCGCGGGCCGCTTCCCGGTTGGACTCGGCGCGGGCCAGTTCCGCCTGTGCCTGCGCGACATTGGCCTGCAAGCGCGCAACATCGGCCTGCGCCTGCTCGCCCCCCGCCTGCGATTTCGACGTTTCCGCTCGCGCCTGCATTAACTGCTCGTCCACTTCGGGCGCTTCGATTTCGGCCAGAAGCTGCCCCGCTTTCACGCGGGAGCCGATGTCAACAAACCGATGCCGCAGATAGCCACCTGTCCGCGCATTGATAGTCGTTTCTTCCACCGCCTGAATGTTGCCGGGCAGTACGATTTCTCCGCCGCCCTTTGTATACTCCGGCAGAACAACATTGACGGGCGTGACCGAGTCGTGTTCCACAACAGCCATCGCGTCCAGTTTCTTTTGCTGTTTCAGGCGCGGCATAATACCAAGCGCCAGCAAGCTGCCGACAAGCGCAACACCGGCAAGCGCGCTGACAACCCGCTTGCCCGGACCGGCAGGCGGTTCCTGCGCGGGATGGTTGCGATGCTTGCCATGATGTGTATGTGAAGTATTATGCGCGTCGTGTTCCTCATGCGCTTGCGCATGAGGAACGACGTCAGGAGATGCGTGAGCAGAATTCATCTTTTTTCCTATAATCGCAATCTGTACAAACTAGGCCGCTGGCGTTGCGGCAGGCTCCATCCCCGTAAAGGGAGGCTTGCGTCGCAAAATGCTGTAAATTACCGGCACGAACAGCAGCGTGGAAATGGTTGCCAGAATCAGGCCGCCGATTACCGCGCGTCCAAGCGGCGCATTTTGTTCGCCGCCTTCGCCCAATCCCAGCGCCATCGGCATCATGCCCAAAATCATCGCCAGCGCGGTCATCAGGACGGGGCGCAGGCGCGTACAGCCTGCCGCCATCGCCGCCGTCAGCGCGGTATCGCCTTCCAATTGACGGTCATTGGCAAATGTCACCACGAGAATGCTGTTGGCGGTGGAAACACCGATACACATAATCGCGCCCATCAGCGCGGGAACGCTGAAAACCGTATGCGTAATGAACAGCATCCACACAATGCCGCACAGCGCGCCGGGCAGAGCGGTAATGATAATCAGCGGATCTACAAGCGACTGATAATTGACCACCATCAGCAGGTAGATGAAAATAATGGAGAACAGCAGCCCCATGCCAAGCCCGACGAACGAGTTTGTCATGCTTTCCACCTGCCCGCGCACGACAAGCGCCGTGCCTTTGGGCAAATGCGGCTGTACCTGCTTCAAAACGGCGTTGATGTCACGGGACACGCCGCCCAGATCCCGATCCTGCACGTTGGCGTAAATGTCGTAAGTCGGCTGCACATTGTAATGGTTGATGACTGCGCTGGCTTTGCGCCGCTGCAGGGTTGCCAGATTGCTCAACAGTTGCGGCGTTCGCCCGCCGCCTGCCGTAACCGATGTGCTTTGCAGCGTGTCCACGCTGTTGAGCCGGTACTGCGGCGTCTGCACGGCGACGAGATAGCTGACGCCGTTTTTGGGATCGAGCCAGTAGTTGGGGAACGCCTGCCCGCTCGACGCGAGGGAAATCAGCAGGTTGTTGGCAACATCGCGCTGCGTCATGCCGAAGGCTTCCGCCCGTTCCCGGTTGACGTTCACGCGCAGTTCCGGCATGTCCACCACCTGATGAATATGCACATCCGCCGCGCCGGGAATACGCCGGACGCGCGAAGCGATTTCCTGAGCCAGCGCGAAGTTGCCCGGATCGCGCCCCGTTATCTGAATGTCAATGGGCGCGGGCAGGCCGAAGTTCAAAATCTGGCTGGTAATGTCGGCGGGCTGGAAGAAAAACGTCAGTTCCGGGAACTGGCGCGGCAATTTGCGGCGCAGTTCCTCGATAATATCTGCCGTCGGCCCGTGCCTGCCTTCTTTTAAGGTAATCAGAATCTCGCCGTCCGAAGGGCCGATGCTTCCCGTCGTGCTGTACGCGAAATTGACGCCGCCCACCGGCAGGCCGATGTTGTCCAATGTCAAATCCAGTTGATCGGCGGGAATGGTTTTGCGGATCGCGCTTTCCACTTCGGAAAACAGGCGCTCGGTTTCCTCAATGCGCGTTCCCGCCGGCGCGCGCACATGCAGCCGGAACTGTCCGGCATCTACGGACGGGAAAAAGTCCTGCCCGATAAACGGCAGCAGGCAGGCCGACCCGACAAACAGCAGCGCATACAACGCCAGAACCCCGCCCCGATGTTTCAGAGCGCCATTCAGCCGCTTGCGATACCACCCCAAAAACACATCAAAAAACCGATTAAAAACCTGATGGACGCGCCAGATAATATCGCCTTTAGGCGTGATGGGTTCGCTGTGTGCGGTATTCGGTATTCGGTATTCGGCTTCTCCTCTTCTCCCCCTCTCCTCTTTCCCCCTCTGTGTTCTCGTGTCCATGCGCGTGGAGGTGTACTTCCTTGCCCAGCAGCAGGTTGCACATTACGGGAATGTAGGTGCGCGACAGGACGAACGAGGCGATCATGGCGTACACGACGGCCAGTGCCAAGGGCTTGAACAGGGAACCTGCCGCGCCGCTGAGGAACAGAATGGGCACGAACACGATGCAGATGGCAAGCGTGGCGACAAGGGAGGGCGCGGCGATCTGCTGCGCGCCTTCCACAATGGCGTGGAACAGGGTCTTGCCCAACCCAAGATTGCGGTAGATGTTTTCGATGGCGACAATGGCGTTGTCCACGAGGATGCCGACGGCAAGGGCAAGCCCGCCAAGCGTCATCACGTTCATCGTTTGTCCCGTCGCGCCCAAAATTACTATCGAACACAAAATGGCAAGCGGTATGGACGTGGCGACAATCAGCGTACTGCGCCAACTGCCCAGAAACAGCAGAATCATCAGGGCGGTCAGGGCGGCGGCGATCACGCCTTCCCGGACAACGCCGTTGACGGACGCGCGCACGAAAAACGACTGATCGGAAAGAATGTCCACGCTCAGGCCGGGCGGCAGGGTAGACTTGATCTTGGGAAGCACCTGCCGGACGCCGTCCACGACATTAAGCGTACTGGCATTGCCGCTTTTCAGGATGGTGAGCAAGAACCGAACGCCTGCCATCAATGTTGACGATGTTGGTCTGTACCGCGAACCCGTCATGCACCTGCGCCACGTCCCGCACATACACCATAGCCCCGTTCACCTGCTTGATAGGCAGGGCGTTGAGCAGGTTGATGGCATCGGGACTGCTGTTGAGGCTGACGGTGTATTCGCGGTCTCCCATTTTGGCCGTGCCGGAAGGCAAAATCAGGTTTTGCGCGCTGACCGCCGCGCTCACATCGTAGGCCGTCAGTCCCTTCGCTTGCAGCGCCTGTGGGTCCAAATCCACCATGATCTGGCGCGGCTTGCCCCCGTATGGCGAGGGCGTGGACGCGCCGCGCACGGTGGCAAGCTGCGTACGGACGAAGTTCTGCGCGTAGTCGTAAATCTGCGACTCCGACATGGTTTTGCTGCTGACGCCAAGCTGCAAAATCGGGACGCTGGACGCGCTGTACTGAATAATCAGGGGCGGCGTGATACCCGGCGGCAGGGTTTTGAGCAGGGTTTGGCTGGTGGCCGTCAACTGCGCGACAGCCGCTTCCACTTTCGCGCCCGGCTGGAAAAACAGCTTGATAACGCTCACGCCCGGCATGGACTGCGACTCGATGTGTTCAATGTCGTTGACGCTCGTGGTATACGAGCGTTCGGCAATGGTCACGATGCGCTTTTCCATGTCGTTAGGAGATGCGCCGCTGTACGCCCAGATCACGCTGGCGACGGGAATGTCAATGTTCGGAAAAACATCCGTAGGCGTACTCTGGACGCTGACCGCGCCGATAATCACGATCAGCACAGCCATCACAAGAAAGGTGTAGGGCCGGCGCAAAGCCGTTTCAACAATAGACATAGGTGTTTTAGTATGAGTAGCATACGTTGTCAACAAAGGAGCGGCAAGTGAAAGATGCCCGCCGCAAGTAAGGGCGATTCTTCGTCGGTGAAAAGTTCCAGGCGAGAAAAATTTATCCGCGAAAGGACACGAAAAGCGGAAACGCCTTGCATTTGGGTTGGACGGCGAAGGGGTGTTCCGGTGTATAATAAAGCAAATACAGGAGAGGAATAAGGCACACATGGCAGCCGAAACGTTAGAAGAGCGCGTTCAGAAACTGGAAAGTACGGTTCAGGCCGTTCAAGCGCAGTTGGCGCAACAGCCAACCTCCCCGAAGCGTGGTTGGCGTTGGTTTGTCGGAATTGATGCCAATAATCCTCATTTTGAGGAGGCCGTTCGGCTTGGGAAGGAGTGGCGCAATGCTGACCGCCCCGCTGATACGGAAGACGAATAGATGAAGCTCTACCTTCTCGACACCGCCCATATAAGCCTGTTACGGCGCGGCGGCGCGAATGCCCTGCCGTTAGAGATGCGCCTTGCCGCCGTTCCTGATGCGGAGATCGTGACTTGCGTTGTCGTTTATGAGGAGCAGATGCGCGGCTGGATGGCGGAAATTGCCCGGATGCAGACGGGAGCGCAGTTCCTTATTCCCTACAACTCGCTCGCCACCACGCTCACGATTTACTGCGCCCTGACAGTACTTCCCTTCGATGAACGCGCGGCGACCTGCTTCGACACCCTTAAAAGTCAGCGTATTCGCATTGGTTCGCAAAACCTCAAAATCGCCGCCATTGCCCTTGCCAACGATGCTACTGTTCTTACGCGAAATGTCCGGGACTTTTCCCGCGTTCCCGGCCTTAAGTTTGAGGACTGGTCTGTTTAATCGAACCTGCGCCGCCGCAGAACATTTCTGGGCGGCGCGTTTTGTCGTCCGCTGGAAGCACTGATAAGTGGAGCGGGCTTCTCCTGTCAACATTGCATCCGCCAAAAACTTTATTGCGCGGGAACTTTTCACGCCTGCCGGTACGCCAATACAAACACAACGCAACAAACTTCTTCCTACAGCCCTGTGGCATTAAAACGTTACAAACCGGGACTGTAGCCGTTTGCTTCGGAAAGTATCGTCCGTCATGGCTGTGGAAAATATCTTACAGGCCGCCAAAACCGCATTTGTCGAGTCCCCGATGAGGCTGAAGCTATTTTCACGTAAGCGCAGCGTTCCCGAAACCGGCAACGAGCAGGCCACCTTCGAGGCGCTGATTGAGGGCTGCTGGGACGCGCTCTGGCGCTACGCCTACCACACGACGGGCAACGCGGAGGAAGCGGAAGACCTGTTGAGCGAAACTCTGCTGGAAGGATTCCGCAGTTTCGCGCAGTTTCGCGGCGATACGGTCTTTGTGCGCTGGATGTACCGCGTGATGACCACGACGCGCATTGACATGACGCGCCGCGCCGCCCGCCGCAAAACCGAGAGTCTGGACGCTATGATGGAAAGGCCGTCAGGCGGTGAGGAAGCCTTAGCGGATGGAGCCGCAAACCCGGAAGCGATTATCGTTGGCCCAATGCTGTCTGAACCGGTGCAGCAGGCGTTGGCCGCATTGTCCGAAGAGTACCGGGCTGTGGTCGTGCTGGTGGATATGGAGCAAATGGATTATGCCGATGTCAGCCGCATCCTGCAAATTCCTGTGGGTACGGTGCGTTCGCGCCTGCACCGAGCGCGGGCGAATTTGCGCCAGGCGCTGGCCGCTTACGTGGAAGAGCGTTGGTGAGGCGTATTCGTTTGATGGGGCGCATGGGTAAGGAAGCAAAACATGGACACATGTAAGCGCGTTCGCGCGCATCTGAACGACTTTTTGGATGGAACGCTGGGGGCGGAACACGCGCAGGAACTTAACGCGCATCTTCTGGACTGCGGGGAGTGCCGGGGTGAGTACCGCGCTTTGAAAGCCACACAGGAGTTGATTCGCCATGCCCCGGTTGTGGACGGCGACGCCGCGCAAAAGCGCGTGATGGCGCGTTTCCGGCAGACTGTCGCTTCGCCTGCCCCCGCGCCTGCCATAACCCCCAAACCGCGAGTCGTTTTTCCCATGCGGCGCGCGCTTCCATTGGGAGCGGCAATGATGGCGGCGGGGCTATTATGCGTTTACATGCTGCCGCGCATCCATCCGATCCATGACTCTGCTGCGCTGTCTGACAGTCCCATCCTGCCGGCAACGGCTTCCTGCGCGCCGAACCTGCCCACAGCGGACGCGCTGGATCAGATGACTTCAGCCCACGCGGTGCAAAGTTTCACTATCCAAAACGGCAGCGTGGAATTGCAGCGCGAAACACTGGCGGATGTGAATTCTCGTTTATCCCCAACGCCACAACGCTGACGCTGACGTTAAAACATAGGATCAATAGAATCAAAAGTATGAAGATTTGGCCTTATATTTTAGGCGTGGTTTTGACAGGCGGCGTTCTGGCTGTATGGCGTGGCGCAATCGTGGCGCGGCAGCATAGCCCGCGCGGAATTTTTCACGCTTCCATTACGCAGGGAGCGGACGTGCCCATGCGCGCCGACTTGACCATGACCTGGCGACGGCACGGACAAACCTTTGAAACGCGGGCGCATGTGACGCAGGGGGCGCAGGGACGCTACCGCATGGAGTACACCTTTCCCGCCGATACGCGCGGCAGAGTTGTGTATTCGGATGGCAGTACGCAATGGCAGGCCGAGCCGCGCCGGAACCTGCTTGCCACAACCGATTTGATCCCCGAAAGCGAGCAGAACGAGCGCGACACGGAAGACTTGCTGACGCAAAATTATCGTATCGCGCTTGTGTCCGATGAAGAGAAAATTGAGGGACGACGCGCCTATCTGCTGGAACTCTTGCCGCGTCAGGAGGGGAAAAGCAGCCAAAAACGCTGGATAGACCGGGCAACCTTCAAGACGCTACGCATTGAAACGCACTACCCCGACGGTATTCTGGCGCGCATGGTCGCGTATGCCGTCGTTGCGCTTCCCGCGCAGGTCAGTCTGTCCGACTTCGCGCCGCCTGCGAGTCCCGGATTACGGCGCGTCGCGGCTCCCGTTACGTCCCATGCGCCGGCAACAGTGTTGTCCACGCGCAATGCCGGGGCGTCGGTACGCGGATTGGGCCTGCAAACAGAGGGCGCGCTCGGCTTTCGGCTTACGCAAGTCGCTTCCAGTTCCATCGAGGCCGCGAAAACGGCGCACCTGCTGTACAGCGACGGCATTGAAACAGTGTCTGTTTTCGTTCAGAACGGGGATACGCCCGCCCTCGCCAATGCCCCCGGCTGGCATAACGTCACCCTCAACGGCAAAACGGCGTTCGAGAATCTGGACGGGCATCTGGACGCAATTGTCTGGACGCAGGGCAAATACCGTTGTACCGCCGTTTCACATCTCGGCCCAAAAGCGCTGCAAGCCTTTGTCAGCAGCGAAATGAGTGATGAACGATGAATGATGAGTGATGAATGGGAGTTGGATTCATCACTCATCATTCATCGTTCATCATTTTCTTACTCCTCAACCCTCAACTATAACCTCCTGCTCTTCCTCCTCCGTCACATACAAGTTGGCGGGCGAATTGGCGAGCGTGTTGGGCGTTTGCAGGCGGTCTATCAATTGCTGCGCGCGCTGGCGATAGAAGGAAACAGCTTCCGTGTCGAGAATATCCTGGCACAGAGTTACGGCGCGGTGCGTGTTGTGGCGGGCGGCGAACACTTCGGCCTGGATGAGCAGCATGTTGGCGTGGGCGTTGGGATTGAGGCCGAGCGTGGCGGAACGCTGCGCGTAATCGCGGGCGCGATCCAACTCGCCCTGTTTCACGGCCAACTCCGCCAGCGTCCGCAGGGCCGAACTGCGCCGGAACGGGTCCATGGCGTTTAATTGCGGAGCAAGCTGCGTGGCAACCTCCTGCGCTTCCGCCAGACGGTCGGTTTCCACGAGCGCAAGCAGCAGCAGCGTTTGCACCGTAAATCGAATCGGCAGGGAGGACGCTTTGGGTTTGGCGGCTCGCTGCGCCAATTCAAGGGCTTCTTCGGGGCGGTTCTGATAGATGCGGCACAAACACAGATTGGTAAGCGCGACAATGGAAATGTCTGAATCTGGCTTCGCCGTTTTCAAGGCAGGTTCCAGCAATTTTTCCGCTTCCGCCAGGCGGTCAAGATTGATATAAGCGTTGGCGGCGTACAGTTCCACAGTCGGGCGCAAACGGTCGTGAATGGGCTTGGACAGCGTCTGGTCGAGCAGCAGGGTGGCCTCCGCAAACTCGCCCTGCCGTATCAAAATCACGCCCAAGTTCGCGCGGGCGGCGGCAAGATGCTGCGCAAAGCCCCGTTTCTCGTTTTCGCGCACGGCTTCTTCGGCAAACGGACGCGCCAATCCGAACTCGCCCATACCCACATAACAGGCGCACAAAAACCCCGCCAGCGGCCCGCGCCAGCGTGGCAGCGCGCGGCTTGCGGCGTAATACGCCCGCAAAATCGGCAAGGCTTGCTGATAGCGTCCCGCCCGCACCAGATGCGAGCCATACTGCATCGGCCCGACCACGCCCGCCAGCAACCCTAAATCAAACAGCAGCGCCCAGGTAAGCATGTCCATAGGAGGAAAAAGGGAAAAGGAGAAAGGAAAAAGCGAACGTTTCGCGTAATGTAAGTCTAGCGTAAATGTAGTATACCTTCTGGAAAATCGAAATGACGGAACCTATGGCAACCGAACACAAAAGAAGACGCCGCGCCGGGTGGAAGATAAGCGCCGCCCTGCTCCTGCTGGCGCTGATGGGGCTTGGCATTGCCGCTTCCATGCGCCAGGCGTTGCGAACTGTGTACCTACCTCAAAAGATTGGTGGAACCGCGCTTGTCGTTCAGATGCCTGCGCAATTCCAATCTCATCTATCTGACGACGCTGCTGTGTTAATCGTCTCTCCTCCCAGGCCAACAGGTTTGTTTCGATGGTGGGGCGAGCATGTTCTCAAGATGAATGTCACGTTGTGGCGATTTGAAGAGATAGCTATCAGCTTCAATGAGAGGACTGCGCCGAATAGAGACAGCGGGCACAGGGAATTAGAAGCGGTGATGCAACTTCTTGCCGCTGATCGCCGCCGCATCTATAGAAACGTGACATTAACCCCCATCGCGCAGTCGGATATGACAGGCTATGATTTAGAGGCATCATCTTACAAGGGCAATTCGTGGGGAGATGGAGATGAACGCTATGTGATGCTGAACCATTATGATTCGGTAAGCCATAGCAGTCTGATGATAACTGTGCGAATGCGAGTAAATGCGCGCAATTATTCCCTGTTGAAGCCGACAATGGATGAAATCATTCACCGCCTGAAACTCGTACAGGAGAAAGTGAGAACGCCGAAAAAGAAACTATTCTTGTTCGCCTGCGTCTGGTACAATAGAATAAGAGAATTTGAAATAAAAGCGTAAGGACACTGCCCTTGCGCAGCCGATAAGAACGTGTTACGGAGCGAGTTTTTTCAGCCTGTGACCGAACAGGAAGGACACCATGAGCGCCAATTTACCGACCCATAACCTATCTGAGCGTTTCCGCGCGGGGAACGTTTCGCCCGCGCAAAAAGATACGCGGCGTTTGCTGTTGTTCGCCACGCTGCTGACGTTTGTACTGAATTTCGTGCCGGGCAGCCAGTATCTGCTGTATCCCCTGCGCCTGTTCGTTACGTTCGTGCATGAGAGCAGCCACGCCCTCGCGTTCCTGCTGACGGGCGGTGACGTATCGTACATTCAGGTTCACCAGGATACGAGCGGCGTCACGCCGGGACACGCGCCCGCATGGGGCATGTTTCTTGTGTATTCCGCCGGGTATGTGGGCACGTCCATCTTCGGGGCGCTGCTGCTGCAGGTGGGACGTTTGCGCAGTTGGAAGAACGCGGGGCGCACAACGCTGATTGCCGCGACGGGTTCCATGCTTGCCATAACCCTGCTGTTTGCCCGCGATCCGTTCACGTTCATTATGGGACTGGTGATCGCCGCGATGCTGGGCGCGATGGCGCGTTTTTCCACCCCGCGATTGGCGGAGTTCTTCGCGGCTTTTCTCGCCGTCCAATGCAGCCTCAATGCGCTGTATGACCTGCGCACCCTGCTGTTCATCACGACCAGCATGCCCAAACTGGACAACGACGCCGGGTTTATGGCGCAGATGTATTTCCTGCCCGCGCCGTTTTGGGCGCTGATTTGGGCGCTGATGTCTGTTGCCATCCTGGGCGTGTCCCTATGGAGCTACCTGCGCGCAACAGCGAAAAACCGCGTGTAGGCAGGAAAGCGCGAGAGTGGAGAGGGACGGGCATCGGACACAAGCATTTTGTTCCGGTTCCGTCATGCAGTCAGAAAAATTCGCCGCATTCATCAAGGCATGATGGATGCGGCGTTTTTAGTTTAACATAGTCAAAAGCAAAGGGGCAAAACCAATGACAGGCGCAGGCGGCACGGACAAAGTGGTTCTGGGATTTATCGGCGTGGCGGGACGGGGCTACGAAGCGCACATTTTGGGCTTCGGCGAAATGCCGGATGTGGAAATCGGGGCCGTGTGCGACGTATACCAGCCTTATCTGGATCGGGCGGTTGCCCATACGAACGGCAGGGCCAAAGCGTACCACGATTACCATGACCTGCTGGCCGACCCGAGCCTTGACGCAGTAGTGATTTCCACGCCCCCGCACTGGCACGCCCTGATGAGTCTGGACGCGCTCCAGGCGGGCAAGGATGTGTACTGCGAAAAGCCCATGAGCCGCTATCCCAACGAAACGCGCTTGATGGCCGATTACGCGGCCCGCTACAATCGGATTACGCAGGTCGGTACGCAGATACACGCTACGGAAAACTACCACAGGTGCGTGGATGTTGTCCGTTCGGGCGCTTTGGGAACCATTACCCGCGTCAGCAACTTTTGTACGATGAACGATGCTTCGGAAGGCCTGGGAACGCCGCCGGATGAAACCGCGCCGCCCGGTCTGGATTGGGATGGTTGGCTCGGCCCCGCGCCCCACAAAGAATACAACTTGGGCCGCTTCCGCGACGGGATGCACCGCTACTTCAAAGATTACGTGGATAGCTGGCTGCACGAACTCGGCCCGCACATCGTGGAACTGCCGTTTTGGGCGCTCGAACTAAATTGCCCGACCGGAATTGTAGCATCGGGCGGGCGGTACGCGACAGACAGCCTTGCCGACGTGCCCGATACGCTGCAAGTGACGTGGGAATGGCCGCATCTGCTGATGACGTGGGAAATGATGCAGCAAAGCAGTTTTCACTTCGGCGTGGGAGAGCCGGGGCCGGGGCGCAAATTGGGCATCGTGTTTCACGGCAAAGAGGGTACGCTGCTTGCCAACTACGGCTTGTGCCAGGTGCTGGACAAAAAGGGCAAACTGGTGGAAGGCGCGACGTACCCGCAATCCGTTCCCCGCTCGCCGGGACATCAGCGCGAATTCATTGACAGCGTGAAATCGCGGCAGGAGTGTTCGTGCAGTTTCGCCAGCCATCTGCCGATGCATGCCGCCCTGAACCTCGCGCATCTCGCCCTGAAACTGGATCGCAAACTGCATTGGGACGCAGCAAAGTGGGAAGTGACCGGCGACCCGGAAGCCAACGCCATGCTTACGCCGCAGTATCGCGCCCCGTATGCGCTGCCAGTTGAGCGTTGAGCGTTGAGCATTAAGCGTTGAGTGTCTCATTCCGCAATACCGCGCCTTACGCTCTGCCGATAGTTTATTCTATGCCTTGAAACAACCCGGCGGAAGTCCTTCCCGCATAAAACAGGAAAGACTTCCGCCGAAATACCGAACACCTGAACACCGAACACCTGAACACCGCCTACCAGTGCATCTGATCGTCGCCGTGCAGCATGTGGATGTAGTTCAACTGGCCGTCGTGGTACATCATGTGCATGGCGGGAATCTGCGCGACGCCGAAGCGAGGCATTGGGCCAAGCGGCGTATCGGGAACCATCTCCGTCAGCGTGGATACGTCCAGGCCGTCTATGGCGGATAAAAGCGCCTGCGTCTGCTTCTCCAACTCGCTGAGAACGCTTTCTTTGGTCGTGTGCGCCTCAAAGTAGGCTTTGCGCTGTTCCGGGGTAGGCCGCGTAAACTGCCCCGTTTTCAGGTAGTTCGCTATCGTGCCGTTCACCGCCGCGCACTCGGCAATGATGTGTACGGCATTGCTCGCCACGCCGCCCGGACAGGCAGTGAGTTTGTCGTCTCCCACCGCGTTCAAGTCGTTTACCAGCAGGCCATGCGTTCGTTCAATCCCGGCGCGCAGCACTGCGCGCAAATCCAGATCAGCCATGTTGTTTCTCCTTTGCAGACAACCTTAGTCAGTTTGTTTTCTATCTTACTCTTGCTGACGACAACTCTGTTTTCGTCTTCCTCTGGTATACGCTGCAAGCGAACACTTTGATTACAGCGTATAACCGTTCTTATATTTTTAACCCTGCTTTTTTCAGGGCGGCGAGGATATTTTCGCGCGGGTTCAGACCCACCATAAAGGCAACGACATTGCCGGCACGGTCAATCACAACCGTTGTCGGGATGCCGGTAATGCCGTAGGACTTGTTCGCCACGCTGCCCGCATCGAGATACGTGGGGAAGGTGTACTTGTTTTGCGTCAGGAAGTTCTGCACGATGGGCTTGTTTTCCGCGCTGATTGCCAGCACCGCGAGTCCCTTTTGCCCGTAATCCGCGTGGAACTTCTGCGTTTCCGGCAGCCCCTTGCGGCAGGGCGGACACCACGTTGCCCAAAAGTCCAGCAGCACCACTTTGCCCCGATAGTCCGACAGTCTGGTTTTCGCGCCGTTCATGCCGACAACCGTAAAGTTGGGCGCGGGCTTGCCGATGGGAAGCGTAGCGCGGGCTTGCTGCTTCATCATGGCGGCCATATCCAGCGTTTTCAAACCGGCGGGAACGGTGGCGGCAAACGTGGCGGGAGCAATGGGCTTGCCAACCGCGAGGTGGCTGTACGTTTCGGTTGTGTCGGATGTGGTGGGCATCATTTTCGCCATGTCGCCCATGCCCTTGCCGCCCTTGTTCATCTTCTGCATCTGCTGCTGGAATTGCGGCGATTGCATCATTTTGCGCGTCTGCTCCATCAGGGGCTGGCTGTCGTAGCGGATACGGTGTACCAGGCCGTCCTTCGCGCCAATCGCCACTTCCGTTTTGCCGTACTGCCCCTGCGCCCAAAACGTCACGGTTTTACACGGCTGTCCTTCCAGCGTCACGTCGCGCCCGAAAGCAAGGGGCATTTTCGCTTCGTTGACCAAAGCCGGGTACTTTGCCGCGCCGCCGAAGAAGTTGTACAGCAGTGTGCCGCAGAACATGGGATGCTGCAAGTACATCGTGTGCGCGTCGGCAAGCGAAGGCGGGGCGGCAAACTTTTGCGCGGGCATCGTCATCGCGCCTTTGGCGTACTCCACCTGACTTTTGCCGTCGCTGACGCTGTACTGCGTAAACATGCCTTTCGACATCGCGCTGACCATCTTAAAGCGGTTGGGTTTGGCATATTGCAGCGTCCGTTGGGCCGTATTGCCGGGTGTGCCGGGATACGCGACGTTCCAGGTACAATCCGCCGAAAACGACGGCATTTGCGCGTACTTGCCCATGCTCCACTTGATAACAGCGGCGGGCGTCGCCGGAGCCTGCGCGAACACGGACGCGGCGCAGGCAACAGCAGTCAATGTCAGCAGCGCCGGCAGAACGCGCAGGGTTCGGCAGGGCGCAAAAGGGCGTAAAGTAGTCACAATCTTTCTCCTGAAAAATGTTTCATTGGTGTTGTCAAGCATTTTGGGTCATGTGCCGGGGATTTTCAATCCCCGGCAGGAAAGTACAAGCGTCCTGCGGACGCACAATTCAATAGGAGAGTGTCGCGTCTGAAAGACGCTTGTTTTGTCCTGCCGGGTACTTTCAGTACCCGGAACGCCTGCCGGGGATTTGCAATCCCCGGCACTCACTGCGGCGGGCGGTTGGGCGGAACGGGCTGCAAAATTTTGCGGCGCGCGGGAGTCAGCCGCTCCAGCAGGGCGGGCGAATACTCGAAGCCGAAGCGCGTGGATGCCCACAACGGCCCATAACGATAAATGGTGACGCGCCGTTCCCCGCCCTCTTTTGTACGGCTGCTGCCCCCGTGCATGATGCCGTCCACGAACAGCACGGCGTCTCCCTTTTTTAGATATACGGGAATTGCGCCTTCCAGCGTGTCCATGCGGTCGCCGCGCTGATAGTCGCCTTGCAGGGGATGCGGAAAGTTGGACTTGTGGCTGCCGGGAATCACCATTGTCGGCCCGTCGCCCTCGCCCACATCCGTCAGCGCCAGCAGGATGTTGCACTGCCCGCAGCGAAACACGCCGTTCGTATACTGGTACGCGCCCCGCAGCGCCCCCTGATAGCCGCCCGAATGAACCGGGTGATGCCCGCCCGAACGCCGTATGGACGCAATGGCCTCGTCAATAAACAAGCCCTGCACATACGACTTTTCCTCGCCGCAGTACCGCCGCACATAGTTGATCCAGCCGGGATGGTCAATCAGTTTCTCGAACGGCTCGCCCACTTCCACGCAGTTGTGCAGTTCAAAGCCCGTTTCGCCCGTATAATCCCGGCGCTGCGCGTTGCCCCACCATTCGCCCTGCTGCAAGGCCGGAAAGTTGTCAAAAGCATGGTTCAGGTCGGCCAGCAGTTCCGGCTCAATCGCGTTTTCCAGAATGATGTAACCGCGCAGATCGAACAAAAAATCATCCAGGTCGCTGTCGGATTCTTGGGTTCCATAAAATTCGTTTCTCTCCTAAATATGAGAAATTAGCCGCGAAGGAACGCGAATACACGCGAATGGCAGAGGAACATTCCAGTCTTCCATTCACAAGCCGCGCCTTTCACATTATAACAGTTCGTTTATGCGCGTGTATTCGCGGTTCAGTTTGTTTTATCCTTCCCTCACGCCTTTCCTTCCCGACAGCGGCGGCTATCAGACTTCTACATCGTCGGGCAATTGCAGCAGTTCGCGTTTTTCCTGCTCACTTACTTTGCCGTCCAGCCATTCGGAAAGCGACAAGAGGGCTTCGGCGCGTTCTTGTGGGGAGGGAGGTTGTACAATCACAGTCAGGTTGATAGGGTCTTCTGCGATGCCAAGCAACCTCCGCAAACCCGGAGGGTTGTTTATCGGCAAAAACGACCGGTACACTGGTATCTCCATCCATTGAGTACCAGAAAACAAGTTGCGGCTTGAAATCAACAGACAGCCCCGGAACATCAATAATAACTCATTGTCATCCGAGAACGGTTGGTTAGACGGCATTGATGTACCAACAGGCCATACGTGGTCGAAATGAATTCTTGAATTTTCCAGCCCGCATTGTGCTGACGCAGAGTATGTGACATGAACCTTGCCGTAGGGATTACAGGGGTCAGGATAATAGTAATGGCACATCCAAGTCGTCACGCGCCGCAATTCTTCCTCCGACCCGCACAGAAATCGTAGCGGCTCTCCCGGCCCCGGCTTTGTGCGAAACCAGTTCTTGAACCGATACCAGAAGCGCGCCAGTCCAGGTTTCATCTTCCGACGCTCCTTTTCACATCAGCAAATTTGATTCACTCCCGGACACGTTTTGCCGGGTACTGAAAGTACCCGTCTCGGTGGCGTTCCGCCAAGCGTCCTACGGACGCGATTCTTTATTTACAGAGTTCTGCGTCCGTAGGACGCTTGTACTTTCCTGCCGGGTATTTTCAATACCCGGCACTCGGCAGGCCATAGGGACAGGGGTTTAACCCCTGGCAAGAATGTGTTCGGGAGTGAATATCATGTAAAATTGCTTGACCTCACTCCGGCCCTTCCACTGCTCGTACAAGTTGCTCTTCATGCCGTTCCTGTTCCTCTGCGGCAGCCCTGAGCAACACGGCCTCCTGTGCCTGCATCGGCTCTGAACTGGCGCGTACAAGGCTGTCAGGCGCGGGAAGATCGGCGGCGTTGGCGCGGGTGAGAGGCTGCACTTTTTCAAATCCCTGTATTCGACGGTCAACGGCTTTCATGGTGAGGTAACACAAGTAGGATGCGCCCCCACATGTAAGACAGGCGACCCAGATTAGGAAAGGCGAAACATCCCACCACATGCCCGTTACTAGGCGCAGTAGGTAAAGACCAGCCAACAAACTCCAGAGGATGGAAAAAAGTAGAAGGCCAAATCTGCCAAGATTGAGGCCACCTTTAATGCCCTGCGCCTTCGCATACTCCCTCTTGCTCACAATCCGCTTGCCCGTCTTCGGCTCCATTCCTGCGCCTCCTGCTTTATGTTTTTGTTGTTCAGAGTTGCAAAGAGTGTCCTAAAGAATATTGTTTAGAAACTGCTGCCTATACGCTGAAGACCTTTGCCGTCCACGCCGATTAAGGAGATCAAGCCAGTGCCCCGGTCCTGTTCTCGCGCTTCTAAGAAAAGGATATGTTTGCTATCTGGAGAGAAGGCGCAAGCCTCCATGTATCCGCCTGGCTCATACAACGATTCCAGTGATCCATAAATCGTTTTCACACCGGAACCGTCACTGTTCATTACACACAGTTGAGGCTTATCGGCATTGTTGATGAAGGCAATATGATTCCCATCGGGAGACAAGCACGACGATAAGCCGCCCGCGCCAACAAAGGTTTTCTCTCCCGTTGTCTTGAGGAGCCATTCCCCCGCAGGTGGCCCCGAGGCAAATACAAGCCGATTGCCCGCGCGGTCAAAACTCGCTTGTCCTTCCGTCTGCCCGGATTGTGTGAGCGGATGGACAGTGTTGTCGCTTACAGACACTTCAAACAAAGCCGTGTCAGTATTGGGATAGCTTCTTGTAAAGACAATCTGCGTTCCGTCAGGAGAAAAACAGGGAGAATGTTCATGATTGGTTCCATGTGTGAGTTGTCTTTGCCCCGAACCATCCGCGCGCATCACCCACACATGCGTTATTCCTTCCTCATCCTCTCGAATGTAAGCAATCCAATCTCCCTTTGGCGCGTAATGGGGTTCCCCTTCATAGTTCCAGCAGGAGGTAAGTTGTTTTCGGGAAGTCCCATCCGCCGAAATGCTGTAGATGTCCCCTCGGCCTGTGTGTGGTGTGGCAAAGACAATGGTGTTGCCGTCAGGGGACATATCCGGGTGTGTACCAGAGAAAGAGCCTCCCGTCAAATAGCGGGCGTATCTGCCTGTCATGGTAAATGTAAATGTCTTATAAACAAGGAGACAGGAAAGTACGACGCCTATCAACATAAGCGAGCGCAAAACCCACTTCGGAAGCAATCGCTCTATTTTCATAGATATTATCCTTGCTGCCGTGTCAGTGTCAGCAGCAAGTCGGAAGTATGGAGAGCAAGGTATCGAATCAATCGCAGAGTAAAGTCACGTCTACTTCTAATCTATTACAGCCCGTACAAGTTGCTCTTCATGCCGTTCCTGTTCCTCTGCAGCAGCTCGGAGCAACACGGCCTCCTGTGCCTGCATAGGTTCTTCCGAAGCGCGTACAAGGCTTTCGGAGGCGGGCATGTCGGCGGCGTTGGCACGTGTGAGAGGAATACCGGGTTTAATCTTCGCAAATTTTCTGAAACTGGTCTTCATTCCTTTGTAGAAGCAGAAGGTTACTACGCTGGACTCAACCGTATAGAACGCACGATTTGAATGGAGGGTATAGCGGACGCCAGAGAAAAAATCTAATATAAAGATAACAACATCTCCTCCGAATTCGATGAGCATAAAGCCGCATATTACTGTCAAGCAAGCCAGGCCAATGCGTGTAGCCTGTATCCGCAGATACTCCCCCCTGCTCACCATCCGCTTGCCCATCTTCGGTTCCATCCCCGCGCCCTCCTGCCTTTGCCCGCATACCCAATAGCCCGTTACGGCCTTGTTGCCGGATGCGTACATTATAGCGACAATTCCACAGACTTGCAAGGCCGGACAAAATTGAGGCTTGTGAAATAGTTGGGGCACGGCGGGAAGACTTCCCGCCGTGCCCTTCTCATGCCAGAACAAATTTTAAGTAGAGAAAAGTGTCGTTGTACCTCTGTGGAAAATACTAAGCATCCGCACAGAGTAAGTTCGTAGAATTTCCGGTCGCAGACCGGTTGGTCGCAGACCACATAGACAGGTCGTTCACGGCCTAGCACGGGTTGCAAAAAACTACGAAGTTACTCCGCATGGCCGCTTAGCATATAAAACTACCTGCTTTCACACCCCCGCTCAATGGCGCGCAGGCGGTCAGATTTCCACATCATTGGGCAGTTGCAGCAGTTCGCGCTTTTCCTGTTCGCTTACTTTGCCGTCGAGCCATTCCGAGAGAGCAAGCAAGGCTTCGGCGCGTTCATGGGCGGAGGGAGGGTGAACAGTTACTTCTAAAGTTAAGGGGATTTCACATACATGGAACCACTGCGGCAACCCTCGCATTGGTAGATTGCCAATCATTTCCGGGAAATGACAAACCATTTCTGGCATAAAGTCCCAGTATGTGCCTGTAAATTGGTTGTGTTCCAAAATCACTGTACTCCATTGAAGGATATATTTCCATTCGTGATTAAGCGGTTCGTGAATGAAGCTATGGATAAGCTTTATGGGTTGTGAAGAAACACGTGCTTTACAATAGGGCGTTGCGGCATGGTAGAAAACAATCGTTTTCTTTTGTTCAAGAAACACTTTCTCATTCGCATGGCACATCCATGTTGTCACCCGTCGTAATTCTTCTTCCGACCCGCACAGGAACGTCAGCGGCTCCCCCGGCGCCGGTTTTGTGCGAAACCAGTTCTTAAACCTGTACCAAAAGCGCGCCAGTTCACGTTTCATCTTGCGCCCTTACTCCTGCTCCACAGACGTCCACATAATGGACAAATCAGGTAAACATTGGACAATGACGAGAGGAAATTCTGCCGCCCAATGTCCAACTTCTATGTGATTTGTCCATAAGTTGCTCTGGCGGCGTTTCCGGCCTCTGTGTGGCGGCTCTGAAATCGTACTCTGTTTCCAGTTGAAGCATTTCTTGATCGGTCAGCAATCTTTTCTCTCCAAGAGGTCTAATCATTAACAGTTTGGAATGACGCCTCGAATACTTTGTAGGAATCATTTTTCCTACAAACCATTTGTCACTAAAAGCCTCCGAATAGTAGGTTCCAGAAAGACAGGCTTCACCTTCCACAAGTTTATAGGTGGCGTAGTGTACATAACTGTCTTTCTGGCAAATTGGGTTAACCAGAAGAATTTTCACAATCCGCTTGCCCATCTTCGGCTCCATCCCTGCGCCTCCTGCTCGTTCCCCTACGACGCTAACAGCAACCCTCCCACAAAACCAATCCCACAAAAAAAGATAGAAAAAAGAGCCAAACAACGCGAAACAAACGAAACCTTTGCCTCACTCGCCCTGTCTAAATATAAACATACGTCTACTATTCAGACGTTATACCGACAAGAAGGGAGGTGCCAGTCCTATGTTTCACCCCTCCCGTTCGCCCTGATGCTGCTGAGGCCATGACGCCTCTCTTCTACAACCAGACACAACGAGACATCGGGCTGGAAGCGCTGTATTGCCAAGATTTCGACGATGCCTCTACATACTCTTATCTCTTATCATTCCTCCTTCATCCTTTGCTTGCCCCACTTGTTGGCAAAGGTCGGCGTTCCCGCTGATTGGGGAAGAGATAGATGTACGGCCCCTGCGCTTACCGCTTAACGCTCATGCTGTATTCGCCAGTTTTGATGCAGGTCGTCGAGCGGTTTCCAGCCTAGCAATTCCTCGGCGCGGTCCGGCAGAAAGCGGCCATGCGGCAGGTCGGCGGAAATGTTCATGATTTCGTAGGGGTTGGGCAGACACGCCACTTCCAGCGCGGCGCGCAGGGCGCGCGCCGAATCCCGCCAACTGACGGCAAACTGATCCATGCCGAACGGCTTGTCGGGCGTGACGAAAATGTTGTACAGCAACGTGGGAACTTCCAGGCCGTAGTATTCGGCAAACACGCGGAGTATTTCCTGCCCCAAAAACTTGCTGTGGCCGTACAAATGCGTTCCCACGCGGGGCGGGGCGTTGCCGGGAACTTCCTCGTCGCCCCAGTAGCCGACTTCGGGCGTCAGCGCCACCATTTGCGGCCCGGTATGTACCAAACGGCGTATGTTGTGCCGGACGGCGGCGCGAGCGATGTTGTACGCGCCCCACGTATTGACGTGAAAGGCGTCTTCGGGGTCATGGCGCAGCACGGTGCAGTTTACAATCGCGTCCATGCCCTCGCAGGCGGCTTCCACCTGGGCGTAATCGCGTACATCCACCACGCGGTTTTCATGCGGCGCATCCAGAGGAACGGGCAGGGGCGCGTACTCGCTTTGTGGCTTGCCTTCCCGCGCAATCTCTTCCAGAAGGCGCAGGTCTGTCAGGCGCAGGGTGTATGTAGATTTCAACTCCTGCGCGGCTGCGGCGGCAACCGGCCCGCCCGCGCCGAATACGACAACCTTGCGAATCAGGCGCGAGGCAATGGGCTGTTCCGGGCCAAGTATCTCCTGCCAACTGCGCCCATCGTCTTTGCGATTGCCCGTTCGCGTACCCACATGCCGAACGCGCCAGAATGGACGATGCTCCCCCGCCGCCGAAACCCCATCCCGGATATGTTCGGCAATTGTTTCCTCATCCGCCCGCCCAAAACGCAGACAGGTGACAGGCAGATCAACGCTCCGCGCCGCTTCCCGGACAGATTGTTCCGCCAGAAGCGGGAACCAGATGTTCGGGAACGGGCCGGGGGCGCGGACGCCAGCCTTCCGTCACTTTCCACGCGATAGGAACGCGGTCAAACAAATCCAGCGTACTGCCGACAACCACGCGCCGAACGCCCGAAGCAATCGCGGCTTTCATCAGATTGTACGTGCCCCGCGTCGCCAGATCGAACGCGCGCCGCTCATCGGTAAGGGCAAGCAGGGGCGCAAGATGCAGCACAGTCTCAATGCCCGCCAACGCGGTTTCCAGCCCCGCCGGGTTCAGCAGAGCATCCGCCTCCAAAACCACGACTTCATGTTCCGCTTGCAGGCCGGGCATAGCGATTTGCGCCAGCCGGGTATCGCCTCCGGTTATCAACACGCGCATAAAGGGTTATCTTTCAATTTTCACTTCCACTGATAAGCCGGGGCTGCCAGCAGCAGCGCGACGGTTTCAGCCAGCAAAGTAGGCTCGTTTACGCTGTCCCGACGGGCGCGTTCGACATGCCCGCTGATCTGTTGCCGCGTTTGCGCCAGTTCCGGGGCGTCATGCGGCCTGCCGAAGACGGTTTCCAGCAGCGTGTCTGTCATGGCGGCATCCGATGTGGCGTTGGCGGATTGGAGCGGAGCCTGCAAATCCACGCTTGTGCCGCCGATTTTGTTAGCGGTCAAAGCGAGGGCGTAATTCCAGCGCGGAAGCAGAGAACTGGCCCAGGCGGACGTTTTTTCAGGAAAGCCGTCCGGCATCGGCCATTGGTACAGCGGCTGCCCCATGTCGCCCAGGAACTTTTGCAGATTGCCGCCCCCGTCCGTATCGGCGGCAAGCGCGCGCAGCGAACCGGCGACATAATCCAGCGGGCGCTTCAAAATGGGCTGGCACTGCGCGGGGTCGGCAAGGCCGTCCAGCAGAATGGGGCGCAGCGTGGCGCGAATGTCGCTTTTGCTGTTCAGGTAAGCGGTCGCCGCCTTCTCCACAATCGGCCCGGTCATGGTTCCCAAAAAGCGGTGGCACAGTTTGCGGGCAATGAAATGCGCGGTTGCCGGGTGCATGGCAAGCCGCTCCAAAACCATTTCCGCGTCCCGCTCATGTCCGTTGGGCGTTAGGGTCAGGTTCAGGAACGGGATATACTTCGCGCCCTCATCATGCCCTTTTGGATCGTACTCGAAACTGTTATAAGGCTTGCTCATATTGGCAAGCGTCAGCGCGACCCAGCCCTTATGCACCGTCCATCCCGTGAAGCAGCGCGCCACTTCCTGTATGTCGCGCTGCGTGTAGCCGCTTTTCACGCCCAACGTGTGCAGTTCCAGCAGTTCGCGGGCGTAGTTTTCGTTGGCGTTTTCGGTTCCGTTTTTGCGCCGGTTTTGCGTGTTGTCCAGATAGCCGAGCATGGCGGGGCTGTGCGCGGAAGCCGTCAGCAGCTCCCGAAACGTTCCGAGCGCATGAGGGCGAATAACGTGTTCGGTATCCGTCGGCAGGAGCGAACGCCCGTCGTTTTTCAGCGCGTAGATGTTGAAATGGTTGGTCCAAAAATCGGCCAGAACCTCGCGCAGTTGGTGGCGGCTGTAAACGGCGCGGAGCAGCGCGGCTTGTGCCGTTTGCGTCAGCACTTCGCCGTCATCGTAGCTCGTCAGGGTATCCGGCGCGTCCCGCTCGATCTGCTGCGTGTCCAGGCCGTTGACGCGCCACGTCACAGCGGGGTCTTCGTCCATCTTGTCGGCCAATTGTTCCTCGACATACGCTCCCCCGCCGACTTGCGCCACGCGCGCCACATCGCCGGGACGCGGGCCATACGCCACCCGGTTGAGAACATGCGCCGCGCGAGTGACCGCATCGGCGTTGTGGGGCAAAGCCGTCCATTGCGCGGGCGCAGGCCCGGTCAAACTGCGGGCGTGATCGCGTATATCCTTGCAGCCCGCCCCGCCAAGCAGTACAGCCGCCGCGCCCGCGCCCGTCAATGCCCCGCGCTGTAGAAACTCGCGCCGCCCGACACTTTCTATTTTAACGTCCACTTCCGCTAAATCAGACATAAATCACGCTCGCTATTCCAACCGTTTTTCTAAACGCTCACTGTGAGATACAGCCGGGGATTGAAAATCCCCGGCAGGAAAGTGCAAGCGTCCTACGGACGCGGGAATCTTCCTACAGAATCGCGTCCGCAGGCATCTTCCTACAGAGTTGCGTCTGCAAGACGCTTGTTTTGTGTTGCCGGGGATTTAAAATCCCCGGCTGTATCTAAGAGCAGACGTTCTAAATGCCTACTCCCTACTGCCTACTGCCTACGCCCTGCAATCACTGTCCCAACCGGTTTTCCTGCGTGGACGCATTGTTCGGCTGCGCGGACGGCATGTACATGGAAGTCGTTTCCTGAACCGGGGCAGCCGTTGTCGGCATCAGGGACGCGCCGGCGAACGCGGGCTGTTGCTGCCAGGGCAGGGGAACCGATTGCAGGTCAGGCGCGCGCATAGCCCTCATTCCCGCGCCCAGCCCGCACACGATAGACAGGGGAGCCAGCACGAACCAGCCGATGTAGGGGAAGAACACGGCCACGCTGTACGCCGCGCTGCCCCGTACCAACGCGCCAAACGTGGTTTTCGCGCCCGACATTTCGCTGATGCGCTTGCCCATCAACTGCGCCATGCCCGCCCCGCCAACCGTGACAATGCCGCTGATAGCAGTATCAATCACGAAGCCGACCAGCTTCAGCAGGGGATTGGGAATGTTGAGTAAAACGATGCCGAAGACAAACAGGAGCAGCGTCAGCAGGCCGACAAACAGGCAGCGTTTGGGCGACTGTTCCAGAGCGACTTCGGCGCGCTGCGCATGGGCCGGCAGCAAAATCGCCACCGAAGTCAGCAGACCGGTCAATGAAATCATCAGGGCAACGAACAAAGCGACGGTTGCCTGCACTTGAGCGAGGGACATGAGCGTTTCCTTTCCTGACAAACCTGACTTGCCGCCTGCGCCATCACTCCCCGCTTTCCAACAGGGACGGGGGAGATGCGCGAACCGGAAATCAGCCTGAGTTTCTGTATCTACCATTACTATATCGGCACAAACCGCGTTTCGCAACTTTGGCGCGTTCCTTTTGCGAGAAAAGATCAGTTTGTTGGGCGCGCGAAGAATAAAAAAGCGAATAAGGGAACAATTCGCCGTTCTCACTCTTCCACTAAACACTTTATCTTCTCCCCGCCGCTTTGCAGGGAACCAGCCTCCACTGTTGTTCGTAAACCCTCTTGAATTCAATCCATTTGAGTTCAAACTAAATAGGCATGAAGTATGAAATCTGAACCTGAGCCACCGCCCGTCCGCGACGACGCGACCCAAAGCGCGCTGCATCTGTTTGTCGTGCTGATGCGCTGCACCAACAGCATCACGGAACAGATGCGTCAGGAGATGGCGCGGTATGACCTGAGCGCAAGCGAGTTTGCCGTGCTGGAACTGCTGTACCACAAAGGGCCGACGGCATTGGGCGCGATAGCCGAGCGCGTCCTGCTGACCAGTGGCAGCATGACCTATGTGATTGACCAACTGGAAAAGCAGGGATTAGTGATGCGCGTGGCCTGCCCGACCGACCGCCGCCGCATGTTGGCCGACCTGACAGAATCCGGCAGGGCTAAAATCGCCGCGTTGTTTCCCGGCCATGCCGAGCGGATACGGCAAATCATGTCCGCCTTATCGCCCCCCGAACAAGAACAGGCCGCGCGCCTGCTCAAACAGCTTGGGTTGGCACAGGAAAGGGAAAGGTTTCAGGTGTCAGGGGTCAGGGGTCAGGAATCATCTTCCTAGATTTGTATCGTATCAGCGACAGGAAAGCCGAAAGAAATAGCGCATTTCCTGACACCTGACACCTGACACCTGAAACCTTGCTTTTGTGAAAGGAATCCGAAATGTCAGATACCGTCAAGATCGTAATCGTGTTTTACTCGCGCAATGGCAGTACGGCGGCCTTAGCTGAAGGCATTGCCGAGGGCGCGCGGGCTGAAGGGGCGCAGGTGGAATTGCGCCGCGTGGATGAGTTTATCTCCGACAGCATTATCAGCAATGTGCCCGGCTGGCAGGAAAGCCGGGAGCGCTTGAAAGCCAAATATCCGCAGCCCACCCTTGAAGACGCGGAAACGGCGGACGCCATTATTTTTGGATCGCCCACGCGCTTCGGCAACGTGTCGGCGGAACTGAAAAGCTACGTTGATTCGCTCGGCGGCCTGTGGCAGCGCGGCGTCCTGAACGGCAAGGTGGGCAGCGCGTTCACATCTACGTCTTCGCTGCACGGCGGCAACGAAAGCACCAACATTTCCATGTACAACTTCATGGCGCATTTAGGACTTGTTATCGTGCCGCTCGGCTATGGCGACCCCGCCCTGTTCGTCGCCGGCACACCCTATGGAGCCAGTACCGTTTCTGGTCAGAACAACGCGCCGCCTACCGAAGAAGACCTCGCCGTCGCCCGGCATCAGGGCAAGCGCGTGGCGCAAGTAGCGAAGGCGCTCAAGCAAGGATGAAGGATGGAGGAAGCGCATTGCCCGCGTGAAGACGTGGTGGAATTGCGCGAACGGCTGCGAGTGCAGGAACAGGAAACCCTGAACCTGAAATTACAAACGGAGCGGCAGGCGGACGGCTTGAAGCAGGAACGGGAACAGCGCGAAGCGGAAACGCGCGAACTGCGGCAGCGGCAGCAGGCCATCGGGCGCGAGTTTGAAAGCACCGTAAGCCGCCTGACCAACAATCAGGAGGTTATCAGGGGCATACAAGCGTTCACGCGGCTGATCGCGCAATCCACGCAAGGGTAAACGCGGCAAACCCCGCCCGGTTTAGCAGAAAGTAAAGTACAATAGAAAGGGACGTTCACTCTGTTCCGGGTGACAACCCTGCCATCGCCATAGGAAACGGCGTGGCTGTTTCCTATGGCTTTGAATTATGCTGAATTCTGAAATTCCCGCATTGATACTGGCGCCCATGCAGGGCGTGACGGACGCTCCCATGCGCGCCCTGCAAGGCGAATCGGGCGCGTTTACTTTTGCCGTGTCGGAGTTCGTTCGCGTCAGCCACGATGTTCTGCCCCGCCGCGTCTTCGCGCGCTCCGTGCCCGAACTCCGAACGTGTGGGCTGACGCCGACGGGACTGCCGGTTCAGGTGCAATTGCTCGGCGGCGATGCCGCCCGGATGGCGCTGTCCGCTTTCAATGCTTGGAGGGCGGGCGCACAGGCCATTGACATCAACTTCGGCTGTCCCGCGCCCACCGTGAACCGCAACGACGGCGGCGCGACCCTGCTCAAGTACCCACACCGTATCCGCGAAATCGTCGGCGCGATCCGCCAGGCGGTTCCTGCCGATATTCCCGTTTCCGCCAAGATGCGGCTGGGTTGGGACAACATCCACGACATTCTGGAAAACGCCGATATGGCGGCGGAAGGCGGCGCGTCATGGCTGACCATTCATGGCCGAACCCGCGTTGCCGGTTACGCCCCGCCCGCCTACTGGAATCCCATCGGGCAGGTACGCGAACGGCTTGATATTCCCGTTGTTGCCAATGGCGACATCTGGACGCTGGAAGATTTTCGACGCTGCCAAAATGAAACCGGCTGCCGCCACTTTATGCTGGGGCGTGGCGCAATGGCAAACCCCTATTTGCCCCTCCAAATCGCCCGCGAACTCGGCATTGCGGCCCAACAAATCCAAAGCCAATCAGAAAACGACATTTACAACGCAATTCAAAATGATATTCAACAACAAACCAATGAGGAAAACAATAGCGAAATGCCGCCTCGAATGGATTGGCGCCCCCACCTGCGGCGGCTTATCGGCTACATGGAGTTCTTCGGCGAAAAACCTTCGCCGCGTACCGTCCTGCGCCTGAAGCAATGGCTGCGCATGGCCTCTACGCACAATAACTTTCCCTATTTCGAAGCCATCAAGCGGACCCAAACCGTAGAAGAATTGTTCGCCGTGCTAACAGAATTGACGATTGACGATTAACGATTTTCGATTGCCGATTGTCGGTTTAACTGTTTCCGTCTTCTGTCTCCTTGTCTCCCTCTCCTTTTCTCCTCTTCTCCTCCTATTCGGGAACAAACCGGCTTGCTCGCTCGTCAGGATTCAAATAGCGCTCCTAGGGGAAGCGGGCGAGTAATCGCGTGGCTTCTTAGAGGAGCGTATGACCAAGCGCTTTCAGGATGTGCAGAAGCAAGAAATGAATTAAGTTTAAGAAGGAAAAGGAGAGGAACATGAGCCGAGATTCTGGTTGGGGCGGAAATCTGGTGTTTTTCCTGTTGGGAGCCGCGACGGGAGCCGCTGTCGCGTTGCTGTACGCGCCGCAAGAGGGGGAAGCGACGCGCCGCATCATTGCCGAGCGCGCCGGTGACGTGAAAGACAAAGCGACGGATTATACGTCTACCGTTGCCACCACCGCCCGCGACAAATGGGGCCAACTGACGGATAAGGCGCAGGACATCGTTAATCGCGGTCAGGGCGCGGCGCATGACGCGATTGACAACACTGCCGACAAAGCGCATGAGGCTGTCAATAAGGTGTCGTGAAGGATACCCGCCGACACTTTTTGAAAACTTTTCGCGCTGTGGCGAGGTAAATCTTATGTTTATACGATTAACGCGTAAACCTTCTTCCGCGTCTTTGAACCGAAGAACCGGCGTACTTTTGACGCTTGGGGCTGCCTGTGGATTGCTCACTTGCAGCCCCAAAGCCCGCGCCGCGAATGAAGGCGAAGTGGCAGTCGGGGGCGAACACGTCCTGACCATCTATTTCCCCGCCGGTGGCCTGAGCGTCAAACAGCGCGCCGACAAAGTGACCGAGCGCCTTGTAAACTTTCTGGGCGACGCCGACCTCAAGCCGACGGACATACAAGCAGTATCCAACGGCAAAAGCGAAGCCAAGATCACCATCAAAGGCAAGCTGTTCTACACCGTAGACGCGCAGACAGCCAAACGCGAAAACATGACAGCGCTCAAGGCCGCGCAGCATTACGCCGAACTGCTCCGCGCCGTGCTGCCAAAAGTCAACGTCAAGCCCAACCCCGGCAGAGGCGCGTAGGTGAGGGGTCAGGATTCAGGATTCAGGGGTCAGGAAAGAGACTGTATTCCTTGACTCCCTGCTTACTTGAACAATACGATTCACAAGGCAAGCCGATGCCCCCTGACCCCTGAATCCTGAATCCTGACCCCTGAGAGACCCTGATGCAAACCGTAAACGTTCCAACCTGGTGGCTTGTATTGTCCGGCCTGTATTTTCTCCTGACGCTTATCTGGACCGTCGGGATTTCCGTACTCGTGTTCGTTTTGTACAAAAAGGTGATGCCGCTGGTAGACGAAGGGCGCATACAAATACGGCGCGTCAGCAATCAGGCCAAAGGTGTCGCGGTGAAAGCCTCCAATACGGTTGACATTGTTCATGCGCAGACGCAAAACCTGCTTGGCAACGCGGATTCCGCCGGTACGCAGGTGACGCGGCAGGCGCGCAGCGTGGGAGCCGCCCTGACCGGAGTGCTGGTAGCCGCCCGCGTCGTCAATTTTGTCCGCAAGATTTTCTAACCTTCGTCCATTTAGCCTGCTGAAAATTTAATCCACCTGTAAAATACAGGCTGTTTAACTCCCGTAACGGTGTTAAACGGCCTTTTCTGTGTTATACTGTTTCAGGGCTTTGAAGCAGGTAATCCTACGGTGAAAATTTTTATAAATCTGCCGAAACTTCGTCTAAAGCGCGTTGTCTAAAGGGAAGGTAATACCCTCGTATTGCCCATCCTCCTTCTGTTGCTCGGACACTTGCCACCCTGCTGTGGCCGTAAGCTTTGTTGCCCGGATGCCTGCCGCATCCACAAGGCGGTCTGCACAGGCCGCTTACAAGCAGCGTTGTTTGCTGTGCCGAAGACATCGCTCGCGCGCGTTCGCGCTTCTCTTGATTCTGTCCGCCGCCGAACGCTCCACGCTTAAATGTTTCGCGCCCGCCGTTCCTTACCCTTCTCCTGTTGTTGGCTTTATGCCCACGCCGCGTTGTAGGCTGTCAGTTCCCGCCGACTGTTCCTCCCGTTGAGGCCGTTCCGAACGGTCATTCATCATCCATTTTTAGTTTGAAGAACTTTCTTTGTTGGAACGCGCCATCCGAAGCGCGCGTTTCTGAGCAGGGTTTATGCAGGTGAAGTGGTTCTTCGGGGAATTCAGGAGTTACCATTCGCATGGAAGGGCAAGACCAAACGATGCCAAAGGCGCATCGGTTTGCAGTAATTTCGACCAACATCCTCGCCGGGTTATGGGCTGTGGCGGCGGCCTATACGCTTTTCGACTCGCTCTTGATTACGCACAGGAGCCGCTACGCTATGGCCGCGATTTTCCCGCTGATTGCCGCCTGGGGAACGCTGGAGCGCAAGCGCTGGGGCCGGCTCGCGCTGCTTGGCGTCAGCCTGACGACAATGCTGGCGTTCGCGTGTATGTCGGGGCTGTTCGCGCGCTTGCAGCATTTCTGGCAGCCGGGAGCGTTGATCCCCGTCAAGGGCGTTCCCTCCCTGATGGTTGCTTACGGGCTGGGAGCCGCCGCTGCAATTAGCCTGCTCACACTGGCGGTCATTACCGGGTTCTGGCTGTGCCTGCCGGGGGTTGCCGCCGCCTTCAACCAGAACAAGCGCGCTGCGCTCGTCAAGGCGCAGCGCGGAATTGCCATCCTTGTCGTTGCGGGGTGGGCCGTATTTATCGGGTTCGCGCCGCTCGCCAGTCAGATCGGGCAGGAGGACGCGCCAAATACGCCCCTGCGCGCCCGTCCGCGTACAATCCTGACGCGCCCGGTTGGTCACAGGGACAGCAGCCTGCCCACGCGCTCGGCAGCCTCCATCAGCAGGCGATAACCTTCCGCCATCGCGGTTTCTATAGGAAGAGGATGCTGCACGATGCTCAGGGCGACCGACAGCCCCAGCGCGCGCAGTTCCTCTTCCGCGCCTGCTTCCACGCTGCCCGCCAGCGCCACCACAGGGATATTCCGCGCCTGCGCTTGTTTCGCCACGCCCGCAATCACTTTGCCGCGCGCCGTCTGCGCATCCAAGCGCCCCTCACCCGTAATCACCAGATCACACCCCGCCAGATTGTCCTCAAAGCCCGTGATTTCCAGCGCCATGTCGGTTCCGGGCATCAGCGTCGCGCCACAAAACGCCATTAACCCCGCGCCCAATCCGCCTGCCGCGCCCGCCCCCGGCACATCCCGTACTTGCAGGTTCGTGTGGGCTTCCAATACATCGGCGTAATGCGACAGCGCCCCATCGAGTTCGAGAACGGTCACGGCGTCCGCGCCTTTTTGCGGGCCGTAAATGGCGGATGCGCCCATCGGTCCACACAGCGGGTTATCCACATCGCAGGCAACCGTCACCTGAACATGGGGAGGAAGCCGCCATCCGCTCAGGTCAATGCTCGCCAACTGTCGAAGAGCCGCCCCGCCTTGTGGAAGTTCCTGCCCCTGCGCGTCCAGCAGCCGCGCGCCCAACGCCTGCGCCATGCCCGCGCCGCCGTCATTGGTCGCGCTGCCCCCGATGCCCAGAACCAGAATGCGGCAGCCCCGATGCGCGGCTTCCAGCATCAGTTCGCCCACGCCGTAGGTAGTGGTTATGCGCGGGTCGGCCTGACCGGGCGACAACAGGCGCAATCCCGCCGCTTCCGCCATTTCAATGATCGCCATATCCCCCTGCGCGCCGCCCAACTGCCCCCAATGCGCCCATCGGGATTTGCCGAAAGGCCCACGTACGCGATGCTCATGCGTTTGCCCTCCCGTTGCCGCGACAAGGGTTTCCATCGTTCCATCGCCGCCATCCGCCAGTGGGAGGCAAACCAGTTCCAGCGGGCGGTTCGCGTAGCCCCGCCGCAATCCTGTCGCAATTGCCTGCGCCGCCAATCCGGCGGACAGGCTGCCTTTGAAAGCGTTCGGGCAGATGAGAACGCGCCGCGTCCGTAACCCCTCTGCCGCGCGTAAATTTTGGTCTGAATCTGTGCTGAAGCGCGCCATGCCGGAATGTTTCCTCCTGAACTGCGCAGGCAGGCGTTGCCTGCGGTGAAATTTTGTCCTTTGACAATACTTTTTGTCAAAATCTCTTTTCAAATAAACTGAAAACGCGGTATCATGGTTATAAGCAATTAGAGTTACGCACCATCGGGTGATAGACTTTGATTCGGGCGTGTTCCTGAAACATACCCGCTTGTCGCAAGTTCTGTTGTAGCAAGTTCCCCCGTAGAAAGAAAGCTGCCATGAACGTCAAAAAATCGGATCGTTTGTACAAATCGGATCGCCTGAGTTACATCGCCAATCGGATGCGGGTGTGCCAGGACATCACCCCCACCATGCTGGCCGAAGAACTGCATATTTCGGAACGCACGGTGTATCGTGACCTGCGTAATCTGGAAAAAGGGAACTCCCTCCAGAAACGGTATAGCCGGCGCGAAGGGCGCTACCTGCTCGAAGGCGAGTTGAACCTGCCGCCCCTGACGCTTACGCCTTCGGAAGCCCTGGCGCTGTTCACCTCAGCTTCCAATCCCGCTCTGGCACATGACAATTTTTTTGCCGCCGATTTGCGCTCCGGCCTGAAAAAAGTGGCGCATTTGCTGACATCCGGCAGCCAGGCATCGGGTACGCAAGCGCAAACTCCGTCACCCTGCGCCGAAAACGCCGGACAGCCGGAAAACGAAACGCGCGCGGAAGACCACAGTCCGGCGAACACCCAATCCTCGGCAGACAGCCCGGCAATGGGAGCGGAAGAAGCGCCCATTCACCTGGGACTCACCTCCCACAGCATTCAGCGTCCCCTGCTGGAAACCATTCGCCGCGCCATGCGCTCCAACCGCAAACTGCATTTGATGTACTGGTCGCCGGCGACGGACTGCGAAAAAATACTGCTCGTTTCCCCCTACCATTTGCGCGAGGTCAGCCAGCATTGGTATCTGCTGGCAAATTCGGAGGAACACGGCGCGATTCGCACCTTCAAAATCAGCCGCGTTCGCAAAGCGGAAATGGCCGAAGATCGGTTCCGCTATCCGCGCGGTTTCTCCGCCGATACGTTTTTCGAGCGCGCCTGGCAGGCCAATGGGAGCCATGACGACGCAATCAACGTGGTCGCGCGTTTTGCCCCATCAGTCGCCAATCTCGTGCATGGCAGCCGGGGACATCAGTTTTCGGAAATGGTGTACGAAAGCGACGGTTCGCTGGTCTGCACCGTCGCGGTCAACAGCCTCAAAGAGATCAGCTGGTGGATACTCTCCTACGGCAGCCGCGCCGAAGTGCTGTCTCCTCCCGAACTGCGCGCGCAGTTCGCGCAGGTGGCGCAGGAGTTGACTTCCCGTTACGCGCAGCCGCCCGCGCCGATTGTGCCACAGGAAAATTCTACCGGGCCGGATGTCTCTTCCACATTGAGCGCATCGGAAGAGTTGCCGGTGCAGGCTGTAGTTCGCGCCATAGATCCAAAAACCCTTCACCGCGTTTGATTGAACGCTTACCTCACCCCAACCCCTCTCCTGGACGCTCGTTCCTCGCTAGGAGAGGGGCTATTTTGCTGCAATCCTCTCATAGACGCTCCTGCGTTGCTTGGAGAGGGGCTTCTTATTATCAACCCGTAAAGATACGTGGGCTTGCCGCCGATAACACAGTGTCGTATTTGATTTTTCTGTCGAACTGTGTTATTTGGAAAGGCCAGGCTTATGTCCGCTCCCGCATCGGTATTGGAAAGTATTTCCGCGTCTCCCGCGTCTCCCGCGTGGTCGCTCTCCCAAGAGGCATCGGCGTCTGGTCAGGACGCATTGGCGCTGAAACCCAAAGCGACATTCTCAGATTTGGGGGAGACGTTTCCTTATTGCGCCCTGGCAAACGCGGAAATGGAAGACTGCGCCGACTGGCGCGCGCTTGGCGTGGAAGTCTATACCGGGCAGGCGGATACCAACTTGGAAGCGTATCGGCGCTTGTATGCGGATGGCCGGTATGTGCGCAAAAAAGTCTGGGAAACCACGCATCTGTGCAACGGGCTTCGCGCTCTGGGACTGCTGGATGGTCAGACGACAGGGTTGGGAGTCGGCTGCGGCGTGGAGCCGATGCTGTATTTTCTGGCCCGGCACACGGCGCGGCTGTACGCGACGGATATGTACGGGTGGGGCTGGGTTTCGGCGCAGTTGGATATGCTGCACCATCCCGCCAATTACGCGCCCTACGCCTATCCCGCCGAGCGGCTGACGATGCTGCAAATGAACGCTACGCAGCTGTTGATGCCCAACGAAAGCGTAGATTTTGTGTATTCGGTTTCGTCCATCGAGCATTTCGGTGGCTTGCGCGTCGCCCTTGCGCACGTCCGCGAAGCCGCCCGCGTTCTCAAGCCGGGGGGCGTACTCGCGTTTTCCACAGAATTCGTCCTTCAATCCGGCGGCCACGCGCTGCCAACCGGTTTAGAAGGCTTTTTCACGCGCAACACGCTGGAATGGCTGATCGTCAACAGTGGCTTGAAGCGCCTGGGGCCGCTGCGCCTGACACCCGGTCCCGCTCTGCTGTCCGAACCGGCGGAGATACAGCTTCCCGACTGGACGGTTCCCTTAGAACATCATGACCGCCTGAGCAGCCGATTGGGTGATGTTATTTTTACGGATGTGACGCTGTTCCTGCAAAAAGGGGGTTAGGTATTTGGTGTTCGGTGTTCGGTGTTCGGCGTTCAGTATCGGGTATAATGAAAAACCGTTGTATTTTCATCGTGTCGCTTTGGCTGAGACGAGTTTTTCAGGAGAGGTCATGTCGCTTCAACGCCTGCTGGTGTATTCCCCGCTTGCCGCGCTTGTCGCCGTTTGCCTGGCTGTGCGCGTCGCTTCCGACCAGGCGACTCATGCGCGCGCATCCGCGCCGCCTGCGAAAGCGTCTGCTGCCGGTTTACAGTCGCCGCGCAGTCTGGAAACGCCTTCTGCCGATGGCATGAAAACCGGCGGCGCAAAAATTGGAGAGGCCCTGCCGCGCCCGCCTGCCGATGTGCCGGATTTGACCGGCGCGGGCGCGGCAAGCGCGTCCATTGCCGCCACAGCAACGCTGGGTAATGGAACCTCCGGCGGCGGGGAGCGTAATCCTGCCAAAACAACCACAGCAGCAAAAGCGATTACAAACAATTCCCCGGATGCCTCGCAGTCCTTTGGCGACAAACAACTTTCAGCGCGGAAAACGTCAGGGCAGGCGATAGGAGCGCAGCCACCGCTTCGTAAGCCGGAATCGTGGACGCCGCCCGTTGTTTACGGCCCGCCCCTGCCCATTGAGCGCGTTCACGTACAAAAGCAGGCGCATCAACTGCGTAAAGATTTGGAAGCGGGGCGTATCACGCTGGTCGTAGACACGCGGGATGGCGAACAACTGGAACATCTGGAGCGCAACGGCATTTATTGCTGGCCTACTCCGCCTCCGGGCGTGAGCGTCCGCTCCGAACGGCAGCGAAATGTGCTGGCAGGCACGACGGAAGACAGTACGCTCCTGCCGCCCGCGTCTTCCGGCCTGCAGCTCGCGTCGCGCGGCGGCGAATGGGAGCGAACGGCTCCGAACCCCGCCGATGATCCCGATTTTAACCCGTGCGCGCTTCCGCCTTCCCCGTTGTTGCTGCGCCTGCTGACCACGCTGGCCGGACATTCCACGCCTTCACATCCTCTGCAAATTCTGTCGCTGCTGCGCCCTCCCTATCGTATGGGCGGGTATGTCCATGTCGGGCCGGCCAATCCGCACTCAATGGGACTGGCCGTAGACATCGGCGCGTATGGCGGCTACGCTATTCGGCAGGCTGACCCCGAAGCCTGCATCCATGCCACACTGGCCCTGCTGCGCGACCTGCCGCCCGGACGCTACCGACTGGGCTTGCCCAAAGCGCCCGAAGGCGGTTGGGACCTGCCGCCCGCGCTCGTCGCCCTGCTGAACCGACCCGCGCCCACCGTCGTTTCCGGCGCGTCTATCCCCGCCCTTGATAAATCCGCGCTCCTCGCAGGCAAATCCGTGACGCAAACAGCGGCGCAGGAAGTGGAAATCGAGTCCGAGCCTGCGGAAGTTCCGGCAAGCGCGACCGCCTGCGCCATATCCGCGCTGTATGGCTTGTACGCCAGCAGCGCCAAACCCGCATGGCCGTTTTTCCCGCCGCCCTTCACGCAAATCGTGGCAAACGAATCGCAAACCGAAGACGGCGACACGCCCGAAATGCCCCAATCCACGAACGCTCGCGCGGAGGCGAAAACGGAGGCAAAAACGGAGCGAAGCGCGAAATCAACCCGCGCGGTTCTGCGCTACCAGAATGAAGCCTACGCGCCCGAAGCCGATTTAACGGATGTCCGCCTGCGCAAAGCGTTAGAGCAGGCGCGGAAGCGCGGCGTAGATGTTGTGGCGATGTTCCCGGACGGCGCGGATCACATCCATGTTGACGTTCGGCAAAATCCGTGAACCTCGCCTCCATAGGCCGGGGATTGAAAATCCCCGGCCTATGAGGATAGATTTTTAGCTACGGACTCACCAGCGTCATTGCCAGCACTTCCGTTACTAGAGCGACATTGGCGTTGGCGTCGAGGCGGCGGCGGGAAAGCAGCAGGGCGTCCAGGCAGCGCATCCAGCGTTCGGCAGGGGATACTTTGGACAGGCGCGTCAGCGCGGCAAGCCGATCCTGATTGACGACGTGAATGCTGTTCGCGCCCGCTCCCAGCGTAAGCAGGTCGCGGTAAAAGGCGATCAGCAGATCAAAAACCGCTGCCTGCTGTCGGCGTCCCGCGCGCTCCTTGCCACTGCCGCCTTCCTCATCGCTGTCGCCTGCCGGTTCTTCCCCGACTAAGGCTTTGGTTTGCGCCGCCAGTTTGCGCATTTGTTCGGCAAGCCTGAGCGCGCGAATACGCGGCGCTTGCGGTAATTGCTCGGCAAAATCCAGAACGCGGGCGATTTCTTCTCCCACCCGCGCATTGTTCGCCATCTGCACCGCCTGCCCGATTCGTCCTTCCGCATACGCCGCCAGCATCGCCGCCTGCGCCGGTTCAACGCCAACGCTTGCCCGCAGATACGCGGCCAAATCTTCGGTTCGGGACGGGCGCAAGCGGATCACCTGACTGCGCGATACAATGGTCGGCAAAACGCGGGCGGGGTGCGTGGCAAGCAGGATAAAAAGCGCGTAGTGCGGCGGCTCTTCCAAGACTTTCAGCAGGCTGTTGGCGGCGGATTCGTTGAGGGTTTCCGCTTGTTCGAGGATGTACACGCGCTTTTTGCCGATTTGCGGCGCGAAGTTGAGCGTGTGCGACAAAATGCCCTGCGGCTTGTTGTCACGGTCCCAAAACTGCCAGATTTGCATCTGCTCGCCCGCCGGGTAAATCGTGGCGACTTCCGGCTGCGTTCCCGCTTCCATCCGGCGGCACGACTCACATTCGCCGCACGCATCAAACGGCGCATGGCGCGGCGTCAGGCAGGCAACCGCTTGCGCAAACGCCCGCGCCAGCGCGCCTTTCCCGACGCCCGCCGGCCCGGCAAACAAATAGGTTCCGGGCAGTTGCTCGGCTTCCAGCGCCTTACGCAGCGCCCCGATAGCCGCTTCCTGACCGTAGAGAGAAGATAGTAGGGGCATGGTGTTCAGGCGTTCAGGTGTTCAGGCGTTCAGGTATTCGGGTGTTGGAAAGGTGCATAATTGCCTGCACAGCGCGAAGCAACAGTCTGTTCCTGAACACCTGCTTATGCAAGCGCCTCATCAATGGCTTTCAGCGTGTCCTTGTCCAGAGTAACGCCGGACGCGCCCGCGTTGTCTTCTACTTGCGAAGGTTTGCTGGCTCCGATGATGACGCTGGATACGTTGGGCTGGCGCAGGCACCAGGCGAGGGCGAGTTGGGGCATGGTCAATCCCAATCCCTGCGCGATGGGAATCAACTTCTGCACTTTTTCCAGTTGCGCCTGATCCGCCAGTTTGCCGTCTTCCAGTTTCAGAAACCAGTTTTGCTTGGGGTCGGCGGCGCGGCTGTCGGCGGGCGCGGGTTCGCCGGGCTTGTACTTGCCCGTCAAGCACGCCCTGCGCCAGTGGCGAGTACACGATCTGCCCGATGCCTTCGCGCTCACACGTCGGCAGCACGGCTTTTTCCAGGTCGCGTCCGATCATGTTGTAGTACGGCTGGCTGGAAACGAAGCGGTCCAGGTTGTGCGTTTCCTGAAATTTCACCGCATCGGCGATCTGCGGCGCGCTCCACTGGCTGAAGCCCAGGTACAGCACCTTGCCCTGCGAAACCAGGTCGTCAAGGGCGCGCAGGGTCTCTTCGAGCGGCGTTTCGGTATCGTAGCGGTGGCACTGGTACAGATCAATGTAATCCATTCCCAGCCGCTTCAAGCTGGCCTCGCACTGCTCCATGATGTGCTTGCGCGACAAGCCCTGATTGTTGGGCATCGGCCCGTCGTTCATGGGAAAGTACACTTTGGTCGCCACGACGTAGGAGTCGCGCGGATATTTTTGCAGCGCGCGGCCAACCACTTTTTCGCTTTCGCCCCGCGCATACACGTTGGCGGTATCGAAGAAGTTGATGCCCAGTTCATACGCACGGTCAATGCAGGCTTCCGCCGTCTGGTCTTCGGTGGCGTTGCCGAATGTCAGCCAACTGCCCAAACAAACCTCGCTCACTTTTAAGCCGCTCGCGCCCAAGCGTCGGTATTGCATTTTCTTTGTGGTATCGGAAGTCATACAGGAATCGCCCCTTCTGTCGAGTAGTTCAGTTTGCTACGTCACTGTGTGAGTTTGGTTCCCATACTTATTGAGAAGCGTCCTCAAGTATCTGGCGTATGTCGTTCATGGAAATGAACAGCAGCGACTCTCCGTAGGGGTGTGGTTCAAAGCCGTACCTGTCGTAGAGACGTTTTCCTTCAGCAGTGTAGGCAAGCTGCATACCTGCAATTCCAAGCAGAGCCGAAGCTGTGTTTACTATGTGAAATGCTTCAAGCAGCAAGTAATCCCCAATCCCTTGTCCACGATACTGAATATGGCGGGCAAGACAGACAAGTTCCGCGACAGGTATGATGTGCTGCCCGATATAGTTCTCTGAGTGAAGATAGTACGAGTCAGCACGAAGTGTAAAGTAACCGGCTACAGCAGAGGAAGATATTGCTGGATCGAGCAGAACAAAAGTGCGCGATAAATCGCGCTTTGTTTCGTCCAGGGCTTTCTCCTGAAGGAAGAAATTGAGATAAGAGTTATCAGAATTAAAATGCGCAACATCATGCTGTTCAGAAAGCGTTTCCAGACGATAGCGCGCTTGTGCCGTTTGCAGCTCCATCGGTTAGGAAAGTTTCTCGACTTTGATACGTTTATAGTTTTCAATAGCCTGTTTAATTTGCGGCGTCAACGGTTTCGGCGGTTCCGAAAGATATTTAAGGAGGGCTTCTGCTTGCTCTTTGTTGAGTAGGAGAGGTCCTACCAGCGCAGGCATATTGGGCGCTGTGGGAGGAACTGTGTGCGGTTCGCTTGTAATTTCGCGCTCTTTGATTGCCATGAGTGAACTCCTTGATTGTTGTTTTATTGTATCGGCAAGACTGTTTTTTGTCAAGACAAGCGGGTCTGGAAATCAGGCGATAGTTTACCCGGCGACGGCATGAGGCAAGGCTCTGCCCTGAATACCGGCGACGAGGTTTTCCGCCGCCAGAACCGCCATGCGCGTTCGGGTGGCAATGGACGCGGAACCGATGTGCGGCAGGAGAACGACGTTATCTAAGGCAAGGAGGGGATCGTCAAGCGGCAGCGGTTCCGCATCGAATACGTCCAAACCGGCTCCGGCAATTTGCTGGTTTTGGAGCGCGTTGACGAGCGCGGCGTGATGGACAACGGGGCCGCGCGCTGTGTTGATGAGCATGGCGGACGGTTTCATGCGCGCGAGTTCCGTCGCGCCGATCAGATAGCGCGTTTCCGAAGTCAGGGGCGCGTGGAGGGAAACAAAATCGCTTTGGGTCAACAGCATATCCAACTCAACCCGCTTCGCGCCGAAATCCTGCTCCGCATCGGCGTGAACGGAACGGCTGCAATACAGAATGTTCATTTGAAAGCCATGCGCCCGCCGCGCCATTTCGTACCCGATTCGCCCCATGCCAACAATTCCCAGTGTGGCGTGGTGAACATCGGGGCCGACCAGCAGCATGGGCGACCACGTTTGCCACTGCCCCGCCCGCAGAAACCGCTCCGACTCGACAATCCGCCGCGCCGTTGCCAGCAGCAGGCCGAAGGCGAGATCGGCAGTGGTTTCCGTCAGAACTCCGGGCGTGTTGCCGACGGCGATGTTGCGTTCCCGACACGCCGCCACATCTATATTATCCACGCCAACCGCCATCTGACTGACCACGCGCAACTGAGCCGCCTTGTCCAGCAATGCGCCGTCAATTTTATCCGTCAGCAGGCACAACAGCCCGTCCACATCCCGAATCTTCTCCACCAGCGCGTCGCGTGGAACCGGCCTGTCTTCCAACCAAACATCCACATCCGCCGACTGACGTATAATATCCAAAGCCTCTTCAGGCAACTGCCGCGTAATATAAACCTTCATTTCAACCTTTCTGCTTCCGGCGGGTTGTCAATGCGCGTAATCTGCGGACTGTTTGTATTGTTGTTCTTTTTCGTTTTGGTTCGTGTGTTTCGCGGTTCCCCTCTCTTTGTTCTTTTCTCTTCTCTTTGTTCTTTTCTCTGTGACCCCTCTGTGTCTCTGTGCCTCTGTGGTGAACCGTATCAGTATCGCGGCGTCACGGTTTGTACCACTTTTAGAAAGCGAAGTGAAAGCAGTCATACTGTTACTACGAGGCAGACACCAAAAGATTCTCACAACCCTGAACTGTTACGAGGAGAACATTTTACGCGCAGGTGCGGTCTGGAGTGCAGCGCCTATTCCATCCACAAACAACTCCGCCGCCGTTACGTCAAAGTAACGGCGGCGCGGGGAGGCAACTGGCAAGCGCGCTAATGACTGAGTGTTAATGACTGAGCGCGGACATGGCTGAAGTTTTTTTGTGGACGGGCCGGTTCGGGTTAAGTTGATGTATCCAGGTGTCAATATCGGCCAGTTCGCTTTTTTCAGCGGCGGTGGTATCGGGCATCTTCAGCCCTGTTTACTGGCCGGTATTAATTGGCCTTTATTATCTATGCGCTCACCTTTGTTGTTGAACATCAAATTCGGCCCGGATACATGATGCGCTTCCGACCACAGCGCCGTCAGTACGCCAACCAGTAGGTGCCGCCTGGTTTCGGGAACAGCGGCGACATCGGGAGGGGGAACCGTGAATCCAGTATGCTTGGCCTGCTGAAAGGCAGCCTGGGCTGTCCGCCCGCCGACAACCCCGACCAGCGTTTCCAGCACCGCGACCGGACGTGGAAAGTCATTGCGCTTGACGCGAAAGGCCATTTCCGACAGCATCATGCCGGTCAGCGGGTCGTGGGTGCGTTTCCATAAGTCCAGAAACAGATTGGCCGCGTCGTCAAACTCCTTTTGATCGGCAGGGTTCCTTATGGCCTGATGCTGGCTGCGCGCGATGCTGTCGTAATACTGCCACGCTGCCAGGCGAAAACCCAGGCGTACATCGCCTTGTTTGCGGCTGAACTGGGCATCGAGGGTTTTGATCTGCCCTACCCACGCGTCCGGTGGCGTGGCCTGCGCCAGTCCAATGGCCGCGACGCCGGTTGTATCGGTTTTGAGGTCGTCCGTAAAGACAGCCTGCGCTTCGCCCTGCTTGCCGTCTTTGATCAGTTGAAAGCCATGCAATTGCGCAGGCGTGGCGAAGTCCTGCGTATAGATACGTCCCATTTCACCAAGCCTTCCCACTTTCACGGCTAAAACGCGCGGCGGCGCGTTCTGATGAGCCAGCGACAACGGGAGCAAAATCAACAATCCCCACAATGCCCTGTGACGTTTCACGGTTTATTTCCTTCCATTTCCGTGCAATGAGCGGAGCGTACTTTGATCACGCTCCCGCCGATAGGGATACGCGCTGTTGCCGCGCATCCTGTGTCCTGGCCGCCCTACCGCGGTAAGTGGCGACGTTTACCCGCCATCGTCGTAGCCGTCGTAGTACCAGGTGATTTCAGGATGGATTGACCAGGCGCTACTGCCGCGTACGCCTGACCAGGCAATCATGGGCATAGCCGTGTCCGCCCCAAACGGAGCATGTTCCGCCCATGTCCTCCCAGGAAATGCCGATGTACCACTGGGTAATCGTATAGCCTTCGCCCTTGAAGGTGTAGTCCATCGAGACTTTGTACGTATCTTTCTTACCCACTTCGATGCTGGTGCCGATTTTGGCGGCCACGGCCTCCTCGCTGCCCGCAGACAGGTCGGTGTCCACCTTGACCTTCTCTTCCAACTCGGTTGTCCATTCCCGTGTGAGTTTGACTTCCTGCTCCGTCGCGTAGGATTATCTATGGTCAGCAGGTACGTCCAGTCGCCTGGCGTCGTGGCATACGGCAAAGGATGCTTGATGTCTTTGGGCGCTGTCCAGTCTTCAAAGACATAGTGCCAGTTGATGTAGTAATTGCCTGTGGCCCGTACGCCGTCCTGAGAGTTCCGTGCAGGAAATAAACACATGCGATGGGATTTCGGCGGGGAACCGTCGAGGGTGTAGCCAACGTCCAGATTGAAGGGTGGGTAGGCGGCGCTAAAATTCCGTCCGCTTCCGTGCCCGTTTGACTTTCATGCCAGACATACGCGAGTCTGAATGCCATTGGCCGTAGGTTCCGGCAATAAACACACCCATTGGCGCGGTAGATCGTGCTGAACAAGATGGGCGGCGACGGCGCTTTCATGTCGGCATAGATCACGCCGCTCGCGTTCGGGATATCGGGAATTGCCACCGGAGCGCCGGTTGAATCGGTGCCTCGCTTGAAGGTGGTGTCATTTTCAGAGGTTATCCGCACCCCCCGGTCGTCCTGGACAGCGCCGAAAGTGACGCCCATACCCCACTGCGCACCGCCTGGGGCGAGAAAGTTCATGTTGGCGGTGAGCGTTATGTCATCACTACGAATCCGCTGCCGATCGTAAGGCGCAAATGCCCGCCAGTGCTGCTGCCGGAGTTGATCGGATCGCCGGTGGTTTTCTCGTCGTCGTCCATGCCGTCATAGGCGGCGTGTGCCCATAACGAAACCGGCTGCGTACTGGAAAGCGAGTTACCGACCACACCTGCGGATGGTGTGAATTTGACCGTGAGTTTGGCGGAGCCGGGGGTGGTGTGCCACCCGGATAATTGGACACCCAGATCGCCGTAAAATTGACACCGGCCTTTGCGGACAGGTTGATGGAATGGTAGGGGGCGGCAGTGCCGTTGATATAGTTGTAGACATTGGCCGTGCCGTAGTCTACCGGTCGCCCGCCCCCGCCCGACATGTAGTGGTGAGGTCTTGCGGCGGGGTGTTTTGATAGTGTCGGAACCCGTGAATTGTCCATGGAGGCCGAGGATGAACTTCCACTTGCCGCCCGCCTGCGGCCCGCCGCTGCCCGGAACTCCGCCGCCGTAACCGCCGCCCGGTTGGGCATAGGCTCCACGGCCCAAGAGCAGGAAAACCAGGAGAGCCATCAGGATGCCCATTGGCGCAAGAGAGCGCTTAGAACTGCATACTTGCATACGTGACATGATACCGTTCTCCTTTTTGAAGGAGGGAACAAGCCGGCAGCATGTGCGGCCTAGCCCGATAAGGTTGGGACTGCACGAATGTGGTGACTTCCGTTTCAGAAAGGCGCAGGGTCGTACACAGCATCACACACGTCCAGACACCGGACAGTTGTTGGATCGCGGCATATTCCTATCGAAGTATGCCTGCGCTGCAGCGTTGAGATGAGACGCGATTTCGTGGGGAGACAGCGTGGGCGGCGCATCTATTACAACAAGCACATAGTCGGGCGCGACCGCGAGTTCCACTACGTGACACTGGATTTCTTCTGCTGCCTCGTTTACAACCTGCTTGGCGCGCTTGGACGCTGCCGGTGAGAATACGCCGACGCCATTTTGTACACCAGCAGATATGATAACGAAGGAAGTCAATGGCGGTTATGGTCGTGGAGTAGGCACTTTCCATTCAACATAATACCACACCTGTAGTGTATATCCGAAATGGTGTGTATGTCAAGGTTATGATCAGCAACTTCTAACCATTTTGCCAATTCTTGCAATATTTTCGCTAGAGGTTGTTTTCTGGGGGTTCAGGCGCTTAATTACACGCGAATACAAGCGAAATGAACGCACATAATATCCAAAGCCTCTTCAGGCAACTGCCGCGTAATATAAACCTTCATTTCAACCTTTCTGCTTCCGGCGGGTTGTCAATGCGCGTAATCTGCGGAATGTTTGTGTTGTTGTTCTTTTTCGTTTTGGTTCGTGTGTTTCGCGGTTCCCCTCTCTTTGTTCTTTTCTCTTCTCTTTGTTCTTTTCTCTGTGACCCCTCTGTGTCTCTGTGCCTCTGTGGTGAACCGTATCAGTATCGCGGCGTCCCGGCTTGTACCACAGTATCGCCGATAGCCGCCTGCGCCGCATTGCGGGCCGCTTCCAGCATGAAGCCCATTTCGCTGCTGATGGCAATGAAGCGCCAGCCTTCCGCAACCCGCCGCTGCGCCGCCTTCGCGTTGGCGACGTGGATACCCGGCGCAATGCCGAAGCGGTTGGCGGTTGTGCGCAAATGGTTCAGGGCGTCCAGAAAGATCGGGGTCTTCCGACTCCATGTTAGGCGTTTTGTGCATGGAGGACAGCAGATCGTTGGGGCCGACAAACATGCCGTCAATGCCCGGAACGGCTAAAATTTGTTCGCAGTTTTCCACCGCCTGCACGTGTTCCGCCTGCACGATGACCAGAATCTCGTCATTGGCGCGGGCAAAGTATTCCGGCGCGGTCGTGCTGAAGTTGAACGTGTGCAGCGCGCCGCCGATGCTGCGTTCGCCCTGTGGCGGATATTTACACGCGGCAACCGCGCGCTCGGCTTCCTCAACGGTGTTGCACATGGGAAACACGATGCCATACGCGCCCGCATCCAGCGCGCGCTTGACGTTTTCCAGGCTGTTGAACGGAATGCGAACGAGGGGGATGCTGCCCGCGTCGGCAATGGTGGCAAAGATGTGCGCCGCCACCGACCAGTCTACAGGCGTATGCTCCATATCCAGCGTGAGCCAGTGGAACCCGGAACGGGTCATAAAACGGGCGGCAAGCGGGCTGGCAAGCGACAGCCAGGTTCCGATTTGCGCCTGCCCCTCGCGCAAAGCGGCTTTCACCGTGTTGGTACGCATAGATGGGATTCTCCATTCAGATAATCAAGAATAGCCGCGAATGAACGCGAATGAACGCAAATAAGTTCAAGATCAATACCGTTCAGACAAGGACAAAATCAGATTGAGCAACAAGAATGTAGGGGCGCAATTTATTGCGCCCGAAGGTCGGCGATTGCGCCCGCCGATGAAGCGAAACATTATGATGGGCATTGGGCGCAATAAATTGCGCCCCTACGAATGTTTGTTTGGTCTAAGATGTTCTTAAACGCAAGTTTGGCGATTCCCAGGCGGCGGGGTTGCAGACGGGTACGCCGCGCTCGCCGTTCCACAACTTCAGCACGTTCTGCACCGTTTGCATACTGGTTGCCAGCGCGGTTTCTCTTGCGTTGAACGCATTGTGGGGTGTGAGGACGCAGCGCGGGGCGTTGCGCAGGGGATGGTCGGGCGGCAGGGGTTCTTTGGAATACACGTCTAAGGCCGCGCCCGCGATCTGGCCGTTTTCGAGGGCATTGCGCAGGGCGGTTTCTTCGACAAGCGCACCGCGCGCCGTGTTGATGAGATACGCGGAGGGTTTCATTTGCGCCAGGCGTTCGGCGTTGATAAGCCCGCGCGTTTCCGGCACGTTGGGCGCATGGAGGGACACGAAATCGCTTTGCGCGAACAGTTCCTCCAGCGTGACGAATTCCACGTTGGCGAGTTCCGGCGGCAGTGCCGATTTGTTGGCCTCAAGGGGAGGATCGTAGGCGAGAACGCGCATGGCAAAACCCGTTGCTCGCCGCGCCACGCCCTGCCCGATTTGTCCCAGGCCGATCAGTCCAAGGGTTTTGCCGCAGACCAGTACGCCCGTCAGTTCGCCCCAGCCGCCATTGCGCACCAGCGCGTCGCCTTCGGGAATTTTCCGCGCCAGACTGAGGAGGAGGGCAAACGTGTAATCCGCAACGGGATCGGTCATGGAACCGGGGCAGTTGGTAATCAACACGCCCGCGTCGGCGGCGGCTTTCAAGTCTATGCTGTCAATACCCACGCCCCATCGGGAAACGATTTGCAATTGCGGGTTGGAAGCGAAAACCTGCGCGGTGTACGCATCACTCGACGCGATGACCGCGTCAAAACCTTCCAGCAGGGGCAGAAGCGTGGCTTCGGGCAGGGGGCCGGGTTGGGGTGTTCGCGTTACTTCCATGCCATTCGCTTTCAACTCGGCTTCGGCGGCTGCGCCGTGATCCCAAAACGCTCGCGCCGTAATCAAGACTCGTCTCGCCATGCCCTTACTCCTTTGCGCGACGGGGAACTCCGCTGTCCTGCGGTTTGTGTTCCCCGTTCGATTTGTCATTCCATACGCCAATTGAACATTCGCGCAGAAATTCCCTGCTTGATTTTCACTTTTTTCAAGCGCGCGGGTATATTCTTATGTGGATTTTATAGTTTGCTCCTATACTGAACTCAATCGCTTAAACTGCTGCAATGGCTAACACACTACAGAAGCAGGGTACAATAGCAAGGAGAGGAAAATTCGCTATGAAATCACGTCGTTTGCAGGTCTGGTCTGGTTTGGCTTTGTTCACTGCGCTTGGAAGCGCCATCTGCGCGCTCCCCGCACACGCTCAGGGACCGGAAGACGGCCCGCCTCCCGGCCAGGGGCCGCAGGGTGGGCCTCCCCCGCCAGGCGGCGGGCCGGGAGGACCGGGCGGCAATTTCGGACCCGGGGGACCCGGCGGGCCGGGGATGCGCGGCATGAACCGCCCGCCCATGACCGCGCTGCACATTCCTGTGGCCGTTCTGGACGCCGAACTGAAGCTGACGAGCGCGCAAAAAGAAAAGATCGCGCAGGCGCAAAAGCAGTTTATGCAGCAGGCGCGTCCCACGCCGCCCGGCCAGGATGGGCCGCAGGGTGGCCCGCCCGACCCGGAAGCGATGCGCGCCCGGATGGACAAAATTCGCAGCCTGGATCAGAGCATGGGCAAGCAGATCGAAGCCACGCTGACGGCCAGCCAGAAGCAGGCTTTGCCGGCATTGTACAAAACGCTGGATGCCATGCGCGCCGCCCAAATTCCGCTGGAAGTTTACGGCGACCTGCATCTCACAGCGGAGCAAAAGCAGCAGTTGGCCGCGCTGAACGCCAGGCCGGCGCAAGACAATTCCAGCCGCCAGCAAGCAGGCGACCAGGCGCGGCGCAGCGGGCAGTTCGGCGCAACAAGCGCTCTGGGCGGGCAGCCCAACCAGCAGCACGAGAAAGCGATGGCGCTTCTCACGTCCGACCAGCGCAAAGTGGTGGAAGCCTTCCGGCAAAAGCAACCGCGTCCGCAGGGTGGCCCCGGCTTCGGTCCGCCGGATGGACAGGGCGGGCCAGGCGGCCCGGATATGCCTCCTCCCCCGCCAGGTGGACGCGGTGGTGACGACGGACAGGGAGGCCCGCCCCCGCCGCCGACAGAATAAATTTACCTCACCGGACGTTCACTTGGGGACACCGCCCCTCCTCTGGCGTAATCAAGCGCGTTCGCACGCGCTTGATTACGCCAGAGGAGGGGAAACTGTTTCGTACTTGTTTTTCCAATTAAAGAAAACAAAACATGCGCAATTTTAACCACTCCCTGCTGCTGTCCGCAGTCGCCTTTTCGCTGTTCGCTCCCGCTGTCCTCGTCGCGCAGACGGCAAGCGTTCGCGGCAGCCGGATCAACAACCTCAAAGTGCTGTCCGACAAAATAGACGACACCACGACGCCCGAAAACATCCTGAAATCGTTCATCAGGCCCGGCATGACGGATGAACAGCGCTCCAAAGCCCTGTGGACAGCGGCGGTCAAGTACCGGCATCAGACCATTCCGGCCAACGAGTACATTTCCGGCGAATGGGAAGTCCATGACCCCGTGAAAATTTTCGACGTGTACGGCTACTGCATGTGCTGCTGCTGCTCGTCCCTCATCGAAGCGCTCAATCGGCTGGACGGGCGCGAAGCGCGCGGGCGCATCCTCAACGGCCACAGCGTTCCCGAAGTGAAGTACAACGATACGTGGCACATGTTCGACTGCTCGCTGATTACCCTGTTCCCCAAACCCGAAAACGGCGACATTGCGGGCGTGGATGACATCAGCAAAGCCGTCAAGGACTGGTACAAAGCCAATCCCGGCTACGAGGGTAATGGGGACAAGATATTCCAGTTAATGAAAAGCGACGGCTGGATGGGCTGGAAAGCGAACGGCCCCAAACTGCTTGCCAACAACGCGACCATTCGCATGGGCTATTATCCCGCCCGAACGCACGGCTGGGACGCCACGATGCTGGAATACAACCGCAGCAGTGAAGTTTACGAGTACGGCTACCAGATCGGACACCGCGCCCTGTTTTCCCTGCGCCCCGGAGAATCCTTAGTGCGCGACGCGGGCAATCACGGCCTGCACGTCAACAAAGACGTTGACCCTAACTTCGTGATGCTCACAGAACAGGTTCCGCAGGGCGATCTCGCGTATGTGCCCGATTACATGCCCGGTTATCATGGCGGCGTGGTCGGCAACGGCTATCACCGCTACGCGCCCGATTTAGCCCATGACGAATTGGCGCAGGGGGCGCTTGTATATGACAATCTCGCGTCCGGCAACGCCACTGCCGCCACTCCCGCGCTGCATGTAAAAACGTCCGGTAAATCCGGCATCGCCATTCTTGAAATGAACTCGCCGTATGTGTATCTCGGCGGGCGCATCAAAATCAACGCCATTGCCCGCAGCCGTCAGGACAAAGTAACCGTTTCCCTGTCCACTAACAACGGGCGGACATTCGCGCCGCTCTGGAGCAGCGACAAACCCGGCGCGACGGAAACCACTCTTGATCTTGGCGAGCGCGTCACACGCCGCTACGCCTACCAGTTGAAAATCGAAGTAAAAGCCGCGACACCTGGCGGAGCGGGACTGAACAGCCTCGCCATTGAAAACGACATTCAGCACGCGCCCCGCACTCTGCCCTGGTTAGGAAAGGGCGCGAATACGCTGACAGTTGCTGCAGACACGGACACAAACATTGCCACGCGAACGATCAATTGCCGCATCACGCCCGACACGAACTTTACCAAAAATGAAACGTCCGGCACAATGGGCGTTCAATTCGACAACCTGCGCCTGACGGATGGCGGCGGGTGTTGGTGGCAGGGGGGCGTGGGCAGCATGACGGTTCCCATCGAAACGCCGGGTGACATAACCGCCTTGAGTTTCGGCGCGCACATCCGGGCGCGGGGCGACAAGGATGTTGTAAAACTCAAACTCAGCTTCGATAACGGCCAAACGTGGACGGACGCGGGCCAGATCAATGGTCCCACGCCCGCCACAACCAGATACTTTCGCTTCGCCAACATTCCCGCCAGAACGCGCAAAGCCTTGCTCCGCTACGAAATGACCGGCAACAACACGATTGGCGTCTTCTCCTTCCGCGCCGACGCCGATTACAAAGACCCGCTTGCCTCCACCGGTTCAAGCGCGTTCAAGCCGTTCGCCGTCGTCCACAAATGGAAAGAAAACGGGCAGGAAAAAACCTTCAAGACCGTCGTCACCAAACTGCCCTTCACCTACAAGATCAACACGGACGCCGAACCGGAAATGGTTTCGGTAGCGTATGAGATGAAGTAAAATCACCAGCGCTCATAATCAACAACACTGCTTGAAAAGTTACTGCCGTCGGTGCAAAGTTTCCAGTTCGGCGCGCAATCGCGCTAACTCCGCTTCGGCATTTTGGGCGCGCTGCGCTTCCAGTTCGGCGCGCTCTTCTTGTTGTTGAGCGCGTTGCGCTTCGAGTTCAGCACGTTGCGCTTCTTCGTTGGCGCGTTCTTCTTGTTGTCGCGCGCGTTGCGCTTCGCTTGGGCCGTTCTTGTTGGTGTCGAGCGCGTTGGGCTTCTTCATTGGCGCGTTGGGCTTCCTCCTGGGCATGAAGTTCTGCCGCCAGACGTTGGGCTTCGGCTTCTTCGTAGGTACGCAGCCACTCGCCCCCTGCCGGATCGTAGAAGCGAAGCGCGTCGTCTTGAGCCACCAGTTCCAGTCCTAACTGCTCACTGAACATGCGGTTGTCGCGCAGTTCGATGTTCTGGTATCTTCCCTCCTGCAAACGCTGTCCCTGCAAACGGGGATGCAGATAGTCGCCTGTCGGGTCGAACTGAAAGTATTCGGCTACGCGCAAGGTTTGCTCATACAAAGGCCGCTTGTCCTCCACATCTTCTTTCTGCGTGGCTTTGGACGTAATCTCAAACACAACTGCCGGCGGGATGTTGTTCTCCTCCCACAGCTTGTAGAACTTGCGCCGCTTCTTTTCAACGCCAATCACCACATAGCAGTCGGGCGACACCCGTATCCTGGGCTGGCCTTCCACATAGTACACAAAGTCATTGCCTGCTACGTATACATCAGGACGTGACGCAAAGCGGTATTCGAGGGCGTCACAGCAGTAGGCCATCTGTTTGCGATGCAGCGTGTCTTCGGCCATCGGCTTGCCGTCTCCCGTTGGGTAATAGATTGCGCGTTTACGAACAGGCTTGTCGCCGCGCGGCTGTCGGATTGTTTCTAAGGTTTCCAAGGTTGCCATTGTTGTTTCTCCTGCGCCTGATGTTGCTGATACCACTACAGCCTGAGTCCCGATCCCGGAAAGCGTCACAAGGCAAATTTTTCGGGGCGGCGCGAACAAAACTACCGCTATATTTCGTTAACTCCCTGATTTTTCCTGCGTTGCTTTTCCCCACGCCTGAACAATGCTTGAATAATGCGGGCCATGCTGTTCGCGTATGCAGGAACCGCTTCTCACTGCGGCGAACTTACATTTGCTATGGAATTTTATCCTGTCTGTGTGGTAAGGAGAAGAATATAATGCTAGACACAACGCAAATTGATTACTTCAACGAGCAGGGATACGTGATTGTTCCCGGCCTGCTGTCGGGAGAAGAAACCCGCCTGCTGTCTGAGATTTCCCGATTGGATGGGGCGCTTGCCTCTAAAATGTCGCTGCGCAAGGACGCGCAGGGCGGAACCGCGCAGCTTGCGCTGACCAATACCCTGTCCGACACCATTTACAGCGCCATTGTGCAGGCCGAAAAGATGGTACGGCCTATGGAAGCCATGCTTGGCGGCGAAGTGTACCACTACCACCACAAAGTTTCCGCCAAAAAGCCCTTTGAAGGCGGCGCGTGGGAATGGCATCAGGACTATGGCTACTGGTACAACAACGGCTGCCTGTTCCCCTATATGGCAAGCTGCTATGTCGCCATTGATCCCGCCACAAAAGAAAACGGCTGTATGCAGCTGATTGCCGGTTCGCAGCAGATGGGGCGCATCGAACACGGCAAATCGGGTGAGCAAACGGGCGCGAATATGGAGCGCGTCAATGCCGCTCTGGAGCGCATGGAACTGGTGTACGCGGAAATGAATGCGGGCGACGCCCTGTTCTTCCATTCCAACACCCTGCACCGCTCCGACCAGAACCGCAGTCCCAACCCGCGCTGGGGCCTGATCTGCTGTTACAACGCCGCCCGCAACGACCCCTACAAGCCCGGCCCGCATCCCAACTACTCCCCCCTCGAAGTGCTGCCGGACACGGCCATTATGGAAGTCGGCCTGCGCCAGTTGGAAACACTGAAGGCGCATGGTTAAACCGGCGCAAAGGTAATAAGCAGAAACATGGCAGGACGCATCAAACGCAAATACTCGGCTATCAACCTGGAAGAAGCCATGCAGCTTATTCCGGCGGAGCAGTTTACGCCCTGGACGCTGAACGCGCCGCTGCGCCTGCCAAGCGACACGCTGCAAGAAAACCTGCGCCGCCTGGAAGCGTTCGACCTGCAAACAACCGAACAGGCCAAAACGCTGCTCATGGATAATCTATTCGGTGAAATCGTGCCGAACTATCCCCGACTGAAGGTGTGGAAGGCCGCCGCGCTGGAAACGGACACTCTGCGAGGCGTAGCAGACTATCTCATTACGCCCAAACGAGTTTACATTGCGACGCCGCTGCTGTGCGTGGCGGAAGCCAAACGGGATGATTTCGAGCAGGGACGCGCGCAATGCGTCGCGGAAATGGCAGCCTGCGTATGGAAAAACCACCAGAAGAATCATGCGCCGGATATTTTCGGCATCGTCAGCAACGGGCAGGATTGGCAGTTCTACAAATTAACCCAAAACAGCGAGGTTTACGAAACGCAACTCTATCCAATGCGTAATCTGCCGGAACTGCTCGGCGCGTTGGATGCCGTAATTGCCGCCTGCGCTAAAAACGTGCCATGAGTAGGGTTCAGTACATTCCTCAGAAGTAATGACTATGTTTTTGGGAGAGCTTTATTTTGATAACAGTTCAAAAGTGGCGGCGCTTCTATGGGGTAAATGTTCTGGCTATCATGGCCTTAACCGGTGGCGCAAGAACTTGGGCGCAACAATTAGACAATACTTTGGCGTGGAAGCCCGCTGCTGCGCCCCTGATGACGCGCTTTGCCCGCGATGTGTCGCCCGACAAGCCGCGTCCCGAATACCCGCGACCGCTCATGGTTCGCAAAGAATGGCAGTCGCTCAACGGGCTGTGGCAATTCGCGTTCGACGATGCCGAGAAGGGCGCAAGTTTGGGCTGGAAGTCCGGGCATGACCTGCCGGAGCGCATCCTGGTTCCGTTCACGTTCGAGGCCGCGCTGTCGGGTATCGGCAAAGGCAAGGAAGTTCACGAACACCTCTGGTATCGGCGCGAATTTACGGTCCCTCCGGCGTGGAGCGGCAGGCGCGTATTGCTTAACTTCGGCGCGGTGGACTGGCAAACGACGGTTTACGTCAATGGCAAAATGGTGGGCGAGCATGTGGGTGGGTACACGCCATTTACGTGCGACATCACAACCGCGCTGAAACCGGACGGGCCACAGGAAGTGACCGTCGCCGTATTCGACCCTGCCGATCCGAAGAAAGACGGCAAGCAGCCCAAAGGCAAGCAATTAGGCAGCGAAAGCATCTGGTACACGCGCACCACCGGAATCTGGCAAACCGTGTGGCTGGAACCCGTTGCGCCCATCCACATTGACCGCATGACGCTGACGCTCGGTTTCTCGGAAGAGGGGCACAAGGGCGATTTAACGCTGGGCGTACAGGTCACGGGCAGGCAGGACGTGACGCTGGAAACCATCATTGCCCGCAAGGGGCAGAAGGCAACCGTAACACAGACGGTAGCGCCGCTCCAAAATCCCATTCTCCATATTTCCCTGCCCAACGTCGCGCCCTGGACGCCCGAAACGCCCGCGCTGTACGACGTGACCCTGCGCTTGAAGCAGAACGGTAAGATTGTGGACGAGGTGAAGTCGTACACCGCCTTCCGAACAGTGGGAATTGCAAATGGACGATTGACGCTCAACGGCAAGCCTTACTTTTATCGCGGCGTTTTGGATCAGGGATTCTGGCCGGACGGCATTTACACGCCGCCCACAGACGCGGCCATCAAAAACGACGTGGAAATGATTAAGAAACTCGGCTTCAACATGGCGCGTAAGCACGTCAAGGTGGAAGACCCGCGCTGGTACTACTGGTGCGACCGGTTGGGCGTGGCCGTGTGGCAGGACATGCCCTCCAGCCACAGCCTGAACACGCCCGAAGCGCGCGAAAGTTTCGCCAACGAGTGGATCGAAGTAATGGCCGATGTGCGCAATTATCCGTGCGTCGTCCACTGGATACCGTTCAACGAGAACTGGGGCGACCCGCAGGAGTTTCAGGACAGCATTGTACGCCTGACGCGTTCGTTCGACACCAGCCGCCCGATTACGGATGCAAGCGGCTGGACGCAGCGCAGCCTGACCGATGTGATTGACGTTCACGACTACGGCAATGATCTGCTCCGGCAGGGCGTCACCAACCCAATCAAGCCGAAAGTGGTGGGCGAGTACGGCGGCATCGCCCTTCCCGTTCCCAGCCATACGTGGACGCAGGGTTGGGGCTACCAGACGGTACGCGACCCCGAAGGCTTGATCAGCCGCGTCCGCTTCCAGACAAGCCAGTTGTTTGAAGCGCAGAATCTATCGGGCTTCGTGTACACGCAATTAACGGACGTGGAGCAGGAACTCAACGGCTTATTAACCTATGACCGCCTTCCCAAAGCCGATCTTAACCAACTCGCGCCTGTATTCAAGGGATTAATCCGCGCGGCGCAGGGCGCAAGTGGCAAGTAATGGCGCGAGTTGAGCTGCCAACGGGTAATTCTCACCGGAAGGTAAGTCCTCATGGCGTGGCGAACAGGCAGAGAATTCCACGCGAATTTTCAGGTCAAACACGCCATTGTTTTGTTTTCAGGCGCGTATAGAAAATTAACCGATGCTATCAGCCAATCTGAAGTGTGCCGCGCAAGTCCGTTGCGCGAAAGGAACGGTTATGCCCGATACAGATGTTTCACCGGCCCAAATCAAGGCCAATGAAGTGCTGGCGCGTTATCCTATTACGCTTCCGCCCGTGCCTGTTTACGACATCGCGCGCCAGTACGGTTTGAGCGTCCACGAGTTTACCTTTTCAAATGATTTCAGCGATATTGCCGGTTACATTGACATTGCAGATAATACTATTGCTCTTAACAGCGCGGACATGCCTGCCTTCAAGACCTTCGCGGTTGCCTATGAACTTGGACTCTGGCTGCTGTACAAAGACGAACTGCAAACCAACTCCGACCTGAGCATCCTTCGCCACCGCCCTATCGGAACAGCCGGAGACAATCCACGCGAAAACGAAGCCGATGTATTTGCGGCGTATCTGATGATGCCGGATAAATTCTGGCAGGAATACGATAGCATTTCGCAAAAGAACGATCATGTAGGCGACAGCAATCTGGCGATTATCTTTGGCGTACCGGCAGACCTCATCGTATTCCGTCGTAAACTGTTTAAGCAGGCCGACAGCGCGAAAGAGGAAAGCAGGGGGCTGTCCTTCCGGGGATTACTAAGTGGCTTCCGCTCCTGATAATGATCTTGTCGCGCGCATCAAGAAAGAGAGCGCCCCGTCCAATCCGCCTGCGACTGTGGCGCGTCAGGATCAGGCCTCGCTTCGAGCTGCCTCCCTGCGCGAACAGGCGGAAATCAAACGCATTGATGTTGAACGGGAAGGGCTACAGAAATACTATCTGCTCAGAACGCACTGGTCCTGGTTCGCTTTCTTTCTGCTGCTGATTATGATTCTTTTTCAGGGGTGGATCGTGGTCGGCGTCGGGCTGAAGTGGTTCGATTTCAGCAAATACGACAGCTTAATCAAACTTGTCGTGGGCGAGAACTTCTTACAAATCGTCGGCATTTCCCTGATTGTGGTTAAGTTCCTGTTTCCCAACACTCCCATGCCGGACGGCAAAAACACAGGCGGCAAAACACCGGGTTCGCGTAAATCGGGAACCACGCGGCCTAAACCTCGCCGCGCGCCGCCTGCTTGATTGTCAACCGGGCAGCTTTCGCGCTTACTCCTAGACATATTGGATTGCCGAATCTTGAAGCGCCGCTTATGCAACACTATGTATGTTTAACCTTTGATTTTGACGCCGTTTCGCCCTGGATTTACCGGGATATGGCGACGCCCACGCAGTTGTCGCGGGGCGAGTTCGGCATTGTCGGCGCGGGGCGCCTGCTGGCCCTGCTGCAAAAGCACGACATTCAGGGAACGTGGTTCACGCCGGGGCATACCCTCGACACCTATCCCGATATTTGCGCCCGCATCCATGTGGAAGGCCATGAGATCGCGCATCACGGCTACCTGCACGAACCGCCCGGACAACTCACGCGGGAGGAAGAGGAGGCGGTACTGTTGCGCGGTATCGCCTGCATCGAGCGCGTGACAGCGCAGAAGCCGCGCGGCTACCGTTCGCCCGCGTGGGATTTAAGCCCCAACACGATGGAACTGCTCCTTGCGCATGGCTTTGTATACGACAGCAGCATGATGGCGCACGATCATCACCCGTATTATGCCCGCATCGGCGATCAGTTTCCGAAAGACGCGCCCGCCCGCTTCGGGCAGCCTTCTTCCCTGATCGAGATGCCGATCAGTTGGTCGCTGGACGATTTTCCGCACTTCGAGTTTCGCAGCGGGCCGAACGGCATTTTGCCCGGCCTGCAGCGCGCCGACGACGTGCTGGCAAACTGGCTGGACGATTTCCGCTACATGGCGCAAACCGAAGAATGGGGCGTCCTGACGTACACGTTCCATCCGCAGGTCATCGGCAGGGGCCACCGCATGTTGATGCTCGAACGCCTCATCACGGCCCTGCGCGACATGAGAGCAACCTTCATCCGCATGGACGAAGCCGCGCGAATGTTCAGGAATAAGGGATAAGTGAGAAGTTCTCCCAACGAGGAACGAGCAGACACGACGGCATCATACGCTGGAACAGCAAACAGAAAGTTTTCTGCGTTGATGTCAGGTAGGTTCGTGGTGGTCGTGTTCATGATCAGCGTGGAATTAAGGCATTGTGAAACTATGGGATGGAAGGCGCAGGCGAGTTAGAAGGCGTGGAAGCGGCAGGACGCGAAGGTGTTACGGACACACCTGAACGGCGAAACGTCTGCATGGCGGCTTCGGCAAGCTGCAGACGGTCAATATCTGACGGCAGGGAAGCGTCGTTGTCCGCATCGGAAGTTTCGCCATTCGGGTCGGCCTGCGTTTCGGGCGTGGAAGCGTCGGTTGGCTTGTCGTTTGCTCGGCCTGCGTCCTGCGCGGTCAGCACGATCATCAGGCTGCCGTCCACGGCAAAGTACGAAACGCCACGCAGTTTCCGCTTGTCTTGCCCCAGCGTTCCTGTCCAGTAGGCGCGGGCGAACGTCAGGCCGTTGATGCGTCCCCGCTCCACCGCCGTTTGCGTCCAATCGTCATATCCGCGTTTTTGGGAGTTCAGGGCGTTGGCAAGCAGTTGTTCCGCCGTTATTTTGCGGCCCATGCCCTGCGGCGTCGGCCCGACCGCAACAAGCAATCCCGGCGCAATGCTGTTTCTCGCCGCGCTTCCCTGCCACGCTGCCGTAGCCATACCCGGACGCTGCATCTGCCGCATCGCATACCCGCGTGGTGGCTGAATCGCATACCCATTGAACCGTACTAATGACGACAAATACCGGGCCAATTTCGGCGCGGATTTCCATGCGGGAAGCGGCGAGGTCTGCGCTTCCTGCGCCCGGCTGCCATGCAGCAGGCTCATTCCCATAAGAATCAGTACGCCCAAAACCATCCCACGTTGATATTTCAAAAGACTGCTCCTTGTGAAGCGTTGAGCATTAAGCATTGAGCATTAAGGAACTCTCACGCACCAAAGTGTCCCAGTCCGCGTAGGCGGACTTTGTTACTATAGCCGCGCATTTCAATGCGCGGATTCGATGCAAGTTCAGGCTGTGGAGGCTTCGGCTTGAACCAGCGCAACGGGGGGCTTTTGCGCGAGTTTGGGGTACAGGCACATCAGCACGATTTGGATGGACGCGGCTACCGGCGTTGCCAGCAGCATACCCCACACGCCGAAAATTGTCGCGCCCGCCATTAATGCAAAAATACTGACGACGGGATGCAGTCCCACCGAACCACCCACAACACGGGGATACACCAGTTGATCGAAAACAATGTTCGCCATTACCACGCAGCAGACGGCCACCACAATCGCATACGGCAGCGAGTGCGCTCCGACATTCCAGAAGAGAACCGGATGTGCGTCCATCAGAAACGCAATCGTGGCGGCGCAGGTTGCCGTCAGCAGATTGCCCACGTAGGGCACGGCGTAAAATAAGCCGCCCAGGATTCCGAGCAGAAGCGCATACCGCACGTTCAGCAGCCCGAACATGGTTCCCGCAACGCAGGCGTATAAGGCGCAGATTTTCGCCAAACCGCGCAGGTAGGCGGTGAACACATCCACGATGTCATGGCTGAGTTGGTGCAGGCGGGCATGCTGCGGCTGCGGGAACAAGGCGATGATGCGGGCACGGAGTATAGGGAAATCGCGCATAAAGAAGAAACTGGAAATGGGGATAATCACCAGCCACAGCGCCTTTGATAGCAGGGCTTGCGCCAGCCCGCTGACGCTGCCCAATGTCGCCGCGATACTGGCCTGCACCGGCCCTGATTTGGCGTCCAGAAGGTCCGCGACTTTATGCTGCTTGACGCCCACCAGATTGAGCAGGCGGGAATTGCGCCCCATGAACTCGTTGGCCGTCTGCTGAATGTGGTTGTAATAGTGGCTCAGGTTCTGGCTGACATCCGTAACCTGACTCGCCAGAGCGGGAACCACCCACATCACGGTAATAGCGAGCAGGCTCAGGGCGAAGATATACAGCAGCGCAATCGTGTACACGCGCGAACGCCCGCGCTGCTCATTGTAGCGCAGGGTCGGGTCGAGCAGCGCAGCCAGCCCGAACGCGATCAGAAACGGCGGCAAAATCGCCTGTACCCGAACCAAAAACAGCGTCGCAATCAGAACGGTCACAAAAACAACTGAAGCCCGGCTCACATCGCCGCGCGACCAGCCGAACGGATACATGGCGCGCGGCAACATCACAGGCGCGGATACGGGCGCTTCTGTTTTCGTCACCGCTTCCACACGCAGGGCATCGGCAGGCAACAGGGAAAGCGGGGCGGGCGGAGCACAATCGCCTGTGGAAGCGTCCTCAAACGGCGCTTCCATGACGTGCAAGCCGCTCGTCCGCTCCGCGCCGACATTGCCCTGCTCCCATGCAGCGGAAAGTCCGGCAGTTTGCGCCATTTCCTGCGATGCCAGCATTGCAGAAACCGGGTTAATGGGCTGCCTCTTCAGTTTCACCGGAACCTTCACCCAATTTCTGCGCCATTTGCGCTCGCGTTCGGTCTACCGCTGTGGTGACTTTGTAGCTGAGGGTTTTGCCCAACTCACTTACTTTGTCGGTCAGGTCGTTGAGGGATTTGCTCACATCGTCGCGGGTTTCCTCGCCGGTCTTGGGGGCAAGCATCAGGGCGGCGGCGGCTCCCACTAAGAGGCCGATTCCGATTCCGGCCATAACGCCGACAGCGACGTTGCGCTCTTCATCTCCGTAACTCATGGTTCGCTCTCTTTCTTGGGTGCTTTTTGGTTTCTCGCGTTCTTAAGCTATCTTAACGCAGATGGTTTAACGGTTGTTCTGCGGACTTGCCGGCTGTGTTGATTTTGGCTGCGCGGCTTGTTGCCTGCTTGTTTTACTTGTGGGGCGGGGTTTTGGTTCCGCGCTCAACATCAAGGTCGTGTCCTTACCCACTGTGAGTACGGCTTGTTCCTGCGGGGAAGCGGGCAAAACAGGAATTTCGTTGGAAGCGTCCAGGCGCTGCCGTTCTTTCTGCTTATCGGGTTGTTTGCGCCGCGCCAACAGGCCGCGCAGACGGGACACGACGGCAAACGCCAATCCCACGCCCGTTGACGCGGAAGCCGATACGGAAGCCGGCGTGGTCTCCCGATTGGCCTTGCCCGCGAACACATTTTGCGCGATGGTGCCGCCCATTGCCAACAGTTTTTGCGCGGTGGAAAGGTTTTCCGCGCGCCCGGTGAGGCGCTGCAGGCTTTGCGTGGTTCGCGCCAGCGCGCGGGTTGTCATCTCCACATTGTCCAGCGTGGCGCGGGTCTTTTGCAGCGTTGGGGCAACCTCCTCGCGCATCACCTTGTCCGTCGAAGCCGCCACTTCCGACAGCCGTTTCAAGGTTTCGTTGGCTTCCAGACGCGTTTCTTCCAGATTAGCAAGGGTCGTCCGCGCGCTGCCCAACACGCTCCACAGCCGTATCACGGCCACAATGGAACAGCACAGCAGCACAATCACCAAAATGTTAATCGTCAGCGCCACGACAGGAGTTCCTCTTAGAGAGGCATTAGGCATCAGGCATTAGGCATTAGTTCATTCTGTCTTCCGCCTTCTGTCTTCTGCCTTGTATCTAATGCCTAATGCCTAATGCCTGATGCCTAATATCTACTCCCTACCCAAACAAATCATCCACCGGCATGGTCCAGCCGGGTACGGCGGGTTCGGCATCTGCTTGCTGTCCGCGCCGAAAAACAGTGGGGTTGTCGGGATCGGCAGCCGTGTACTTTTTGACCACATCCTCGCTCAACAAGTCCACGTCCCATACTACAAGCGTACCGGCGGCAAAGTAGTCGGCGCGTTTCGCCGCCATTTTACGCTCCTCCGCCGGACCATAGTCGTTTTCACTGCGCACTTCTACGGCAAAGTTGGGAGCGCCATTAAAGAACTTCATTCCGGTACGCGGCCCCGTGTAAAACGCGGCATCCGGGCTGAACGATTTGCGATTGGGCAGGTTGACGTTAAACCCTGTATTATCGGTCACAGCGCGTCCGTACTGCCTTTGCCGAACGTACTCACGCAACGAAACAAAAACCTCACTGCCGGCGTAGCCGGGTTCGTCTCCGGTTGGGGGCATCAGAACGATTTCTCCACAGACAAGTTCGGCTTTCATATCGTCCGGAACTCGGTACAGGTCTTCAATGGTTGCTTCACGCTGCATTTGCGCTGTCATTCTCAAACCTCCCGCACTCTATTCCGCAGGGCGCGCGGATGTATCCAGAAACGGACGCTGTTCCAACTGAAACGGCTGCGGCAACAGGTCGGCTACCGTCATTGCGCCCACACCATCAATCAAGACAAGACAATCGGGCGCGAGAAACTCGGCAATCACCTGCCGACACGCGCCGCACGGCATCCGGCTGCCGGGCGGATCATTTTCTTTGGCGTTGGCGCAGGACACGGCCAGGCGCGTGAACCGTTTCGCGCCCTGCGCAATCGCGCCGAACAAAGCCACCCGCTCGGCGCACACCGCCAAACCATAACTGGCGTTTTCGATATTAACGCCCGTTGTCAATCCCAACTCCGACTCAGCGACAGCGCCGACAGGAAAATGTGAATACGGGCAATAGGCGGATTGCGCCGCCTGCCTTGCCCGTTCCACAAGCCGTTGTTCTTCTACTGTAAAGTCGCGTATCATTTAGACGCTTGCCGCTTCCCGTTGCGGCAACAGGGCGCGTTCAATGGTTCCGCCGCCGACAACGATCTGCCCTGCGTTTTCGCCTTCGCCGCCGTAGAAGACCGCCGCCTGTCCGGGCGTGACGGCGCGTTGTGGCGTGTCGAAGTGGCCTTCTACCGTATCGGGTTCGCGTCCGAGGGTCAGCGTGGCGGGCGCGGCCTGTCCGTTGTAGCGGATTTTCGCCAGAACAGGCAACGCCTTGCCGGTTCGCTCCACTTCCGACTTCCAGGCTGCTAATTGCGCTCCAATTACAATTGTCCGCCACAAAACCGGGCATGAACAATTCCGCGTCCGTGCCGACAATGACCGTATTGGTGTCGGCGTCCAGGGCGACCACGAACAGCGGGCCGGTATTGCTGGCCGGAAGCCGCTTGCGCTGCCCGATGGTGTAGAACGCGATGCCCAAATGCTCGCCCACCAGTTTGCCGCTCGTGTCCACGATTTTGCCGGGACGCAGGACGCCGGGTGACTTTTCGCTCAGGAACGACACGTACCCTTCTTTGGGCACGAAGCAGATTTCCTGCGAGTCGGGCTTGTTGGCGAGGGCGAGTCCCCATTCCTGCGCAATCCGCCGCGTTTCCTGCTTGCCGGACAAAAAGCCAAGCGGCATCAGGGTCTTGCTCAACGATTTTTGCGTCAGCGTGAACAGGGCATACGACTGATCCTTGCCGTCGTCAAAGGCGCGCAGCAGTTCGTAGCGCCCGCTCGTCTCGTTGTAGCGGATACGCGCATAATGCCCCGTCGCCAGATAGTCCGCGCCCAGGTTTTCGGCCTGCCGCAGCAGTTCCTCGAACTTCACGCTGCGGTTGCACTCCACGCAGGGGTTCGGCGTCCGCCCCTTGCTGTACTCGGACACGAACTTGTCAATCACCTTGTCCGCGAAATAATCGCGGAAATTGAGGACATAATGCGGGATGCCGATCTTGGCCGCCGCCCGCCGCGCGTCTTCCACCGCGCCCAGCGAGCAGCACCCGCCATGCTTGCCCTGCTCGGCGTGTTCCTGCCAGATTTGCAGCGTGATGCCAATGACATCGTAGCCCTCCTGCTTGAGGAGGGCCGCCGTAACCGCGCTGTCCACGCCGCCGCTCATCGCGGCCACTACCGTTCCCTTACTCATCTTAACTTTCCTATGCTCTCTCGAAACCTGCTGTTACAGCAAATCTACAATCAAAAGGAGAGGCATTTCCTCTCCTCTGTTACGTTTCTTATCATTAGGGCGTTTCGCCTGCTTCATTATCCCACATTCCCGCCAACGCTTCAACCTCCACGCATCAAAGCGTTTCCGTCAATCCCGCCGCCTGCTCCCGATAGCGCGTCATTTCTTCTAAAAACTGTTCGCGCGTGTTGGTTGGTGTAAAAGCGGAATTGGGCATGAGTATGGCGGTTGAGGAACTTGTATGGAGGAGAATACCATGTTCCGCCGCTGTGACCTTGCTGATACCGCTCCACTTGATCTCGGTCTTTGCTCTCGGCGTTACCGTACTAACGCCTTCAACGCCAATGCTGGCTTCGTGCATGCCGAAATATCCCGTTTGCTGCGCTTCCACAATTGCCTTCTTGATTCGGCACTGCGTCAGGTAGTTCCACAACTTTGGATAAAGGCACATCCATATAACAATAGTAATTGCCGAGATAACAGCAAAAACTTTATCGCCAAAACCAAGCCACCCCGCGCTCGATAACATGCAAAAAAGAACCACGCCCCAAAAAGACTGCCGTTTCCTGCGCTGCGTGTCCGGGTCGTGCTTGACGTAATCCTGATTTAGCCGTGTAAAGTCTTCAGGCGTAAAGTCATAGGTTACTTTCATAGATTACTCCTTATGTCTCGACGTCGCTTTCCTGCCTTCCTGATTAGTCGGCTTCTTCACGCGGCACTTCAACCGTCATAAAGTCGTGGGCGAGCAGGGTATTCGGGAACACGGATTGCGCCTCGGCCAGCAGATCGCCCAATTGCTGCCCCGCCTCATAACGCGCGCTGAAATGGGTTAAAATCAGCGTTTTGGCGTTCGCTTGCAGCGCGGTTTGCGCCGCCATAAGCGCCGTGGAATGTCGCGCCCGCTCCGCCTGCATGGTTTCTTCCTGCAAAAACGTGGCTTCGTGGATCAGTACATCGGCATCGCGCGCCAGTTCTACCGCGTTGGGCGTGTAAATCGTGTCGCCGCAAAAGACCACTTTGCGCCCTTTGATTGTCGGCCCGATCAAATCTTTGCCGTCAATGACGCGCCCATCCTCCAGCCGAACAGTCGCGCCCTTTTTCAACTCGCCGTACAATGGCCCCGGCGGAATGTTCAGGGCGCGCGCTTTGTCCACGTCGAAATGCCCCGTCTGATCCTTTTCCACAACCGCATACCCGTACGCTTCCACCCGATGCGCCATTGCCGCGCACTCCACGCGATACCCGGCATCCTCGTAAACCGCGCAGACTCCGCCCGCTTTGCCCGCCCGAACGGTTTCCACTTTGAGCGGAAAGGCGAGATGCGATTGGCTGAGTTCCAGGGATGCGCGCACATACTCGCCCAACCCCTGCGGGCCGTACAGTGTCAGGGGCGTGGTTCCGCCGTTTTGCATGGAGCGGCTGGCAAGCAGTCCCGGCAGGCCGAAAATATGGTCGCCGTGCAGATGCGTGACAAACACCCGCTCCAACTGACTGAGCCGGAGCGGGGAACGTAATATCTGGTGCTGCGTCGCTTCGCCGCAGTCGAACATCCACAAGCGCGCCTGCTGCGGAAGCTGCAAAGCGATGCTCGTGACGTTGCGCGCGCGGCTCGGACTGCCCGCCCCGGTTCCCAAAAACGTAATCTTCATACTATACCTAATGACAGCGAAACAAACGACAACGTATGCAGGAGTGTCAAACCACGGAGAACACGGAGGACACGGAGAAGAGGGAAAACGCAGGAGGGAACATGGAGAGTTTTTCTCCTTATCTCCTCTTCTCCCTATCTCCCCCTCTCCTTTTCTTCCCTCCGTGTCCTCCGTGTTCTCCGTGGTTTATCTTCTTTACGTTTGTGCTGTCCATTCCGGCGCGCTGACTTCTTTCCAGCGGGCGTGGATGGCCTGCTCCAATTCCTGCGGCAGCGGGCCGGCTTCCAATAATTGCGCGTTGCTTTTCCAGCGCTCCGGGTGCGTGGTTCCGACAATGGCGGTATGCACCCCCGGCAGCCCCAATGTCCAGCGCAGGGCGATGCTCGTAATGTCGTTGGTGTCGCTGCGTAAAAAGTCGTACTTCAATTCCTGCATCCGCTCCCAATACGGCACGACATAGCCGTTGTCGGGCTTGGTAGCGTGACGCCAAACCGCGTTGGCAATCGGACGCTTGACGATCACGCCCAGGTTGTGCTGTTGGGCAAGCGGCAGCGTCGTGTCTACCGCAACTTGGTCGGCGATGCTGATGGAGGTTTGCAGCGTGTCGAACGCGCCGCATTCGATGGCGTATTTGGCGTGTTGGTTGTCGCCGCTGTAGCCGATAAACCGCGTTTTGCCCGCCGCCTGCGCTTTTTGCAGCACTTCAATCGCGTCGCCCTTGCGCAGAATGTCCTCGGAGCAACTGTGCAACTGCACCAGGTCTACATAATCCGTTTGCAGACGCTGCAGGCTGCGGTCAATGCTCTGTTCCAGCAGTTTCGGGTCCCAATCCGGCAAATCCAGGCCCGCCGCATGGCCGCATTTGGTAAATAGGAAAAAGTCCTTGCGCCGATGCCCCACGGTCTGCCCGATCTTTTCCTCGCTGTCGGCGTAACATTCCGCCGTGTCAATAATATTCAGCCCCGCGTCTAAGGCGCTGTTCAGCAAGGCTTCTACCGTTGCGGTTGTCGCGCCCTCGTATCCGATTTCCGCGCCCCCGAAGCCCAACACGCTGACTTCCATGCCCGTCTTGCCCAAAACCCGCTTTTCCATGATGTCCCTCCTCCCCGCAAAATTGATGACACTCTTTCTACGCGCCTGCCGCGCAGAAGTCACACGAACAAGAGAATAAACCACGGAGAACACGGAGGACACGGAGAGGAGAAAAGGAAAAGAGGAAGCAGGGACGCAATTTGATTGCGCCCCCACAAAGTTTGTTTGAACGGCAGCGCTTTTAGAACGTAACCATGCCCCTGTGGGTGCGCGGCGTTGGACAGGCCGAGGTTCAGGCCAACGCCCTGTTCGGTCAATGTGCCGTCGCTGTTCACTTTCAGGGTGTGCAGAACGCCGCCGCCGTTGAACGTGGGGTCGGGGTTGGCATGGTGCGACACCACGTACAGGAAGTTGCCATTGGGATCGAGCGACTCTTCCGCCGCCGCGCTGGAAGTCAGCGGGGGCAAAATCGGCAGCAGCGGGAAGGTCGGGCCGGAACTGCCCAATGGCAGATACTGGACTTCTTTGGGCGTCAGCGGGTTGGTAATGTCAAATGTCGAAACGCTGTTGCTGCCGGTTTCCACGATATACATGCGCGTTCGCGCCTTGTTGATGACGAGCCAGCAGGGAATCGCGCCCGATACCGGCGAAAACGAGTTGAAACTCAGGACGCCGCTTGCGTCATAGGTGTACACGGCCAGTTGATCCGTTACCGGGACAGTGGCATACACGATGCGCTGCGTCGGGTGTACCTGTACGCCCTGCACCAGCGAATAGAACGGCACGAAGGGCGCGGCGGTATTGGCGGGAACCGTCGTCGGAGGGGCGATGGCCGCGCCGTTTTGCGTCAGGCTGCCATCGGCGTTGATTTTGTAGGAGCGCAGACTGCCCGTAGCGGGCGACGCGAGCGGGCCGAAGAAGTCATTGGTGAACATCGTCTTGCCGTCCGGCGAGGCCAGCACTTGCGAGGGCGAGGAACCCGCGCTTGCCCCGACTGTCGCGCCCGTCAATTGCGTCAATGTGCCGTCCGCGCCCACATTAAAGACCGTGTAGTTCGGCGTTCCGCCAGCCCCCGCGCCCGACCCCACGTTTTTGTTGCCGCAGTAGAGTTTGCTGCCCAACAGGTACAGGGTGAACGGGTTTGTGCCGCCGGAAGCAAAGGGCGAACCGGAAATGTGGGTCAGGCTGCCGTCGGAATTGATCTTCATGACGGCAATCGTATTGCTGCCGGAATTGACCGCGAACAGCAGCGTATGATTGGCGTTGGTGATAATCTGCTGGTCCGCGTCGGGCGGGCCGGGCTGTTCCTGTGGGTTGGCAAATCCCTGTCCCCGCAAATCAATGGGACTGCTCGCAAGCGGCGTCAAGGAACCGTCGGACGCGCGCCGGAACGCCAGAATGACGTTGCGCGTCGGATCGTTAGATTCGGTGTACAGCAATTTCGAGTCGGCGGCGCTCTTGCTGCCGCCGCTGCCACCCCCGCAGCCGAACAAGTTGGCAATCAGTCCGACAGCGGCCAATCCTGTGAAAACAGCGCGGGTTCCTTTTTTGAGCGCGAACGGCTGTGTGCGCGCGATTACAAACTTCATTTGCTCACGTTCTCCTTGTCAAGAATTGTCCTCCGGTGTCTTCTTGCTTACCGCGCCGGATGTTTTGCGCATGGAATTAGCAACCATTACGTTGCGCTAACATGCAGGCGAGGTATTCTACCCGCATGACGGTTATTCCTGCCGGTTAAACAGACAAATTTTAACAAAAGTTCAGCGTGTGAAAAAATTCACAGACGGAAATGAGTTCATCAGGAGCCGACGCGACAAATGCCCTCTCTCCAATTATCAGTTTGAAGAAAGGGCATTTTGCGTTGCTAAAAAGGACAGAACCGGCATGGAAGCACAAGCCGAGTGTAGAAGAGAATCTACATTTTGCCGTTGCCCATTTTATCCATCTTACCCATCTTACCCATCTTGTCCATTTTACCCGTAGCCTTCATGTCCATGATCATCTTATCATGTTCCTGAATGGCGGGCAGGTACTTTCTGCGCGTAGGCTTTCACATCCGCGTCCTTACCGCTGCTGATTTCTTTCTGGAACGCGAGAATGGTTTTGTCGTGGCCGGTTTTCTGCACTTTGGTGTAGCTGGCGTCGAAAGCCGCGCCACTGAGCTTCATCAGTTTGGCAAGGGCCGCTTTGTTTGTCAGGTTCGGTATCGCCCCGCAGTGTCACGCTCTTGCTCCCGGCAAGCGTCTTCAAGTCGTTTTCCGCGGTGGTATGGTCATCAATCATCTTTTGCCCGAAATCTTTGAGGGGCTGTTTGGTGGCTTTTGTAAGCGCAACCTGGCTGGTTTTGATTTCGGCGATATTAGAATTCTCCGCCATGCTGCATAAACATCTTGTCCTGGGCGCTGACCGTGCCGCTTCCCGCTTTGCCCATCTTATCGCCCTTGTCCATCTTGCCCATCTTATCCTGGGCAACCGCGAGACCGCTCAATGTCACGAGCGCGGCGGCAGTCACATACAGCGAGGTCTTCATAGCATACTTCATTGTCGTAAACTCCTTGTGAACTCCTGGAACCCGTCTGTTTCACACCAAACACCTGCAAAAGAAAAGGCGCTGCACCAGACACAGAGTTACCCCTGTTACTGGTTACGAGTGTATAACTGAACAGAAATGGCAAATGTTCCCGAAATTGCCTGCTGCCGCGCGCAACGGCACAAGAAGTGAAGCCGCGCTGTAGAAAGGTTTCGGCTTATCAGCGCGCTGGCAGCCCCTCTACGTCAATGGCGCGATAGTCAATCGTCACGTTGGTCATCGGACTTGCGGGAATATGCGTGACAAGAAGGAAGATGTTGTAGCGGCTTCCATAGCAGACAAAAACGGCATGTTGGTTGGAGTCGGTGGCAACGCCCTCAAAGGCATTGCGGTTTTCCTCTACGGACGGTTTCTGGCGATACAGGCTGCACACCTGCTCAAAAGAAAGCGGCGTGTGGTAGTACATCGTGCCTTTACGGACGCTGACGCTGACGGTACGCCCGTCCGTCGTCAGGGACATGCGGGTTTCTCCGTTCGGGCCAACCACAGGCGCATCTTTTGGGAAGACCCAATCCGTCTGCACAAAGCGGGAACGCGGTCCCGCATCCACCGAGTCAAACGGAAAGATGGTATTGAACAGAGTTGTGTACGGCCCTCTCAGGTCGGCAAACACTTGCTTTTTGAGATAAAGGGCAGCCACAAACCAGCCCGCTATGTTGACAATGACAAATACGGCAAGGACGAACAGAAAACGATGGTGACGCATGGTACAATCTCTCTTTCGGCATATCTGGTTTGAGGAAAGCGCCTGCGTATTTATGAATGCGCAAGTTTTAGTATCAACACAGACAGAAAATTAAATTCTGGAATTGATACGTCAGACGATGAGGAGCGGTTTCAATCTTATCGCGTCTCACATTCACGTCTCAGAATGTGTCTGAAACCGGTACATAGAAGGTACACTGCTCGGAGATAGGCTGTACAGGCTACAATCAAGCAGGGTATGGTGACGCGGAAGACGAAATTGCGAGATCAGGAGGCATGATGACGGCAACAACCTTACAGAACACAGCGGCAGCGGAGCCGACGGTTACATTGGCGCAGGAGCAGATTGATTTTTACCATCGGGAGGGCTACCTGATTTTGGAGGCGATTACCACGCCTGACGAAGTGGCCTGGCTGCGCGACATTTACGACCGCTTGTTTGCCAGCCGCGCCGGGCGGGAGGAAGGCAATCAGTTCGACCTGGGCGGCACGGATGAGGAGGGCAAGGAAGCCACCCTGCCGCAGATTTTGAACCCTGCCAAATACGCGCCGGAACTGAAAAACGGCCTGTTTCGCGTCAATGCGCTGCATGTTGCCCGCCAACTGCTTGGGCCGGACGCGCAGGCGATGGGCGAACACGCCATTTTCAAGCCTGCCCGCATCGGCGCCGCCACGCCCTGGCATCAGGACGAAGCGTACTGGAACCCGATGATGCGCTACAACTCGTTCAGCCTGTGGATGCCGCTTCAGCCCGCCACAATCGAAAATGGCTGTATGCAGTTCGTGCCGGGCAGCCACCGCCTGGACATTCTGCCGCATCACAGCATCAACCACGACGTTCGCATTCACGGCCTGGAAATTGACGACATGGAAACCAATGGGGGCGCAGCCGTTGCTCACGCCGTTCCCTGCCCGCTGCCACCCGGCGGCTGCACCATCCACCACAATCGCACCCTGCACTACGCCGGCCCAAACCGCTCCGACATTCCCCGCCGCGCCTACATCTTAGGCTTCGGCCTGCCGCCCACGCCGAGCGAAGAACCGCGCCGCTTTCCATGGAACGACATCAAACAAACGCCGAGAGACGAGCGAGCGAAGAAGGCAGAAGGTATAAGGGATAAGGGATAAGGCACAAGATATAAGATACAAGATACAAAAGTTAAGGTGGGTCTTAGCGCCAGTCCAGTGACGTTGTTGCGACAGCCAGTTTTGTGCCGACGCGCGTATCGCCCGTGCCGTCCACATGGATGATGTGAATTTCGTAGGTGGGACTGCTGTTGATTGCCATGCTGTCGTCCAGCCGTTTCAGGTAGGCGATTTTTGTGCCGTCCGGGCTGAAAACCGGATGGGAAGCGTTGCTCAGAATGAGTGTGGCCGGCTGCCCCGTCCCGTCCGCGTTCATCAGGAACAGGCCCATAGTTGTGCCGGTGTTGTTATAGCCGCCGTAAGCGATGCGCTTGCCATCGGGACTGACAGCGGGCGTAACGCTGTAATCGGGGCCGAGGGCGCGGCGATTGCTGCCATCGGCATTGATGACATACACTTTGGGCGTATCGTTGGTAGCAACATTAGGGTCCTGCTCATAAACGATGTGGGTTCCATCCGGCGTGTAAACAGGGCGCGAAAGACCGTAGCCGGCCGGGGGCGTGAGAATCTTGTGAAACTGTGAGCCGTCAACGTTCTGCGTGTAGAGTTCGTCGGAGCCGCTGACAAACACAAGCGCCTTGCCATCGGGTCGAAACGCGGGGTAGGAAGCCACGCCGGACGACTGGGCTGTCGAAACATTGGAGCCATCGGCATTGGCGATGACCAGAAAAGAAATTCCCGATCCCCCTTCATAAACGAGTTTCGTCCCATCCGCGCTGAAACGAGGAAATACGGCGCTGTCGTCATTGATGACGCGCTGAAGATTGCTGCCATCCGGGGCAATAGTGTCAATTCCATTGGTAAAGGCGTTGGCGGCAAACACTTCCGAGTCGAACAGCAGGCGCGTTCCTGACGTGACCGGAATGGCTATAGGAACAGACGTCCTCGTAACAGGGGTGCCACAGCCGACAAGCAGCATCGGCAGAATGCAGGCCGCGAACGCTGCAATGGGCAAAGAAAGAGCGCGTCGAAGCGAGCGAACGAATTTTGGGGTAGGCGCAAGATTGCCAAACGGCATAACTGTAAACTCCTTTGGGGGGACAAAGTTGTTCAGGAAGCAATCAGGAACGGGGCTTGCGGTATTGCAAGCGGGGGTTCAATGTAGAGACGGCAGACAAGCGGGGATTAGTTCAGAAGTTCTTATGCTTGTCTGCTTATAAATAGACACTTGGGCTAGAATTTGGGCGCGTTCCCCTGCATCATGCGCAGTTGCGTGATCCGGCCTAAATGGTAGGCGTCGTGGATCAGGTGGTACGGGATGCGCTCCACATCTTTGGTTTCGTCTTCAATGGCGGCGGCTATCGCTCCCTGCGTCTGCTGCAAGGCGGCAACCGCTGTGGCCCATTCTGCCTCGCCGGTTTGCGCAGGCAGGGCGAATTGCTGCGCCTCAATTTCCGGCTCGCTAGGCGGTGTGCCACCTTCCATACGCGCCAGCGTCACCTGTCGCCAAAAGGTCGCATGTACCACTTCTTGCCAGATGCAATGGCAACCGGGATGCGGCGTCCACAGCGCTTCCTGCGCCGTCACTCCCGCCAGGCTATCCGGCCACGAGGGAACCCAATTGCCTTCACTCCCCATGTCGTTCCAAAGCGTGAGCATCTCGCTGCGATCCATCGCGTCTCCTTCTCTTATAGGTTCCTGGGGCCGCTTGACGTGGGCGGAAGCAGCCCCCGGGAGAGTTTCACGCATCTCTTCCTACAGGTATTGGCGGAAGGTGAACGGCTTGCCTTGCAGGAGTTTCCATTGCGTCTGCTGTTCGGGCGTGAGGAGGAGCAACCCTTTTTTATCCATCGCTTTGAGCAGGGCTTCGCTTTGCTTGCTCGCCTCATCCGTCGCGCGCTGAATTTGTTCCGGCGAGGGCGGGGTGAAGTTTCCGGCTCCGGGAGCGTTGAGCGCGGCGTTGATTTCCGCGTTCGGGTCTGCGCCGGGAGTGGCGGGTTTAGCGGGAGGATTGCCCGCGCCGTTCGGAGCGCCTGCGTCACTGGTCTTACCGGGAGGATTCGCGTCCTTTGCGCCGGCTGCGCCGTTCGGTTTGCCGGTGGGGGCGCCCCTGCCGCCTGCGCCCGGAGCGCCGGGGAAGCCGCCGCCCGGACTGAACATGCCCATCTGCGCCTTCATGCGCGCATCCCGCAATTCTTTTAGGAGAGCCGTAAACTTTCGCGCGCTGTTCGGACGTTAAATTCACTTTGTCCGCCAGTTTTTCCTCGGTCAAGGCGAGCGGGCCGCGCCACTGCAAGTCTAACTCATGCAGCCGCTTAAGCTGCGCGGGTGTCAGGGACGCTTCCGCCTTCTTGTCCTGGTCGGCCTGCACCGCAAACATGCTTTCCGTTGCCTTGTCGCGCATCTGCGTAAACATCTGCTGACGGTCGTCCGGCGTCATAGTGCGGAAATCCATATTGACGCCATCCTGCTGCATTTTCTGCATACTGCTGATTACGGTTGTCATTATGCCCTGCATCATGGCGGCGGGGTAGCCGCTGGACAGCGCGGCAATGGCTTCGGTCTGACGCCCATTGAGGACCAGTTCGTTGCGCACATCGGAGCGGGTCAGCAGGTTGGACGTATTGCTGACGCCGGGGTCCACAAAAGCGCGCGTCTGGCGCATTTTGTTGAGCATCTCGCCCATCTGCGCGCCCATCGGGGTGTTCATCATGCCGCCGAACGCCGCGCCGGGACCATTCGCGCCATTTGCGCCGTTCGCGCCCCCGGCGCGTCCCTGCCCGCCACCGGGACGCTGCGCGAGGGAAGGCAGGCTTGCGCTGAGGAACAGCACGGCAGCAGCGCCTGCCACATTCAGTAAGAGTTGTCGGTTGAGCCGAGTGTGCATGGGAATGTTCTCCTGAGTTCTGTTCCGCTTTCAAATTGTGACGGCTCCCCAGGCGTAAACGCCGGGGCTTCTACAGTCTTGCGCTGATTCCACACCGCCCTGTGGAAAGTCTGTTTGTAATTGTGTTGCAAACCTATTCCCTTGTGTACAGATGGTCATGCGGTCACGGCCAACGGTTCCTGCGGCACAAACAAAGGTTCTTAGCCGGGCGTCCACTCGACGGAGCCGAGAAGGACATAGCAAAAACACTTTGTTCTTCGGAGCAGACTTTCGTACCGACTGCACTCGCTTTCTACTGTACACAACGATGTTGTTTGTAATATACCGTAGTCTACCTAATCCTGCAAGCAGAGTCAAGCAGGCCGCGAACCGGAACAGGGCTAACGCATCTTAAAAACTTTACATAATTGCTCACGATTGTCGTACCCATCATCCCCCAGCAACCCTCCCGCAAAAAATCACACCAAAAAAGAAGCAGAAAAAAATAGCCAAACAATCCGAAAACAGCGAACCTTTTCCCCATTCCTCCTGTCTAAATAGCACAAGTGTCTACTATCCAGACACAAAGGCTGAACGTTCGCAGTTCCTATCAACTAACAACCTAACAACTAACAACCTAAAACCCTAGAACCCTAACCCAGAAGGGAGGTGCAGGCCTATGTTTCACCCCTCCCGTGCGCCCTGACGCTTTGCGAGGTCACGACGCCTCACTCCTACAATTTGACACAACGAGACATCGGGCTGGAAGCGCTGTATTGCCAAGATTTCGACGATGACTCTACATATTTCTCCGTTTTGGAGACATTGCCTTAATCTGAGCCTAAACGCTTCGCTAACGCTTCTTGAGTTAGATGATGCGTCTGACGTAATTCTCGAATCAAACGCGCCTCGCATTGGCGCGTTTCAACCAGTTCGTTTTCTTCCGGCGTCAGACCGAGAAGTTCCTGAACCGTCGTTTCCCGAAATCCGGCGGCCTCTAACCGGGCTTTGACAGCGGCATCCATTGTGACTTTCTCCAGGCTAAACGTCTTCCTTTGCGGCAACCGCGCATGATTTATGATTATGGCATATTCAACATAACATTGAACGTGTACCGCGAACCGGACAGGTTATAAAAGCAACATTGTGCAGGAGTCGCGTTCCACAATAGCGAATTTGCCACAGGAAGAAGCGTATCCCTGAATGTAGCCGCAAAACGTACCGGAACAAACGTATCAAAACAGAGACTAACATACCAACAACCAGCCTGATTTCCGCGCCGGTCGCCGTGCTGGGCGCGGGGAGTTGGGGCACGGCGCTTGCGGTTCTGCTGGCTGCCAATCGGCAGCAGGTACGGCTGTGGGCGCGCAGTCCCGCCCTCATCGCACTGCTGCAAGCCGCGCGTGAAAACCGCGCGTACCTGCCCGGCTTTCGGCTTGACGAGGCGATTACGCCTGTTGCCGATCTTGCCGAAGCCTGCCATAATGTGGAAGCCGTTGTTTTCGCCGTGCCCAGTGGAGCCATGCGCGGCATTGCGGAGCAGGCGCGCGGTTTTTTGCCGCCCCACGCCCTGCTGCTTTCCGCCGCCAAAGGGCTGGAAGAAGGCACGGGACTGCGCATGAGTCAGGTTCTTGCCGAAGTTCTGCCCGACGCGCCCGAACGCATCGTCGCGCTTTCCGGCCCGAATTTAGCGATTGAAGTGGCGCAGGGGATGCCATCCGCCAGTGTCGCCGCGTCTATAAATAAGGAAGCCGCAAGACGGGCGCAGCGCTTGTTTTCGCAGCAGGCCGCGCCGACCTTTCGCGTGTACACCGGGCAGGACGTTATCGGCGTGGAACTCGGCGGCGCGATTAAAAACGTGATTGCGATTGGCGCGGGCGTGTGCGACGGGCTGGGGTTTGGCGACAATTCCAAAGCCGCTCTGATGACGCGGGGCCTGACGGAAGCCATTCGATTGGGCGTGGCGCAGGGCGCGCAGGCGGAAACATTTCGCGGCCTGTCCGGCTTCGGCGATCTGGTGGCAACCGGGGCCAGCCACCTATCGCGCAATTACCGCGTAGGCCATGCTCTGGGACAGGGCCGGCAATTGGACGCTATTCTGGCCGAATTGGGACAGGTGGCCGAGGGCGTCCCGACAACCCGCGTCTTGTGCGAATTGGCCGCGCGCACTGCAATCGAAATGCCCCTGTGCGCCGCCCTGTACCGTATTCTCTTCGAGGGACGCCACGCGCCCGGACGTAATTCGCGCCCTGATGCTGCGCCCGCCGAAGGAAGAGAATGAGGCATTGTAGTTGATAGTAAAAAGTTGATAGTTGATAGGACGAGGAATTATGATGAGACAACAATACGCATGGCTGATGATGACAATGCTTTTGCCCAATACTCAGAGGGCATTCGCGCAATACGCCGAAAACCGGAATAAAGGACAAACGATAGTCGCGCAAGCAACGAGCGGCCAACTATCAACTATCAACTATCAACTATCAACTCCCAACCCCCTCCCCGTCCTCCAGCAAGGCCATTCGAACCGCATTTTGAGTATGGTCTTTGCGCCGGGGAAAGCGCTGCTGGCAACGGCCAGCCAGGACGGCACGGCGCGGTTGTGGGACCTCAAAAGCGGGCAACTGCTGCTGAATCTGGCGCAGGGCGCGCCTGTTTCGCGCATTGCGTTTGCCGCCGGCGGCAAGACGCTGGTAACGCAAAGTTCCGGGCAATTGCGCTTTTGGAACACCGAAACGGGGCAGCCGATAGGCCAAACGCAGGTCATGCCTTCCAGTTACGCCACGTTTGCCGTCAGCGGCGACATGGTCACGACGTACACGTTCCAAAATCAGGTGCAGATGTGGGACATGCGGACGGGTACGCTGACCGACACCCATGCGTGGAAGCCGGAAACACAGCAAAAGTACGGACGCCCGCTCGCGTTTCTGCCCGACGGCAAGACCCTGCTGTTTCAGCGCGAGGAGCAGGAAGAGATTGATACCGACAACAACGGCGCAAACTCGCCCCGGCGGTATAAATTGGTGACGTTTCAACTGGTGGACGCGGAAACCGGTCTTTCCAAATTGACGCTCCAGCCGTTTGAACTCCGCTCCGATCAGGGCTACAACGCCGACGTTGTGTTTGCGCCGGACAGCTCCGCGCTTGCCCTTGCCAACAACGACAGCGGGGCGCGGGCATGGAATTTGAAAACGGGCAAACTGCTGCCACCCCTGAAGGGCAATACTTCGCCCGTCACGTCCCTGGCCTTTTCGCCGGACGGCAAGAAACTGGCGACAGGGAGCAACAGAAGCAGCAAGGAAGCGCCGAGCGATGTGTTTGTGTGGGACGTGGCGACCGGCAAGCGCCTGGCAACCCTGCCGGGCAAGCCGGAAATCAGCGTTCGCGCCCTGCGCTTTGACCGAACGGGGCAAACGCTGGCCGTCGTCGCTCCCAACTGGCACGAAAACCAGAAGGGCGTTCAGTTGTGGGATGTGGCGACGGGCAAGCCGCGCGTGATGACCGAGGGGGGCGGGGAAACGGACATGCTGCTGTTCGCGCCCAACGATCCCCTGCTCGTGGGCGGCGACGGCGACGGTGGACTGCGCGTGTGGAACAGCCAGAGCGGGAAGCAGGTTGCCGCGTTCCAGGCGTCCAGCGCGCTGTACTATTTTTCGTACTCGCCGGATGGAGCGCTCGCCGCCGGTGTTGCCTTCAACGGCTACCTGCAAATCTGGGACACGCTGACGGGGCAATTGCGCGACAACTTCCAAACCAATGAGCAGTATGGGCCGCGCGACCGCTATCTGCAAACCGAACCTGTGTTCGCGCCGGACGGCAAAACCCTTGCGTTTGTGGTTCCCCACAGCGGCAGCGTGGATGTGTACGACCTGCAAACCAGGCAAAAGAGGCGCTTGTACTCGCCCAACGTGAATGGAACCACCAACGCTAATCGCATCATCTTCTCGCCCGACGGCAAACTGCTGGCCGTGAGCGGCGAAAAAACATCTCTCGTGGATGTGGCGACGGGAACGATTGTCGGAACCTTGAACTGCCAGTTCAACAACACGGGACTGGAGCGCGAACGCATCGCCCGCTTCACGCCCGACAACAAAACGTTTCTCGTCCTGAACAACAGCGCGATTCAATTGTACGACGTGCCGGGCGGGCAGTTGCGGGCGACGGTTGCGCCGGGACGCTACCAGGACGGCATCCATTTGTCGGCGGACGGGACCACTTTGGCGGCGATGCTGGACCGCGAAGTGCAGTTTTACGACGTGACGACAGGCGCGCTGAAATCCAACTTGAAGATTACGGACGGGGAGTACCTGTTCGGCATCACGCTTTCCCCCGACGCCAAATACATCCTGACGCGGGGGGTGCAAAAAATGCGTATCTGGAACGTCCAATCGGGGCAGATCGTGGGCATCTTAACCGGGGTAACGCCCAACAGCGAAGCCACGCAGGATTACAATTTCAATCCCTCCGGCCTGACGTTTTCCAATGACAGCAAATGGTTTGCCGCGCGAACGACAAGCAATCAGGTTATTATATGGGATATTGCAGTCGGCAAGCGGGTTGCAATTACGTCGCTGGAGCAGTTAGCCATCCTGCCGTCCGCGTTCCGGCGTCCGCTCACGGCATCGGGTGAATCGCTCGTCATCCATGACCCGCGCGCGGGAACGCTGCTGGCAAGCCTGACGGCCTTCCCCGCGCTCACGCCCGACGAGCAGAAACCGGGCGCAGCCACACCGGACGACAAAGCCCTCGCCGCGCGTCCCTTCGCCTGGATCGCGCAAACCGCTGCGGGCCATTACGACGGCTCCGCCAACATCGCTTCCTACCTGCGCTGGAACGTGGGCGGCGAACTGAAAACCGGCGACAACTACGCCAAAGAGTTCCAGCGTCCCGAACTGGTGCAAAAAGCGCTGCGCCTCCAATTGCCGCCGCCCCCAACGCCAACAACACAGGAAAAATCAGCATCCGTTCTTATCCGTAAGCGGCAGATTAACGCTACAACCACGTTATAATGTAATTACCAACCACTTTCTAAGGAGCAACACCAATAGTCTGGAACGCGCGTACCCATGTCACCGTTTCGCGTCCGTAACTATCAGATACGCATAGTTTTGGATGGTAAAGGGAATGTTTACTCCGTGTTCGGGGAACATGATGCGCCGCCAGGTACCCACACATAAAAACGGCAGCGTGTACAAACGCCCATGCCAGACGCGCTCCATCGTCCCTGTTCCCACAGCAGCGGTTTCATCCCTGCTGCTGAAGCCGAAACGCTGCTGAATTTTCCGATGCAGGCGGCAAAAATCCGCTCCCATTGCCTGCTGATAAATAGAGGTAAATGTTGCGGTTGCAGCATCGGTTGAACCGGCAGCCGTCATGCGCGTTTCTCCTGCCGCCGACGCAGGCACATGCGCGCCGTCGGCAGATCATGCGCCGTTATCAGGCCAATCAAAGCGAGCGCGGTCATTGCCAGGTTCAGCGTAAGCGGATTGAACGGCGCGACGAAGATACGGGGCTAACTCAGCAAGGCTCCTGCTCCCAATCCGACAAAGGAGCAACACCAATGACACAAGTAGGGGCGCGAACCGGGCCGCAGTCGTTTAAGCTGATTATGCGTCAGGATGGCGTGGCGCGGGAAATGGGCGGCGAACTGACCGAAGCCGTCACGCAAACGGATTACATGCTGCGCAAGGCGCTGGATGTGGGCGCGTCCGACGTGCATTTGCAGCCGGAGCGCAGCCGCCTGCTGGTGCGCTACCGCATTGACGGCGTGATGCAGGACGTGGGGCAAATGCGGGCGGACCTGGTTCCCAACGTGCTGGCGCGGCTTAAACTGGCGGCGGGGATGCACATTGACGAACGGCGCGAACCGCAGGACGGGCGTCTGGATATGGAATACGGCCCGCGCCGACTCAGCGCGCGTATGTCCGTGCTGCCCGGCTTGAACGGCGAGAAGATCGTGATGCGTATTCTCGACCCGATGGGCGCAAAAGTGGAACTGGAAAAGTTGGGAATGCCGCCCGATGTGCTGAAGGCATGGTCAACGTCCGTGCAGTCCTCCTACGGCCTGATCCTTGTCACCGGCCCGACGGGAAGCGGCAAAACCTCCACGCTGTACGCCAGCCTGAACAAACTGGATCGGGAAAAGCGCAACATCGTGACCGTCGAAGACCCGGTTGAGTACGAATTCAGCGACCACGTTTTGCAGGTGCAGGTGACGGAAAAGATGACGTTTCCCCGCGTCATGCGCTCGTTCCTGCGCCAGGACCCGGACGTCATGCTCGTGGGCGAAATGCGCGACCCGGAATCGCTGGGTATCGGCATACAGGCCAGCCTGACCGGACACCTTGTACTCTCCTCCCTGCACACCAACAACGCCATTGAAACCGTCGGGCGCATGATGGACATGGGCGCGGAGCCTTACCTGATCGCTTCCACGCTCCAGGCGGTCATGGCGCAGCGGCTTGTCCGCACCATTTGCGTCAACTGCAAAACGCAGTTTCAGCCGCCGCCCGACGAACTGATCGAAATCGGACTGGACCCCGCGCAGATGGCAGGACGCTCGTTCTACATGGGCAAAGGCTGCGAAAACTGCCGACAAACCGGCTTCAAGGGACGCTTGGGATTGTTCGAGTTGCTGGTCAGCACGGCAGGTCTGCGCGAACTGATTGCGCGGCACGCAACCGTCGAGGAAGTAAAAAACTATGCGTTCGGCACGGTCAAAATGCGTACCATGCTCCAGGACGGCTACGAAAAAATCTTCGCGGGCCTGACCACGCCCAAAGAAGTGTTCAACGCGGTGTATTCGACGATGACAGTTGGCTAGGTATCAGGTGTCAGGTGTCAGGTTTCAGGGAAATGCCATTTGCCCACTCTATTAAGTGTAACAGCAATGTTGCACCTGACACCTGACACCTGATACCTACTCCCCGTGCGCTTCCTGCTGATGGCGCATTTCGGCGTGGTAGGGTTCGATGTGGATGTTGATATGCGTGTCGGCGAGGGCGGCGCGTATGTGGTCTTCCAGTTCCTCGCTGATGTCATGCGCTTCCAGCAGGGTGCTGTTGTCGTCCATCAGGACATGAACATCTATGTGGCGCTGCGAACCGGATTTGCGCGTCCGCAGCTTGTGGTAACTCAGCACTTTGGGGTGCGTTTCCAAAACTTCTTGTATGACGGCCTCTTCCTCTACGGGCAGGCGGGCGTCAAGCAGGGGGTGCATGGCCTCGTGTCCCAATTTATAGCCTGTGTATAAAATCAGCAGGGACACAAACAGCGCGGTCAGAGGATCGAACCACGCCCTGCCCGTCAGATGCGCGAGCAATAGTCCCACTGCGACGCCGACGGACGTGACAACATCGGTGCGCAAATGCTTCGCGTCGGCTTCCAGAGCGAGCGAGTCGGTTTGCCGCGCCACGCGCAGCAGGTGCCGGGACAGAAACACGTTGACGGTTGCGGAAAAGACCATTACGGCCAATCCCGCGCCGAGGGGCGGCAGGCCGGGTTCGGGATTGCGCAGTTTACTGGCCGCTTCATAAATGATGAGAATGGCGGCCACAACAATCAAGAGGGCTTCGGCAAGCCCGGAAATGCTTTCGATTTTACCGTGTCCATACGGGTGATCGTCGTCGGGCGGAATATCTGAGGCGCGCACGGATAAAAACGCGATGCTTGCGGCCATCAAATCTGTGGCCGAGTGCATGGCTTCCGACAAAACGCCCACCGACCCGATCCACAGCCCGATACCGAGTTTAAGCAGCACCAAAAGCGCGTTGCAGCCCACCGACAAGCGGGCTGCGCGCGTTTTTTGTTGTGTTTTGGTTGGCGGTGTTTTGGATTGTACGGCGCGTTCCGGCATTGGCCTTGCCTTCGCAGCTATCAAACTGTTTTCATTAATCCTCTTGAACAACACAAAGCCTACCGAACCGAACAGGCTTACGAAAGAGATTCATTGAGGAAAATTAGTGTTCTGTGGCGGATTTTGTCCGTTTGTGCGCGTTTGAATCGTCCGATGCAGGCGTATCTTCACTGGCTTGGCCCGGTTTCATATCCGCATCGGCGCGGGCTTTGGCCTGTTCTTCCTGCTTCATGGCGGCTTCTGCCGCTTTTGGGTCGTTGCGCTTCAGCGCTGCCACCGCCATATTGTGCCAGGCAGCCGCGATATTGTGTTCGGCGCTTTCCTCGTGGGGTACGCGCGTCAATGCCTGCTCAAACAAGGCAATGGATTGGGGGTAATCGCCCTTTTCAAACGCCTTGCTTGCTTTATCAAATGCCTGACTGTATTGCCGCCATTTCCAATCCGGCGACCAGGGAACCCAGGTCAGCGCCAGAACGCAAACAACCATCAGTCCGGCAAGCGGCAGCCACCAAATCGGGCGGCGGCGCGGCGCGACAAACAGCCAGCCGATGCACAGCCCGAACAAAAATCCGCCGGCATGCGCCCCGTTGCCGATACGCATGATATTTGTGTACGTGAGGAAGATGCACAACACGCCCCAGCCTATGAGATAGTTCAGATTGTTGCGCGTGGCAACGGCGCTCCAGGAAGGGTAGGCTCCGCGCCCCGCCCACAATAAGCCGAACATAGCATAGACAACGCCCGACATGCCGACGCCATTGCTGCCGATCATCATTTCCGAACATGAGCCGACAACCGCCGCGCCCAAAACGAACAGCGCGTACTGCCAGGGCTTCAGGGTCATTTCCAATACGCGGCCCAATTGCAGCAGCCAGAGCATATTGAAAACGATGTGCATTAGAGACAGATGGTTGAAAATGGCGGTCACGAGAAAATAGTAGTGGCCGTTCCAGATGTCGAGCGACGACCCGAATCCCAAGTGGCCGAGCCGGTACAAAAAGGTTCCCGGTTCGCTGCCGGGCGCGAAGAACGCGCCCGTCACCATCACCGAAAGCGCGACCAGCAGATACGTCAGCAGGGGCTGCGCTTCCCCTACAGGCCGCGCGTCTCGCGGCTTGGAATAATCAAACTTGGAATAATCAAAATCGTCCGGCATGAACGTCCTCGCTTTGCAGTAAATGCTTTGGAACGGATACTTTCGACACTATGATACTGCCCACAGACGAAAAATACAATATGTTTCGGGAATGAAGGCAATTACGTTCCGCAGGCTTGCTTTTGAGTCTTGACAAACCTCGCGTCCTCGGCTATACTTGCAGGCGGCGGAACGGCCTGCGCACTGGCTTCCTGCCACCAATTACCAACTGCCAGCCACCAAATTCAGCCTTAGTGGAGGAACGCGCCCGTGAATACGGCTCCCGTGCAACCAAAAAAAGACGCCGCCTACGTTGTCGGCATTGATCTGGGCGGAACCAACGTCCGCGCCGCCGTCATCAGCCGTGAGGAAACCACGCTGGGACGCTCGGAAAATTCCTCAGAAGCCAAGTCCGGCGTTGAGCGCACTGTTGCGCGCATTGGCGAGGCCGTGCGCGGCGCGTGCCAGAACGCCAAAATTTCACTTGAAGAAGTTGGCGCGGTTGGCATCGCCGTGCCCGGCCACATTGACGTGCCAAGCGGCAGAGTGGTATGGGCGCCCAACTTCGGCCACAATGACGCTTCCGGCTACGTGCCTTACAAAGACGTTCCCCTGCGCGAAATGGTTGCGCAGGAGTTGGGCGTGGCGATGGTGATGGACAACGACGCCAATGTCGCCGCGCTGGGCGAGTTCCGCTTCGGCGCGGGGCGTGGAACCAAACATCTGGTGATGTTCACGCTCGGCACGGGCGTTGGCGGCGGCATCATTATTGAGGGTGAAGTGCTGCGCGGTTCGGCGGGCGGCGCGGCGGAAGTGGGCCACATCATCATTTCGGACGGCAAAGGCAGCAGCCTTAACGGCCCGCACGGACGCCTGGAAACCCTCGTAGGCCGCGACGCCATCATCGAGCGCGCGGCGCTGAAAATGGAATCGGGACGTGACACGCTGTTGTGGGAAAGCATTACCGGAACGGAAGCCTTGCAGCAGTTTTTGACGCCCAAAGCGATTGACGACGCGGCGCAAAAGGGCGACGCGCTTGCCATCGAAGTTTTGCAGGAAACCGGGCATTACGTCGGCCTGGGCATCGCCACGATGGTCAACGTCTTTAACCCTGAAGTGATCGTCCTGGGCGGCAAAATCTCGCAGTCGGAAACCCTGTTCCAGACCGCCCTGCGCACCGCCCGCGCCAGCGCCATCGGCAGCATCATGGCAGGCGCTAAAATCGTCCGCGCCGAATTGGGCGACAACGCCGGCATTATGGGCGCGGCGGAACTGGCGTGGCGGGAAGTGGATAAGTAGGGGTCAGGTTTCAGGTTTCAGGTGTTAGGGACGACACTTCTACAGTGTTTGCGATGATATGCAAGGCAGCAAAGAATTAGGGGCGTGTTTTCTACCCTGACACCTGCACCTGACACCTGAAACCTCTGGAGAAGTTATGCCGCGCATCGAACAAACCATTCTCATCAACGCGCCCATTGTACACGTCTACGAAGTGGCGCGGGATGTGGAGGCGTTTCCCGAATTCATGGCCGATTTGAAGTCGCTGAAAGTGCTGGAGCGCAGCCCGGACAATGCCCGCACCGTCACGGAATGGGTTGGCTTTATTCCTGCCGTTAAATTGTCTATGCGCTGGACGCAGGAAGATGTCTGGAATGATGATACGCATCGCGACGACTTTCAGATGATTACGGGCGACTTGAAACGCATGTCCGGCTTCTGGCAGTTTACGGAAACAGACGCGCAGACGCGCTTTGACAGCGTGGTAGACTATGACATTGACATTCCGATGATCGGTCCGATGATTAAATCGCTCGTCAAAAAACTGATGACCGACAATTTGCAGGCCACTTTGGAAGCGATTAAGAAAAGGGCGGAAAATAGTGGTCAGTGATCAGGGATCAGTGGTCAGGAGATGCGCAAGAGAAAAGACATAAGAGCATCCAACTTGATGCTACGATCTTACAACCTGACCCCTGACCCTGATCACTGAACCCTGATCCCTACGACCATGCAAGACCAACCTCTCTTTGTATTTGCGCAAGCGGAAACGGGCGTCCCGCTGCGGATCCTGCTGGACGCGCTGCGGCGGGCGAGGCTACCTGTCGGGATCGGCATAGAGATTGCCGGGGATGCCATTGACGCGCAGTTGGACGATCCGCTCTGGGAAACGGCGTTTGTACGCTGGAAGGAGCCGGAACTGCACGATGTATGGCTGCTGGAACGCGCAGTCGTCGGCACGGACGAGGAAGCGGATCATGCCATAACGGGGGCCTTGCGCTTTGCCAATAACCATGTCGAATCCGGCGACAAACTGATTGTGGCCGATCATTTGCGCAAAACCCGAATGGTGTACACATTCGTAATCCTGCCTGCGATGCTTGAAGATGAGGACCATCCCGCATGGCCGGCCTTAGATATAGCCCTGCGAACGCTTGCCGAACACGGCGACGATTTGATTTACGCGGAAGGCGAAGCGTTTTACGACGCGGACGGCGAACCGATGTTAGGAGAAGAAGAGGAGTAGTCAGTAGTCAGTAGTCAGTAGAAATGCCTGTCTGTTCACTCTTTGCGCGACAATGACGAATTGCAGAAGCGGGTTCTTCTACTGACTACTGACTACTGACTACTGACTACTTGAACGGAGTGATTATGAGCATACTGATAGATGAAAAGACGCGCGTTGTCGTGCAGGGTATTACGGGGCGCGACGGCGGGTTTCACACGCAGCAGATGATTGAGTACGGAACTACAGTGACGGGCGGGGTGACGCCCGGTAAAGGCGGGCAGACGGCGCAGGGCGTGCCGGTTTTCAACACCATGCGGGAGGCTGTACGGGAAACGGGAGCCAATGCTTCCTGCATCTTTGTGCCCGCTAAATTGAACGCTGCCGATGCCATTTTGGAAGCCGCCGACGCGGGAGTGTCCCTCGTCGTCTGCATTTCGGAAAACGTGCCTACCGAAGACATGATTAAGGTAAACGCCATTTTGAAGCGGAGCTACCCCGGCGTTCGGCTGATCGGCCCGAACTGCCCCGGCCTGATTTCGCCCGGCAAATGCAAAATCGGCATCATTCCCGGCATGATCTTCACGCCCGGCCCGGTAGGTTTAGTATCGCGTTCGGGAACACTGACATACGAGATCGCCGACGAACTGACGCGGGGAGGCATGGGACAATCCAGCGGCGTGGGCATCGGCGGCGACCCGATGATCGGCACGAAGTTTATTGACGTGCTTCCACTGTTCGAGGCTGACCCGGACACCAAAGTGATCGTGATGGTGGGTGAAATCGGCGGCAGCGACGAGGAGCAGGGCGCGGCGTACATCAAAGCGCACATGACCAAGCCTGTTGTTGGTTTCATCGGCGGGCGCACCGCTCCCCCCGGCAAGCGCATGGGACACGCGGGCGCGATCATTTCCGGCACAAGCGGCACGCCGCAGGCCAAAGTACAGGCATTGCAGGACGCGGGCGTTCCCGTCGCCGACACCACGCACGACATTCCCGAACTGGTACGGCAGGCGTTAGCGAAAATTTAGGAGAATGTTTTAGGTTCTGTTTGATAGAACAAACATCGGTAACTGGCGGCGTTTATTCGGGCAACTGCATAGAGAAAATCGTGGACAGGCATGTCATTTCTGCCTGTCCTTTGTTTTGTCAAGCCATTTTGGATATGATTTACGATTTTTTTGCTAGATTGCGCGAAACAGTATCTAAACGCATATTTTGGAGGTTCTGCGCGGCTATGCGCGATTGGCGTAACCTGCTGACGCTCATCTAAACCTGTTGATATTAAGTGGCGAAAACGCTACATTTAGTGTTCCAAAGCAGGTAGACACTTCTTAGCGCAAGCGCAAAGGCGTCATTTTGCGTAGACAAAAGTACCTTTGGAAATAAGCGAAAATAAGGTAAGAATCTGCCTGAATCACCTTGCGATTCTCCTCCCGATTTGCTATAATCAGCCCTGTTCCCACGCCGTGAACACCGGCGCAGTCCGTTCGTGACTGTTGCCTCCACGCTGTCGGGACAGTTCCCACGCTATTAAAGAAGCCGCGCGCAGCGCGAGAAGTAACCGGGTCGAAGAACGTTGGCAACTGCGTTTCTTTCGTCGGAAATTATCGTGTCTGCCAAGCGGACGGGCGGGGAAATCGGGGAGGCGGCGGGTGAGCGGACAACTCGAATTTGGGGAGGAAGATCACACCGCCACGCTGGGGCGGGCGTGGGAGCTTGCGCTGCACCTGCTTTCCACCAAAGTCAGCACGGTGGCCTTCGCCACTTATATTCAGCCTGTTCAGCCCCTCAGCTACATCGGCAATGTCGTGACGATGGGTGTCGCCAACGCCTTCTTCCGCGAACGCCTGGAAAAGAACCACGCCAACTCCATCCGCAGCGCTCTGGAATTTCATCTGGACTCGACGGGCTTGAAAGTGGTCTTCGTCGTGCTGTCGCGCGAACAGCAGCGCACCGCCGATACCAAACGCGCCGAAGCCGGACGCGCCAAAGCCGCCCTGACCCAAACCACCCTTTCCCTCGATGTTGAAGATACGGGGCCGGAGGGAGAAAAGGAGAAAAGGAGAAAAGGAGAAAAGGAGACAGTAGGACAGGGAACAGGGAACAGGGAACAGGGAACAGGAGAGGAGACAGAAGACAGAAGACAGAAGACAGAAGATAATCAGTCTTCGGGCGAAAATCGAAAATCGAAAATCGAAAATCGGCAATCCAACGTGCCGCCGCTGACGGGCAAGCCGAACGCGCAGCGCGTTAATCAAAAAGCCAAAATCGAAAAGCACAATGCTGAAGAAGTGGCGATTCCCTGTCAGCCGTTGAATGACCGGTATGTGTTTGAAACGTTTTTGGAAGGCAAGTCGAACCGACTGGCACATGCGGGCGCGACCAGCGTGGCGGAACATCCGGGCGAAAAGTACAATCCCCTGTTTTTGTATGGCGGGCCGGGGTTGGGCAAAACGCACCTGATGCAAAGCATCGCGCACCGTATCCGGCAGCGCCAGCCGTCCGCGCGTATCGCGTATGTATCGGGCGAGTTTTTCACGCAGCACTATGTCACGGCTATTCGAGACCACGCTACGGAAGATTTTCGGCGGCAGTACCGGCAGGTGGATGTGTGGCTTGTGGACGACATTCAGTTTGTAGCGGGACGGGAGCATACCAAAGAGGAGTTTTTCCACACGTTCAACACGCTATACCAGAGCGGCAAGCAGATCGTGCTTGCCAGCGACCGCAGCCCGCGCGAATTGAACACCATGGACGAGCGCCTGCGTTCGCGCTTCCAATCGGGATTAATCGCCGACATCAACCCGCCGGAACTGGAAACCCGCATCGCGGTTTTGCAGCAATGCCGGCGGCGCGAAGGCTTTGTCGTCGCCGATGAGGTTCTGGATTATATTGCCAGCGCCATTCAGTCCAACATGCGCGCGCTGGAAGGCGCATTGACCAAGTTGATCGCGTATTCTTCCATCCACAACACCGCCGCCAATGAAGAACTGGCGCAAAGCGTTTTAAGCGAGTATTTCATCGAAAAGCCGCTACGCTCGCGCAAAATCGGCGTCAACGACATTATCGAAATGGTCGCGCCGTTCTTCGGCGTGTCTCCCATCGGCATCAAAGGCCCCAACCGCAACAAGGACGTTTCGCTCGCCCGGCAGGTCGCCATGTACCTGTGCCGCGAACTGCTGCCCGAACTCAATACAACGGTTGTCGGCACGGCGTTCGGCGGGCGCGACCATGCCACCATCGTCTACGCCTGTCAGCGCGTCAAGGGCTTGATGGAACTCGACCCCGAACTAAAAACCCTCGTTCAGCAGGTGCAAAAACGTCTTTCCGCGTAACGCAACACGGCTTCCGCGTTCCTCACGCTGGTTTCGTTTATTTTGCCTGTGGGATTATTTGGCGAGTTCTGCGGGAAGCAGACTGAGATACTCACGCACTTCCAATTGCATGCGGTCTATTTCGGCAAGGAAGCCCGAAGAGGCGCCTTTGTAGTTGGCTGGATTGGTTTCCACGCGGCGCAGGTGAGCGACTTGCTGCTGAAAGCGGGCAATGCGCTCTAATGTTGTTGTGAGTTCCTGATCGTTGCGTAGCATGTTGTTATTCTCCTGTCACTTCAATGATACCGCGAAAACCGCCCTCGCGCTTGATCTGCCAATACTCTATTGTCGCCTGTTCTCTCAAAAGGAGGCAATGGCATAATTCGTTCTACTCCGTTTCTACAGAGGTTAGCGGTCTTCCCATCTTTGCGAGAATAAAAAAGTCCATAAATCTATAACTTCACGAACCAGCGGGAATTCCGGCCTTTGCCAACGGGAGTCTTGAAAGTGCATTGGACAGGCGGCAGATGAAAAAAGAGCAGTCAGAAAAAAGGATATGTAGAGGCATCGTCGAAATCTTGGCAATGCAGCGCTTCCAGCCCGATGTCTCGTTGTGTCAGATTGTAGAAGAGAGGCGTCGTGACCTCGCAGCAGCGTCAAGGCGGGCGGGAGGGGTGTAGGGACATTCTCATGCACCTCCCTTCCTGTTAGTGTAGTTGATAGTTGATAGGAACTACCAACGTTCAGCCTTTGTGTTTGTGTAGTAGACGTTTGTACTGCTATTTAGACGGCTGAGTTGAGCAAAGGGTTCGCTTTTTTCGCATTGTTTTGCTCTTTTTTTCTGTCTTTTTTGCGGGATTGTTTTAGTGGGATGGTTGCTGTTGGAGTCTTGGGGAACGTAGGGGGCGCTTGCTTCGGGGCTGGAAATCTATCCCTCGCTGGAGCAATCGGGGCATTGATTATCTGAAGCAGACGCGCATCCGCTTCGGGCAGTACGTCATGGCGCAAGCGCTGACGGATGCTGTCAAGCAGGAAGGCAGCCACATCCTTGCCCTGTGCCCGCGCCACCTGCTGTATTTGCCCTTCCAACTCCGGGGGTAAGTCCAGTGTAATTGTCATACGATTCTGCTCCTCAAAACGAACATACGCTACACCTGATTATACCCTGCCGAAGCGAACGAAAGCCGATGCTCCCGGTTCCGGGCAGGGCAATCTTCAAAAGTTTGAAGCGTCTCCTCCCCGCATAGCATAAAATATCACAGTGCGCGTGTGATGTTCTGCACAAGGCGCAGGGCCGGAACCGGGTAGAATAAGAGGAGCCATACTTTTGTGGCCCCGCCCTTTCGTCTGCTGTGAGGCTGCGCCATGCGTCCACTCTTTTATATCACCGGGGGAACGCTCCCTGCCGACGCGCTTTGCTATGTAGAGCGGCAGGCGGATCGTGATCTGCTCGCAGCCCTTCTGGACGCCCAATTCTGCTACGTTCTGGATACCCGGCAGGTCGGCAAGTCGTCTCTCATCGAACGGACGGCGCGAAAACTGCGTGAGCGCGGGGTTGTAGTCGCCAAGATAGACCTGACCACGACGGGCAAAGAGGTGACGCCCGGGCAGTGGTACAACGGGATGCTGCGTCAGGTGGCGGACAGCCTCCACGCGGCGGGAATACCCGATTTTTGGGACGGCCTGCGCGGCTTCTGGCGCGACAATGGCGAACTCGGCCCGATGCAGCGCTGGGTCGAAGCCCTGCGTTCCGTTGTCCTTGCCCACAGCGACGCGAACCTCGTGATTTTCGTGGACGAGATCGAAAGCGTTCGCAGTTTCGACTTTACGGACGAGTTTTTCGCGGGCATTCGCGCCTGCTACAATCGGCGCGTGGACGAACCCGCCCTGCGCCGCCTGAGTTTTTGCCTCGCGGGTTCCGCAACTCCCGATGAACTCATTCACAGCGTCACTTCAACACCCTTCAACATCGGGAGGGGCATCACGCTTTCGGATTTCACGCGAACTGAGGCGGCGGTTCTGGCGGCAGGGCTTCCCAATGAAGCGATCCTAGACCGCATCCTCTACTGGACAAACGGCCATCCCTACCTAACCCAACGCCTCTGCGCCGAACTCACAGAAGTAGGTTCAGACGATCCCAACTCGTCCTTCGTATCTCCCGACACCCGACACCCGATACCCGACCCCCGCGCCATTGATGCCCTCTGCGAACGCCTGTTCTTCGCACCGGAAGCGCGTAAAAGCGAAAAGAATCTGGCGTTCGTGGCAAAGCGCATACTGGACAGTCCGCTGGACCGGGCCGCTCTGCTCGACCTGTACGGCAAAGTGCGGCGCGGAAGTGTGGTCAACGACGAGAAGGACGCCCTGCAAAGTACGCTGCGGCTGTCGGGCATAGCGCGGGCGCGAAACAGGCAATTGGAGATACGCAACCGTATCTACGAGCGCGTCTTCGACCAGAGTTGGATACGCGAGAACATGCCCTATGCCGAAGCACGTCGTCAGCAGATGGCGTACCGGCGCGGCCTCTATCGCGCGGGTGCAATGGCATCCGTAGTTGTGAGTATCATGGGATTGCTGACAATGTGGGCCATCCGGTCGCAGCAGCAGGCAAATAGATACCGGACTGATGCGGAAAAGGCGGCGACAATAGCGCGTACTCAGTCCGCTCTGTCGCAACAACAACAAAAGGAAGCCGAACGCAATGCGTACATTGCGAACATAAGCCTCATTCCTGCCGCATACGAGGCAAAACGGTTTGATCGCGTCGATGAAATTTTGGATGAGATAAATCAGGAGAAGTACCGCCCCTTCCGAGGTTTCGAGTGGGGCTATTGGAACCGTCTCCGCCACATTGAGCCAATAAAACCCAAGGATCATACAGAATATGCTTCTTTGTTCAACGACCCTAATGTTGAGCAGAGTGTGAAGCGAGAGATTGTAAGTCTTAACTGGCGTTCTGATCCTGTCTCTTGCGCTGCCATCACTCCCGATTGCCAGCGGATTATCACTGGCAGTGGAGAAGAGGGGAAGCCGGGTGAAGTGACGGTATGGGAAGCGCAAACCGGAAGGAAGTTGATGGCGATGCGCGGACACGCCCTTCTCATCTCTTCGGTTGCCGTCTCTCCTGATACTACGCGGATTGTCACCGGGAGTTATGACAAAACGGCAAGGGTATGGGACTTGCAGACAGGCCAAGAGATACTGGTTCTGAAAGGACATACCGCCAGAATTAGCTCTGTCGCCTTTTCTCCCGATGGTACGCGGATTGCAACGGCGAGTGGAGAATCTGAAAAATTTAAAGATTATGGAAAACCGGGTGAAGCAATTGTGTGGGATGCGCAGACAGGCCGGTCGTTACTGATGTTGAAGGGACATAGTGCAGGCGTGAGTTCCGTTGCCTTCTCTCCTGACGGCACACAAATCATCACCGGGAGTTGGGACAAAACGGCGAAAGTTTGGGATACACAGACAGGCCGGGAGATCAGAACCTTAACAGGGCATACGGAAGGAGTAAGTTCGGTCGCCTATTCTCCAGACAGCCAACAGGTCGTCACCGGAAGTTATGACAAAACGGTGAAGGTATGGAATACACAGACAGGTCAAGTAGTCCTGAAATTGTTGACCTATGATCCAACGGGCATCGGCTTTGTCGCGTTCTCGCCTGACGGTCAGCGGATCGTAGCAGGAAATATCGGGCTAATTATGGATTATTCCGGCTCAATACATGTGTGGGAAACACAGACAGGGCGAGAGATCATGGCAAGGCTAACCACCGTGGGATCGGTTGTATCCTCCCCGGATAGTAAGAAGCGGGCCACCATTGGATCACTTGTGTTCTCCAAAGATGGCAAGAAAATTGTATTTGCAAGCGGAAGCGAGGGTGCAACGGTATGGTTATCCGATCCGAACGACAAGGATACAATGCGGGCTGTCAGCGAAGCAAACGCGCATATCAGGATAGCCAGAGTTTCTGAGTGGAAATAACAAAACTGAAGCTGTTGCCAGAGTACAAGTCGGCACTCCGCCTCCGCCCAAATGACGCCACACTTCAGTATTACTTGGGCAGTTCCGAGTACCTCGCTGGTCAGGTTGACGATGCCATCAAGAGCAACAACAGCGCGTTAGAAAATGGCTGCACACGCACGTACCTGAGAATGAATCTTGGACTGTGCTATGCAACGCTCAATGATTGGCCCCGCGCTAAACAGGAGTACGACAGGGCATTAAAAGTCGCCGAAAAGTTTGAGATTAAATGGGGAACAAGCAACGTTCAGGATGCTATCAAGAAACGGGACAACCCCGCGCTTGAGAAGGCGCTCGTCTATCTCCAAAAGGCTGGCGGCAAGTAACGGTCATGCCGGAAAACCGATTGAATTTTTGCCTGCGCTGGACAAAACGAGTGGTTGCTGTGCAGGCACAACCCTTGCTGCAACGGGTTTTGTCCGCAGGACAATCGTTTTTGCAGCGCAGGCCAAATTTTAATCGGTTTTCCGGCGAAAACCAATTTAAGCGTAAGGTGCGAAATTAAGAGAGTTGAGGAAGCGTTATGGCGAGTTCACCTTTTCCCGGCATAAATCCTTATCTTGAAGCCCCCGGCATTTGGGAAAGTTTTCGTCATAACCTGATTGTCTACACGGCGGCGGCATTGAATCGCGTTCTGCCTGCGGCCTATGTTGCGGTTGTGAAGGCGCTGGAGGATGAGCCGCGCCAGCGCTTTGTGAATGTTGTACGCGCCCACGACGCCAGCGAAGTGATTGCCACTCTGGAATATCTGAGCCACGCCAACAAAACCCCCGGTCAAAATCGGGACGCCTCCCTTCGCAAGCAGCGGGCTGTCTGTGACAGCGACACGCATCTCATCGAAATTGATCTGCTTCGCGCCGGCCCGCCGACCCTCGCGGTTCCTCTGGAAAGGCTGGACACAACTTCCCGACTATCTCGTTTGCCTGCATCGGGGCGGAACGGGCGCGTTATGAGTTGTGGCCTGCGATGATTCAACAACCCCTCCCGCGTATTGCCGTGCCGCTTGAAGCCGGGTTTCCCGACACGATTTTGGATGTGCAGGCGGTATTGGAACGCGCGTATGACGAAGGCGCGTATGTCCGTCGCCTCGACTACAGCAAAGCGCCTGCTCCCCCTCTGTCCGCCGAAAATGCGGAATGAGCAAATGCGCTTCTCACCGCACGAGGTTTATAGTAGCCAGTTACCCAGGCCGTAAAGAAGTCATTCAGAAACCGGAGCGCTTTTTCCCCTCTTGCGCTATTAAAAGGAGTTTGGTATACTAACCTCCACAATGCCGGTTTTATAAAGGATGGAATGTTGTATGGCAGCAGTCACCTTCGCATCAAAATTGAAGTCCGATGGTTCCCTCGCTCTGCCTGAAGAAGCGATTGAGGAACTTGGTATTCATCCTGGAGATGAAGTCCAGGTGCGGGTTGAGGCCGCCGACAGAGCAAGCCACAGTGAAAAACCCGCTCAGGCAGATTTGCAAGCGCGTTTCGAGTGTTTCTTTGACAACCTTGATACGCTCCATTTTGAGAAGTCGGCCAAAATTGTTGGCCGAGATCCGGCGGAAGCGGCATTTACGAAAAGCATGGACGAAAAGTACCTTAAGCTGGGGTTTAGGCCGTGACACTCACAGATGCCAGCGCCCTTTACGCGCTCGTGGACAAGACTCAGGACGCGCATGCGCGTTGCCGCGCCACTTTGAGAACACTGCCAAAGCCGCTCCTCATTCCCTGGCCCTGTTTTACAGAGGCGATGTACTTTGCCTTCAAATCAGGCGGGTTGCCGATGCAGCGCCTTATGTGGAATTTAGTGAACACCGGGCTTTTACGTTTGCATATTCCGACCGAAGCGGAAGTTGCGCGGATGCAGATTTTAATGGATCAATACCACGATACGTCCATGGACATGGCGGACGCTTCCCTTGTAGCCGCCGCCGAAGCATTGGGCAAAAAGCGCATTTTTACGCTTGACAGTGATTTCTATATCTATCAGCGAAATGGCTCAGAGCCGTTCGATGTTTCCCCCTGAACAGACGGTACGCCCCAACCGGAAATCATTGTTGTCATGTACTCCGCCGCCGAAAGGGTCCCCATGACTTTCGAAACCCTGTTGCCTGCTGTCACCGCCCATACGCTTTTCCTTGACATTGTGGGGTTTACCCTGCTTTCCAACGAGGAGGAAGCGCGTCAGAAAGCGCGGCTGCACAACCTTGCCCGCACCGCGCTCAACCGTCTGCCCGACGCTTCCACGCAGGACATGGTACGCTGTGACACGGGCGACGGCATGGCGCTTGTTTTCCTCAAAAACCCGAATGCCGCCCTTCGCTGCGCAGTCGAAATCGCTTCCGCCCTCCGTCCGCAGTCCGACCTTTGTTTGCGCATGGGGCTGCATATCGGCGCGGTCTTTCTCGTCACGGGCGCGGACGACAATGCCAACGTTTTAGGAGGCGGCATCAATACCGCGCAGCGCGTCATGGACTGCGGCGAGGCGGGGCATATTCTCCTTTCCGACGCCTACGCCGGCCTGCTGCTCGGTCTTTGACGAGTGGCAGCCGCACCTCCATCAGCTCGGCGAATATACCGTCAAGCATGACCAAAAGCTTACCCTCTGGAACTACGTTTCTCCCGCCTGCGGCAATTCCAGCCCGCCTGCAAACGCAAGAACCGCGCCCGCCGCACTTGCGGATATTCCCGTCGAAGCCGCCAATGGAGCCGGGGGCGCGCTGGACGTTGCCAGCCGCCGCTATATCGTTCGGGAAACCGATGTCGCCTTCCATGCCGCCGTTCAGCGCCGCAACAGCATCGTGCTGGTAAAGGGGGCGCGGCAGATGGGGAAGACTTCCCTCCTGGCCCGCGCTCCTGGATGCCGTCCCGTCAAACGCCAACTCCGCGTCGTCTGGACCGACCTGCAGAGCCTGACCGAAGAGCAGATGGCGATCCGGCGTATAGTTTTCCTGCGCGCCCTTGCCGGCAAACTCTCTGCGCGAACTCGACCTCAACCTGCGCATACGCGACCTGTGGGACGACGTACCTGGGAGCCAACGACAATCTGGACGACATTCTCAAGCGCAATGTCCTGCGTGCCTTTGAGGAGCCGCTGCTGTGGGCGATAGACGAGTTCGACCGCATCTTTGGGCGGCCTTACGCCAGTGATGTCTTGCGGGCTGTTCCGCTCCTGGCACAACAAGCGGGCAGGCGATCCCAACGGCGGCTGGAAACGGCTCACGCTTGCCATTGCGCACTCCACCGAACCCCACCTGTTTATTCACAACACCACGCAATCGCCCTTCAATGTCGGAACGCAGGTCACGCTTTCGGACTTCGACCTGAGCCAGATGGCAAAACTCAACGCCGCCTGCGACGCCCTGCTCCAATCCGCCGAAGACATTGCCCGCTTCCATGCGCTCATAAACGGGCATCCTTATCTCGCTGGTAAAGGCTATTACGAGATGCAGGTTCGGCATTGGGATTATGCCGACCTGGAAGCCGACGCGCCCAAAGAAAATGGGCTATTCGGTGAGCATCTGCGCCGTCTGCGCGCCATCTTGTATCAGGAAGAGGAGAACCTGGCGGTAGTACGCGGCGTTCTGCGTGGTCAGCCCTGTCCCGATATGGCGAGTTTCTATCGCTCTGCGCAGCGCGGGCATTCTCCGAGGCTAATCCGAGCGCTCTCCTGCCCTCCGATGTCCTCTGTACGAGAATTATCTACGCAATGTGCTATGAACCACAACGCGGCAACTATCGCGTCGCTGCCATCGTGTATGCCTGTCAGCGCGTCAAAGGCTTGATGGAATTCGACCCCGAACTCAAAACCCTCGTCCAGCAGGTGCAAAAACGTCTTTCCGTATAAGGAAAAACCCTTTGCGGTATAATAGAGGAGAAGCGGTGAACACTCCGGGTTAGTGAAAGGGAAGAGTATGGACACTCAAATTCTCGAAGGAACATTTGCGGAAGTGCAGCGGCGATTGAGCGCGTTGCCTTTGAAGGCGGAAGCGCGTTTGCGTATCACAGTGACGCAAACGGAAAAACCGTCTTCACCGGAGGAAGTTTTGTTTGCAAACGCGCCAAGACGAAACGGCCTGATTCTTGTGCCGACAAAATCATCGGAACGTCTGGTCACGCTCGAACTGGTTAAAGAGTTGAGCGAGGACTGAGTTATGCTAATTGACCTGCCGGATGTCAACGTGCTAATCGCCCTGCATAACTCGAAACATGTGGGGCATGATAAAGCGCATGAATGGTTTGATACGAAAGGCAAGTATGGATGGGCAACCTGCCCTCTCACGGAAAACGGCTTTGCGCGAGTCTTCACGCAGGTACAATACCCCAACAACTTACAGGGCGTTTCTGCCGCGCTCTACATTCTGGAAAACATGATACAGGTGTACGGCGCGACGCATCATTTCTGGCCGGATAGCGTGAACTTGCGCGATAGAACACTTCTTGTTCCTTCCGCTATCGCGGGGCCAAAACAAATTACCGACGTCTATCTTCTGGCTCTTTGCCAGCAAAACGGCGGAACTCTGGTTACGCTGGATACCGGAATCGCCACTGCCGCCATTGTCTCACCCCATCCCGATTTGCTCCGCATTTTATGACTGCTCTGCCTCTTCTCTAATGCATAACTTTATTCGCGCTGACGGCGGACTTCATCGGCAATGTCGCCCGCGTAACTATCGCTTGAAAGAATGGGACCGTCTTCCCATGAAAAGCGCTTGCGGGGCGCGGCAGAAGTTGGCTCCGGCAGATTCAAAGTCACTTCGATGGTCGCGCCGTTCTGAAGGGGAAGCGGCGCGTCCAACCGCAAAGTTTGATTTGCGTAAATAGCCTGAACTACGGTTGTCATGTTTTTCCTTTGCTATCGAAAATGGAAACGACGTTCTCATACAATTGCGTTGCACCTAATTATACCCTGCCGAAGCGAACGAAAGCCGATGCTCTGAGGGGCGCTGCTTTTGCAGCGCCCCTGAATGGTGAGAGTGGAAGCGCGTCTGCTATCCGTATGAACGGTTTACTTGCGACGTTTGCGGCGCAGTACGCTGACGCCGATGGTTGCCATGCCGACGAGAAGCGCAACGCTGCCGGGTTCCGGGACGGCGGCGACAGCAAAATTGTAACCGATGGAGTGAAGCGCGGCTATCTCGTTAGGCCCATTTACAGGCTGTTGGCTGAAGTCCGTGTTACTGGCGGCGGGCATGCCACTAGCATCCTGCACTTCCGGCGCCAGGTCGTAAGGTTCCCCGTTGCTTGCAAAATCATGGAAATCGCCGCCCGCCATCTGGTTGAAATAGACGAGGGGCGTCGCGCCGCCATCCGTGGAGAAGTAGGCTGCCGTGTTCAAGCCAGTGTCAAAACTGCGAACGCCATTCGCGGAGTAGCGGTAGGGATCCAGCGAGCCGATGTCGCCGGTGGGAGCGGGATCGCCATTGTTGAGGTGGTTGAGAGTCGTAAAGAGGCCCAACGCCTCATTGATCTCATGCTCGACCGTCGAGAAGAGATCGTACTGGCCGGCGACAGGCACCCGATTGGTGTACTGAACGCCAAAATTCAACTCGATGAAGCTGTCGAAGGTGCCGTTCTGAGTTCCGGGGTAGAGGGGACCGAATCCCAGTGTCCGCAGTTGGGCCGACGAGGCGCGTACTGTCGTGCTGCCATTGACGGGATTGGCCGCTTGAATAGGGACAGACTGCAGGAAACTGGTATTACCGGTGGCGGTAGCGTGGAGCGCGGTGGCGTAAGCGCTATAATCTACCGAGTAACGGGTCGTCGTGCTCTGGCCCAAGCCGGTGTTAATGCCTCCGAAATCGATGGTAACGGTGACCGGATTGGTGATGTTTGTGTTGTAGAAGCTGATCGCCGAGTTGATCGTGTTCTCGATATCGCTGGCGTTGGAGAGGCTAGTGATACTTGACTCGAAGTTCGGATTGATCATGAACTGCGCGTGGGCGGGCGCGCTGCCGCTCAGAAGGACGGCGGCGAGAGAAGCGGTCAGGACGCCATACGGGTTGTGTAAGAGGGCGCAAAACCCTGCTTTTCGGAAATGAGAACGCATGTTTGACTCCTTGTAAGCAAATAGAGAAGGGTAGTAGACGGCGATGGAAAAAGGGAGAAGCATTGCTTCAGGCTCTTCCATGCCGTGTTTAAGTAAGGTTTTCAGCGGGGAAATACGCCCTCAGAGGCAGATACATCCATTCTATTAGGCATATTGTATAATTTATGCCAAATTGAACAAAAACTCATAAATTTACGGAAAATTCAGAAATATTTTAGCCGTAGGAGCGTAAAGGCACGATGTTTCATGGTTCCTCTCCCGGCAGTACAAAGCAGGCAACAGGGAACGTGTCTGCTTTGCAGATTCCCTGTTGCCTGTCTGATTTTCCTTAGTTGCGAGTAACCGGGGGACTGGTCTTGCGGAAACTGCCAAGCTGGGCCGTAATCGTGACCGTCTCCGGAGCGACGACCGGATTGAATGTGGCCGTGAACTGTGCCGTAGATTGTCCGACGGGAATAGTCACGGACGCCGGGATGGTCACTCCGATGGGATCATTAGTCGTGAGAGTGACCGTAATTGGCGAAGTGGCAGCCTTGTTCAACGTCACCTGTACAGTTTCAGTTGTGCTGCCGCCGATTCCAAAACCAAAACCGTTAGGATCTTCCACGAAGGTAATGCTTTGAAGGAAGGGCAGAACCGTTCCTGATAGAACCGTGATCGTGCCGACTTTGGTCTGTCCCGCTCCTGCGCCGATGGAGGCGGTGATGTTCACGGGCGTCGTGAAGCTCACCGGGCTGGTTGTGATGGTGAAACCGGCCTGGCTCTGTCCCTGCGGCACATTGATTGTTGCCGGTACGCTGGCGGTTGCCGGTACGCTGCTGGTCAGTGTCACGGTTGTGCCGCCCGTCGGCGCAGGGCTTCCCAATAGCACCGTTCCCGCAATGGGCTGTCCGCCATTGACGCGCTCCGGGTTGAACAGCAGACCCGATAAGGGATCGTTGTTGCGGATGCGGATGCGGTAGATGCCGCGCCCGAAGGTTCCGGCATAAAGATAGCCCTGCAGAGGCATGGCTTTCAGGTCCGTGACCATCACGTTGGGAAGGCCGAGCGGCGCGGTGGCATTGGCCCAGGTCTGACCGCGATCTGAGGACTGGAAGACGCCGACATCATCTCCGACATACAGGATATTGGCATCCGCCGGGTCAATGGCGATGGTGTTCAGGGCCGCGTCCGGCAGCGCAGTTGCATTGGCTCCGCTCAGGTTAGTCCAGGTTGGAACCGCAGCGGTGACATCCGCGCAGTAGTAGAGATGGCCGGGGACATTGACCCCACTGATGCCGACCAGTACGGCGTTGGCGTTGGCGGGGTCGGGCAGGATGGCTCCGACGTTATTGATGGGCAGCGCATCGTTCGCGTTGCCTGCCTTGAGCGTGACCAAGGTTGTGCCGCCGTCCCCCGTCGTCAGCAATTTGCCGTCTTTGGTGGCAACATAGATGCGGCTGCCATTCGCGGACGAAACGGCCAGCGTAGTCGCCTGGCTTGTTGTAAGGACAGTCGGGAAATAGGTCCAGGCCGACTCCAAAGGTTTCGTGGCATCGTAGCGACCGAGTTTTTGTCCCGCCGTATAGACGAAGTTGGGATGGGTAACATCCATCGCCAACGGAGTCACGAAGGCGACCGAGCCAACGCCCGCACTGGTCAGGTCAGGCGCAATCTCGTACCTGCCCGATTGATACATGTCGTCTGTTCGCGATATGGAACCGTTGGTGTAGGTGCTGTACATCGTCTGCGGATTCTGCGGATTGATCAGCACGTTGAAGGCATCCCCTCCTGTGGGCATCTGCCAGGAGTTCAGGTCGCCGAAGGCACCTGCCGTGCCGTTGTCCTGCGACCCGCCGATCATGATGGTCGAATTGGTAGGATGGTAGGCCGTATTGTAAAACTGCGTCGTCTGCAAGCTATCGTTGAGCGACAGGAAGGTGGCTGCCACTCCGGGTGTAGGACTGGAGTAGAATTGGTAGATGCCGCCATCGTTGCAAAGCCAGCCCCGATCCGGGTTGGTGGGATCGAAGGCGATATTGTGCTGGTCGGAGTGCGTGTTGGAGTTATCGCCATCCGCGTCGCCGAAATTCACCCAGGTGGTGCTGCCTACGTTCTGCACCTGTTGATACACGTTTTTCAGCCCCAGGTACAGGACATCCTTCGCCACCCCGCTCACTGTCCGTTTGGAACAGCCCAGATAGTAGTCGTAGGGCACTTGATTCAGTTGTGCGCCGGTCAGGAAACCGCTGTTTAACCCCGTACTGGCGGTAATGTCGGTCCAACTGTTGCCATTGTTCATCGTCTTGAAAAGGGTAACGTGGTCGGTGTAGGCGTAGATCAGATAGACAGTGTTGTTGTCAACCGCTGAGACGGCCAGCCGTACCCCCTTGGCCCGTGGTGTTGTGGTTGGAGCGATAGGAGCATTGGGCAGCTGCGCCCAGGTCTTTCCCTGATCGGTGGAGCTATACAGCAGAAAGTTCGAGGCTGCCGTGAAGGAATTTCCTGCCGCAAGGTAGTTGCCGCTTTTGGTGACAACGCCATCCATCCAGGTCGCGTCGTAGAAGCCTTGCGAGGGGTCGTTGGTGTCAACGTTGAAGCCACCTATTTTTTTGCTCCAGGTCTTGCCGCCATCTGTCGAATTCCAGATATTCGATCCAATGCCGTTGGCTGTCGTCAGAACGGTAACGCTATTGGAGTTCGTCGGGTCCACCAAAACCCTGCTGACATTCATACCGGCAAAATAGAGATAGTTGCCGTTCGAATCTTTGTCCGCGCCGATATTGGTCCAGTTCAAGCCACCGTCCGTTGTTTTCATCAGTCCGATGGCATTGCCAGAACCGGTCGGCGAGTTGGCTGTTCCCGCATACACGGTCAAATGGTTTTTGGGATCAATGGCGAGCGTGTTAGTGCTGAGGTACAGCCAGTTATTCGACTGCGCTTTCCAGGTAACGCCGCCATCCGTGGTCTTGAAAACGCCGCCCGTTACCGACGCGACATAGAGTATCAGGCGGTTGGTGGGATCAACAACGATGCCCTCCAGATGTCCGTTCATGGACTCCGGGCCATAGTAGGCGCGCTGGCTGGTGGGATACCAGTTGATGGGGCCGACGAACGACCACGTGGCGCTGGGAAAGAGGGATTGGATGCCGATGCCCTTGTGGCTGCTCTGCGCATAGCCGATATAGCCCGCAGGCATACGCGACCGTTGGGCTACGGCGCGGTCAAAGGCTGTCGGATCAATGAAGTTGTTGGGCCAGGCGCGTATCTGCCACAGGAAGTATTCGCCGCCCGTCATGCCGCGCGGGTTCTTTTCTTTGCCTTCGCGCTCCTCGTCTCCATCTTTCTCTTCCCGCTTATCTCTTTCTAACCCTTTCGCGTTACGCGCGATGGCGGCGCGTCTGGCGGCATGAGCCAAAGCCATTCTGTCCAGCGCGGACAAGGGAACGCTTTTGTTGGCGACGCTATGTGCCGTTGGTTTTCGTTTGGATTTTGCCGCCGCATGGCCGTGCAATTTAGCCATACGGTGGGTTCCCCCTGCTTGCCCTGCCAGCGGCAGGAGCAACCCGGTCAGGGCCAGGGAGGCGCCGAGCATCCGGGATAATGATGTTGAGTTCATGGTACTTCCTTTTGATGAATGTGGAATGAGGCGTGATTCTCAGGGACTGTGGCCCCTGTCCGTTCTTAGCCACGACGATTGCGACGCCACAGGCAGAGCAGGCTGCCGGGCGCCAGAAGCCCGACAAGCAGCGCGGCGATGCCCGGCTCAGGAACATCCGGCGGCGGGGCTTGCGGGGTCAAATTTTGCCCGTACAATTGAAGGTAGAAGGCTGCCTGCGGCGAGCCGCCAAAGTCGAAGAAACTGCCGTTGGTCATGTCCTGAAAAACATCATCCTGGCTGTCGCCTCGCGCGTTTTCCCAACCGGCATCGGGGTTGGTGAACTGGAGGCTGACCCAACCGCCGGTCTCCCCGGTGGCAAGCAGCGCGGCGTCCCACTGGAAGAAGTCGCCGAAGGGCGTCAGGTCATAATGGACGATGTTGGTTGCGCCCGTAGGGTCAGAGGGCAGGTTCGTCAGGCGCGTGGACGAGACGAGATTGGGGAAATAGCCCTGCACAGGGTCGTAGCCGCTGTAGGCATCCCCCAACGGCTGCGCGGCGGTATAAAAGTTGACAATCGCATCGGTGGTCGGGCCGTTAGGACTGTTGAGTGGCAGGAAGTAGCCGAAGGTGAAACTGTCCACCTCGTAGGAGCCGGAAAAAGCGACGGGCATGGCGATTTCCACGCCAACCGGAGAGTAGAAAAAATCGTCTATGGAATTGTTGTAGAAGAGGGACTGGGCGCGGACGCTTTTTGCTCCTATCAGGCAGACGAGGACGCACACAAGTACGGCAAGCTTTTTGTACATAGAATGACCTTTCTTTATCTTCAGAACTAACAAGTGATAATTCATTTGTAGGGATTGAGAGTATACTATAAAGCGGATGGGCACACCAGAGGGCAGGAGCGTTATACGCGAAAGTGCGTCATTCCTGATGAAAGCGCTGCCTTGATGCCCGCAGCCGTGTTTTCAAAACTAGCGCATACCAACTGATCGAAACTCTTATTGTCTTCTTTGCAGGATCAGATTTGCAGATTGGAGCAGGTAAGATGACCAGCCATGTTGGGGAACTGCTGAAAGCGTGGCGCAAGCCTAAAAAACTGACGCGAGAAAATGTATGCCGTCAAGCCGGAATCAGCCGAACGACCCTGACGCGCTGGGAAGCGGGAGAAACGCAGCCGCGCATGGCGGAATTGGAAGCGGTGTTGACCGCGCTGGAAGTCTCGCAGGGGCAGCGGCAGGAGGCTCTCGCCCATATCGAAGCGCCCCGCGCCGTGCAGCGATTGCGCGAAGTGGCGGGCGAATCTCCCCCGGTACGCGGCGACCTGCTCCGCGCCATGCGATTGCGGCAGGGATGGACGCAGCAGGCAACGGCAACGCGAATCGGCATTGCGCAGGGAACGCTTGCCCGGTGGGAGCGGTCGGAAGACTGGCCTTCAAGTGAGCGCCTGCATGCGTTGTGCTTCGCGCTTCACGCGCAGGAAGCCGAGTTGATTGCGCTCACGCGGGGGTTGGTGAAGGCCAATCCATCTGCGGGGGCCAGGATGGATCGCGAGGCGGCGCGCGCAATCGTTGCGAACAATCTGTTTTACTCCTCGCTGGCGGACGTGGAATTCCTAGCGCTCGAAGCGCAGCTCTGGCATTTCTCGCAGCGAGAGGAAGCGGCGAAGTTTGAATTAAGTTACGCTTATGGCTGCCATGCGCGTTTTCTGGTAGACCACCAACGCTTCGCCGAAGCCGCCGCGTATGTGAAGCGCCTTCATCAGTTGGCGCGCGCCGGGTTCCGCGATGACATAGGCTGGTCCGCCGGCGTGATTGCGGCGTCACGGATTGCAGGTGTGGGCGGGCCTATTTCCAGGCCGGAACGCGCCGTAAAGATATTGCGGGAGTGGGTAGACAACCCGTTTCTCCGAGAGCGTACCGAGTATCGCGCCTGGATGCAGAGCGAACTCGCCTTATACCTGCTGAAAATGGGAGAGGCTGAGTCGGCTTTCGCGTTGAGCAGGCAGGCCATTCGCATAGCCGAAAGTGTAGATGATTCGGAACCCTGGTGGCGGCGCGGCGATTATGCCAGAGCGCTGTTGGCAGCCGGGCGCGGCAGCGAAGCCCTTGAGGAATGCAGCGCGTACCTGAGCCTGGGACAACCGCTCCGGGAACGCCTGCCGTTTCTGCTGACGGGAGCGCAGGCGTTGGCAAGGATAAATCGCTCTGCGGAATCGGCAAATTGGCTCCAGCGTATGGAGGAAATTATCGCCAGTCACCCTGAATCGGTCCATTATGGCGCGTCAATAGAGGCTTTGAGACAGCAATTGTAAGGAAAACATCCGGCAAAAAAGGAATTTTGAAAGCAGTGTGGAATAAGAAAGGTGTCTTGCGCGTATAAGCAGAAAACGGGCGCGGGAGTGTCGCTGTAAGGAGAGAATTTGATGCGTATTAGCCTTTGTGCCGCCGGGTGCGTTGTAGCGCTGACATTGGGAACGAGTGGGTTTACAAATCGCATGGGCGCTGCGCGCGCCGATGTACGCGCTGATGTTCGTCCGCGCGTTTTGCTGCAAAACCCGGAGCCGACGGCTTCCGATGCGGAAGCGGCTGCGCCCAAACCCGAAGTGGCCGCGCTGATTAAGCGCTCTACCGCGCTGTATGCCGCCATGAAGTCGTACCGGCAGAACTCCGAATACTTCAAAAAAGGGGCAGCCCCAGACGGAGAGCCGTCGAAACCCGTTGTTTTCACGCTGGCAATGGAACGCCCCAACAAATTCTGCTACAAGTCCGACTCGACGCGACTGAGCGCGGCGATCTGCGACGGCAAAACGTTTATCAACCACCGCATTGACCACACACCCGATGAGCGCGAACACACGTATTACACCAAAGTCACCGCGCCGGCCACCTTTAAGGACATCAACATCGTGGACGACGTGACGTTCACGTATGGAACGTACTTCGTCGCGCTCATGCTTCAGGGTGACGTGATGGCGGACAAGGAAGTAAGAGCGGGACTGGCAAAAGCCAAACTGCGAACGGGCGTCGAGGAAAACGGCAAAAAGTTCGATGTGCTGAGTGTGCCGTTTCAGGAGCATGAAGCGCCATTCCGTGAAAATTCGATTGAATTCTACTTCGACGCGAGTACGCACCTGCTGCACAAAACCATCGAAAGCGTGATGGACGAAGATAATCCGAAACAGTTAAGCTACAAAGTGGTGGAGATTATCGAGAACGTTTTGATTGACAAGCCGCTGCCGCCCAATACGTTCGAGTACAAGCTGCCCAAAAACGCGCGGCAGGTCGTCGGCTTGCCGAAGCATGGATTGGATGCCGTCGCTGTGGCACACTAAGCAGTTGATAGTTGATAGTTGATAGTTGATAGAATGTTGATGTGTCCGCAGACGCCGCACACGCTCATGCCCTAAGCAGTTAATAGTTGATAGTTGATAGAGGCGCAGGAACTACGAACTATCAACTGTTTAGCGGCGAGAGGAAAGAAAAGCGAGAATGAGACGTAACTCTTTGTTTCTGACCGGCGCATTGCTGGCAACGGCAACGATTTCCGGGGTTTGTGTCAGCCACATCAGCCACGCGCAGGCCGAGCCGCCAGGCCAAAAGGACGCGCCGGCAAAGCCGGACAACAAACTTCAGATGGACCCTGAGGTGGCCGCGTTTTACAAGCAAATCGCCGCCGCGTACCAGAACCTGAAGTCGTATCAGCATACCGCCGTGTATACGCGGCAGGTAACGCTCCCGCAGGGTGAGCAAAAACAGGTGCAGAAATTTACCCTCGCGCTGGAACGCCCCAACAAGTTCGTGTTCAAGTCCGACAAAAACGGCATTGCCGCCGTCGCCAGTGACGGCAAAACGCTCCTCAACTATCGGCAGGGCGAAGCCACGAGCGAGTATACCAAATCCGCCGCTCCCGCCGCGTATAAGGGTATAAACATCGTAGACGACGTGCTTTTCGAGCCGCAGGGAACGTACCTCATTGCGCTGGCGTTGCAGGGCGATGTTCTGGCGGATAAGGATATGGACGTAGTTCTTGCGCAGGCGAAGATGGGGGCAAAAACGCAGGAGAATGGCAAGGCGTGTCAGTCGGTTGTCATCACCAACCCCAACGCGACCATGACCATTTACGCGGATGCCGCCACGCACCGGATTGTGAAGATCGTGCAGAAGGCGACGAAGGTGGACTCTTCCGTGACGGAAGAGATTCAGGACGTACAGATCAACAAGCCCATAGATGCCGCCGTCTTCAAATATACGCCGCCCGAAGGCGCGAAACTCGTCACGAAACTAACGCCCCTCAGCCCACAATAAAAAAGCCTTGTCTTCCAAGTAACAAAACCTTTAGAACAGCCCTGCACCGGGAGTTACCTGGAAGACAATGCCAGCCACCAATCACCAACCACCAACCACCAGTTATACTATCGGCAGGTGAGCATCTCGAAGTTCTCGGTCATCAGGGTAGCTAACTCGCTCCTGTAGCGCGGCAGGTTGTGGAAGAAGGCATCAATCGCCTGCGTGAACTGCGCGTAGGTGGCATAGAACGGGACCAACACCGTCTTCTTGCACAACTTCCCTAAGCGCTCAATGAGGTTCAAGTTGGGCGAGGAAGGAGGCTTGTCATGACTGTTTCAGCGATTGCCCCGCCGGTACTTGATAGGCGTGTACTGGCACAACACTATACTTTGCGCAACGTAGAGGAAACGATTGAGTTTGTCAATGTTCATTCCTTTCTGCTGCCTCTGCTGCTCGAAGCGCCGACTCACATTCAGTGCGTTTTTGGCGTGGATTTCTGCCTGACGCTGGAAGTTAGCCACGACCCCGAAGCCGCAGATGCGCAACTGTTTATCATCATTCTGACGCAGGAGACACAGGAGGAAGGCTTGAGCAAACTCCGCGCTCTGGATAGTGGCTGGTGGCGAACCGCTTTGCGCAGGACGCAGGGCAAACTCAGCCTGGACATGGAGATTGTTGATGCCATTTGAGCAGATTACGATGCTGAAGTGGAGAACTTGCAAAATAAGGCGCAACGCGCTTTGCACGATGCCGACGCAATTCTGAACGCGCTGACGCGGCTATAGCGTTTGCCTGAGCATTTGTTTGCCTGCAACTTATGGGTGGGTTGGCAAGTCAAAGAGAAGGAGCAAAACGACAGAAAACAGAACCAGGTGAAAACGGAATGAACTTAGCGGAATTGCAGGCGGAATTGGAAACGCTGCCGTACAGTGGGCGCATGAAACGCATCATTGCGCTGGGACAGCAGGCGGAAAACACCCCCCTGTTCGACGAGATGGAGCAGGGCGATTTTGATTTGCGCTGGCTGGCGCTGCACTCATGCTATGGCAGCCGCAACGGGGAACGCGCCCTGCGGATGCTGACGGACGGATCGCAACTGATACGCCGGAGCGCGGCGGCTATTTTAACGCAGATCGGCGCGAGCGAGCAAATTGTTGCCGCGCTGGACAGCATTCAGCCGAAACGGTGGCGTAATCTGTTGCTCGGTCTGCACAAGCATGACCGCCATGACGTAATCGAAGCGTGTCTGCAAGCAATGGCAGCGCGCAAGGACGAGGACGGCTTGCGCGAGTGCCTGCCGTTCGGTTCCGCGCAAAGGGCGCGTGACCTGCTGCCGCAGGTTGTGGAACGTTTTGCAGCCTATCATTGGACGCGGCTTGCCCGTTTTCATCCCGATATTGCGCTGGAAACCTTGCAGGCGCAGGCGGAACGCGCCGACAGCCCGGATGCCGGATTGACGTACCGCGCCAATGCCGTCCTGCCTTTTACGGCGGAAACGCGCCCGCAGGCCACGTTGATACTAATACAAACTCTGCTGCGCCATGTTCCCCTGACCCATTTGCAGTTTCAGCGTTTAGCTTCCTTCCTGCCGAGTGAAATCGCCCACCTTGTGCTGCGCAGCCAATCTCGCCCCATGCTGCCATTGCCGCGCCTGCTGCCGCGCCTCGATGCCGAACGCGCCACAGCCCTTCTTGAACGCTATGGCGCTCAGACACATCTCCTCAGCCACATTTTTCAGCGTCGTCTCACTCCCGAAGTACGGGATCGCCTGTTCGCGCAATTCGGGCGAGGCTGGCAGAATCAGGATGGCTGCGTTCCCGACTGGATTGTCGGCGGATTGTCGCGGGACTTGCGCGAGCGGGAAGCGCGGCGACACCTGAATTTGCCCGCGCTGGCTCCGCGTCCTGCCGAACGCCTGCCTTATGCCGCGTTTCTGCCTTGGGACGAGGCGCGGCAAATCCTCGATCCGTTCTTGCGCAATCCCGACCCCGACTTGCGCGTTCTCGCCCATAGCGCCCTTGCCAACGCGGTTCGCTACTGCCGCAGCCACTTATCCGACCTGCTGGAAATTCAAACGGCGCGTAAAAACGAGCAGGACTCGGTTCGGCTTGCCATGCTTTCCAGCCTTACTGGACTGCCGCCGGGCATTTGGAAGCCGGAACATCTGGACGACCTTGCCCAAATTTTGCGCAGCGGACTGGATGCCGCCGACCTCTCTCCTGCAAGCGCAATCGCAATGAAGATTTTAGTTGTCAATTTGCTGAAGTTCACTCCGCACTGGTCCGCCGGATGGATGGCGACACTGGCAAAAGAATTGGGCACGCTGCACATTGCGAAACTGGAAAACCGGCTTTCCGACAGCGACACGCGAACGCTTGTGCCCATTCTGCTGCCCGTGCTGCACGAATGGGAAACACGCGAAGGCTGGAATGCTCTGCTGCGATTGGCCGGCAGTATCGGGCGGCGCTTGCGCGTGTTCGATGAACTGGCGATTATATTGGAGCGGATAGCGCAGACCCCGGCTGCGCAGCATCAGTCGGAAACCGCGCTGAACCTGCTGGCAAAACATCGGCGCGAACGGCTGGCACAGCTTGTGCCTGCCCTGATTGCCGCCGATCCGAGTTGGGCTACGCGCCCGGTCGTGTATACCTACCTGCATCGGCATCGGCAGGATTTACTCACCCCGTTTTTGGGTTTTCAAGCGTACAAAGGCCGCTTTTCAACGGGCAGTACGCGCTTTGTCCTGCCTCTCACCAAGGGTTTTGAACGCTGGACCGCCACACAGCAGCAGGTTTTCGCCCGTGTCCTGACGGAAGTGACATGGGACAGAGGCCGCGATACGCCTTCACTTCACGCGGTAATTACCCAACTTGCCGCCCTGCCAGCCGTGTTTCCACAACGGCTGGCACATCTGGCGCGGCTTGAGAACAAAACCCTCGCCGTTCGTGACGCCGCCCTGCGCGCCCTGGCGAAACTGGACAGCGGTGCGGGCATCCCTGCTTTATTGGAAGTGATGGGAGATGACCGGGGCCGTATCGCCATTTACGCTCTGCGTCGCGCACTGCTGCAAATGCCTGCAAGCCGCGCGATGGAACTGCTGCGCGGGATGCCAATGGAAAAAGTGACGGTTGCCAAAGAGGTGATTCGGCTGCTCGGCGACCTGAAAACCGAAGCCGCATATCAGGAATTGCTTTTGTTGGAAGCGCGCGACCTGCACCGGGACGCCCGAATCGCCCTGCTGCGCGCGTTCTGGCAATTTCTGGAGCGTGACGCGACGTGGGACAAACTGGACAACGCTGCCCGCAGTCCCGAAGCCGCCGTTGCCGCTCATGTCAGCCGCATCCCCGCAACCGGCTTGGCCGAATTCGCCCAACTTCGGCTGATCGGCGTCCTCGCCCTGTTACTCCAACACCCGGATGCCCGCGTTCGTCTGGACACGCTGAATCGCTGCGCAACCCTGCCTGTCACGGATCGGGAACACCGCCTATTGCCGCACTTTTTGCAGTCCGTCCGCTCGCCTGTCGGGGATGAACAAAAAGCCGCGTCCACCGCCGCCTTTATGACGTATACAGGACGCGACGCGGGTCTTGTCGGTGAAACCGTCCGGGAACTGCTTCCCAACCGCCGCGCCCTGCAAACGCTGGTGACAGCCCTGAATGCGCAGATTGCCGTCAACCGTTCCCGCCTGTTGCCGACTGCCCGCGCCGTTCTGGACGCGCTACAACCTGACCCGCTCACCGGCAATCTGCGCATGGGAGTGACTATGCAGGCGCTTGCCACCGAGGAAATCATTGCCACAATCGAGCAGATGGCCGCAACGCGCGCCCTTCATGCTGATATTCTGCATACGACCGCGAACTACTGGATGGCGCATCTGCAAGCCAACCGCCCTGATGCTAAACTGGAGGAACTGGAACAGGCGCTTTCCGGCAGTGAGGATCGCTACATTCGCCGTCTGGCCCTCGCCGCCCTCATCGCGCAGGCCAGAGGCGCCACCGGATGGACAGACGAACGCCGTGCCCGCCTGCAAGCCTACCGCAACGATCCCGCGCCCCTCGTCGCCGAAGCCGCGCAGTTCACCTTCCCACCGGGCGAGGAGAACTAACCACCCGCTGCGCTAGAGACACAGAGACACAGAGAGGGAACACAGAGAAGAAAAGAAGAAAAGAAGAAGAGGAGAAAAGAAGAGAATAAACCTCTTTGCTTCCTTTGCCTCTTTGCGGTTCCTTTTCCTTTCCTTGTTCTCTTTTGTCGTTCTCGTATTGGTTTTTCCTCTGTGTCTCTGTGTCTCTAGCGAAGCGGGTGGTTAGTTCTCAAATCGGCAGGCTGCCGGACAGGGCGTTTGCGCCGATGGCGGTCAGGAGGGCGGTGCAGCGCTCGGTTCCCCGCAGGCTCATTTTGACGCGGGGCAGGTGAACACCGTCGCTGGGCAGGGCAATCGAGAGGGTGGGGGCGAGAGGCGTGAAGAGCAGGGTTTGGCTGCCGCTGCGGGCGGCGGACAGGTGCAGTTCCACGCCCTGCGCCTGCAAAATGTCGGTGACGCGGATACCGAAAGAGGGGTCAATGAAGTTGCGGCCTTCAAAAATGCGGATGGCCGGCATGTCAAGTTGTCCGTCGCCGATGTTGTGTATCCACGGCACATCGGCGTTGGCGATCAGCTTCAGGTCGGGCGCGTGTTTTTGCAGAAACGCCACGCCCTTACGCGCTACATCCATCGCGCACTCTTCGGCCATGACCAGCATCGCGCCGACATGCGGGCTGTCCAGCGCGCGAACGGCTTCCACGACGGAATACAGCGTGACGCGGGGATCGAGCGCTTTGCCTTCAATCACGTCGCCGTCAAACGTGGTTTCCTCCTGAAATGTCCATACGGTGCGATAGGCGCGGATGCCATCGCCGCGCATCACCAAGCGCTCCTCTTCCCCCTCGGTCACAATCTCGCCGTCTATGGGAAATGTATCAGTAGTTTCGGCAAGGTAATCGAAGGCTTGCAGTTTGGCGTCGGCAAAAATTTGGGGGCGGTTGCCCCAAAATCGCGCGTTGTAGCCGCCCCCATGCGCTTCCGCCCGAATGCCGTAAATGCAGCCGCCAACCTCGTCCATGTGCGCGACAAAGACAACCTGTAAATCCGACACGCTCGCGCCCGTCTTTTGAAACAGGCAAAACCCGTCCGGCACAAGCGTTTGCGCATAGCCCGTTCCGAACCGCTCCGCCAGCAGGCTGACGCACGGCCCACAAGCGGTTCCCACCGAAGGAACTTCCGTCAGCGCCTTCAAAAACTCCAGATCAATCATTAATTGTCCGCTCCTTATCATGATGCGCCGTTGTTTGAACAGTACAGCCCCAACAACCCAAAAACCATAACCCCCTAAAACCCTAGAACCCTAGAACCCTAGACTCTACAACCCCGTGGGATGGTCAATAAAGAACGTTTCCAAGCCGAAACGCTCCGTTAGATGTTGGGCCAGCGCTTTGACGCCGACGGTTTCCGTTGCGTAGTGGCCCGCAAAGATGAGATTGACGCGGCGCTCTTCGGCGTCGAAGTACGTGTGGTGCGGGCCTTCGCCGGTGAGAAGTGTGTCTATGCCCCGCGCCTGCGCCCGTTCCACCCACGTGCCCGCCGCCCCCGTGACAATGCCCACGCGCTTGATTTGCGCCGGCCCGGTGGCAATGACGCGCGGCTCGATTTGCAGCGTCTTGCGGATACGTTCGGTTAATTCTTCCCGCGCCATATCAACGTCGGCATAAACGCCCATCGGGACGCCTTCCATTTCGCCCCACAAGCCCGACACTTCCAGCCCAAGCAGACGCGCAAGCGCGTGGTTATTGCCTACTTCCGGGTGCGCGTCGAGGGGCACGTGACACGAGTACAGGGCCAGATCGTTGTTGAGGAGCAGTTTGAGACGCTCGTAATACATGCCTGTTATCGGCGCTTTCGCGCCCCAAAACAGGCCGTGATGCACAATCAGCAAATCCGCGTTTTGGGCGATGGCCTGCCGCATGGTTGCCTGGCAGGCGTCTACCGCAACAGCCACGCGACGTACTTCCGCTTTGCCTTCCACCTGTAAGCCGTTGTACGCTTCCTTATAATCCGGCACGTCTCGTATCGCCAGATAATCGTTCAAATAAGCAACCAGAGAAGTCAACTGCGTCATGGCCCAAACCTCCATATAGGGGATAAGGAGTATGTCAAAAGAGATAAGAGAAAGTGATAAGTGATACGTCACCAGTCAGGGAACAGGCGCAGGGAAACACCTGCCGCCGGAACGAAAATAGAGTCGAAAAAGAGTCGCGCAAGTGGCAACTTGGCATTGCAATCCCCGGCGACTTGTGTTATACTGACACACGTTGCGAACACAACACATTTTGGCGCGAGGAGTTAATCCCACGATGACCGACCCCGACAGCCCGGCCTTTCCCGTCGTGGATCGCCGCCGATCCGCGCAGCCGACGGAACCAACGCTTACTGATGAAACGCCTTCGGAACCGGACTCAACCCATGGTTCCAAATCCAATGTTCCCGCCGACACCACTTCCACAAACCCGGACGCAAATCCTGCCTCGGAGCAGAACACAATTCATAATCAAGACTCGTTTGCCGACACGTCTTTGGACACGGCCTCCACATCCAGGGGGGCGTCGGCGTCATCCGAAACGCAGGCTGATAGCGAAGCCGATAACGACATGCCCGCGCCCGATCCCGGCGCATTGCTGGCGTATGTCGCCATGCAGATGGACGTAAAATCGCTGTCCGCCGCACTGCTCGGAATCTTCTCCGGCCATGCCTGGCGCGCGATGGGATTGGTGGCAAACCCTGTGACCGGGCAAACGGAAAAGGATCTGCCGGAAGCGCGAATTGCCATTGACTGCGTACAGTTCCTGTTCGGCAAACTGGAGACGGAATTGAGCGCGGAAGAGCGCCGCGAAATGCAGCGCCGACTGAACGATCTGCGCGTCAATTACCTGGCGAAAATGCAGGAAAAGTAGAGAAAGGGGTCAGGTTTCAGGGATCAGGGGTCAGGGAAAACATCTATTCCTACTCGCTTCTGACATTAATTGCCATGTGAGCAGAATGGCTTTTCCTGACACCTGATACCTGAAACCTGACACCTACTAATAAAGCGGCGGCGATCCGCCTGCGCAATACGTTCCCTGCGAACGGCGACAGCGCGGAAGCCGGCTGTTACGGTTCTGTAGCCCCTTTCGGGTGAACCGGAGCAAACAAGGAGAGAAAAATGGCGATACGTCTGGGTCCCCCGCCCGGCTTGGCCCGGTTACGCCTCCAGTGGCACGCCACGCGCAGCCAATTTCTGCGGCAGTCCCGTATTTGGAACGATCAGGCGCTGACCTGGCGCGGCGAAGCCCGCGCCTGGTGGCAGCGCGTCGTCCTTGCCAAATTGCCGCGGTTGAGCCTGCGCGAACGCGCTCTTCAGCGGCAGCGCGCCCGCCAATTGACGCAGTTAGCTGATTTCAGCGTCCACTACGAGGACATGGTAGACCTGTTGTGCTGGGCGGCCAAAGAAGGCGCGAACGTCGAGCAGTCGCGCAAGTACAGCGAAATGCGCGTGTGGATGCAGGCTCACTACGGGCTGATGCGCCCACGCCTGCGCAGTTTTCTGGAAACGCCCGACGACCAATTCGATCCGTTCGAGTGTCTGTTCGTGCCCCGCAATCTGGAAGACGTGATCAACGACATGAGCGCGATTGAAAATGTCATGCTGACGCGGAGCGCGCTCGACGCTTACCGGGAAACGCTGGAACAGCCGCAAGAACGCTGATACGACAAAAATTCTGGTTTTTAATTTTGATTGAAGTACAAAGACAGAGGTTTGGCAGGCGCAGGATTGAAAGCAGGACGTTGGTGGTTTGAGTTTTGACCATCGGCGGACGCCTGTAAATCTGTGCCTGGTCAATGCCTCTGTCTTTTCTGTGCAATTCGGCGTACCATAGCATAATGGTTGTTACTTCTTGCAAATAGAAAGCAAATTATAAAAAATTCGTCGCCGAAATAATCAAATTAGGACTTGATTCGCTTGACTCCGGTTCCTGAATCCTTTCATAATGTACCTGTCCGCGCGGGCGGCAAAATCGGCGGCTGACGGAGTATGTTATGCTGGAAACATTAGGAGCGGCCCTGCCCTTGACGCAGGACGCCGCACAGGAAGCGCTGGACGCGCAGGCAAGCGCATTGCCAAGCGCGGCTATTATTTTGGCGGCGGGCAAGTCCACGCGCATGCGCTCCAAACTGCCCAAAATGCTGCATCCCATTTGCGGCCTGCCTATGACGGCGCATGTGATTCGCGCGTGTCGGCAGGCGGGCGTGGCGCGTATCGTCGTCGTTGTCGGGCATGAAGCCGAAGCGGTCAAGGCCGGGTTGGGCAGCGATGTCGAATACGTTTTGCAGGCGCAGCAGCGGGGCACGGGCGATGCGGTACGGGCGGCACAACCCCTGCTCGGCGACTGGCCCGGCGCGATACTGGTCTTAGCGGGGGATGTACCGCTTTTGTCTGGCGCGACACTGGCAAATCTCCTGCAGCACCATGCGCAAACCGGGGCGGCGGCGACCCTGCTGACCGCGTTTTTGGACGATCCCACCGGCTATGGGCGCGTGGTGCGCGATGGGGAACAACGGGTAGCGCGAATCGTAGAGCATAAAGACGCCAGCGAAACCGAACGCGCCATTACGGAGTGGAACCCCTCGCTGTACGCTTTTAGCAGCGCGGCCCTCTGGGTGTCCCTTGCCGACATTCAGCCTGCTAACGCACAGGGCGAGTTTTATTTGACGGATACCATCGGCCTGCTTGCGCAGCGCAATGCGCGGCTGGAAGCCCTGCCGGTTGCCGATGCCCTCGACGTTTTGGGCGTCAACAACCGGGCGGAACTGGCAGGCTGTGCCACGATACTGCGCGAACGCCTGCTGCGCGATTTGATGCTGTCGGGCGTGACCATTACCGACCCGGCAAGCGCGTATATAGACGTGGGCGTTACCATCGGGCAGGATACGGTTGTGGAACCCAATTCTTACCTATTGCGCGGCACGACGATTGGCGAGGACTGCGTTATCGGGCCGATGACGCGCATTGAAAACAGTCGGTTGGGCAATGGCGTTCGCGTTCTGGCCTCACAAGTTGTGGACAGCGAGCTGGCGGATGGCGTGAAAGTCGGCCCGTTTGCCAACCTGCGTCCGGGAACGCGGTTAGGCAAAAAAGTGAAAATCGGGGATTTCGTGGAAGTGAAAAATTCTACGTTCCACGAGGGGGCGCAGGCGTCGCACCTTGCGTACATCGGCGACGCGGAAGTGGGCGCGGGAACCAACATCGGCGCGGGCGCGATTACCTGCAACTACGACGGCTATCGCAAGCACCGCACGATCATTGGCGCAAGGGCGTTTATTGGCTCCAATTCTACCTTAGTCGCGCCTGTGACAATAGGGGAGGGCGCGTTTGTGGCCGCCGCGTCCGCAATTACCGAAGATGTACCGCCCGACGCGCTTGCCGTTGCCCGCGAACGTCTTACCCTCAAAAACGGATGGGCCGCCGCCTACCATGCGCGTCAGGCCAAAGCGAAAGCAGAAGCGGCAAGAGCGGACGCCTCCACGCTTACCGAAGTAGTGCCGTCACCGGAATAGTTTCAGCGTCGTATTCACATTGCCAGAGGAGAACGGATATGTGTGGTTCCAACCTGCGTATCTTTACGGGAAACGCCAACCCGATGCTTGCCGGCAGCATTGCCGAAGAACTTCAGGTTCCGCTTGGCGAAATCCACGTCAGCCATTTCTCCGATGGGGAAATCAGCGTTAAGATTGAGGAGTTGGCGCGCGGGCAGGATATTTTTATCGTGCAGCCGACGTGTGATCCCGTCAACGACAACCTGATGGAAGTGCTGATTATGATTGACGCCTTCCGGCGGGCGTCCGCGTCGCGTATCACGGTTGTTTTGCCGTATTACGGCTACGCCCGGCAGGACAAAAAGGTGAAGCCGCGCGAACCCGTGACCGCCCGTTTGGTTGCCAACCTGATTACGCAGGCGGGAGCCAGCCGCGTCCTTGCCATAGACCTTCACGCGGGGCAGATACAGGGGTTCTTCGATCTGCCGGTTGACCATTTGTACGCCGGGCCGCTGATTGCCGAGCATCTGCTTTCCGAAGGGCTGTATGATGGCAGCACGTGCGTGGTTTCGCCGGACGTGGGTGGCGTGGCTCGCGCCCGCGCCCTGGCCGAAAACCTAAAATCCCCGATTGCCATCATCGCCAAGCGCCGCCCCGAACCCAACAAAGTGGAAATCATGGAAATTATCGGCGACGTAGCGGGCAAGCGGTGCGTGATGATTGACGACATGATAGACACGGGCGGCAGCATCGTGCAGGGCGCGGAAGCCCTGATCGAGCGTGGCGCGGCGGAAGTCCACGCCTGCTGTACGCACGGCATTTTGTCGGGCAAGGCAGTGGAGCGCGTCAACTGTTCCCCCCTCCGTTCTCTTGTCGTTACGGATACCATCCCCCTGCCCGACCACAAGCGCAGTCCCAAAATCAAGGTGCTGTCCGTTGCGCCCCTTTTGGCGCAGGCCATTCTCCGCATCCACGAAGACAATTCCGTCAGCGAACTCTTCCAGCATTATGCGGATCATTAATCAAGTGAGAGTGAAGAGTGGAGAGTGAGAGTGGATTAGCGCTTTGACTAATCGTTTGTGAACCTTTAACTTCCCGAACCGGCGGGAAGCTCGACTTTTGCCAAGCGGAAGTTCTGGTAGCGTTGGGAAACGGGTAGGCAGAAAAAGGATATGTAGAGTCATCGTCGAAATCTTGGCAATACAGCGCTTCCAGCCCGATGTCTCGTTGTGTCAAGTTGTAGAAGAGAGGCGTCATGGCCTCAGCAGCGTCAGGGCGAACGGGGGTGTGGGTACATAGGACTGGCACCTCCCTTCCGGTGTCTAACATTTGAATAGTAGACGTTGATCTACTGTTTAGACGGCTGTATTGGGCAAAGGGTTCGCGTTTTTTGCTCTTTTTTTATCTTTTTTGCTGGGTTTTTTGTCGGATATAGACTTTACGAAGTTAAGGGGTGGAAGTTGAGGGTTGAGAGGAACGGCTTGAACGGGAACACTCGTTCAAGCCGTTCTCTGTTTTTCTTGCCAATGCCTTTCTCTGTTTGCAGGATTTACCATTCAGACGTAGAATTTATGTCGTATACAATGGGGAGAGCAGGATGGCAGACGCAAGATTACAGGGCGGCGATTGGGCGCTTCTCGGCTTTTATTATCAAATGATAATGTTGTTGGGGCTTGGTACGCTGAACAACGAACCGCTGCAAGCTGCCGATGGCGACACGCGCCTGCTTGTGAAGACATTTACGGCGAATGAAGAACATACGCTACGTTTTGAAGATGCTGGACAGGATATATCAATTATAGCTGGAGGAAAGCGTCTGTTGTGTCAGGCGAAACACTCCAGCAATCCTAAAACTACTTTCGATCCAAGTAGCTTCCGTGAGATACTGGCAAGTTTTGCCTCCAGCCTTGAGTACATTGATAAGCAGGGTGGTCCTGCTGTATGTGGTTGTATCCTTCTGACTAACCGTATTCCACATGCAGTTGTCGCGTTAATCAAAATCATCGTTCAACAGTGTCGAGATGCTCTTGGATGGAAAGCAAATCAAGTCAATCAACTTCCAGTAAAATCGTCAGCATACGCCAATTTAACAGTAACTTTCAAAAAGGGAAGAAAGCTTTATAACCAACCTCTGAAAAGTTTAGTGGAACACTGGCTAACGGATTATCATCGGAATGGAAAGGTGAAAAAAGCTCATGATGAGGTATTGGTTGAGCAGGCTCTACGGGTTTTACCGGGACTGTATTTTGTTACAGAGGCACATCAACATGATTTTGAACGAACATTCATCAGCTTTGCGAAGCGGTACGGAGCGCTAGACGATAAAATTGAAGATGCTAAAAATCAGTTGGTCGGTGAACTGATGGGTGGGATCAAAATCAAGCATCTTCTAACGAAAAAGGATTTCATCAAAGCGATTACCGATTACAAGGATGCTCTCGAACTTACGCCAAAAGGTATTGGGCAGTATTGTGTTGCGGAATGGGATAATTGGTGCAAAGCTCGTAATGCTCGCCCAGAATGGATCGCCTTTCGCTCAGATATCCAAAGCGAGTTTGAACAAGCTTTGCAGGAAAACAAGCGACTCATCTTTTTGATTGGAGAAGGAGGGTGTGGCAAAACAGAATTGCTCACACAATTAACACAGTCCAGAGTAGATATGCTGCGCAATAGCAACAGTTTTGATGGCTTTGTCGTGCTGGAAAGTTGCTTTGATCTCCAATCCGACTGGTTTATCCAAGCAGTTGGTAGGTGGGCTAATAGAGGCATTGGTGCTGAACAAAGCCTTGACCAGCCTTACACCCATCTGACGATTGCTAACCCTGACGTAAAGCATCTTTTATTTGTTGGTTTTGATGGCTTGGATGAGAATTTTCCAGATGAAAGCGTATTAAAGCGTACCATAGAAGATGTGCGAAGCCGCAACGATGTATGTTTGATTATGACTTCTCGGGGCAGAGAGTATAAAGATGTTCACCGATATATCAACAGGTGGAGCCGCTCCTCGTATACTGTTCCCGAACAAGATATAGCCATAATTTCGGTCAACGAATTACAAGCGAACGACTTGCAAGAGGTTGTGCAAAAGGGCACACACTTAGATATCAGGAACTATGCAGGGTGGAAGCAGATCAGTTCTGGCGGGACAAATGATGTTCCAATGTCGTTAGAAGCCGCTTTCAACGCGCGTAATTTGCGTGTTCCTTCTGAAGTGGATAGCTTTATAGTGAGTCTGAAACATCCACGTTTGCTTGGAGCGTTTATTGATGTAGGGCAACATGAAATAGGAACTGCGGAAGCTGCCTTGCGCGGGGATGTACTTGCGAGAAACAAAGTAGCTAATGCTTTTGTAAAACAGTTTCTTAGCAAGTATGAACATCGCCGTGAGAGAAACGATCTGCCATCCACCAACAATTTTGCAGTCTTGCTTTGTGAACTTGCAAAGGCTACATTTGAAGTTTCAGTCGCTTTGACAGAAACGACATGGTCCGGTATCGCTGTTGAGATAGGCATTGTTCGCAAACACGAAGCAGAAGAGCTGTTTGAAGAGGCGGCGTCAGGCGGAATTATTTCGATTGTGGACGAAAACGCTGCCAATCGAGAGTGGAAATGGAAGCACGGTTTTGTTGTAATGTACTTGGCAGATACACCCTTTAGGATGATACTACCCTGATGAACGAAACATGGTCTGACATTCACAACGAAATACGCGCAGCCAAAAAACCGGAAGAAGTGCTGACGCTTCTTCACAGGGCAGACGAGTACGACGAAGATACGCGCTGGCGCGTTCTTTCGTCCGGCTTGGATCGTCTATGGGATTTGGAGTACCCTGATTTTGAAAACGAACTGCTGGAGCAGTGTGCTTTACGTTCGGGTTATGAGGGTCACTTCATTCATGGCTTGCTCAAACGCTGGCTGAAGGAAAATCCACACAAGCGTGACGATGTTATATGCCGCCTTCTTCCTGAACTGGATAAACCAGACACTATCCGGGTGCAAAATGTTCTCTGGACGTTCATCTTCATCGGTTATCGGGATGAGGCGTTGCAGCGCAAACTTCTGGCCTTCGTTACCGCTCCGCCGGATGAGCAAACCAAATATATCGCCTTGTGGGGGCTGGCATGGCTTGGATATTCAGACCGCGCTTTCCTCGAAGAGACAATTCAGAAAGTATTGGAGCAAGTTGACGTTATACCGGAACTTGTCCTGCGTTGTGGAAGTCACCTTGCCTCCTTGAAACTGCTGCCATATTTTCAAGATTGCCTGCTTCGCGCCAAGTTCTCGTCGGACACGAAAACCGAACTTCAGACTGTGTTGTATGTTCTTTCCGATACAGCGCAGACACACCCGGAAGTTGCCTCTGCCGTGTGGGACACGATAATTCAGTATGCGGGTAGATCGGAGAATGGTGTTGATGCTCTCTACAATGCTCTTAAATTAGCGTCAGAAATTACTCGCGGAATAGATGATGGCCGCGTAGTAGATTTCTTCCTGCATCGCCTGGAGCCTGACGCGCCGGAACATTTACGTGAACAGGGCCGGATGAGTAACCATTACCATCCGTATCTACGTCTCAGCGATCTGGAGCAACCGCAGCAACTTGCAGCAATGTCCACAAGCCTGAACCGTGCGGATGCTGACACGCGGAACAAGGTAATTGAATGTCTTCATCAGGATGCCGTTTTAGACACTGATAACAAAGGGGCTTGGCAGACACAACTCACTTTAATTAAGGAGCATAGCTGGAACATTGTCCTGCGTCTTGACTTGTCGGAAGCAAGGCAGTGGCTTGTCGAAGCGTTCAACGAAACCAGTCCCTTTACTCTTGCCGATATATGCCGCTTGGCTGGCTTCCTGCGCGTTACCGAAGCTGTTCCAAATTTGCACAATATCATTAAGCGCACGGACTGGCGCGAACCGGGGGGGATACATACTGAGCCGGGTTTAGCGGCTCTGCGGGCACTTGGCAGTATCGGCACGAAAGAAGCATTTCAGGCTTTAACAGACAGTCAGGTTTCTTTTAAGTATGGAAAACCTGATGTAAGTATTGCCGCCACGACTCCATTAGAACATGGGGAAGCCTTTATCGCCTGCGTATTGACAATGCAGGATGCTGCTCCCTTAATTGATTGTTTGGAGCAAAGCCCAGCAGCAATGCCGCATTGTTGGATTTCCTGCGCGTTCGCATTACAGCAGGTGATGTTTACAGCGCCCGCTCTGGTTACGCCTTATCGTGAGCGAGTGTTTGCTTTGCTGTGTCGTGACTGCTTCAAGAGGATCCTCTTTATCTGCATTATTTGCTTCCCGCTTTAGGCGGCTTTGATAAAGATGAAAGAACAGAGGCATTGCTGCTGAAGTTGGCAGGTGGATCAGAGCGGAACGCCGTTGAAGCGATGGAAGTTCTTGCGCGGTGGGGAACCCTACATACTCACCATAACTTGTTAAACGAACTTGGTCTTGAGTCTGCTGAACAGACTGCATGGAAGGTGACACGCCCTTTAACCGACCGCGAAGCCTTCATCCTGGGGCTTCTGTTTTGCAACCATCCTGAAGAGTTTACTTCGGCAGTGTGCGATCTTATCGAGAATAGGAGTTATGGGGAAGCAATACAGGTGTTCGCGCAGTTAAGCGCAGAAAACGCTTCACCCGCAATCCTTGACGCACTGAGCAGACGCGCACACCCTATCAACAAACCTTTTCAGGCCGAAACAGAGACTTTGTGGACATTGCGGCGGGTTGCTCCTGAGCGGTTTGTACAAGAATTTCCGTTTAAGGATGTTTTCAACTGGCCTGCCACTGCAAGGGAGGCTGTTGTTAAAGCCTACCGGGGATTGGAGGCTGCGGAGGCTGCGGATACACTTGCGCAGTTTCTGACGGACGGCGTTTACCACATCCGACGCATTGCGGCTCGCACTCTGGCAGAAATTGACCTGCCGCGTCTTCGTATGGAAGCGAAACGTCTGCTTGACAGCGAAAACGTACATGAGCGGGGATGCGGGATAGAAGCGGCGGCATGGCTTGCAGATGAGGCCGCGTTCCAAGCGCTTTACAAACTGGCGCGGCACGACCGAGAAGCGAATGTGCGTGGCGCGGCGAACGAAACGATAAAGGAGCGCCGCCGCATCATGCTGGCGCGTCAGTATCTTCAGTATGTCTTGGAGACTCCGGCAGATCAGTTGACGTCAACATGGCAGTATGGGCAGGCTCTTCAGCAGCTTGGTGACGATGAAACGCTGCGACATTTGCATAAAGCCGCTTCTGAGGTTGGTCGTCCTCCGAACCAACGCGCTTATTTGAAACATCTGCATGAACAGGTTGAGAAGGGTTGGGAGGCTGGCAGAAGAAGCGAAACGACCGGCTTGAGGAGTAGACATGCCGAACATAATCTTGGAAGACACGCCGACTGTCACCGCTGCAGACTTGGAGGTGTTCGCGCATATCTTGCAGGGTGAGCGGAATGATGCTTCTGAGCGCGTGGAAGCGGAACCATTACAGGCGGAATCGGAGCCGATACTGGCTCACGTGGCGCTTCAGCAGCAGCAGGCGCGATGGGAGCGGGAACAGGAACTGCTCAACCGGCTGCTGATTGACTTCAAGCGCAAGTGGCGGCAGCGTAAGTTTTGCCTGCGCGCGTTTGCGCTGACGGGCGGGACGGCGCTTGTCGCGGGCGTGGCAATGATGGTCAATGGCGGGCTGATTGACACATTGCTTGCGCCGTTTGAATGGCTGGCGGCCTGTGCGGTCGGCGTGATGGGCATAGGAAGCGGACTGCACGGGCAAATGACTGTGCTGGTCGCCAACATTCCTGAATCGGACGTCCGCGCGATTGGCCCGCTGTTGGAAGCGATGCGTTACGCCGACATGCAGGGAATTCCACAACGCGCTTTGAAGGAACTGCTGCCCTTGCTCACACCCGCTGATGCCGTGCTGTTCACGGACGCGCACCGCCAATCCCTGCATCTCGCCCTCGACGATGTGAACACCGACCTGGTGGTCTTGCTGTTGGGGGCTTTGGAGAAAATAGGGGATGGCCGTTCCATTGGCCCGGTGACGCGGCTGGCAAACGGGAACGGACGCGCCCGCGTAGACCCGCAGGTCTTACGCGCCGCGCAGCATTGCCTGCCCCTGCTCGAAGCTCGCGCCGTCTACGACACCGCCAACCACACCCTGCTCCGGGCAAGCGCAATGGAACCGGAAACGGGCGCGGGGCTGTTGCGCTCCGTTGACGACTGTTCCGACCCCGCCCCGCGCGAACTTCTCCATCCCGCCCACGAATCCACGCCCTGAAACGCCGCCGCTTCCTAAAGCTCGTCCTGTGCTATAATAACAATACAACACGACATCGGCGACAGCGTACAATATCGCGCCCTTGTGACCGATGCAGTACAGGGAGAAACAGAATGACTACTTCTTCTACAAAGAGAGTATCGCCGCAGATTCCCAGTGAAGAAAAGCAGGCGGAACTACGGCGTATCGCGCGGGAAGTCAACGCCCGCGCAGGTATTTCCGGTAAGCCGACAATCACCACAACGCAACTCAGAGAGCGTATGATTGCCAACGGCGTTCGTCCTGAAGACAAAATCTTCACCAGCGAATTGCTGCGCATGCGCTATGGCGATGATTACGATCAGGACGAGTATATGCGCCAACTGGATGAACAGAGCAAGCTGGACGAGCAGAACAAAGAGGAATAAACGATGGCTGTATTGCTGTGGGATTCCAGCGGTTTTGGCAAAAAGTATGCTCCTGAAGCCGGCGATTTGACTGTTGAAGCTATTTTCGACTTAACACCTGTTCCTGACATGGCGATAGCCTATATTTGTTACGCGGAAACCGCCGCCATCCTGCGTCGAAAACGGAACAACCGCCAGTTGTCGCAGCAAGATTACACAGATGCGCGCCTGTTGCTGGAAGACGACGTTCTGAACAGCAACCGATTTACCCTGCTGTCCACTCTTGACGAAGACATACTTGCAGGGATCGCGCTATCAGACGCCCATAATATCAATTCCACCGATGCCGCGATCCTTGCCGCTTATCTGCGCTACGCCGAGTTTGTGTCCGCAGACGAGCCGATATGCGTACTGGTTGCTGCCGATAATCGCCTGCTTCGCGCCGCCGAATCAGAAGGTTTGAAAACCCTCAACCCCGAAACAATTGCCCCTGCCGACCTTCCCGCTTTTCTTGCTTCTCTGTCTTGAGTTTGCCGTTATAAACAATAGTATACGCGCGAGCGGAATGTCGCATACCGGCGTTCCGCCTGTAATTTGTCGGCTATGCTATAATACAGGGAGAATCCATGCCTGAAACGCGCTGCTTGTCCTGCGCTTGCGAATTCTGCTGAAAGCTGAACATGAACCAAGACCATATCCGAAATTTTTGCATCATTGCCCACGTTGATCATGGCAAGTCCACGCTTGCCGACCGTATTCTGGAAACCACCAACGCCATCGCCAAGCGCGACATGCAGGCGCAGCTTCTGGACACGATGGATTTGGAGCGCGAACGGGGCATCACCATCAAAATGACCGCTATTCGCCTGCATTATATCGCGCTGGATGGACAGGAGTACGAGTTCAATCTGATAGACACGCCCGGCCACGTGGATTTTACTTATGAAGTGTCGCGCAGTTTAGCGGCCTGCGAAGGCGCGCTGCTGGTTGTGGACGCGGCGCAGGGCGTGGAAGCGCAAACGCTCGCCAACGTCAATCTGGCCTACCAGAACAATCTGGAACTGATCCCGGTCATCAACAAAATTGATCTGCCCGCAGCCGAACCGGAGCGCGTTCGGGAAGAGATCGAAAACGTGCTGGCTCTGGACGCAAGCGACGCGGTGCTGGCAAGCGCCAAAGCGGGGATCGGCATTGTGGACATTCTGGAGCAGGTTGTCCGTAAAATTCCGCCGCCTTCGGGCAATCCCGACGCCCCGCTTCGCGCCCTGATTTTCGACAGCAAATTCGACCAGTATCTGGGCGTTATCTCCTATGTGCGCGTCGTGGACGGGCATATCAAAAGCGGGCAGAAAATCCGGTTTATGGCGACGGGCAAGGAGTTTGAAGTGATTGAACTCGGCTCGTTCGGCCCGGAACGCCGCGTGGGGCAAATGATTGGAACGGGCGAAGTCGGGTATGTGGCGGCAAGCATCAAGACCATTGGCGACGCGAATGTCGGCGACACGATTACGGACGCGGCCCATCCCGCCAAAGAATTGCTGGGCACGTACCGCGAAGCCAAGCCGATGGTGTTCTGCGGCCTGTATCCGATTGACAGCGCGGATTATCCCGAACTGCGCGAAGCCCTGTCTAAATTGCAGTTGAACGACGCGGCCTTAAGTTTCGAGGCGGAAACCTCGGCGGCGTTGGGCTTCGGCTATCGCTGCGGCTTTCTCGGACTGCTGCACATGGACGTGATACAGGAGCGATTGGAGCGCGAGTTCGATTTATCCCTGATTGCGACCAGTCCCTCTGTTGTGTACAAGGTGCATCGCACGGACGGCAAGATTATGGACGTGGACAACCCCGCTGATATGCCCAATCCGACGCTGATTGATTTCACGGAAGAGCCGTTTGTGGACGCCACGCTGATTTTGCCCAAAGATTATGTCGGCACGATTATGGAACTGTGCCGTGACCGGCGGGGTGAGTTTGTCAGCCTGGAATACCCCGCGCCGGAGCGCGTGATGCTGCGCTACAAAATCCCGCTTTCCGAAATCCTGATGGACTTTTTCGACCAGTTGAAATCGCGCACCAAAGGCTACGCCAGTTTCGATTACGAGTTGAGCGGCTATCGGGATAGTAAACTGGTGAAGATTGACATTCAGATGAACGGCGACCCGGTAGACGCGCTTTCATTTATCACGCACCGCGACAAGGCATACGAGCGGGCCAAGTTAATTGTGGAAAAACTAAAGGAAGTGGTTCCGCGCCAGCAGTACGAGGTGCGGATACAGGCGGCGATAGGCGGCAAAATCATCAGCGCGGAAACCGTTAAGGCGTTCCGCAAGAACGTGATTGCCAAGTGCTACGGCGGCGACATCACCCGCAAGCGCAAGCTGCTGGAAAAGCAGAAGGAAGGCAAAAAGCGCATGAAGTCTGTCGGCAGCATCGAAATCCCGCAGGAAGCGTTCCTATCCGTCCTTAAACTCGGCTAGGTCCCGTACATTTAATTCCTCCCGAACCAGCAGGAAGCCTGCCCTTTATCAATGGAAAGTCCTGCAAGCACGACGGGAAAGTGTTGGTAGAAGAAAGAATATGTAGAGTCATCGTCGAAATCTTGGCAATACAGCGCTTCCAGCCCGATGTCTCGTTGTGTCTGATTGTAGGAGTGAGGCGTCGTGACCTCAGCGGCGTCAGGGCGAACGGGAGGGGTGAAACATAGCTTTGCACCTCCCTTCCTGTGTGTCTAACATCTGGTATGTAGACATTGTTCTACTGTTTAGACGGCTGCGTTGGGCAAAAGGTTCGTTCTTTTCGCGCTAATTGGCACTTTTTTCTGTCCTTTTGTATGAAAGACACGAAAGAACGCGAAAAGCACTTAAAACCAAGAAGAGCGAATAATGACAATCATGCTGAAACGGAAGTTGGAGCAGAAAATTGAGGCGGCGGCAAAACACGCGGGGCAGGATGTGAACGGTTTTGTCAGTTTCCTGCTCAGGCGTGAATCGAGAAGAAAAAGCATGTCCGGTACATCGCTCGGCAGTGGATATTCTGGCAGAAGCGCCGGGGCAGCGTGTTTTCAAAACAGCGGCGGAAGCAGACGCTTACGTAAATGAGGAGCGGGACAGTTGGGAGGCAACCAAGTTATGAAAGTATATCAAGACCTTACCATTTCCGGTAAATCGGAGGACATGCAGAGGTTTCTCGACAGTTTGCAGGAAGGCGCGAACGGCTGGACGCTAAACAAGGAGGTGTCCAGTCCCGTAACGGCTAATGTGAGGGATTTTGCTTTTACCGTACCCAAAAAACAGGGATTGAAATCGGCAACTCTATACTTGCGCGTCAACCTGGAGAACACAACCGGCCTTGTTACCAACATCATACCGCCGCGTGGCGAATTGTCTCCTGAAGAATACAATCGTATTCTTCAAGCCTTCTGTGTGGATGTTGTGCAGGAAAAAGCCACACGCCACAACCTTCATGTCACCTTGTCACCAGACAATGTTTTGCTTGAAGCCACCCTTTCACCTGAAAACATGGAATTGCTCGAACAGTTCGCCGTCAAAGCGAACAAAGCTACGGGTTCCTCCTATCCTTCGGATTATGCCCGATGGGTTGCATTTATTGGGGCCAGCGTTCGAGATCAGCAGATATTGAGCGCCGAACTGTTGCAGCGATGGCTTGTGGAACAGGGTTTCCCCGGCGATGTGGCTTCTGATTTATATCGTGAGTACCAACTCGGCGTGGATTTGACCAAACATTGGCAAAGCCTTCCACGAGAACAGGATGTTGTAGGTGCGACTCGCTGAACTCGCCGATGTTCTCACCACCGCAAACAAGAACATTCTTGTTCTGGATACCTGTACATTGCTGGATGTAATCCGAAGTCCTTTCCGCGACACGATGCCGATTGTGGAACTTGCGCTGCGCATGGATACTGAATTGATGGCCGGTACGCTGCCGTTCTCGCTTGTGTTGCCCTCGCTCTTTGACCGTGAATGGAGCGATAATATACCTACCATCCGCGAGGAGTTGTTCAAGGCGCTGGAAAGACATCGCTCTCAATCCAACAATTTTCAGCAACTGCACCGGCATCTTTACGGCAGTCCGCTGTTGATTCCTGATGTCACCACATTTGCGTTCGCGGAAAGACTGGAACAGGCTTGCGACCGGATTATTGCCGCGTCGGGCGTTATCGAACATCAAGATCAGTGTGATCTACGCGCCATGCAGCGCGTCCGTGACAAACGCGCCCCGTCCCAAAAGGGCAAGCAGTCGGCGAAAGACTGCCAGATTTTCGAGGAAACACTGGAACTTGGGCGTCAACTGCAAGCGCGAGGGATGGTTCGTAAAGTGGTGTTTGCCAGTTCCAATGAAACTGATTACGGGAAAACGGGTACGCCCTTCCCGGACATCAAAGCGGATTTAGATGCTATCAGCGGGGAGTTCGCTTCTTCCCTGAATTATGCCTACCATGTAGCGGCGTCCTGAATGACAACAGAGTTCCTGTCCGTTCTCAAATTGGGCGAGTAGGAGAGATGAGAACCGCGAAAGGCGCGAAAGAACGCGAAAAGGACTGAAGACCAAAAGGAGCGAACGATGACTATCATCTTAGAACCCGAGTTGGAGCAGAAAATTGAGGCGGTGGCAAAACGCGCGGGGCAGGATGTGAACGGTTTTGTCAGTTTCCTGCTCAGGCG
>CAWIEK010000067.1:0-57315 GCA_963835065.1 uncultured Chthonomonadaceae bacterium | reverse complement strand
CTTTATTCATAACTTTTCACCACCAAGACGCCAAGAACACCAAGAGAAAACAGGCAATTCAGAAGGCATAGAATCCAAGACAGGTTCGTTCTCTCCGGTAATTCTACAACGTCTTTCTTCTTATTTTTCTCGTTCTGCTTGGTGTTCTTGGTGTCTTGGTGGTGAAAAGTTAGGTTTATTCCTCGTACATGACTTCCGACTCGGTGTGCAGGCCATACGCTTGCGCAACCTCCGCGTCATGCGTTGCCAGAACGAAATAGCCTTTTTCCGGGCGGCTGCGTTCGGGATCGAAAACAACGCCCGCCTGCTGCATAGCCGTTAAGTGAGCCGCCTCTTCGGGCAATAGGGCAATCAGGTCGGTCAGGGAGTGCGCCTGTGGGAGCGGAATGGCGGTTTGTAAAATCGAAATGTATCGCGCAGGAATGGTCGTCACGCTTTGCCAGAGTTCCAGATACTTGCCGCGCACATAGGGATTTAATTGGTTTTGATAATCCTGCGGCAGGGCGAACATCTTGATGAGTTCCTGCACGTCGGCAAGGTCTTTGATACGGCCTGCGCCCGAGATGCCAGACGCGAGTTTCAGTTCAATAAGGGCAGGCAGCGCCAGATAGCGGATGTTATCGCGTTCAATGGCAACGGTTGCAGGGTCGGGAAACGCAACCGGCTTGGGCTTGCCGTCGCCGGGATACTCGCCCGCAATCAGAAACTCGATGCGAACGCCAAACTCGGCGTCACGCAGGTTCTTGCTGCCCGCAAACGGCGGCACGTAGCCGCGCCCTTCCAATTGCGCGTGAAGGATTTTCAGCCCTTCCCGCGTTACGAGAATGTCTACATCTTCCGTAAAGCGCCGAAACCCGTGCTGAAACAACGCCATGCCACCGACAACCGCATAGTCAATGTGAAGGTCAGCAAGTCGCGCCGTAATTTTGCGCAAGGTGGCCTGCACCGCGCTTTTTTGCTCGAAGTGCAAACTTCCCTCCCTTAACGCCCACTCCGAATCATTTATCAATTGATCTTCATAGACAAAGGGTGTAGGAGCAAAGGCCGCTGTCATTGTATTCAGGCGTTCAAGAACAACCCGCGTATCCAAATCTGTTTTATTGATCTTGCTGGTAATATGCGCCTCCATTTCTAATTATTGCATTTCAGAAATGCAACCATAAAAAGCAGTCATAAATCACATTTAGGTGGGACCAGATGGTGGCGCATTAAGTAAGTGTCTGTGCCTAGTAAATTGATCTAAGTAGCCCGTTGGTGTAAGTTCGTGTATTTTCGAAATCAAATTTCTACGAAGTGTGGCCTTCAGTCTACTTAGTAGTTATCTATATCATTTACGAATAATCTTAATAAATCTTTTTCAACCAAATTTTTGTTCGCATGTCCTAAGTCTCGACGTATCGTATAAAGTAATCTTTCGAATGAGTTCAGCATGTATGTTGGATTCGGTTCTTCCTCAGAGACACTAGGTACGAAGGCGGATCGGAAGCGAATGTACTCCTTCATTACTTCATCTGATCCCCAAACGATCATCCTCTGGTTGAATTTAGCAACGAACTGCCACAACTCCGTTTCAGTTATGGCTTCTTCCCCAAGTTTATCCCTCATCAAATATTAAACCAAAATCCCATAAATTCTTCATATATTTCAGATTTCTGCTTTCTATGCTCTGCCTCTATGTCACGTTGTTTCTGGTACTTTGCAGATAAAATCAGGGAAGTGACAGACACTAGAACAGTGACACTTCCAGCAATTACAGCAGCCTGAACAGGAGCAGGAACGCTGTAAATACACGTAGGAAGAAAAGCAGCAATTTTACTGCCGCCACGAAAATAATTAGTATCAAAACAAATCCTGAAGTCAACGACAAGAGAGTGGATGAGGATTGTTGCTTTGTGTTTGTTTGCAAGTTCATCAGATTAGCTCCTTCAGAAAGTAAGTTTCCCACCAAAGCCACTATCTTATCTAGTCGGAGGATTATGGCTCAGGAAACTTGTAGTACGCCTTGCAAGTTGGTCTACGATTAAAACACTTGTTCTTTGGAGTTCCTACAGTAGATAAAACAGCCACACATCTGTCATATTACTATAATTCCTACTCCAAAGCGCGGCGTACAGGACTTATACGGATCGCTTCATCAAAATATTGACGTGCTAACCACATCTATGGCTACTACCTATAATGCGGAGAATTAAAATCTAACTCCCTCATGTTAATTAATTGCGCGGTTACAATACCGGGGCGAGATTTTGCACTTGAGTGAGGCTGGGCAAGATATTAACGCCCTGTATTATGGCTGATTACAAAAATTTCGTTGTAAATGGGACTCGGTAGGCGTATAATGTACGAAATACTTTCCGCACAGCCATCATTCCACACTTCAATCCATGAAAACCAAAACACCGGGCGCGAAAGCGGCAAATACGCGGCCTGCCTTGACGCTGATACTGGGGCCTGCCGGGTCGGGCAAAACGGAGTGGGCGCTGCATCGGCTGGAAACCTGCCTGCGGGACGGACAGCGCGGCCTGCTGATTGTGTCCTCACCGCAGCAGGCGCAAACCCGCGCCGAACAGCTTGCCGCCCGCCTGAGCCTTCCCGCCGATGAAATCCTGCCCTGCATGGTAACGTTTCGGCAGTTGGTTGCCCGCCTGATCGAAGACCGGGAAACCGAAGATGAAGAGGCTTTACCGATGGGCGCTATCGGGCGCGCGTTTCAGCGGCTTGCGCTTACCAATCTGTTTCCCAACCACATTCGCGCCGACGACTTTTTGGGCCGGATGCTGCGCGCGCCCGGCTTTGTGCCCGCGTTTGCCGAACGCCTGCGCGAATGGAAACTGGCCTGCCTGACGCCTGATTTGCTGGAACAGTCCGGCCCGGTTGTCGCCGAAGCCCTGGCTGACCCGACGTTTGCGCGTAAAACCGAAGAATTGGCTCGCCTGTACCGCGCTTACGAAACGTTTCTCACTGACCACCAGTTGCGCGATGAGGAGGACTGCCTGCGCCTTGCCGTAGAAGGCATCCATTCCGGCTATGCGGCCCTGCCGCCCCAAACCTCCTGCATCGTGGTAGATGGCTTCTACCGCTTCAACGCCATGCAACGCCACCTGCTGGCCGCGCTCGCAAGCCAAGTTTCTTCTGCGCAGGAACAACCGCCAATTGAAGTGGCCGTCACCCTGCCCTACGAGTCGCGCCGCCCTCTGCTGTTCGCCGCCCCCGCCCGCACCCTCGCCCTGCTCCAACAGGAATTCGCCTGCCGCGAAATCCACCTCACCTACACGCCTCCCGCCCGCCCGCCCGCGCTCGCGTTATTGAGTGACTGGCTGTTCGATGCAGAGAAAGAAAAGGAGATAGAACAGAGAATAGGGAACAGGGAACAGGGAACAGAAGGCAATGCTGAACGCGGAATGATGAGTGATGAATTGAACTCCCATTCATCACTCATCACTCAGCACTCAGCATTGCCTAACACCCAACACCCTCCTTTACAGTTGTTCGACGCGCCCAATCCCTACGTTGAGGCGGAAATGGTGGCGCGGGCGTTTCGGCGCTTGTACGACACGGGCCGGTATGCGTGGAGCGACTTTGCCGTGATTTTGCGGGCGATGGGCGATTACGCGCCGATTTTGGCGGCGGTTTTCGAGCGTCACGCCATCCCTCTGGGCATTGACGGCCCGGAAGTTCTGGCCGAAAACCCGTTCCTGAAAACCCTGCTGCATTTCCTGAACGTGGTGAGGCACAACTGGCAGCGCGACGATGTTCTCGCCTTTCTGAAATCCAGCTACACCGCGCCCGACAAGATCGAAGCCGACAGCCTCCGCCGCCGCGCCCGCCAAGCCGGGGTACGGGAAGGCCGCGAACGCTGGCTGGCACTGTTAGAGGGAACAGAAGAGAAGAAAAGAAGAAGAGAAGAGGAGAAGGAAGACAATGCTGAACGCGGAGTGATGAATGATGAATACAATGCAGCATCCCATTCATCACTCATCACTCATCACTCAGCATTAGCGACGACCCTGCTCGACATGGCGCATTACGACGCGCTGCTGACGCGGGAGCGGCAGGACCCGCGCCGGTTTGCTCTGCTGATGGAAGAGATTGTGGCGCATTTTGGGATGTACGAGCGGATTGCGCAGGGCGAGCAGACCCGGCAGCACCGAGACCGGGCGGCGTGGCAGGCGGCACAGGACGTGTTGGGCGCTTTAGCGCAAATGGCCGCGCTTTCCGGGCGGCAGGCCATGACGTTTGAAGCGTTTCATGACGAATTGCTGGCGACGTGGAAAACAGCGTCCTCCACTGCCACTGCCGAAGGAGACCGGGTGCGCGTGGCGGAACCCTACGATACGCGCGAACGCCCACTCAAAGTGGCGGCGGTGATGGGACTGACGGAGCGCGTGTTTCCCCGCCGCATTACGGAAGACCCGTTTTTGCGCGACGCCGAGCGCATTGCTCTGCGCGAGTGGGCCGGCCTGGATCTGGAAGAGCAGAAAGGCCGCGCTGACGACGAGCGTTTCTTCTTTTATCTCGCTGTCACCGCCCCCTCCGAACGCCTGATCCTTTCTTACCCCCGCTCCGCCGACGAGTCCGATACCCTGCCGTCCTTCTACCTGGACGAAGTTCGCGCGGTCTTTGGCGAACAGGAAGCGGAGGGTATAACCACGGAGAACACGGAGGACACGGAGGGGAGAAGACAAACCACGGGGAACACGGGGGGCACGGAGGAGGACAGGGGGAAACGGAAAGCGGCGTTGGCAGCCAGTGATCGGCCTTCAACTATCAACTGTCAACTATCAACTATCAACATTGTGTCTCGTACCCTGGCCGATGTCGCGCCGCGTCCTGACGAAGTGATTTCGGGCAAGGATAAGTTGCTGGCGGCGTGCGCCATGCTGTTTGATCCGGGAACGGGGCGCATTGCGGATGCCGAGTGGCACAATGCCGTGACGCTGATGCAGGCGTGTTTGGAGGGGGAAGCGGATCGTCTCATAGCGCAGCGCGTGGTGGAGTCGCGCGAATTGCCGCGCCTGCCGCGCCTGGAAGCGGAGCGCCTGCGCCGCCAATTCGCTAACCATCGCGCTGTCTTCAGCGTGACCGAACTGGAAAGTTACGGACGCTGCCCCTTTCAGTATTTCATGCGCCACGTTCTGCGCCTGCGCCTGGAAGAAGAAGGCATCGCTGCCCGTACGCAAGGCACAATCTACCATGCCGTGCTGCATCGGTATTTTGCGGCAAAGAAGACAGAAGACAGAAGACAGAAGACGGAAAAGCAGGGAACAGGGAACAGGGAACAGGGAACAGAAGAAACGCAATCCACAATCGAACAATCGAAAATCGAAAATCGAAAATCCCTCAACCCGCGAAGCGTTACAATATATCCTGGCCGAGATGCTGGCGCAGGAGCAGATGGATGTGGGACTGCACCAGAAGCAAATGACGCGCCGGCTGCTTTCTGACGCGCTGGACGGCTTTGTGGCGCGCGAAGAGCGATTTCAAACGCAGTTCGGCATGAACCCGACGCACTTTGAATTGTCGTTTGGCGTGGGAACTCGGCCCGATTGGGAAGATGAGGAAGAGCGGCAATTGGAATACGGGTTGGGAGAACAGGAAAACACGGATACTTCTGCCACTGCGCTTTGTGATGCCGCTTCCTGCGCCGAGCCATTGCTGCTCAACGTGGCGGATGGCGGACCTCCGGTTGCGATTTGCGGCACGTTGGATCGGGTTGATCTGGACGGGACGGGGATGCGGGCGCTGGTCATGGATTACAAGATGGGCAAGCCGCCCACGTTCGCCGACGCGCAACGCGGGCAGAGTTTACAAATGCCGTTGTATCTGCTGGCAATCGAACGGGTGTTCAACAAGGTCGGCGCGGTTGCCTGCTACGACAGCGCGCAGGAGCGTGGACGGCGGCGTTTTCACCGCTCCGAGCATGTCAGTTCGCGCCAATTCGCGCCCCTCGCGCCCCTGGAAGATGGAACCAGCGTTACGCCTCTCAACCGCAGCCAGTACGCCGATTTGCTGAAAACAGCGGAAGCCACCGCCGTGCGTCTGGCCCGCTCCATTGTCGCCGGCAACATCGAAGCCACACCCGGCGATCATTGCCGCTTCTGCGCTTATGGCGATGTGTGCCGCACATCCGCATTGGGCGGGCACGACGGCGAAACCCTCCCAATTATTCCAACGCAAACAACGCGCCACCAACCCTGAACCAAAAATTACATCCACATCCCTATAAAAATTGTGCAGGATTCTGCTCTGTTCACCGCGAATCCTACGCCACCTAAAACCATACCAACCTAAAACCTACCTAACCCTAAAACCCTAACCCCCTACTCCCGGAGGCCATTTGAGGACAAAAGCCCGTATCAAACACCGCAAGATCGAGCGCGTTCACCGGCAGGCGAACGAGCGCATACGCGAAACACTAAGCGCCGATCAGCGCCGCATTTTGGCATTGTCACAGGAAGATTACGACATGGGAGAGATTGCGCGGGAACTGGCGCTGCCGCCGGAGTACGTCGCGTCCTTTATGACGGGGCTGGTACAGCGCCTGACGCACGACGGCCTGATCCCCTCCCCCGATTGGCGCAGCGTACTAAAGTGGGCGGAACACGAGGGCTTACTGCCGGAAGTATAAAAATACGTCTTCACCACAGAGGCACAGAGACACAGAGGGGCCACAGAGAAAAGAAGAAGGGAGAAGAGGAGGGAAGGAGAGGGGAACCGCGAAAGATACGAACCAAAACGAAAAAAGAACACAAATAAATAGACAGGATTAAGGGGATTAGAAGTATTAAACAGAATTACGAATGGAGAAGATAAGCCTGTTTGTTGTGACCATACGGCGGTATCTGTGGATTTGCCCCTGTTCTTTTGGTTCTTTTTCGTTTATTTCGTGTGTTTCGCGGTTTCTAATCTCTTCTCCTTTTTTTCTTCCCTCTGTGACCCCTCTGTGTCTCTGTGCCTCTGTGGTGAAGATGTATTGACAGCGTTTCCGATTTAGCCGCGTTCTGGTTTCTGGCCCATTTGCGCCTGCATTTTGGCGATACGGTCTTCCGTGCGCTTGATGCGTTCCGTAGTCAGCGGGTGATCGCTGAGGAATTCCGGCCCGCCGCTTTTGCCGCCCGTCGCCTGCTGGAGCGTGTTGAACAGGTCTACCATGCCGGAAAGATTGAAACCGGCGGCGGCCATGTTTTCCAATCCGCCCGCGTCCGCCTGATCTTCTTCACTGCGCGAGAAGCGGAGCGAGTATAATTGTTCGCCGGCTCCGGCCAATGCCTGCACCCCGCGCCCCGCATGGGACAAACCAAGCAGGACGCCGACGCCAAGCGCCCGTTTCTGCTGTCCGGCGTAAGCGCTGGCCCAGTGCTGCTTGCGCACGTGAGTCATTTCGTGCCCCGTCACGGCGGCGAGCTCCGAAGACGATTTGATGCGATCCATCAGGCCGGTGAACATGAACATATTGCCGCCCGGAAGCGCAAAGGCGTTGATGTCCTTGCTGTCAATCATGCGGAACGTATAATTCCATGTGCCGCGATCCGCAGGCGGAAGCGATTCTACCAGTTTGGCTCCCACGCGGTTGAACTCGCGGGCGCGGTCATCCTTGACTTCCCGGTACTTTTGCAGCACCTGCGCCGCCGCCTGGTCGCCCATTTTGATCTGCTGCGCCGGGCTTGGCTTGAAAAAGTCCGCCTGGGCTTCCGCCGACAGCAGGGGCAGTGCGGCAAGCGTCAGGCCACCCATCAGCGCGGTTCGCAGCAGTTCGCGCCGCGAATAGTGGTACTGCGCGGCAGGCTCCATCAAAAACTCCGCCGCTTTTTCGCACCCGCACCCGGCGGCATGAATACGCCCGGACGCGCCACACGTACAGGGCTGAACTTCCAGCAAGGGTTGGTTTCCGTATTCCATTTCCATATCCGAAGTCTCTCCGTTATTCAATTCGGTCTTCACTTACAGCCGTGCAGCCAATTGAGAGTTTTAGTATTGCCGTCGAACTTTACATGAAGCGGGTTCGTGTTTTACAAGGACGGTGTAAGCCTGTCTCCGGTTCCCGCAGATTGTGCAGTGAGGCTGTAGTTGATAGTTGATAGTTCGGAACGACTTTCTCAAAGAAAGGAATTGGGATTGTGGACGAGTGGAAAGTTTCGCTGCATGGCGGGCACAGCGGCGAGTATTGCGACCATGCTGAGGGTACGCTGCGCGAGATTTTGGATGCCGCCGTTCGGTTCGGCTACCATACGTTCGGCGTCAGCGAACACGCGCCGCGAATGGGCGAAGAGTACCTGTATGACAAAGAAAAAGAATTGGGCTGGACAGTGGCTAAAATTACGGATGATTTTGACCGTTATAGGCTTGCTCTGCCCGCCTTAGTAGAAGAATACGCCGACCGCTTAACGATTTTGCGCGGCTTTGAAGCCGAAATCGTGCCGCCCGACCGTTATGCGCAAATCATGCGCGGCTATCGGGAGCAAACCTTGCCGAATGGTTCGCCTGCGTTTGATTACATGGTCGGCTCCGTGCATTTCATCAATGGCTATTCTATTGACGGCCCGCGCGAATTGTTCGACAAAGCGGTTGAATCGTGCGGCGGCATTGTGGAACTAATGGAGGAGTATTACCGACATTTGGCGCGGATGGTGGAAGCCCTGCGTCCCGAAGTCGTCGGCCATTTCGATTTGATTGAATTAAACTATTTCCAGCATTGGGAGGAGGCCGGATACGATGCTTACGCTTTGGAACGCGGCAGTCTGGTCGCGGCGGCTCTTACGGCCCTGGATGCAATCAAAGCCTACGATTGTATTCTGGATTTGAACACTGCCGGCTGGCGTAAAGGATTGGGCAGGCCGTACCCACGCGCCGAATGGGTAGAATGCGCGCAGCAAAAAGGTATTCCCTTCTGCTTCGGGGATGACAGCCATCGAGTGGAGCAGGTTGGAGATGGCATCACGCGAGCGCGGGAGTATCTGCTGAAATATCATATCAATACGATTACGGCGCTTACCAAAGAAGAGCGAACCGTAAACGCCCCCGTTATCCGGCGCGTCGTGCCTCTAGGATAAGGGTTCGTAAAAGTATAAGTTCCCGAATGTAGGGGCACAACATGTTGTGCCCTCCGGGAAGTTATAGATTTACAGACCCTAAGCGATGAAGAAGAATTTTCTTCATTAGAACTCTTTCATAAGTCTACTCGATGAGATGAGACTTCGTTAGTGCGCAAGGTCTTATGAAAGAGGTCTATTGCGCAACACTAAAAAAGGAGACATTTGGACATACGTACTTGTTTTTCTGCCGCGCTGATGCTGACGCTGTTTTTACGGGTTACACAAGCGCCTGCTCAGGAGCCGAAATCCGCTCAGGAGTTAAAACCTGCTCAGGATTCGAGACCCACTCAGGAGCCAATGCCTGCTCATCCGATTGTTTTGCCTGCGAAATATGTGGAGCATCGTTTTGTGGTTCAGCCCGTAACCCGTGACGGCCTGAAACTCAGCCTGTTTACGGATTCTGCCGGAGGGCTTCTTCTCTTTGAGGATGTTGCCAAACGTCTCCATCTTGCTGCCGCGCCGGCCCCGAACACAGACCCGTCCGAGGGGAGTTTCAAAATTGTCAGCCTACCGCCCTTCCGGCCGGAGGCCGCGATCCCTTCCATCATGCTGCCCCTCCTTCCACGCGCTCAGGCGCTTGGCACTGCCGGAACGAAAAGCGTACTGACCGACTCGGACGGTATGTTGGGGCAGAGGTGGTTTGCGGGCCGTGTGTGGACATTTGATTATCCCGGCAAGCGTCTGCTGTGGCGAGCGCCCAACGATTTGCCGCCGCATAAGAAGAGTCAGGAGGTGGCCCTGCATTTCCAAACCGATGCGTTAGGACGGCGGAAAAACAACTTTGCTCGCTTCTCGGTCACTGTGGACGGCGAAACCATAGACTTTCTCTTCGACACCGGAGCGACGAATATACTGTCGCCGCAGGCTCTCACGGCAATCGGCGATGGTGGGCCTGCGGATCGCGCCACCTGTTTTCTGACTCGTTCTCAGTACACCGTTTGGCGAAAGCGTCACCCGGAATGGCGCGCGCTCGACCCCGTACAATCGCTGTCCGGCAGCGCAATGCTGGAAGTTCCCAAAATAACCATTGCGGATTGTACCATCGGTCCCGTCTGGTTCACCGTACAGCCCGACCGCGCGTTTCACACCTACATGGCGCAGTGGATGGACAAGCCGGTTGAGGGCGCGATAGGCGGCTCCGCGCTGAAGTATTTACGGGTCAGCGTGGACTGGCCTAATGCCCTGGCGGTGTTTGAGCAACCCCAATAATTTCCGACAGTCCGTTTCTTAACAGCCCCGTGAACTATATTCACATTGAGCATGAACATGCCGGATTGTCCGAACACTGAACACCGGGATTTTAGGAACAGTATCCTTGAACCTTTGCATTTGCTCAAGACTTCGGACCCGAAAGGCGTATTGTCTAGGATGGAGAGTCGTTCCTCGTTGCCGCAGGTCGCGTAGGCGGAACCGTCCAGAGAGTGAACTTGCCCTCAAATCCGTTTAGTGTATCAGTCAGATGTTTTTCCCATTGCAGGTGGTCGTATCTGCTTGCCTGTAACGCATTGATCTCCTCTATTGCCGGGTCGCTGAGGCAAATACCACCGCCTTCAATGTAGTCCATTACGCGCTTCGCCATGCACACCGCCTGGCCGCCGGTAGCGCCGGACGCGACCATTACGGGGCCAACGTGGATACCGGCGCGTATAATAATCTCTTTGTGGCCGGTGTTACATTCCAGAGCCATTGCAAAATTGAGAGCGTGGCTGGTGCTGGGGAAGACCGCCAGCAGCGAATCTCCATTTGTTTGCATCAGATAGCCGTATTCACGGGCAATCAGCTTTTTGCCGCAGTCCACATGAGTAGACAAAATGCCGTTCCATTTCATATCTCCATGCTTACGGTTGAGCGCGGCGCTGCCCAGAACATCGGTAAAGACGATTGCCAGCGTTGCAACTTCTGCGCCATGCGCCCAGCGTTGCAGCCCTTCCACCTTTTGAGTTTCCAGAGGAAGGGCGACTTCTTGCTCTTGCTCCTTGCTCTGTTTTATCTGCTTCAGAATGGCGTTGAAAGCATAGCGCAATTTCCAGGCCAATTCGCTCGCCGCGACTTCGGTTGCCGCGACGCAGAGATTGTCAACAACAATCGGATGCAGTTGCGCATACGCGCATTGCTGTAGGTCGCTTTTTCGCGCTTTGAGCAGCATCTCGTGTATCTTTGTTGCCGCGTACAGATAAATGGCAGCGCAGCCTTTGCGGGATTTCATGTCGTAGAGAGGCGCCCCGTAATAAATCGCGAGTTCAAGCAAGTCGCCAATGATATCCCCGCTGAGTTCGCTGTCGGTGGCCCGAAGCGATGCCAGCGTCATATCCACAACCATGAACATTGCGAACAGTCCCTCTGCAACTACGGCGATTTTATCGAAGGCGCGGCGTAATTTCCACGCAAGTTCATCCGCTGCCGGTTCCGATGTGGGAACTGTCGGGTAATCGCGCAGGAGCGGGCGAAGCTGGTCATCTACAAACTGCCGCAGGGGCGCGTCAAAGTCGCCACATTCTGCGTCCTGATGGGGCGGCAACAGGCTGAGGAGTCCCTGCGCCAGATGATGGTAGATGCAGGCGCAGTCTCGATGGCCGTTGCCGCCGCGATTGTAGATGGGAGCGCCATGCTCGATAGCTAACATGGTGAGTCTACAGATTGCAATGACATCGGGCGGTTGCGGCCCCTCATGCGCTTGCTTGACGGCCATGGTAATGGCTTTGAGGGCATGTTGTAGCGGAAGATTAAAAGGGTTGATCATGGCTGCGCTATCCTTTCTGCCGAAGAACTGCGTGTGACACCGTATTAATGTAGAGATAAACAATTCAGTGGGGATGGAAGTTCCTTTACGCGCGTATTTCAACGAAAAAATTGTGAAATACAGATCAGGGAGAAAAAACATCTTGGAACACACAAAGCAATGGAGCAGCCGGAAGAGGCGTTTGGGCGTGATGCTGAGTTTGCTTGCGGGCGCAGGCATGGGAGCAGGCGTAACGGCGCAGGGGCAGGGAACCGGGAACCTGACGCCGCTGAAAGTGGAGGGAACGCAGGTACTGAACGGGCAGAACAAGCGCGTTCGGCTGCGCGGCGTCAATGTGCCGAGCCTGGAATGGAGCCGCAACGGGGAAGGACACATTCTGGAAACGGTGCGCGTGGCCCTTAAGGACTGGCATGTCAACATCATTCGCCTGCCGCTTGCGCAGGATAGCTGGTTCGGCAAAATGCCCGACCAATCGGATCAGGGGCAGGCGTACCGCGCTCTGGTAAAGCAGATTGTGGAGTTATGCGCCGCCAACAACTGTTATGTGATTCTGGATTTGCACTGGAATGACGCGGGCGTATGGGGCAAAGACATCGGGCAGCACGTGATGCCCGACGCCAACAGCCTGCTGTTCTGGAAAAGCGTGGCAACGGAATATAAAAACCATCCCGCCGTTGTTTTTGACCTGTACAACGAGCCGCATGACGTGAGCTGGGACATCTGGCGCGACGGCGGGCAGGTCACGGAAGCGGATGGAAAGCAGGGAACCCGTACCTACAAAGCCATCGGGATGCAGGAATTGCTGGATGCGGTACGCGAAACCGGGGCAAAAAACGTCGCTCTTATCGGCGGCTTGAACTGGGCGTATGATCTTGACGGCATACTGGCGGGGCGGCAGTTAAAAGACGCTACCGGGCGCGGCGTGATGTATGCCAACCATGCGTACCCGCAAAAAGGGGAAAGCGTTGCTGTCTGGACAAAGCGCATGGAAACGGCGACGAAAACCCTGCCGGTCTTCGTGGGCGAGTTCGGCAGCGATCCGGGCGGCGGCGTGGGCGAGACAGGCGAATCGTGGGTGCGGCACGTTTTGCAGGTGATTCAAGACCACGACTGGAATTGGACGGCCTGGGATCTGCACCCGGACGCCACGCCGCGTCTGGTTTCCAATTGGGAGTACAAGCCGACCGCGCATTTCGGCGTGTGGGTCAAGCAGGCTTTGGACGGCACACTCGCGCACTACACGCCGCCCGACCCGGCTTCGCTTGTGGCTCCCGACCTTGCGAGCGGGGCCGTGTTCGGGGAGGGTTTGAGCAATGGTTGGTTAAGCTACGGCTGGGCCAAAATGGATTACGCCAACACGTCCCCCGTTCACAGCGGGCAAATGTCCATCAGGGTGCAGGCCGGGCCGTATGAAGCGATGTACCTGCACCATGACCCGTTCCGCATCGGCAAATTTCGCAGCCTGACGTTTTGGATACACGGCGGGCCGGAGGGCGGGCAGCAATTAAAGGTGCAGGCCATCATCCGGGGCAAGGGACAAATGGAATTTACCCTCCCGAAACTCTACCCTAACGCCTGGCGCTTGATTGTCGTCCCGCTTGCCGGCCTGGGCATCACGGACAAATCCAACATGGAAGGTTTCTGGATACAAAACCTGAGCGGCAGCGCCCTTCCCGCGTTCTACGTGGATGATATTGCGTTTACGCCGTAGGATACAAGTGAGAGTTGTTTGTCTTGAACCATGATTTATGTGATTTATGAGATTACCATGATTTTAGGAAGCGCGTCCATCATGGCAATCATCAAAATCATATAAATCATGGTTCAAGACAAAATAGCCGCAGCATCGTCTCCACGCCGATTTTCAGAAGATTGAGTTAAGAACATGATGCAAAACCAAACATTCCGCCTATTTGCTTTTTTCCTGTTTGCGCTTGCCGCCATAGTTACGCGATGCAATGCGTTTGCCGCGCTGCCGAGCCGGGAACGGCTGCTCATGGACGGCGGCTGGAAGTTCCATTTAGGCGATCCGGGTGGCGGCGCGGCGAAACCGGAAACCACGCAATTGCAATGGCGGTTCAAACTGCTGGCGCGGGGCGAGGAAACCTCGGAAGCGCCTGCCGCCGTAGATTTCCAGATGGACGCCGGCTGGAAAGACGCGGGCGTTTCGCAGGACGTGTTCAACGGGCGGCGGGGCTTCGCATGGTATCGCGCCACCCTGCCCAACCCGCCTGCCGGCAACCGCGTCCTGCATTTTGAGGGCGTGGACGATAACGCCACCGTCTATGTCAACGGCAAAAAACTGCTGCACCATGAGGGCTATGACGACCCGTTTGATGTGCCGCTCAAGGATGTGTGGAAAGAAGGCGGCACAAACGTAATCGCGGTTCTCGTGGAAAACACGGCGGGCGCGGGCAGTATCGGCGCGTCGGGATTTCAGGAACGCGAAACGGGCGTGGATGACACCTATGCCCGACCCGGTTTTCAGGACAAGGATTGGCGGAACGTCCATTTGCCGCATGACTTTGTTGTGGAAGGCACATTTACCCCGACTGCGGACGCGAGTCACGGGTCGCTGCCAACAGGAATCGGCTGGTATCGCAAAACCTTCACGCTGCCCGCGTCCGACAAAGGCCGCGCCCTGTGGGTAGACTTTGACGGCATTTACCGCAACGCCTATATCTGGCTCAACGGCAAGCTGCTCGGCAATCACAAAAGCGGCTACATCGGCGCCCATTACGACATTACCAATCTCGTGAACTACGGCGGCGCGAATACATTAGCGGTGAGGGCGGACGCGCGGGCGCAGGAGGGTTGGTGGTACGAGGGCGGCGGCATCTACCGTCACGTCTGGCTCAACAAAGCGGAGCCTGTCCACATCGCGCCCAATGGCGTATACGTCACTTCAACGGTAAATGACGATGGCAACGCAACGATAAAGGCCATTATTACAATTGTCAATCCAACAGATCAAGAAGTGAAGCGTAGTGTTACTGCCCTAATGGATGCAGGTGGCTTCCTGAACATTCGTGTGAATAGCAACAACATCACGATTGCCGCGCACGATACCCAGAACGTTACGCTCAACCTGACGTTGCCTCATCCCCGTCTGTGGTCACTCGAAAAGCCGACGTTGTACAAAATGTCAACATTGGTAATGCGGAATTTTCAACATGCGGATGGTGTAACAACAAACTTCGGCATCCGCACCATCAAGTTCGATGCGCAAAAGGGCTTCTTCCTCAACGGCAAGCCGGTCAAGATACAGGGCACGTGCAACCATCAGGACTTTGCGGGCGTGGGCATTGCCATGCCGGACAGCCTGCTGGAATGGCGCGTGAAGAAACTGAAAGCGATGGGCTGCAACGCTTACCGCATGTCGCACAACCCGCCCGCGCCCGAACTGCTGGACGCCTGCGATCGGTTGGGGATGCTGGTCATGGACGAAACGCGGCATTTGGGCGATACCTACCGTCCCAAAACCAGTCGCGGTACGCCCGTCAGCGATCTGGGCGACCTGAAAGAAATGGTGATGCGGGATCGCAACCATCCGAGCATCATCCAATGGTCCCTGTTCAACGAGGAGGGCTTGCAGGGGAGCGAGGAAGGGGCGCGTATTTTCAAGGCGATGAAGGAAGCGACCCTTGCGCTCGACCCGACGCGCCCCACAACCGGCGCGATGAACGGCGGGTGGGGCAACGGCATTACGTTTGTGGAAGACTTGCAGGGCATCAACTACGCTCCCGGCGCGTATGAAGGCTTTCACCAGAAGTTCCCCGACATGCCCCTGTTCGGCAGCGAAACCGCAAGCGCGGTCAGTACGCGGGGCGAGTACGTCAACGACCCGCAAAAAGGCTATGTCAGCGCGTATGACGTGAACGCGCCGCCCTGGGCGCAGCCTGCGGAAGTGGCGTGGAAAGCCATTGGCACGCGCGAGTACGTAGCGGGCGGCTATGTGTGGACGGGCTTCGATTACAAGGGCGAGCCGACGCCGTATGGCTGGCCGTGCATCAACTCGCACTTCGGCATCATGGACGAGTGCGGCTTTCCCAAAGACACGTACTACTATTACCTCAGTTGGTGGGGCGACAAACCCGTCGCGCACATCCTGCCATACTGGAACTGGCCGGGGGATGAGGGCAAAATAAAGGACGTGTGGGTACACAGCAACGCCGACCGGGTAGAACTGTTCCTCAACGGCAAATCCCTGGGCGCAAAGGACATGCCGCGCCTGGGACACCTGCAATGGAGCGTTCCCTACACCCCCGGCAAACTGGAAGCAAAGGGCTACAGGGATGGCAAGGTAATCGTCACCGACGTGGTGGAAACAACCGGCAAAGCCACGCAAATCCGCCTGAAACCGGATCGCAAAACCCTGACCGCGAACGGTGAAGAGGTCATCATGGTGGAAGTGGAACTGCTCGACGAAAAAGGCCGCGTGGTTCCCGACGCCGACAACGAAGTGACCTTTGAAGTGACGGGCGCGGCGCACATCGGCGGCGTCGGCAACGGCGACCCCAGCAGCCACGAACCCGACAAAGCCAACAAGCGCCATGCCTTTCACGGCCTGTGCATGGTTGTGGTACAGGCGTCCGAGCAGCCCGGTTCCGTACAGGTCACGGCAACAGCCCCCGGCCTGAAACCCGCAAGCGTCACCTTGCAGACAAAGAAGTAGCAGGCAAATCAGGCGGTGAGTGACGTTGACAGAGTACACGTTTGCCGTTATAATGCTTCTATGTCCCGCGTGAACAAAGGGACATAGAAGCTATACTTTTAGCAGCAACACAGCATTTTCTTCTTGATTGAGGCGCTTATATGACTACTGGTATAGAAGTTTCTGCACAGGAAAATGCCTCCGTGCCAACTCGTTGCATGACAATTGTGTTGGCCGATATGGTTGGTTCCATGCGTTTAAGTTACGAAGCGGGCGACCTGGCGCTGCGTATAGGAATTGGTCAATTGCTGGCGCGTGTCTCCCATCTTCTGGCGATTCATTCAGGCCAGTTGATTAAAGACATAGGTGATGGCTTCTTAGCTGTGTTCGAGGATTCTGGCGCTGCCATAGAGTTTGCTGCTCAATTGCTGCAAACTCTTGAAAGGAATCCTCTTCTCGTTGGGAACGAAAAGATTATCCTAAGAATGGGGATGCATACGGGGATGATACAGTTGCGACAAACATCTTACGGGCTGGATATATTTGGCGAGGCTGTAAATGTAGCTGCTCGTTTGGAGGCTTGCGCTCCTGTGGGACAATTGATTGTGTCAGAGGCCGTTTTTGACACACTGCCCGATAATCTGCAAGCCTCCTTTCAGCCAATAGGAGAACTTTTCCTCAAGGGAGTCTCAACCGCAATTCAGGCGTATGTGTTGACAAAGACAGGAGAGTAGCCTGCAATGACGCCTGATATTGCGGACTTTCCCGAAGTGGCGACGGAAGCCATTGTCGTTGTAGATCTGATCGAGTCAGCGTCCGCGAGTAATTTATAAAGAAGGAACGTTGAGTAAAGAAACATGAGGAGAACAACGCGCGGCAGGAGCAGGACGCCTTCGGCGCGTCCTGCGCGAACACGGGAACACTACATTGCTGATTTGAGCATAAACTATATTGAGCGGTTTGTGCTGCTGCAAGGGCATACTGTCGGAGGAAAGCGGTACGATTATGGTTACGATCTTGTGATGGACACCTACGATTACAAGGGCAATACACATTTTAATACCGGTGAATACGAGCGCGGCAATATACTTCTGCAACTCAAGGCAACGGACAATCTCAACGTTTTGAAAGACGGGGAAACGATCTCTTTCAGTATCAGCCATAAGCATGTGGAACTCTGGCGCGAAGAGACAATGCCGGTGATTCTGATCGTTTATGACGTCGTCGCTGAAGTAGCGTACTGGCTGTATACGCAACGCTACTTTAAAGCGCCGGGATTTCATATACCACCACAACAGCAGGAAATTACAGTACACATTCCGAAGAGTAATGTTGTCAATGCAGAGGCCATCGAAACATTTCGACGCTATAAGCGGGAAGTCCTCACGCGGGTAGCAAAGGTGGAAAATCTACATGGTTAAGTTCATAAGCAAGCCAATGACGTACGGACGGCTGTGGGAAGCGCTTCTTGCGCTTGGGTTTACCAGAATCGACACGCCGGAGAATATTGTTTTTCGAGAAGAGCCACATGATGCGCTGCTAGTGCTTCCCATTCGGGAACCGGGATTAAAACTTCATTTCTGGCATTATGCCGGGGGACGCAGCGCCGTCACAAAGACAGGCATTGCCTCCGAGGAGACGTTTGAAAAGATGCTTGCAAAGCCCGCCATCGTTGGAACAGTATCCAATGCCGGCAAGGGCAGAGCAAACGCCGCCACACGGAAGGTTTTTGTCCGTCCGCGCAGAAAAAATGCGCGGACGGCAATAGTGAAGGCCGCTGAAAGGAAAATAGAAGTCGTGGCTCTTCATGCGGCGGAGATTGTGATACAGGAGGATCAGGACACAGCGTTAGCAGGAAACGTACCCGCTCTGAAGCCCGCAAGCGCCGCCTGATGAGTTGATAGTTGATAGGGATACAGGACCGGCGAACTTTCAGAAACTGGTCATTGTAATAGGCGAAACCTTCGCCTACCCTCACGCCTTAAACTTGCGTTCGGACCCGGAGACCGCCATTAATACCTCAATTTATAGCCTGATTCAGAAACGGATTCATAGAATTTGCCCGCTCCTGCTGCTGACCCTTCCGAGTGCGGCGTTCGGGCAAATGGAAAGCGTCGGCAATGTTGCGGTTCGTTTGACGCCGCGCATAGTTCGCAGCAACGGACATAGCAAGACGCAGGGGAAACCGGGCGCTTCTGATCGTGCTGCTGTGACGCCGCCCCGCATGAAGTATCGCCTGCGCACTCTGCCCAACGGCCTGACGGTTTGCAGCGTGGAGAACCATAAAAGCCCGACCGTCGCTATTCAGGTGTGGTATCGGGTGGGAGGCAAGAACGACCCGGAAGGCAAGTCCGGCTTTGCGCATTTGTTTGAACACCTGATGTTCAAGGCCACCCGCAATATGAAGGCCGAAATGATGGATCGCCTGACCGAAGAGGTCGGCGGTGCGAACAACGCCTATACAACCGAAGACCGCACAGTATATTTTGAGACGGTTCCTTCCAATTATCTTGAAACGCTGCTGTGGGCTGAGTCGGATCGCATGGCGAACCTGATTGTGGATGACCGCAACTTTGTTTCGGAACGGGCGGTTGTCGAGGAAGAGTACCGGCAGTCCGTTCTTGCCCCGCCCTATGGCCGTTTGAGCGAGTACGTCAATGAACATTCCTATACAACGCATCCCTACCGGCGCGGCGTTATCGGCAGCATTGAGAACCTGGACGCGGCCAAACTGGAGGATGTGCGCCAATTCCACACCACGTTTTATCGCCCGGACAATGCCGTCCTGATCGTTGCGGGGGATTTCGATGCTAAAACGCTCGATATGTGGGTAGACCGGTATTTCGGGCGTATACCAAAGCCGTCAGGAGAGATTGCGCGAAACACGGCGCAGGAGCCGGCGCGAACCGGGGAAAAACGCTTTGACGAAACCGGTCCCAACGTGCCGCTTCCCGCCGTCGTTATCAACTACCTTGTGCCGCCTGCTTCGGATGCCGATACGCCGGCCATGAATGTCGCCGGGGTGATTTTATCGCGGGGCCGCTCGTCGCGCTTGTACCAGTCCCTCGTTTATACGCGCCATGTCGCAACGCAGGCGTCGGCGGGACCGGATTTGCGGGCCGAAACCGGCCTGTTTACGTTCCGAACCATTGTGGCGGGCGGCAAGACGGTGGAAGAGGCCGAAAAAGCCACGCTGGACGAGATTGAGCGCTTGAAGACGGAGCCGGTTTCGGATAAAGAACTGGCAAAAGCGCGAAACCAGCTTGTTGCCGACGCCCTGCGCTCGCGCGAAACCGCAGCGGGGCAGGCGTCCGCGACTGGGAAACGCGCTGGTGACGTTGGGCGACCCGGAGCGCGTCAACACGGAGATTGCGCGTCTGCAATCCGTTACGGCGGCGGATATACAGCGCGTTGCCATGAAATACTTTACGCCCGAAAATCGCCTGGTCGTTCACTACACATCGGGCGCGGGCGAGCAGGGCGGCGTTTCCCGCGCCGCGTCCGTGTCCTCTGCTCCCGCGCCGCCTGATGTCGCGCCAATGGAAACGCCGCCGCCCCCTGCGCCCGCGCATCGGGGCGTGTTCGTGAAAGCGACGGAAAAGACCCTGTCCAACGGGCTGCGGGTTGTGGTCGCCCCGCGCCCCGGAACCGGGCTTGTCACCATCTCCGCCGAAGTAAAGGCGGGGGCTGCGGACGACCCACTGCATAAAGCGGGGCTTGCGGACTTTACGGCTTCCTTGTTGCTGCGCGGTACGCAAACGCGCTCGGCTTTGCAGATCGCCGAGGAAGCCGAAGCGCTTGGCGGTTCGGTGCGCAGCAGCGCGGGCTTGGATAGTTCCACTGTCAGCCTGTCCGTCCTTGCGGCCCGCCTTGCCGACACGATGCCGCTGTACGCTGATGTTCTCCTGCATCCCGCGTTTGCCCCCGGCGAACAGGACAGGCTGCGCAACGAGGAACTGGATGGCCTTACCGTCAGCCTGCGCGCCCCCGGCACATTGGCGCGGTATGTCGCCTCCCGCCTTGTGTTCGGCGATACTCCCTACGGACACCAACCCGGCGGCACCCCGGAAACCCTCAAAGCGATTGCTCCCTCAGATGCCGCCGGTTTTTATCGAGACGCTTACACGCCGCAGCGAACGGTGCTTGTGTTTGGCGGCGACATTACCCCCGCTGCGGCGTTCGCGCTGGCGCAAAAATACTTTGGTGGCTGGCAGGGCAATTCTAACCAAAGCGCTTCCACATCGGCTTCGCTGCTGTCTTCGCTTCCCGCGCAGCCGGGCCGCCGCGTGGTTGTTGTAGACAAGCCCGACGCGGGACAGGCCGCCGTGCTGTTGGTTCGTCCGGGAATTCGGCGCGGGGATCCGAACTATGAGATCGCCCGCGTGGCGAACGGCGTTTTAGGAGAAGGGTATTCGGCGCGGCTTAATCAGGAAATCCGCGTTAAGCGCGGGCTGTCTTACGGCGCGGGAAGCCGGTTTGAGGAGTGGCGGGAGGGAGGACTTTTCGTTGCTTCCGCGCAAACCCGCAACGACGCCGTGCCCGAAGTCGCTTCCCTGCTGGATGCGGAACTGAGCCGCTTGTCTGCGGAGGACGTGTCGGATGGGGAACTGCTTCCGCGCAAGGCCGCGTTGTCCGGCAACTATTCCCGCCGCCTGGAAACCGGCGCGGGACTGACGGACGCGGTTGCTTCCCTGGCGGTTTATGGCCTGCCGCTGTCGTCGCTGAACACCTATCTGTCCAAAGTGCAGGCGGTTACCCCCGCGCAGGTCAAAACCTTCGCGGCGCAGCAATTGAACAGTTCGCAGGCAAGCCTCGTCATTGTGGGAGACGGGCGCAGGTTTTTAGACGCTTTGCGCCAGAAGTATCCTCAGACCGAAGTGATTCCCATTGCCGCGCTCGACCTGAACCGGGGCGACCTGCGCAAACCCTGACGGCAAAATCCTGAGAGCCTGCCCCAATTGACCGGGGATTGGAAATCCCTGGCAGCCTCTGCCATAAAGGAATCTCGCAGCAATATGGCGAATCAAGGGGCGAGGGCAACGGATTGCTGCCCTCGCCCGTAACTTTTGTTATCCCGGCGCGTCTAACCTGCACATTCCCGGAGCAGGCAAGCGGCAAGCCGTCAGTGTGCGAACCTCAATGACGAGACAAGCCTGTTTAATGGGTTGAGGAACATGAAGAAAATGATGAATGATGAGTGATGAGTGCTGAATCGGATTCTTATTCATCATTCATCACTCATCATTCATCACTATAGAATCCCTCAACCCTCAACCCTCAACCCTTTAGAGGAGAGCACGATGCAACATTCCGGTGCGCCTTTGCAGCAGAAATTGGCTGCCACACGCCGCTGGTGGCGGCTGACGCGCGTTCTGAGCGGCCTGACATGGGTACTCAGTCTGGTACTCGTTTTGGCGCTAATCTGCTATCATAGCGACCGCCTGCTCGTGCTTTCCGTTCATGCCCGCGAAAATTGGCGAACGGGCATTGCTGGTGTCGCCGTTGTCACGCTCCTGCTTGCCCTGCTGCAGCCGCTTTTGCGCCGCCTATCGGATGTCAGCGTGGCAGCGGATGTGGAGCGCCGGTTCCCCGTGCTGCGCGAACGGCTGTTGACTACGCTGGACCTTGCGCCCGCCCTCAGCCCCGCGCAAGTCGCAGGGGGCGCGAACGGACGCCCCTACGCGGCGCACTTTTCCGAGCAGATGACAACCGCGCTGGCGGAAGAAACCCACCAGGTGGCTGCCGACCTGAACTTCAAGCGCGCCGTGTCCCTGCGCCCGCTCCGCAACGGCAGTTTGACGCTGATGTTGACCCTGCTGTTGTTCGCGGCGCATGTCGTATTTGCGCATGATGCCTTTGCGACCTGGATGCGCCGCATGGCCGACCCCCACGCCGACATTCCCCCGTATGCCAAAACCCGCGTCCAAATTCTGCCCGAAGCGACTCTGCTGCCGCGCGGCGAGGGCGTCAATGTCATCGTCAAAACGTGGGGCGACCCCGTAGATACGTGCGTTCTGCGCGTTCATCAGGATGGCGAGGATGCCAAAGCGTTTACTAACATCGAACTCAAAGACCCGAAACCCGTTTCCAACCCGAACCCGGACGAAAAGGACGCGCGCCGCTTTACCTACCACTTCAAGACCCTGCCGCGCAGTATTTCCCTGATGGCGTCCGCGAGTGACGGGCGTTCCAATGAGCGCGAAGTCAAGGTGGAAGACCGCCCGACCCTGCTCAACGTCCGCATGACCCTGCACTTCCCCGCCTACATGCGCCGCAAAGATCAGCAGTTGCCCGATACAACCGGCGCGATTGCCGCCCCGTTCGGCACACAGGTAGATGTGACCGGAATCGCCAACAAGACCCTGAAAAGCGCTATGCTGGTGCGCGATGAGCATGACGCGGGTACGTGGCCGACCCGGAACGAGCAGGCAAGCGGAAAATTGGGCGTGAACAAGGACGGCAGTTACCGGCTGAAATTGGTAGACACGCATGGCTTCACCAATTACAATCACGCCACCCCGACCCGCTACGAAATTCGCTCCATGAAGGACGAAGCCCCGAGCGTACAGATTTTGCGCCCCGCTACGGATGTTGATCTGGTTCCCGGCGGCAGTATTCCTTTAATTGCCCACGCGACGGACGATTACGGCGTGAGCAGCGCGAAACTCGTCTACGATACCACGCATGAGGACGGCCTGCGCACGGGCAAAAACAGCATCACGCATGTCGGCAAGGGAGCGCTTGCCCTGCCCGCCGACGATAAAACGCCCTATGGCCTGCCCCAGGTGGACATCAGGCAGCGCTGGTACATCGGCAGCGTCGCTCCCAAAGTCGGGGATGTGATCCGCTACGAAGTGGACGATTGGGACAACGACAATCTGAGCGGCCCGCACATCGGGCGTTCGCAGGCGTTCCGCGTCCACGTTGTCAGCAATGTGGAAATGCAGGGCAAATTGAAGGCGCAGTTAGACGCCGAACAGCAGGCGCTTGCCGCCGCCCGACAGCATCAGCTTGACGCGCAAAAACAGGTGCAGCAGTCGCGGCTTGAAAAACGACCCGGCGCAAATGGCGCGGGCGCAGGAACAGCAGCGCAGCGTGGCGCAGGAAACCAAAGCCCTTGCGCAGCGCGTTCAGGATTTGACCAACCAACTCGAAAACAACAACTTCGCCACCCAATCGGAAATGGAGCGCCGCAAGCAGGCGCAGGAAACGCTGGAAGCCAGCGCGCAGCAGCGCATGACTCCCGCCGCCGACAAGGTGCAGCAGGCGCAAAACACCAAATCCAGCGCGGAACGCAACCAGAACTTGCAGCAGGCCGATCAGCAGCAGTCGCAGGCCAAGCAAGACTTGGACAAAGCGCAGCAGTTGCTCAACCGTACCGCGACCCCCGAACAACTTGCCGCCGCCGCCAAACAACTGGCGCAGGATCAGCAGCGACAGGCCGACAGCGCCCACTCGCTTGCCGAAGACATCAAGCAGCAACAGCAGCAAAACAAAACCAACGGCTTGAACGAGGAGCAAAAAACCGCGCTGGAAATGGCGCGGCGTCAGCAATCGCAGGTCAGCCAGGACACGCGCAAGCTGGAACAGCAGTTGCAGCAGGCCGCGAAAGAAGCGCAGCAGCGCGGCGAAAGCAAGGCCGCGCAGGACTTGCAGAAAGCCGCCGACGCGCTGAAACAGGGGCAGGCGCAAAGCAATCAAAATCAGGCGCAGCAGCAGTTGAATAAGAACAACCCGCAGCAGGCCGCGCCCGCGCAAGACAAAGCCGCAGACGCGCTGAAAAAAGCCGCCGAAGCCGCCGCCAAAGCCGCCAACCCCGACGCGGCAGAAGACCCGAAAACGGCTGCCGACAAAGCCGAAGCCGCCGCGCAGCAGTTGCGCGATCTGGCGAAACAGCAGCGCGACGTAGCCAAAGAAATCGGGCAAAATCCGAGCGGTCAGCAAAATCAGGCGCTGGCGCAAAAGGAACAGCAGATACAGCAGGGCGCGCAGCAGGCCCAGCAGAACCTGCAGGGCGCGAAGGCCGCGCAGCAAAGCGCGAAACAGGCGCAGCAAAACCTGAGCCAGTCCGGGCAGAAACTCAGCCAGAACCAGCCGCAATCCGCCAAACAGCCCGCCCAGGATGCCGCGCAGCAGCTTGAAAACGCCGCGCAGCAGGCCGAACGCGCCGCCCAACAATTGCGGCAGCAGCAGCAGGCGCAGGAAATGGCCGATCAGGTAGACCGCTTGGCGCAGGTGCAGCGCGGACTGGAAAACGCCACGCAGCGACTGGAGCAGGCCAAAGCCAAAGGCAGTATGACCGGGGCCGAGTTCATGGAGCGGCGGCAAGTGGCTTCCCGGCAGGCCAATCTGGAAAAGCAGGCGTCGGAATTGGCGCAAAAGTTCCCCTCGCAGGCGTTTCAGGGCGCGATGAAAATGGCGTCCAAGCAGATGCACCCGGCAACCGAAAACCTGATGGGCAAGGACGGCAAGGGCGAGGACGAGCCGAACACGGGCGCGGATACCCAGAAAGCGCAGCACCGGGCGGGGCAAACGCTTGACACCATCGCACAGGCACTGAAACAGCAGGCGCAGGCCAATCAGCAGAACCAACAGCAGCAGCAACAAGGCGACCAGCAGCAACAGCAGCAGTCCGCGCAGCAGCAGCAGGCGGCGGAAGCGGCTGGCGAGTTGGCGCTTGCGCAGGGATTGCAGCAGCAGTTGAAGCAGGACACGCAGGCATTGGATCAGCAGCGCGCCAAAAACCAGAACCAGAAACTGACCCCCGGACAGCAAAAGGAAGCGGGGGAACTGACGCAGGGCCAGCAGGACGCCAGGGAAATCACCGACAACGCGGCGCAGGCATTGGAAAACGCGGTTCCCGAAGCCGCCCAAAACGCCAGGCAAGCCGGACAGCACATGGGGCAGGCCAAACAGGGCTTGCAGCAGCAGCAGACCGGCCAGCCCACGCAGGAACAGCAAAATCAAGCCATCCAAAAACTGGCGGAAGCCAAAAAGCAGGCCGATCAAGCGCAACAGCAGCAACAGCAGCAGCAGCAGCAGCAGCAAATGGCGCAAAATGGCGCTCCCAAACCCGGCAACCAGAAAGGCAACAATCCCAAAGGCCCCTTCCAAAAACTGGAAGGCGTCCAAAAAGGCGCGATGTCCGCGCCCACCGCCCGCAACGGCAAAGGGTTCAGCCCCCTGTCGCAGCGTGACCAGCGCGTACTGCGCGACGGCGAAAACGAGCGCGTCCCTGCGGAATACCAAGACCTCGTCAGCCGGTACTACAAGAGCCTGGCGGAAAAGAAACGATAGGAACCTTCACCACAGAGACACAGAGACACAGAGGGGTCACAGAGAAGAGAAGACGGGGAGAGGGGAGAAGAGGAGTGGGGGAGAAATACATAAAATCGGAGGCGCAATCTGGGACACGTCAGCCTCAATGCGTTGAAAGTTCCTTTCGTCCGCAGGACGATTGGCCGCATGCCTTACAACCGGCCAAAGATTTAGATAGGGTTAAGCCGGATACGGTGGACCGAAGAAAGTTCCTAACCTCTTCTCTCCAGGCCCTCTGTGCAGCCTCTGTGTCTCTGTGTCTCTGTGGTGAAAACTCCCCCTCCTCGGCAGATGCGCAGGGCAAGCCGCGCCGTCAGGTCGGCTCCTCTTGGGATGTGGAAGCGCGGGAGTATCTGGGAACGCCGCAGTCGGAAGCGGCGGTTACGAAAGGGCTGGCGTACCTGGCGTCGCGGCAGCAGACGGACGGGCATTGGGTCAGTCAGGGCTATCGGAATGACGTGGGCATCAACGGCCTGTGCATGATGGCGTTTCTGGCGGCAGGGCATCAGCCGGGGCGAGGGCGGTATGGCGTCGTGTTGAGCGAAGTGGTGGACTGGCTTGCGAATAGTATTCAGATGAACGGGCAGTTTACGCCGCCGGGATTGATACGCGCCACGCAGGGCGGGGGAGCCGGCCCGCCGATGTACGGGCATGGCTTTGCGCTCTTGGGATTGGCGGAAGTGTACGGCATGACGCGAAGGCGCGACCTGAAAACAAAATTGCAGGCGGCTGTAAAGTTAATCGAAGACACGCAGAATCAGGACGGGCAGCCATCGCGGGACGGTGGCTGGCGCTATCAGCCGCAGCAGGGCGACGCGGATTTATCCGTAACCGTCGTGCAGGTGCTGGGACTGCGCGGCTGCCGCAACGCGGGCATCAAAGTGTCGCAGCAGACCATTGACCGCGCCATCAGTTATATGAAACGGCTGGCGAACACGGACGGCGGCTTCAGTTACCAGTACGGCATGAACCAATCGAACCCGGCGCGAACGGGCGCGGGCGTTCTGTCGCTGTACCTCGCCGGCTTGAAAGACTCGCGGCAGTGTCAGGCGGGTTTGGATTATCTGGTCAAGCATCCGCTGCAACGAGGAAGCGACTGGATTTACCGCGACCACTTCCACTACTCGATTTACTATGTCACGCAGGCGATGTATCAGGCGGGTGGCAACTACTGGAAATCGTGGTATCCCATCGTTCGGGACAGACTTGTCGCTTCGCAGGACGCGGACGGCAGTTGGGGCCGCGCGGACGCCACTTCCGAAGCGGGAACGGAATACGCCACCGCAATGGCCTGCCTGGTGCTGCAAGTGCCCGCCGGCCTGCTGCCCATCTACCAGAAATAAGAATACATTGCACCACAGAGACACAGAGACACAGAGGTTTCACAGAGGGGTTGGAGAGAAAAGGGCAGAGGGCTTTTCTTGTATCGGTAAAGCCTTGCATCTGTTACAGCAAAGTCGTACTAGTTTGGCGCAAACAACTTTGTCTCCTCTTCTCCTCTTCTCCTTTTCCCCTTTTCTCTGTGTAACCTCTGTGTCTCTGTGTCTCTGTGGTGCAAACTCCTCTCCTGCCTCCGCGCAGGGCAAGCCGCCATCGGTTGAGAAGATTACCGACAAGGTGTACCGGATCGGCAAGGTCGACGGTGGATTTGGGCGCGCGAACCGTGACGTGTCCCGGCACGATCAATATGGATACGGGCGCGATTGAGTACCTGGCGGTTGCGCCGCGCGGCAAAACGCACGAGAGTTTGCTGCTCGTTGGAGGTTCGGCCTTTGCATTTACAGGTAGCGTTGCTGCTGCTCGGCCTGGAACCCAAAAACGTGCTGAAAACGCAGGGGGATAAGAACACGCCGCAGGGCGCTCCGGTTCAGTTGTGGGTACGCTGGAAGGATGCGCAGGGCAATGCGAAAGAAGCGCGGGCGGAGGACTTGGTAGCAGAACTGCCGTCCGGCAAGCCGATGCCTCCGCACGATTGGGTGTTCACCGGCTCGCGGATTATCGCGCAGGGCTTTGAAGCCGATCTGCAAAAATCACTCGTAGCCGTATGGCATGATCCCGCCGCCATTCTGGACAATCCTTTGCCCGGCGGCGCAAGCAACGCCTATATCGTCAACACCAAGCGCGCCCCGAAACGCGGCACAGCCATTGAGTTTGTCATCAAAGCGCCCGACGCGCCTCAAAAATGAATTTTAAGTTGTTGAATGTATGTGAACAAGCGTTTGATACTGCTCCCGCCCTGATAATGCGCTTATGCCTGTTGATGCTGAAAATTTGAATTTTGTGAACCGCATGGAAACGTCTGGTAACTCCGTCGAACACCTGGCGGGGCTGTTTGCGCCGGATGCAGAACTTCGGGCGATTGCCATTGTCGCCGTCGCGCAGGAAGGGGAGAAAGCCGTTCCCTATCTGGCGCAAGTCGTGCTGCGCCCGCTCGGTTACGCGCTGGACTGCTGGCCGGAATGGCAGCAGATGCTTCCCGCAAGAGCAATTCTGGCGCGGTGCGCGTTTGCGCAGCAGTCGGCATTGGAAGCGATGAGTCGTATCGGAAGTCCGGCGGTTGGCGAGTTGGCGAAACTGCTGGAAAATCAGGATCCGCGCTTGCGCGAACTGGCGGCGGACGCCCTGCGGCAAATGGACGCGCCCAAAGCCATTGCCGCCCTGCGCAAATCCTTGAAGCAGGAACTGGAACTGCAAAAACGGACGCGGCGAAAGTGGAATATCCGGCGCGGCGCGGGCAGTCTCGGAGTCGCGCTGCTGTTTCTGCTGCTTGCGCGAATCGGCGGCGTGTTACCCCTGATTGCCTATAGTTTTGCGCCCCTTTGTGGCGTGATTACCTGGCTTTTGTTGACGTTTACAGATCGGGGGGCGGGCTTGCGCCGAACAGCAATCGAAGCGCTGGCGGAAACCGGCGACAAGCGGCATATCGGCATCTTGACGGACTGCCTCAATGACCCGAACCGTGAGGTGCGCCAATCCGTTTCCGATGCCCTCACACAATTGCTGCCGCAGGTGCGTATACAAGATAAGGAACGCATTACCCGCGAGGAGCAGGCGGCATTGTTGCGCGCCCTGGACGGCGATAACCCGGATTTGGCGGTTGCGGTGCTGGCAGCCATGCAGCAGATCGGCGATGAGCGCGTTTTGCGTCGCGTGGCGTATGTTATTGACAGCCCGGTTCACCACGACAGTGTGCGCGAAGCGGCGCATGAGTGTTTGCCGCACGTAAAATTGCGGGTCAAGGAAGCGCAGGACTCGCAAATTCTGCTGCGTTCCGCGTCCAACCAAAAAGAAGGGGTATTCCATTTATTGCGCCCCACCTGCGAACAAACCGAGTGCGACCATGAAGAGCAGTTGCTGCGTCCGCACTGACGATGCGAATTTAGGTGTTCAGGTGTTCAGGTGTTTGGTATTCGGTTCACTACCGTTCAAAGAAAATGTGTAGGGGCGTGATTCATCACGCCCGCAATGTACCGCATCCGGCAGAGGGCGCAATCGCGGCAGAGGGCGCAATTTATTGCGCCCCTACGAATTTTTATTTGAATGGGTGTTGGCAATGTTGGCAAGCAAAATTACGCGAGTAGAGGCTTCCTGATGAGTGATTCTAAAGAAACAAATATCAACTCTAAAATACGTCCGCAGTATACGCGGCGGCGATTTTTGGCGAATGTGGGCGTGGGCGCATTGGTGGGCGGAACCGTGATGGAAGCGCAGGCCGCGCCTGACCCGGTGTTTGCCAATGCGCGGCTTGCGGTCAATAAGGGATTGGACTATCTGCGCCATGTGCAGGAAACAGATGGCTCGTGGAGCCATTACCCGGCGATTACGTCCCTTGCCCTGTGCGCGTTTATGCGTAACGGCAGAACCGAACTAAAGGAACCCGCCGTCGCCAAAGGCGTTCAATTCCTGCTGCGCGCGGCCAAGCCCAACGGCGCGATTTTCGACAGCCGCGACCCGGCCCGCTCTCTGCCCAACTACAATACCGCGCTTTCCCTGCTGTCTCTGTCGCTGACCAAGAACCCGGCGTACAAGCCAATCATCCTTAAAGCGCAGAAGTACATGGAGCAGTCGCAGTTTGACGAGACCGAGGGCATCGAAACATCGAACCCCGTTTATGGCGGCATCGGCTACGGTAACGATCCCGACGACCATCCCGATCTGTCGAACCTGTCTATGGCGCTGCAATCCCTCAAAGAATCCGGCGTACCCTACAACGCGCCTGTGTTCCAGAAAGCGATTACGTTTTTGCAGCGGGTGCAGAACCGCCGCGCAAGCAACGATCAGGCATGGGCGAAAACCGGGCCGAATGACGGCGGTTTTGCCTACGACACGACGGGCGAAAGCAAGGCGACGGGTTCGGGCGACCATACTTCGATGGGCGCCATGACGTATGCCGGCCTGGAAAGCTACATTTATTGCGGCGTGTCCAAAGACGATCCCCGCGCCAAAGCCGCCTGGGACTGGATACGCGCCAATTACACGGTTGCGGAACATCCGGGGCAGGGCGATGTATCACTGTACTACTACTATCACGCGATGGCGAAAACGCTCAACGTGTACGGCCTGAAATCGTTCAAGGACGCCAAAGGCAACACCCACGAATGGGCGCGCGACCTGGCAAGCGCTCTGATCGCCAGGCAAAAACCGGACGGCGCGTGGTTCAATTCCAATCCCCGCTATTGGGAAGACCAGCCCGCCCTCGTCACCAGTTACACGCTGATCGCGCTGGCGTATTGTTTAGGAAAGTAGTCAGTAGTCAGTAGACAGTAGTCAGTAGACAGTAGAAATGCTGTCATACTTATTGCTATCTGATATGAGGCAATCTGGCGGTAGATGCGTCTACTGACTACTGACTACTGACTACTGACTACTTTTTGAAAGGCTTTCTGAATGACCGTTTCGACTGTTTCGTCCCATAACTCTGTGTCTGCCGATGCGCCGCCGACGGGCGCGGACGATCTGGCGCGCTTGCAGCGATTGCGCGACGCTTTTGATTCCATGCGCCGCGAAATCGGGCAGGTGGTTATCGGGCAAGAGGCTGTGGTGGAAGAACTGCTGATGGCCGTGTTTGCGCGCGGGCATTGTATTCTGGTGGGTGTGCCCGGACTGGCGAAAACGCTGCTCGTCAGCACGGTTTCACGGGTGCTGAACCTGTCGTACAAGCGGATTCAGTTTACGCCCGACCTGATGCCCGCCGACATTACGGGCACGGAAATCATTCAGGAAGATCAAGTAACGCGGGAGCGCAAGTTCGTGTTTTTGCGCGGGCCGCTGTTCGCCAACATGATTCTGGCGGATGAAATCAACCGAACGCCCCCAAAAACGCAGGCCGCGCTTTTGGAAGCCATGCAGGAACACAAAATCACGGTGGGCGGGCAGTCGCACAAACTGGCCGAGCCATTTTTTGTCCTTGCCACGCAAAACCCGATTGAACAGGAAGGCACGTACCCCCTTCCCGAAGCGCAATTAGACCGCTTTATGTTCATGATTATCGTGGGCTACCCTTCGGCGGAAGAAGAAGTGGCGATTATGAAGGCCACGACGGGCGGGATGAACGCCGAACTCCGCGCCACGCTGACGGGCGAAGACATTATGGCGCTTCAGGACATTGTACGGCGTATCCCGGTTGGCGACCATGTTTTCCGCTATGCGGCGCAACTGGTGCGGCAAACGCGCCCGAATGAACCCGAAGCCCCCGCGTTCGTCAAGGACAACCTGAGCTGGGGAGCCGGCCCGCGCGCTTCGCAGTATCTGGTGTTGGGAGCCAAAGCCCGCGCCGCGCTGTATGGCCGCAACTACGCCACAACGGAAGACGTTGCCGCCGTCGCCCTGCCCGTCCTGCGCCACCGCATCGTCACCAACTTCAACGCGGAAGCCGAAGGATTAACAACGGATAAAATCGTACAGAAATTGCTTGCCACCACGCCGCGCCCAACCGAACCCGCCCGCAAATAGGCAGCCGAAAGCAGACGCTTTCATCCTGAGCGCGGGCAAGCAGGTATAGCCATGCAGCAACAACAAATGACGGAGTGGGAAGCCTATCAAGCGGTTCGGAGTGTCAAAACGGATGAACATGGCCTGCCATTGGTGGAGCCACAAGCGTCTGCCAATATGACTGCGGATAGGGCTGCGTTGTTGGGGCAAATGAACAGCTTCTTCCAGCACAACTCGCGAACGAGCGGTACGGGAAGCCAGTGCGCTGCCGCCCGCCCGGACAATTGCTGACGCTGGTTCAGACCGGGGCAAATTGATTACCGGACGCGCAAGCGGCGGAGCGCCTACATCATACTTGCGCCGATTCTTGGTTGGTTTCCGGCCAGCCTTGTGCTGTTTATCGTCAGCAATTTGAGTACAGCCGCCATAATGATGTCATTCTGGCCTCTGGTGATCTGGTTAATGGGCTGGAATCTCCTGTACGTTCCTTTCCGCCTGTCCTGGTCGTTGGTGACTTGCCGCTCAGAGCAGAGCGACATGATCGATGTTCCGCAATCTGTTAGGCCCGGCCATTTCCATGTACGTTAATCCCGGAGATTATCGGGCCATGCACAGGGAACTTGGCAAATGTTTACGCTGTGCCGTCTGCTGCCACATCTGCGCGCCGATCAGTCCGCGGCCTGCTGACCCGCGAACAAAAACGGGATTTGTTGTATCTTGTTGGTGCTATTGGGCCAACAGAACTCAGGGTGAAGGGGCTGAAAGCGCTGGAGCAGGTTGGGGATGAAAGCGCCTATCAAACTGTCAACACATATCCTCGGTTCACTCCAATATGGAAGTGCAAAAAGCCGCCGCAGAGTGCCTGGAGTATCTAAAGCTACACGCGAATGAAAGACGCGAAATGCAGACGCTGTTGCGCGCGTCCGATTCATCGTGGCGTCTGCACCTGACGTTTTGCTGCGTCCGGCAGCAAGCAATGCACACACGCCGCCCGAACAACTGCTGCGTCCACAGGCATAATTTGTCTTGAACCATGATTTATGTGATTATAATGATTAACATGATGATTCCTCTTCAAATCATCGTTCGCTTGCCACAATCAAAATTATAATTCGTCCAATTAGAGGAAGAATATGAGCAACGCGTCTCTCAAAATCATGGCAATCATCCTAATCACATAAATCATGGTTCAAGACAACACCGAACACCTAACACTTAACACCTAACACCTGTACTTATGGAACCACAAACAAAACAACTGGCCGACCCGCAAACGCTTGCCCGTATTTCCCGACTGGAACTGCGCGCCCGCGCCGTCGTGGAAGGCGTGATTTCGGGCATGCACAAAAGCCCGCACCGGGGCAGCAGCGTGGAATTCGCGCAGCACCGCGATTACGTTCCCGGCGACGAGATACGGCATATTGACTGGAAAGTGTACGCCCGCTCGGATCGCTACCAGATCAAGCAGTACGAGGAAGAAACCAACCTCAAAGCCACGCTTGTCGTAGATACCAGCACGAGCATGGATTACAAGGGCATCAATTCGGCTCTGTCCAAGCGCGAATACGCGGCCATTGTCGCGGCTGCGATTGCGTCCCTGCTGATGCGGCAGCGCGATACCGTCGGGCTGACCACATTTGATGATAATATCCGCACGTTCATTCCCCCGGCAGGCACGAGCGCCCACATGAAACTGCTGCTGGAAATGCTGGAAAAACGGGACACGTCCCCCAAAACCGCCATCGGCAACACCTTTCACGATCTGGCGGAGCGAGTAAAGCGGCGCGGCCTGCTGGTTGTTCTGAGCGACCTGTTTACCGACCCCGACGAGATGCTGCGTGGCTTGCAGCACTTCCGGCATCGCAAGCATGAAGTGATTATTTTTCACGTTCTGGATCGGGACGAACTGACGTTTCCTTTCAAAGATTCCGCCCTGTTTCAGGGCATGGAGGGCGAGGAGCCGCTGATGGCCGAACCCAACGCCCTGCGCCGCGAGTACCTGAACGCTTTCGGCGCGTATGTCGAAAAACTCAAAAAAGGCTGCCGCGAACTCAACATGGACTACCAGCAGCTTGTCACCGATCAGCCCGTAGACACCGCGCTGTCGCGCTATTTGTCGTCACGATCCAGTCAAAGGAGGTAGGGATCAGGGATCAGGAGTCAGGGGTCAGGGAACGCCGTTTCCTGTTTGCTTGTCATAAAAAACAAAGTGAAGGTGAACAAGATTGTGTTCCCTGACCCCTGACCCCTGACCCCTGACCCCTGATGTAATGCCACCCTTCCTAAACCCAATTTTCCTATCTGCCCTCGCGTTCGCAGGGATACCGCTGCTGATCCATCTCATTCGGCGGCGCAAGCTCAAGGTCGTCCAATGGGCGGCGATGGAGTTTTTGCGGCAGTCGCAGAAGAAGCAGCGGCGGCGGATGCGAATCGAGGAATTGATTCTCCTGGCGCTGCGGACGCTGATTGTCGCTTTAGCGTGTCTCGCGTTTGCCCGCCCGGTCACGCATACGCTGGGCGCGGCCCTGCTGTCGCAGAACCAGCGCGTGTATGCCGTGCTTGTCGTGGACAATTCCTACAGCATGGCGCAGCGCGGCGGGGATGGTAAAACCAGCCAGGAGCGGGCGCAGGCGTATGCCTCGCAGGTGCTGACGCGCATCCTCAAGCCCGGCGACTCCGTTTCCCTCGTTCTGCTTTCCGACAAGCCCGACGCCTTGATAAACTCGCCAAGTTTAGACCGCGATTCGGTCTCGCGCCGCCTGCTGACGGTTCCGCTTGTGGATCGCCCGACCGATTATCTGGCAACGGCGCAACTGGTGAACAAACTGCTGAAAACGTCCAACGCGCCCGTCAAGGAAGTGTACTGGCTCAGTGACGATCAGGCCAATGCGTGGGCCACGAGCAAGCGCGACAGCGCCCGTCCCATCTGGCAGGACTTGGGCCGGCAGGCGCGCATCACGTGGGTCTCCGTCGGGACGGACATCGCGCATCGGGATAACCTTGTCGTGGAAGCGCCCGTTTTGAGCCGGGAACTGGTGACGCCGCAATTGCCCGTGAGTATCGAAGCCAAAATCGTCAACTACGGCGCGAAGCCCCGCAACGATATTTTGGTCAACCTGAAAATAGACGACAAGCAGGCCGACATCAAGCGCGTGTCCGTTGGTCCGGGCGGCAATGTGATTGCCCGCTTCCCACAAACGCGGTTTCCGACAACCGGAACGCACGTCGGGCGCATCGAACTGGCAGACGCCGCGCACATAGACGGTTTGGAGCGCGACAACAGCGCGAATTTCGTGGTGCGCTGCCGGGATCGCATCAAAGTGCTGGTGCAGGACATGCACCCGGCCAGTGACCCGACTAAAAGCGACAGTTTCTATCTGCTGAACGCGATGGCTCCGGGCGGCGCGCAGGAGAGCCTTGCCGCCAAACTGCGCGAAGGGCCGGGAATGGGCGGCGTCGTTTTGCGCGATTACGATGTCGTGATTTTGACGGGCGTGAGCGGGCTGGCAACGGGCGACAAACGCGCCCTGACGGAGTATGTAAAAGCGGGGGGCGGGCTGATGCTGTTCCCCGGCAGCGGCACGGAAGCCAGCCGCGTTAATGCGGATTTGGGCGGCGAGGGTGGATTGCTGCCCGCGCGCCTGACTTCCAAAAAGACCCTGAGCGACAGCGACGCCGCCACGCTGAACCCCGGCTCCATTACGCACCCCGCTCTGACTTTGTTTAAGGACACGTCCAGCCTCAATGTCGCCAGCGCCCGCTTTACGCAATACTTCGGCCTGGAACCCGCGCTGGAAGCCAATGACCCCGGCGCGGTGCAGGTGATGATGCGCTTTGGCAACGGCGACCCGGCTTTTGTGGAGCGGCATGTCGAGTTGGGCCGCGTGATTGTGGCGGCCAGCAGCGCGGGCGCATCGTGGAACCAACTGCCACTCAAGCCCAGCTACGTTCCCATGATTTACCAATTGCTGTTTTATTTGGGACAGGGCGCGGCCTCGCACCGCAACATCGCGCAGGAAGAAGCGTTGTTTCTCGCCCTGCCGCTTGGTGACGCCAACAAGCCGGTGCGCGTAACCACGCCGGAAGGCCGCGTTTCCACGCAAAACAGCGCTTTGGATGCGCGGGGCGTCACGTTCCGCTTCAAGGACACGCAGCAGGCGGGCGTGTACAAAATCGCCGTGCAGAACAGTACGACGCAGGACGCCTTTGCCGTCAATCTGCCGACAACGGAATCCGACCTGACGCCTTCCGACCCGGCGACAGCCATTACGCAGGCCGGCGTTCCCGCCAACCGCGTGAGCGTAGCCAACACAGCGCCGCAACTGCAAGCGTCGGTTTCGCGGGCGCGGTACGGCACGGAAGTCTGGCGCGCGCTGCTGCTGACGGTACTTGGCCTGCTATTCGTAGAAATCGTACTGGCGCAGCAATTCGGACGGCGGGGATAAGGAAGACGGAGAGCAGGGACGGTATGGCGGAACAAGGCGCAGTTGCGGAGCTGACAACCGATCAGGTATTGGCGCGGCGGGCGGCGAACCCGGAACTGTTGTTGCTGGACGTGCGCTGGCCGGAAGAATGGGAAATACACCATATTCCCGGCGCGATGCTGCTGCCGATGCCGCAAGTGACGGCGTACCTGCCGAATATGGACGTGAAGCGCGAAATCATTGTGGTTTGTGAACATGGGGTTCGCAGCCATATCGTGGCAAACTACCTGGCGACACAGGCGGGCTTTACCAATGTCAGCCATCTTGGGGGCGGCATGAGCGAATGGACGGGGGAAGTGGAAGTCGGCTGAAAGAATCTATTACGGTGGGAGGAAAGCGTTCATGGGGTTTGTGAAAGTGGCGGAAGAAGTGAGTGTCAAGGCCGGCGAGGGGCGCGTGGTGGACGCGGGCAGCCGGGAAGTGGCGATTTTCAATGTGGGTGGCGAGTTCTACTGCATTGATAATATGTGCCCTCATGCCGAAGGACCGTTGGGCGAGGGCTATGTGGACGGCGCGGAAGTGACCTGTCCCTGGCACGCCTGGCAGTTCAACGTCAAGACGGGCGAAATGGCGTACAATCCGCAAATCTGCGTGGCGACCTTCCCCTGCAAAGTGGAAAACGGCGACGTGCTGGTAGACGTATGAGGCCAAGCCTTGTGCCGCGTATTGGAAATGCTTGCTGTGAAGTTCTGGCCGGGTACTGAAAGTACCCGGCACAAAAGTACAAGCGTCCTACGGACGCGGGCATCTTCCTAATGAGTTGCGTTCGCAGGACGCTTATTTTGTCCTTTCGGGTACTTTCAATCCCGGCCAGGAAAAGTTTGGGAAAAGAGTCCACTTATGCCTTCAGTAGCCATTCAAAACATTGTCGTGCGAACCCAAAACGAAGCGGCAGCCGCGCCCCTGACGCTGATCGGCGGGCCGTGCGTGATTGAGAGCCTGGACTTGTGCCGCATGGTGGCGCAGGAAGCGCAGCGCATCACGCGGGAACTGGGAATCAACTATATCTTCAAAGCCAGTTTCGACAAGGCTAACCGCACATCGGGCGGTTCGTTTCGCGGGCAGGGCATGGACAAGGGTTTGGAAGTCCTTGCCGCCATACGCGAAGAGTTCGGCGTTCCCGTGCTGACCGACGTGCATGAATCCTGGCAGTGCGCGCCCGTTGCGGAAGTATGCGACGTGCTGCAAATCCCGGCGTTTCTGTGCCGGCAAACCGATCTGCTTTTAGCCGCCGCGCATACCGGCAAAGCCATCAACGTGAAAAAAGGGCAGTTTCTCGCGCCCTGGGATATGTCCAACATCGTCAGTAAAATCGAGGACACGGGCAACCATAACTTGCTGCTGACCGAGCGGGGCGTTTCCTTCGGCTATAATACGCTTGTCGTAGACATGACCAGCCTGCCGCAAATGCGGCAATTGGGCTATCCCGTCGTGTTTGACGGCACACACAGCGTCCAAAAACCGGGCGGCGGGTTGGGCGGAACCAGTTCGGGCGGGCAGCGCGAGTTTATTCCGCACCTGACGCGGGCGGCGGTGGCGGCAGGCGTGGACGCGCTGTTTTTGGAAATCCATCCCGACCCGGCCAAAGGCTTGTCCGACGCCGCCACCATGCTTCCTCTGGCCGAATTGCCCGTCCTGCTCCGCCAAGCCATAGCCATAGATAAGATTGTAGGGGCGTGATTCATCACGCCCGCAATAATCATCACCCCCGTGGTAATATCACGCCCGTAATCTGGCTGTTCCGAGAGAGGGCGCAATTACGCGCGAGGGCGCAATAAATTGCGCCCCTACGAATTCTTATTTCAACGGTAGTGTCCCTGAAACCCTATGGATTCGGCGGCGAGGTCGCAATGAGAACCACCAGCGTTTCCGTGCCTGTATTCTCAATCCCATGCTCGCACCAGGGCGGCAGGTACACGAACATGCCTTTTTCAACGTGTTCCTTCCGGCCCTGCGCAAACGTCATTACGCCGCGCCCTTCCAAAATCACATACGTTTCTTCCGTTTCGTGCGAACCGGGCGCGTTGATGGTATGCGGCGGCAGGTAAAACATCACCAGCCCCAGGTTCTTCGCGGGCGCGTTGGGATTGACCGGATGCACCACGCGAACGCCCAGGCCATGACACCCCGGATACGCGACCGGAACCCCCTCCTGCACCGTGACAATCATTGGATACACGGGCGAATCCGGCTTCGGAATCGTCGGCTCCCCCGCCTCATAACCCTTGAACTGCGTGATTTCCGCCATTGGTTTCTCCTTGCGGTATTCAGGTATTCAGGTGTTCAGGTGTTCGGATGGTAAACCTATCGTCACTGTTGTAAACTTGTGCATTTGTATTACCCGAACACCGAACACCGAATACCGAACACCGACTAAAACTCCCGCAAATACCCCGCCGTCCAGCCGCCGTCTACGGTGAGGATGTGGCCGTTGATGTAACTGCTTTCCGGGGCGGCCAGAAAGAGGGCGGCGTGAGCCACTTCTTCGGGCGTACCGGGGCGTCCGAGCGGGATGTGGGCCAGCAGCGCGGCTGCGCGTTCGCGGAATTTGCCATCCTCGCCATAAAACAACTGCCGGGTTCCTTCGGTCAGAATGGAACCCGGCGCGATGCCGTTGACAAGAACGCCCTGCGGCCCCAGTTCCAGCGCCATCGAGCGGGTCAGATTGACCACGCCCGCTTTCGCCGCCACAAATGCGCTTTGCAGCCTGAGCGGAACCAGTCCGACCACCGAAGCGATGTTGATAATGCGCCCGCTGCCCTGCGCCAGCATCGGTTTTGCCGCCGCCTGCGACATCAGAAACAGGCCGGTCATATCCACGCGCACGATCCGTTCCCACTCTTCCAGCGGAAAAGCGTCTACGTTGACGCGATGCTGCAAGGTATTGATGCCCGCATTGTTCACCAGAATGTCAAGCCGCCCACACTGTTCGAGGACAAAATCAACGCCCTGCCGTACTTGCTCCGGTTCGCCAACATCCAGATGCAAGGCAAGGCTTCCCGCCGTATGCGCAGACGCCAAACGCGCCCCTTCCACATCAATATCGGAGTAAACCACGCGGGCATGATTGGCGGCAAGCACATCCGCAATGGCCTTGCCAATTCCCTTTGCCGCTCCCGTCACCAGCACGACTTTGCCTTCCAGATTGACCTGCATCGCTTGCCGCCTTATCTGACTTACGTGAATGAAATCATAGGTTGCGCATGATGATGCCCAGGCTTTTGTTGTCCAGTTTGTTGATGTCGGGGAACTCGAAGCGATTGCCGTCCGCGTCCGTAATAATGACGCGGCCCTGCGCCAGTTCCTGAAGGTTGTCGCGCAGATTGCGAACGACGATTTCTTTAGCCCCCCGGTCGGTTTCCACCGTCCAGTAAATGGTTCCGAACTCCTCTTTCACGCTGGAAACGCGCTCCACGATGGGAACGAAATAGCGTTTTTCCAGTTCCTCCTCCACCAGTTTGCGCGATTCGGGATCAAGCTGATCCGGGTCGTGCAGCAGTCCCACGTCCTTGCCCGCGCCGTCCAGAAATCCAATGTAGTGTTTGGGGTCGGACAGCGGAAAGGCGCGGGCAACCGACACTTTCGACCACGAGCGGTCGTCCTGAAGCGTCAGGCGCGGGATGCCTGCGGCCCGGAATATCCGAATTTTGCGCGGGTCTAAAATCCGCAGTTCAAACGAGGCCGGGTTGGAATCCTGCGTCGGCGCAATGGTCTCTCCACTCGGCTTCGTTTCCGTTTTAGAATTGGCATGGCTGCCGTTACGCCCGTTGTTTGTCATAGCTAGCCTTCGTTTCCACCAGAATAGGTGATAAGAGAATAAGAGTATACCCAATACGTAAAATCACAGGGTTATGTCAGGGGCTTTCTGGAAAATAACCTGTTCTGCTGCCTGATGCAAGCAGGAGTTCCGCGCATGACAGCGAATACAGAGGCATGAAACGTCGGCGTCTACTGCTTTTGTCTGTGCTGAAGTAATACAGTGGATGAAAATCTGCCCATGCTCCAAAATATAATGGCAATACTCCACTTATGCTGGCACAAGACTAGGAACGTTTTGACCATGTAGCCCTACTACGCACAGGCGCAAAGTAACAAAGCAGCAGAGGCAGGAGGCGGTAGGTATGGAGCCGAAGACGGACAAGCGGATTGTGAGCAAGGGCGCATACATAAACATCTTGTGGACAGAACTGTTGTCATAGGCGCATATTATATGGGATATTGGAAGGCAATTAGAAATGAGCCATGCTACGATAAGTCCGTGGGCTACCCTTTTATTGGCGAGTGTCTTCTGTGGACAGCCGTTCATGCAACCCCATCAAGATGGTGCAAAAGAGTCGTCAGAGCAGCCGAACAAAAATACGTCCACAGAGGCGGCTTCTGCTTCTGCAACCGATACCGATTATCGACTCATTGAAATTGTTGCTCTCGACCTGTTGAGGAACAAAGAGTTTGTCAAGAATTTCGGCCCTGTTCCAAAAGGACAGAAAATACCACGTCGCCTCTGGATCAGTTCAACAACACTTCCGTTCCTGAAGATTATATTGGAGGGAACCAACGCAGATTATACCTATTTCAGAGACCAGAGGGGGCCACAGGACGCATTTGATATCCCTGATGAGATTCATGATAATCTCGTTCAACGCAACCAGATACCTGTATCTATCGCAAACTTTAAGCCTAAGAGCCACAGCGTCATGATCGGTTCTCCCGTGAAACAAGGCACGGTAATAACTAATTTAGGTTTTAAATACGCCTATCTCAATACAGGGTCCTTAGCGAGCTGGTTACCTGGATTTTCAAAGGATGGAAGGCAAGCCCTTCTGAGATTTGTAGCCGGCCCTACTGCTCATGGCATGGACGGGGCTTACATGTTCACGAAAAGAGAGGATGGTTGGAGAATCAAGTGGCGGTATGTGCGATATAGATAGCAGGCACAGGAGGCCATGTTGCTGCGCGCCGCCGAAGTGGGAGTTGAGACGCCGCAGGAGCAGTTGGTACGGGCGTCTGTGGGGAAGGAGTAAACTTTAACGGCGCAACCAACCCCGGACAGACTGGCAAAGTTGACGATGAAGAACTGGATGCGTTGTCTGCACTGGATATGTCGGTGGGAATGTATCGCGCCATCACCTATTATCGCGCGCGATGCTGGCAAGAGACACATCTGCCCGCTGCCTTGTTCGTCACACATGTGGAACCAGAAGCGCTTCCACGAACGGAATAGAAGTGAGCATTGGTGGCGAAGCGGTTTGCGTAGGGGCGTACCTGCCTTATCATAAGCCACTTTCCCGGAAAACGGATGCTTCCGCCGTACCGGCTGTCCTGCAGGAGCAACCTGTTATGCCCGCCAAGAAGTACTGGATGTACAGACCCGAAGCAAGCGCCCCCTGTTCCCCCAAGATGCCAACGGCAACCCTCCCGCAAAAACAATCCCGCAAAAAATATAGGAAAAAGAGCCAAACAACGCGAAAAAAGGCGAACCCTTTACCCCACGTAGCCGTCTAAATAGTAGAATAACGTCTACACTACAGATGTTAGACACACAGGAAGGGAGGTGCCAGTCCTATGTTTCACCCCTCCCGTTCGCCCTGACGCTTCTGAGGTCATGACGCCTCTCTCCTACAACTTGACACAACGAGACATCGGGCTGGAAGCGCTGCATTGCCAAGATTTCGACGATGCCTCTACATATCCTCTTTTTTGCCTACCGTGTTCCCGATGTGCTTCCACCGCTACTGTTTTCCCGGCGCTTGCGGACCTTCGCAACAGCGTTCGCCTGAGAGCCTCTCTCAAGACTTCATGAACTCTGTTCGCCTTTGAGTATGAAAAGCCCCTCTCCCAGCGAGGAACGAGCAGGCAGGAAAGGGCAAGCCAACAATAGCCCCTCTCCTAGCGAGGAACGAGCGGCCAGGAGAGGGGTTGGGGTGAGGGCTATTCTCAAAACAGCCCTGCTCACTCTCTTTTCAGCACTTGATAAAGATTACTGTAATCGTCCGTCCATGTTCGCAAATGCGGGTCGCGCTCCAGGTTTTCGACCGCGTTTTTCAGTAGCGGAGATTTGAAAAAGCTGTGCTGCGCCGTTACCAGCACCCATTCGGTCATGGCCTGATCGCTCGCTTCATCGGAGGACGTGTTGACGACTTTGGCTTCCTTGCCCAACTCATCCGCCAGCTTTGCCACAACGGGCACAAGGTTCAGGTAGCGGTTGGAAACGTGGACGCACAAAATGCCGTCCGGCTTCAAATGCTTGAAGTACAACTCAAACGCTTCTTTGGTCAGCAGGTGGACGGGGATGGCGTCACTGGAAAACGCATCTACGGCCAGCACGTCGAAATGCTGTGGGCGGCCGGACGCGAGTTCGCTTTCCAGCGTCAGCCGCGCATCGCCCATCACGACATCAATCTGCGCGGGGCAGTCCTGCAAATACGTAAACTCCGAACGCGCCACTTTCAGCACGAGCGGATTGATCTCGTAATAGCGGTACACGTCGCCCTTCCTGCCGTAACTGGCAAGCGAACCCGTACCCAATCCGATCACGCCAACGCGCTCCGGGTGGCTGTCGGCGCGCGTTCGGACGGCCAGCCCGACGCCCGTGCTGTTGCCGTAATACGAAGTGTGCAGGCGGCGCTTTTCCGGCTTGAGGAACTGGTTGCCGTGCTGAATGGAGCCGTACACGAGACTGCGCGTGGCATCGTCGGCTGTCGGGTCATCCAACTCGCTGACGCGCAGGACACCGTAAAAGTTGCGCGTGGTGACGATGTAATCCTTGAGCTGCTGCTGCATGTTGACGCGCATATACGCGAAGATGCCGCTCGTCAGGATCGCAAGGGCGATCCAATCCGCCTCCGGCCACCCTTTTTGTCCCTTCCCCCGATACAGCGCGAGCAGCGCAAGCAGGAGACACGCGCCAACGACAAGATACCAGTTGAAATCTACGATTCCGCGCGCCAGTAGGACCTGGGACGGGAAATGGCTGACAATCCATTCAGCCACCCTGTTGACATCTACAATTCCGCGCGCCAGGATTATCAGCGCGATCCAATCCGATTCCTGCCATCTTCGTCCCGGCTCCCGGTACAGCGCGAACAGCGCGATGAGGGCGCAGGCTCCAATGGTAAGGGGCAGTTCATACTCCGCATGGAAATAGCGGGGCGCGATCACGCCGACAAACACTCCGCCCAACGCGCCGCCGATGGAAAGCATCAGGTAAAAGGCGGTTAAGTGCCGCGTGTCCGGCTTCAAGCGCGCCAGTTCGCCATGACACAACACGCAGCAGACAAACAATCCGCCCGCAAAAACTGGAATCAGTATGTTGATGGGCAAATTCTGGTTGTTGTCGTTGAGCGCATACGCCATCGCCGCGCACAGGGCAAACGGCAGGGGCAGAAACGCCCGCTTCCACTCCCACTCCTTGTTCCCAAAGCACCAGATGAAACTCAGCAGATACAAACTCAGAGGCAGCACCCACAAAAACGGGATCGCCGCCACATTCTGCGACAAATGGTTGCTGACCGCCAACAGCAGCGAAGACGAACACGCCGCCAGCAGTATCCACAGGGGGTACAGCCACCAGGCGGGGTTGGGGGTTGAGGGTTGAGGGTTGAGGGAAGGGATTGACGATTGACGATTGACGATTGCCGATTGAGTTTCCTCTGTTCCCTGTCCTTCTTCCTTTCCTCCTCTCATACGCAGCGCGACTACGATGCACAGGAGGGCGAAGCCGATGTAGCCGGTTTGCCAGAGGGTTGCCTGTTGGTGCAGGGTGTAGCGGGGTTCGACGAGAATGGGGTAACTGAGCAGGGCGAGGAGGGAGCCGGTGTTGGACAGGGCGTACAGGCGATACGGAAAGGATTTGGCGCGTTCGTCGGCGAGGGCATTGGCGCGAATGTGGGCGTCGTACCAGGCTTGCAGGAGCGGGCTGGTGGTGGAAAGCAGGAAATAGGGCAGGCCGATGGTCAGCAGGAGCAGGAGCAGAATCGGGCCGGTCGGTTCCGCGCCGCCGTGTGGCTTCAGCGTGGCCGAAGGCAGCATGTGCAGGGTCACGGCGCTGATTGCCAGCAGGCCGATGTGAACATACCGCTGCGCGACAGTCGGCAGGAAGCGTATGGAGCCGTGCGCGTACAAGTAACCGAGCAGCAGCACCAACTGGAAGAACAGCAGGCACGTTGTCCACACCGCCGCCGTGCCGCCGAACCAGGGCAGAATGATTTTGGCGATAATGGGCTGCACCTGAAACAGCAGAAACGCGCTCAGAAAAAATGGTCAGCGCATACAAGATCAGCGGCAGGCGTGACGCGCCATACGCGGGCGGCCTGGCGGCGGAAACAGACGGCGTGTTCGGGAGAGTCGCAGAGGCTGGATTGTCCTGCGGCATGGAATCAACCTCGTCGCGCATAGGGTACTACTCCTTGAATTCAGGAAAAAGGAAAAGGGAGAAAGGAAAAAGCGCTCAAACGGCAGTTTGGCCGATGATTGGAAACGTCCGGTCATTACCAACAACCAACCGCCAGCCACCAGTCACCAGCCACTAATCTTCCACGCGAAGCCAGTTGCTCACTTCCACGACAACCGGCAATTGTTTGATAACTTCCAAAGCCTGCTTGACGCTGCGGCCCGGCGCTTCGTGCATTACCCACACAATATCGGTGTGCTTGCCCTGAATGGTTTTCTGCACCATAGATTCGATGTTGATGTTGAAATCGCCGAACACGCCCGCAATCGCCGCCAGCACTTTGGGACGGTCCTGCACCACCATGCGGATATAATGCCGCGTGACAACTTCGTCCATCGGCACGACGGATTTTTCGTCAAAGCACAGATAGGCGTCCCGCCCGGACGCGCCCCGTCGCAGGTTGCGGCAGGCGTCTATAATATCGCCGACAACCGCGCTGCCCGTCGGCCCGCTGCCCGCGCCCCTGCCGTAAAACATCACGTCGCCAACCGAGTCGCCCTTGACCATCACGGCGTTGTACACGTCATTTGTGGCGGCAAGGGGATGCGATTGCAGCAGTAGGACGGGATGAACGCGCACCTGTATGCGATGGTCGTCTTCCCGCTTCGCCACGCCAACCAATTTAATGACGTAGCCCATTTCGTGCGCGTACTCGATATCTTCGCGGGCGATACCCGTAATGCCTTCTACGTACACATCCGCCAGATTGACGCGGGTGGCATAGGCAATAGAGGCGAGAATGGCGATTTTGTACTGCGCGTCGTAGCCTTCGATGTCGCTGGTCGGGTCCACTTCCGCGTAGCCGTGTTCCTGCGCTTCTTTCAAAACCTCATTGAAGTCGGCATGTTCGCGGGCCATTTTGGTCAGGATATAATTGGTCGTGCCGTTGATGATGCCGACGACTTCCTCGACTTTGTTGCCCGCCAGCGCGTTTTTCATCGGCTGAATGATGGGGATGCCGCCCGCAACGCTGCCTTCAAACAAAAAGTCCAGGCCGCGCTGCCGGGCCTCTTCCATCAGGGTTTGCCCCTGCTTGGCAATCAGTTCTTTGTTGGCCGTGACGATCTGCTTGCCGTTGCGCAGGGCGCGCAGCACAAACCCCTGCGCCGGTTCCACGCCGCCGATCAGTTCGCAGACAATATCCACGTCCGGGTCGTCCAGAATATCGCCCGCATTGGTTGTCAGCAGTTCGCGGGCGACGGCAACGGCGCGCGGCTTGTACACATCCCGCACGGCGACTTTCTTGATCACAAATGGCAGGCCGATTTTCTGCTCAATGGCGCGGCGGTTGCGCTGCAGCAAATCCACCGTACCCGACCCGACGACGCCCAACCCCAACACGCCAATAACGATTTTTTCTTTATCCCAATCCGGCGACCGACCGCTCATGCACACCTCCACAAGCATTAGGCATTAGGCATTAGAAGCCGACTGACAGGCAGTTGCCATAAATTCCAATTTTCTCCTGCATAGGTTGCCTAATGCCTAATGCCTAATGCCTAATCTTTCCTTAACACAACCAACGGCGCTCCGGCCTGCACCAGTTGCCCATCCTGCGCGGGAATAGACGCGATGATGCCGGCGTGTTCCGCTTTGAATTCCGAAAAAACTTTCATAGCTTCGAGGATGCCGACGGTTTGACCGATGGAAACCCGGTCGCCAACATTGACGAGCGGGGCCGCGCCCGCTTTTTCCGCGCGATAGAACACGCCCATCATCGGCGATTCGAGAACAATCTGATCGGCAGCGGGAACCGTCTCGGATTTTTTGGCGGGCGGCGCAGGGCGGCGGTTACTGGCGGGAACCGGGAAGGCGCAGGTTCAGAAGCAGCAGATGGGATCGGCGCGGCAACATGGATACGCGGGAGTTTGGCGGCGCGCTGCCCGCGAATTCGCAGGAAGCGGCCTTCCTCCTCGTAGATAAACTCTTCCAGACCCTGCGCGTCCACAAGCGCGATCAGGCGGGCAATCTCCTCCAACTCAAAACCAAAAAGCGCCATGCGGCGTGTCCTTCTAAAAACTTGATGCTAAATAGTTAAATGCAGGAAGTTCAAACGGCGCGACAGCAGGACCATCCAGGTTCAAGGGGCGCGTGAGGGAGTATACCTAGCGTGAGGCAAAGTGTCAAGCCGGATATACGCTTGGCGCAGGGTTGAAATCAACCCTTCGTAAACTTCGGACAGCGCCAGCGTACAATCAATGGAGGCCAGGTAGATACTCTTGTCCAGACCGGCAGCCGTTGACAGCAGCCAGGTATCGTCCGGCTGCCGAACATATTGCTCAATGCGCGCTCTATCCTGCGCCACCAGTACATAGGTTTGCAGCGAGGCGATAGACTGGTACTGCGCCCATTTGCGACCTCGAATAGCCTTCGTTTGTGGGCGAAAGACTTCCACGATCAGTGTTGGGTTTACAATCACGTCCTCCTCTTCATCGTGAAAGATCAAGTTCCCGCAGACAACCGTCACATCGGGATAAGCATACAACGCCGGAACGTCGCGCGAACCTTTAAGTCGCTTGTTAAACGTCGCACGGCTTACCCTTCAACTCTACGCCAATTTCTGAAATTAAATTTGCGGCAATATTAGCAATGCCTTGGGCTTGCCGCCGGACATGGCATAGATTTGCCCTGCCAGAAACTCGCTTCTGTATTCGGACTCGCGCTCCAGTGCCAAATACTCATCCGGCGTATACACCCGCTCCGTTGTCGCTGTCTTGCCGCTACCATGTGGCAATCTTCTCTCTTTCGTATGGAATGATCTGTGTTCACTCGGTCGTCTTTGACGAACGCCTGTCGAAACCGGCAAGCCGTTCAGTCTGCCAGCACGAGATCGAGTTTCCTTTCATCATCAACGGAAGTTCCAAAATTCGTGCAGGCGGTCGCGCATGACGGCGAATATGGATTCTATGTCGGCAATGGTATTGGCGCGGACGATAGCTTCACGCAGGCGGGGCGCGCCCGTATAGCCTTTGACATAGTGCGGCAACTGCCCGCGCAAGTGCCGAACGGCGTTGTTTTCACCCATCACGCTTGCCAGATCGGTGACGTGCTGTAGGGCAACGGTTACGCGCTCGTCGTAATCAGGCGGGGGCAGCAGTTCGCCTGTGCGCAGATAGTGCGTAATATCGCGGACGGCCCAAGGGTTGCCGATGGCCGCGCGCCCGATCATTACGCCGTCGCAGCCGGTTTCGCGCAGCATCCGAACCGCGTCTTCAGGCGTCCGCACATCGCCGTTGCCGACAACAGGCTTGGTCAGGACGGCTTTCATTTCGCGGATCAGGTTCCAGTCGGCTTCGCCCGTGTGTCCCTGTACGGCAAAGCGGGCATGCAGCGCGAACGCCTGCACTCCGGCTTCTTCCAATCGCTTTGCCAGTTGCGCCGTCGCCAGATGCCCGTAATTCCAGCCCGCCCGCGTCTTCACGGTGACCGGCACATTTATGGCGCGGACAATCGCTTCCACCACGCGGCAGGCGGAAGCCTCGTCCTTCATCATGGCCGCGCCGCCGCCCGATTTGCACACTTTGGGAACCCAGCAGCCCATGTTAATATCAATAATGTCCGCGCCTTCGCCCACCGCCACTTTCGCCGCTTCCGCCATGATGAGCGGGTCGCTGCCGAATAATTGCACGGCAAGCGGGCGCTGATCCTCCGTCACATCGAACATGGACAGCGTTTTCTTGCTTTTGTACTGAATGGCGTTCGTGCTGATAAGTTCCGTCACCAGCAGCCCCGGCCCGCCAATCCGCTTCACCAGCCGCCGATATGCCCCGTTCGTCACATCCGCCATCGGAGCAAGAACTACCGCCGGGTCAATGCGAATGGAGCCGATGTTATAGGAGGGTCTCGGTGTTCGTGTTCGTGTTCGGTGTTCAGTATCCAGCGTTGAGCATTGAGCATCAAGCATTGAGCGTTGAGCGTTGAGCATTGAGTTACTTGTATTTGGTTGTTCGCGCAAGGCGTTTATAGGAAGGGTAAACATACTCATAGTATACTATAGACCGGTGCGGAGCGTGGTTTGTGGGCGAGCGGCCAAATAGCCCCATACTAAGACATTGCGCGTCCACATATCTATGGTGAATGAGGTCAAATTTCACGCAACAGGTATCCACACCTGCATTGCGCCCGGTTCGCGGTTGGCCCAGGCATAATACGGTATGGCCGTAATGTCTACTGGCTTCATGGCGCTGGAATCTATAGGTAATGCATACAGGGGCATAAAGGCGTTCCTTCCGAATGAATTTTGAAAGTCCACCGCTCTGATATCGCCGTTCTTCGCGCCATTGCGACGCCGCTCGAATTTTACAATGCCACCCTGTATTCAGGCTCATTGAGGGTTGCGAGAGCCGTCTCATCTTCCTCTAAATACACATCCCACACATCACTGTCAGGACTATCCGCCTGTTCGAGCAGTAGAGAAGCGGGCCGCGCTGCAAGCGCGATACGTCCCGTGTTTCCTAAAACGTGTGGATGACTTTGCAGACGTTCCACCTCCATTGGCAGACGCAGGGAAATCCAGGTCTCCTGCTCCACTGAGCGCGCAATTCGGGTGTATGTTCACCGGCTTTGCGGCTATAGGAAGACGCGCCGGCATGTCTTGCCCGTTCAATTCAATCTGCGCGTCATCGATCCTGTACCAAAAGGACTTGCGCCCATCTCGGGAATACGCAAGCAAAGATATTAGCGCCTGCGTGGATTGCCGTTCTCGAATCCATGAAGATCAATCGCCGCCGTCCCAGGGAAGTTCGGTTTGCTGCTGCAGTACGATCTTCTCCGCCGTCCGGCATTGGCAGCGTTGCCGTTCCTTCGCATACAAATGCACATACACGCCATCCTCCGACGTGCTGTAAAAATAACCGGGGAGGGACGCGAGCAGGCGGGCGATGTTGGGTGGGCAGCAGGCGCAGCCGAACCATTCCTGACGCCGATGCTTGCCCGCATCCGCCAGCGGGTTCTCATAAAAATAGCGCGTTCCGTCCAGCGACAGGCCGGGCAGAACCGCGTTATAAAGCGTATGCTCCATCAGGTCGGCGTATCTGGCTTCGCCCGTGATGTTGAGCATCCGCCAGTTCCACATCACGCTCCCGATGGCCGCGCAGGTTTCCGTGTACGCGCGGTCATTGGGCAGTTCGTAATCTTCGCCGAACGCTTCGCCCTCATAGCGCGAACCGGCTCCGCCCGTCACGTACATGCGCTTTGTGGTGAAATTGTCCCACAAGTTTTCCAGCGCGCGGCGATAGGGAACATTGCCTTGTTCGGCGTAAACATCCGCCGCGCCGCAATTCAGGTACATTTGCCGCACGGCATGGCCTGTCATATCCGCCTGCTCTATAAACGGCGCGTGATCCTGATAGTACCTGCCTCCTCCGAACAAACCGGGTTTACGCCCCCGCGCATCTATCATAAACCGCGCAAGGTTCAGATACCGAACTTCTCCCGTTTCGCGGTACAGTTCGACCAGCGCCATTTCCGCTTCTTCGTGTCCGCACGTTCCCAAGCGTTTCGGCTCTGGCCCGAAAATGCTGTCCAGCAAATCCGCAAAGCGTATGGCGACGTTCAGCAGAGTGGTTTTACCGGTTGCCCGATGGTGCGCAATCGCGGCCTGTATCAGATGCCCTGCGCAGTAAATCTCGTGCTTGTCCTTCAGGTTCGTAAACCGCTCCGCTTCGCGCTCGAACATGAAGTACGTGTTCAAATAACCGTCTGACTGTTGCGCATCCGCAATCTCCTGAATCACTGCATCTAAATCGGCTTCCAAATTCGGGTCAGGCATTGTCGCCAACGACCACGACGCGGCTTCCGCCCACTTGTACACGTCCGAATCATCGAACGGGTACAGACCCTTGAATTCGCCGCCGATCTTTCCCTGCCGCCCGCCGAAAGTTGTCAACGCGCCCCGTTTCGTAACAATGCCGCAACTGCGCCGGAATCGTCACTGTCCGATTGATTTCCAAACGCGGCTTCCAAAACCCATCTTCCAGCCGTACCGCATCCACGCCCACAGACCGCATCGCCACATACGCGCTGCGCGTCAAATCCACCGCTCCCGCCACCATAATCTACCTCCCTGCATAAAGGAGAATGAACCACGGAGAACACGGAGAACACGGAGAGGAATACGGGGATGCTTACCACGGAGGACACGGATGAAACAGATGAACACGGATCAAATCCAAGTGTTGCATTTAATCCGCGTCAATCCGTGGTATCTGTTTCATCCGTGGTAAATCCTTTCTCGTTTCTTCTCCGTGTTCTCCGTGGTTTATTTTCCCCGTTCTTTGCTTGCCGCAACTATTTTCAGGAAGTAGGCATGGACTTGCGGGTCGTCGGTCAGTTCGGGATGGAAGGCGGTGGCAAGCAGAGTACCCTGCTGCACGGCCACGATTTTATCGCGGAAATGGCCTAAAACCTGTACACCGGGCGCGGCTTCTACGACATAGGGCGCGCGAATGAACACGCCGCGCACGGCATTGTCACCGTTTCCTTGCTCTTCCGCGTTGCCGTTGTTGCCTGCCGGATGAAAAGGGACGTCCGCCTCGAAACTGTCAATTTGCCGTCCGAAAGCGTTGCGAGCAACGGTGATGTTCAAGGCTTTCAGCGTCGGTTGATCCGGCCTGTCCTGAATGTTCTTTGCCAGCAGAATCATACCTGCGCAGGTTCCATACGCGGGCATCCCCGCTGCCAATCGCGCTTTGATGGCGTCGTCCAAGCCGATGCGCTGCATCAGTTTGCCAATCGTCGTGCTTTCACCGCCGGGCAAAATCAGGGCGTCTACGTCCGTTAAATCCTGTGGAGCGCGTACAAGCCGGGTTTGGGCGCCGAGTTGGTCTTCCAGCACTTTCCGGTGCGCGTCGTAATCGCCCTGCAACGCTAAGATACCGATAACTTTGTTGTTTTGTACTTCGCTCACGCGACTCTCGTCCTTTTTGCGCTTACGGTCTATCGGGTGGCGGGCCTCCCGGACCGCCGGGGCCACCTGGACCACCCGGTCCACCAAATCCTCTGCCGCCGGGACCTCCCGGACCGCCGGGGCCGCCCGGTCCGCCCGGCCCGCCGCCACGACTGCGCGCGGGAAGGTTTGCCACGTCGAGAAGCATGTCGAATGTGCCCACCGCGTGTTGGCTGTCTTCCACCAGTTTGAGCATCAGCAGTTCGCCGCCCGCGCGGGTTGCGCTGCCGGCGCGAACAGGGCTGCGGTAAATGCCGTCGGTTTTGTTGAACATATCCCGGCCCGGTTTGGCGCTGTAGGGAGCCTGTTTGTAAACATGCGTGGTCACAGCCTCGTCAAAATAAAACTGCGTGGTGAAGTCATGCGTGGTTTTCGCGCCTTCGATGGTGCGGACGCGGGCATGAATGTGAACGGTGCGCCCCTGATACCAGCCGGGATAGATCGTCGTGAACTGCACCTGCCCCTTGCTGTCCGTCACCTGGTAGCCGCGCAAAAACTTCTGCCCTGTCGTTCCCTGCACGTCGGAATACTCGCCCATCGCGTTGCAATGCCACAGGTCTACATACGCGCCACTGAGAGGAGAAATCACGCCGTTCTTGAGCTGCGATACTTTGATGTTGAGCGTCAGCGGCAAGCCTTTTTGCAAGGTTTTGCTGGCCGGGTCAAGGCGAATATCGGCGCGTTTCAGTTTTTCGTCAATCCAGAACGGTCCCTCGGTCTCTTCGGGCGTCAGTATGGTGGAAGACGCGGTATCTGCCCGCGCAGTTCCCCGCGTGTTCAATCCAACAAGCGCCGCCGCGCCTGCCGCTCCCATGAGAATTACGCGCCGGCGCGAGGGCAGCGCCTCGTCTTTGTGGTCAACCTGCATAATAAACTCCTTTGCTCCAGGTGAAAATGGCTTCATTCCCTGCTTCTTAATTTTATTGTAAGGCATAAGTATGAAATCGGCATAAAAATTTCTGCAAGTTTAAGCCTGTACCGACGAGAAAGGTTTGGTGTAAAAGGGAAGACAAAAAGCGCGTAACGTGTGATCGAACGTTACGCGCCTTTGTAGAAACGCCGGAGAAGCAGGAGGTGAGGCACGCTTCGGAACTACGGCGCAGCGGAAGATTTGTCGCCTGACACGGGCTTGCCGCCGGGACGCGCGGCGGACGAGCCGCCGTTCGGGTTCTGGTTGGCGGATGCGGAAGAATCGCTGCCGTTTCCGTTGCCTGCCGTTGTGCCCGAAGACGCGGGCAGTTCTTTCAGCAGGGTTTGCACCGCTGTTTCCAGTTGGCGGTCCCGGTTGGCGGCGATGTCTTCGGGCTTGTTTTCCACCGTGATGTCCGGGGGAATGCCCAGGTTCTCCATGTTCTTGCCTTCGTTGGTGTACCAGCCCCACATCGGCAGGCGGTACGTCGTGCCGTCCACCAGCCGCCCGCTGTACGTGCCGATGACATAACCGGGCGTGGACACGCCGACGATTTTGCCCAATTTCAGGCTGCGGAACCCGGCGGGGAAAATCTCCGCGTCGCTGTAGCTTTCCTGATTGATGAGCAGCACGACGGATTTGGTAAACGCGCGCACGGGCTGCATCTGGCGCAGGCCGTCACGGGGCTGCGTATACCCGTAGACGTGCCGCGACAGGTCTTCCAAAATTTTGTCGTGCGTGTTGCCGCCGCCATTGCCCCGAATGTCCAGGACAAGCCCGTCTTTGTTCAGGGCGTCGCTGTAGAGTTCGCGCTCGAATTTCGCCAGCGAGGGGCCGTCCATGTTGTGAATGTGGATATACGCCAGGCGTCCGCCCGAAAGTTTGTCCACGAGGGCGCGGTTGCGCTTCACGCGGGCGTCGTATTCCAGGTTTGTCCATTCGGCGGTCGAAATGGCTTTCAGCTTAACGGTTCGCGCGCCCTCTTTGCTCGGCTTGCTGTTGACCAGCAAATCCACCACTTTACCGGCCTTATCGTGCATCAGGTCGTAGTAGTTTTCGTTCATGCCCACATCCGTGCCATTGACGCTCAGGATGTACTCGCCGGGCAAAACCCGCGTTGTCGGCAGGTCAGCCGGGCCTTTGGGCATCACGCTCGTCACTTTCAGGCCGGGGCCGGTGTACGTGTCGTCGTAGAATATGCCCAGGGTCGCCGCCTGTGGCCCGCCGCCCGCGCTTGCCGGGGCGATTTCGGAATGGGACGAGTTCACTTCGCCCACCATTTCCGACAGCAGGTTGGCGAACTCTTCGGGCGTCCCGACACCGGGAAGCAGCGCCTCATATTTGGCGCGCAGGCTGGCCCAGTTGACGCCGTGCATTTTGGCGTCGTAAAAGTCCGCGCCGAACTTGCGATAGAACTCGTTGAACGCCTGCTGATACAGGGCGCGGCGGTCAAACAGCAGTTCCGCGCTGAACGGCACGACCTGCGGGGTTTGCGGCGGGCCGGGCAGGTTGGCAAGTGAGCGGGGCGTCCCGTTCGCGCCCGTATAAAAGAAGCGCGTACCGTCGGGAATGAATTCGATGTTGCCGCCCAATTCCGGGGCTGCCGACAGGGGCGTGGGTGGCCCGCCCTTGATGCTGACCGAGAGAAAGCCGACGCCCGTAGAGATGACAACGCGCTGGCTGTCGGGCGAGGGCGCGTAATCCGCGACACTGCCGCCGAACACGGGCTTGGCGCGTTCCGAAATATCCTCAAAGTCTATTTTGACGTTCTTGCTGCGGTCTTCCGGCTTCTTTTTGGGCGCGGACTCGTCTACGGGCGCGTCGTCCTCGCGCTCCAGCGGCAGGCGGTACAGCTCCGCCCCGGCTCGATACGAACAGCAGATTGCGCCCGTCTTTGGTGAACTGAGGCCGCAGGTTGGCGTCCGGGTAGCGCGTGACGTTGACAGCCGTGCCGCCCACAGCGGGAACCACCCAGATATCCGTTGTGGTAAATCTGTCCATGCGGGCAAACGCGACCCACTTGCTGTCGGGCGACCAGGCATGGCTGGTGATGCCCTGCCCGAAGTTGTTGTTGCCGTTGCCGGCTGCCAGCAGGCGCGGCTTGTCGCCACCAACTGCAGGCACGATGTACAAACCGGGCTGCGAACCGGCTTTGGCGAACGAAACCCACTTGCCGTCGGGCGACCATTGCGGGTTGGCTTCCGTGTCCGCGTCATTGGTCAGGCGCGTCACGGCTTTGGTTTTCACATCCAGCGTGTACACGTCGGGCTGATTGCCCCGGTCCGAAATGAAAACGAGTTTGGTTCCGTCCGGCGACCAGATAATATCGTCGTCGTTGGCCGGATCGTCGGTCAGGCGCTTGGCGTCGCCGCCCGCAACCGGGAGCAGCCAGATGTCGCCCTGAATCACGAGTGCAAGCTGCTTGCCATCGGGGGAAAGTTCCACTTCGTTCGCGCCCGCATTGACAACGCGCCGCTCCTGATTGTTCACCTTGTCGTCGGAGTGGCAGATAATGGAAACTTTTTTGGCGTCACTCCCATCGGGCCGCGCCACGTACAAATCGCCATTATAAAGGTAGGTAATCGCGCTCCCATTATGCGCAATAGCGGGATAGCGCACGGCGTCCGTCGTGTACTTCGTGACCGCGACGGGATTGCCGCCGTCAAAGGGAACGCGGTACAGGTTGGGCGTGTTGCTGTTGCCGTAGATCATGGTCACGTACACGCTTTTGCCATCCCCCGAATACAGGGGCCAGAACTGCTGCGTGTTGGATTTAACGAGCGTGCGGACTTTGCCCGTATCCACGTCCTCAATCACGGTGCTTGCAGCCACGCTGCCCCGATACCAGGGCCGCCACCAGGGCTGACCGGCACGGGTGTAGGCGATGGTTTTGCCGTCCGGCGACCAGGAAGCGTAGCGCAGGGGAACCTCGTCGTTGCTCACCTTCTTGACGGCGAGCGTCCGCAGATCGAGCGTGAACAGGGCAAAGGTGCGGGTATCGCGCACGGAGTAAAACAGCAGTTTCGTGCCGTCCGGCGACCAGTCCGTGACCCAATCCGCAGTGGCGTTGAACGTCACCTGACGGGCAGAGCCGCCCTCGGAAGGCACAAGGAAAATGTCGGCGTTGCCCGCGCGGGTACTGGTAAACGCGATAAACTTGCCATCCGGCGACCAGCGCGGATAAGCGTCCAGCGCTTCATGCACGGTCAGGCGATTGGCGACGCCGCCTGAAGTGGGAACCGTCCACAGATCGCCCAGATAGACAAAGCACAGCGTTTTGCCATCCGGGGAAAGCGCGGGCCAGCCCATGCCGCGTATGGGCTTGTTGTCGGGCAGACGCAGCAGATTGCCCGCATCCACACGGGCGGTTGTCGTCACAACCGGCGTGGTTGTCGGCGTGACGGGCGTGGTGGGTGTCACAGGCGGCGGGGCCGTTTGCGCTCCCAAACTGGTTGCCAATCCTATTGCCAGCAGCAGGCTGCCATTCAAATGAAAAAAGACGGCGCGTTTTCCGGTTCGGAACGCCGCTGCGCGAACACGCTTCATATTTTATTTCTCCGGGGTAATCAACCAAAATAACCAAAAATAGCCGTGAAGAATAACTCGTCGCACAAACTATTCTATCATACGCGCAAAGGGAGGTGCAGAGTTTTCAAAAGAGGATTCCCACATTCGGGAGAAAGAAAAACGATTAGAATACATTTAAGAAAATATGTAGAGGCAGCGTCGAAATCTTGGCAATGCAGCGCTTCCAGCCCGATGTCTCGTTGTGTCAGGTTGTAGAAGAGAGGCGTCGTGACCTCAGCGGCGTCAGGGCGGGCGGGAGAGCAGGCAGAGCATAGGCGGCTGTTCCCTTTCCTGTATAGTAGACTCATGTACATGTTTTTAGACGGCCTTGTTGGGGAAAATGTTGCAGCGTTTTGCCTGTCCTGCCGTATTTTTCTTTTTGCTGTCAAGGTTTGGTACTCGTCAGCCTGCTCTGCACTATTTTTATCCCTTTTTGCTGTCAAAATCTTGTACTCGTCAGGGGTGGTTCTCGATAGACAGAACATGGTGGTTCGTCGCTGCGATTGCGTAGAATGATGTGCCAGTGTACCGGAAAATTTCAGATTATGGTACATTAAACAACAAAAGGAGATTGCTATGGAGTTCACGGCAGAACAGCAGGAAGTGTTTGCCACATTGGTACTATGGAATCGGAACGCAAAGTGGCACAGGCCAGAGAGAACGGGAAGAATGGCAGCAAGGCATGTAAGTGGCTCGTAGACATTTCCTGCACTTGCGGCGGGCTGGAACATAAGGCGACGTGTCGATGTGGGCAGGTCATTCGCTACCAAACGAAGGAGGGATTACCGCTGACATAGAAGCTGCACAGAAAGGATTACAACATTGCGAAAGTGCTACAGATGTGAAAATGAAGGAACAACAAGGGAACATGTTCCTCCTCGATCCTTCTTTCCTGAAGGCCATAAAATAAACTTAGGGTCTGTAAAAGTATAAGTTCCCGAATCAAGCGGGCATAACGGTTTGTCTTGGACGCAAGGTGTAGTTCCATTGCGGACACACTTCATGCGCCGTCAGGTTCAGTGCCTTCATCACATTGTCGGCTATCTGGATGCCTTTTTGGTACACCTGCGTCACCAGATGCGCCGTGACTTTGAGGCCCGTTGCCGTTGTTGTCTGGCGCAAGTAGTCCAGCACGGTGTCATAATCGCGCAACGGACACCCGGCCCACGTCTTGCTGATCTCGCTGAAGACGCGGTGTTCAATCGGGTTCCACTTCGAGCAACC
>CAWIEK010000066.1:0-20852 GCA_963835065.1 uncultured Chthonomonadaceae bacterium | reverse complement strand
CTGTGGCAGTCAATGTCTCGGCATCTTCCGCTTTAGCAACAGCAGCCTCTTGAGTTGCAGAGCCTGCCCCATCCTTTTCCTTATTGTCTAAAGCAGGAACAGGAATGTTGATTTTGTTTGCAATTTTCGCGTCAACGTCTATGACAGACATGGTTTTATCCTCCTGCGTGTATAGTACAAATTGGCTCCAGTATTATTATAGCGTGAAGTCGCAGCATGTCAAGGAAAATTTGAGATAGCTCCGCGTACTTTAAAAATCAGGTAGGAGAACATACCCGAAGCGCACAAATGGTAATCAGCGGTATGGATGGATGCCAACGTATATTGGGCAGAACAATAGGGTCAGGGGCGCAGGTGTAACGTGAGAAGAAGGCGGATTTGTTCGTAGGGTAGCTGTTCAAAGTCGGTGGTGTCGAGCGTGAGCAGATCGCCTTCAATGGTGAGCGGTTCCTGTTCGCCGCGCAGCAGGATGGGTTTGGCTTCTTCCAGATGACGCAAGCCCTGATGCCCCTGATGCCGGTCTTCCTGTTCGCGCCGGATAAAGCGTTCCAGCAAGGTTTGGCCGTCGGCTTTGAGTTGTATCTGCGCGACGTGAAACTCATAGCGCGCTCGGAGGTCGGCCAGGCGCGGCGAAAACAGGCGATTGTCGAAATTGGCTTCCAGAATCAGGCTCTGGCGGGCGGCAAGCATGCTTTCCGCCACAAACAGCAGGCTGTCCATGCTGAAGCGTCCGAGCAGGCGCGACAGTTCGCGCGGAATGTCCGGCGACCCGCTGTGTTCGGCTGCCGCGTCGTACATCCGTTCCTTGAAGCCGTCCTTGTAGAAAAACGGCAGGCCGAACTCCTGCGCGATGCGGCGTCCGAGTGTTGTTTTGCCGGTACACGGCGGCCCGGTGACAATAACAAGCAGGGGTAAGGACATATCGGGATTACCGTAGAAGTTCCGGCGTTTACGCTTGGGTAGTTGTCGCCAGAATAGCGCAGCAGGAATAGATTTGCAAAAAGCCGCCTTCTCCCTTCTCAAGAGACGGCGGCTTTTTGTTGGCGCGGTAGTACAGAAGTCAGGGCGCGATTACCTACGCTGACGGCGGCGGAACGCGAACGCGGAACCGGAGCAGAGGCCGCCGATCAGCAGCGCCAGCGTACCGGGTTCGGGAACCGTGTTGAGGTTGGTAATGGTTGGGGGCGTCAAGGGAGGGGTGCTGCTGCTGAAAGAAGTTACGTCGTTGACGGTTATTGTCGGGGAATTCAGCAGAATGTCAATAAAGCCATCGTTGCCGCTTGGATCGTTGGTGGCAATCGTCGCGCCCGTGCTGTCCAGAATCCGAAACAGAAACTGATCCGGCGTTCCGCCCGCATCTACATTCGTAGTCAGATGGACATCAAAGTCCAGCTTGCTGCCGGCGGTAAAGCCCTGCGCAATATCGGCCACTCCCCCCGGATCGGAATCCACAAGCGTAAAGCCGGTGGCAATGGTTCCCGTAGCGCTGCCGAGCGTGGGAGGCAAGATCGCGCCCGCCGTGCCGCCGCCCAAATTGAAGCTGTTCACAACAGCGGTATTATTCCCATCTGCGGTTCCCGAACTGCCAAAGTGTCCGTCATTGAGCGCGAAGTCTACGAAAAAGCTGCCCCCGGCCAGGCTGGAGGTATTGAGGTCTACGTGGAAATCCAGTTGGGCTTCAGCCCGTGAATGGAGGCCGCAAAGCCCAAGCCCGATGCAGGCGGGCACAAGAAGCCCTTTGTATTGCCTCGAAAAACTTTTCATTGACAGAATTTGTCCTTTCCCCACAAAATTGCGTTCGGCTGAAAGCGGCTATTTTGTGCATGGAGTTGCTGCGTAGAGATGATGAAGGTATGGAGGAAACATTCTGCAAAAGCAGGTTTGTTTCCTCCCCTATCTTTTACGTGTTTTTAGCGCGGCCCCGGCCCGGCTACCACCTGCGTGGCGTAGCTGATGCCTCCGCTTCCGGTTTTGCTGAAGCGCAGGACGATGGTGGCCGATGCGCCGGGATTGCCGCTGGCCGCGAGGCTGCCGGCGGGCAAGTTGATGTACGGGCGTCCGGCGGGCATGACCGCGCCGGTGGTTCCCGTCGCGTTTTGCAGCGTTCCGTTCGTCAGATTGCTCAGAATGAGCGAGATGGGGCCATTGATAGCCGCGCCGGTGTTGGTCAGCGTGACCGTCTGCGTATACATGCCCGAAGTCCGGTCAAACACGAACGCGCTGCGCGTCACCGTGACCTGCCCGCTCACATCTACGGGCACGACAGGCGCGGGATTGACGGTAATGCTGACGGTTGCCGTATTGCTGTCCTTCGCGCCGTTGTTGACTTTGAACGTGAAGCTGTCACTGCCGGAGTAACCGGCGTTCGGCGTATACGTCAGGTTGGGAGCCGTGCCACTGAGCGTCCCGTTTGCCGGCATAGAAACGACGGTGTAGGTCAAGGAGCGCGGCGGCGAGTTCGGGTCGCTGCCGGACAGCGTGATGCCGACAGCCGTATCCTGATTGGTGGTCACGCTCTGGCTGTTGGCAGTCGGAGCCATGATCACCTGATTCACGATGATGCTGACGGTTGCCACGTTGCTGTCTTTGACGCCGTTGTTCACCTTGAACGTAAAGCTGTCGCTGCCGGAGTAACCCGCTGTGGGCGTGTACGTCAGATTGGGCGCGGTTCCGCTCAACGTGCCGTGCGTGGGATTGGATAGGACGGTGTACGTCAGCGAGCGCGGCGGGCTGTTCGGGTCGGAACCCGTTAAGGTGATACCGACAGCCGTATCCTGGTTGGTTGTGACCGATTGGCTGTTGGCGGTCGGAGCCTGAACCACCTGGTTGACGGTGATGCTGACCGTCGCCACATTGCTGTCTTTCACGCCATTGTTGGCTTTGAAGGTGAAGCTATCCGCGCCGAAGTAGCCGGCAGTCGGCGTGTACGTCAGATTGGGGGCCGTGCCGCTCAGGGTTCCATGCGTCGGGCCGGACACAACCGTATAGGTGAGGCTGCGCGGCGGCGAGTTCGGGTCGGTAGCCGTGAGCGTGATGCCCACAGCGGTATCCTGGTTGGTTGTGACCGATTGACCATTGGCGGTCGGAGCCATAACTACCTGGTTGACGGTGATGTTGACGGTCGCCACGTTGCTGTCCATGAAGCCATTGTTGACCTTGAACGTGAAACTGTCCGCGCCGAAATACCCGGCAGTCGGCGTGTAAGTCAGGTTGGGCGCGGTTCCGCTAATGTTCCGTGCGTGGGGTTGGCAGACAACCGTGTAGGTCAGGCTGCGCGGCGGGTTGTTGGGATCGGAACCGGTCAGTGTAATCGCTTTGGCCGTGTCCTGATTGGTAGTCACGCTCTGGCTGTTGGCGGTGGGAGCCTGAACCGCCTGCGAGATGGTGATGCTGACGGTCGCCACGTTGCTGTCGAGTCTGCCGTTGTTCACCTTGAACGTAAAGCTGTCCGTGCCGAAGTAGCCCGAAGTCGGCGTGTACGTCAGGTTGGGCGCAGTTCCCGTCAGTGTGCCGTGTGTAGGATTGGTTAAGATGGTGTACGTTAGCGAACGCGCCGGATTGTTGGGATCGGAGCCGGTGAGGGTAATTGCTTTGGCGGTATCCTGACTGGTCGTTACGTTTTGATTATTAGCCGTCGGCTTACCGACAACGGTGATGGTGACGGTTGCAATGTTGCTGTCGTTGACGCCGTTGTTGGCCTTGAACTGGAAACTGTCACTGCCAAAGTAGCCGGCAGTCGGCGTGTAGGTGACGGCGGGAGCCGTGCCGCTCAATGTGCCGTGCGCGGGGTTGGACGTGATGCTGTACGTCAGGGGACGGGGCGGCGTATTGGGGTCGGTAGCCGACAAAGAAATGTTGACAGCCGTATCCTGATTGGTGGTCACGCTTTGATTGCTGGCGGTGGGCGCGAGTATCTGCTTGACCGTGATGCTGACGGTTCCTGCAAGGCTGGTAGAAACGCCGTTATTGACGGTAAACTGAAAGCTGTCCGCGCCGAAGTAACCGTTTGTGGGCGTATACGTCAAGTTCGGGGCCGTGCCGCTCAACGTGCCGTGCGCGGGGTTGGTCGTGACAGTGTAGGTCAGGCTCCGCGCCGGGTTGTTGGGGTCGGAACCCGTTAAGGTGATGCCGACAGCCGTGTTCTCATTCGTGGACACGCTCTGGCTGTTGGCGGTTGGTCTGCCGACGACGTTGATGGTGACGGTTGCGATGTTGCTGTCCTCGTAACCATCATTGGCCTTGAACTGGAAGGTGTCCGTGCCGAAGAATCCGGCGTTCGGCTGATACGTCACATTGGGAGCCGTGCCCGTCAATGTGCCATGCGCGGGATTTGTCGTGACGATGTAGGTCAGTGAGTCGCCGTTTGCGTCCGTGGCGGACAGCGTGATGTTGATGCCCGTGCTTTGCCCCGTAGTCACCGTTTGATTGCTGGCGACGGGCGGGGTGTTGATGCCGAGTTTGGCGAAGAACACGGACGGAGCGAGCGGGCCGGCATAGCTCTGTGTGCCGGTGACATAGACATTAGCGCCGGCATCTACGCCCACGCCGTAAGCGATATCATCCCGCGTGGTTCCGAGATAGGTGGAATAGATCAGCGTGGCGCTTCCGGTCTTTGTGGGATCAATTCTGGCAACGAATGCGTCGAGGCCGGTTGTCCCGCCTTTATTCCTATCGCCGCCCGTAATGGGGTTGAGCGTGGGGAAGTTGGTGGCAGCGGTATCCCCCACAAGATAGGCGTTCCCGGCAGAATCCAGGTCTACCCCCTTGCCTTCTGAATTGCCATTGCTGCCGCCGAGATAGGTGGAATACAGCAGGCTGTTCGTGCCGTTGAGGGTGGTATCCATCTCGAACAGCGTGGCATTCAAGGAGATTGTGGGCGCTCCGGCATACGCGCTTTGCGCCGCGTTCTTCGTGGGAAAGTTGGTGCTGTTGGTAGAGCCGGCTATCCACACAATGCCGTTGTTGAGGAACGCCATGCCGCTGGCTTCACTGTTGACTCCTCCCTGGGTGCCATTGTATTCGGTGCTGCCGCCGAAATATGTGCCGAACACGAGCGAAGCATTCCCGCTCTGGTTGGTGTCCACGCGGAGCAGCAGTGTCTTAGATCCACCATCGATTCCATCGGGCAGGGTCGTGGTATACGTGCGGGCAGGCGGGCCGCCGGGACCATCGCCGGATGATGCGTGGGAAACAAACACATCTGAATCGGCATTTCCAATGACATACGCGGTTCCGGGGTTCTGTGGGTCGGCGGCAATTCCATTGCAGTTGGTGTCGCCGAGCCCCTCGAAAATGGTAGCGTATACGAGCGTGTTGTAGCTGGAACCACTCCCCTGCAGCCGCGCCACAAGGCCTACGGTACCTCCGTAGGAGTTGGGATTATTCTCAAAGTAATTGTCATCCGTCGTGTAGCCGTTCGTCAGGGGCGGAATGCGCTGGTTGTTGAGATTGCGAACGGCTGACTCGCCTGCATTTCCGGTTCCGGTGTACCCGGCGAGGTAGATGTTGGTTCCCGCCACGTCTACGGCAATGCTATTGACAGCGGAAACGGTACGCCAGCCGAAGTAGCTGCCATATACCACCGTTCCCGAGGAATTCAATTTCGCGATATAGCCGTTTGGCCTGGTAGGTACATTGGGGTTGGTAGAGGTTGCGCTGGCGCGCGCAGTCTGGTAGCCGTTAGGAACCGGCATATTGCTGGAGGCTGCCGAGCCGCTGATATAGGCGTTGCCCGCGCCGTCAATAGCAACGCCGTAGCCGTTATCGTAATCGTTGCCGCCGATAATGGTCAGATACTGCATCGCGCCGGTAGAATCCAGTTTGGTGACATAAATGTCCGTGAAGGATTGCGCATGAGTAAAGTTTACGTTGTTCGGCGTACCGCTGGGGTTGGAGCCGTTGAGCGTGGTGGTTCCGCCGGAGTAGTAGGTCAGGGTAGTGTTGTTGGTGCCCTGGGTGGGGAAGCCGGGGTAGTAAAGGCTTCCGACACTGTAGGAGTTGCCGCTGCTGTCCACCACCGTGCCTGCGCCCAGGTTGGACGAGATTACCCCCGACCCGTTTCCAACCAGCGTGTTGAAGTAGTGTACGACCAGAACGGGGTCAATCACGAGCGGGCGGGCGTGATCGTAATTCGCCAGCGCGAAGCCGACGCGCGCTTCGCCGGAAGGCTGAATTTTCACGTCGTAATGCGCCGGAACGGGCGTTCGCTTGCCGTTGATGGTCTGGTAAGCGACGGGACGCTGCCAGCGTACCTCGCCCGTTCCCATGCCAAGCCGCAGGTTACCCGCGTCATCCACCTTGATGTGCTTTGCGCCCTCGAAATTCAAGCGCACTTTGGAAGCGTCCGCGCCGGGCTGAACGATGAAATCGTATTCCAGCTGCTTTTGATTGCCGTAGTACACCAAATCTACGCCGGAATAGACCTGCTTCAAGCGGACGCGGGCAAATGTCGGTACGCCTGCATGCCACTTTTTGGGATCATTGCCAATGAAATAGTTGATTTTGCCGGGCAGTTCCGCCTCGCCCGCCACTTCGGGGCGCGGATTGGCTCCCAGCAGTTTCATCCGCATGGGCTTGTCCGGCGCAAAAGAGGCGCTTTTAGGGGATTTTGCTGCTGCGGTTCCATGAGCGGATTTTGCCGCTTCCTGCCGCGCGTTGAGACCGAGCAGCACTTCCCCCGGCGTAATGGCGACCTGATAGTCGCCATGCAGGGAAAGGAAGCGAGCCTCCCCGCCGACCTGTCCCATGTTCTGCTCGAATTGCAGCGGGGTGACGGCATAATTGGTATTCAGCCGCGCTTTGCCTTGCGCGGCGAGCGGAGTTTGGCTCCAGGAAACGGAAGTGGCTGCGGCGAGCAGGGCGATGATCGCTGGCAGGGGACGTCGAAAAGGATCAGTCCATTTATAGCGCATGAAAATTCTCCGGGGTTTGCCTGAATCTGCATCGGCAGGCAAGAGGAAGGCGGTTGGTGAGGACAACCGACGAGAGTATGACACAGAAAACGTTACAATACTATCGAATCCCAACATACGTGGCATGTTACAGCAAAAACAGGTATAATTTCGCCAGCGCTCAGGCTTATTGTGCCGGGCAGAAAGGCAAATTCGGGATGGAAACGCTGACAGTGGATCGTTTTATACCGCAGGTGGAAACTACGTTTTTGTGCCGTCTTGAAAACGGCGATACGTATACGATGCGGCTTGTGGAAGCGACGGAAACCGGCAGGCAGCGCGCAGACAGGACGGGACTGCCCGCGCCATCCGAACGCCTCCCGTTTTCCCTGATTTTCCTCGGCCCGGCGGACTTCGCGCTTCCACAAAGCATTTACCGGCTGGAACATGCCGAGATGGGCGCGCTGTCCATGTTTCTGGTTCCCATCAGCCGGGATGCCGCCGGTACGCGCTACCAGGCGATCTTTACTTAAGCGGCAGCCGCTCCATCAGGGTATACACGCCGTGTTCCTCAACCGGCGCAAAGCCGAAGCGGACGTATAGGTTTGCGGCGCGGTTGAACTGCTCCACGTACAGGCGCGCGGGTTTGCCGGCAGCGTCCGCTTCGGCCAGCAAAGCGCGTACCAGTGCGCTTCCTATGCCCGCGCCCCGCGCTTCGGGCAATAGAGCAATGTCCAGCAGGCGAATTTCAGTTGCGCCGCGATACACATAAAACCTGCCGACAGAAACCTCCGCCTTCAGGATGATGTCGAAATCCGCATCCGCATAATGCGTACTATAGTGCTGCTGCTGCGCGGCAAACTGCATGCGCAAAAAGGCTTCCCGCTGCGCCGCATCCCAGGCAAGCGGCGCAAGCTCTTCCAGTCGCGTGGAAGCATAGACCTGATACAGAAACTCCACGTCGCTCGGCTGTACGCGCCGCAGTGTCCAATCCGTCTCATTTTGCATCTTGCGGTTCCCGTCACTCTAAAATGCCGGTGTTCAGGTGTTCAGGTATTCAGCTTCTTGGCGGAAAAACGCCTTGCAGCGCAATGACGAACATCAGCGTCTGATAGGGCACAAGATTGTTATGCGGCTGACTGTTGCCTGCCGTAGTGACGGCCTGCGGCGCAAGCGACGGGGGAGAGGAAGGCAGCGCGCCTGCATACAAAGCGCCCCCCGGCGGTATGTTCCCCGTCAGATTGCCGTTGGGCGAATTGAGGGACGCAGTTTCCCGGTCTCCCTGCAGTCCATGCGTGTGCGCCGGCATCTGGGAAGAATTCAGCGTGATCGCGCTTTCGCCGCCGGTTTGCCCGATGTCATAATTGGACAGTCCCGGGCCTTGCTGCCAGTGCATCGCCGCGGACCCCTGCAAATTGGGCAGATTGAACGTGGTTCGTCCATCACCCCCAAAACTGGTGCCCAACAGCGAGAAAAGCGCGGTGTTTTGACTGATCGGAAGGGTTTGCCCGTCACAGGCTGCCCAACCGTTTGGCGCAAAGTTGAAGCCGACAATGCGAATCTCGCCGACGAATGGATCTGCCATGAAAACCTCCTCTGCGAACGCCAGGACGAAGGATGCCTGCGCATCCAGGTAACGCCCCGGCAATAAAATGCGTTGAAATCCCGTAAAATCAAGAGGGCGCAACCCGACGGAAATCAGTTCTGTGACGGGAAAATACCGTACAGAGAAATGATAAAGGTCACGCATTGATAGGGAGGCATATTGTCGTGGGGTTGATTGCCACCTGTCGGCTGGATGGCGTTGCCCATAGCGCGCGGATTTCCCGGCCCGCTGTAAATGGACCCGCCTACGGCCTCCCCCAACACATTGCCGACAGGGGAGGCGGTATTGGAACTGGCGCTCGTCCCCGCAAGGATATGCGTATGCGACGGAATTTGATTTGTCGTCAGCGTGACGGTTTCCGCGCCGCCGCTTTGTCCGAACGTCAGGGGTCCCTGACCGCTATTGCCCTGATGGATGGGAAGACGCCCCCGCAGGTCCGGCAGGCCAAACGTGTTTTGTCCGTCGCCGCCATACGTCGTGCCGAGCAGGGCAAACAGGGCCTCATTATCGGAAATGGCAAGGATTTGCCCGTTGCAAAACGCCCAGCCCTCGGGCGCGAAATTCCAGCCGCCCATGCGAATCTCACCGATGTACGGATCTGCCATCGTGTCCTCCTCAGTTGCGAGACGGGAAAATGCCCGATAAAGCGATGCAGAAATTGACCACTAAAAAGGGCGACATGTTGTTATGAGGCTGTGAGCCGCCGTTGGGCAAAATCGCCGCCGGGGCCAGCGGGGCGTTCAGGGGCGAGGAAGCCGGCGCGTATGTGGAACCGAGCGCCCCCCCGGCAGCAGCCAGATAGTGGGTGGCCGGAGTGGTTTGATCGCCCCTCGCCCCACTGACGGCAAGCGCATGGGTGTGCTGCGCCATCTCCTGTGACACCAGCGTATGCTGCTGCTGGCCCCCTGTCCCGCCCTGCGGAAATGTTTGACTGCGGTGCATGGCTGTGCGCGCCTGCAAATTGGGGAGGGCGAAGGTGTGTATTCCATCGCCGCCATACGTGGTGCCGAGCAGTGAGAAAAGCGCCTGGTTTTGATTGATCGGAAGCAATTGCCCGTTACAAAATGCCCATCCTCGTGGCGGGAAATTGAACGCGAATACGCGCACTTCCCCGAGAAAAGGTTCTGCCATACTGTCCTCCTTGTGAACCAGGTTCAATGCCGCGAAATTTTACGCATACAATGTCTGTGCAAAGAAGCTTGGCAACCACAGTTCTATCAGATGGCAAACTTTTGCGGGATGGGTAAGAGCGGCATCTACCGGTTTGTTTAGTAAGTTTAGCCGATATTGCTAACAATGTCAATCATTATTCTTACAGGAGGACTGTGAAAGAGTTCACATGGCAAGCATAAAAGCAATTCCAGGCTAATGCTTAGCCTGTCAGGATATAATCAGCGAAGGGGCGCGCAGCCAGAACGATTTCGGCATTAAGGCGGTCATTCGACTCGACGCGGCTTTGATGGCAGCTTCTCGCGTCCAGTGCCAGGCGCGGATGTGGCGCTCGGTCACGCGCCGCATGGCAACTTCAAGGGGCGTATCCAAATACCAGCGCTCGTCAAAACTGCGGCTGACCTCGCCCCAATCGCCGTCCTGACAAAGCAGGTACAGCCCTTCCACCAGCACCAACCGCGCTGAGGGAGGAATCGTCAATTTGCCCTCTACCGGGTCGCCAATGTCATGCTGAAAATCCGGCCAGGCTGCGCTTTCCCGGTTTGCCGCCGCGCGGACTTGCCGCAAGCGTTCCGCCAGAGCGCGAGGATCAAACGTCCAGGGAGCGCCCCGCCGCGCAAGCGCTTCTTCAGGATCAGGCATCTGCCACAACTGCGCTTTCGTCAGATGAAAACCATCCATGCCAAGCGCAATCATGGTTCCCGGCGGAGTACGGGCATTGACTTCTTCAGTCCATTGCGCCGCAAGGGTGCTTTTGCCCGCCCCCGGCAACCCCGCCAGCGCAATTAACAGGCGCGGCGTGTCCGACTCTAACAACTTTAGAATTCTGGTGACAGGATTATTTAAGAAAGAGGACATTGAGGTGAAAGGACGTTCAAACACAGAAACTTACACGCCATTCCCGTTTCCGTCCGGTTCGTTTGGCTTGAAGATGCTTTCAATATCCTGAGAACCGTGTATTATGCGAAACACCCGTAATTCTGTGTCCGTAGCGCGATAGAAGATAAGGTACTTTGGGAAGCCCTGAACCGGGCACATACGCATGCCCTTCAATTTGGGATTGCCGTATTCTCGTATTGTACCTATGCCGGGCATATCGGCAAGCTGCTCGTATGTGACATCAATGGCTTCTGCAAAGCGATTCGATGCCGCAAGACTGTCTTCGGCTATGTAATAGGCTGCGTCAATCGCGTCGAAGCGGGCTTCCTCGTGAACAATAATTTGCCTGCTCATCCGTTTTTCTGCTTTTCCGCTAATCGCTCGCGCACGGCGTTCTTGATGTGATCCACATCCTCTTTCGTCCACTCACTGGCTGGCGACTCCATGCCGCGCAGCAAAAGCGCTTCCTCTCGCGCCTCTGCTCTTTTTTTCTGGTCTTCGCGTATCAGGTCGCGCACATACTCGCTTGTCGTGCTATAGTGGCCTTCGTTCACGCGCTCCTCAATGTAATGCTTCATGGGATCAGGCAGAGAAATGTTTACAGTTGTCATTCAGAACCGTCCTTTCCAGGCAGTAGTCTCGTACTCTATTATAACTTATAACCTGTACTTCTTGTGGCGCAGTTGTTCCATAGACACAAAATCGTACCGGAGAAAATTGTCTTTCCAAATGACCGGTTGCCTGCGGAACATTGCTGATGTTCCGCAGGCAACCGAAGTTACAAGAGGCGAACCGTTTTTATACGCGCAAGAGCAAGCGGCTACGGCACGATTATCGTTGTTGCCTCCCCGACATGAGCGGACGCGGTTGCTGTGGGCATCGTGGTGTTCGCTTCCACAACAACCGCGTGAGTGGGTATCGGGTGTTGGGTGTTGGGTGTTGAGACTGCGGCCTGTTCCCTGTTCCCTGTTTCCTGTTCCCTTTCCTCCGCCTGCAGCGCGTTGTGCAGAGCGGCGAGGAAGGCCGGGTTTGCGGCCAGGCTTTGCGCCACCTGCGCGGCAGTTTCGGGCGAAGCGGCGGCAGTTCCGCTCCCGGTCACGCGGGAAATCGCGGGCTGCAAGATGCCGCCGATTTGCGACAGCAGGCTGCCAAGAGCGTCGCTGCCGGAGTTACTCGCGTTGTTGTTTCGCAGGGGCGCGAGGCTGCCGTTGCCGTTCGGTATATGCCCGTTCGCGGCGTTGCCATTGCCATTGGCAGGAGAATGGAAACCGTTGCCCGTTCCATTGCCGTTGCCGCCATTACCGCTATTGTTATTGTTGTTGCCGCCCGAACCGTTGACGAAGCCGTCAACCAGGGAGCGCAGGCCGAAGCCTTTTGCCATGTTGTCGAGCATCAGGTTGGCGGTTTCCGGCGTGCCGTACAGGGTCATGTTGCCGTTGGCGAGGAAGCTTGCCATCGCCCGCGCAAACTCCATCTGCACGTCGCGCCCGGCCTGTATGGTCAGCTTCTGCACTTCCAATTGGATACCCGCTTCGGCAAACTCCTGCCGGTTTTCCAACTGCTGCCGCTCCACCTGCACCTGCGCCTGCTCCACGCTGACCTGCTCGCGGGCCACTTCTACCGCTACCATCTGCTGCGCCTTTTCGCCCCGCGCCACCATTTCTTTGGCGGACGCATCCGCTTCGGCAAGCTGTAGGCGCGCTTCGGCCTGCTGCATGGCCGCGTTGCGCTCGGCCTGCGCCTGCTTCTCCTGCGTGTAAGCGTCCACATCCGCCTGCGTCTGCGCTTTCAGTTTGTCCTGCTCGATGGCCTGCCGCGCCGCAATCAGCTTTTTGCTGGCTTCGCGTTCGGACTCGGCCAATTGGATCACCGTTGTCACCTGCTGGCTTGCTTTTTCGCGCTCCGCGCCGGCCTGCAATGCCTGCTCTTCGGCTTTGGCGCGGGCGGTTTCCTGCTGCGCCACCGCGATCTGCCTTTGCCGGTCAGCCACGGAAACGCTTTTGTCGCGCTCCACCGTTGCCATCTGAATTTGCTGCTCTTTCACGATCTGCGCCGACTGCACGGCCTGTTCCTGCTGTGCGCGGGCGATTTCAATGGCCTGCTGACGCCCGATTTCCTGCGTCTGCACCTGTTTTTCTTTCTCGATTTTAGCGAGTTCCACCTGCCGCTGCTGCGTAATCAGGGCTTCCTGCGATTCCCGGTCCCGGTCGGCGCGCACTTTGGCGATTTCCGTCGCCTGCTGCGCCTCGGATTCGGCCTGCTGCCGCTCCAATCCCAAAATCTGCTGGCGCGTTTCCACGTCTTTGAGTTTGCGGGCGTATTCCGCCTGCCGCTCCAGGCTGTTGCGCTCGACAGCGGCAGCGGCGGTGATCTCGGTGATTTTACGCTTGCCCTGCGCGTCGAACACGTTGTTGTCGCTGAGTTCCGCCGGGTCGGTTTGGTCCAACTCGGAAATAGTCACGGATTCCAGCAGCAGGCCGTTCGCTTCCAGATCGGATTTGACGTGTTCCTTCACCTTTTCAGCAAACTCATCGCGCTTGGTGTGTATCTCGAACAAATCCATCTGCGAGGCAATGGCGCGCAGAGCGGATACCAGTTTTTCGCTGACAAGGGCTTCGACGGTTTCCGCCGCGTTAACGCTGTTTTCGCCCAGTGACCGGGCGGCGTTAAGAATGTGTTCCGTGTCCGCCTGCACTCGAATGTAGAATTGCGCCAGCACGTTCGCGCGCAGGTTGTCGCGGGTAATCAAGGCGTTTTGCCCGCGCGGGTTGACGCCCAATTTCATGGTGCGCAGGTTGATTTCCAGCACCTTATGCAGAAACGGGAACACGCGAATGCCGCCGTCCAGCACAACCGTACTGCCGCCCGCGCCCGTGCGGACAAACGCCACGTCCGCGCTCGTGCGCCGGTAAAACGACATCAGCGTAGTTACGAAGCCAACTCCGATCACGATTATGCCGCCAACGCACAGCAGCCCGCGCGTTTCCGCCGAACCCGGCATGATAATCCCGGCCACAATCATGGCAATCCCCAATGCGACGGTAATGAATCCCACGTTCGTATCCTTTCTTTCTCTTCACCTTTGAAGAAACGAACCAAGCAGTTGATAGTTGATAGTTCATAGTTGATAGAGAGGCAAGAACTACGAACTTTCAGCGCCCCGCCGCTTAGAAGACAACCGAGCGATAACAACTAACGCCCTCAATCACAAACTTCATCCTTCATCCTTATCCTGTTTGCGACTTCTTCCACCAACAAGCGCCCCTGCGTATCCACATCCACCACCATAGCCGTTCTGCCCTTAACGATAGCCTCGTGTTCTGAGGCCAGTCGGCACATTTCGTCGTGCAGCGTACCGTGTTCATCGTAGATATGGATGCGTCCCGACGTGGCGCTGACGGGAAACACCACTTTGCCGGTCATGCCGAACAAGCCATCGCGCGAAACGTCCTGCGACTCATCCTGCGGCATGACGCGGGCGATCACTTCGGCGGCAATGCGCGCCCCGATGATTCCACAGGCCAGCGCAATGACAAGCGAAGGCAGCATTTGCCGCAATGTCGGCGAAGTGGCGTGAACCGTAAGCTCATTGGCCCAATAGCCGCACACGCCCCACGCCACGCAAAACGCTTCGATCAGCATCATGGCAGGCGCGCGATCCGCTCCCGTGATGTGCAGCAGCAGATTGGTGGAGATGGTGATGTTTTCTTTGTTCGCGCCGTACCGCGACACTTCCACTTTGCCCACTCTGGCATGTACTTTCGGGCCGTGATGGGTGGCTGGTGGCTGGTGATTGGTGGCGCTCGTTCCCTGATTCGCTGGCGCATGATTTGCCGCGTGAGGGGCAGGCGCATGTCCGTGTCCACCGTCCGCGCCGTGATGCCCGCCCATGTGTCCGTGCCCGCCGTGTCCCCCATGTGTGCTGTGTCCTCCCTTATGTCCCATCCGCATGGAGGACAGGAGGAGCAGCAGCGCGGACACGCCACCTGGGAGCAGATAAATCAAATACTGCCATTGTAAGAGCCTGGATGCATCCATTGCGTGTTCACGCCTCCTTAGTGTTTGTGTAAGCCACATTGCTCACACATTTCTTGTGAAACCACAATCGCCTCGTATTTATTGTGCGCCTGTTTTCACAGCATGACTGTGCAATATGTCACACGTAGACTGTACAAAATGTCACACCGTATTTTGCAATGCGGCAGCCGTTTTACAGCAGATGCCCAAGTCACTAAAACGCGCGAATGAGAGCCATTCCTACCCCATAAGGAACAAATCACGCAAAATAAATGCGGCAGGAAGCGGCAACGGCAGGAGAGGAAACAAGAAAACCGGGAAACCTGTAGAAAAGGTTTGACCGGTTTCCGCCGCGTAGAGTATAATGATTACGCCTTGCCCTGTTTTTGTGCCTGCTTCGCCTCCCCGCCTCGCTGCAATGAGCGATACAATGGCAACGGAGGTGGCGCGCCAGGCGCGGGGCACTTACAAGTTTATAATCAGGCATCAGGCATTAGGCATTAGGCATTAGGGGGTCGGACTGAGGTTTACAGGCATCTGCCGATTGTACACAATTTAAGATTAAGAAGCCGCAGCGACACAACCCCTAATGCCTAATGCCTAATGCCTGATGCCTACTTCAAGGAGACCCACCGCATGAGTTTTGACGAACTCCCGCCGGAGTCTTCCCTGCCCGAGACGCGCAACGCGCCATCCGGCGAGGAAACGACTGCCGACCGGGAAGCGTCGGACACGGATGCGCCGCCTTCCGCCCCCGCGCGCCGTCGCCGCGCGCCACGGACAGGGACCGACGCAGCATCCGCCGAAATCACGAACACGACTGAACCACCTGCGCGCGCAACGCGTAGCCGCCGCAAGCCCGTTGAGGAAGAGGGGGAGAAGGAGAGAAGAGGAGAAGAGGAAACAGGAAAACAGGGAACAGGGAACAGGGAACAGGGAACAGTCCTGTCCAACACCCAACACCCAACACCCAACACCCAACCCAATGCGGGTTCCCGGCGGCGAAACGCGAAGCAAACAGCGCCGGATACGAGCGTTAGCGCGGAAACGCCTCCTGCGGATACTCCGGCAGTGAAGGGAAACGCGCCTGCTTCTTCGCGTCGGCGTTCGCGCCGCGCAACCGAGGAAGCGCCCGCTCCTGCTGCGGAAACGCCTGCCGTTGCTGAGGCCGCTGCGAGTTCACCCTCTTCCGAAGATGCCGCGCCGTCGCCATCGGCGGCTAACCCTGACACGCCTCCCGCCCTGCCCGAACCAACGCCTGCGCGAACCTCACGGCGCGGCAGCCGCGTCAACGCGGAAGGGAAAAGGGAAGAACAGGAAACAGGGAACAGGGAACAGGGAACAGAGGAACCTCAAGCCACAATCGAAAATCGAAAATCGAAAATCGAAAATCCCAACGCTTCTTCTGCGCCTGACACTCTGCCAACGGCGGAACAACTGCCTCCGTCCGTAGAAACCCCACCATCGGCAGCCGAAAATCGGCAATCGAAAATCGGCAATCGAAAATCGGCAATCGAAAATCCCGAAGAGGACGGGCCGGGGAGTAAGCGGAATCGGCAGCGTGGCGGGCATACCCGGCGTTCTTCCCGTGTGCAAACAGCCACGGAAGTGGCTACGGATACCACTGATAACACGGAAATCTCGGACGGCGCGGAAAACAATAATTTAGAAAGCACTGTCGAAATCATTGCCGCGCCTGAAGATTGTGGCCGAAACGAACGGCGAGTTGTCCGCGCCTCCGGTGACGCCCCCGGTTTCCCAACGGCAAAATGCGAATGTCGGAAAACGGCGCAACAACGCTGTTGAAGCGGTAGGGCGCAAAGCGGATGCTGAGGCGGCGGGACGCAAGACAGACAGCGATGCGGACGACGACGCGGACGAGAACGAAGCCGCCGGAACCCCGGAAACGCGCAATCGTAAGCGCCGCAACCGCCGCAGCAATAAGGGACGGCGCGAAACGCAGACTGTGGAGGCGCAGGCCGGGGTGGCTGCGACCATTGTTGTTGCTGGCGAGACGGCGGTGGAACCTGTTTTGGCTCAAGCGCCCACGCCCGTTGTCGCGGTAGTGGAAGAAGTTGTGGAGCCGATTGATTTGGGCGTCGGGGCGCACCTGATTGTCCGCAACGGCGTACCGCAGATTCATATCAACGGCGCGGCGGTTGCGCCCGTGCTGTTTTTCGGCAACATGGAAGGCGGGAAGAACGCGCAGCGTGTGCTTTCCGAGGCCAAACGCGCGGCCAAAGCGGGCGTTCACCTCCATTCCACGCTGATCGAACTGCCCTGCCCACTGAGCGAAGCGCATTACGTTCTGGATGAGATAGACGTTCGACTCCGCGCCCTGCTGGACGCCGACCCGGACGGCTATGTCATGCCGCGCCTTGTCTTTGTGCCGGCGCGAGGCTGGAAGCGCGAGTACCCGACGCGAAATCAGCGTTTATAACGACGGCACGAACGGCGACCCCTCGCTGACAAGCGAGCGGTTCTGGCAGGAGTGCGAACGCGCCCTCCACATGCTCATCGAGCATATTCAGGGGCAGACGTATGGCGAGCGCGTGTTCGCGTACCATCTGGAGCGGGGCGAATGGTTCCAGCCTGCCGATCAAGGCTATGACCGCAGTACGGCCAACCGCGATGCGTTCCGGGACTGGCTGCGCGAAAAGTACAACCACAGCCTGATTTTACTGCGGGCGGCGTGGTACAACGGCGACGTGCAGTTCCACACGGCGGAAATTCCCCCGACATTGGGCAAGCCCAACCCACAACGCGCCTTTTACGAAACCCGGCGTGAGCGCAGCGTGATTGATTTCAACGAGTTCACGTCGGAAACAACCGCGAACCGTTTGGCGCAGCTTGCCCGGACGGTAAAGAAGGCAAGCCACAACAACGCGCTCGTGTCGGTTTGCTACGGCTATACGCTGGAATTCGGGCACGGGTTCAGCGGGCATCTAGCGCTCAATCGCCTGCTTGCCAGTCCGCACGTGGATTTGATCTGCGGCCCGCCTTCCTACCGTGACCGCAAGCCCACGGGCGGCGCGTCGTTCCCGTCTCCAATTGACTCGCCCCGGCTGCATGGCAAATTGTGGCTGTCGGAAGACGATACCAAAACCTATCTCGCGCCCGCGCAGCAGGACCCGGACGACTTCAACCCGCGCCTCAATGATCGCGCGGCAACCGAACAGGCTCATGCCCGCGCCACAGGCCGCGCCCTTGCCACCAACACGGGCGTCGGATGGATGGATTTGTGGGGCGAAGGCTGGCTGGACGAGGAGGGCTTTTGGGAGCGTATCGGCACGTTTGCCGACCGATTGGCGCAGCAGCAGCGGGACATGCCTGCCCCGGCCCGCCATGATGTTGTTGCGTTAATAGACGAAAAAAGCCTGCTGCACATCCAGAAAGGCGAAGCGTTTTTCCGCAAATTGACCAATGGTGTGCGCGACATTTTGCAGCGGGCAGGCATCAGTTACGGGCTGTACCTGCAAAGCGACCTGTTGGAAAAGGACTTTCCAACGGATGCGCGGCTGTACCTGTTCCTCACGCCGTTCCGCCTGCCTGCGGAACACCGCGCGGCGATACGGGAAAAATTGCAGCGCGATAACAAAACGCTGGCGTGGCTGTACGCGCCCGGCGCGTGTGAGGAGCGGCCATCGGGCGGAACCGGCATGGAGGATATGACGACCACCAGCGTCGGCCTGATTTTGCGCCAGCAGGCGTGGAACTCGGAAGTGGGTTCGCGCATTCTGGACCCCAATCACCTGCTGACGGAGCGGCTTGGCGGGCGCGACATCGGGGCGCGGGAACGGCTCAACCCTTCCTTTTATATTGACGATCCGGGCGCGACGGTTTTGGCCGAATATCACGGTTCCGGCCTGCCTTCCATTGCGGTTCGCTCGTTCGGCAACTGGAAATCCGTGTTTGTCGGCGACCCGATTCTTCCCCTCGAACTGCTGCGCGGTTTGTGCCGCTATGCGGGCGTCCCCGTGTATGTCACGGGCGGCGAAGATGTAGTATCGGTGGGCAACGGCTGGATAACGGTACATGCCAGCCGGGACGGGCAGCGAACCCTGCGCCTGCCTGCCCCGCAATGTATCTACGACATGCACGAGCAGCGTCTGGTCGGGGAAGACACCCGCGATTACCGCTACTTCCTGCGCATGGGTATGACGCGAACGTTTGCCATCGGGACGCGGCAGCGTTTCGCGGCAATGGGCCTGCCCAATCTGGAAAGCCCCAACCGCGCCCGTCCAACCGGTGAGCGCGAGGAGCGCGGCGAACGCAATGAGCGTGACGTAACGGGGCGGGAGCGGGAAACGCCGGGGCGCGAACGCGAACCTTCCTGGCGGGAACGGAATCAGCCCGCGCGCCAACAGGACGAACCCACACTCCAGGAACCTGCGCTGCAGACGAACCGGATGCCGGAGGAAAGCGGTATAGCAGATGCGGGTGGCGCAGAAGACGAAATCGCCGTTCGCAATGACGAAATGATCGTGGACAATTTCATCACGCCCGCGCCGACAGAACCGGAACTCGCGCCGACGCCCCGTGCCGATACGGAAACGCCTGCGCCGGAACCGTCGCTGTTCGATACGGCGGAACCCGGACTGACGCCCGCGCCGACACCCGCGCCACTTCTTGCCGACCTCCCGGAACCGCTGTCCCTTCGCGCGGAACCGGAACTGCAAGCGCCGCAAGAAGAGCTGGAACTTCCCCCGCCGCCCGAAGATGACGACGATCTGCCGTCCTTCGAGCCGTTTCCACAGCCCCGCGTGGAAGCGCGGACGGTCCTGCCGACACTGGCAACCGCGCCCCTCTCCCTGCGCGACGATCTGGCAACGCTGAAGGCCGTGCTGGAAATGGAAATGCCGGAAGAGGACGGCGAGGACGCAGCAACGACAAGCCCCGCGCCCCTGCCGATTCCCCGCGAAGGACTGCCGGGACTGGAAGCGGTTCTTGGCCCCGATTTGTCCGCCATTCGCCGCCGCCGTCGTCGGGGCGGCCGGGGGCGTGGCCGCAAAAACGGAACCGACGAACCGGATACTGAGGAAGACGAAACGGAGTAGGAGGTTTCAGGTTTCAGGTGTCAGGTGTCAGGTTTTAGGCTGATAACGCAGCTAAACTGAAGCAAACCTGTGGTACTTTCGTATTCCCTGAAACCTGAAACTGGATACGACTATGGCAAGGCAAATACCAAGTGGCAAACAGATGATCGCGTTCAAAATCGGGGCGCGGGCGCGTAAGTTCGCGGTGGAAGGCTGTCCCATCGAAGGCTACGATTATCTGTACGGCTGTCTGGCCGACGCCAAAGCGCGGGATGAGGAACTACATGCCCTCCTGCTCATCGAATCGGAAAAGTTCGATAGGCGCATGGCGGATATGGACGCCGAAACCGACGCTTAGAGCCTATCCCGATAGGGCTTGTCCTTGCGTCCGTAGATGCCGTCGTCGGTTTTGCCAATCAAAACGATTTTAACAACAACACCAACCCCACCTCGCCGGCAGTCAGACTCGTAAGCGGCGGCAATGTGGGCCGCTTCCTGGATGCCTACAACAGCATCGTCAACGTCAGCGGCGGCAGGGTGGCGCTTCTGGTGGGCCTGACAACAGTGGGCGCGAACCTGCTGCGCAAACGCCGCGCCCGCCCGTAAGCACGAGTTGTGAACGCCCGTTTGATGGGCGTTCCGCCAACCGGTCTGCGACCGGAATAGTTATTTTGTTAAGCGTCCCTAACAACAAGGGACAAGCCCGAAGAGAAGTTTTCTTCGGGCTTGTCCCTTGTTTTTGCTACATTGCTTTGCGGCTCCGAAGCGGTACATTCATCAAAAGCGGGGTGCAGGGGCGAGATGCCCCGGTCTTCAGACCTGGGGAGGGATAGCCCCTGCAAACCTAAGGGTCCGTAAATCTTTAACTTCCCGAACCAGCGGGAACGCTGACCTTTGTAAGCGGGAAGTTGTTAATTTACGGACCCTAAGCGCAGGCACAAGTGTTCGTTACTGCTTACATAAGCGCTTGTTTGTCTGGTATTTCGTTTGTCTGGTATACTGACGGCATGAAGCAGACTATCGCCGTGAAACTGCATACGACGCCAGAACAGTTTGACGCGCTCCTTGCTACAATGGAAGCGTTCAATGCAGGCTGCAATCGCGTCGCGGAAGTGGCTTTTGCACAACACTGCGCCAACAAGTTCGCTATGCAGACGCTTGTGTATGCGGAACTGCGCGAACGCTTTTGCCTTTCCTCGCAGATGGCGATCCGTTGCCTCAGCAAAGCGTGTGAAGCCTACAAGCGCGACACGA
>CAWIEK010000065.1:0-93897 GCA_963835065.1 uncultured Chthonomonadaceae bacterium | reverse complement strand
TGTATCTGATGATACTTGTCTTATTAGGCATTAGACATTAGTGAGGAGTAACATAGCCTCTGGCTAAGTCACTAATGCCTAATGCCTAATGCCTAAACCGGTCGCCCGGTCTTATCATCAATGCGGTCGCCCGTCACGGCGTCGGCGGCTTTTTCCATGATGCCGCGCGTGTCGGGAGCACCGGAGCCATCAATGGCATGGCCGCCCGTTTGTACGCCGGGAACGTAACCTTCGGGATGCGTCACATGCGTGGCGGCGGTGTCAGCCGCAGCGCCCACTCTCGTTGCCGTGTGGTGTCCCAAACCTGTCACCGTCGTATCGTCATCAATCTTGTCAACCGCGTCTACGGCTGCCGCGCTGCCGACCGCGCCGGCCACGCCGCCGATCACTGCGCCGATGACCGCGCCCACCGGCCCTGCCACCGCGCCGGCTGCCATCCCCGCCACCGCGCCGCCCACGCCGCCGATTTCGCCGCCCACTTTGGCGTCGTGATGGGTTTCGTTGTGAACTTCGTTGATTGCTTCGTCAGTGCGTTGAATCGTATTGTCGCTCATGGTTGTCTCCTCCCTGCTATGCAGGGTTCTTGGTTAACATACAAAAAGGATCACGCGAACCGACGCTGGCAAGGAATACGGCGGTATTCAAATTCTGTCATCGTAGATATTCGGGCATTGTAGGCGCGTGATGGTCACAACGCGGGAAGGTCACTCTGCCCTGAATCGCTGTCAAATAACTTTCCCGGCGTCGGGTAGTACAATGGTTTGTGGTCAGCGTCTTGACTAACCGCGCATACGACGGAAGTTGCACACCAAAGGTTCCACTAAAGCGAGCGTGCAACGCCTTGATAGGTTCAAAAAAGAGGCGGCAGGATAATTACGCTGTTGATTTCCACAAATCAGGATAAGCAATTGGAAATACGCCTGACACATTTTGCGCTCCACGTTGTATAATCACACATACGTGGCAAAGCAAGGCCGTTTTGTCCGGCAACTTCAAGCCCTAATTTTTCAACGTGTTCTCACGCTACGCAGCTTTTCAACCCGATAATAACAAGTACAACAAGGCAGCCTCCACATGAAACAAACCGACCCCCGGCACAATCAGCAGCCCACCTTTCTTTCCCGACGCGACATGCTGCGCGCGTGCGGCAGCGGCTTCGGTATGCTCGGACTGGCAAGCCTGTTCGCCGAACAAGCAGAGGGCGAAGGGATAAGGGATAAGGGAAAAGGGGTAAGCAACCCAACACCCAACACCCAACACCCAACACCTCTTACGGTTAAATCGCCGATGTTCCCGGCGCGATGCAAGCGGGTGATTTTCCTGTTTATGGCGGGCGGGCCGTCGCATGTGGATACGTTCGACCCCAAGCCGCGCCTGATGACCGACAACGGCAAGCCCCTGCCTTTCGCCAAACCCAGTTGGAGCGCACCAAAACCGGCAACCTGCTCGCCTCGCCGTTCGGGTTTAAGAAGTACGGGCAGTCGGGGATTGAAGTATCCGATTTGTTTCCCAATGTGGCGCGGCATGTGGACGATTTGTGCGTGATTCGGTCTATGGTGGCCGACAACATCAACCACAACGGCGCGTGTCTGCAAATGAACACGGGCGAGCAGGCGTTTTCCCGTCCCAGTTTGGGTTCGTGGCTGACGTATGGATTGGGCAGCGAAAACCAGAACCTGCCCGGTTTTCTGGTGATCAGCCCCGCGCAACCCGCGCAGGGAGCGCCGCTGTGGAGCAGCAGTTTCCTGCCCGCGACCTATCAGGGTACGCTGGTTTCCGACCTGAAAAACCCTATCGCCAATCTGACGCATCCCGGCCTGTCCGACGCGCAGCAGCGCGACCAACTCGACACCCTGCGCCAGCTTAACGAACTGCACAGTCGGCAGCGTCCCGAAGATACGCAGTTATCCGCCCGTATCGCCAGTTACGAACTCGCGTACCGGATGCAGATGCAGGCTCCCGAAGCCTTCGACATCGGGAGTGAAAGCGCGGAAACGAAAAAATTGTACGGCATGGATGAGAAACATACCGAGATATTCGGTACGCAGTGCCTGATGGCGCGGCGACTTGTGGAGCGGGGCGTCCGGTGCGTACAGGTCTACCATACGGAAACAAGCAAGCGCTCCAGTTGTCAGTTGTGGGATCAGCACGGCGGCCTGAAAACGGAACTGCCCGCCAACTGCGTTTCTACCGACAAGCCCATTGCCGGCTTATTGGCTGACCTGAAGGCGCGGGGGCTATTGGAAGATACGCTTGTCGTGTGGGGCGGCGAGTTCGGGCGCACGCCGACCGCCGAAAACGCGGACGGGCGTGAACACCATCCGTTCGGCTTTAGCATGTGGCTGGCGGGCGGTGGCGTCAAGGGCGGCATCGTGCATGGCGCGACGGACGAGTTCGGCTGGCATGCCGAGCAGGACATTGTTCACGTCCATGACCTTCACGCCACAATTTTGCATCTCATGGGTATCAACCATGAAAAATTGACGTATTTCTACGGAGGCCGTAATTATCGCCTGACGGACGTATACGGCAAGGTGGTGCAGAATATCTTGGCATAACAAACAACCGCTAATGTAGGGGCGCAATTTATTGCGCCCGCTTGTCGGCTGTTGCGCCTGCTTGTAGACTCTTGTGTCTGCTTCTTTAGTGACGGGTTAATCGCATAGCATGGCACGGGCGCAATTTATTGCGCCCCTACATTAGTTGATACGTGTGTTACGTTTTAAGTGAGGGAATACTCAGGAGGGTTTTGGTGCGAAAAGCAGAAATTACCATCGGCGTATTGCTTGTTCTGCTGGTTCTGATGAGTATACATGTTGCGAACGCGCAAACAATGCCCCGGTTCGATTTTGCGCAGGCGGCGGTGGCGTCGGAATGGAAGGCGCTGCACGATGTGGAACGCCTGACGCCAAGCGGGGAAGGGCTGCAAATCGCTATCAACGGCGCTGACCCCTACCTTGTCGGCCCTGCCCGCGATTACCCTGCCGAGACGCTGTTGTGGCTGCATGTCCGCTTGAAATCGCAGCAGTCGGGCAACGGGCAGGTGTTTTATTTTCCTGCTAACAGCGGCCCGACGGAAGCCAATTCGGTACGCTTTCCCGTTCGTGGCGGGCGTTGGGAAGAACTCGACGTTCCCATGCCCGCGCTCGGAGCGGGTTATCGCCTGCGCTTCGATCCGCCGGGTTCGGGGGGAACGTGCCTGCTGGCCTCGTTTGCGTTCACGCCCCGCGTTCTGCTCAAGCCTCCCGTTTGGCCCCGCGCCCTGCCTCCCGTTCTTGATAAAGATGTCGTTACCATCCAATCCGGCGTTTTGAGTCTGACACAGGCGCATCACGAGACGGGCGGGTTTGTGGTGAAAGTGGGCGAACAAGTTCTGGCGACCGGCTACACGCGCCCCTATCTCGGCTACCTTGCGCCCGGTTCCACAAGCGATGTGCGTTGGCTGGACGTGGCTCCGATGGCGGCTTCGATGGCGACTAAAGACGGCGAAGAGATCGTCGTCCGCTCCACCGTGCGCGACCCGGACGGCGCTGTCTGGTCCCTGCACCGCTCCTTCCATGCCCTTCCTGCCGGAGCCATCCGCGTCCTGACCACCATTCAGGTTGACAAAGACCGCGATGTTGTCTTCTTGCCAATGTTCGTACTGCTTGCAGGCACTCAGGAAGAACAGGGAACAGGGAACAGGAAACAGGGAACAGAAGAAATTCAATCGTCAATCGAAAATCGTCAACCGGGAACTGATTCATCCTTCATCCTTCATCCTTCATCCTTTTCCAAGCATCAGGCTTTGTTCGCCGGGCTGGAATATCTGGATGGAAATGAGCCGAGCAGCAGCGAAGCGGACATACGGGGGCCGGGCGCGAGGCGGCAAACGCCCGACAGCGCGAAACTCACGTTTCCCCTGATGGCGCTGACGAACGGCGCGGATTACATCGGCCTGATGTGGGAAAAGCCCGAAGAGTACGCCGCCCTGTTCGACTCGCCGGATCGGATTTTCGGCAGTGGCGGGAACGTGATGGGCTTGCTGTGGCCCGGTTCGGATGGCGCGAACCGCGAAGAAGGCAACATTTTGCCGTACCGCAGCCAGAAACTAAAGGCCAACAAGCCCCTCGTGCTGAACGCGACGATTTTGGGCGGGCATGGACGCGATGTAACCCCTGCGGTTCAGCAGTATGTGGAGTTGCGCGGTCTGCCGCCCCTGCCCAAGCCCGGTTACAAGTGGGGCGAATATGCCGGCCTTGCCGCGTCCGGCTATCTGGCGTCGGGGATTGCGGACGGGGGGCGTTACCGCCATGCGTTTCCCGGCTTCGGCAGCCAGCCCGCCGGGGATGTCGCCCTGCTGCTGGATTATCTCGCAGCGCAAACGAAGGAGGGGGCGCAGCAGACTCAATGGCGGGAACACGCCCGCACTTCCCGCGCGCAGGTTGCCGACAATGAACTGATGTTTTCCGGCGTAGGGCATGTTCGCTATCCCGTTGGCGCATTGATATACGGCAATGTGGAAGCCAACGCCGCCCGGATGCAGCAGTACGGCAACGACCTGCTTGGACGCTTCGACGCGGATAACATCGTCAAGTATCAGCCGCCCGCGAACGGCTCCAATTTAGGCTCCACGCACTTCGCGCCGGACGCCAACGGCCTGACCGCGCAAGTTGTTGTAGAAATCCTGCAGGCGGGCGTGGTATCCGGCGACAGCAAATTGCTTGCTTCGGGACTGGAAAAGCTACACGGCTTGGATAAGTTTGCGGGCACGGCTCCACGCGGGGCGCAAACGTGGGAAGTGCCCCTGCATACGCCCGATATTCTCGCCTCCGCCCATCTGGTACGCGCATACACGCTCGGCTATGAAATCACGGGCGACCCACATCTGCTGGCGCAGGCAAAGTATTGGGCATGGACAGGCGTACCATTCGTGTACCTGTGGAACCCGACCTCACAGCCGATTGGCCCCTATGCGACAATCGCCGTGTACGGAGCCACGCAATGGGTTGCGCCCAACTGGATGGGCCTGCCCGTGCAGTGGTGTGGACTGGTCTACGCCGACGCCCTGTACCGCTTTGCCAAGTACGACCCGACAGGCCCGTGGAAGCAGTTGGCGGATGGCATCACCGTGTCCGGCATACAGCAGACCTTTCCGCGCACTCCCGACCCGACCCGGCAGGGCTTGCTTCCCGACAGTTTTGCCCTACGCCCGCAACTGCGCAACGACCCGGCCATCAATCCCGGAACCCTGCTCACGGAAGCCCTGCGCTACTATGACCGCCCCGCGCTGTACGACTTTCAGGCGTTTCACGATCTGGGCGTGTATGTCCACGCGCCCGGCGAAATCTCTAACGTCTTAGAAAACGGCCAGCCCCTCAAAGACGTTCCCGCCCCCAACAGTTTGAAACCCGCCGCGCCCCGCAACGTCAGTTTCCATACGCCTGCAAGCGCGTCCAAGCCCAAAATTTCCTTCATCGTACATGGCTGGACAACCGAACCGTACTACATCCTGATAAGCGGCCTGAAAACAATGCCCACTGTGCGCGTCAACCGGCAGGAAGTTGCCCTGTCCGCCCCGAATCAGTTCTCCATGCAGACCGGCAGATTGATTTTGCAGGCGCGGGGAACGGCGCAAATTGAAATAGGGAGTAGGGAGTAGGGAATGGGGAGTAGGCAAGCCTCTTACTATTTGCTTGTCGCTTCAGAACAAGAAAAAGCATGTTCCTACTCCCGACACCCTACTTCCTACTCCCTACACCGGAGGTGACTTATGTGGCAAAGATTTACGGAGCGGGCGCGGCGGGTCGTGTTTTTTGCGCAGGAAGAAGCGGGACGGTTGGGCGAGAATTACGTTTCCACCGAGCATTTGCTGCTCGGCTTGGTGCGTGAAAATGACAGCGTGGCGGCGCGTATTTTGGATCGTATGGGCGTGTCGCTAAGTCGCATCCGCAGCGAAATCGAGCGGCAGGTGACGCGGGGCGACGGGCGTTTGGGGCAGGATATGCAGTTGACGCCCCGCGCCAAGCGCGTGATTGATCTTGCGTATGATGAAGCGCGGCAGTTGACGAATAACTACATAGGCACGGAGCATCTGCTGCTTGGACTCATTCGCGAGGGCGAGGGATTGGCAGGGCGCGTGTTGACAAAGTTAGGCGTTCAGTTGGAGCGGACGCGGCGGGAAGTGAAAATCGTTCAGGACAAAGAAGGCGGCGGGGCTGCCAACGCCGCGCCCACTCCACCCGACGCAAGGCCGAAACAGGAATTTCACAGCGCCTTTGCCGCCCTGCCCGCCGCACAGCAGGCGCAATTGCAGGGGGAAGGCGTTCTCCTCAATCAACTACCGGAGGCTTTTCAAGAGCAGGTAAAACAATCGTTTCAAGTGACGATGCAGCAGGGCAATTATGTCCTTGCGCCTTATTCCGTTGTGCAGGTCGGCGTGATGCGCGTAGACGGCGCGACGCATTACACGGTTGCCGCCCGCGCCTCCTTCTTCACCACCTTCCTGATACGCGATGTACCCGCCGCACCCACTCCGCCGCCCACCGCTCCCCCGTCTCCTGAGCCGCCGGAACCTCCTGCCTCGGAAAACACAGCGTCCGCATCTACCACGCCGGAAGAAACGCTTTCAGAACCCTCTTCCCCGTCGCCGTCTCCTGACGCCAACGACACCCCGGAAGATGAGGCGACGGAGTAGATGTTCAGGTATTCGGGTATTCGGGTATTCGGGTGTTCAGGAGATGCAACAGTTAAGAAGTTTCTTCTACTGCGGCAAGACTATCAGCCAATCATCCCCTAACACCCGAACACCTGAACACCCGAATACCTGAACACCGGAGGTAACTCTATGTGGCAAAGATTTACAGACAAATCGAGAGAAGTGGTATTTGCAGCGCAAAGGGAAGCGCAAAAGCGGAATACGAGCTACGTCAATTCGGAGCATTTGCTGCTTGGGTTGCTGGCGAATGAAGGGAATGTCGCCTGCCGTATTTTACAGCGCATGAACATTTCGCTGGAAACGCTTCGAGTGGCGGTTGAGAAGCAGGTAAGCGAAGCGCCGAAAACTATTCGTGAGGCTGTCGAGAAGCAGACAAGTATGGACAAGGCAACCCCACCCGACGCGAAAGCAAACATGCAGTTGACGCCCCGCGCCAAGCGCATCATTGATCTGTCCTACGACGAAGCGCGGCAGTTGAGCAACAACTACATCGGCTCGGAGCATCTGCTGCTTGGCTTAATACGGGAAGGGGAAGGTTTAGCGGGGCGCGTTCTGGCAACAGTTCGGCGTGGAATTGGACCGGACGCGGCGCGAAGTGATGGCGCTGCAAGACAACGATTCCGGCGTGACCCCGCCTGCTTCCACTTCGCCCACCTCTCCCCCTGTCGCGCCTGTCACCGCCGGATGTTGCCGCGCTTTACCGTAGCGGTCTGACAACCGCCGCGCAATCCACAACCTTCGCGGCGGAAATGCTGTTCAACACCGAATTTAAGAAATTGTCGCCTGCGCAGCAGCAAGCCTTGCAAACGGAGGGCCTGCCCCTCTCGGAACTGCCGCCTGCGTTTTATGTGGTCCTGAAAGTGGTGACGGAAGCGTGGGACTCGCAGCAAGCCGTTGTCCTTTCCCGCAATGGCCGGCTGCGGGTTCAGAAAGTGGAAGTCGGCGACAAATTCCTGTTGCAAAAGTTCCGCTACGACCTACAAATAGACGTGACGCTGGTTGCCACGCTGCTGGCAAGCGAGGAATAGGGGAAGAAGAGAAGAAAAGAAGAAAAAAGACAGAAGCACAACACCTGAATACCCGAACACCCGAACACCCGAATACCCGAATACCTAACACCCAATACCCAACACCCGAATTTCTATGCTCGTATACGGCGATCCAAGTTACGACGAAGATTTTGCGACACTGCTGCGTTACCTGCAGGGCTTGCTGAAGCTGGCGGGTGGCTTACAGTTGAGTCAGGCGGAAGGGATGGGACGCCTGCGCTGGCTGCTCGATTTTCGCGGGGCAGATACAGCAGGGAGTGGAAGACGCAGCGGCAACCGCGAGTCAAGAAGCAGGAGACGCGGAGAGTTCTTTCTATCGGAACGCAATGCAGGCGGTGACAGAACGCCTTGCCAACGCTTTTGTCGCAATAGCGGCGGATATTTGCTATCATCAGCCTGCGGCAGATTGGCTACCTGACAGCGTTATTCCCCCTCAACCCTTAACCCGGGCGTCCACCTGCAGGGAAGGACACAACCCTCAACCCACATTCTATTCGGCAAATTGGACGCCTGACGGCCTTGTCCGCGCAGGGAATGGCAAGGTAAATGTCAGCGCAACGTTGGGTTTGCTGGCGGAGGTAGTTCCGAATTGGGAAACGGCGCCACAAATACGCCTGACGCTCAAAACGCCGGAAGGCTACGCTTTTTACGCGCTCTACCCAGAGCAGTACGGCGCGTCGGCTTTGCGGTGGGCGGCGGAACATGCCGGGGAAACAATCTCAAAAGTGCGCGTCATTGGCATACGGAGCATCGGCACAAGTTTGGCGGCGGTTGTTCGCGCCGCGCTGCATCTGGCCGGATGGAACGCGACGTGGCAAACGGTTCGCCCCACCGGGCATCCTTACGAGCGACAGGCCAAATTAGACATTTCGGATATTCAGCCGGATGAATGGGCGCTGATTGTGGACGAAGGGCCGGGGCAGTCCGGCTCTTCGATGGCTTCCGTCGCGCAGGCGCTTGTCGAGGCGGGCATGGCGCGGGACCGCATCGCGTTTTTGCCCGGACATGGCGGCGAACCGGGCGGCAGTGGGAGTGAAACCACGCGGCAATGGTGGGCAAACGCGCCCCGCATCGTTACGCCAACCGATCAAATGCGCTGGAATGGCCTTGCGCTTCCCGATGTTCTCGCCGCCCGAACGCCCCAACTTATCCGCGATTATGTTGAGTACAGGCAGTATGAAAACAAAGCGTGTGACATAGAAGTGGACGCAGATTTAAGCGTTCTGTCAGTGGAGGATTTCGGCGGCGGCTTGTGGCGCAGGATGGTTTACGCGGAGGAAGCCCACTGGCCTGCTGTCTGCGCGGCTTTTGAGCGGCCCAAGTACCGCCTCACGCTTTCCAATGGAACGCAGGTGTTGTGGAAGTTCGCGGGGCTGGCGTCCAGTCCGATGCCCGGCCATTTCATTGCGCCAGTGGCACGGCGGGAAGGCTGGCTCGACCAATCACAGGTAATGGAACTGTGGCTTGCAATGCGCGGAATTATTATGTCGCCCTTGCCGCCCGCGCCTTTGGGTACGGCGATGGGCTTCGTCGCAATGCTGTGGATTACAGGAACGCCCCTGACCCTTGCCGACGCGACTCCAGCCTTCCTGAGCGAACTTGGCAGTTACATCGGCGCGTGTTCCGCTCCCCCGCTATCGCCGGAAGAAGCCGAAACTTCTATCGCCCGCCTGACCTCCCTGCTGTACTGGAACACATGGGAAGCATTGGGGGAAGAAGCGGCGGAACAAACCCGGCAGTGGAGCGCGGTTCTGGAGCAGTCCGCATGGGCGCGGCAATCGCGTACTTTCGGTGACGGGCATTTGGCTCCGCATGAATGGCTGCGAATGCCCGAAGGCCAACGGCACAAAACCGACTGCATCGGCTACGAACCGGATCATACCATCATCGGGCGACAGTCGATTGCATGGGATATAGCGGGCGCATTAGTGGAGTGGCGATTAGAGGAAACGACTTCTGCGCCCCTGCTGGAAGCCGCGCAAACCATAATACAGAGATTGATGCCCAAAAGCGCGCCATTGCGACGCTGCGATTCCGCGCGACGTGCTGACGGCCTATCAAATGGCGTATGCCGCGTTTCGCGTCGGTCAAACGCACCTGTGCGCCAACATGAGCAGCCACGACCCCAACGAACAAGCCCGCTTATGGAGCGCGTACAATGTTTATAAGGAAATTCTGGCGCGTTTGCTACAGGTTTAATGTGTGCCGCAGCGCCGCGTCAATATCCTGCATCGGCAAGGAACCACATTACCGCGCTGAACGCTTTGCAAGGATAGCCTCATAGTCGTCGTAAATATCCATTCCCGGCGCGTTCCAGTCTTCCTCAAAGATTAACAGGCGGGCGCGCAGTTCTGCGGCCTGTTCTTTGCTAATGCCGTGATCTGCCAGTAGACGTGCCCCTTTGGAGTATTGCTGGCAGATACAAAGGTGACAATCACCTGCGCTTCCTCGGTGACATTCTCCGGCACTTCCGAAAGCTCTACGCGCCCGTTACGATAAACTCCTTCAACAGCTTGTAAGCATAATCTGCCTCCTTTCTTTCATTATACCTGTTGCGCGGCCTACTCCGTAAACAAACTGCCGGTATCATTGACGCACAACACTTGAGGGCCGAACTCATTTAAGGTGAGGATGCTGACGGACGCGGGGCTGATTTCGAGACGTAAAAACAGGTCGAGCGGCATTCCGAGATAGTAGGCGAGCGCGCCCTTGATCGCGTCGGCGTGGCTGACAAGGGCAATGCGCTGTTCGGGGTGCTGTAGGCACAGCCTTTGCATTTCCGTGACGACCCGCGCCTGCGCTTCCAGCATCATTTCGCCGCCGGGAATACGCGCGCCGCTGCGAAACAGGTTGTACGACTGCCATTCGGGGCGGGCTTGCAATTCCTCAAACGTCAGGCCCGTCCAGTCGCCATAATTGATTTCCATGATGGCGGGGCAGATTTGGATCGGCAGGTTCAAACGCGCGGCTATCGGCGCGGCGGTTTCCTGCGCCCGTTCCAGGGGGCTGCTGTAAATGGCGGCAAGCGGAACCTGCGCCAGCCGTTCCGCCAGTTGGAGCGCCTGCGCCTGTCCCGCTTCATTGAGATGAACGCCGGGCATACAGCCTGCCATTTTGTGGCCGAGCAGTCCATGCGCGGCATGGCGTATCAACAGAAAAGTTGTAGTCAAGAATCTATTCCCCGACCCTTCTATCAACTACAAACTATCAACTATCAACTTCTTAGACGGCTGCCAGTCCTCGTGCAGCGCGTACCGACGGACAACATCGGCGGCGAACCAGCCGAATTCTTCCGGCACGAGCGGCGGACTGGTATGGTGCGGTTCCCGGCCCCGCGAGGGCGGCGTGAAGCACAAGGTTATGGTCACGTCAAAATCCTGCAGCGCGTCCATTTGCCGGTCAAACCACGCCACCGCGTTGGGACGATGCCAGTCCGCCCAACTGATGCCCGTGCGCAGCCGCTTCACGCCCAGCCGCTTCAGCCACTCCACCGCCAATTCCAGCCGGTGATCCTCAAAGTGAAACCACTGGCAAATGCCCATTTCCGGGTTGAAATGCTCTGCGGAAGGTTTGGGCGTCCCGTCCGCGCGTATCAGGCCGAGATAAAAGTGGCGATAGTACGAGCTGCCTTCCGATTCTTTGTGCCGCGTCGTCGCTTCCCACGTCGGCGGCAGGTCCAGCAGGCTGTACCAGAATACCCGCTCCACGCGCCCCAACAGCAGCTCCGCCGTGCGCCGCAAGCCGAATACCTGCACCTCGTCCGCTCCAAACGTGGACGCGCCCACTTCCGTCACCCACACAGGCAGATTGGTCACGCGCTGAATCTCTGCAATCTTTTGCGGCCAGTCGTTGATCTGCCAGTGGTTCCAATCGAGCGGAAAGCCATGCACGGCAACCACGTCCATGTTTTCCAATGCGCCCTGCTTTTGCAGCAGAATCAGGAATTCCGGGTCAATCGGCGACATACCGCCTAAGACAATCGGCAAGTCCGGCTTCACGGCGCGTATCGCCTGCGAACACAGCCGCAGCATTTGCGCGAACTCCGTCCAGCCGGGGTCCAAATGGAAATCCCAGTGCGACATATTGTTCGGCTCGTTCCAGAGTTTGATAGCTTCGATCATAGTTGATAGTTGATAGTTGATAGTTGATAGTAGCCTGAGCCAAAGCCGGAGTTCGTGTACTAAAGACTTCTCAGGCAAGCATGTATTGAACTATCAACTATCAACTATCAACTTCCTTTCTCCCCGTCACCGCCTCATACTCCCAGCGGTTCCAGGTAGTCATGCACGACGGATGTTCGGGATCGGGTTCGGCAAGGTAAAGTTCATGGCCGGGAGTGGCGAGGGGGCGCAGGCCGCACGAGCGCAGCAGGGCCAGAACGCCCGCATGGTTGAGCGCCCACCAGTTGGTCGGGTCGCCGCACAAGCGATGCTCGATGAACGCCATTTTAGGCCAGCCGGGTTCCTGCATGGCTTCGCGGTGGTCAATGTGCATGTCTTCTTCGGCGGGATAAATTTCCATGCCGGGCATGGTCAGGGTTTGAAAGACGAGCAGGCGTTTTGTCTTTTCCGCCACAATGTCTAAGGCAAGCGTCGGGTAGCGCAAATGGTAGAACACGCCCAGGAACAGGATCAAATCGTAGGTTTGCGCCGACTGCGCCAATTCGTACACACCGGTTTGCTGAAATGTCACGCGCTCACTCAAGCCGAACTGTTCACACGCCCATTGCGCCTGCTTTAGATAAAACGGGTTCACGTCAATGGCCGTCACCTGCGCGCCCCGCTTCGCCAGTTCCAAAGCGTAAAATCCCGCGTTGCAGCCAATATCCAGCGCTGTCCACCCGCTCAAATCTGCGGGTAAATGGGCGGCGATTTTGCGCCATTTTCTGCCGGGAAAGTCCGCGCCCAAAAAATGGTCGGGCGCGGTCTGCGTTCCATCCGGCAAAATAATGTTATGGAACCAGGGGCCGAGTTCGGCAGCGGCTTGCTGTGTTGTAGAGTTGGGCATGGTTAGCGGTCAATTTCGCCCCGTATAAAGGCTTCCAGCCGGTCGTGGGCGTCGCTGTCGGTGAATTGGGTGGGCGGCGTTTTCATGAAGTAGCTGGAGGGGCTGTCTAATGCGCCGCCGATGCTGCGGTCTAAGGCCAGCTTGATGCAGCGCAGGGCGTCAATGACAACCCCGGCGGAATTGGGCGAGTCCCACACTTCCAGCTTCAGTTCGCAGTTGAGCGGCACGTTGCCGAATGTCGTGCCTTCCATACGTATGTAGCAGAACTTGCGATCCTGAAGCCATTCCACGTAATCGCTTGGACCGACATGCGCGTCGCCGTTCGACATGGGATAATCCAGCTGGCTCGTGACGGCATTGGTTTTGGAGATTTTCTTGGATTCCAGCCGCTCGCGCTCCAGCATGTTCATAAAGTCCGTGTTCCCGCCGAAGTTGAGTTGGTACGTGTGATCCAGCCGGACGCCGCGCTCGCGGAACAGGTTCGTTAAAACGCGGTGCGTGATGGTCGCGCCAACCTGTGATTTAATGTCGTCGCCGATGATGGGCAGGTTGCGTTCGGCAAAACGCTGCCGCCAACACGCCTGCGACGCGATAAACACGGGCACACAGTTCACAAATCCGCATCCCGCCGCCAGAATCTGCTCCACGTACCACTGCGTCGCCATTTCCGAGCCGACGGGCAGGTAAGAGACAACCACATCCGTGCGGGTTTCCTTCAAGATGCGGGCAATGTCTGCGGTTGGTTCCGGCGATTCCTCAATTACGTCGCGCAGATACTTGCCCAATCCGTCCAGCGTCATGCCGCGCTGCACCGGGACGCCAAGCGGGGGAACGGGCGAAAAGCGATACGTGTTGTTGGGCGCGGTGAAAATCGCTTCGCTCAGGTCTTTGCCCACTTTGTTTACATTGATGTCGAAAGCGGCGGAAAACTCGATGTCGCGAATATGGTAGCCGCCCAAATTGACGTGCATCAGGCCGGGAACAAAATCGGTTTCGCTGGCGTTTTTATAAAATTCCACGCCCTGTACCAGCGAGGAGGCACAGTTGCCGACGCCGATCAGGGCAACGCGGATTTTTCTGTCGCTCATAAGTCTCTGCGGCTCCTTACAATGACGGTCCAACGACTGCGGCGCGTCACTGCTGCTGGAAAATCTGTTTTACTAACATCTTTATTGATGCTGGCGCGGGAAAGTTCCAGCCGATCAATAACAAAAGAGCAGGAACGATGCTCTCGCGCGTTTTTAGGTCAAAGGTTATACGTGAGAGTATGACATTGGTTATCGTTGCTGCTCGGTGTTTTTCTGATAGGAAGCGGAGGGGAAACAATGTCGTTTACGTTAGCAACCAAACATGATGCGGAACTGGCGCAATGGTGCGCGCGGCAGGGCAGGCCACTGGCAACCCCTGCTGACCTTGATCCGCTGATGGAACGGATTGGCGATGCGCGGTACGTGCTGCTGGGCGAAGCCTCGCACGGCACGTCGGAGTATTATGTCTGGCGGATGTGGCTGACGCAAAGGCTGATTGCGGAAAAAGGGTTTACATTTGTTGGCGTGGAAGGCGATTGGCCGCACTGCTACTGCATAAACAGGTACGTCAAAAATTACAGCGAGTGCGGAACTTCGGCGCGGGCCGTGCTGGCAGACTATCGGCGCTGGCCGACGTGGATGTGGGGCAACTGGGAAATCGTCGCGCTGACGGAATGGCTGCGCGGCTACAACGCCAATTTGCCTCCGGCGGCAAAAGTGGGGTTCTACGGTTTGGATGTGTACAGTCTGTGGGAATCGCTGGAGGGGGTTCTGCATTATGTGGAACAGCAGGATGGGCAGGCGGCGGAAGCGGCCCGCCGCGCTTATCAATGTTTTGAACCCTACCATCGTGACGAGCATCGCTACGCCCGCGCAACCGACTCGTTCGTGCCGGAAACGTGCCGAGATGAAGTGGCGGACTTGCTGCTCGCCCTGCGTCGTCAGGTTCCCGGCGCGGCCCGCGAGGAACAGGAAGCGCATTTTGTGGCGGAGCAAAACGCGCTCGTGGTTCGGGGCGCGGAAGCGTACTACCGTACCATGATGCAGGGCGGTCCCGATTTCGTGGAACCTGCGCGACACGCACATGTACGAAACACTGGAACGCCTGATGCGCTTCCACGCGGCACAGGCAAGCAACTCATCCGTGCAGGCAGGCGACTCATCCGCGCAAGCAAGCGACATACCTATGCAGCCCAATAATGCGCCTACACAGGTTGGCGGTTCGTCCTCACCAACAAGCGCGATGCAGATGAGCAGCGCGCAGTCTGAAAGCCGTCCTGTCAAAGCCATTGTGTGGGAGCATAACACGCACATCGGCGACGCCCGCGCTACCGATATGGCCGAAGAGGGCATGCTCAACATAGGGCAGTTGGTACGGGAACAGCACCGCCCGGAAGACGTGGTGATTGTCGGGTTCGGTTCCTACGAGGGCAGCCTGATCGCGGGGCGTTCGTGGGGCGCGGATTGGGAGCGGATGCGCCTGCCCCCGGCGCGCGAGGGCAGTTGGGAAGCGGTTTTGCGGCAGGCGGAAGCGCGCAGCAAACTGCTGCTGCTCGACAACGCGCCCGATTTAGCGCGGGAGAAACGCGGCCATCGCGCTGTGGGCGTCGTGTACAACCCGGATTACGAGCGATGGGGCAACTATGTGCCTACAATTCTGCCCGACCGCTACGACGCTTTTCTCTATGTGGACACGACCCGCGCCCTGCACCCCCTGCCACTGGAACCGCAATTCGACAATGAGCCGCCGGATTTGTTTCCGTGGAAGGAGTGAGGAGGAAGTAGTCAGTAGTCAGTAGAAAACCGTGCTGTTACTCTCTTACTTCTTCTGCTAAAGGAATAGTAGTGGAAATTTCTACTGACTACTGACTACTGACTACTGTCCCCTCACTACTGACTACTTTGCACAAACGCATCCATCAGCGCGCCATGGTGCGTGACGCGGTTGCGCCCGAACTCTTTGCTGACGTACATGGCTTGGTCGGCTTCGGCGATCAGCATGGCGGGACTGTCCGTGTTCAGCCGCATGGAGGCAACGCCTACGCTGATGGTAACGGGACGATTAGGCCATGCGGCTTCTTCGATGGCGGAACGGATGCGCTCTGCCGCTTCGAGCGCGCCGGCCTCGTTGGTTTCCGGCAGAATGAGGACGAATTCTTCGCCCCCATAACGCGCTACCCAGTCAGTGCCGCGGGCCGCGCTTTGCAGCACCGTTGCCACTTGCTTCAACACCTGATCGCCTGCCGGGTGGCCGTAGGTGTCGTTGAACTGCTTGAATTTGTCCACGTCCACAAGCATCAGCGACAGAGAGGTGTGATAACGCCCGCTCCGCTCGAATTCCTCGGCCAGTTTTTGCTGAAACATGCGGTGGTTGAGCAGCCCGGTCAAACCGTCCGTTGTTGCCAGCGTACTGAGAACGCGATTTTTTCTTCCAGTTCATCGTACGACTTGGCGATTTGAGCATTGGCGGCTTCCAATTCCGCCTGATTGCGTTCCAACTCCGCTTGATGGCGTTCCAGTTCTGATTGATGGCGTACCAGTTCTGCCTGCTGCTGTTCCAGGGTTGCTTTCTGGTGTTCCAGCGCGTCTTTTTGTTCGCGGATGGTCGTCAGCTGCTGCTGCATCTGCGCTTCCAACTGCTTGCGCTCCGTGATGTCGCGGGCAATGGTAGACAGAAAGTTCAGTTTGCCGTCGTCGCCCTTGTGGGCAATGACCACCTGCGAAACGGAAAGTTGGCGTTCAGGCCCCAGGTTCAAAGTCTTTTCGCTGCTGAAAGAGCCTTCTTCCAGGCCGATGGGGAACAGATCATCGGCGACTTCGGAAGCGTCCACGCCCGGCAGCGAGGCGAGGTCGGGGCCGGTGGGAATGGAAGGCGCGTCTTCCAGCCCCAGCATCTTGCGCCCGGCCTGATTCAAATAACAAATTTTGCCGTCAATGTCGTTGATGGCGACCAGATCGGGCGTGGCTTCCAGAATCGCCACCAGGCGGGCGCGCGCCTGCTCTTCCGTCTGCACAATGGCTTCGCGGCGCGCGGATTTGCGCATCAGGCGGTAGTAGCAGAAGGCGGGCAGGGTGCAAAAGCCGGCCCACAATAATTCAAAAACAAGACGGCCCTCCGGCGAGACGGCGACAGGAAACAGCAGCCAGGCGGCAAGCAGCAGGGTGAAAGCGGCAAGACCTAAAACGAAACCCGGTCTGCGCTTGTTGTTGTGCATCATGGTACAACACTTTCTTTGGACAACCCCTTCTTTTGAAGGAGAACGCGCGGAGCGTTGCGAACAGCAGACGGAACGACAATGCCCCGCAAGCGACGAGTTGCCTAATTGTCGGCAGGTTCTTTTAGAAATGGAGGGGCTGAAAAAAGAAAAAACACCGCCATTATAGATGTTGGCGGTGTCGGCGGCAAAAACCAGTAGATTTTGGGGTAACAAGAAGCGGAAGCCGCGAAGTGTTAGGCGTTAAATATTCAGTGTGTAAGAGGAAAGTTCGTACTTCCTGCATCGCTATCAACTACAAACTATCAACTATCAACTGCTCAGGCAGGATACGCGGCTAACCGGCCTGCACAAACCGCGCGGCCATTTCCCGTAACGTGGAATAGGGCTGCTCGGCAACCCATTCTTCCGGGAACATCCACGTCGGCACGTTCCACACGCCTTTGGCATGGGCGGGATCGTCGTACTCAACGATGCGGTCACAATAGGTACGCTGTTCCAGGGCGTTGACAAACGCGGCAGCGTCCAACCCGGCTTGTTCGGCGATTTCGGTCAGGGTCGCCAGGTCGCTGATGTCGCGGTCTTCTTCCCAATAGGCGTGGTACAGCGCGTCCAGGTACGCATCGGCCTTGCCCGCTTCATAAGCGAACTCGGTTCCTTCCAGGGCGCGGCGGGAGCGGGAAAACGAGCGCGTTCGTTTGGGTATAGTCAGGCCATCCGCCGCCAGCAGCAGTTCAAAGCGGGACGGAACGCGCGGCTTTTTGTCGGCGTTCGGATCGGGCGGCGCGGGCGTGTATTCCAGCCCTTCGGGCAGCAGTTCATAGCCGACCCACCGGAACGTCAGCGTGGGAAACTCCTGCTGCAGCCGCGCAGCCTGCCGCCACGCCACCCAGCACCAGGGACAAATCACATCGTAAGCAACCGTTAAAACAGGCATAAATTTCCAACTTTCCACAGCCAGAGCTATTTGTTGACAATCCACTGTCATCATGCCGCGTAACCGGCAGGAATGTCCGGCAACAAGGTAAAAAATGGTTCAATTAAGCGCTCTCTGAGCGTTTAGCGCGAAACTAATCCAAAAAGCCGTTTGCTGATGTGCCGGTGAATAGCAGATACAAGGTTGCTGCAAGCAAACCGCCAAAGAAAAGACCCCAATAGAGCCTTGCAGATGCCGTCGACATTCGCCTTCTTGTCAAGTTTCCCACAAGTAAGCACAGGATTGCGCCCAAAGCGCATAAGCCCAACAAAGCCATGTGCAAGTTTACTTGAAGATCACTCATTTTAGGCATGGCTATCTTCTTCCTACTAAGCGCGTCCGTATGCAGGAACTTGCTCGCGCTTCCCCTTCTCTCCGATAAACCGGGCGTGTACACGGCGTTTCCGTCTGTGAGAACCGCGCTTGCCGGGCTTGTGCCGTCACAAACATAGTTCTTCGCGCCCCCACTGTCCACCTTCTGCGTACGCAAGTCTTCGCCGTTGTACTGGAACGTGTTGACCGCCCTGTTGGGAAAGTTCAATCCCAGGATTTTTGTTAGAGTGTTTTAAGGCAAGACACTCGCGGCGTAACTACCAGAGCATTTCGCCGCAGTGTACATGAGGATACTTCATACCTCCTTCAGATCGCTCTCTATGAAAAACCACGTTTTCTCATTTGAGAAACCAACCGCGAAGCCCCATTGATTCGTTTGAGGGTTCCATGAAAAGCCTTGGATAGTCCCAATCTTTCCATTTAGAACTGGATGTTGCAACTCGTCAGCACGGATGGCTACGCTCTGCCCTACCTGAAATGGCGGCGTAAGGCAGCCTATTTGTTCAATCTCTTCTGACGAAACTTCCAGCGTCTCTCCTGTCAGCGTAGAAATGATATAAACCATTTCACTTTCTTGGCAAGTATCATCTTTCCAACGAAAGGTATAATCAATCACAACAGCGGTGAAGCACTCTACTCCCCTTTTAACCTTTACCAGATCATAAAGGTTGAACTTTACAGCAGGTGGCATTTGCGCGGCAACGACGGCTTCTACTTCAGGGTGTAAGTCGAGCGTAACTGTCATTTCTTTTCCTTACTAAAAATCTGTAAAATCGTAACTTTCCGAACGCAGAAGCACAACATCTCGCCTCCGTCGGCAAGGAATAGATGTACGAACCCTTAGTTCAGCCCTCTCCCCGTTCCCGCATAATGCCGGCAGCAACAATCCCGCAAAAAAGTCAGAAAAAAAGAGCAAAATACCGCGAAAACAGCGAACCCTTTGCCCTACCCCGTCGTCTATAGGATATAACTGTCTACTATAATATGTCTACTATGCAGGCAGGCGCTATACAACCGATGGGTACAATCCAAACAACCCACATGAATTCCGTTCACCTTTGCGCATGAAAAGAACTGACTCCCCTTCTCCCAGGCATTTTTGGGAGAAGGGGCGGGCGTTGAGAGCTATTTTCCATACAGGAAAGGAGGCGCAAGAAGATGCCTGTACTCTCCCGTTCGCCCTGACGCTCACGAGGTCACAACGCCTCTCTCCTACAATTTGACACAACGAGACATCGGGCTGGAAGCGCTGTATTGCCAAGATTTCGACGATGCCTCTACATACTTTCTTTTTTCTGCATATCCTCATCCTTCATCCTTATCTTCTCATCCTTTGCTTCCCCCACTTCCCGTCGGCAAAGGCCGGGCTTTCCGCTAATTCGGGAAGGCAGAAATTGATGGACCCTTACGGCGCACAGGCAAGCCCTACTCCCAACAGGCGCGGCCAATGCGTCTCAGAAACGCATTTTCTACATTAAGATTCCCGCTTCCTACGGACGCAATTCTGTAGGAAGATTCCTGCGGACGCAACCCTTTGTATTCAGGAATCCGCGTCCGCAGGACGCTTGCACTTTCCTGCCGGGTACTTTCAGTACCCGGCCTATGGGAAGTGGCTCTAAGCAGGGCGTTCCAGGCGGACAAGCGTGGCGTCCATAACATCCGTCGTTTGCGCTTGAATCGTATAAAACATGGCTTCGCGGTATAATCGCTGCGCGGGGTGCGACAGATTGTTGGCTCCGCCGCTGTTGGAAGCGACGGCGGCATGGGCGGCGCGAACGGCAAGGTCTATCACATGCGCGCGCAGGGCGACGGCATGGGCAAAAAATTCCGGCTCGCTGCTGCGGCTATTGCGTTCGCGTATCTGCGCCCGTACATCGTCGAGTTCGCGCGCAAACGATTGGGCGGCGCGGCTGATGGCGGGAAGCGGGCGGCGCTCCTGCGTGGCGCACAGCAGGCGGATGCTGCCCATAGCGCAGCCGATGGGCATAGCCGTCGCGCCCAAAACGCCATTGCGGTCATTGCGCTGCAAGGTTTCCCGATCCGATTCGGATAACTTATGCGCGGAAGGAACGAACAGGTTGTCGCAAACCAGTTCTACCGTTGCCGAAGCGTTCATGGCGCACAAAGCCAGGGGCGCGGACGCGCGCAGTTCGCCCCATTCGCCGTTCGGGGGCATAGCGTCGGCAAATAAATTGGGAAAATCATGGCGGCTGCCGGGAACCCACACGTACACAAAGCGCCCGTCCGGCAAGGTCGCGCCCATCACCACCTGTGTCATCAAGCCCCAGCCCGTGACCCAGGGGTTCGTGCCGTTCAAGCGGTAGCCGCCGTCTGCGGGTTCGGCGCGCAAAATGGGCGGACCGGGACGCCGCAGGTGCGCAAACGATACGGCGCACATCCGAACGCCGCGCGCCAGATCGGGCAGCAGCGCGTCCTTCAATTGCTGGTTGTGGCCGTTGCAGATCATGCGCGACGGGCCGTGATGCTGCGCCTGCGTAAACGTGGTCACGCCGCAATACGAGGCCAGAACTTCCGTCACCTCGCGCTGCGTCGGCCCGCTTGCGTCCAGCCCGCCGTATTCGCGTGGCAGGCTCATTCCCAACAACCCCGCGTCGGCAAGCGCGCGCATGTTGGGCAGCAATGGGCCGGGCGCGCGATCCGCTTCCTGCGCGTTGGGGCCAAGCGTGGATTCACCGACGCGCCGCGCGGCTTCAATAATGGCGTGTTCGCCCTCGTACCGGGGCGGCGCGTCGGCGGGAGAAGGCAGTCCCACCGCGTCGCTGCCGGACGTAATTTCGTTGTTATGGCTGCCGGTCGTCACAGTTAAATCCTGTTAATTTTATATTTAGGCTTGTTTACATTTGCTTCAGGCAGGAAAAGGGTTGATGTTCCCCGCATTATCGGTAAAACCAATGTTTATTGTACGCATTGAATGCGCCGGTTGTCTGCAAACTCAGCAGGCAATCACTTTAGAAACGTAACACTTTCCGATGAACTTTCCTCGTCACCCGTATTTCAATCAATGCCTGTGCCTGTTGGCATTTTGCCTGCCGCTGATGTTGGCGGGCACGGCCTGCAATCGTGGCGCGGGTTCGGCGCATACTACAGAGGGCGTAACCCTGCACGTTGCGGATTGGGGCGGGGCGTCTTCCGACCCGGCGATGAGCCGTTTCGAGCAGGATGTGCAGGCAGAATGGACGCGCCTGCACCCCGACATACATATCGCGCAGGAGCATATTCCCGGCAGCGACGAGTACGTGTCCAAGATGCTGACGGCGTTTGTGGCGGGCACGGAACCGGACATGATGACGCTGGACGCCAGTTCCGCAGCCGCCTTTATCGCCAACAACACCCTGCGCGATCTGACTCCCTTTGCCCAGGCCGAGCATTTCGATTGGACTGTGTATTACCCCAATGTGCTGGACATGGCGCGCAGGAACGAACACATTTACGCCCTTCCCGCCGATTTCACGCCCATGATGCTGTATTACAACAAGCGCCTGTTTGACCGGGCAGGGATTCCCTATCCGCAGGATGGCTGGACATGGCAGGATTTTCGACGCGCCTGTGAGAAACTGACCCTGCGCCCGCCCGGTTCCCTGCACCCCGCGCAGTACGGCTTTCAGGTGGAGAACTGGATGCCCGGCTGGATTACATGGGTATGGCAGAACGGCGGGGATGTGCTGACGCCTGACGGTAAACAGGCCGAAGGCGCGCTGGACAGCCCGGCCACGCAGGAAGCGCTGGAATTTTTTGCCGGCCTTGTGCGCGACGGGTTGGCTCCTTCCCTGTCGCAGGCGCAGGCGCAGGGCGCGAACCCATTTGAGTCCGGCCTTGTCGCCATGCAAATCAGCGGGCACTGGAACCTTGTCGGCCTGAAAGCCAGCGAAACCCTGAAACTGGCCGACGTAGGCGTGGTCGGCCTGCCGCAAAACCATAAGCGCATTACGGTCTTGTACGAAGCGGGCTACGCCATGACGCGGCATTGCAAACACCCGCAGGAAACATGGGAGTACATCAAATTCCTGTCCGGGCCGTTCGTGCAGCGCAAAAAAGCCGAATTGGGCATCGGCATTTCCGCCAACCGCCGGATTGCCGAATCGCGCCGCCAGAGTACGCCCCTCGAACCGGCCTTTCTGGACAACGTTCGCTACGGCATCGCGCCCTGGGGCGCGCGAATTGAAAACTACGCGCAGGTGGAAGACATCGGCAAAGAAATGATGGAGCAGATTTTAGTCGGGCATACGCCAGTCGCAAACGCTTCCCGTGAAGCCGCAAAACGCATTGATGCGGAATTGGGGGCTGAATGAAAGTGAAAGCGAAACTGCGAACACAAGCGGGATGGCTGTTTATCCTGCCGTCGTTTCTGCACCTTGCTGTTTTCGTCCTCTTTCCGATTTTATTTGCGTTCTACCTCAGCCTCCACAAGTGGGACGTGCTGAAAGAACAGAAGCCGTTTGTCGGGTTGGGCAATTACGCGCTCCTGTGGCATGACCCGCTGTTCTGGAACGCGCTGAAGAACTCCGCTTATTTTGCGGTTGGCAGCGTACCTTTAGGGATGGTTGTCGCGCTTGGCGTGGCCGTTCTGGTACATCAAAAACTGCGCGGAACCGCGTTTTTCCGTACCCTGTATTATCTGCCCGCCGTGTCCTCGGCAGTGGCTATTTCGATGGTCTGGACGTTTATTTACCTGCCGGAACACGGCCTGCTCGACAGCCTGCTGAACGCAATGGGCTGGAAGCAGGCGGCGCAAACGGATTGGCTGCAAAGCACGGTTTGGGCGATGCCCGCCCTGATCTTTATGAGCATCTGGACGGGGTTGGGGCCGCGCATGGTGCTGTTTCTGGCGGGATTGGCCGGCATTCCCGAATCGCTGTACGAGGCGGCATCCGTAGACGGGGCGGCAAAGTGGGCGCAGTTTCGCTATGTCACGGTTCCCCTGCTGCTGCCGACTACGTTCTTTATTCTTGTCACGTCCTCCATCAGCGCGTTCCAGATTTTTACGCCGATATACATGATGACAAAGGGCGGACCGGTGCGCCATACCGATGTTGTCGGCTACCATATCTACAACGCGGCCTGGCGGCAATTCCATGCGGGACAGGCATCGGCGCAGGCGTATGTGCTGTTTCTGCTCATCCTGGCGGTAACGGTGGTACAGTTCAAAATCGTCAACAAGCGCATGGAGCAGTTCAGTTTGAGTTAATCGGTGTTCGGGTGTTCAGGTATTCGGTATTGGGTATTCGGTGTTCGGTGTTGGGATAGTCTGGCTTTTGATAAATTTATGGCGTTACAAAGTCAAGTTCAAAATCAACATAGACGAAGCGCGTTGACGCTTTGGCGCGGCCTGGCTGCTTACGCGCTGATGGGGCTGGTGGCGCTGATTACTGCGACGCCGTTTGCGTGGATGTTGCTGGCGTCGCTGCATCCCTCGCACGGCGCTTTGCCCGACCCGTCGCATCTGCGCCCGGAACGCTGGCACTGGGCAAACTATGCCACCGTGCTGACGATGTCCGCGATGCCGTTTCCGCGCTTTTTGGGCAATACGATTGTTGTGGCCGTGTGCGTCGTGTTGGGGCAACTGGCGCTGTGTTCCCTCGCGGGGTACGGCTTTGCCCGCCTGCGCTTTTGGGGGCGCGAAGCGGTCTTCTTTTTGTTTCTCGCCACCATGATGATCCCCGGACAGGTGACGATGATCCCCGCGTTTCTCACGGTGCGGGCGTTCGGCTGGCTGAACACGTACTGGGCACTGATCGTGCCGGGAATATCAAGCGCGTTCGGCATTTTCCTGATGCGCTCCTTCTTCCTGACCCTGCCCCGCGAACTCGACGATGCCGCGCGCCTGGACGGATGCGGCGAGTTCGGGTTATACTGGCGTATCGCGCTGCCGCTTTCCGCGCCGGCTTTGGCGACACTCGCCGCGTTCGCCTTTATCGCCACCTGGACGGACTTTTTCTGGCCCCTGCTCGTAACAAGCACAACGGAAATGCGGACGCTGGAAGTCGGGTTGTCGCTGTTCAAAGATTCGTTCGGCGCGACCAACTGGCCCCTGCAAATGGCCGCTGCGGTTCTCGTCCTTTTGCCCGTTCTGTTCGTATTCCTGTGTACGCAGCGTTTTTTCGTGCGCGGCATCGCCATGACCGGGTTAAAAGGGTGATTGGTAGGTGGTGGTTGGTGGTGGGTTTGCCTGGGAAATGTAATCGGAATAGTTGAGGAAGAATGTGACGGAAGACGTGCGGCGGCATTTGAAAACTTTGGGATTGGAACCGGGCGCGAGCGTGGCGGAAATCAAGCAGGCGTACCGGGAACTCGCTCATATCTGGCATCCCGACTGCTTTGCCAACGCGCCCCAATTGCGCGACATGGCGCAGGCGAAAATGGCCGAAATCAACACGGCTTACCAGTTCTTGAAGCGGGCTATACCGGAATCAGGGTCGCCTTCTTCGCCTGCTTCCGGCCATGCGCCTGCCTACAATCCACCGGCGTCCCCCGCTTCGCCTGCCAATCCCTATACGCCGAACAATCGGCGCGGGGATGACAAGCCGCAATCCGCGCAATCGGCTCAATCCGCTTCTTCCGCGCGCTCTTCGCGCCCCACAGACACGAACGCGGCAAGGGACACCGCCCGCGCTTCGCCCCGCAATACCACCACATCCTCTGGCGGCAATTCCCATGCTCCCAACGCGCCCCTGCTTGCCGTTGTCCATGCGCTGCATGACCCATTTCAGCCTGTAAACGATGTGGCGTTTTCGCCGGATGGAGAGTGGATTCTGGCGGCAAGCGGTTCCAGCGTTTTCTGGTGGAGCGTGGAAACGGGTCAGATGCAGCGCGAACTTCGCATGGAAAAGGGCGAGTGTCCGTGCCTGAGCGTGGCTCCAGGCGGGCGCAGTGTGGCAGTCGCCAACAACCTGACCGGCTGGCTCGGCAGGTGGCGCAGCGAATTGCGCGTGTGCGATCTGCAAACCGGGGCTGAACAGCGCCGCATCAAACAAGACGGGCACGTTACCTCACTGGGATGGTCGCTGGACAGCAAGCAGATCGCTTCCGGGAACACCAACGGCATCGCGCGGTTTTGGGAAGCCGACAACGGGCGGGAAATACAGCATTTGCTGCCCGATGAAAACATTGAGGACGGGCAGGCGCGGCGCGTGGCGTATGTGGATGGCAGTTATGCCGCCAAACAGGTGCTGGTTCTGCGGACGGGGCAAGCCCTGTCGGAAATCGGATTGTGGGAAGTGCGGCGGGCGCGTCTGCTCAAAGCGTATTCGCTGCATATCCGCGAATGTCTCACCTATGGGCAAATCGGAGATGTTCTTCCTTCGCCGGACGGCAGCCTGCTGCTGGTTGCCAACAACGATCCGGGCAACCGCAATTACTTTTTGCACCTGTGGGACGTGAAAACCGGCGCGGAAGTCCGGCGGCTGCGAGGACATGACAGCGATATTCGCGGTTTGGCGTGGAGCGCGGACGGCAGGCGCGTCGCCTCGTGCGGAGCGGACAAAACGGCGCGCGTGTGGGATGTGGCGTCAGGAACCGAACTGGCGCGCGCTCTCGGACATACCCGCGCCGTTCGCGCCGTCGCCTTTGCCCCGGACGGTAAATTGTTGGCAACAGGCGGCGATGACCGGGCCGTATGCCTGTGGCGTTTGCCTTCCTAAACTCAATACCATCCAAATAAGAAATTGATGCTGTTATTGATGAGAGGTTACCCCAATCTGAGGGCACATTTCCAGAAGCGGACAGGTGGAGCAATGCGGGCGCGGGCCGGTGCAGACATGCTTGCCGAAGGGCATCAACAACCGGTTGAGATCAATCCAATGGCGGCGCGGCAGCTTGGCTTCCAGCGCTTTCAGCGTGGCTTCCGGGGTTGAAGCCTGCACATATCCCCATCGGTTGGTGACGCGGTGAACGTGAATATCCACGCCGATGAACGGTTCCCCACATGCAATACCCATGACAAGATTGGCGCACTTGGGGCCGACGCCCGAAAAGTTCAGCAGAAGTTCCCGGTCACAGGGCAGTAGTCCGTTATGCTTTTCGACAAGGGTGGCGGCAATCGCTTGCAATTGCCGCGCTTTGTTCTCGTGAAACGTGCAACGCGAGATCAGTTCGTCCAGTTCTTCAATGGGCAGTCCGGCTATCTGCGCGGGTGTTTGCGCGCGGGCAAACAAACGCCGCGAGTCCCGTAGCGTATCCTCATCCAGCGTCCGAATAGACAGGATGCAGGCGACAAGAATTTCAAAGGCCGTGCCGTGCCCCTCCTCGGACAGCGCAAATAGCGCGGCTTTCGGGTATGGCGTAAGCGCGGCAGGAATCCGGCGCATGGCCTCGTCAATATCGAACGGTTTTTTCTCCATACGAAATTTCCTTTTGCTGCGCTTCTGTTTGGGATCGCAGTTGGGATTAGAGAAGGCGCGCCGTGAGATAGCGGGTATAAAGGCGGCAGCGCGGGCGCATGTCGGCGGGAGAATCACCGACCATGACGCCCGCGCTGCGCAGGCGATGGAAGTTCTCCCACGATGGTGAGTTCTTTCCGTGCAGCGTGTCACGCACAACGGCGCAGAGATCAGGGTCGCGGGTGAGCAGGGCAAGGATGCGCCGCAGATGGTCGCCGAACAGCCCCTCCTCTTGCGCTGCCTGCGCCTCGAAAGCATCTATGGATAAAGGACGCGTCGCCATATCATGCAATCCCCGCCGCACAAGATAGGGATGCCCGCCCACCAGATCGTAACAGCGATTCAACTCAACATTATTTTTGAGCGGATTGCCACATCGGGTATTCAGTTCCGCCACCTGCTTCAGGGTAAAGTCGGAGAGGGCCAGCCTTGTTCCGACGTTAAAGGGCGATTGGTTCAGGTCGGTGATGAACAGGTAGGCTTCGGTCGCGTAGGTAATGGCGAGCGTCAGCCGTCGCCAGGGGCCGGTCAGGTCGAGCGGAATGTGTCAAGGGCTTTGAGACCAAAAAGCGAAAGTATTTTTATGTAGCAGGCCAGCATTTGCTGTAAGGTTCCTGCGCCTAAGAGCCTAGCCCCATTGGCCGGGGCTTTGCAATACCCGGCAGGAAAGTGCAAGCGTCCTACGGACGCAAGGACAAGCCCTATCGGGAGAGGCTCTTAGGCGCTCGGCGTCGCGGCAAGCGTCAGGTCGAGCAAGGCCCCTACTTTTTGGGGAGTTCCAGCCGAACGCGCAGCTTCTGGTTTTCGGCTTCCAGAGCCGCCAGTCGGCGGGCATCGCGTTGGCGGACGGCAGGCGACGGACATGATACGCTTGCCGTCGTCAATGCGGCGGGCATCGCGTTGGCGGACGGCAGCCTTGTCCTGACGCTGCTGCTTGGCCTGCATGGTATTCTTCTCGCCCAACTGACCGGCTTGGCGCTGTTTGCGGAAGTTGGCGAACGTGGAGGAGGACAAGCCTTCGCGCCGCAGCAGGGCCCCAACTCTCCCGGCGGCGAACAGGCGTCGGCTTCCTTAAGGAGGCGCAACTTGTAGGCAACGGTAAAGCGGCGGCGAGCAGTGCGTTGCGGAACCTGCGGGTCCGGGCGAAAGGAAGAGGACAGCGCGTGTCCAGTGGGGGCGACCCTGGTTGTCGGGCTGTCTGTCAACGGCGTATTCATGTGAAAAGTCCATTCTCCGCCCTGGCACTCTACACTCTTTCGTGTAAATCTACACTGATTTGCGCACGGGATTTTGTCTCACCCTATTGTGGCACACAGGGGTATTTTATGCTTATTGTGGCAAGTCTAAGTATACCCTTTAGGGTCAGTTTACGTGGGCGGCTTGTGTTTGAAGACGGTACAACTACAAGATCGTCAGATATGGCTGATGTTAGTAGCATTAGCCATTACCAGTTTCTATTCTATGCCAGATAAATGTTTTAATCATCTCATCAACGTCAGTACGGCTTCAGGCAAAAACTTATAGTATATTATATGTTATTATTTTAATATGTAAATTATAGAATTGTTTCACCCGTGTCTTGGTCAAGAAATGTCCGTTCAGTGTCTACGAGTTGGCGATTTCTGCGATAATAGTGAAAACTGGTTAGAGTAGATCTTCGACATTTCATCTCAGTAATCAGTCCTATATCCTCTCGTTGGAGGCCGCTCACGAAACGGAACAAGGTTACTCACCTCTCACTAAATTGTTGGGAGAACCCGACAATTTCCGTTTCGTGAGCCACCCCTTGATGCTTTGATAAACATGGTTATACCTGGATCAAGCCAAGTGACACACAACTTAAATTGCTCGTCCGGCATTTATACGTGATAATCCCTTTTATCGCGTAGTCCCCATTTTCGTGTCTCCTGTGTTGGTTACGCGCCACAGCAGTCTTCAAACTTGATACGCCCTTTATCCTCTCACCCCATAGCAGATATTCCGCAACGCAAAGCATTTCCCCTGCCCCACCTGAACTTTGTGACGGCTGCCATTGTACCCCCTCCGTGAACTCCGTGCCCTCCGTGGTTTATTTCTTCTCGTCTCCCCCTCTCCTCCCCGTGTTCCCCGTGGTTTCACTTCTTCGCCGGTTCCGTCACGGTCAGGGTAATAGCAGGCGTGGCGCGGTCCAGTTGGATAAACTGGCTTTGCGTGACCACGCAGCTAACGGTAATCAGGATTGCGCCGAGGCGGGCGGTGGGGGCGGCTTTCAGTTCCACTACGCCTTCGGATTTGTCGCCGGGAATGGCGACATCGGCGGACGTGACGCCGTCCGGCAGGCCGAGGACGCGCAGCACAACGGGCTTGTTGTAGCCGGGTTGGCGCGTCAGTTTCACGTTCAGGGTAGCGTTTTGGCCGCGAAGCAGGGACAGGGACGTGGCGGCGGGCGTCGGCGCGATCTCGAAAGGTTCGCGGACGGCGTAGACAAGCAGGTTGGGCGGGGAAGTGACATTGGCGCGGGGGCCACCCTTCCAGACCCAATCCGTTGCCGACTCTAAGGTATGCTGAACCGTTGCGCCCTGCACCTGTGCGGTCGCCACGACATGCAGGGGAAACGCGGCAAGCGGCGCGGCCTTATCCGCCGACAAAAGCAGCAAGCCTTTCGTAGCGCCCGGCGGCACAATGCAGGTTGAGGCCGTCACGCCGGGCGGCAAATCCCGTAGGCTCAACGTGACCGGTCCCTCCCACCGATCCCGCGTGACCGTCACTTCGAGCGGCACAACGCTGCCCTGCCCCACCACCCGTTCGCGCGTTTCCGCCGCGATGGTAAAGCCGGGCGAAGGCGTTTGCGCGGTCAGGCAGTAGATGTATTCCGGGCCGGAACGCCCCCGCGCTTCCGTCACGCGCACCACGTACTCGCCCGATGCGGGCAGAGTCACGTCAATATGCGCGTCCCGCCCGTTTGTGTCGTCGTTTTCCGCAATGGTTTTGTCGTCCGGGCCGAGCAGGGCAAGCGCGGGATCGGCGGGCGATCCCAACTGCTGGCAAACCACGTCAAACACATAGCGCTTGCCCGCTTCGCCCCGGAACTTGTAGCAGTCCACGTCCGGGGCGTTTTCACCGTTCGCGGCTGTCCGGCTTCCCGCTTTCGGCGTATGCCAGAAGCGCCCGTTGGCGAGGCAGGGGAGTGGCAGGGGAGTGGCGGACAGCCGCGTGTCGTTCGGTTCCTGTTCGTTCACAGCCGGCAGCGAAGACAGCAGTACGGGCATGCTGTTGGAACCCATCAGCGCGGCTTCCACAAACGCGCGGGCGATTCCCGGCCTGTCCGCAATGTTCCCGGAAACGGCAATCGAGGAACTTGCGTCAAGGTTAATACCCATTGCCACCCACGAGGCGTGTTGTCCGATCTGCGCGCCGGCAGGGTACACGGCGTTCAGCAGCGGCAAAACGCCCATTTCCAGCCGGTACGCATGGCTCGGCGTTCCCTGCCCGTCCGAACTGGAAATTGTTACGAGGTAGCTGCCTGTCATTGACGGCGTATACACAAGCAGGGAATCAGGGCCGTTGTGGTCGTCGTTGCTGGCAAGTTCGCGCCCGTTCGCGTCCCGCAGGGTGAGCAGCGAATCCAGCGGCAGCCCCGCCCGGTTGGACTGCACATCCGCCACAAACGCCTGCCCCGCTGCCAGCGTCACGCGAAACACGTCCTGATCGCCCTGCGTGTCAATATGCCCGTTGACGGCGACGGGAAGCGTGACGGCCTGGGCGGTATTGATGTCGTTGTTGGGTTCTTTTTCTTCGATTTGCGGCAGGGCACGGCCCGCCATCCAGGTTCCCGCGTCCGTCACGCCTGAAGGCGACACCACGCGGAACCGATACGCGCCGGGCGGCACGTTTTTCGCAACCGTAATGTCGGCAATGATGTTGGGGTTGCCGTCCGTGTCCATATTGGGGAGTGGCAATTTCGACGTATCCTGCGGCGCGATTTTGGCCGTAATGCCGGGATGGTCGAACAAAACCTGCGTCGCGCCGCGCAAACTCATGCCCGCAATGGTTACGCGCGTAGTCGCGCCCGCGCTGCCGCCAACGGGATAATTGCCGCGCAATTCCGGCGGATGCCGCTGCGCCCATGCCGAAGCGGGCAAGCCGCCAAACCCAAACGGCACAATGGTGAGCGGCAATGCCAGCCACAGCGCCAAAACCATTGATTTTGAGCCGGATTTCGAACCGGAAGATGTTTGCTTAAAAAGTGTTTTCATAGCGGCAGGCAGGGGGAGCGTCCTCACAGAGTAAATTTTGCATATAGATGCTGCGGATGTTATTCGACGCCGCCGCCTGACACTCCTTCTTAACGCCTGTTACGCTGTTACGGGTTGTACGCTATGCCGGTTCGTTGTCACGCGGGCGCAAAATCGCGTCCGGCTTGGTTCGGCTGCCCCGGTGGTAGGTGATTACGCGCCAGACGGTTTCGCCGTCTTCCTCGTAGCTGCGCCATTCGCCATCTTTGGTTCCATCCGCCGAACTGCCGTTGAAATCGTTGTAGCGACCCTGATAATTCCGCTTGCCGTTCTCATGATAGCTGGTGTACAGCCCGGTGAATTTGTTGTCTTTGAACGTTCCCTCGCTCTTTGTGTTGCCGTTGGGCCAGTATTGCCGCCACAGCCCTTCCTTTTTGCCTTTGTTGTATCGTCCCTCACTGCGCTTGTTGCCGTTGGCGTAATAAGAAATCCACTCGCCATGCTTTTCGCCATCCACGTACTCGCCATCGTTCATGCGCTGCTCCTTTGCGATGAATAGTTCCCGGTGTTCTCAGCAGGCCGCACACTGGAAGGTCTGCGCTTATCAGAGTTCAACTCGCTAATACCCCCTTCATTATAGCCAATTATGATGCAGCAGGAAACATCGGCCCACATCCCGAATAGGAGTAACAAACAACATCCGTACTCTGCTTTCAAGCGCCTATGATTATTTTGCTATGGTTATTTCTCCCTGTTACATAGAATTGTTCGGTGGACTTACTGCGCGCCAGGAAGCGCGCGTTGTCTCTCGATTTCCTACCCGTAAATGTGCCGCCTTGCTTGCTTATTTGGCGTTTTTCAAGGAACAAGCTCATGCGCGCGAAGTGCTGCTGGATCGGTTCTGGCCGGATATGGAGCCGGGCGCGGCGCGGCACAACCTGCGTCAGACCTTATGTTCCCTGCGCCGCCTGCTGGAACCTCCCGGCATCCCTGCGGGAAGCGTTTTGATTGCGGATAAGACTCAGGTTCGCCTGGGCAATGAATCGGTTCGCACCGATGTGAGCGAATTCCGCCATTTTCTTCGGACAGCGGCAGAGTCCACGGAGGCCATGAAACGCCTGGCGGCTTTGGAGCAGGCGGCAGCCCTTTATAAAGGGGAATTGCTGCCGGGCATGTACGAGGATTGGGCGCGGCTGGAGCAGGAACGCCTGGCGGCGGAGTACCGTGAACTGCTGGACGCGCTTGCCACGCTGTATATTCAGGAAGGCCAATCAAGTCAGGCGCTTGATTGCCTGCGTCGGCTTGTCAGCGCCGACCCGTTCAACACTGCCGCGCAGGAGCGTTTGATTCGGCTGTACGCTTCCTGCGGCAATCCCGAACGCGCCCGGCAGCAATTTGAAGCGTTTGTGGGCGTCATGGCTTCGGAGTGGAACGAGAGGCCCGCGCGCGAGTTGAGCGCGTTTGTAGAAACCCTGCCGTCCCTTCCTTCGCCTGTCTTGCTGCCGGTACTCGCCCCTCCAATTCTGCCCCTGCCGCCCGCGCCGGAACCCCTGCGCATCCCTTTGCCCCGCCTGCCCGTTCCCCTGACGCGCTTTTTCGGGCGTGAAGCAGAATTGCGCGAAGTTCAGGCGCTTCTCACCGGCCCGCAGCGCTGCCTGCTGACCCTGCTTGGTCCGGGCGGGAGCGGCAAAACGCGGCTGGCGGTGGAAGCCGCCCATCGGCTGGCTCCCGCTTTGCAAAACGCCGTTTGCTTCGTTTCGTTGGGAGAGACAGCCGATGCGGAAGCCATTCCTGACGCCATTCTCAGCGCGCTTGGCCTTGTTTCCGTCCCGTCTATACCGCCATTGGAGCAGATACTTGAGGCGCTTGCCGGGAAACGCTATCTGCTGGTTCTGGACAATGCGGAGCATCTGCTTCCCGCCGCCGCTTCTCTTATTCTTACCCTTCTGGAGCGCTCCCCCGCCCTTTCCTGCCTCGTGACTTCACGGCAGCTGCTGCAAATCGCAGGCGAGCGCGCGATGGACGTTTTGCCGCTGCCGATTCCCATAGAACCGGGCCGGGAGCAAGGTCTGCGTAACAACGCCGCCGCTTCCAGCGTCTGCCCGCCGGATGCGGGACTGCTTGCCTGTCCGAGCGTTGCCATGTTTGTGGATCGCGCGCAGGCAACTCGCGCCGACTTTACCCTGACGCCGCGCAATGCCGCCGCCGTCGCCGCGCTCTGCCGCCGCCTGGAAGGTATTCCCCTTGCCATTGAGTTGGCGGCGGCGCGTATCGGAGTGCTGACGCCGCAGCAGATGGTCGCGCAATTACAGAATCGGTTTGCCCTGCTGGTAAGCAGGCAGCAGGGTATTTCGCAGCGCCATCAGAGCCTGCGCGCAACAGTGGAATGGAGCTATGGACTGCTGACGGAACCACAGCAGCGCGCGCTTGTCAGCCTGTCCGTTTTCCGGGGAGGATGGTTCGGGGAAGCGGCGCAAAGCCTTTGCCCCGATTTGCCCATGCTCGACCTGCTTCAACAACTGCGCGAAAACTCGCTGATTTTCGCGCGGGAACAGGCGGAAAGCATACGCTTCACCATGCTCGAAACGGTGCGGGAATACGCGCTGGAGTGCCTGAGCGTGGAAGAAGCCGACCGATTGGCGGCGCGTCATGCCGATTATTTCGGGCAGATGCTCGCAGCCGCGCAGACACAAATGGAGGGTGAGCGCGTAGGCGACTGGCTGGACCGCCTGGAAGCGGAACACGACAATCTGCTGGCCGCATTAGTATGGAAACGCGAACACGCTGAGAACAGCGCGTATCTGACTTTTATTTTGCAGATGTGGGAATACTGGTACTCGCGGGGACCCTTTTGGGAGGCGCGAACCTGGCTCACGCAGGCGCTGGCGCAAGACAACAAGCGCAGATGCGCCCCTGCGCGCCCGCGTTCTGAATTCTGCGGCAACGCTGGCCTGGTATCAGGGCGAATACGCCCTGGCGGAAACCTACCTTGACGAAGCGCTGGCGCTGAACAGACAGGAAGCGATTAACAAAAGCGGTTAACAGAAAAGTGATCACTTCACTGACGATTTTGAGCCTTGTGCTGCGCGATCAGGGCCGGCAGGACGCGGCGCGCGCCCATGCCGAGGAAGCGCTGGCGCTGGCCCGCCGCGCCGAAAATCCGTTCGCTCCTGTTTATCCTTTGTTCAGCCTGGGCAGCATCGCCCTGCTGCAGCGGGATTTCACGGCTGCCGAAGCCCTGCTCGACGAGTGCCTGTCCCTGCGGCGTCAGGACAAAGATATTGTGGGGATTGGGGCATACGCTCAATTTGCGCGGGGAACTGGCGGACGCGCCTGGGCAGACGGCGCAGGCCGCAACATGGTATCAGGAAAGCCTCGCGATTTTCACGGAAATGGGCGACAAGCAGGGGCTTTCCGGCGCGCGGCACGGATTGGGCAAAGTGGCGCTGCGCCGAGGCGACTGGAACACGGCGCGCGACCATCTGCGCGCCAGCCTGCGCTTGCGGCACGAAACCGGAAATCGCGCCGGAGTCATCGCCGGCATAATCGGCTTCGCGGCCCTGGCCTGCGGCCTACGCCAATGGGAACAGGCCGCGCGTCTGGTGGGGTGGGTGGAAGCGCAAAACAGCCTCGCCCTGTATCCCGGCGACGCCGCGCTTTGCGACAGCAGCGCAGAAACGGCAAGCGCCGCGTTGGGCGCGCTTGCCTGCGCTGCGGCATTGCAGCAGGGGCGTGACATGAACGAGGAGCAGGCGCTTCGGCTTGCCGAAAACCTTTGAGGTCGTCTTTACTTTTGGCTTCTGCCACATTCCCCGCGCCAACCGTTGCTATCAGCAATGGTTGGCGCGTTCGTTTGGCGCGTTGTGTTCTCACGTGATTATCAGAGTTGAACAGTATTATTGCGATGTTTTTGAATTACAGCCCGGTCCGATGCGCCGTTGACGCGGCTATTGACGCTGTATTGACGCTCGCCCAGTATCATTAACACAATAGCTTTGAGAAGACATTGCGTGTTCTTAAATAGCTCTCTTTCATAAGTCTACTTGATGGGATAGGGATTGCCGCGTTCGCAAGGACTTATGAAAGAGGTCTAATGAAGCTGTGCCTGAAAAGCGCGGCGGAACAGGCGCAATTTTCATTGTTCGGCAGGATAGCGGTTGGCAGGGGGTGAATAGCAGGGTAATGGCCCGAAATTTTGCGCGGCCATAAACCCTACTCTCAGGAAGGATGTACTTCAATGAGCGATTTCACCCCACAGAAAAGCGACAAATTTACCTTCGGACTTTGGACGGTCGGCAATCCGGGCCGCGATCCGTTCGGGCCGAACACGCGCCCGATGGTTTCGCCGTGCGGCCTTGTCTTCGAGCCGACAACGATTGTGCAGAAACTCAGCGAACTTGGCGCGTATGGCGTCAATTTCCACGACAACGACCTGGTTCCCATTGACGCCACGCCCGGCGAACGGGATCAGATCGTGCGTGACTTCAAAAAGGCGCTGAACGATTACGGCATGGTTGTGCCGATGGCGACCACGAACCTGTTTTCCGACCCAATTTTCAAGGACGGCGCGTTTACGTCCAATGACCCGAAAGTGCGTGCGTATGCCGTGCAGAAGACGATGAGCGCGATGGATTTGGGCGCGGAAATGGGCGCGAAAATCTACGTGTTCTGGGGCGGGCGCGAGGGAACGGAAACCGACGCCAGCAAGGACGCCCGCGATTCGATGAAGCGGTTCCGCGAGTGTTTGAATTTCCTGTCCGCGTATGACGACGCGCAGGGGTATGGCTTTAAGTTCGGCCTGGAACCCAAGCCCAATGAGCCGCGCGGCGACATCTATTTGCCGACAGTGGGCAGCGCATTAGGCTTTATCGCCACATTGGAAAAACCGGAAAAGTTCGGCGTCAACCCCGAATTCGCGCACGACACGATGGCCGGCCTGAACTTCGTCCATGCCGTCGCGCAGGCCATTGACGCGGGCAAACTGTTCCATATTGACCTCAACGGCCAGAAGCCGGGACGCTACGATCAGGATTACCGCTTCGGCGCGGAAGACATCAAGGCCAACTTCTTTCTGGTGAAGATGCTGGAAGACAGCGGCTACGAGGGCATGCGCCACTTCGACGCCCACGCCTACCGCACGGAAGACGAGGCAGGCGTGTGGGACTTTGCGCGGGGCTGCATGCGAACGTATCTGATTTTGAAGGAAAGAGCGCGGCAGTTCAACGCCGACCCGGAAATTCAGGGCATGGTTCAGAACCTGAGCATGGACACGGAAGGCATCGGCCCGCTGCTCGGCTCCTATTCCGCCGACAACATGAACAAGATCAAGAATCTGAACGTGGATCGCATCGCGTACGGCAAAAAAGGCTACGGCTACGAAAAACTCGACCAACTGACAACGGAATTGCTGCTCGGCCTACGATAACCTGCACAGTTTTCACTACTGTCTGTTTCAAGGCATCCGGCAGAGTAATTTAATTCTGCTGGATGCCTTCGTTTTTAGCATTTTAATAAAATTATTAAATGATTTCCTGCAAATCACATGGAATGAATTTCAACGTGGCAGACTGCCATTACTTTCTTGATAAGGAGGATACAAAATGCTTGTATTTTGCGCCGGACAAAACGGCAGCGCCAGCAGCCCCTCACGCCAATGCGTCGGTATGTGGACCCCTCGCAACCAATTGGCCGTTACGCTGGATGTGACTCTCTACCAGATTCAGGCAGGCGATGAAAATTATAATCCGCCGCCCCCTGGCTCATTGATTGGAGCGGCTATCAACGACCGCTCCACGTCAAGTACGCTTGCCACTATTGCGGCCTACGATCATCCCGTAACCAGCCCGGGTACGCTTCAGCCAATCGCCTGGTGTGACCCTGTGCCGGGAATGGCTCAGCTGTTCCGCGCCTTCAGTGTCGCGCTTCCACAGGGGCAAGTCGCGGATGGGTTGGATGTGACCGTACTATTCGGTTCACAGCAGGATGGACAGATTGCGGGGCAGATCAATGACACAGACTATCCGCTTCAACAGCCACATTCCGTGTCCGCCTTCAAAGTTATCATACCCGGCTCGATGGTCAACTCCGTTCAGCAGGGCGCTCCCGTCGTGCTTGCCAACGACCCGACTACGCTGGTTGGATTTGTGCTGACTGCCGCTCTGCGCCCGGATGGCTCGACGCTGTTGGAATGTTACCCGGCGTTCCTGTTTTAGAAGCGCTTCTTTAGAAGCCATGCGAACGACATGGCATAGTTTCAGGAGGTTCTTGTGCATAAATTCTCTTGTCTATTTCTGCTGGCTCTGCTGTTGAGCCAGTCACCTGCCTGGGGACAGGGGCAAGCCGGCGGTTCCGGCAGTTCTGGCGGAGCAAGCAGTTCAGGAGGAACGGGAACCGCTAGTGGAAGTGGTTCGACATCTTCGGGCGCATCCATGTCCACCGGTACCGATGCCACCTTGAAATCGGTACTGCCAACGCCAAAAGCGCTCTCGCTTTCACTTGCCAATGGCTTGATAAATTACGTCAACGGCCATCAACGCGCAACACTGCTCCTGCGATGGGATCTGCTTCCTTCAGATCCCGAATTGCTGGAAGAGGTTACGCGGTACAGCGCCGATGAACTGACAGTGGATTTCTCCAACAAGTGGCTCGCGCATGGGAAAGACCCGAAAGATCCCGCGTATCGGAAAGAATATGAGTCAGACCTGAAAAATGTGTTTGCGCAGTTGTTCAAGGGAGATCCAAACGCTTCCGAACCCTCTACAAGCTCTCTGGAAGCCATCGTCAACACCTGGAATAGCAACACCATCAATGCTTGGACAGTTCCTGATCCAACGATGACGGGAACCGCAACGCCTGGCTTTTCACTTCTTAAGCAGGGTGGTTTGCAGCCAATCGAGTACTATGGCCTACTACGGGATCATGCCATCGTTGCTTTCCTGTTACGAAATAGCGGCATCGGCATGACGGTAGACATTACCGGAGCGGCGCAAACTCAGAAGTTGCAGGATAAACTGACCTGGCATATTCGACGTTATCGCTTTACCCGCGCAGTTGCATCATCTACGGGAGGAGCAAACGCGACTAACACAATCTTCGTGTATCGGTATGTTATCTGGGTAGACGCTCCGAAAATAACCACAGATGTGGCCGTGAGTGGTCAGACGGAAACAACCTTCAAAGTGTCTGCGCAATGGCTCAATACCAATCAAGCCGTCAGCATCAACCGGGTTCCCCAACTTGATTTCGATACGAGCGGCGACAAACTGAAGCTTGTGCCGCTCACGGATAATTCCCTGAATCAGATCAGCGCGACCAGTCAGTCCAGCTATCTGGAAGCCCTGCTTCAGTTCGGCAGTGGGACAACGCTGGGGGATGTGGTGTCAAAGGGTATTCTCGGCGGAACGCGCAATGCTTCTCCCTTTACCGGCGCGGTGGTCAGCGACAAGCACATTTCCGGGCTGACAGGCATCATTCTGGAAGCCAATCCCGCCGACGTTCTCCGGGCAGGTCTTTTATTCGGCATCCGACCTGACGGCAACGCGCTTTTCCTCGGCCCAAGCCTTGCCCTGGATGTGCTGCAGCTTTCCATCGGGCTGCAGATTGATCAACTCTCGGACACTACGCGAACCTCCACGTCCTCCCGAATTGCGGGCGCGGTCTCTTTCGACCTGTCGCGTTTGTTAGGCAGCAAAACCACAGTCACTTCGCTCAAAGTCAAAAACCCGACGGCAGGGGGTGACTTTGGCGTGGCAAGCGAACAGGTAGCGCAAAGTTTGGGATTGGCGCAGTTTACATTGTATGCGCCGGCGAACGCGCCAAATGTCACCATTACGCTCATCCGCATGAAAGATGAAAGCGGCGCTGCTGTAACCGGAGCGGATCAAACGGTGATTCGATTGATTGCTCGTCCCCCTGCTAATCCCTCCGTCAGCGGCTCAACATTGATCCCGGTTCTGCAAAACCAGTTTCGTTTTTTGCCGCGCGGAATCTATCAAATCAACGTGCCGGATGGCTATGAACTCCTCATATACAGCCCGGATACAAATATTGCTGTGAACCGGCAACGAGCCATGAGTTTAGCTTGCTGGAACGACGCAGCATAATTCAAGGAGTATTCGCTGTTAGGAAGAAGCCGTAAATGTAACGGCAGGCTACCAACTGGTGTTTCCCGGCCACATAAATGATGAAACCTTACCTTCTTCGCTCCCTGCTTATATCTGGTATTGTCCTGCTCGCGCTGCTGATTGCCGGCCCGATCAAGGCAGCCCTGATCCTGACTGTCACTTCACCCGTGCCGGCTTTGACCGCAGACGGCAAAACCGTCGTGCCGCTCATGGTTGACCTGCGAGACGGCGCGGACACCAGCAAAGCCGATGGCAAATACATCTCTGCAGAAGTAAATGCGGCAGGCAAAGACTGTATTCACGTACTCCTCTCGCCTGTTCCCGTCATCAAGGGACAGGCGACAATTCTGCTGCAAGCAGGCGAAAAAGCCGGGCAGGCAACACTCACAATCTCGGTCGGCCCCCTATCTGCTGGAGATACAACCCTTCCTGCCTCGAAGAGTGTCGCGCTCAATGTCACAGCGCTTCCCTGGCAGATCAATTTACAGCAGATATTTGCGGCCCTCATGTCTTTCCTGCTGACAATGCTGCTGCTTGGCATTGGAGCCGACAAACTCACGGATTTGTTTAAGACGATCTGGACGCTTTTCAGACCACATCCACAAGATGTGATGTCCGTCGCTTACGGGATAACTTACAACAGCCTCATTAATGCATCGGATGCTACAATAATCCAGCGTACATGGGTGCTGATGGATGATAAAACGGTACCTGTCACTGATACAGATGTAAACTCGCTGCTGCAAGAAATCCAGAAAGCAGATAGAAATAGAGAAAAAGCGGTGGCGCGCTGGGCATGGATTATGCGTCTCATCTCCATAGTTTTCGGAATCTTGCTTGCATCTTGCTTTCATCTTAACGCTTTGCAGGCATTGGCTCCTTTGTTTGAGCCTTCTAATCTTCCCGCTTGCTTAACTCCTGAAGGCGCACCGACAGGTTATGTTTTGACCGGATTTGGCGCGTCGGCAGGCGCCTCCTTCTGGCAGGACTTCCTGGATAAGTTGACTGCCTGGAAAAAAGCCGCATCAGGTTAAACCTACTCGATAGGCAGCAAACAAGAACGGGGAGGCGGAGAGTTTTCGCCTCCCCGTTCTTGTTTGCTGCCTATTAGGGTCATAGAAAGATCGTCTTGGACTTTTGACATATCAGGGCGGAATGGCTATACTATATTCAGAGGAGAAGTTATCATGTCAAAGACGATGTTCGAGAAGATTTGGGAAGCGCATGTTGTACGGCAGGACGCGGAGCAGCCTGCCCTGCTGTATATAGACCTGCATCTAGTGCATGAAGTGACCAGCCCGCAGGCGTTTGACGGGCTGCGCCTGAACGGGCGCAAGGTTCGACGCCCTGAACTGACGGTTGCCACGATGGATCATAACGTGCCGACGACGGATCGCTCACTGCCGATTGCGGACGAGATTTCGCGCCGCCAGATGGACGCGCTTGCCCGTAATTGTCAGGAATTTGGCATTACGCTGTACGATATTCACGATAAGAGGCAGGGCATTGTCCACGTTATCGGGCCGGAACTGGGCTTGACACAGCCGGGAATGACCATTGTTTGCGGCGACAGCCATACCAGTACGCACGGCGCGTTCGGCGCGTTGGCGTTTGGTATCGGAACCAGTGAAGTGGAACACGTTCTCGCCACGCAATGCCTGCCCCAATCGCGCCCGAAAACAATGGAAATCCGCGTGGACGGGCAGTTGGGAACGGGCGTCACGGCCAAAGACATTATTCTCGCCATCATCGGCAAAATCGGCACGGACGGCGCGACGGGCTACGCGGTGGAATATACGGGCGAGGCGATCCGCAGCCTGTCCATGGAAGGCCGCATGACCGTGTGCAACATGAGCATCGAAGCAGGCGCGCGGGCCGGCATGATCGCGCCGGATGAAAAAACGTTGGAATACCTGAAAGGCCGTCCGTTCGCGCCGCAGGGAGCGGATTGGGAAGCAGCGGCTGCCGAATGGAAGCAGTTGCCGACAGACGCGGGCGCGACGTTCGATACAACCGTTGTTTTGAACGCCGGGGAGATTGCGCCCTATGTGTCGTGGGGAACCAATCCCGGCATGGCGCTGCCGATTACCGAAGCCGTTCCCGTACCCGACGCGCTGGAAAGCGAGTCCGAACGGCGTTCCACCCTGCGCGCGCTGGAATATATGGGGCTGGAACCGGGGATGCCGCTGCAATCCCTGATGCTGGACAAAGTGTTCATCGGCTCCTGCACGAATGGGCGCATCGAAGACCTGCGGGCGGCGGCGGCGATTGCGCGGGGGCATAAAGTAAATCCGCGCGTTCACGCCCTGGTCGTGCCCGGTTCGGCGCAGGTAAAATTACAAGCGGAAGCGGAAGGATTGGACAAAATCTTTCAGGAAGCCGGTTTCGACTGGCGCGAAGCGGGCTGTTCCATGTGCCTGGGCATGAACCCCGACATTTTACAGCCGGGGCAGCGCTGCGCGTCCACATCTAACCGCAACTTCGAGGGACGGCAGGGGAAAGGCGGGCGCACCCATCTCGTCAGCCCGCAAATGGCCGCCGCCGCCGCCATCGCAGGTCATTTGGTTGACATCCGCGACTGGCAGAAAAAATAATGTAGAGGATTTAACGAGGAGACAGCAAATAAGACGGAGCGTACAGGCATGGGCTTGTACGCTCCGCTCTACTATCAACTATCAACTAATCCCTATCAACTGCCTAATGGCAGCCGCAACCGGAACCGCAGCCGCCGCCACTGGTCGGTTCGGGAGCGTCTTCGGTGGAGAACGAACTGCCGCAGCCGCACGAGCGTACCGCGTTGGGGTTGTCAATCTTGAAGCCGCCGCCCATCACGTCCTCGACGTAATCCACGGACGCGCCCTTGATGTAGGGCATGCTGTGCGGGTCTACGACCACTTTGACGCCGTTGCAGGTGAACGTGAAATCGTCTTCTTCCACCTCGTCGTCAATCGCCATGCCGTAGTTCAGGCCGGAGCAGCCGCCGCCCGACACGAACACGCGCAAAGCCGCGCTGGATTTGCCCTGTCGTTCCAGCAGGCTGCTGATCTCTTCCGCAGCGCGCTCGCTGAGGACAACGCCCGTATTTTGAACCGCTTCCAAAGTCGCCATGATTGTGTCGCTCCTCTAATTGTTTCTGGTTTAGTCCGGGTTCTCCCGTAACAGCAGCATCGTATCGGCAATGTCGTTATGGGAAGGTATCTGTGTATACGCCACAGGCCGAGCGGAAGTCACCGTTGCTGACTATTTCTATCTGCCATTGTACAAGATTCAGCGCAAAAAAGCAAGCCCGCGTTTTGCCTGTAACTGTTCAGGGTTGTGAGAATCTTTTTGGCGTCTGCCTCGTAGTAGCGGTATGACTGCTTTCCCTTCCCTTTCTAAAGAAGACCTGCTCGTGGTTGTAGAGCAACAAGCCGAACTGATCGGGTTCCTGCAACAGCAGGTGGACACGCTGCGGCAGGAGATCGAGCGTCTCAAGCGCGGCGACAGCAACGGGGCTCCCGAAGGGAAACCCGAACCGCCTGCCTGGGTCAAGCCCAACAAACCTGATTGTGGAGCCGGCTGACCGCGCCCGCGTTTTGGGCAGCGCGCCCGCAGGACGACCCGGAACCGGAAGACGCGGCGGCAAGCGCGAAGGAGGCAACGGAGTAGATTTGCAAGCGGGGCGCGGTGGCGAGACATTCGCAAGCCTGGAAATTTGGCGGAACACGAACGGAACACAAGCAACAGGAAATCGCTGTATCTCCATTAATAAATCAAGGAGATACAGCGATTTGAACTTGTTAAATCAGGTACGAAATGCGGCAGGGGAGCGCCTGCGCCAACCCTCTCACGCGCAGGTCGTATTCGCCTACTTCCACGCAGGCGAATACGGCAAGAAGCGGGATGCACCGCCTACTTGCGACTTTTGCGGACGAGAAAGCCTGCGCCGGTCACGCCCAGGCCGACAAGCAGGGCGATGCTGCCGGGTTCGGGAACGGCAGTAACGGTATTTCCGCTTACGTTCTCGAAGGAATTCAAGTGGTTCACGCCAGTCTTCTGGTTCAGGAAGGGCGTTGCGAGGAGGCATTGGAGGTTGACCTGCAAATTCCGGGCAAGGCGTACTATTATCCCATTATGCGCCAACTCTTCCAAACGTCCGTGTTCCTGAAAATGGGCGCCCGGAACGATACGGACAGCCATTTGCGGCAGGCTTACGCCTTGATTACCGCGGAACAGGCGGATTATTACAAAAAAGAGGCCGACGCGCTTGCAAATCAGTTGGAACGAAGCGCCTGATAAGCGCGAATTGCCAACTGCGCCTGTGTCAGCCCCGCATCTTACGGTTACGCCCGCAACTGGCTGCCGAAATGCTCTTCCACAGGGTATTGCCTCCCTGCCTGCAGCTTCCTCTTGCATTATACGACTTCCGCAATCCTCACAGGATTTGCAGCGCGATTCCAAATATGCAAATTCCGCGCACAGCGCGCAAATTCCGCGCAATTCCATGTCTGAATAGGCTATTGGCACAAAAAGTACAGGTACTATCATCAGGTATGGCCCTCTCAATAGACATTCACGGCTGAGGGTAAAGGGAGTAGACAAACATGGCAAAAGATTGGTCACAGGCGCTGGTGAATAAGCGGTATGAAGGGGATAAGTGGGCAGACAAACTTGTCGCGGAAGTTGTCGCAGAAGGCAGTGACGAACTCACGGGCGAACAAAAGATGGTAATTTGATACGCCAGATTGTCAAGGTCCATGAAACCGTACCCGACGATATGCGCGACGATATGAAAGCCTATTTTCTGAATGAAGACAGGCCGGCGTGGGTAGATTCGGACAAAATCGCCATGGGAGCCGACCTGTGCATACGGCATGGCGTGGAACTCTGCATGATTTTGATGTGCGCGTCGCTGCCTGCGTGTTATGCCGATGCGCCGGGTGTGGTTGCGCTGGATCAATCGCATCAGTTGACCAAACATCCCCGCCGCCGCGTCATCGAAACCACGCGCTTTGCCCTCGACGTGCTGCAGCCCGGTAACCTGACGGACAATAATCACGGCGCGATTACGGCCAAAAAGGTGCGCCTGCTTCATGCCACCAATCGCCGTATCCTGCATCATCAGCCGGAGGGGCGCTGGAACGAGAAGGAATGGGGCATACCTCTCAATCAGGAATATCTGGCGCTCACCCTGATGACTTTTGCCACCGTTGTCTTGGATGGCATGGCGAAGTCGCACCTGTATGTGTCTCCTGAAGAGCAGGAGGCCTTCATGCACACCTGGCGCTATGTGGGTTATCTGATGGGCGTGGACGAGACGCTGCTGCCGGAGAACGTCGAGGACGGCAAATCGTTGTATGAGACCATTGCCAAGCGGGTCTATGCGTCGAGTCTCTCCGGGATCGCCCTGACGAGCGGATTGGTAGACGTGTTGGAGGAAATACTGCCCGGCGAAATTATGGATGGGGTTATTCCCGCGCAAATCCGGCTGTATATGGGGGAGGAAGTGTCGGACATGCTCGGCGTAGCAAAAGTGCCGCCTCATGGCATCATGAAGCGCCTGATGAATGTGGTAGGCGCGGTGCATGGCATCGAGACTAACTTGTTCCGCAATCACCAGCTCATGGGCATTGCCAATGACTCGCTGGGACGGCTGATTTTGAAGGGCTTGGCAGAATTGGAGCGCGCGGACCACCGCGATCAGTTCCATGTGCCGGACATGATGAGCGAGATATGGAATTTGGATGCCAAAACGCCTGCCGAGTCCGCGTTGCCCGCTGTCCTGGCAGTGGTAACAGAAAGCGCGAAGTTCGAAACTACCTCTCGGCCCTTGCCTGTTGAGGCAATGATGGCAGCAAGTTCGCAGCCCACCGCGTCTGCTGCGCCTTCGCGTGTCGCTGCAAGCGTGGCAGCAAGCGCAGCGCCGACAGCCTCCCTGCCTTCGTCTCTGCCTACCGCTCCCGTTGTGGCAGAAATGCCGAAGACCGAAACTTCTTCCCTGCCACCGCCCCGACTGCGCGGCCGGCGCCAGCAAGCGCGAAGCAAGCCAAACCGGAAACGATATGGCAGCGAATACAGCGCATGGCGCGGGGAAACCGGCCCTGATTTTGCAGGGAATTTGTGGCAGAAAGCAGATCGGCCTTGCAGCGCAACGCCATAATGACAGCAGAGTTCGGTACCCGATTGCAAATCACAAATGTGACAAACTGCCTGCCGCCAATAACTGCGGCAGGCCACGTTTCAGGACCCTGGCGCGTTCTTCAAGACGCAGGCGCAGGGTTCGCAAAGGGTTAGATGTACGAACACTAACGTGAAAGTTCAAAAACACCGATGGGACGCGGGGCGGTTTCGTCGCCTAAATTCCATTTGGAGATAGCAATGTTCCAGCCCTGTTCCTGCATGGCTTCCATCAGGCGCAGGCTGGTTCCGCGAAACGGGTCGGCAATCAGCAGCCGGCCATCAAGCGCAAGGTTGGTTTCAAAAATGCGCTGTAGGTGGGCATGCATCGGTTCGCCGTACATAATGTCGGAGCCGAGTATCCAGTCGTAGCGCGTCGTATCCTGCCAGTTTTCCCAATCCACAAGCCGGTGTTCCAATTGCCCCGGTTCCAATTGCCCCATGCCGTTGAGGGCCGCGTTGCGCTTGCACACGGTCATTGCCAGTTCCTGCCGATCCGTCTGCGCCACCCTTGCGCCCAAGGACGCCGCCACAATCCCCGGCAGCCCCGTTCCCGCGCCCAATTCCAGCACGGTTTTGCCTTTCAGTTCCGCGCCCCGTGACGCGAGTTCTGAGGCGAGGGCGATGGCGGAAGGCCACAGTGCCACGCCATAGGGAATATGATTCAGCAGTTCGCGGAAAAAGTTTAACTCGTCGGCATACGTAAGAATTACGCCCGTGTGCAGAATGGTCCACTCGCGCCCCGCAAGGCGCAAGTGGTACTCGTGCAGGGGAAACGCTTCGCCCTCCGAAGTATGCAGGACGGGTGGCTGTGAAGAATCGCTCATTACGCGGCTATAAGCCTTTCCGAACCGTTTGCGGCCCTTGCGTGATTCGCGTTTTGGGCGCGGATGGCGGCGGGGCAAGGAGCAGTTCGCTGACCGGCACGTTGGCAATGCCCTGTTTGTCCAGATACGCGAAGATGCGCGGCAAGGCTTTCGCGGATTCGGGGTAGCTGACGTGCATGAGGACGATGTTGCCCGGCTTGATTTTGGCAAGAATGCGCTTGGCGACGAAATCGGCGGATTTGGGCTTCCCTACGCTGTCCCACGAATCCAGCGACCAGCCGATAGCCTGATAGCCGTTCTGCGCCACCGTATGCCTTGCGCGTTTGTTTTCATCCCCATACGGAAAGCGAAAGAGCGGTTTCGCGCCGCGTCCGCAGGCTTTGCTGATTGCCTGTTCCGCCCGCGCCAACTGCGTTTCGATTTCCGCCTCCTTGCGCTTGGTAAACCGGGGATGCGAATACGAGTGGTTGCCGATTTCCATACCCGCCGCCCCGATAGCGCGGCACGAATCGGGGTACTGTTCGCAAAACCGACCCGTCAGAAAGAACGTAGAGCGCGTATGATGCTGTTTCAGCGCGGCTAAAATCGCCTGCACGGCGGAATCGTCTGAGCCGGCATCAAACGTCAGCGCAACCTGTTTCGGCGCATAGCGTTGAAACTCGAAAATGCGCGGGGAAGGTTTATACGTGGCGAGCGGGTTGGTGGGAACCGCCACAACCGGCGCAACCGGCGGCGCGACAGGAGTGACGGCAGCGACCCGCGCATTGTTGCGGTGACACCCCGGCAGCGCAAGCGCCAGTATCGCCGACAGTCCCAAAATCCGGCGATTTCGACAGGTACGAAATGCGTATGCAGTTTTTTTGTCAACGCAGGTTGGTGTTTGCGCGCCGTCCGGCGCGCGATGCTTGCGGGAAATGTGTTTCATTGCTCGTAGAGATTTACACTAAAACGAAGGTGCGCTGAAAGTTCGTAGTTCCTGCGCCTCGATCAACTATCAACTATCAACTGCTTTGTTTTGACCAGATGAGCGGGTTAACGGCGTCGTTATTCAGTACGTCGCCGACTTTCAGGGAGTTGAAATAGGCTTCCGGCAGGATGTTGCGCTTGCCGTTGAAGGTCGCGCCGTCCGGCATGTAGGCGCAGGTCATGGCGCGGCGGGGGCGATGCGTCATATTGGCCCCGGCTCCGTGCGCCGTCAGGCCGTTGTGGAACACGGCGGAACCGGCGGGACAGGGACAGGCTACGGGGGCAATGTCGCGCCACTGCGGGTAGCATTTGAACAAATCCGCCAGATTCTGCCCGATGCCGACGTTATCAAACGAGGCTGTTTTCTGGCTGCCGGGAACGTACCACATACAGCCGTTGCCCAGCGTGGCGTCATCAAGGGCGACCCACAGCGACAGCGACTGCCGGGACGAAAAGGACCAGTAGGGGTTGTCTAAGTGCCAGGCGGTGGGGTTGCCGAAGGCGGGCTTGAACAGCGCTTGATCGTGCCAGATGCGGATACCGTCCACACCCGCAAGCGTAGCCGCCATCTCGCCCAAACGCGGATCGAACATCAACTCATGCATGCCCGGATGCGAGTCGGCCAGTTTCAGGCATTGCGTGAACACCTGCGCGTAATAGTTATCCGGGTCGGCCTGATTGTTCAGCGCCTCGAACCAATCCTTGCCCCGCGTCTGCTCGATGCGCTGATTGACGGCTTCCTGCGTCGTCTGCCGCCAGTGTTCCAGCTCCCCCGGCTCCAAAAAATGTTCAATGACGAGGAAACCATTTTCCTGATACTGCTTTATCTGTTCATCGGAAAGCGTGTTTTTCATGGGTTTGGCTCCTGCTGCGTTGTCTCCGGCGGCGTTGGATTTTGTTGAAATGAATCTGTCTGCGTTATATCCGTTTGTGATGGATGCGCTTCTAATGTATTTTGCGGCGCTGGATCGGGTTGTGGCCGAAATCCGAGTGAGCGCAGCAGTTCGTCCGCCCACGCCTCATCGGGCGGGCGAACGGGAATGGACGCGGGCTTGCGGTAATCTATACGCTGGATGTACGCGCCCTCCTCGTAATTGCGGTCGAAGGCTTCCTGCAAGTCCAAAACCACGTCCGGCAGGCCGTTTTCCAGTGGAACGCGAATGCGGGGCAGGCGATCCCGCACGGTACGCGCCCATACTTCAAAGTCTTTCCCGTGTCCCGCCCGGTGCAGGCATACCAGATAGTGCCAGTGGTCTACATGGTGGCGCACAATTTTTTCGGGTACGGCAACGGTATGCCGGCCGGTACGCAGCAGATCAATCTCAATCAAGTGCGCGCCACTGCGCAGTAAATTTTGCTGCTTCCTTCGGTAGCTCTCACGCGCCTCCTCGTCGGGCGTTTTGTTAATGTAACTCAGGATTTCAATGACCGTCACGACCCGCGACTCATCGCCCGCAGGCCGCACTTCCACAAACACTTCGCGCAGTTCTATCGGTTCCACTGTCAGCATATAGGGATCATCGCTCACACCTATGGCAACGGCCTCCGCGACGGCAACGCCTCCCCTCCCCCCGATATTTGAGGATGCGGGTGGGGATATATGCCGCCGGAATACATTTAAGTCCGGGTAATAATCGTGAGGCGGGGCGGTTAGAATTACGCGCTCGCCTATGTCCGCAATATAACCGAGCGGCAATCGCGCGTTCAGCAGGCGTCGAATGATGCTGATAAGTCCCTGATGGATGCCGTTCCACAACACTCTGTCTTCCAGATACGGGTCCATGCCGGGAAAGGGGCCGGGCATTGTCGCACTCTCCTTTACGCTCTATTATAACGCTGTTCGTGGTTCCAAAAAGATTCCGAGAAGCTTTGATGCGGAATAAGGCTATTTTCTGCGCCACGCGCTTTAACTCCTGCTTTGCGCGTTTTTCTTGTTCAACCGGCGCAATTCTTCCGGCATATAATGGCCTCTGTAACAGGTCTGCCGACTAACCATGTGAGCGCAGCCTATGGCTGTGTATCTGCATAGCGTTTGACAGCCACGAGCAGGTTTTCGGCTTGCATGATGCGCAACACGCGCTTAGGGTTGACCGTCTGGCCGCGCCGCGCGAGTTCGGCGGTAATGCGCCGATAGCCGTAGCGCGGGAAGGTGGCGGCGATTTGCTCAATGGCATCGCGTACCGCCCTATCCTCTTGCGCCTCCTTATAATAGTAGGAACTGCGCGGACACGACAGCAGCCGACAGAGCAAATCAACAGGATAGTCTTTGGCAAGCATCGCAATCACCTCCCGCTTTTGCCCGCTCGCAAGGGCAGGAGGATTGAGAGTTTTTTTGCCGCCGACAACTCCAGCGTCAGTTGCCCGACGAGCCGCTCCAGTTCGGCAAGCCGTTCCTCTGTGTCCAGTTTTTGGAGTTCACTTCAATAAAGCAGCAGAGCGCCGACGTTTTTGCAGCAAGACTGCCATGCGCGAACGCTGAACACTACTTTTGCGTAGGCATGGGGAAGAAACCAGAGCAAAGATACCATGCCGAGATACTATCGGAAGAAAGGATACTAACATGCCCAATCATGGACAGAATACGACTATCGGCGGCGGAGGCTTTCATCATATCGCCCTGCGCGCCTATGACTTCGATAAAACGCTGGACTTTTACATCAATGGCCTGGGTTTTCAGAAGAAACACGGCTGGGGCGAGGATGGCCGGAGCAAGGGCGAGCCGGACAGCCGCGCAGCCATGCTGGACACGGGCGACGGCAATTATCTGGAAGTGTTCGCGGGCGGCAAAGGGCAGCCCGAAGACGTTCCCGAAGGCGCATTGCTGCATTTCGCCATCCGTTCGCAGGACATACCCGGCACAACGGAACGCGCCCGCGCGCACGGCGCAGTGGTGACGATGGAACCGAAAAAGGTCACGCCCGCGCACAGCGAACGTCCCTTAGAGTTTCATATTTCCTTCGTGCGTGGCCCGAACGGGGAAGTGATCGAGTTCTTTGACAACGCGGAACTGTAGCGTGCTTGTGGGGATAAAAATACGAGGAGTTGCCGGGGATTGAAAATCCCCGGCAAATAGGCTCAATCACTGTTTACATATACGGAATATCGAGTTCCGCATTGGCGGTTTTGGCTTCGATGTAGTCCACGAGTTGTCCGGCTGTCGTGAGCAGCAGCGTGTCCTCGCCGAATTCGACGCCGAACGTTTCCTCCAGCGCCATTGAAATTTCGACCAAATCCAGCGAATCGGCGTTGAGGTCATTGGTAAGTGAGGTTTCGCGCGCGAATTCGCGGTTGTCCAGCCCCATCGCTTCCAGAACGGCCTGCTTTACCCGCGCCAGCGTGTCCGCGCTTTGCAACGCGCCAATTTCCTGCTGCGCGTTCGTATCTTCCAGTGTTGCCATGCTGCCTTCTCCTGTGATGTTCGAGTTTCGCCTTGCGCTTGCGCAGGGCAGAATTGTCGCGCCGTCTGCCGGACGGCATGAAGTATGCGTCGGTGTTTCCATGCCTGTCAGGTTCCGCCTCCATTGTATGCTACAATAGCGCGCGTGTCCAATATATCTTTTCTGCGTATTGATACTTTGGAGATATGGATTCAGAATGGAACTGCGACACTTGCGCTATTTTCTGGCGGTTGCCGAGGAACTGCACTTCGGGCGGGCGGCGGAACGGCTGTGTATCGCGCAGCCACCCCTCAGTCAGCAGATACAGCAGTTGGAGCGCGAACTCGGCTTTGCCCTGTTTCATCGCGCCCATCGCCGCGTCACTTTAACGGACGCGGGGCAAATGTTCTTGCAGGAAGCGCGGGACACGCTGGCGAATCTGGAAAAAGCGGCGTCAGCGGGAAGGCGAGTGGCGCGGGGCGAATCCGGGTGGCTGGGCATCGGGTTTGTGGGATCGGCAACGTATGCGCTGCTGCCGCAAGTGTTGTCCGCGTTTCGGGAACGCTACCCCGGCGTGGAACTGCTGCTGCGGGAACTGGTATCCGCGAAACAGGCGCAGGCATTGCGGGATCGGCGTATCCATGTCGGCTTTGCCCGCCCGCCCCTGACGGACGACGATTTAACCTGCGAAGTGATTGCGCGAGAGCCGCTTTTAGCGGCATTACCCGCGTCCCATGCCTTCGCCGCGCAGTCGGCGTTGCCCCTGTCCGCGCTTGCCGAAGAGCCGTTTATTCTGTTCCCCCGGCATCCGCGTCCAAGCTACGCCGATGTGGTTGTTGCCGCGTGTGAAGAAGCCGGGTTTCAGCCGCAAATCGTGCAGGAAACGGCGGAAATCCATACGGCCATCAGCCTTGTCGCGGCGGGATTGGGCGTGACGCTGGTTCCCGAATCCACGCAGAATGTGCAGCGCGCGGCCGTCGTGTTTCGCGCCCTGACTCCACCCGCGCCCCTCACGGAATTGGGGGTAGTCTATCGGCGTGAAGACCCCTCGCCTGTGTTGCGCGCGTTTCTGGACGTGGTACGGGAGGGGTAGGGTTTTAGGTTTTAGGGTTATAAGTGTCCTGACGCCATCTTCTCAACGCTCAACGCTTTGTTCTCAACGCTTATTTGGAGACTTTTTTTATGCCCGATATGCTGGTACAACTGCTGAAACTGGCGCCCTTAGAGCCACTGCTGACGGAACAGCGGGCGCAGGGCGTGATTGTGCGCCGCGCCCATCCTTTTGAAAGCACCGCCGTTCGCCAGTTCATCGAAAAGAACTTTTCGATAGGTTGGGCGGATGAAGTCATGCCGTGCTACGCCCGTCAGCCCATCAGCCTGTATATCGCTATTCGCGGCGACAAGGTGATCGGCTTCGGCGCGTATGAAGCGACCCGGCGCAATTTCTTCGGGCCAACGGGTGTATTGGAATCGGAGCGGGGAAGCGGCATCGGCAAAGCGCTGCTGCTGGCCTGCCTGCACGGAATGCGCGACATGGGCTACGCTTACGGCATCATCGGCGGCGTCGGCCCCATTCCCTTCTACGAAAAAGCGGTGGGCGCGACGGTCATCCCCGACAGTACGCCGGGCATCTACACCGACATGCTCAAACGATAATGAACCACGGAGAACACGGAGGACACGGAGGGAAAGCAGGCAGGGGAGGGCAGAGAGATTTAAGTTTAGGCTGTCATCAATGATGTGCGACGGCTATGACTTTAGCGGGAAGGCGTCAGCCATTGCGCCTGATAGGTGTTCCATGCTTCCTGGGAGGTTGTGTAGTCGGCGAAAATGGCGACACCCGCAAAGGCGGACGGTTCGGCGTTGGAATCGCTTAATCCTTCACGTACGCCTTGCAATGCCAGTGTGATATTTTCGGCGCGGGGGTTGTGAGAAGGCAGTCCTGTTCCATAGGTGGGAACGCCGAGCAGTACGCGGCACTGCGGGTTGCCGTTCGCCGCCGCTCGCGTCACATGAATAGCCTGTTGCCGTATCAGCCAAACGTAACAGCGCGGAAAATAAAATCCCGTATCATAACACATTACCGCCATTTGATCGCACACGGCTGCCACTTGCGCAAAATAAGCATCGCTCCATCCCCACCGCCGCAACCCCTCAGGCAGCCATACGGGTGTGGCAACTGAAAGCAGTCTGCCGGGTGGTAAAGCCGCTTTGGTTTCCCGCAGCAGTGCCAACAGGTTTGCATCCCCATTCGCGCATGGCTCATAATCCCACTGTACGCCGTCGAAACCACACGTTTGCACGAGCCAAACCGCTTCCTGAACCATCCTGCGCCGCGTGTCCGCGTTTGCCAGAGGAACCGCCTGCCCTGTCTGTAAGTCGAAAGCATCCATCCAGGCGATACACCGAACGCCCGGGCTTTCCCGATGCAGCAATTGCATAAGCGTTTTTGCAGCGTCAGGATAGCGAAAAACCAGTCGCCCCTGCGAGTTGACATGGCGAACGTGGAAATAAGCGTAGCGAATCTGCCGGGCGTGCAGTTGCTGCGCGAGTTGACGCGCTTCCGCCGTACTGTGCTGCCCGAAGTACCATGTATAGCGCAGCCAGAGGCCATTTTCGCCGCGATTAAAACGACGACTGTCAGACGCAATTCCATAAGGATACGCCCAATAATCCACGCAAGCGCATAAAACCATCGTCAATCCTATCGCCACTATCCAGCGCCATCGTCTCCTCCATTTGCGGAATAGTTTCTGCATAGTTCAAGCCATCCCTCTTCTCCCCCTATGGCTTCCCCGTGTTCCCCGTGTTCCCCGTGGTTCATTTGTTTGCAGTTGGCTGGCCGGTAAGGGTGTCTACCGGCAGGGGAATGACGCTGGTGATTTTGGCGTGTTGGCGCAAGTCGGCCAGAAACGGCGTGACGCGCTTTTCCACGACCTGCTTCCATGCGGCTTCGCGCTGAGAAGCGGGTATGTCGGTTCCGCGCTTTTCGACCTGGAAGATGTACCAGCCGTCTTTGGCGCGCAGGGGCGGGCTGATTTCGCCGGTTTTGAGTTGGAAGACCGCATCTTCAATTTCCTTTGTACCCGTGCCGCGCAGGGCGGGGCCGCGATAGCCGCCTGTCGCTCTGGTTTCATCTTCATTGTGGGATTTGGCAACATCGGCAAACGATTTTCCGGCTCTCACTTCCTCGGCCCACGCTTGAACGCGGGCTTTGGCGTCCGCAAACTCCTGGGCGTTTTTGGCGGCATCCGTGCCCGTGTTCGCGCCCGCGAACAATTCCCGGAAGATTACCCAATCCTCTGCGCCGAGCGCATGGCCGTTGCGCCTTGCGATACTTTTGGCAAGCAACTTCTCGCCGCGCAGCCGAAACACCATCTCGTCCAGAAAAATGTCGCGGGGTACGCGAAACTGCGTCAATATCTGCTCGTCCGACGCCTTGATATTCTTTTGCGCGCGCACCTCATCCATAAGCGCGTGTCCCGCCTGCGCCGCTTCCTGGGGCGTGACCACAATGCCCTGCCGCCTGGCTTCACGCGCCACCAACCGGTTCGTGACCAGATTGGAAAGGGTCGGGGCGTAATCGCTTGCCGGCCCGCTATACAGCGCCCTGTAAATGTCGGTTTCCGTCACGGTGTAACCGGGCGCAAGGCTGCCTGCCGCCCGCATCCGGTTCAGGATGATCATGCCGAGCGGGCGGTTGGCTTGATTGTCAATTTTGAGCCACAGGTTCGTCAATTCGCGCCGCGTGATGGGTTCGCCGTTTACCGTTGCCAGCACGTCGGAACCTTTGAGGGTTGAGGAGGAGGTTGGATTTTCGATTTTCGATTTTCGATTTTCGATTTTGGGATTAGTGATGGTTTTTGGGGATGGGGGGGTGTTGGATTGGGCGGGCAGGGGGAGGGCATAGGCAAGCGTCAGCGTGAGTGTGGACGCAAGGCGGAAATATGGCGGGCAGAACATGGGCGCGAAAACTCCTCGAAAATTAGACTGCAACAAGTCTACCACAGAGAATGTATAATATAATAGACGAGAGAACTTCTCGATTCGGGCGGCGGAATTCGTTTTTGAAAGGGAACGCTGGCATGATTGACCCGGAGGTGATTGCGCGGGTTGCAGAGCGCAAGATTCAGGAAGCGATTGAGGAAGGCAAGTTCGACAATTTGCCGGGCAGAGGCAAGCCCATCGTGTTTGAAGACGATGCGGGCGTACCGCTGCACATCCGCATGGCGAACAAGGTGCTGAAAAACGCGGGCGGGCTGCCGGATTGGGTGATGGTGCAGCGCGACATTCTCGCCGAGCAGCAGGAAATCACGATGCTACGCGCCCGTCTGACGCGGGAAGGCGGAGTGAAGCGCAGCCGTCTCGCCAACTTGCCTGCCAGTCATGCCGAAGTCGCCCGCTTTGTGGATTGGCATGCCCGTTCGCGCGCCACATACCTGCGCAAATTGAAAAGCGTCAACACGTCCATACTAAAGTTCTCCATGTCGGCTCCCACTACCGCGCCGTCTTACGCGCCCTACAAAATAGACCGGGAAATGGCGGAGTTCGACGCGGATTTCCCGACGCTGGAGCAGGCCGCGCATTTGCCCGCGCCCGTCATTGAGTCGGACAGCAAACTGAAAAATCTGGCGCGCGAGCGTTACCGTCAGGGCGGCGGCGAAGTGCGGGTCTGGTCAAAAGCCGCAAGCCTGTTCGGATTGGGCGGCTCCCCGGCTGCGGACAACATCGGGAGCGAGTACGAACATGAGGACATCAAACGCGCCGATGTGCCCGACAGTTATAAAAAGTAGAATTTCGATCCATCCGCGATACCGCGCAAATTGTTAAATCTGCATGAACCCTGCATTTCCAACTTCCGCGTTCTTTCCTCCCGCTCTTGATGCCGGTTTGCTGTGGGCGCTGTTCCTGCAGTTTGCCGTCATCAGCCTGCTGGCGTTCGGGGGCGGGCAGGCGGTTCTGCCCCTGATCGAGCGTACCAGCGTCGCCGAGCGGGGCTGGCTGACTACGCCCGCGTTTACGGCGGGCGTCGGCTTCGGCTACCTGATTCCCGGCCCCGTGACGACAATGGCGGCTTTTGTCGGCTATATGGCGGGCGGGCTGCCGGGTGGAATCGCGGCGACATTGGGGATGTTCCTTGCCCCGACGATTCTGGCGGCGTTGGCGGCGGCGGGCGTGGAGAAATTGGCGAAAAGCCGTTGGGTGCGCGCGTTCGGGGCGGGCGCGGCTCCCGGCGTGGTCGGTCTGCTCGGCGCAACGCTGTGGAGCATCGGGCGCAATGCCATCACCTCCTGGCCGCTTGGCATGGTGGCCCTTCTGTCGCTCCTGCTGGCGATAAAGACCAAAATTGCCCCGCTTTATCTGCTGCTCGGCGGCGCAACCTTTGGATGGGTGATAGCAACCCTGCCCCACTGACCCTGCAATGTAACTGCCGCGTACTTCCCGCATAAAACTTGGACGGAACCGGAGCGGGGGCGATGAATGTCCCGCCGAAAGCTGAACGCCTTCCGCCCTTGAAGCCGGTGAAGGGGAAAGTAATGCTGCGGAAAGAGGAAGTAACCAGCCGCGTACAGATTGTAAGTCTGCCCGACGAGCAATCAAATTTTGTGACGCTCGTTCAAAAAGCGGTTCGTCCCGATGGAAAAGAGCGCACTATCACGCAGAAGGTTCCTGTGCGTGATAGTGGTCTTTGCGTACGCCTTATCAACGAAGTGCCAGCCGGAGCAGAGATCGAAGCGACAATTGTAACGGAGTGGCACAAGAACGGCTACACGGCCTATCTGTCCAATTTCCGTGTTGTGCCTTCACCCATTCACGAGCAAATACCAGCCCTCATGGCAAAAATATCGTAAGAAGCCATTAGGTAAAAGTGCCATGCAGGAACTCGCCCTCTCCTCATCGAAACTCCCCATAGTTTTGTCGTATTACTATTCTGCCGCGCTGCCTTGACCCTTTTGCCCGCGCAGCTTGCGCCATTCGCGTTTATTCGCGTTCATTCGCGGCTATTTTCAGTTTTTGCCTGCAACATTCACACGTAACGAGAAGAGGAACGGACTTTCAATGGAGATAAGTACGACGCCAACGAGCGAAGAGGGGGAGTTGGAGCGCGTGACGATGCGCAAAGTGGCCGCGCGGCTGATCCCGTTCATGTTCCTGCTGTACATTTTCGCGATTCTGGATCGTTCCAACGTCGGCGCGGCGGTGCTGACCATGAAGCAGGATTTGCAGTTCAGCGATAAAGTGTATGGATTTGGCGCGGGCATTTTCTTTGTCGGCTATTTCATTTTTGAGATTCCGAGCAACATCATCATGGAGCGGGTCGGGGCGCGGCGCTGGATTGCGCGTATCATGTTTACGTGGGGCATTATCGCCGCGATGATGATGTTGACGCGCTCGCCCATGAGTTTCTACATCCTGCGCTTCCTGCTCGGCGTGGCGGAAGCGGGCTTTTTTCCGGGCATGGTGCTGTACCTGACGTACTGGTTTCCCAACAACATTCGGGGGCGGGCGGGATCGGCCTTTATTGTGGCCGGAACGGTGGCGGGGATTATCGGCGGACCCCTCGGCGCGCTGCTGCTGAAAATGAACGGCGTGGGGCATTTGCAGGGCTGGCAATGGCTGTTTCTGATGGAAGGCATTCCTTCGTTCTTTTTAGGCTTTGTCGTGCTGGCCTATATGACCGACAAGCCGGAAAACGCGCACTGGCTGCAAGACGAAGAGCGAACATGGCTGACAACGACCCTGACGCGCGAACAACAGCACCGCCAGAAGTACCACCACATGAGCATTACGCAGGCGCTGCGCTACCCCCGCGTCCTGCACCTGTGCGCCCTGTTCTTCATTATCATCTTCAGTGGCGCGGGATTGGGCTTTTTTCAGCAGTTGATTTTGCAGCAGCGCACGGACGTGGAGCAACGCTAAAATTTTGAACATGGGCGTGATCCCCGGCATTATCGACGGCATCATCCTGATTGCCGTTGCCACCCATTCCGACAAAACCCGCGAACGGCGCTGGTATGTGGTTGTCGGCACGGTGATTTGCGCGGCGGGCGTTGCCATGGTTGCGGAAACGCGCTCACCCGTGTGGACGATGGTGGGCCTGTGCATCGTCGCTATCGGCGGCGCGGCGTGGACCGGCCCGTTCTGGGCGCTGACAACGGGCTTTCTCAGCGGCGCGGCGGCGGCGGGCGGCATTGCGTTCATCAATTCCGTCGGCAATCTAGGCTCGTTTTTCAGTCCCTACCTGATGGGGCAACTGAAAGACCGCACCCACACTTACGAGTCGGGGCTGTTTATACTGGCGGGTTCCTACGTGGTAGCCGCCATTGTCGCGTTCCGTCTGCCGCCCGACCCCGCCCTGCGCCCCGAATTAGAAACCCTGCCGCCGGAACCAGAGAAGTTGATAGTTGATGGTTGATAGTTGATAGATGCCCTGCCGTTTGCGGCAGGAAATACGCAGGCTGAAGCGGAAACACAACTACAACGTCGTCTTACGCTGCTGCGGGAACAAACGCGCGACTTGCTGAGTTTGTAAACTGATGGCAGACGCCTGTACGACACGTTTCTACAATGCTACTCATTTCATAACACAAAGAGGCTCACCATGATCCCTGATCTAATCAAAGACGCTGAAAGCAAGATGAAGAAGTCCATTGAGGCTGTGAACCATGAGTTTTCGCTGATACGCACCGGACGCGCCAACCCCGGCATTCTGGAGCATATCAAGGTGGAAATGTACGGCTCCAGCCTGCCGCTCAATCAGGTGGCAGCCGTGTCCGTGCCCGAACCCCGCCAACTGCTCATCACGCCGTTTGACCGCAACGCGCTGTCCCATATCGAAAAAGCGATTACGAAGTCGGATGTCGGCATCACGCCCAACAACGACGGCGTGGGCATCCGCCTCAACATCCCGCCCCTGACCGAGCAGCGCCGCAAGGAGTTCATCAAGCAGGTGAACCAGAAGGCGGAAACAGGCAAAGCCTCCATTCGCACCGTGCGACAGGACGCCATCAAGAAACTGTCCACCGCCCGCAAGGACAAGGAAAGCCCCATTTCCGAAAACGACGAAAAGCGCGGCGCGGATCAAGTGCAAAAGCTGACCGACAAGTACATCGCGGAAGTGGATCAATTGACGAAGGCCAAAGAAGCGGATTTGATGGAAGTTTAATATGACCAACAGGACAGCCAACGCGACAGCAGCCGGGCTTGACCCGGCGCGCATTCCCGTCCATGTCGCCATTATCATGGACGGCAACGGCAGATGGGCGCGGGCGCAGGGCAAAAACCGCTTGTGGGGGCACGATCAGGGCTACCGGACGCTCAAAGATATTGTGTATGCGGCGGACGATCTGGGCATCCGCTATCTCACCGTGTATGGCTTTTCCTCGGAGAACTGGCGGCGCTCGCAAGACGAGGTTGGCGGGCTGATGGAATTGATGCTGCGGGCGATGCGGGCGGAAATCGAGGAGTTGATCCGAAACAACGTGCGGGTGCGGGTGTCGGGCCGGATGCGCGAACTGCCGCCCGACCTGCGCGCCGAGTTTGAAGACGCCATGCAGCGCACCGCGCATTTTGACGGCCTGACGTTCAATCTCGCCATCAACTACGGCGGGCGCGCGGAAGTGGTAGACTCGGTTCGCGTCCTCGCCGAGCAGGTGCGACAGGGGCAGATTGCGCCCGACCAAATCACCGAAGAAGCCATTGCCGCCCATCTGTACGCGCCCGAAATTCCCGACCCCGACCTGCTTATCCGCACAGCCGGGGAATTACGCCTGTCCAATTTTTTGCTGTGGGAAACCGCGTACAGCGAGATCCACATCACCCCGACTTGCTGGCCCGACTTTGACCGCGACCATTTAATTGCCGCGCTTGCCGATTACCAGAAGCGCGTCCGCAAATTCGGCGCGGTAGTGGAAGCGGAAGAGCAGAGTTAAACCGCAAAATACGCGAAAGAACGCGAAAAGAATAAGGGACTTATGGACAAATAGCTGTTCCAGCTGACGCTTGCTCCCGGCAACATAGCGGTAACAATTATGCGTCCGCATTGTCATACCAGGCAACGGATGAGAGACGTCTCATATTTTGCTCTGGTTTTAGAACACTTTACATAATCAACCCGGAAGTTACTCAATGACAATGCGCGATACCACTGACACCCTGCCCACCATGCCATTTTCTGCGCTGTTTCCATTCCGCAACTATTGCATTCTCATTGCCTGTTTGCTTCGGCGGGCGCGAACCGGCATTGTCTTGCAAGCAGTATGCGCGTACTTATTTTCCCTGAGCGCTATGGCAAACGCGCAAGCGCCAACGCCCCCTTGTATCCGTGCCGCCGCCTGCCATGCCCGCTTCGCCTGTGGCGGCAGTCGCCATGCCGCTGTCGCCGTCCCTGTCCGCGCCCATTCCTGCGCCCCATGACACCAACGCGATTCTGCCGGTTGTGCTGACTGGCGGCAGCGATCACAGCCTGAAACACTGGGACGCGACGGGCAAGATGAACGGGTTTATCGGCTCGCATGAGGCGTCCGTTTCCGCGATGGCTCTGACATACGTGATGAGCATGAACGGCAAGCCGACGCCCCTGCTGATTTCCGGGGGTGCGGACGGAACGCTCAAATGGTGGGACATGGCCGAAGAGGAATCGGCGAACGCCATGCCCCTGCGCAGCGTAAAAGCGCATGAGGGCGGCATTACGGCGCTCGCTATTTCTCCCGGCAGCCTGATTATCGCCACTGGGGGCGCGGACACGTTTATTCGCCTGTGGGATCGAGTGAGCGGACACCTGCTTGTGGAAATCAAGGCGCATGACGACGCGGTTCGCAGCCTGCAATTTTCAGGTGACGGCAACACCCTTGTCAGCAGCAGCGATGACCATCAAATCCGGGTCTGGAAACTGCGCGCGCAGGGCCGGATTATGGATTACGAATCCACGATTGTCGCGCACGAAGGCAGCATTACCGCCATATCCCTTTCTCCCGCAGGCGATCTTATTGCCAGCGTGTCTATGGACGGTTATTTAAAGGTTTGGGAAACCAATGGCGGCAGCCTGATGCGGCGTTTTCGCGTCACGAGCAAGGGCGTTTTCGCGGCTGCCTACTCCCCGGACGGCAAAACTATCGCAACCGGCGACGAAGAGGGTAAAATACGATTGTGGAATGTGCAGACCGGCACGGGAATCGCGTTTGCAGGCGGGCATGACCGCAGCGTAACCGCTCTGGCGTGGACAGCAAACGGCGATATGCTGGTCAGCGGCGGCAGTGACAAAACCCTGCGCTACTGGAATGTCCGCAACGGCCATCAAATCGCCCGCATCGCGGCACACGACGGCGCGGTGCAGACGCTGGTGGTAGTGCCATAATTGGTGTTAGGTATTCAGGTATTCGGTGTTCGGTTCATAACTCTTCCTTGTGAAGCTAAACTTCCATACTTTTGTATTTCCGAATACCGAATACCGAACACCGAACACCCGGAGGTTTCTAATGGACAATCGCGGACGCCCGATGGTGCAGTTTGCGTTTTATAAGTTTGATGCGGCGTGGCGGCGGCAGCCCGATGAGGTTCGGGCGCAGGACAAAGCGGCGTTTGCAAGCGCGGTGGAAGAGGCTGCGGATGAGATGATGGTGCGCAGTTACTCGCTGGTCGGCATACGCGGCGATGTGGATTTGCTGCTGTGGAACGCCAGCCCGGAACTGGACATTATTCAGAAGCACGGCTCGAAACTGCTCAACACGGGCATCGGCAAGTGGGCTACGCAACCCTACTGTTTTCTTGCCATGACCAAAAATTCGCAGTACCTTGACCCGACGGAAAAAGGTTCGCCGGAAGGCCGTCGGCTGGTGATTCGTCCTACCGGGCGCAAGTACCTGTTCGTGTACCCTTTCGTCAAAACGCGGCAGTGGTACTTGAAGTCGCTGGAAGAGCGCCAAAAGGCTATGTCCACGCACATCGAAGTGGGGCACAAATTCCCGACTGTGAAGCTGAACACGACCTATTCCTTCGGCATAGACGATCAGGAATTTGTCGTTGCTTTTGAAACCGACATTATGGCCGACTTTTTGGACTTGGTGATGGCGTTGCGCGAAACCGAGTCCAGCCTGTTCACCCTGCGTGACACGCCCATCTTGACGTGTGTGCAAATGTCCATTAAAGACGCGCTGGACGCGGTAGGATAGAAGTTTGAACCACCCGCTACGCTAGAGGCACAGAGACACAGAGGTTTCACAGAAAAAACAGAGAGAATACGGAGGTAGAAACCGCAAAACACGCGAAATAAACGAAAAAGACAAAAGAAGAAGCGAAGAGAATTGTAAAGAGTCCTACGAAGTGACTGCTCCTCTTTTGACATCCTGAGGCTCTTTGCGGTTCTTTTTGTTTTTCCTCTTTTCGTCTTGGTTCGTTTCTTTCGCGGTTCCCTCTCCTCATTCCCCTTTTCTTCTTTTCTCTGTGAAACCTCTGTGTCTCTGTGCCTCTGTGGTGAAGGACTGAAATGCAGCGTTTGGAAGATTTGGTTAAAGAGCGGGCGCGCGCGTTGGGCTTCGACCTTGTAGGCATTACGGGGGCGGAGCCTTCCGCTTTTGCCGCCGAATATCGGGATTGGATCGCGCAAGGCTACGCGGGCGAAATGGACTACCTCGCCCGCAACCTGGAACGCCGTCTCGACCCGCGCGAACTCCTTCCCGACGCTCGCTCTATTATTGTCGTCGGCATGAATTACTACACGGAAGGAGAGGAAGAAAAGGAGAAAAGGAGAAAAGGAGAAAAGGAGATAGAAGCAGACGGCCTATCAACTATCAACTATCAACTATCAACTTTTGCGCGTTATGCGCGCGGGGACGATTACCATGATGTGATGGCCGGTCGGCTAAAGGAACTGCTGGCGTTTTTGAAGACGCAGGCGGCTTCGGGGATGGACGGAGCGGACGGGCGCGTATATGTGGATGCGGGGCCGGTTTTGGAGCGGGAAGTGGCGAGGCGGGCGGGACTGGGTTGGTTCGGCAAAAATACCATGCTCATTAACACGCGCGCCGGGTCGTACTTTTTCCTGGGCGAAATCGTCACCAATGTGCCTCTCGAAGCGGACGCGCCCGCCGTTGGAAGTTGCGGAACCTGCCGCAAGTGCCTGGACGCCTGCCCCACCAACGCCCTGCTCGAACCCTACAAACTGGATGCCCGCCGCTGCCTTTCTTACCTCACCATCGAACTCAAAGGCGCAATCCCCGAAGAGTTCCGCCCCGTTCTGGCCGAAGCGGGCAACCGCATATATGGCTGCGACATTTGCCAGGAAGTCTGCCCCATAAACAGAGCGCGCGAAACTGCCCGCTATCCCACCCTCTTCCCGACAGAGGAACCTGCCTTCCAACCCCGTGATGTCACTGTCAACAGCAAAGTAACCGACCTGCTGTACATGAATGATGAGGAGTTCCGTGAGAAATTCAAGCGCAGTCCCGTGAAACGGGCCAAGCGGCGCGGGTTGCTCAGAAATGCGGCAACTGCCCTGTGCGCAAGAGACGATGACGAAGCCATCTCTGCGCTGGAACATGCGCTAAGTGATTCGGAAGAGTTGGTGCGGGAAACCGCGAATTCTTCGCTACAGAAGATCCTGATGCGACGGATAGAGTGCCGAAAAGAATGCGCAGGAGACGAAAACCAATGCAAAGCAAACAAACAATCTTAAAGCCGAGCCAATGGTGGCTGCCATTGATGATCGGTTTGTTGGCGATGCTGATGAGCGCCGCAAGCGACGCGCAAACCGCTTCTCCAACCGTCTTACGTACAAAGAAAATCGTGTTTCTCGCCGGGAAGAAGAGCCATGGGCCGGGTGAGCATGAGTACGAAAAAGTGTGCCGTTTACTGGCGCGCAGCCTGGAAACCTCCCCGAACCTCAAAGGCTATCACACGGAAGTGCATTTGTACGGCTGGCCGGAAGACCCGAAAACGCTTGACGACGCCGACGCGATTGTGGTATATGCGGATGGTTCCGATCACAACGAGGCGGACCATCCCCTGCTTGTCGGCAATCGGCTGGCAATAATCCAGAAGCAGATGAAGCGGGGCTGTGGACTGGTTCTGCTGCACTACGCGACGTTTGCGCCCGTCAAGCGCGGTGGGCCGGAGTATCTGGATTGGGCAGGCGGGTACTTCGATTACGAGACGGGAAGCGCGGCCAATCACTGGTTCAGCAAAATCAATACGCTGACCACCACACTCAGCCCCGCCACGCCAGCGCATCCTATCAGCAACGGTGTAATCGCTTTTCCCCTGCGCGACGAGTATTACTACAACATGCGGTTTCAAGACCGGGACCCGCGCTTCGTACCCATCCTTAATATGACCATTGATGACATACCGCTGCTGCAAACCGTCGCGTGGGCCGTACAGCGCAAGGACGGCGGGCGCGGTTTTGCGTTTACGGGCGGGCATCCGTATGCCAACTGGCAAAACGACAACATGCGCCGCATGGTATTGAACGCGATTGTGTGGGCGGCAAAAGGCGAGGTTCCCCCCGGCGGCGTACAGTCCACCGTTTCACCCGATTGGGATACCATTCACGCCCTGATTCTGACCGGCTACCACCATCCCGCCCACGATTGGCGGACGACAACGCCCGCCCTGCAGGAGATTTTGGGACGTGACAGCCGCATCCAAACTACGGTTTGGGAAGACCCAGAAAAGCTGGCGACGGAAGACCTGTCTCGCTACGATGTGCTGGTTCAAAACTACTGCAATTATGACAGGCCGAGTTTGAGTTCGGCAGCGCGCGAAAAACTGTTGCGTTATGTGCGCAACGGCGGCGGACTGTTGATTATCCACTTTGCCAACGGCGCGTGGCGGGATTGGCCGGACTATTATGGCCGTTTGGCGCGTCGGGTTTGGGTGGATGACAAAAGCGGGCACGACGCCTACGGGCCGTTTACCGCGCACATCACGCATTCCGACAACCTGCTCACGCAGGGAATCGCGGATTTCGGCACAACGGATGAACTGTACTTCCATCAGCAGGGCGATTTGCCGATTGACCCGCTCGTTACCGCGAAAGCGAAAACGACGGGGCAGGAGGAGCCTCTCGCCTTCGCGTACACGGAAGGGCAGGGCCGTATCTTCCAAACTCTGATGGGACACGACGCGAACGCCTTGCGCACTCCCGCCCATGCGGAAATCATTCGCCGCGCCGCAGCCTGGGCCGCAAAGCGCGAAGTGCTGCCGCAGCCCGTACAGACTTCTCCACAGGCCACTGCGCCGGCGAAAGTGGTTCTAAGCGAGCGCAACCCTGCGGGACGCTTTGGAAACGCGCTAAATCCGCAGGGCGTTTCCTTCGCCGCGCCCGGAAAAGCCATTTATCAGGAGCCGCCTCTGACCGTTGAGTGTTGGGCAAAACTCAACGGCAGAGACAGTTTCAACATTCTGGTTGCCAACAGCCCCAAAGAATCGCCCAAGCACTGGGAAGTGTACACCACTGCCGGAACCGGAAACCTGTGCGCGTTCCTGCCGGGCGTGACGCCGCCCAACATAGATTCCGGCGTGAATATCGTGGACGAGAAGTGGCACTACGTCGCCATGACTATGCTGCCGGAGCGCGTTCGCCTGTACGTGGACGGCAAAATGGTAAAGGATCAGGAAATCGGTTCGCCGCACCAGACGCCCGCCATTGGACCGTTGTGGTTCGGCTGCTATCCTCCCCATAATCTGGGCTGCGACGGCCTCCTGGACGAAGTTCGCATTTCCAAAATTGCTAGAGAAATCCGGCAAACGCCGACTGCGCCGTTTGCCGCCGACGCCGATACCATCGGCCTGTGGCATTTCGACAAATTGGAAAACGGGCGTTTTGCTGATGCGTCTCTTACCAAAAATGCCGCGCAGCCGGAAACCCGCGCGCAGCAAATCGCCGACGCGCGCCCGCTCCCACAAATGCCCCGCGTGTTCGCGCCCCTGCCGCATGTCAATGCCAAAACAAGCGTGAATTGGGCGGAAGTCGGCAATGACAAGGGCGGGATGCGCTATTCCCTCCTGACGCAGATCAACAAAAGCAACGTCAAGAGCCTCAAGCCCGCGTGGGTGTTTCATGGCGGCGATGCGGCGCAGGGCGGCTCCACAATAGAGTGTACGCCGATTGTCGTTGACGGCGTGATGTACCTGACAACCGTTAAACTCAGCGTCGTTGCTTTGGACGCGGCAACGGGTAAAGAAATATGGCGCTTCGATTCCAAAGCGGGCGGCGTCAATCGGGGCGTCGCTTATTGGTCGGACGGCAAACCCAACGGCCTGCGGCGTATCCTCGTGTCGTTTACAGACGGCAACCTGTACTCGCTGGACGCGCTGACCGGTAAGCTGGATGCGGACTTCGGCAAAAACGGGATTGTGGATTTGCGGGCGGGCATCGAGCGCGACATCAGCAAGTTCGGGTACGGCGCAACGTCCGCGCCGATGGTGTTTGACAATCGCGTGATTCTGGGCTTTCTGAGCAGCGAGGGCGGGCCGGGATCGCCGGGGGATATACGCGCTTTTGATACGCGCACAGGAAAAGAAGTCTGGCGCTTCCATACCGTGCCGCGTCCAGGCGAAGTCGGCAATGACACGTGGGAGGGCGATAGCTGGAAGGAGCGTCCGGGCGTCAACCCCTGGTCGGGCTTCACCCTGGACACCAAGCACGGCATATTGTTCTGCGGCACAGGCTCGGCGGCGTCCGACTTTTACGGCGCGGATCGGCACGGCAGCAACCTGTTCGCCAACTGTACCCTCGCCCTAGACGCGCGAACGGGGAAGCGAATCTGGCACTTTCAGGAAGTGCATCACGATCTTTGGGATCACGACAACCCCTGCCCGCCCGTCGTGTGTCAGGTGAAGCGCAACGGCAAGACGATTGAAGCGGTTGCGCAGCCCACCAAAACAGGTTTTATTTTCGTGTTTGACCGCTTGACCGGCAAGCCCCTGTTTCCCATCCGCGAAGTTCCCGCCACTCCGTCCGATGTTCCGGGCGAGCAGGCATGGGCCACGCAGCCGGAACCCGTTCTGCCACCCCCGCTGTCCCCGCAAACCTTTACGGAATACGACCTGACCAACATCTCGCCCGAAGCGCACGAGAGCGTGTTGAAACTGCTCAAAGGCTACCGCTACGGCAAGCCGTATATTCCGCCGAGCGTGGCCGGCACAGTGGTTGCGCCCGGTTTTCACGGCGGCGCGACGTGGAGCGGCGCGTCCTTCGATCCGACGACCAATCTGCTGTACGTCAACACCAACAACACGCCCTATATTTGCACGGTCAAACCCAACGGCAGCGGCGGCTACGACTTTCAGGGCTATAACTACTTCAACGATCCCAACGGCTACCCGGCCAGCAAGCCGCCCTGGGGCAACCTGACAGCGGTAGATTTGAATACGGGCAAATTCGCGTGGCGCATCACATTGGGCGAGTTCCCGGAACTGACGGCGAAAGGCTTGCCGCCAACGGGAACCGAAAACTTCGGCGGCACGATTGTCACGGAAGGAGGTTTGGTGTTCATCGGGGGAACCAAAGACGAAAAATTCCACGCCTTTGACAAAGCAACGGGCAAAATGCTGTGGGATTACAAACTGGAAGCGGGCGGCTACGCCACGCCCTGCACCTACATGGTCAACGGCAAACAGTATGTGGTAATCGCCTGCGGCGGCGGCGGCAAACTCCGCACCAAATCCGGCGACTCCTACATCGCCTTCGCCCTGCCATAACCATCCGTTTCTGTCACTCTCGTTAGTCATGTTCTTATGGACATTTCGCTCCAAACAGCGTATACTATGTAGTACAAAGTATTCAGGAGGTAAGCCATGTCCCAACTTATCAGCGCCCGTGTCCCGGAAGCAACCGCAGATAGACTGCGGCAGTACGCCCGCCGCAAGCAACGCAGCGTCAACGAAACGCTTTCTATCGCCCTTGAAGAATGGATACGTCAAAACGAGTTCGCGTACATTGAATTTCGAGACACGCCAAACGGCAGAATGGCCTACATGAAAACGTCTCGCCTGCCTGTCTGGTGGGTCGTGAATCTGGCGAAATCTTACGCTATGGATGCAGAGCAGACGGCGGCGTATTGGAACGGACATCGTTCGCAAGAATGGGTGAAGGCCGCGCTCAATTACTATGAAGCCTTTGGCGAAGAGATAGACGCGCTGATTGCAGATTACGAGGCCACCACTTATGAGCAACTGAAGCGACGTTTGCCGCAACTGGAACTTGTCAAAGTTCCAGTTGCGCAGGAGGTTGAAGGCAGCGTTGAGGAGAGCAATCCGTGAGCCTGCGGCTGATGCTCGATGAAAACATTTCTCCTGTTGTCGCAGAGCAAATTCGGCAAAAGCAGCCAGACATTCTCATTGAAAGCGTCAACACATGGCGTGGCGGCGCATACACAGGAACGCCGGACGCCGACCTGATTGCGGCACTGGATGCTGAAGAATGGCTGCTCGTCACCTATGACACGCAAATACTGGCGGAGCAGCCATTCCTATTTGACGGCAGCACAACATATAGCGGCATCCTGTTCGTAGACCACCACACCATTGCGCCGAACGATTTTGGCGGGCTTGTCCGCGCCTTATCGCGTTCTGGGAAACGAATAAAGAGCAAGAGTGGAAAAACCGGATCGGCTATTTGAGTCGGTCAGAGTAGTTGATAGCAAATGAGTACATCCGAAGCATTAGCAAAGATTGAGGCTGGTAAATTCGAGCAACTTGTAGCAGGTTACTTGCGTCGCCAAGAACCTGAATTGACAGGTCTCATTTCTACAGGCGTAAATGAAGATGGTGAAACCATCGTGTGTCCTGTTGATGCTATTCTGTATGTGTCGGGACCACCGCCTAAGTATATCAGTGTAGCCTGCACAACAGATATACGCGGAAAATTACGAGGTAAATGGCTTGGTGACAAAACACAGGAAGGTGATCTGCCGAAAGCCGCCAAAGATTTTGCTACTTGGCTTGCCATTAACCCAGCAATAGAATGTGTTCTCTACCTCGTCACTAATCGCTCCTTAAAAAGCGATACCCCTCTTTATCGTGAGGCTATTTGCTCAGGGATGAAGCTGGGCATCACCATCAAGGTTATTGAAGGGTCTTTGCTGCTTGATTTTTTGGACAATAACGGTGAAGGACAATATTTAAGGCAACACCTTCTTGGCATTGACGCAGGACGTTTAAGCGAAAGTTTGTTGAGAACCATATCTCGAAAATCTCTGCGGCACCACAAGCATTTCTTTTTCCTTCACCAAAACAAGAGACAGGCAGAGATACCCCGTGATGCCTTTGCACAAACTCAGACTCTACTTAATGGATCAGCATCAGGTCTGATTGGCCTGCGTGGTTCATCGGGAACCGGCAAGTCAACACTTGGACGTCAACTTGCTGAAGCGGCCAACGATAAAGGAGATATAGCTTTATGGCTGCCTGCTGAAGACATCACACCTAATGCCGCTTTATCTGCAACATTGCTTAAAACGCTTCAACGCTTCTATCCTGCTCTGAACAATCAGGCAGGGGACGATGCTCTTAAAATCGCTATGGCGGCATCAGTTGATTTGACTCTGTTCATTGATGATATAAACCGCTTGGATGCGCCTCAAAAAGCATTGCACACAATCGAAGCATGGTCAGCATTAGCTGCTGAAGAAGCAGGAAATCTGGACTACAGCAGTCCATGGTTACGCGCAGTCGTTCCTTTTTGGCCTGGAGAGTTGGGAAGTCTTCCCGATGCAGAAAATAAACAGGCATCTAAATGGAGTTTTGTAGACGTTGATGCGTATTCTTCTGCTGAACAAAACATATTGGTACAACATGCCCCTAGCAAAAGTGTTGAACAAACGCGGGAATTAGTAAAAGCTCTCAATGGCGATCCATTTCTTTGTGGCTTGGCGCTTAACGATATTACACCCATGCCTGGCGTTAGTCGTTCAGCGCTAATCCGTGATGTTTTTGAGCTAACCATAAACAAGGCCACAAAAGCCGCTCCTGACGCCAAAGATATTCCTGCTACTCCCGGCGAATTTGCTAATGCTTTAGATTGTCTGGTAGGTTTGATACTCAGAATTGAATCGCCTGAACCAACTTGGCAACAGATACGTTCAAAACTCAACGAGAGAGATGCTAATCTTCTGTATGTCTTGGCAAAAACGAATTTGCTGGGCTGGATTGACAAAATCAATGACAAAGAGGTTTGGCGCTGGAAACACAGCCGCCTTCGAGATGCCATTATAGGCCGTTGGTTTGCAGCCAATGTGCTGTCGCAATTAGATCAGGGCATTGATCAATTAGCGTTCTCTGCTTGGCTCACCAATCCGGGTCTCGCAGAAGCATGGGCTTTGGCGCTTGTTTTTTGCCGGAACAGTGTACGCCTATCGGCAATAGCGTTACTCGCTGCCAATCAGCCTCTCGCTCTGGCGGAAGTATTACGCCTTCGTTTATTTCCCAACGAAGCAAATATACGGGCGAATATACGAGATGGATTGCATCAGGTTCTTGCTGATTTTCGAGCAGAGCGTAGCGGGTTCGTTAATGGACTGGAATGGCATCTTGCAACGAAACTTCTTCAAACAGATGACGCAATTGTAATTGAGATTACGTACGATCTTGAACCTGCTTGGTACATTTGGGCGGCACGACTGCGCAATGGGGATATATCAGCAGGGTTATCATGGCTGGAACTTGAAACACAACATTACAGATTTCTTCCATCAGGAGGCTTTCGCCAGCTAGAAGAACAAATAGAGTCCCTTGCAAAATTTTATGAGGCAAAACGGGAGAAATTGGTAGATGAATTAGCTAATGCTGTTCACAACCCGATCCTGCGCCTTGCTGCACTTACACTTGCCGGGTATATTGCTTGGCCTGAACTTGGGCCAGTTGTCGTAGCGGCTTGGAACGCTGCACATCCGACGGAACGCCAAACTTGCCTTACCTATTTTGTCTGGTCACTCAGCCGCTGTGGGAGTGAAACAACGCAGCCTACGTTAGAGACTGCTTTACTGATGGTTCGCAATATAAGCGATGCGGAGGAGGAGGGGAAAAGTAGTAGGCGTTATTTTGAGTTTATGTCACCTCTGCACAGTACGTTACGTTGGCCGATTACTGAAGCCGCTGCTGATACTTGGACACGAGTAGCTGAGAATTACCCTGATATGCGCAAGACCATGTGCTACTTGTTGCGCCATGTTGATCATCCTAATGCTATAGAGACATTTATTCGGTGGAGTGTACAACAAGGCGCTTACTTGTGGAACGATAATATGGAGTTTGTAGATCCGCTTACAGAGCTAAAGATTAGCCCTTATGCACCTGTGAAAACAGTAACTCGTGAGCGTCTATGGCATCTAATTGTAACAGATGATAACATAGATGTGCGTTTTATCGCTTTCAGTTCTTGGAAGCGCAAAGCCACTTCTGACGATCTTATCCACTTACAATCAGTGTCAGAGCAAGACAAATTGTTCGACGAATCTTTGAAAGTACGTTTGAAGTTGCGCGACCAAACTGCCGCCAGTTTACTGGTTGAGCGCATCAAGCAATCTCCGGGCAAATGGTGCGCTTATGCTTCTTTGCTGTGTAACCACAGTGAAGTGCGTCAAGCATTGGAAGGCAATATAGAAAAAGCACTGGAATCTCCTCCATTTTACTCTCACTTCGTTTTTCGCTACTTGCCTGCCGATGCTGTTAGAGAATTTGTTCTAAACAAACCTGAACTTTTAATGCGAAGCAGGCAGACATGGATTTCTTTATGGCGGTCTGATGTACCGGAAGCGCTTACATTTGTTCAGCAGGCTATCAGTCAAGAAGGGCTTGATGAACTACACTACTTCTTCTCGATGTACACAGAAGGAGGCGAATACCCGGTTTCACAATCCATGCTGGATTTACTTCTGCCAGTGCTTGAACGTTTTACAGCAAGCGAGAAAGAAGAACTTGCCGAACTTGCCGTTAACAGTGGATTCTCTGAATGGGTAGAAGAGCATCTCTTGGAAACAGTCAAATCTGAACGCTGTTGGCATTTCTGGTTGCGGCCTGACGAGGTTCCTGATGTGTTGAGTAAAGCTGCTCAATCTGTTCCATCTGGATACACTGAAGTACTCTACTCTGGGTTTTCTCGTATACAGCGCAAAGGGCTTCCAACCTCAGATTTCTGCAGTTAGTACAGGCATGGCTTGGGACGTCGGCATCACCAGAACAGTTGATTGTTGCGGCTATGATGATGGCGGCACATGGCCGCGCCAACCACATAGATTGGTGGAAATCTGTTGAACCAGATATGCCAAAAGTTCATAAAGAATGGCAAAACGCATTATACGCCGTTCAAAGGCGACACTGGCAGAGTTAGCGGCAAAATAACACAAGCCATGTAAGGATGGGAATGTGTTGCCTATATTTTGCTGTTGAATGTGATCACATGCCGCCAGCAATGTAAAGGACGATAGATATGGCGACAGAACGCCCACGAATGTTTGACCGATTGAAAAAGGGGTTGGAAGAAGGGATTGCTTACGAAAGTGGGGAGCAAAACCTGCGCGTCACCGAAGTCCGGGTTCCCGAACCGCCTCAAAGATCAGCCAATGAAATTGATTTATGGCCGGAAGATTTACGAGTACCGGAGGACGACTCGCCGGCAATGGTGTTGCGGCGTCAGGCGAAGCGGCTTGGCGAACATACCAGAGGTCGGGTAGAAGCCGAAGTGCTGACGCAGCCGCTTCCCGGCGGGAAGATCGCGCATAATTTCAGTTTGAAGGGCGCGGCGCTTGGTGGCTACACGCATACGCTGCTGAAAGCGATTCACCAAAAGAAGCATCCGTACCCGGTTGAAGTCGAATTTACTCTGGCCGCGCATGCAAAGGAAGTACAAGTCTACAAGTGCAGCAATCAGCAAGAACTGGAACAAGACTTGCGTACCATTTTTGCGGACGTACAGACGCGCCGCATGATTGATTCGCTTTTGGCTGCATAAAAGCGGTCGGAGGATCGTATGAGACATCTTATTTTTGCAGGGGCGCTTCTGCTGACCGGCATTTCCGGCTCTGCGCAAAACGGTAAGCCTGCCCTCAAAGTAGAGAAAGACGGTTTTCCTGCGGGACATGCGACCCCGGAAGGCGCGGCCTGCGACCTGGCGCGCGCCTTCATCAAGCGCGACGCCGCTTTGTTTACCGGAACCTGCATCAAGCCGTTTGGGGGAGGCGAGAACCGCAAAAAGTACGAAGCCTTTCTCACGCAAACCGCGCAGCAAATGCGCAGCGAGACGAAGAAGCCCGCGCCTTCTCCCAATGGCCCAAAATCCATCGGGAAAGTCTTTGCGGCGCGGCATTTAACGCTCAACGGACCTGCTTCCTACGGCTACGCCACATTCGACTTCAAAGAGGTTGAATTCGTGGATGTCGGCGTGTTCCTGAACAATGGAAAGCCAACGCTGAACCGCACTCTCGTGATACAGGATGCCAACGGCAAATGGTACGTTCATCCGGTTCCTGCCGCCGCGCCCCTGTTGAGCGAAGGGCTGAATGAGGAAAAGCCCTCTACACAGGATTTTACGGAAGTCTATACGGTTCAAAAGTAGTGTGCCGCACAATTGTTATAGCCGCCGTATAATGGTTATACTTGAAGCGGGCCGGTTGGCGTACAAAGGCGCAGCGAAAGCGTGAGGAGCAGGCATGGGGTGTCAGAAGGCGATTCGGATTACGGATAAAACCGAGCATGGCGGCGTGGTTGTGCCTCCTACGGCTGTTTCCACCATTATCGAGGGCCTGGCAGCCGCGCGCATGGGCGATAAACAGGTTTGCTCCCTGCATGGGCCGGGGGCGATTGTCACCGGCAGCCCTACAGTCTACATCGAAAATCTGCCTGCGGCCCGCGTGGAGGATAAATGTCTGTGCGCGGGCGGGCTGACATCGCTGATCATTGGAGCCAATCACACCTATATTGGCGACAGCGGAAGCCAGCCTATCCTCGCGCCGGAAGTTCCCCCGGTCCCGCCGCCCGGTGAAAGCGCAAGAAGCAACTGAAGCTGCGCCTGATTGACGTGTACAACAAGCCCTTTAAGAATAAGGCTTATCGCTTGGAAGTTGAGAGCCAAAAGTTTCAGGGACAGACCGATGGAGACGGGGGACTTCAGCACCAGGTTGATCCCGACGCCAAGACAGGCCGCTTGATACTGGACTTGTGGACCGTGGAACTCAACATTGACGACTTTGCTTCCGTGAATGAACCGACTGGCGTACAGGCGCGTCTGCATAATCTCGGCTATTGGGCGGATGGGGAATCCGGGCAGCCATTGCAGGATGCCCTGCTGCGCTTTCAGCTCGCTTACAATCTCGAAAGAACGGGCGTTTTGGATGGCCCCACAATGCAGAAGTTAAAGGAAATCTATGGAAGCTGACAATTCCGAAGCCCAACATCATGCGCCGCCGGAGCCACAGGCAACACGCGCGCCGGTCATTTATTGCGATGCTCAGAACACTATCGAAGTGCCTCATGATCCACGCGACCCGGACTTTGGGCGCTGGTTCGACACCTCCCTGCGTCCCTTAAGGAAAGAAAATCAAGTTATCCCGCTGATAGATGGGGCGGAAACCTTCAAAAGTATGGTGGAAGCCATCAAGATGGCGAAAAAAGGAGATTTCATTTACCTCCTGGGATGGTCGTTATGTGATGATCTTAATATAGGAGGCGGAGCGACTATTGGTAATCTGTTCAAAGAGGCTTCAGGCAACGGTGTCGAAATAAGGGCCATGTTATCGGGACACTACGGTAACGGCAACGCCACCCCGGTAGAACATATCAACACGCTAACCTATGGCGCGGCCATTCTAGATGACAGGGTAGTTGGATCTTACAGGCCCTCTGTTGTAGGATGGGCAATTGGTACACATCTTACCGGCAGTCACCACCAGAAGATATTCATTGTCGGAGGATCAATGGGCTTGATCGCTTTTTGTGGCGGCGTAGATATATATTATGATAGGATTGTCGCGAGCTATAATGGGTACTGTCAGCCTGGCGGTTCCGGCAGCTCGTTGGGGGCGCCGTACCATGATGTGCATTGCCGCATCGTGGGGCCGGCGGCTGTAGACCTTCTCCAGATATTCAAAGAGCGCTGGAACAATCATCCCGATGTGAGCGGAAAATCGTACACGGACATAGACGGTAAAATACGGCCCTCGGATGAATTGAAAGAAAGAATACCGGTCGGAAAACGCGTCCTCTCAGGCGAAAAAGTTTCTGAAAGTAAGGCGCCCGATGGAAGCCATGTTTATGTGCAGATTGGACGCACTTATGGCAATGGTAAAAATCATGGGGGTAATGTAAGGGATGGTTTTCCTTTCGCGCCCAACGGCGAACGGACGGCCAAAGGCATGATTCTGCACGCTATCAAACAAGCGAAAAATCTTATTTACATGGAGGATCAATATCTCGTCAACACGGACGCGAGCACGGCTTTAAGAGATGCTCTCAAAGCGAACGAGAAATTGCAAGTGGTCATTCTCGTTCCTGATAACAGCATTACGGAACTTACCGATTGCCGCGCCAAGCGAAATGAGTTCCTGAAAATACTGGAGGCATTTTACAAGCCTCATGCTCCTACTTCCCCCTCTAACCGCGTAGCCGTCTGTGCCCTCAAACGGCCAACAGGACAAGCCAGCAGTCAGCAACGCTATACCTATGTCCATTCAAAGATTTACCTCATTGACGACAAGTTTGCTATCATTGGTTCCGCGAATTGCAACCAGCGCAGTTGGACCAACGATAGTGAGGTAGTCGCCGGAATTTACGATGAATCCGATGATAAAGAGCGCACAATTCACTTTGCGCATCATTTACGGCTTAGGATATGGGCGCAATACCTGAATAAGGGGGAACATGAGTGTTTCGACATTGGCAGCACGGTTCATTGGTTCCATCCGCCCACGGATGCGCGTATTGAGGTATTTAACCGAAACACCTTGGAAGCCGGGGGGAAACATGAATTGGTTCCTTGGGAGGTTGCTGACCCGAATCGGATCCTGAGCTATCCGTAGGAATGTATGTTTTACCATCTACCGAACAACTGGAAGTAAAACAAGGCAGGCACACATTGAACTTGTGTGCCTGCTTTCATGCTTTTGATTGGAACTTCTGCAAACATGCCGAACTATTCCGCCTACTTGTTAAACAATGGCGTGATGCTGTCGTAGAGTTCGCGGGGCACGGTGCGCAGCGTTCCCACCGCTTTGTCAATGTCTACGGCAACCACGTTCGTGCCTTCCAGCGCCACCATCTTGCCGAAGTCTTTTTCCTGGACGCACTGCGCGGCGCGGATGCCCAAGCGGGAGGCGAGAACGCGGTCAAACGCGCTGGGCGCTCCGCCGCGCTGAATGTGCCCGGTTGTGGCCGAGCGGGTTTCAAACCCGGTACGCTTTTCGATTTCTTTGGCAATGGTTTCGCCCACATTGCGGTCACTCAGAATCACATGCCCGAACGAGTCCAATTTCTTCTCGTCGTCCGCCACATCCGGCAGTTCCACGCCCTCCGAAGCCACCACGATGCCGTACCGCTTACGCGCATACGCTTCTTTAAGATGGGCGCACAGAGCGTCCAGATCAAGCGGCACTTCCGGGATGAGAATGTAGTCCGCGCCGCCCGCAATGCCCGTGTGCAGCGCCACCCACCCGGCATGGCGTCCCATCACTTCCAGCACGATTACGCGGCTGTGGGAGCGGGCCGTATCGCGCAGGCGGTCTACGGCCTCCACATTGACGGACACAGACGTATCGAAGCCGAACGTGTAATCGGTTTCGCTCAGGTCGTTGTCCATCGTCTTGGGGATGCCGACAGTGGGGATGCCGTCCTTGAATAGTTTGCTTGCCACGCCCAGCGTGTCCTCGCCGCCCAGCGCCACGATGCAGTCAAAGCCGAATTTGGCGACATTCGTTTTCACGGCTTCCAACTGCGCCGGGTCTTTGTAGGGGTTGGTGCGCGACGAGCGGAGCATGGTTCCGCCCTGATAGATAATCTCTTCGACCCGCGCCACGTCTAAGGGCTGTTCTTCCACAATGCCCTGCACAAGCCCCTTCCAGCCTTCGCGGATGCCGTGCATGGTAAAGCCGTAGTCCAGCCCTTTCATCACAAAGCCGCGTATGGCGGGGTTCAATCCGGGACAGTCGCCGCCGCCTGTCAAGATGCCGATCTTCATTGTTCGTCCTCCGGCCTGTCCTCTGGCGCGTATCTTTTGTTTCGCAAAACGGTTCAGAAACAGTTTAGAAACGGTTCAGGAAACATCTGCGCTGCCGAGGAGGCTCCACTGATTGTTTATCGCGCTATTGAAAATAAGAAGTAAAGGAGAATGGCAGGTTTGCGCTTGCAGCGCAATGCCATCCAATAAAGTTTACCCGAAATCCGCGTCGCGCAAACAAGCAGGGAGTAGAAAAAGCAAGCACAAGCGAATAAGCGCAATCAAGAAGCCAATTGCCATTGCCGCCTTGCCTTGCCTGCGTAAGCAGTCATAACCAAAATAACAGCGCAGGCCGACAAACGAAAACGCCTGCGGAACCTTGTCCCACAGGCGCTGCCACTCTCATTATCCTTTTAACGTTGATTTGCGCGCAAACTGAAACTCTGGTTTACGCGCTGCGCTCTCAGGCGTAAGCAAGCGTGGCCTCATAGGGAGACATCTCGGCGTAGTCACTCAACGGCGCGCTTTCCGTCTCCTCAAGCCCTTCCAGACGGCCTTGCAGGTCGCAGGCGGGGGCTTCGGACGTATCCAGGTGCGCCAGCAGCCAGTCGAGGAATACTTTGGCTTCCGCCGACTTGCCGATGCCTTCCGCGCGGTTCTTGCCGATCAAGGCCATCAGCTGCGCCTGATGCTGCCCGCGCCGATCCCGCTCACTGGCAAACTGATGGAACAGTTCGTCAATGCGGGTCACGGATTCGCGCGCCGCTTCCAGATTCTTGAAGCGCAGAACGCCGCTGAACATGCGCGCGTAAGCGTTCTGAACCACGCTGCTGGTATATAAATCGCTGTACTCGCTCGGCTTGCCGGACGCGGCCAGGATGTTGGCGACGTAGCTTGGCGAGCATTTCAGCGTTTGCGCAATCTCTTCTACGCTGCGTCCGCTTGTGTGCAGCGACAGCGCCAGGTCTTTCTTGGTAAGCTGTTTCATGGTCAATGCCCTTTCGCAATAGCCGGACAAATGGGTAAACAAATGCTGCGTATCTACTACTATTCTATCACATCAGGAGGATCATGTCAAGCACATCTGTCTACTTATTATAACCGCTTGTCTACCGGTTCTCTCTTCTTTAGATACTACGTGAAAGAGCGGAAATGCGGAAGGGGAAGAAGGGCCAGATGGTAAGGGATAAGGCAAAAAATAAAAGGAACAAGGCAAAATACGCAGGAAGCCGCGCCGAACTTGCCGAAACAAGCCCTGTATCCCAACCCATTATAAGGACGTGCCTGAACATGCAGATGGAAAAGAAAATCACCACGAAAGAAGACGGACGCTTTCTGGTCTACTACCACTTCCCCGAAACCGCGACGGAAGAAGAAACGCAGGTGTTTGAAAGCATAGAAGGGAACAGGGAACAGGGAACAGGGAACAGCAACCACATACCCTCAACCCCCAACCCTCAACCCTCAACCCGGAGAATGCCCATGTCTGAACTGCGCTGGAACCCGACAACTGAAGAGTGGATCATTACCGCCACGCACCGGCAGGATCGCACGTTCTTCCCGCCGCCGGATTATAATCCGCTTGCGCCCACCAAACCGGGCGGCTTCCCCACCGAAGTGCCCGCCTCCACGTATGAGATCGTGGTTTTTGAAAACAAGTTCCCTTCGCTGCGCCGCGAACCGCCGGAACCCGCCATCGAAGCCACCGACCTTGAACCCACGCGCCCCGCGCAGGGGGTATGCGAAGTGGTGTGCTACACGCCGCAGTCGGATACCGAACTCGCCAATCTGCCCGTCGCCAAAATCGAGCAGCTTGTTCACGTCTGGGCGGACCGCTTTGAAACCCTGAGCGCGTACCCCTTTGTCCATTACGTGTTCATCTTCGAGAACAAGGGCAAGGAGATCGGCGTCACGCTGGCGCATCCGCACGGGCAGATTTACGCCTATCCGTTCATCCCGCCCATCCCCGGCAAGGAAATCAACGCCGCCCGCAAGTACAAAGAAACAACGGGGCAGAACCTGTACGACACGATTGTTGCCGAAGAAATGCGGGACGGCCGGCGCATCGTAGCGCAGAACGAGCATTTCCTGGCCGTCGTGCCGTTTTACGCCCGCTATCCCTACGAAGTGCATATCCTTGCCAAAGGCAGCAAGCCGGCGATTGTGGACTTTGACGACGCGGAAAAACATAGCCTTGCCGTGATTATGAAGACCGTCATGGCAAAGTACAACGCCCTGTTCAACCGCTCCATGCCCTACATCATGCTGATGCACCAGAGACCGAGCGACGGCGACAGTTCGCAGTACGACTATTACCGCTTCCACATCGAATTTTATCCGCCGTACCGCACCGCCGACAAACTGAAATACCTGGCCGGTTCCGAAGCGGGCGCAAACGTGTTCATCAACGACACCCTGCCCGAAGTCACCGCCAAAACCCTGCGCGACCTCGAACCGCAGCTTTAGAAAGCAACGGGCTTCCCTCCGGCTCTTGGTGGGTATGTATTCTTCAAACGCCTGCCTGATTGGCAGGCGTTAAGTTATTCAAGAAAATGGACGTCCAAACGACACTATTTCTTGACAATGTTATTTGGCAGGTGCTATGATAAGCGCATGTTGGTAACAGGCTGGATTCTGAGTCATGCAGGAACCCTCATTTACAACTTCACAGGTTGCTGATTTAACCGGTTCTACAGTCCGGCAGCTTAACCATTGGTCACAGACAGGAATGTTTCTGCCGGGCGTACAGCAAGCGCATGGTTCGGGAACGCGCAAATTGTATTCTGTGGACGATGTTGTTCAATTGAAGTCGCTGGCACAACTTAAATGCGCCCGTTGGTCAACACAGCGTCTGCGAGGCGCGATTGATTTGTTGCGGAAGGTAATGCAGGACGCCAACCCTTTAAGCAAAGCTATTTTGGTTCCAGACAAGCACACATTATTTGGAATATGTAAGACAAAGCAGGGTGAGCAGCTTCTGCTTGATACGCTCCACGGAAGTGGGCAACAGGTTCTTGGCATTGTCCTGGAAACACTTGAGGCGGAAACACAGCAGGCGATTAAGCAGTTTAGCGAACAGGATGCGCTGTAACAAATGACCGACAGCAAACTTGACATCAATCAACTAAGCGAAATACTTGGGTATACAGTTGCTTCCGAAAATTGGATCAGCCTTGAACATCCAGTTGAAGACCCGGCAACGGCCTATCTCTACCGACGCGCGAAAGAGGCCGGAGCCTCTCACGCTTATGTATTTCGCACCTGTCCGCCCGATATGCCCATCCTGCCTGCGCGTCCTGCTGTCTATGTTGCAAGCGCGAAGGATGAAGCCAAAGCCGATGACATACATCGCAAACTCTGGCTGCTTGGCAATGCCCCTTTTATCGTCGTTATACTTCCCGAACAGGTCCGTGTTTATACGGGCTTCCAGTATCGTAAATTTGATGAAGATGCAGACGTCGGGCAGATTACATCACCTCGGGTTCCCGATCTCACGCCTCAGACAATTGCAGCAATTAGAGAAGCGTTGAGTAATTTTCATGCTGACGAAATTGACTCCGGGCGCATCTGGCAGCAGCAAGTCCTCAATTTGAAGGTTGAAAATCGGGTAGATCAGCGTCTGCTCAACAACCTTCAGCAACTGGGAGATGTTCTTGTCAGCAGTGCATATGGCTTAAATCCAGAAGTGGCGCACAGTCTTATTGGCAAATACATTTATATTCGCTACCTGAAAGATAGGAAGATACTGTCGGCTGAAGTGGCTGGAACATCGGGGAATTTCGCTGGAGGATGTACTTGGGCGTAAAGCTACACTAAATGGCCTGAGTAAACTTGTGGAAGCGCTGGAAGATCGTTTCAATGGCAAAGTTTTTCCACTGCCGTTTGTAGGGCCGCAAGCGCCAAACGATGATGCTGTCAAGTATGTGGCAAACATCTTTGCTGGCGACCAACCCGATGGGCAATTGGCCTTCGACTTCTCGATCTATGACTTTTCGTTCATTCCCATAGAATTGCTGTCTTCTATCTATGAACAGTTCTTACGGCGCGAAGAAAAAGTGGATAAAATAGGCGCATACTACACGCCCGAAGTTGTCGCTGATTACCTCGTCAGTGAGTTGAATTACGTTAAGCCTCTTCAGCCGGAGATGCGCATACTTGATCCATGCTGTGGGTCAGGCATATTTTTGGTGTTGGCGTATCGCCGCCTGATTGAGTTACAAAAGGCGCAGCGCAAAACTGAGGACAAGCCTGATTTGTCGCCCTACGATTTGCGGGACATACTGACAACGAGCATCTATGGCGTGGAAAGGAAACTTGATGCCTGCTATGTCACTGAATTCAGTCTGATTCTAACCCTGTTAAGTTATGTTGACCCGCCGGAACTGCATCGTTATGAAAATTTCAAATTTCCTGAACTTCACAACACGCACATCTTCAAATGCGATTTCTTCGATGACAATTCATTGTTTTGGCAAAATCGCTTCGTTTCGACTGGATTATTGGCAACACGCCTTGGGTACAATTACCTAGATATTCCAAGCATGTAATAGACAACGACAGTGATGTTCGTGAAGTGGATAGCTGTCTAAGGAAAGAAGTGATAAAACAAGATAGTTAGTTGTAACCAATCGTGTGTCTGACGCATTCTGCTGGCGAGCGACAGACATACTACATACAGAAGGTTGCGTTGGTTTGTACATTCCCGCAAAGACTCTACAAATGGGCAATGTACGCCTTTCGACAAGTCTTCTTTGAGCAAAATTCGGTTACAGAATTACCAATTTTCGAACTGCTTATTCTCTTTGCGGGCGCGCAAACATCCCGCAGCGACAATTGTTTTTCAAGCAGTAAGGAACAGGATACGCCCGATTAATAGCCCATTATGGCCCTTTGGTCTAAACCAATACCAGAAGGTCTCATGGATCATCCAATGGTCAACTATGGGCAATTACTATTTATGAAAACGAAATTAAGTGGTGTCCGCCATTAGATGCTGCTAGTCGGTGAGCCTATTGTTTGGAAAACCGCACTGTGGGGTACTCACCGAGACAGTAAATTGCGATCTCGCCTACAATCGTCTGTTTCCATTGACACTATGAACAAATTTGCGATAATCGCAAGTGGAATTTCCGCTTAGGGTCTGCAACTTCGCGCATGCATCGGCAAACGAAAAAGTTGATAATCTTCCAGATTTGCGTCATTACAATTGCTCAAGCCAGAGAAAATGACTGCGTCTGGTTTTCGCTTCAGTGTTCCCGAACAAGCATTTGAAAGCATACCGGCTAACAGACTGTACGCGAAGGAAGATATGCTGGTTTATAGGTTGCTTACGCCCCACATCTATTCTTAAAATCAATTTTGCAGCCTTCAGTGAAACTAACTTTGTTCTTCCAGATCCTCATATCGGCCGTTGTTCCGATTGGACGACGCTGAGTATTTAAGCGCTTTTTCTGTACTTTTGTCATCCAGTATACTCGTTATCTTCTGTTCTTTCAAAGCCCCTAGTGGGGAATTTCAACCAACACTGTTGGTGTCAATGAGGGCGGAGTTTCCATTCCCGTATTCGACAGAAGAGCAAGTTAGGAACTTGCCGTATTGCACGTGAATTGAGTAATGAAGAACAGCCAGCACAGCTAAAAAGCGCCCAAACAAGCTTGACGAAAATACCGTCAGCGAGTACGTTGTACCGAATCAGGTGAGCGAAGCTTTGCAAACACTTCTTGACGATCAGGTAGAACAAATCTTGTACCTGCCAACGAACATACGGATTATTATTCGTGATTTTATGGAATATCGCTACCAATTTGTTCAGGGCAAGCATAGGGTAGTGCCATAGAAGAACCAGTCGATGAACATCTGCTTAAAGTACCGGGCGTAACACTTGGCTCATTCGCTGGATGTGTTTGTTGGGCTCGGACAATAAAAAACATGAGATCACGCTGGCAAGGCTGGAAGGAGTTATCCTGTGCCAATTACGCTTGTTACAGGCGAACTTTCCTATTGAACCTGTTATCTTAGAATTTGCTTCGCATAACGCAGCCGACTTAAAAGCGCTATGGCAGTCTCTCAAACAACGCTTCAGTCAATGGGTGTACATCAGCGCAGTTTACGGGTTTTTGATGGGGCAAGGTTCAGCTATTCAAACCCGCACGGCTTATAGATTGGACCCGAACGCAAGCCTTGCTTGACTCTGACGACATCATTGGTGAAGTGCTTTCTCGTCGTACGGAGGTAAAGTAAGCCTTGAGCGATGACATGTTTATTGACTATGACAGCGCTTTTGTACGACGCGCTCATCAACTGCTTTTTTGGGGTTATACAAGGGCGCGGCAACAGTTCAGTAGTACCACCAATGAAGAAACAATCAGCCAGTACATTTCAATGCGATCAAAGCAATGCTTCGCTTCGAGGATTTACCTGAAGAGTACGAGCATTTCGATGTTGGTAACGAAGTCGTTGTAAGCGACACAGGGCGCACAGGGAATAGCCGGAAGGAAATAGACATACTCATTTTCACAACTGACCCCAAGCTTCGTCCTGAATTCATCTTTGAAGCCAAGCGTTTGAGAACGATGACTTCAAAATAAGTAATTATGTCGGCCAGCAAGGGATGTTGCGCTTTTTAGATGAAGAATACGCACAACACTGCCCCTCCGCCGCAATGATTGCATTTATGCAAAGCGATGATATTAACCACTGGCATACGCAACTGGAGGAACAGTTCACAGGCTTTGCGCAAAGTACCCTGCGGATTGAGAAGCCTCTTGTTCAATGCGACCCAAGTATCATTTCAGACATTCCGAGAGAATGGGAAAGCGAACATACACGCCGTACCAAACCTGCTATCCTCATTTACCACATCTTTCTCGACTGTTCTTGAACTGAAAGCAGTATGACTTGCTGCCATACAAGCAAGGCATGGGCGGATAAGCATATTCATGTTCTATCCGCCCTACCGTACCGCCGACAAACTGAAATACCTGGCCGGTTCGAAGCGGGCGCAAACGTGTTCATCAACGACACCCTGCCCGAAGTCACCGCCAAAACCCTGCGCGACCTCGAACCGCAGCTTTAACATGCAAAGTTAGTGATTCGGTAAGTCTGTCCTCGAAAAAGCCCGCCTTTTGGCGGGCTTTTTGTGCCGATCCCGCTCCTGTAAAATTACGGGTTCATGCCCTAAGTAATACCGGTTTTGCCGCCGACAATTGTTTGCGAGGAAGAGACAGGCGAACAGGCAGGATTGCCGGGCCGCCAAAACGATTTTATCTTCTCTTCGCGCCCTTTGTCTTTCGCAGACAGCCCGATCCGGCAGGAAGCCGATACCGGATAGGCATTAGGCATTAGGCATTAGGCATTAAGTTCAACAATGATTATCTCTGTTCAGTCACAAACAAGACAGGCAAATAAGTACGAACCTAATGCCTAATGCCTAATGCCTAATGCCTACCCCGCGGGCAATTCATGGAGGAATATCCCAGTGTCATTGCAGATCAACACCAACGTCACGGCGCTCAACGCGCTCAACAACCTCAACAAGGTTTCCAACAAAGTCGCCAGCAGCATCGAAAAGCTGTCTTCCGGCTTGCGCATCAACCGCGCCGCCGATGATCCGTCCGGCTTGATCATCTCCGAATCCCTGCGCGCCCAGATTGACGGCTTGAACCAGGCCGTCAGCAACAGCCAGGACGCCACCAACCTGATCAAAACTTCGGAAGGCGCATTGACCGAAGTGAACAGCCTGCTGCGCAACGTGCGCCAGCTTGCCGTACATGCCGCCAACACCGGCGTCAACGACCAGGTGGCGGTGCAGGCCGACCAGACGCAGATCACGTCGGCCATTGCCAGCATCGAGCGCATCGCCGAGCAGACCCAGTTCGGAACCAAGCGCCTCCTTGATGGCTCGTCAGGAATCTCCTCTGCGGTTGTAGACACCAAGAACGTCGCGGGTATCAACATCGGCGGCGTGTTTAACAACCTTGCCACGCAAACCGGTACGGTCAACGTCACGCTGAATGGAGTTTCCACGCGCGCTCAGGTATCGGGCCTGGCGACGTATGCCAGCGTCAAGGCCAGCATCAGCACGGTGGCCGGCCTCAAAACCGGCAGCGGCGGCACGGTTGTTCTCAACGGGCAGTCCATCGCCATCAGCGGTTCGGACACGGTGCAGACCTTGATCAACAAGATCAACAACCTGGCCGGCACAACGGGCGTATCGGCGGACTTCACCACTGCCAACGGTTCGGGTTCCATCGTCCTGACGCAGCAGAACTACGGCTCCAACTTCCAGATCAACGAGAGCGAGTCGTCTCCCCTGCTGACGGGAACCGGAGCGCCCACGCTGGTCAAGGGAACCAACGCTACCGTCACGGTCATCGCGTCCGCACTGGTCAATGGCGCGGTCACAAGCGTCGTTGCCACCTTTACCGGAGGACGTTCCGCAACCGACAGCGGCCTGAAAGTAACCGACACCTACGGCAACAGCATCCTGCTGCAGGAAGCGTTCCAATCCAGCTATGTCAGTCCGACGGGTTCGCCGCAGCTGACGGTTGCCACCGTTACGGCGGGCAATCTCCAGTTCCAGATCGGCGCCAACGCCGGCCAGACGGTAAGCGCCAGCCTGGGCAATATCCGCGCCACCAACCTGGGCAACACCAGCGTCGCCGGCTCGAACCTGTCCCTGATTGACGTGACGACAACAACGGGAGCCACCAACGCGATCACCATTGCGGATGAAGCCATCGGGCAGGTGACGCAACTGCGCGCCAATCTCGGCGCCTTCCAAAAGAACACGCTGGACTCTACCATCAACTATCTGAACGTCGGCGTGGAGAACCTGTCCGCGTCGGAAAGCCAGATACGCGACACGAATGTGGCTTCGGAAGTCGTGAACCTGACCAAAAACCAGATCATTCAGCAGGCGGGCACGTCGGTTTTGGCGCAGGCGAACCAGGCGCCGCAGCAGGTGTTGGCACTGCTCAAATAAGTAGAAGACAGTAGACAGTAGACAGTAGACAGTAGAAACCACCCTATAGTTGCTGATTTTACCTATGAACTTCATGCAGAATTGTGGCAATAATGTCTTCTGTCTTCTGTCTTCTGTCTTCTGTCTTCTTTGAATTAAGGAGCGCCTATGAGCGGCAGTATCAACTTTTCCGGGCTTTCTTCGGGCATTGACAGCGCCAGCATCATTGCGCAGTTGATTGCGGTAGACAAAGAGCCGGAAAATTCCATCAAAATTCAGCAGCAGTATCTTCAGCAACGCCAGTCCGCCTACAACACCGTCAGCGCCAAACTGCTCGGCTTGCAGGTGGCGACGTACAGCCTGGACGCGCTGCGCGCCTTCAACCTCGTGACTGCGACGAGCAGCAGCGATACAGTTGCCACCGTCAGCGCGGCTACCGGCGCGCAAACCGGCACACACGCCATCAACGTTACCAATCTCGCCCAGGCGCAATTGATCGGCACAGCCCCGCAAGCCAGCCAGACAAACCCGTTCAATCAGCACGGCCAGATTGTGATTAATGGCAAAACCATCAACTATCAGGATGCCGACAGCCTGCAAACCCTTGCCGCCAACATCAATTCCGCGCAGGCCGGCGTTACCGCGTCCATTCTCACGCCCTCACCCGGCCAGTATTATCTCACGCTGGGCAGTACGAACACGGGCGTTCAGGGCAAAATCAGTATCAGTGATACGGGTACGGGCAATCTTCTCGGCGGCACGCTCGGACTGTTCGCCAATACCTCCAGTTTTGCCCACCCTCTGTCCGGCGGCGTAGTTGGCTCCGGCCTGTTTGCCGACAGCGCCACGAGCGTGGGAACGCTGCAAGGGCAGGCGACGCCGGCTGTGGGCAATGTGCAGTTGACCGTCGGCGGCGCAACGCAAACCGTTTCCATTGACCTGAGCCACTCCCTGAGCCAGATTGCCGGTGACATCAACGCGGTGGCGGCGGGTACAGCGCAGGTCGTCACCGTGACCGACCCTGTTACCAACACCAACAAGCAGCAGCTTCAATTGAGCAATGTCACGGCCTTTCAGGACAGCAACAACGTGCTGGCAAATCTGGGAATCGCGCAAAATGATTTAGGAACAGGCCGCGAACTGGCGCAGGCCAGGGACGCCGCCTTTACCATTGACAACATTTCCGCCAGCCGCCCGACCAACACGTTTACGGATGCCCTTTCCGGCGTGACCATCAACCTCGTTGCCGCCGGCAGCGCGAATTTAACGGTTTCCAGCGATACAGCCACCGTTAAAAGCAACATCCAGGCGTTCGTCAAAGCCTACAACGACACGCTCGACACCATTGACGGCTACTCGCAGTACGATGGAGGTTCGGGCAAAACCGGCGCCCTGTTCGGCGACAGCACCACGCAAAGCGTTTACGACAATCTGGTTTCGCTGACCAATGGCAGCGTTCCCGGCCTGCCCCTGAACCTGAGTCTGCTCTCGCAGGTCGGCATTACGCTCGGCCAGGATGACCGCCTGAGCGTGGATGACGCCACGCTTTCCTCGCAGTTGGCAACCAATCTGAACGGCGTCGCCAAACTGTTCCAGGCGTCCGGCGCTCCCACCGACCCGAACGTGCAGTTTGTTTCGGCCACAAAAGACAGTGTGCCGAGCAGTTCCAATGGGTACGCCGTTCAAGTCTTTACTCCCGCGGGCCAGGCCACGTATACATCGGCAAGCGCGCAAACGCAGCCCCTTGCGACGGACGAATCGCTGACGTTTGCCGGGGCGCTGTTCGGCACATCGCCAACGGGTTCGCCCCTGCAAGGCCGGAGTATTCAGCTTCACGCGGGCGCGTCCGCTTCCGATATTGTCTCGCAAATCAATGCCGACCCGGTTATCGGGGCGCAGATTTCCGCGTCCCTGGCTCCGGGCGGGCAATTGCGGCTGACCAGCAAGCAGTACGGTTCCGCAGCCGACTTTGCGGTTGTTTCCAGCGCCAGTATCGGCACGAACACGAGCGGAGTCGGAACCACGCCGCAGGAAGTTCACGGCGTGGATGTTGTTGGAACCATTAACGGCGAAAGCGCGACGGGCATCGGGCAGTTTCTGACCGGTTCGCAGATCGCAGGCGCGTATGGCGCAAACGGCCAGGCGCTTGGCCTGCAACTGCGCGTCACGGCCACTGCGCCCGGCAGTTACGGCAATGTCGTGTACACTTCCGGCGTCGCGGATGTGGTGAAAAACTATGTCACCGCGCAGACGGACGGCTATACGGGCGCGCTGACGACCGCCGCGGCGGGCCTGCAAACCAACATTGACGATTACCAGAGCAACATTGACGATATTGAGTCGCGCCTAAAAGACGAGCAGCAGCGCTTGAAAGACCAGTTTACGGCGATGGAAGTGGCGATTGCGCAGATCAAATCCGCCAGCGCCGGCCTTGCCTCCCTGGGAGTCAGCACCCTGTCGAGCAGTTCCAGCAGTTCCGGCAGTTCCATCAGCATCTAAGCGCGCGTCCATAATCACCTGACACACCCGGACATTCGGAGCAACACAACCCATGGCTCTCGCCCATTCTTATTCCAACCAGCCCTACTCAACAGGCACATCGCCTGTGCCGTCCAAAGCCGCCGTAAAGTCCCGGATGGGCAGCGCGTCACAGCAGTATCAGCGCGCGCAAGTGGAAACCGCGTCGCCCACGCGCCTGGTTATCATGCTGTACGAGGGCGCGATACGCTTTTGCCAGCTTGCTTTCGATGCTATGGCGGCTAAGGACTTACCCGTTCAGCATGAAAACCTGCTGAAAGCGCAGCGTATCATTGCCGAACTGCTCGGCTCGCTCAACCGTGAAAAAGGCAGCGAAGTCGCCGACAATCTGGCGCGCTTGTACACCCACATGCTGGAACAATTGGTGGTGGCAAACCTCCACGACCAGCCCGAACCCGTAAAATTCGTGCAGTCCATGCTGCGCGACCTGTGGGCGTCGTGGGTGGAAGTGGAGCGGCTGACGGAGCCGGGAGCAGGGGAAGAAGAGAAGACAGGACAGGGAACAGGGAACAGGGAACAGGGAACAGAAAGCAATCTATCGGCAATCGAAAATCGAAAATCGAAAATCGGCAATTCGCCGCGTTTGGGGAGTCTCCATGCCTGAACTAATGCAAAACTTCTCTCGGTTTGACGCTTCTTCCGGTAAGGCTTCCGCTGCGGTGGGTTCGGCGGAAGACGCGCGCTTGCGGACGCTGCGCCGACTGGAACAATTGGCCGGGGAGATACAGAGCGCGCTGCGCTGCGAGGATATGGACCTTGTCCGGCAGGCGTCCGGGCTGCTTGCTCCGGCACTTGCGCAGTGGGCTGAAATGAGTTCCCCGGCGGACAGGCAGAACCCGGTCATTGCGCATCTGACGCGGGAAGTCCAACAGCAATTGCAAGCCTGTGAAGCCGCCCTGGCGCGCGCCATGTCGGATGTGCAGACACAACAAGGCCAGATGCGTCAGCATCTGAAACGGGTCCGGCACGCGCGTTCCCACAGAATCATGCCATCACGTCCGACAGGCAAAACCCTGAACATCAGCCCGTAGCTCTCCCCCAGGCGTCTACAGGTACACATGCCTCTCTCCTCAAACCGTATTTCCAAAGCGAAGCAGAAATACGGAATACGGGGAGGGGCTTATTTGACTTCAACCCTTCTCCTGATGGCCCTGAAATCTATCTTTTGCCTGCAAACCAAAGTCCCTCACTTTGCCGCGCCGGCATTACAGTTCCCCGTTCGCTGCCTTATGACGCCTGTACACACCGTTCAGCCTCCATATACCGAATACCGAACACCGAACATCCACTATCTGAACACCTGAATACCTGAACACCGCGTATCTATACCCGTACATTTACCTAATATTCGGATTTTTCCTGAAATTTTTACGAAATTTTGGCAAGAAAGCGCATTTTTGCGCGATTTGGCACACTTCATGCAAATAAGAGAAGTAGGCATGTCGCAAACGTCTGCCCTGCCCACAACGCAGGCAAAGACGAATGGATCGCGCCGTCGCGCTTCCTTAATCAACATCCAAAATAAGCATCATCACGCGGTAAGCCCGGGACGGTCACGGGACGAAGTAGGAGAACAGAACGATGGTTGACACCAAAGGTAAAGTGAAGTGGTTTAACGACGCCAAAGGCTACGGCTTCATCGAGGCGGAAGACGGCGTGGACGTGTTCGTCCACTATTCGGTGATACAAACGGAGGGCTTCAAGACTCTGCGCGAGGGTCAGGAAGTCAGCTACTCTTCGATTGACACGCCCAAAGGCCGACAGGCCTCCAATGTCGCGCCGCTCATGGCGACAGCGTAACAGAGGCCAGGTACATAGGGTTCTATGGTTTTAGGGTTTTAGGGTTTCAGGCGTTTTGGACGCCTGCCTCAAAGTCCGGCTGTTGAATCCTTACTCCTTCATAAACCACCCATCCTTCAACAACTCAAGGACGGGTGGTATTCGTTTGTCTGCGCCCTGCATGGATACAAATTACGTATCGCATCGAAACGGTACGCCGCGTCCGTGATCCGCGCAACAAATCCCGCCTTTTCGTGTCAAAACTAATCAAAAGCCCCTGCAAAGTCACGCCGGAGATTGTACACTAATTTGGTGTTTGGTATTCGGTATTTGGTATTGGGTGGTTGGGAAACTGCCTGCGTGAAGTGAGCGACGATGGGGCGGTTTGCTTGTATCTATCGGCAGGAAAACGGGAGACGGGATTTTGAGAAATTACGGCACACTTCGTTCTTCAGAGCGGCATCAGGTTTCCGCGCGCTATCAGGTTTTGGGACTGCTGACCGGCGCATTGGCGCTGCTGGGCGCGGCGTCCATTACTGTTGCGGCGGAACCGCCCAAGCCGGCGGTAAATGGCGCGCAAGCGCCCGTTGTCACGCCGCAACAGGCCGAGTTTTTTGAAACGCATGTGCGGCCCCTGCTGTTCAATCGCTGCTTTTCCTGCCATTCCGACAAAGCGCAGCAGGGCGGATTGCGACTCGACTCGCTGGACGCCATGCTCAAGGGCGGCGGAGGCGGGCCGGTTCTGGTTCCCGGCAATCTGGAAAAAAGCCGCCTGCTGACCGCTGTGCATTACACGGGCGCGTTGAAAATGCCGCCGAACGGCAAGCTGAAGGACGAGGAAATCGCCGCCCTGACGGAATGGGTCAAGATGGGCGCGCCCTGGCCCAACGCCAAAGTTTCGGATGCGGCGCGGGCAGCGCAGCGCGGCGAGTACGTCCTTTCCGACGCGCAAAAGAGTTTCTGGTCGTTTCAGCCCGTGAAGAACCCGCCTTTGCCTGCCGTCAAGAACATGGCCTGGTGCAAATCCCCGATTGACCGCTTTATCCTCGCCAAATTGGAAGCGAAGGGGCTGAAACCCGCGCCGCCCGCGGATCGCCGAACGCTGATTCGCCGCGCTACTTTCGATCTGATCGGCCTGCCGCCCACGCCCGAAGAGATAGACGCTTTCGTCGCCGACAAATCCCCGGATGCGTTCGCCAAAGTGGTAGACCGGCTGCTGGCAAGCCCGCATTATGGCGAGCGGTGGGCGCGGCACTGGCTGGATGTGGCCCGCTACGCCGACACCAAAGGCTATGTGTTCACCGAAGACCCGGATTTCCACAACGCTTACACGTACCGCGATTACGTTGTCAAGTCGTTCAACAGCGACCTGCCGTATGACCAGTTTGTGACGCAGCAACTGGCCGCCGACCTTGCCTGCCCCGACAATCGGCCCGCGCAGGCGGCAATGGGCTTTATTACGGTTGGGCGGCGCTTCCTCAACGACGGTCAGTTGATCAACGATGACCGCATTGACGTGACGGCGCGCGGGCTGATGGGCCTGACGGTTGCCTGCGCCCGCTGCCACGACCACAAGTTCGACCCGATTTCCAACAAAGACTACTACGCGATGTACAGCGTGTTCGACCGGACGGCGGAAAACACGGTTCCCGTTTCGCCCGTCGAGCAGTCCCGTCCCTATGAGGAGTATCTGCAAAAACTCAATGCCGCGCAGGGGGAAACGGACAAGCTGACGCGCGAACAGATACGGCGTCTGCGGGGCATGGTGATGAAGTCGCCTGACAGCGTTCCTGCAAAAGAAAAGGCCGTGCTGCAGTCGCTGCGGGAAGATCAACTGCCCACGCCGCCGCAGTACGCCACCCTTGCGCCCCTGTTTGAAAGCGCGGCGCGGGATCGCGTCACGGCTCTGCGAACCACAATGGCCGAACTGAACAAAAACGTGCCGCCCAAGCCCGATTTCGGCATGGCAATGAAGGACAACGGCAACAACAATCCGCAGCGCGTTTTCGTGCGCGGCAACATCAACAATCAGGGCGACGTGGTTCCGCGCCGCTTCCTGACGTGTCTTTCCATTTCGGGGGAAAAGCCCCTGCCGCCCACCGGCAGCGGACGCCTGGAACTGGCGCATTATATCGCAGGCAAAGACAATCCCCTGACGGCGCGCGTGTTCGTCAACCGCGTGTGGCTGAACCACTTCGGCTACGGCATCGTGCGTACGCCTAGCGACTTCGGCATACGCGGCGAAAAGCCCACGCACCCGGAACTGCTGGATTACCTTTCCTACAACTTCATGCAGGGAACAGGGAACAGGGAACAGGGAACAGAAAAGGTCTCGCCCAACACCCAACACTCAACACCCAACACTTCTGCGTGGTCGGTTAAGAATCTGCACCGCATGATACTGCTTTCCAGCGCGTATCAGATGAGCAGCGACGCTACGCCCGCCGTTGCGCAACTGGCGTTCACGGCAGACCCGGAGAACCGCCTGCTGTGGCGGCAGAACCGGCAGCGTCTTGATCTGGAAAGCCTGCGCGACAGCCTGCTGTTCGTGTCCGGCAAACTGGATACCAAGTTGGGCGGGCCGGCGGTGGAACTGACCACGATGCCGTATACCACGCGGCGCACCCTGTACGGCTATGTCAATCGCAACAACCTGCAAGGGCTGTACCGCACATTCGATTTTGCCAGTCCCGACCAAAGCGCGGCGCAGCGCATCAATACCAGCGTCCCGCAGCAGGCGCTCTATCTGATGAACAGCCCGTTCGTGGTGCAGCAGGCGCAGGCGCTTGCCGGTGAAGCGCAATTGAATGGAGCGAACAGCGCAGGCACGGCCAAAGACAGCGGCATGTCCAAAGGCAATAGCGGCGTTAAAGACAGCAGCGCAGTCAACAACGCGACTGCCGCCAAAGATACGAATTCCGCTAAAGACGAAACCGCCCGTATTCGCGCCCTGTATCGCCGCGTGTTCGGGCGTATGCCGAGCGCGGACGAGATCGCGCTTGGCGTCAACTTCCTGCATCAGCCTCCTGCGGGTGTGCCGGAAGCGGCGGAAGCGTCGCCGTGGAAATACGGTTGGGGCGAATACGATCCGCAAAGCGGACATGTGCTTGGCTTCACGCCCTTTACGCACTTTGCCGGCCAGCAGTGGCAGGGCGGCACCAATTTCCCCGACCCGAAACTGCAATTTATGAGCCTGAACGCGCAGGGCGGGCATCCGGGTTGGGACATGCAGCACGCGGTAGTGCGGCGGTGGGTATCGCCCATCAACGGCTTTGTTTCCGTAGAAGGCGCGCTGAACCATCAGAGCGACAAGGGCGATGGCGTCCGGGGGCGCGTGGTGTCGAGCCGGTTGGGTGAAGTGGGCGCGTGGACGGTGTTCCATGCGAACATGCCGACGCCGGTTGCCAAAATCGTGGTGCAAAAGGGCGACAGCCTGGACTTTGTCGTGGACTGCAACAAGGAGCAGAGTTTCGACGCCTTCACATGGACGCCGACGGTTCGTGTCGTGTCTGACGGCCCGAAATTGGCTTCAGCAAGCGCTGCCTCCCCGCAATCGTGGAACGCCCGCGAAGGCTTCAGCGGCCCCGCCGCCCCTTCCACCGCCCTGTCCAATTGGGAACGCTACATCCAGGCTCTGCTCATGACCAACGAGTTCAACTTCGTAGATTAGTCATGCCGTCATCAAGAAAAGCCAAGACAGGCCCCTGCTTCGTGTCCGTAGAATGGTGATCAACAATCTACGGACACGAAGCAGGGGCCTGTCTTTTAATATCCGGGCAGAGGAGCTGGCAGAGACGTAAACAGTGAATTGATACTTGCCCTCATGTTCCACGCGCTGTACGCGCTGTATCACGTACAGATTGCAAGTTTAGAATCTCAGCCACTTCAAACTGTGGGGGTGTGGTTCCAGGAATTGGGCGCAGTCTTAGCACGGCAGGGAAATACCCCATGCGGCCATGCAGTTCGGCAAGCAGAAGCGCCGTAATGACGTTGAAACTAGGGAGGTTGATGAGCAGGGGCAGCGTCTGCCACTCGGCAGCGGTCAATCCTGTCGCCCCCGCCAACGCAGACGCCTGCGTTGCAAATGGCAACGTGTGGTCGAAATGCGTGT
>CAWIEK010000064.1:0-58544 GCA_963835065.1 uncultured Chthonomonadaceae bacterium | reverse complement strand
ACGGCGTTGCGCCTGCTGGAGAATCATTTCGATGCGGTGATCTCGGATATACGGATGCCAGGATATGATGGACACGCCTTTTGCCGCCGCCTGAGTAAGCACCACGACCAGAACCTTACTATCATTGCTTCCTCGGCCAGTGTGTTTGCCGATGACCAGCGTCTGGCTCTCGATTCCGGGTTTAATGATTTCCTACCGAAACCGGTGATGGAAAAGGAATTGTTCGAGGTCGTGGGGCGGCATTTGAGCCTAAAGTGGGTTGACGCCGTCGGGAACAAATTTGTCTGGATCGGACGATTTATTTCCGTAATGGGAGAAATGGCACTGCCCCGTACGTCGAATTGCGTATAGACGCGCCTCAAAATAGGAGCGATAGGAGTACTCTTAGAGAAGTATATCGGTGTGAAAAGCCTTCAGATTGAGGGGCCAGACGTAACTCCAAATTTACACTGCAAGCTGTATGTCGACGCTTTTAGAAATGTGAGGTCGATCGTTCCGATGGATGTTGTGAAGATAACCAGTTGGTTCCTGACCAGCGGCGTTAAAGGAAATCTTCCCGCAGCAGACGTAGAACATGATTGCGGGATCCCGAGAGCGAGATCAGTGATGGAAATTATATCATCGACCTCTACGCGAGCCCGGCGGAAGCGCAGAAAATACGCGCTCAACTATCGTCACGAGGTAGATCCCGACTACGGGGAGATACTACAAGAGCGTAGCAGGAAGTTTCGACAACTGATCGAATTTAAGGGTGGGACGGTTCTGCCGATTGGGCTCGGCATCAAACGATAAGGTCCACGTATGCCTTACATGAACGTGACAGAAGTCGAATCGGCGCTGATCGCCCTTGCTTCCACCTATCCGTCCTTTTGTGTACTGATCACGCTGCCGAATCCAACGATCGAAGGTCGAACTTTCCACGCTATCCGTCTGGGGACGAACCCAGCTGACAGCGTGGACGCATCTACCTGACTGGCGGCGTTCATGCTCGTGAATGGGGTTGTTGCGGAATTCTCGTGAATGTGGCGGCCGATCTTTGTACAGCTCTTCTCGGGTGGGACTGGCATCGGATATGGCGGAAAGTATTTCTCAGCCGCCGAGGTACGGGCACTGATTGAACAGTTCAACATCATTATCTTCCCTGATGCCAATCCGGACGGGCGGAACTATTCTCAAACGTCCGTGGGGTTATGGCGAAAAAACCGTGACACTGCCGACAGTGGGGGTGATCCCTCGAAGGTCGGGATCGATATTAATCGAAATCAAGATTTTCTCTGGGATTTCAATACCGATTTTGCTGCTGGAGCAATCAACGACTATCTCGCCTCGGCTGACCCTTCATCAGATACCTATCACGGCCACGCGGCCCAAAGCGAGCCTGAGACAAAAAATATCGTATACCTTCACGACACCTTTAACGGGATTAGATGGTATGTTGATGTCCACAGCTACTCCGAAGACATTCTCTATGTCTGGGGAGATGACGAACTACAGGTAAGCGATCCGAGCCAGAACTTTAACAATCCGGCGTTTAATGGCGATCGCGGCCTGGTTGGCGATAACTACGGCGAATATATTCCCGACCCAGATCTTTCGTCCCTGGAAATCTGGCCAAGGCTTTCACTCTTCGCTGGCCGAGGTTCGGCGGGAAATTGTATGTAGCAAAACCAGGGTTCTCTCTTTACGCCACGTCCGGAACTAACGACGACTACGCCTATAGCCGGCATTTCAGCGACGCGTCAAAAGCGAAGTCGCTTTCATTTACCGTTGAGTGGGGGACCGAATTTCAACCTCCCGTGGTCGGAAATGGAGAATATTATCCAAGACGTTTCCGCCGGCCTGATTGCGCTAGGGCTCGAGGCCCTTGGGATCGACAGCTATATCGTCACGAACCGTGACACTTTCTCGTCCTATGAAGTAGCGACCATACTCGTCTTACCCCTTGGCCTTCTACGCCATCTACGATGGTTTTTCCCAAACTCACTTGGGATTCCCGGCGCCGCGCCTACTATTACATTTCTTGATGCCATCGGCGGTAATGTTATTTCGTCCATTACGCACAGGCGTCTCCGCCCGACCTGGAAGATCCGGGTGCTCCCGATACACCCCAGCGTATCTCGTTCACGTTTGAGGTCGACTTTACTGACGCATCCGCGTTCACGAGCTGAGACGCGTCAAATTTATGTTCAGGCAAGTCTAGCTGGTCTAACCGACGTCGCTCCGATAGAACTAATCGAGCAACCGAACCCGTACATGGACGATGGCCCGATCACCTGGCTAAGCACGGACGTGCGGGTCTTTCAACTTAGGCCGAACGGCCCCGTGAACATGTTTAGCAATGTGAAGGTGCCGGATCCTAACTCCGATCCCAACGCGCCGATCACGTATATTCAGAATTTCCTCACGGAATTGAGGGGTTACGGTAACGCTCCTGCGCTCCCATTTGAAAACGTCCCACAAGGTGAGAGCGCGAGTCAGCTAGAACTCTCCCGCACAGTCGGTGGCGTACGGTATTTAACTTCGCGGTAGCGAAAGTCCGGTATCGAGCTAACACCGTGACGCCAACGATGTGCGCGTTTTTTTCCGGACATTCAATACCATGGTTTCTGATTTTGAGTTACGCGACGGATACTAGTGCCGACGTTCAGAATTACAGCAAGACTTTCTGACAGAACCATCCCGCTCTTTAGGAATTAACACCTCTTCTTCAGCGGAGCGGGTAACCAGATAACCTCGATACCATACTTTGCCAATAACCGGGTCGACACCGGTACAAAAGCAATACGTCGTTGGTTGTTGTTAATTGTCTGTATTTACTCGTTCAGGTTCGTATTACCCTGTACCCCGCGCCCAACAGCGAAACATGGGACGATGGCGAACGCTTGTTGTCCCATGTCCTTGTCTGCGCCGACAATGTCCGCCGGTACGATCTAAAATCCATCGCTGCCGGAAAACTGCTGTACCGCGCCTGCCTGTACCTAAACCAACGCGCCCGCTACAACACGGCGTATGTGGTAGAGAATTTGCTGAAAGAAAAGCAGAAGGAGTTGGGTATCAGCGATCTGGATTTGCAGCAACTTGCCGCAAAGCCTTAGATGTGGAAGGTTTCTGCTGCGCATCAATTAAACAACCAAGCGGTTAGATACCAACAGCAAGGCCGCTATGCCGAAGCCGAACCACTGTATAAAAAGGCATTAAATATTTGACCTCAGGCTTGCCTGAAAGCATCCGGATATTGCTAACAGTCTCAACAATCTGGCGGTATTGTACAGGTTGCAAGGCCGCTACTCGGACGCCGAACCATTGTATATACAAGCGTTGAACATCCGGCGCACTGCGTTAGGCGAAACGCATTCTGCTATGCCAACAGTCTCAACAATCTGGCGATGTGGTTCCAGTCGCAAGGACGCTATGCCGAAGCCGAACCGCTGTATGTGCAGGCATTGGAAATTATGCGGCAAGCTTTTGGTGAACAGCACCCCAATACGCAGGATGTTCGCCAAATCTGGAGTTATGTTGCCGAAAGCGTCGAATAAGCACCAGCAACCACTTGTACAGCCACGCCAAAACCTGACGCAACGGCGAAAGCGACCACCTGCCGAACTCTGATGCATTGGCCCAACCCACAAGGTTAGCCTATGTTATACTGTGCGTACAGGCATGACAACGAGCCGCATAATGACGATCACCCTGCCGGAGTTGGAAGAAGTTATGGAAGGGCGTGTTGTGCGTCTTGTTGAACATGTTTGCAAAAAATGGATGAGGATGCAACGGGAGAAAATGAGAGGTTGGAACAAGACGAGAAGCAGGTTTATTTTCTGCGTGATTTGCTTGCGGGCAAAGACGTTGCGGTTTGCTTTGAGCCGCTGACGGCAGACGACACAAACGCGCTGAACGGGCCTGACTGGCAACGCGCCCGGTTTGGCGCGGTATGGAAGGTGTGGGCGGAACACGAACTGGCGCTGAAACTGACGCTGTGCGAAGGCGAGGGAGAACTTGTTCTTGGCCTCGTGAAGTTGGGAACGGTACAGCGCATCAATGGAGCAGGTTCGCTGTGCGACAGTCTGCTGGAAGCCGCCCCTATTCATAGGTCGGGCGCAATCGGGCGGCGCTATCGTGGCATCGGGAGTGTTCTGGTGGCGCGGTTGGTTGTGGAAAGCAAGGCGCAGGGAGCAGAAGGGCGTTTGCGCGTCCGTCCGGCGCAAGGCAGTATCCCGTTTTATGAGAGACTTGGCTTCCTATCGGTATCGGGAACGCCCTATTACGTACTGGAAGCAAAGCAGGCGGAAGAATTACTGACAGCGTGTATGCCGTCACCAATGTAAGGAGCGAACAGGATGAACGAGCAGAAAGAGCAAAGCAAGCCGATACAGACAATTCCCTCGGTGCAGGACGTGATGGACGCGGAGTACATGACGAACGGAGATGGGTCGGGGCGCAAATGGACGCGGGAGGAACTCGACGCGCAGCACCGGATTGGAGATTTATTAGACGCGAAACTGGCGGCGGGGTACTCCGTTAAAGAAATCAACGCGGAATGGGACGGAAAAACCATGCAGGAAATTCTCGCGGCAACAGGCGCGAATGAAACTGCGCCGCAAGCAGAGGAGGCAGAGGCACACATGGAAAACCTATCCGAACGTCCTCCCTCCGTCATAGAAGTCATGGATGAGGAATTCAAGACGAATGGCGATCACTTCGGGAAAATATGGACGCAGGAGGAACTGGACGAAAGCCGTCGAATGTCAGATTGCTACGAGGAGTTGCTGGCGAAAGGCTATACGGAAAAGCAGATAGACGCTCTGTGGGAAGGCAAAACCCCGCAGGAAATCATCGCAGAAACAAGCGCGAACGAAACCGCGCCATAAGCAAGGTTACGGCGCGTACAGGCATTACCAAAAGAGCAACCTGATGACGATCACCCTGCCGGAGTTGGAAGAAGTTATGGAAGGGCGCGTTGTGCGCCTTGCCTTGCGAAAAAAGACAGAAAAAAGAGCCAAACAACGCGAAACAAACGAAACCTTTGCCTCACTCACCCTGTCTAAACATACACATACGTCTACCGTTCAGGCGTTATACCCACAGGAAGGGAGGTGCAGTCCTATGTTTCACCCCTCCCGTTCGCCCTGACGCTCACGAGGCCACGACGCCTCTCTTCTACAACTTGACACAACGAGACATCGGGCTGGAAGCGCTGCATTGCCAAGATTTCGACGCTGCCTCTACATACTCTTATCTCTTATCTCTTATCCCTCATCCTTTGCTTGCATCACTTCCCGTTGGCAAAGGTCGGCGTTCCCACTAGTTCGGGTGCGATAAATTTACGGGCACTATGTGCAGAACCGCGGTCTTGGCAGGATGTTTCACTCGCGCTCTTCGGTTCAGACCTTTGCCGCGAATGTACGCTATAATAGATGTATTCTTGTCGGAAGGACAGCAGGATGCGAGATGCCGATACCGGAATTGAATGAAAATGGTTTGCTGCCTGTTGGAATACATGACTGCGCTCTGGAGGAGATAAAACGGCGCTTTGGCGGCTTTACTCGCGGCAGTGACCAACGCCCGACACTTTTCGCCAAGTTTCAAGAGTATATGACAGAATTGAAGTCCGCTAATCTGGCAATCGCGGTGATTGTAAACGGCAGTTTTACGACCGATAAGGAAGCGCGTCTCAACGAGCCACCCAACGACATTGATGTTCTCGTAGTTCTGCCGGAGCAGCACGACATAACGGCTTCCCTGCTTCCATTTCAGTACAATCTTGTTTCGCATCGGCGCGTAGAAAAACGATATCGGCTTGATGTGAAGGCCGCGCTCCTCAATTCAAGCGATTACGAGGAATATATCTATCTGTACGCGCAAGTTCGCGGTTCTGAGTTGAAGAAGGGCGTTCTGAGGATTACGTTATGACAACAACCGAGCAAATTAGCCAAACAGTAGAATTGCTGGGAGGCATGTATCGCGCCCTTGCTGCGATCAAGGAGCGGGAACTGCCTGAACATCCGGCGCTGTACGCGGTTCTGGCGGAAGGGGCTTTGGCGCAGATACAGGAGTTTACGCGACAACTGGACGATATGACAGGGGTTACATTGGCATTGGAGCGTCAGGCCGACATTTGGCTGCGGCGGGAAGGTTCGCAGGAGAACGGGGCAGACATTCCGGCGCGTGTTCTCAGCGCCTACCTGCATACGCTGCAAACCGGCGTTTGGAACATCGCCGTTGCGCTGACTTCCCGCATCCATACAGAAGACAGCCGCAGTCAGTTTTTGGAGGACCTTCGCCGCGCCTGCGACCTGTATATGATGACGTTACCATCGGGCGGCGGTCAGATTGGATTGCGCCTGCCGCTCCTTGAAGAACTGACAGGCGACTATGACTCCTTGCGCTGGCAGGAAGCGACTTCTGCGGCGCAAAGAGCGGTTGAGGAATTGATGGAAGCGGCGGCATGGCTTGCGGCTTCCAACAGCCCCGAACCTGCACAGGAACCACAAACAGATACGCAAGGGCGCAGGCCGGCACTGGAAACGTTGCATCAGTTGTTACAATTAGAAGCAGGTGAGATACAAACGCTGCAAATCACAGGCCGTCATTGTCCCATTGGTCAGCCAATCCGAATTGTGGCGCAGCCAACAGCGCGACTGGAAGACTTTGCAGGAGCGCTGTTACCTCAACAAGCGGTGAACGCGCGGTGAAGCAAAAACGCAGAGCAACAAACGTTTACTTCGCGGCGGCATACGGGGCGCACAGCGGGTCGCCGATGACGACATCTTTCCAGCACAGGTAGCGCGTGGCCGCGTAAAAACTTTCGGCCAGCGAAAAGCCGTTGGTGTAGCGGTCGAACAGCAGGCCGGCGTGGGCAATGGCGTCCGCGTAGGGTTCGGACACGTAGCCTTTGCAGCCCGTCACGCCCTGCGCGATTAAGTCCGCAATCAGGGATTGCCCCGGCTCGGCGGGGTTGCGGAACGTGCGCCCGCTGGTGGACACGACGGTTTCCGCAATGCCGCCGGGCGCGAAACTCAGGCTGTTGTACGCGGCTTTATCAAAATGCGCGTCATTACTCCCCCACGAAAAGTAGCCCATCAGGTTCTTTTGATTTCCCGGAAACGCCTCGCCCGTATCCAGGGTGCTTTGGAACCCTTTGGCTTTGAGCAGGAAATCCGCCGCGCGCATCCCGTCATTGACGAATTTGTAGTTGTTATCCTCATGCCCCGGCCCCGTGTGGAGGAAAAACGGCCCTTTGAGCGGTTTGGCGGCAAGGGAATTGTCCACAAGTTTCAGGCAGTCGGCGCGGGTATAGCCTTCCAGCCGGGTAACAAGCCGGCAGTGGAATTTGGCGAACGTGAACCGCTCCGCCTTATTGAAATAGGGGTTGGGAATGTGATCCTTGCGCAGCGTCTGGCCGAGCGAGGCAAGGATGCTGTCCGTACTCCATAGCCCCTCGTGCATGCGAATGGGAAAGCCCTTTGTCAGCACAATAAAGTCAATGGACTGCGCGAACGATTGATCGGTGGGGGTGTTGCTGCCGAGGGTTCGGGAAAGAAAGCGGATAATGGGCGCTTCCACCTGCGTTTCGTACTCCATTTTGGAACACTCTTCCACAGTGGGGCAGGAAACCGTACACACATTGGAGCGCGGAATATGCCGTTTCTGAACATAATACGCCCCGATAGCAACCGAATCGGGACTTTTGGAGTTGATAACGACCAGCACATGCGCAGGCGAAATCGGGCCAGGACGCTGTATCAGCGTGGCTTGCTGCCCGCCCGCCCCACGCGCCAACAAATTCAGCAGCACACACGCCGCAAGAGAAAACCACTGCCATAAAAGAACTTCGCGCTTATATTCGTGCCGCATCCATTTTACTTTCATTCTTCATCTTCCAGGTAATTTCCGGTGTGAGGGCTGTTACTTTTGGAGTGACCTTGCTCCGCCGGTTGGGATGCTGAACCATGACTTTGAGCAACTAATCATGGCATGGCTCATCATGGTAATCACAAAAATCATAAAAATCATGGTTCAGCATCCCCACTTGCGGAGCAAGGTCACTCCCAAAGTAACAATCGCGTTTATGTAGACTCAAGTCTGCCCTAAAGGATTTGTTACTTGGAAGACAACAACCGGGACGACCTCACAGATTCGCGGCGGTGAGCAGATTGCCAATCACAATCGCCCAGCGTTCCAGATGCGTGTCATGACGGTGTTCCGGCGCAAATCCTAAATTCTGATAGGTTTTAATCGCGGGCAGGCGGTGGTCGTCGGTTTCCAGCACGGCGTCGTGCAGGCCCATGCGCTTGAACTCGTGCAGCGTGACGAGCGTGATGAAGTAGCCCAATTTCTGCCCCTGATGCGCGGGGTCAACGGCAACCCAATGCACGTACCCGGAATTCGGATATTTATCCGGCAAAACGCGGGCGGACGCGCTGGCAACCGGATGGCCGCCAAACTCAACGACAAACACTTTCTTCACGTCGGGCGCGTCAATCAAGATGCCCCGCAGCCGTTCCGGTGTCCATTGCTCGTCGGCAAACGCTTTGCGCATCAGGTCGGAAAGCGCGTCCATATCGCCTTCGCGGTACTCGCGCAGCACATAACCAGGCGGCAGGGCAGGCAGGGGCGGCAAATCGTCGAGATTGGAACGCCGCATAAATAGATGGTTCATAGCAATCCTTGTTTCCTCACGCGCAGTCTGTTTAATGTTGCTATGTTATACCGTTATTGTGGCGCGTTTGTCGTCAAAGCGCCATAGAGTTCCGGCCTGCGCCCGCCAACCGGGTCGAGTTCAAACACGCCGGGTTCAAAAATCACTTTCTTTTGCCGCGCTTTTTGCGGGTCAATGTCGGCGTACAGGATGGTTTCGGTTTCCCCGTCCGCCTGCGCCAGAAACGCGCCATCCGGCGCGACGATCTGGCTGCGCCCGATAAAGCGCGTTCCCCGCTCCACGCCCACGCGGTTACACGCGACCACGTACATGCGATTTTCCCAAGCGCGGGCGCGGGTCAAAAACTCCGGCGCGCTGTCCGCGCCTTCCGGCCAATTTGTAGGCACGACCAGCACATCCGCGCCCCGCAACGCCAGCGAGCGGGCGGCTTCGGGAAAGCGCATGTCATAACAAATCAAAATGCCGATGCGCGCAAACGGCAGTTCGATAATCGGCAGTTCATTGCCCCGCCCCACATAACGGTCTATGCCCAAAACCGGCAAATGGCACTTCCGGTAACAGGCAACCAATCCTTCCGGCCCAATCACCGCCGCGCTGTTGTAAATGGTGTCCGTCGCTTCCTCATGTTCCAGAAAACCAATGATGGCATAGATGTTGGCGAGGCGGCAATAGGTAGCAAACAAGCCGATAGTGCCGCTGTCGGCGGCAACGGCAGACGGACGCGCTTCTTCGGCGCTATGGTACACATAGCCGGAAAGCGCGCACTCGGGAAAAACAACAAGGCTGCGCTCCCGCTCTTGCCCGCTTCCAAAATATGGTCTTTCGCAATTCAAGCGCGCGATTGTCCGAGATATCGCCCAACTTCGGGTCCATCTGCACAACGGCGACGCGGAAAGGCGTGGAGTGATTGGTATCGTTTGTCATAAGCCGCTTTCATGTTGGTGTTGTGGCGACGCACTGAAGTGCTTCGCTTTAGAGCCTGCGGCTGTTCGTCAGCCTTCGCCGACGAACGCCAAAGTATAGCAGGACTCGTCCACTTGCGTGGACGAACGGCGGTACGCCCTGACAGCGAAGCACTTCAGTGCGTCGCGCCAATGGGTACAAGATGTTAAGGAGTTTACCGCGCTCCCTCGGTGAAAGGACGAAAACCGCGCACCATCAAGCCCTTCTGGTTCTCTTTATTCGCCTGCGCCGCCCGTTTTTCATTCTCGGCGCGGTTGGCTTTCGTGCTGGCATTGACAACCACGTAATCGTCGGCGCGGCGATAACGGTTGATAAAAACCGGGCGCGGCTTTTCGGAATGGTTTTCTTTCGAGCCGTGAATAGTCTTGACGTGGAAGAAAATAGAGTCGCCTGCCTGCCCCGTAATCGGCAGCGCGGCCTCCCAGGGCCAGGCATTGGGATCAAGTCCCAGGTGCGAAAACGTGTCAATGTGATGCAGCGTACCCAGGCGGTGCGAACCCGGAACCACGTACAGCGCACCGTTCACCAGATCGGTATCAACGGCGTAATTCAACTGCCCGACCGGGCCTTCAAACTTGTGTTCAAAGTACGCGCAGTCCTGATGCAGATTTTTGGGATGCCCGCCCACCGGCTCCTTATACAATACTTGCCCGTTCAAAAACAGTTCGATGTCAGTGCCAAGAATCGCTTCCACAATGTCTACGCTGCGCGTATCAAACGCGGACTGGAAAAACGCCGCGCTGGTATAATAGCTGACCGCGCCCAATACCATGATCTGCTTGTCGCGGGCGAAGTGGGCGGGCGCGGGCAAAAACAGCGTCCCGTTGGGCGTGACCCAGCCTTCGGGAACCTGCTTCGCCTGTTCCAGCAGGGCAAGGGACTGCTGCGCCCCGGCTTCAATGTCGCGCTGAATGTCGGCCAGATACTTTCGCATCAGGCCGCGTACAACCAGGCAGCCACGCTCCTGATAAATCGCGGCGGCGCGCGACACGTCCAAATCGTCGGCAAACACTTCCAAATCCTGCACACTGACGCGGGACAGATTGGCAAGGCTGAATTCTTCGGCGGTAATGTTGGCGGTAGGCATGAGGTCTCCAGTTGCAAAATGATGAATGATGAGTGATGAGTGATGAATGAGTATGGGGAGTTGTTCATCGTTCATCATTCATCACTCTCCTTCTCTTGTATACTATACAACCACACCGACTCGAAATACCATGTACATCTTCACGCGCTTTGTATCGGATTTCACCACAATGGCGCGAGGCGGGAAGCAACGAGATGCCACAAAAGGTTGAAGCGAAGCGCGAAACGAAACGCAATCTCGGCAGCGAAGCCCTGCGCGGAGCAGAGAACAACACCCAACACAGCGCCATCAACGCGAAACACAGTGTTACTCAGGAGCGTCCGCATGAACGGTATTCATCTGAGAGCATGAAGATGCTGGATTGTCCGAACACCGAACACCTGAACACCGAACACCGGCATTTTCAGGAGAATACCCGCGAAACCGCAGGCCAGGCAACAGCATGGGCGGACGATCATCTGCATTTGCGGCTGTTCAAAATGGATTATTTGCCGATAGACACGAATTGGAACGCGCAGAGTGTGCAAAGCAGTTTCTGGCGCTTCTACTTCAATGACCGGGACGGGGCCGCGCTGGAATTGCCAGACAGCCTGTACCCACTGGAAGCCGGACGCTTGACCTTTGTGCCTGCCGGAGTGCGATTCAACTGCCGCTGTACCCATCCGGTGCAGCATTTCTATGTTCATTTTGATGTGATTGGCCTGCCGGAAGTGGTTATGCGGGAGTTGTTCGCCCATCCTATTCCATTGCCGCAGGAGGCGCGTTTGACGCAGGCCATGCAAAGCATCCTTGCGGACATGGCGCGGGTATCGCCGCAGTCCGACCTTGCGCTGCAATGCCGCGTAAAGGCGCTGCTGTATGAGGGACTGGCCCTGTACCTGCGCGACCTGTCGCCCGCGCAGCAGCAGCGCAGTCATCAACTACGCCACGTTCTGCAGCCCCTCCTGCCAGCCATCGAGCGCGTAGAGCGGGAATTGGGAACCGCGTTGTCCGTTGCCCAACTTGCGCGGGACTGCCACCTGAGCGAAAATCACTTCATTCGCCGCTTCCGCGAGTGCGTGGGGCAAACGCCGGGGCAGTACATACAGGAACGGCGAGTCCGACTGGCCGCGCAAAAATTGCTGTTCACAGACGACACCATAGATACGATTGCCGAAGCGTGTGGCTTCGGCAATCGCTTCTACTTTTCCCGCCTGTTCACCCGGCAAGTGGGCGTGTCGCCCGCCGCGTACCGGAAGGCGGCGAGGCATTAGTGGGTCACTTGTCAGGTAATCATTCAAGTTTCAGGGTTGCGGGAACGACGTTTTAACAGTATTGTGCCGACCTGCAAAGAACGGCTCCGCCCAACGCATACACGGCATTGTACCCAATGCGTTCGCCCCACAGCATCGCGCCCGGATGTTGCTGCCGCAGCGCAAGCGCGGCGCGTACCGGATTGAGAACATCGTCGTCTACCAGATACGCGCCCGTTTCCACGTCAATCACAACCACTTTGCCGATATTGGCCTCGGTTTCCACCTGTGCGCGAACGGTTTGCGCATACCACGCCTTACCCCGCCGCTTCACTTCCTCACCATCGTAGCCGGAATGTTCCATCGTTCCCTCCTACACCAGTAACTACTACAATGATACCGCAGAAAGCCGCAGAGCATATTCGTAAAGGCGGCTATCTCTCATTGTGTGATGGATTAATGACTTTATACGCCCGCCGTGACGCGCTTGAGCCAGCGCTCGCCCTGCGTGTACTTGGCTTCCTGCACATCGGCCATCGCCTTCTGAAAGTTGAGCAGGACGCCCCACACATCCGTGATATAGCGGTTTTCCGCCTGCATTTGCAGGAAGAACTCCACCGCCTGCGCGTGGGAAAGGCCGCCCTCCGTTTTGGCAATCGTCATCAGCGTCTCGAACACGTCGTCCGCCATTTTCGCGTCGCCGCACACAAAATAGTGGCAGTTGGGCTGCGACAGCGTTTGCCAGATGTCGCGCCCCTTCTGCCCGATCAAGTGCTGCACGTAGGATTTTTGTTCCCCAAGCCGCGAAAACGCCACTTCCAGATGTGTCAGGACGCCCGCATCCCGCCACGCTTCCAATTCCTGCTGATACAGGTAATCGTTGAGATTGCGGCAGCCGAAGTACAGGCGCGTCGTGCCGACCAGAATCGCGGGATCGGAACTCATCGCCGGATTGTCGCCTCCCGCGCTGCTCTCGCTGTTCTTGAACCCATCGGCGTTTGCGGGCGCGTTCCCGTTTTCCAGTGCGGCAGTGGTTTCCGGTGAAATTGCGCTTTCCTGCCCGTTTCCATTGTTCGCGGCGGTGCTTTCCAATAAACGCGCGGCGCGGAGTTGGCCCAATTGCAGTTCGCGGTACTGCAAAAAGCCGATCAGCGGGGAAAGCCCCGTGCCCGGCCCGACCAGCAGCATGGGGCGCTCACATCCTGCGGCGGGCGGAAATTGGACGCCCGCACCGTCAGGCGAACCGTTGCGCCGGTTTCCGGGTTCAGGGACGCGAGGTAGTTGGAACATAAGCCCTGCCGCGTTTTACCCCCTTCAGTTGTCACTTGAATCACACCTACCGTGACGTGAATCTCTTTCGGATGCAGCAGCGAACAGGACGAAATGGAATACAGGCGCGGTTTTTGCCGGGGCAGAATTTCGATCAGCGTTTCCAGGGCGGGCGTGGCGGAGGGAAACGCTTCCAGCAGGTCGGCAAGCGTGATAAAGTAGTCGCCCAGGTGCTTCTTTAAGGCGCGGCAGTCCTCGTCCTCATCGCCCCGGCGCAGGGTTTCCGCCCACGCTTGCAGCCGCTCTTTCTCGCCCCCGTTTTGGGCCGACGCGACAAGCGCGGCCATCAGTTCGTCAAACGGGTCGCGCAAGGACAAATCGAAGTCTTCCGTCAGAATTTGCCGCGCCGTAACAGGTTCGGGATACGCCGTGTCGCCTTCTACGCCGCTTCCGTCACGCCCAACCAGAGATGTGGTAAACCGCGCGTCCGGGTTGACACGGAGCAGGCGGCAGGTTCGTTCCACGAGCGCAGTGGGATTGTGCGGATAAATCGCCACATGGTCGCCGGTTTCATACGTCAGGTCCGTGCCCGAAATGTCGAAGGCAAGGAAGCGGGTGGAACGGCTGCCTAAAATCACTTCTTTCAGCAGTTCGCGGTTCGCCGTCACCCGCGCTTCCACGCCCGGTACGCGGCGATTGCGAACTCGCGCCGGTTCCGAAGTCAATTCAGGCGCGTTTCCGTCCTCCAAAAACGTGATTTTCAGCCGGACTTGATTGGCGGCATCGGCGGCATTGGAACTCGTCGGGTCTTCGCCCAACATGCGCGCGGCCAGTTCGAGCCACTGCCGGAATGTTTCGGCCTGCCCCTTGATCTCGTCGCCCCGGTGCAGCGCGATCACCCGATTGCCGCCCAGCCGCGCCAACTCCCGATCCAGATTGACGCCCGCCGCGCAGAAATGGGGATAAACCGTGCTGCCAAGCGCCATCACCGCATAGTTCAGGCCGTCCAGTGAGCCACCCGGCTGATCCTGCAGCCATGTGTAAAACTGTTTGGCGTTGCCGGGCATTTCGCCATCCGCAAAGGTAGACGTGACGACCAGCAGCAGGCGCTCCTCGCGCAGTTTCTCTCGCTCGTACTCATCCAGCGCCATCACGCGGGGGCGGTAGCGCCCCAGGCGCCGGCCTACCTGACGCGCAAAACTCTCCGCCGTGCCGGTTTCCGAGCCGTACAAAATCAATACGCGGTCCGCGCTTGCGCCCGATGTGTCCTCGCCCTCGCCGGCAATGGCTAACTCCGCGCCGATGACCGCCCACTTGTCCGCCGCGTAATGGAACTGCGGGCTGAGATAAAAGTCGCGCATTTCGTGATGCCACGCGGCTGTGGTACAGCCGCCCGCCGGGGGAACCACCCACGACCACTGCGCCGGGCACTCGCGCCCCGCCCGCTTTTCCCGCTGATCGTGCGTGATAAACTGTTTCGCGGCTGTCTGATGATCCACAAGCGTCACTTTGGCTTTGGAAAACGAGTGCAGCACGGCCACATTCAGTTCCAGAAACGCCCGGTCACGCCAAAGGGTTTGCTCGCTTGATGTGTCCAATCCCATCGCCTGCGCGATTGCTTCCGCTTTGTTATAGCGCCAATCCTCCCACAGATTGCGGGCGATTTCCGTTTCCATGAACCAGCCGTTGAAAGGCAGGCAGCCGTACTGAATGCCGCCAATGTCCATGCGGAAGTTGGAAATCGCGGGAATGGCGCACCATTTCAGGCCAAGACTTGCGAATTCGGGAAGGGTGGGATGTTCCAGATTCACGGTCAGCACGTCTTCGGGCGCAAACTCGTACATTTTGGGCGCGTGTCCCGGCGCTTCAATCACGAGCGGCAAAATGTCGAACGGGGTTTTGGTTTCGGGCGGCGTCCAGCCCTGTTTCAGAATGGCTTTGGTCAATTCCAGATTGGCCGGGTCGCCCAAAACCGCGCCGTCTTCCTGTTCGTAGGCGGCGAAACGAATATACTGCGAATTCCAGATGCGCGGCCCCCAGCGTTCGAGAGGCTTCTTCGGGCGGAACACGTTCATCACGATCTGCATGTTGCCGCCATTGGTTCCCATGCGCAGATGCTCCACGCACTCCTTGAACATGGCGTCGGGGTCGCTCACATTGCGCAGGTCGCGCACGATCATGTTGCGCCACGCGATGCGTCCCACGCATTTGGAGGCATTGCGCCACGCGAGCTGCGCCCCATACGCCAGCTCTTCGTAGGTATGCGTGTACGCGCCCGTCGCTTCCACTTCGCGCTCGATTTCGCGCCAGCGCCGCTCGTATTGCCCCGGCTCCCATTGCTGCTCCCGTGAAATCACGTCCAGAAACTCTTTCGCCTGACCGAGCAATCGTTCGCGGTTCAGCATGGGCTGCTTCAGCACGGTAATCACGCGGCTCAAAACGAGGGACCAGGCGCGCTCCAATTCGGGCGTAAAGTCCGGTACATGGCGCTTCATGATTTCCAGCATCGGGCCGGCGATTTTGGGATACGCTTCCGGGGGAACGCCGACATTCGTATGGAACCGGCTTAAATGGCGCATTTCGCGCAGTCCGCTCCGCCCGGCTTCCACCGTGCGCGCCAGAAACGCGATGGACTGCATCAAATGCCCCGACAGGGTATCTATATCGGCGCGTCCGAAAAACGGCAGCGCGTCAGGGTGGGTCTCGAACAGCAGGCGGTAGAACTCCATGCCGATAGTCCGCGCGCCGGCCAGGATAATGTCGCTGCACCGGCGCATTTCGCGCATGATTTCCGGCGACAGCGCGGCATCGTAAGCCTGAATCGCTTCCAGCGCGGGCGGCAGGAGGTGGCGCGTGAAAAAGCGGTACATCGCCGAATGGACGCCTTTGGCAAGGTTTTCGCGGTCATAGTCTTCCAGATAGGGAATGTGCGACAGCGTCCACGCCCACACGCGGCGGGCGGTCATCCAGTGCCGGGGCCGCATCCCCAAATCCGCCAGCAGTTCGGCGTACTCCCCAACGGTTTTATAGCCTTCGGGCGGAGCGGGATAGATGCCCCGGTAGGCTTCGCGCAGGCAGCGCTCCGTGTGGGGGTTCAGGGCGCGAACGGCGACATCGAACATGGCGGCGAAGTAGGAAGGCACAATATCTACCGCGTCCCCAAAGTCTTCCAGCAATTCCGGGGCTTCGTGCAGCAGGCGCTCAAAGAACATCTCGACCAGCAAATCCTGAAACGCCAGCAGTTTGTTCCAGATGTCCTTGACGATGACTTGTTCGGGGGCGGAAAGCGGGGCAATGTTTTTGATTTCTTCCAGAGAAATCACGAGTTCTTCGGCAATGGGCGCGGCTTCTCTGGCAAGGAAAGCCCGCGATGGCCTGCCGAAATCAGCGGCGGAAGGCATCCGGTCGCGGGCTTCCTCGGCCTGCGTTCGGGCCAGCCGTACGCGCAACTTCAGATCGGGCGCTTCCGCCCATCCGGGCAGGGGCAATTCGACAGTCGCGCTGCTGCCCTGCAAGTGCCGGTCGGGATTGAAGGTGGTTTGCCCGACTTCCTCCCACCTCCGGGAATCGTAGCGGCGGCACAGGAGGGTAACATTCAGGTCACAGTGGCTCAAGATTCGCGCGTTGACCAGCCATTCGGGACGGCGGCGCACTTGCAAGGCCTGCTCCAGCATCGTCGCGCCCATCGCATCCTTCGCGCGAATCATGCCGCAATATTCAAAACCATCTTCGGGGTATTCCAGCGCAACGACTTCGACAATCCGCACAGCAGCCGCAGCGTCCATTTCAGCATCGGAACCCGACGCCACAACGGCAGCGGCAAGGGAAGGGGCAATCACAACGTATCCTCCTGTTTTAGGCTTTATATTGAATTTGATTGTACCTGAACCGCGCCTAAAACGAATGTTGACGCAGTACGTCAGGTTCGGCGCATAAAGGGAAGAAACGCGGCGTATCTGATACATGCTATACTGTTACTGCGTCCGACTCAGCGCGAACATTCCTCGCATTGGCAAGCGGACATTCCTCGCGTTGGAAACAGGAGGGGAAACCATGACGAATGTATTAACTGCGCTGGAAACCCGCGAAATTGCGGCAGGCGTAAAGATAGCGCAAGGCGTGAAAACAGCAGAAGACGTGGAAACAGTAGAAAGCGTGGAGGGTCGCGTCGTGCGCTGTGCCGACAGGCCAATTGATTTTGAAACGTTCCTCGATCTTTCCTTTTCCATGCCCCATAAACGGGACATGGAATTGGTCGCCGGAGTGATGGTAGAGAAAATGTCCGCACAACTCACACATGAAAAATTGTTCGCATGGCTCTTTCCCATTATGAATTTGTTTGCAAAGCGACGCAATCTCGGCGTTGTTTTTGGATCGCGCACAGCGGTTGAGATCGATGCGTATCATGGCCGCTTACCGGATTTGCTGTTTGTGCGGCGGGAGCGGTCAAACATTATCCGCGAACGCGCCATCTACGGCCCTCCCGATCTTGTTATTGAGATTGTCTCGCCCAATGACCGTCCTTCCGATTTGATCGCCGTCGAGTCGGATTATCGCACTCTGGGCGTGGCGGAAATCGTTTTCATTGACATGCCCCGCCAGCGCATGCGCGTGGTACGCAAGGACGAATCAGGGCAGTACGCCGAGGAAGTATTGACAACAGGCGCATGGCAATCGAGTACGCTGGCCGGATTGACGCTGCAAACGAGTTGGCTGCTTACGGAGCCGCGCCCGGACGAACTGGACACGCTGCAAGCCTTGCTGCAAGCCGCTGCCGCGCCCTCCAATGCAGAAAGTCAAACCGATAATCCGACGCAAACGTAAAGTAAAGTGGAAGGAGGACGCAATGGAAGCTTTTCTATTGATTTTCGGGATTTTGTTCGGCCTGATGTGCGTGTCGGCGACGCTGAAGATTTTGACCAACTGGGAACGGGCGGTTGTGCTGCGATTGGGCAAATTCAACCGCATGGCCGGGCCGGGACCCGTGTTTCTGCTGCCCTGGGTGGATCGCGCGTACCGCGTGGATACCCGCATCGTCACGCTGGACGTGCCCCGGCAGGAGATGATGACCCGCGACAACGTGCCCGTCACCGTTGACGCCATTCTGCTGTTCAATGTGGTAGACCCGCGCATGGCGATTTTGAACATCGAAAATTATGCCCGCACGACCAGCCTGATTGCGCAAACCAGCCTGCGCAGCACCATCGGGCAGGCGGAACTCGACGAACTGCTGTCCCAGCGCGACCGCATCAACCACCACTTGCAGGCTGTGATTGACCAGCAGACGGAACCCTACGGCATCAAAGTCACGGCTGTGGAAGTGCGCGACGTGTCCCTGCCGGAAACTATGAAGCGGGCAATGGCGGCGCAGGCCGAAGCCGAGCGCGAAAAGCGGGCGAAAGTGATTAACGCGGAGGGCGAGTTCCAGGCGGCGGAGCGGCTGACGCAGGCGGCGGCGATGATGAGCAGCGAACCCGGCGCGATGCAGTTACGCTACCTGCAATCCATGCGCGAAATCGCCAGCGAACGCAGCAGCATGACCATTCTGCCGATTCCCATTGATCTGCTGTCGCCGTTCGTGGAAATGGCGAAACGCGCCAATTCGGAACACCAGCAGAAAGTGGATGCGCGTCCGCCCGTTTCCGCTCCCGCCGCCCCTGCGCCGGATAACGCCTTGTCCGCCGACCCCACGCTCACCGCGCTGCCTTCCGCCAACGGCATGACGCCGCTTTCTCTCGTAGACGGTTCCGACGATCTGACGGAAACTCCACGCCTCCCGCGCATGGACACCCACCTGCCGCTTTCGTAGATTGATGGCTAAATTGCAAATGTAAAAGCGCCCGCCAATTCATTGTGGCGGGCGCTTTGTTCCAGAGTTTGAGAATGCTGATAGTTCGTAGTTCCTGCACCTCTATCAGCTATCAACTATCAACTATGCAGCTTCACTTGGCGTCAGGCTTTTTGTCGGCCTTTTTCTCCGGCTTGGCGCTGGGATCGGCTTTGACTAGCGCGAAGGACAGTTCGGAGGCGCTCTTGCCGAACGGCCCGCCTTCGCTTTCCGTGGAAGCGCTGGCTTTGACGAGCTTGCCCGTCGTCACTTCGATGTTGCTGATGCCCACCGTATGCGCTTTCACGTTCAATTTTTCGCCGGGATTCAACGGGTTATCCGTGCTGATGTCGCTGTCCGTTGTGGTCTTGATCTTCAGGGTCTGCATCCCCTCTATGGTTTCCAGAGCCACGAGCGTCGCCGTGCCGGTGACTTTCGGCGCGTTCTTGTTGGCGCTCTTATCCTGCGTGGTGTCTATTTTCCACGCTTCCCCGACTTTGACGGGCTTGGCAGGGTATAGGCCGGGCTGACTCAGGCCACTCAACATTTGCGCGCCCTGCCCGGTGGTGAATTGCGCGTCGCCGCCCTCGAATTTCGTGGTGAGAATATGCCCCTGCTTGTCCACCGTTGTCGTAATAACAGGCAGAGCCGACGTAATCTCGTTCTCCATATCGTTCATTTTGAAAGTGGCTTCGTCAAAGTCGCTGACTACCGTTGCCGTGCCGTCGTCCTTGACGCTTTTTATAGTTTCCTTCATCTTCATCGTCAAAACAATGTTCACTTCCCCCTGCGTGGGAACGTTGGCTTTGATGTTGGCTCCGATTTTGTAGTGGTTGAGTTCGTTGGCCTTGTAGGCGCGAACGATGGTGTAGGTTTTATCGTCCTTTTTGGCGTCAGTGGCATCCTGCATGGCGCGGGAGGTTCGGGGCGCGAGGGTCAGTGTGCCGGTCAGCACAACGGGAACGAGCGCGAACGCGCTCCACACGGAAAGGGCGCGGCGATTGGCGCGCAGGGACAGCATAGACATGCGAAAGTCTCCTTAGACAGATGGGAACAAGGGAAAACAAGAAAAACAGAAAACAATGAAATCAACGCCATGATCAGCATTGAAACGGATGGATGCAGGGTTGCTATAGCGCCGAGACAACTGGAAACAGCGAATCGGCCCTGAGAATATCATACATCATTTCTGCCGATTATGCGATAAAGTATACCGTCCGGGTAGGTCTGGCGCAGTTACAATACCGCGCTCCTAAGTCATTTACGGGCTGATTACCGGTTTCGCTTCATTTTTTGTTGCTTCGGAGGATGAATCGGACAATTGCGCCGTGAGAGGAGCGCGGAGGGGGCGCAGGGCGAACAGCATGGGGCGACCCGTGACGGGATTGCGGCCTACCTGCGCTTCACCCTGATAAGCGATGCGCAGACCATCGGGCTGTAAAACCTCATCCGGCGTTCCCTGCGCCAGCACCCGGCCTTCGTGCATCAAAACCAGCCGGTCGCAAAATTCCGCCGCCTGATTGAGATCGTGAAGCGCGGCCAATGCGCCGATGGGATTCACGGGGTCGTGGGTCAGGCCGCGCGTTTGCTCCAGCAGTTCCGCCTGATGGGTTATGTCCAAATGCGCGGTCGGCTCGTCCAGCAGCAATAGGGGCGTTTGCTGCGCCAATCCTCGCGCCAGCAGGACGCGCCGATGCTCGCCCCCCGACAATTCCGTGATGGAACGCGCTTTCAGATGCCCGACGTCCAGCGCCGTCAGCGCGCGTTCCACAATCGCGTAATCCTCGCTGTTCGGCCCGCGCAGCCCTGCGCGGTGCGCAAACCGTCCCATCAAGACCACATCCTGCACGGTAAACTCGAAGGCGGCTTTTTCTTCCTGCGGCACAAACGCCATACGCCGCGCAATTTCCCGCGCCGTAAACGAGGTCAGGACGCGCTCTTCCAGCCAAACCGCGCCCTGCCGCGGACGCAAGATGCCCGACAGCAGGCGCAGCAAGGTGGACTTGCCGCAGCCGTTCGGCCCAATCAGGCCAACGAACTCCCCGGACGCGCAGGCCAGACTCACGCCCCGCACCACGTCCCGGCTCCCATACCCGCCCGTCACTTCCCGCGCTTCCAATCGCATCATGGCAGTAGTATACCAGAGAGGAAGGTTTCAGGTGTCAGGTGTCAGGTGTCAGGAAAAGCGTACTGCTTTGTGCTATATTACGCATAACAGCAGCATTGCCCCTGACACCTGACACCTGACACCTGAAACCTTCCCAAACGAATGGCGGGCGAGACGACATTCCCCCCAGAAGTCGTCTCGCCCTTATTCTCCTTTACAGTAGCAGGCTATCTCCCTGAGTGGCCTGTTTCCATAAAGGCTTCGGCTACGCCGGACGCCCCCCGCGTCGGAATAGCACGTCTGGAAATTTGGTAAAAGCGCCGGGAAAACCGTTTGTCTTGCCCCGTTGCTTTGTACAGTCTTATTATAACACTGTCAGCCAGATTTGACAAGGGGTTTGGAAAAAATTTATGAATTATTTTTTCTGTCTAGTCAGACTAGACTTTGCGCGCGGATAAAGCGCTTACACTGACATATTTAGCAGGCTTTCCCTGCCAAAAACCACGCGCCTTAACGATTGGACGCTCAGGCAACAGGCTGTTCGGGAAAGCGGTATTTAATCTGGTCCAGGAATTGGCGTAAGTCGGCGGCGGTAAAGTCAATGGGCAGGCGCGTTATGCCCTCGGCGTGTTCGAGAAAGTAGTGCCCGCCTGCCGCGATTTGAAAAGGGGATTGGACTTCTTTCTGGCGTATCAGCGCGAGTTGGGTCAGCAGGTCATGCGCCGCTTCCGCCTGTTCCTGCATTGCGCAGGATACAATTACAAGATCAGGCTTCACAGCCTGCGCCATGGAAATGAAACTGACGGTCGGCACATTGGCTCCCAAAAAGATGGTTTCCCAGCCCAGCGTTTTCAGCCCGTCCGCCAGCATCCGCAGTCCGAGCATGTGCCAGTTACCGGCAACGCATCCGAGCAGGGCGCGGCACGAGACGCGGGCAACGGGGGTATAAAACTGCGCCACCCGCGCCATCATGCGCTCCATAATGGCCGATGCCATGTGTTCGTGCGCCTCATCGGTAATGCCCTGCCGGTACAATTCCCCGATGTCATTGATGCTTTTGGCGAACACTTCCGTATAAATGGTTTCCAGCGGCAGGCGCTGCGCGACAAGAGCGTTGACTAAGGTGACGGCCTGCTCTTCGTCGCCGGCCATCATCGCCCGAAAATAGGCGTCCCGATACGGATGCAGGAAATCGGCGCTTGCTCCCGAATCTTCTTCGGCAGAAGGCCGGGGCGCATGGTACTCTCCCTCACGGGGAGAATGTGCCGGAGCGCTGCCGATGAGCGCGTGGAAGGAGGCTTGTTCTTTTTGCGTTGACTGCCCTGCTTTATCGTTGCTTATTACTTTTAGAGGCGATTGCAGCGGCGCGGCAATTTCAACAACGGGGTTGGCCGCAATCTCGTGCATCCGCATTAAAACGTCCGCAAAGGGCGCAGAAAGCGAGTAATACACTTGACGCCCCATGCGTTCCGCCCGTACAATACCCTGCTGCTTCATTTTCGCCAGATGGTTGGACACGTTCGGCTGCTTGAGCGTGGTCGCTTCCACCAACTGCGTGACGGTCTTTTGCCCATAGCGCAGATTTTCCAGCAGGGCGCGGCGCGACGGCTCCGCAAGGGCCTGCGAAAGCACGTCGGGATCGTTATGTGGGCGCATCGGATTTCTCCATCCTGAGTATAAGATGCCGAAACATTAACGCCGGCCTTGTTTGTCAACATGCCATACGGGGGCATCGAAACGTCTGGCAAGTCCGCGAATGTCATTCAGCCGGTCTTCGGGAACCGTAACTACATCATTGGCTGATAATATCGGCAGGATTACTCCGGTATGATTGTATGCCGCGCCCCCATGTTCCTCCTATTTAAGCGGAAACACCGTAAAATCGTTGATTTTCGCGTACTATCCGAAATAAAAGCAGGCAGCAAGGCCATTGGGAAAGCAGGGAATGTCGCAAACAGAGGAAGACAACCGCAAAACAGAGGGCAGCGCGTGTTTATCGCCGGGTGAGCGCCGGACGCTGCTGGAAGACATCGGGCATATTGCCTACACCCTGAGTCAGCCCGCGTCAAAGGAATCAAAGGGGGAAGAAGCAGGGGCGCGGCAGAAAGCAACGGTCATTTCCGCTTCCGCCTCTCCCCGTTCGCGCGACAGGGCCATTGTATCGCCACTGGAACGGCTGCATTTACTGCGCGCGCTGTGGCGGCAGCAGCAAAGCGCGCTTGCGGCCATCCTGAACGGAGCCGATTCGCGGTTGGCGCAGCAGGCGCAATCCGTACTGTTGGCGCAGGCGCGGGGCGGGCCAAAGGCAGCCGACACCATCGCGCAGTCGCCATGCCTTGCCGCCGCCTGGCAGTCGCTGCCGGCTGCCGGTACTGCTCGTTTCCCGGCGCCCGAAACCATATTGGAAACCCGTTCCACGCCCACCACAAACACCTGGGCCAATCGCCTGGCTGTTCACATCCTGAACGATTTCATCCATGAGGCTGTAGAGTTAGGACGGTTGGCGGCGTTCTGCGACGCGCAGCCCGAAATGGAAGCCGCCTTGCAGGTGACGCGGGAAGCGCGAACCTTGCGCTCCCATCCCACCCTGCGCGATTGCCCCGTTCTTGCCGCCAGCGAAATGTCGCCATCCCAATGCGCAAGCCAAATCCTGCGCTGCGCCTTGCCCTACCAAACCCTTTACCGCGCCTGGCGGCAACTCCATCATCCGCTCGACTTCGACTGGACGCGCAGCCCCCTGCTGACGCTTCCCGCCCTGGAACCCTGGCACTTATACGAAATCTGGTGTTTGCTGCAAGTAGCCGCCGCCCTGCACCAATCCGGCTGGCAATTAACGCGCGGCCCCCTGCTGCAAGCCACCCCAAACGGCCTGCGCCTCGTTCCCGCCCGAGGCCGCGCGTCCCGGTTGGAGTTTCGATGGGTAGGTGAAAGAAAAGAAGAGGAGGGGACAGGGAACAGGGAACAGGGAACAGAAGAGAAGAAGACAGAAGACAGAAGACAGAAGACTGCCATTCGTCAATCGTCAATCGTCAATCGTCAATCGAAAATGGATTCATCACTCATCACTCATCACTCATCATTATCTTTGTACTATCAGCCCCTGTTTTCCAGTGCCAATCAAGGGGCAGGGCAGAGGAAGGAAAACGAAAGCAATTTTGTGTTTTGTTCGCGTTCTCATGCCATGCAGCCGGATATGGCGCTGCATTGGGATGGGAAGTTGTGTATCCTTGACCCAAAGTTTAAGGTGTATGCGCAGGGTGAGGACGCGCAGGAGGATGTAAACAAAATGCATGCCTATACGGACGCCATTGTGCGGCGTGGTTCCCGTTCGCGCCGCGTGGAGGCTCCCGTGCAGGCGGCATGGTGCTTGTTTGCCGGACAGCCGCCTGGGGAAGCGAAAGCAGGATTTGGGGAAGCGGACACGGAGAGCGCAGGCGTGTATGCCTATCCCGCCGCGTCCACAGAGCATCCGTTCGGCACGGCGGGCGTGGGCGCGTTGCAGACTGCGCCCCGGCCACTGCGCAAACGACAAAGCAGCTGGCTGCCTTCCTCACGTTTGTTTTGGAGACGGCTTAATGCAGTTTTGATGTTGATACTGTGTTCTGCCAATAGGTTCAACGGAATGAATTCCTTTGCTATGAGCCTGCGGCTAAATGTCCTGCGGACACGTTTGTCTGCCGTTAGGGAGTTCTGTCCGCAGGACAGTTGGCGGAACGCCTATCGCAGTAGAACGGTAGAGTACGTTGTAGGGGTTCTGCTTGCTGAACCCTCCTCAAACGAGGGCGCAGCAAGCAACGCCCCTACCTAACTCTTCTACCTTGATGGACTACTAACTCTCCTGTTGACGCTCGTTGTAGATGGCAATGGCCTCATCCAAAAACCGGCTGCCCGCGTCGTCCATGTCGGGAACGAGGGAGGCAAGCGGCTGCTCATCTTTGGGAAGCGCGTTGTGGCTGTCCCAGAACGTCTTCAGGCCCGCTTCCACATCGGGGTCGCCCTGCGTAAAGCCGAACAGCAATTCGCTTTTCAATCGGGCAAGCGCCTGCGCTTCTTTCCCGCAGGGTCGGCTCCGTCTGCCGACAGGCTTTGCGATTCGGAAGCCAGATACGTCCATTGCTGATTGGCGCGTTCCTGATCCGCTTCCGTCCACGCGCCCCGCGCTTGCAGTTTCGCCTGCGCGTCCGGCGAATATGACGCATGGTGCAGTTCGTCCATTTTTTGCAACTGCGCGTCGTTGAAATACTTGTGCATCCACTCCGTTTTTTGTTCCATTTGAATCTGTACGATCACTCCGGCAATGCTTTCCCAATTGTGCTGTCCCGTTTCCAAATGCGCTTCGGCCTGTTCGATGGCTTTGAGGATTAAATCAATCTGCCGCTTCTTGTCGCGCAGCATGGCTTTCTGGCGCGTCAGCAGGGTTGTTAGTTCCTGCGGTTCGCGGCGCAAACACTGCTTGATTTCTTCCAGCGAAAAGCCGAGAAATTTTAGCGCCAGAATGTGCTGTAAGGTGAGCAGGTCGGCTTCCGAATACAGCCGGTAGCCCGCATCCGTATGCTGTGAAGGCGACAGCAAGCCTACAGCGTCGTAATAGCGCAGGGTTCGCAGGGACACGCAGGCTTTGGCGGCGAAGGCGCCGATAGAATAAAAGCGTGTTGCCAGAGGTTCGTCTCCTTTCACTGTGGAGTGTACGGCATAACGTAACGTAAGGGTCAAGGGCGCAGCAAAATTATTTTTTGCCTGCATGTTTTATGGATGCGGACGGAACAGGAAACTTTACCGGAAGAGGTTGTCAACGGGAAAGCGCCATCCGGCAACGGCAGGCTCGGCATCGGCTATGTCGCCGCGCTTGTAGAGGATGGGCGTGTCCGGCTGTCCTGTGCTGTACTTCTTGATCACGTCCTCGCCTTGCAGGTCGGCGTCCCACACCACCAGCGTTCCCGCCGCAAAGTAGTCGCGTATCTTCTGCGTAATCGCCAGTTCCGCTGCCGGGCCATAGTCGTTTTCGCTGCGCACTTCGACAGCAAAGCGGGGCGCGGCCTGGGCAAACTTCATGCTGTTGATGTCGCCCACATACCACGCCGCGTCCGGGCTGAACGACTCGCGGTTGGGCAGATGTACCACAAAGCCAACATTATCCGGGATGGCGTAACCACCGCCCACTTCTTCTTCATGGCGCATCAGGCTGGAAGCGATTTTCATGGATGCCCGCCCCGGAATGATACCTGTTGGACACATGATCTGCAATTCTCCGTCTACAAGTTCAGCTTTGCCGTTTTCCGGCACGGCATACAAGTCCTGCAAAGTGGCGCGTAGGTTTGCAATCATTTCCGCCTCCTCCTATTCTTCCTCTATCAAAGCGTGTTTGTATCCCTACTATCCAGGGCTGGCGCATCTAAAATGCTCAACACGTATCCCGCTGTAGGTCATTCGCCCCTGTAATGCGCCTGCTCCCGCCTCCGGGTTGCCCAATCCAAAAAGAACGCGCAAAAAAGTAGAAACATTTCTGCCTAAATAGCAGAAATAACGAACCTTCCCTGCATCTGCCTCGTCTAAGTATACACACGTCTACTAACTAGATGGCTAATCAGCCAGGTGGCGGGACGTTGAAAGTTCCGAGTTCCTCGCAACAAGGAACAAGAACTCTCAACATCTAACCTGGAAGGGAGGTGCTGGAAGATGCCTGTATACTCTCCCCGTTCGCCCTGACGCTGCTGAGGTCACGACGCCTCTTCTTATTACAACTTGACACAACGAGACACTGGGCTGGAAGCGCTGCATTGCCAAGATTTCGACGCTGTCTCTACATACTCTTTTTTTCCGTTTAGATGCGCCAACCCTGCCCTACTATCCCCGACGACGTTACCGCAGGCGGTTTTGCTGTATACTATAGCAGCGGTTTTACTGTCAAAGCAAGCACAGACACCACTCTCAAAACTTATATGTGGCGCTGAATCCCTATTGGAGCGACAAGCGATTATGCAGGCGCATGAAATACGTCAAAAGTACCTCGAATTTTTCAAAGAACGCGGGCATTTACAATTGCCTTCCGCGTCCCTGATTCCCGTAGACGCGCTGGGCAATGCCGACAACTCGACTCTGTTTACGGGGTCGGGGATGCAGCAGTTCAAGCCCTATTTTACGGGCGCGGCCACGCCGCCGCGAACCCGCGTGACAACTGTGCAAAAATGCCTGCGCGTCAAGGACATTGACGAGGTGGGCGACTTTTCGCACTGCACGTTTTTTGAAATGCTCGGCAACTTTAGTTTCGGCGATTACTTCAAGGCCGAAGTGATTCCCTGGACGTGGGAGTTTCTTACTCAGGTCGTCGGGCTGGATGCGGAACGGCTGTGCGTGACCGTTTATATTGATGACGACGAGGCGTACCGTTTGTGGCATGACGTTATCGGCCTGCCGGATGACCGTATTCACCGGCTTGGCGAAGACAAAAACTACTGGCCCGCAAAAGCCATTTCGGAAGGCCCGAACGGACCGTGCGGCCCCTGTTCGGAGATTTTCTATCGCGTGGTTCCCGTCGAGGAAATGACGAGTGATCCGGCGCTTTCTCCGACGGATCGCTACCTGATTGACGACGAGGCGGGACGATGTACGGAAATCTGGAACAACGTTTTCACGCAGTTTGACCGGGGCGAGGACGAAAACGGCAAGCCCGTTCTGACGCCCCTGCCGCGCAAAAACAATGATACGGGCGGCGGCCTGGATCGCGTCGCGTATGTATCGCAGGGCAAAACGTCTGTGTTTGAAACCGATCTGTTCGGCCCCATTTTGCAGGCAATCGAGCAATTTCCGGCAAAACCTACACGAGCAGCGCGTCGCCAACGGATTTCGCGTTCCGGGTTGTGGCCGAGCATACGCGCTCGATGGTGTTCTGCATTGCGGACGGGATACAGCCGGGCAATGAGGGGCGCGATTACGTGCTGCGCTACCTGATGCGCCGCGCCATCCGCTACGGCAAAACGGTACTGGGCTTTGAAGAGCCGTTTCTGCATCTCGTCGCGCCGATCATCATTGAGCAAATGGGCGGCTTTTATTCGGAACTGAAGGAACGGCGCGAACTGATTCTCAACGCCATTCAGGACGAGGAAAAGCGCTTCCGCCGCACGCTCGACAACGGCATCCGCCTGCTGAACCAGATGCTCGAAGCGGGCACGGTGCAGGAAACGCGCGTACTCCCCGGCGCGGACGCTTTCATGCTTTACGACACGTATGGCTTCCCCTTCCAACTCACCGAAGAACTGGCCCGCGAACACGGCGTCACCGTAGACACGGAAGGCTACGGCAAAGCGCTGGAAGATCAACGCAGCCGTTCACGGGCAGGCAGCAACATTTCGAAAGAACGTGTTCGGCACCCACTGGTTGAGCATTAGTCTTGAAAGCGAGATGTCTGGCAATTTACCGAACTGAACAGGCGCATTTCCCCAACTCAGTTTGTCGGCTACGATCAGGCCGAAGTTTCTGTGCCTGTAAAGGTGGTGGCGATTACGCCTGTGCTTACAGCGAAGCGGGCAATCAAGTGCCGCAAGCCGGTGAGGAAGTATTCAATCTCTTCTAGATCCAACTCCGTTTCTACGCTGAGGCGGGCGGGCAGGTAGGTGATACTGGTTACTTGACGGCTCCCGCAGGAAATGTTACCTGTGCGCTAAAAATCGAAATCACCGACACCAAAAAGAACCCGATCGGCAGTCTATCTTCATACGGGCAAAGTGCTGGAAGGCGAAGTTGCAGTTGGCCAAACGGTTCAAGCAACGGTTGACAATTCACGCCGCCGGGACACGGAGCGCAACCATACCGCCACGCACCTGCTGCAAGCGGCTTTGCGGCAAGTCTTGGGCGGGCATGTGCATCAGAAAGGCTCGCTTGTCAACGCGGCGGGCTTGCGTTTCGACTTTACGCACTCGCAGCCATTAACCGCCGAAGAACTGCGGCAGGTGGAAGAGCTTGTCAATGCGCAAATTCTGAAAAATACGGAAGTGCGCATCCAAACGGATGTGCCGATTGACGAAGCGCGAAGCCGGGGCGCAATGGCGCTGTTCGGGGAGAAATACGGGGATCGCGTTCGCACCGTTGAAATTCCTGATTTTAGTCTGGAACTGTGCGGCGGAACGCATTTGCGCAATACGTCGGAAGTCGGGCTGTTCAAAATCACGCGGGAAACAGGAGCCAGTTCCGGCGTTCGGCGTATTGAAGCGATTACCGGGAACGGCGTTTACAACTACCTCCGCGAACAGGAGCAAAAATTGGCGCAACTGGCAGTTCTGCTCAAGTCCAACCCCAATGACTTAGTGACGGCGGCGGAACGGCTGGTGCAGCAACGTCAGGAACTAGAAAAGCAGAACCGTCAACTGAAGTCCGGCGAGTCCGCGCAAACCGAACTGACGCCGCAGGACGTTGGCGGCATCGCCGTCGTCATTCACCGCATGGACAACGCCGATGCGGAAACCATCGCCAACCTTGCCGACCGCACCGCGCAAAAATTGGGCAGCGCGGTTGTGGTCATCGGCGGAATCAACGACGGCAAAGCCGCCTTTACCGCCAAAGTCACCAAAGACCTGAACGGCAGGGGAATTCATGCGGGTAATCTGGTACGCGAAGTGGCGAAAATCGCGGGGGGCGGGGGCGGCGGGCGTCCCGACTTCGCGCAGGCAGGCGGGCGCGACCCCGGCAAATTGCAGGACGCCCTCGACGCGGTACCAGACCTCATCAAGACACAGTTGAAGTAAACCACGGGGAACACGGGGGACACGGGGAGGAGAAGGGGAGAGAATAGAACCACGGAGGTCACGGAGAACACGGAGAAAAGCGAGTGAGAGGGAAACAACACAGCCGTAGATTACGGGGATTAACACAGATCACAACGACAAACAGGGGCAATATGCCCGTTTGTACTTCTGTTTGCCCTATCTCCCCTCCCCCTCTCCTCCCCGTGTCCCCCGTGTTCCCCGTGGTTTTACTCCTCCTCTGGTTTGCGGTGTGCTGTCCGGCGAGGGCGCAGGCGCGCATCGTGGTCGTGGTGTGTGAGCGGCTGACGTGGGAGGATGTGAACGCCGGGTGTCCGTTTCTGCTCAGTTTGATGCAGCAGAACCGCTGTGCGATTGGCCTGATGAACACGGCGGTCGCGGGGCCGAAGAATGCGACTTCAGCGATGCTGGCATTGGCGCAGGGGCAGTTGGCGGCGTCGGCAGCGGGAGATGAGCAGGCGGTCAACAGTGGGGAAGCCGTTGGGGAGGAGGCGGGAACGGGCGGGGTTGTGTATCGGCGGCGCGTGGGCGCGGATGTGCCGACAGGCCGAACCGTTGTCCATTTGAACGTTGCTGCGCTGACGCGGCGGGGCTTGATTGGGCAGGGGTTGGGCGCGGTTCTGGCGCAGGCAAGCCCGTTACGGCGTATATTAATCTGCGGCAACGCGGATACGGATATGCGGCAACGGCGCGGCGCATTATTGGCGATAGATGCGCAGGGTACGGCGACGGGCGATGTGGCGCTGCTGCTGCCGGACAAGAGCAAGCCGTTCGGCGTCACGGATGACATCAATACGCTGGCGCGGTATGGCGCGACAACGGATGCGGACGTGTTTGTCGCTGTGCTTGGCGATCTGGCGCGGGTTGAGGCATTGCGGGCGCGGCTGACTCCTGCCGCCTACCACACTGCCCGGCAGGAAGCGTTAAGCCGTTTCGACGGGTTTCTGCTGCAACTGCTTGCTATTCGGCATCTGGATACCGAAACCGTAGATGTACTGCTCGTCTCGCCCTGCCCGCCCGCTGCGCAAGCCGAACAGTCTGCCTCAACCGTGACGGCCTCCGCTGCAACCGGGGAAACATGGGAGCAATTAACGCCCATCCTCGCGCTTGGCCCCCACTTTTCGCCCGGTCTGCTGGCTTCCCCGACCACGCGCACGGCTGGCCTCGTTTCCAACACGGACATTGCCCCATCCCTCCTTCACGCGCTGGGTATTCCCCTCCCTGCCACCATGACGGGACGCGCGATGCAGACGCTGACGGTTCCGGGCGGCAGTGAGGCTGTCCTTCCCGCCGTTGCCCGCTTGGATTACGTTCCCACGCTGAACGCGCAAGCCCTGACGCGCGTTGCCATGCCGATTAGCGGGCTGTGCTTTGCGCTCGCGCTGGCAAGCGTGTTCGCGTATCGGCTGCGGGGAACACAGGCCGCCCGATGGTTCCTTCCCGGCATTGTCTTCACCCAATCCCTGCCCCTCGGTTTCCTCCTCGCAACCATTAAAATCCCGCCGACACTTCTGGAATACGGCCTGCGCATCCTCGCATGGATGGCAATCCTGACGGCCTTCAGTTACGCGCTGTCCCGCCTGCTGCGCGTGTCTCCCCCCGTCGCCTGCGGCCTGATAGGACTAATCCTGATTGTCGTTGACCTGTGCCGCGGCCAGCAATTAATCAAAGATTCACTCTGGAGTACCTACGCCCTGTCCGGCATCCGCTACTACGGCATCGGCAACGAGTATTTGGGCATTGGATTGGGCTACGCGCTGCTCGGCGGCTTCGCGTGGATAGGTGAGGGAAGAAAAGAAGAAGAGGAGAGTGGGGAACCGCGAAACACACGAAATAAACAAAAAGGAGAAAAAGACGAAAAGGAAAAATTGGAGGCAAAAGATGTAGGGGCGCAATTCATTGCGCCCGATATACCAACTACGCCCAATCCGCCAATGGCGTCCGGTACAGCAACTATGCCCGCCGCGCCGTCTGCGTCCGTTACGCTAACTGCGCAGCAGAAATCGAAAATCGAAAATCGAAAATCGAAAATCATAATACTTCTTTGGCTGGCATTGATGGCGCTGTTCGGGTGGCCTTCGTTGGGGGCTAATGCGGGCAGTCTGATTGTCACGGGGGCGGGGTTCGGGGTTGGGGCGTGGAGTTTGTTGGGGAAGCGGATTACGTTTGGAGTTGTAATTGTGTGCCTGTTGAGTGGAATTGCGCTGTCGTTTGCGTTCGGCGCATTGGACGCGGCCCTGTTCGGTTCGCAGGCTTCCCATGCGGGCAATGTTCTCCATGCGGCAGGGAGTGGCCGGGGCGCAGGCTACTTCATTGAAATCATGACCCGCAAAGTGGGCATGAACCTGCATCTGCTCACGACGCCGTTCTTTCTGCTCGGCGCAAGTTTGGTCATTGTTCTCGCGGCGCTGATGCGCGTTTGGTTAGGCAAAGCCGTCCTGAATATGCTGACGACGCGCCCCTACCTGCGTCAAAGCCTGCCCGCCCTCGCCGTAACCCTCCTGTCTGCCCTGCTGTTCAAAGACTCCGGCGTGGTCACAGCCGCGATTCTGGCAGGCGTAACCTGCCTCTATTTCCTCTGGTACACGCTGATTTGAACAGAAAAGAAGAAAAGAAGAAGAGAAGAAAAGGAGACAAGGAACCGCGAAAGACGCGAACTAAACGAAAAGAAGAGGAAAGCGGTTCCCTCTCCTCTTCTCCTCTTCTCCTCTCCCCCCTCTTACCCTGGAGGTCGGCTGCCGGGCAGACCTTGCAGGGGCGCGGCGCGGCGGGTGGCGCGGTCACGGACGGGCGGCAGGAGGTTGAAGATCAGGCTGAACTGCTGGGTGCGCAGGCGGTACGCGATTCCCACCTGCATACAGTCGAAATTGCGCAGGAAGGCGAGTTCGCTGTCATAAGCGCGCGAGCGCTCCAGATCGAATTTGCTTTCCACGCCGAAGGCGTAGGGTCCACCCGTTTGCAGCAATAAGCGGAGTTCGTGGCGCACGTCCAGATGGTCGAAGGCAAAAGGGGTACGGCCCAGATCATCGGTAAAGCGGTACGCTATACCGAGGCGCGTGGTCGAAGTGGGCAGGTAATCCAATTCCGTTTCGGGCGAAAACAGGTTGTACAGGCTGCCTGTGGAATAAGCGTTGAGCCAGTCCGTGACGCCGAAGCGCAGGGACAGTCGCCTGCCGAGCAAAATCGGCTGTGTAGCGGCAGTGGTTGTCAGCCCTAATTTGCCCGATGTGACGCGGGTAGGATATTCCGTAACGCCGCCCGCTTCGAGGTTGAAGTCCAGCAGAAACGGCGCGCTGGACGCGCGCTGCAGGAGCGTGTTGATGGTGGCTCCGCCCGGCGCAGTGGGTGTGCCGTCGGCATTGCGCGGGCCTTGCAAATCCGGTTGCGCGTCGCGGGCGTGTCCCAAGACATTGACAAGCCGCAAATTGAATTCGGGAAAGCGGGACACGCGCAGATCAGTGCGCCGCCGGTTGTACACGTACTGGTCGTTTTGCAGAATGGCTCCCGCGGTCATGCGGGGCGTGAACTCATCCTCATAGCGGTCTTCGGCATATTCGCGGTACGTGGGCGGCGTCAATTGTTCCAAAAATCCGTGCAGAGGGTCGGACAAGGTTTGCCGCAGGGAGCGGGGCGGGGGCGATTTGAGCGCGGGCGGCTTCAGGTCGAACTCATAGGCCACAAAGCCGGATGGCAAGCGGCGAAAATCAACATGGCCGTCAAACTCCAAACTGCGGCGCGACTCCAGAATGGGCGTGTCATGGACGCGCGCAAAGATGCCCTCGCTTTTGTTGTAACCGGGCGTGGCGGCCAGAAACTCGCTTTTACTGTTCAGATTGCGGCGCAGACTCGGCAGGGTAATCAGTTTTGTCGGCCCCGCATAAGGCGTGACGCCCGATGCCGTCACAAAGCGGTTCGGATGTATGGTAAGCCGTTTGGCGCGTATCTGGTAATCGGGACGGCCCCGGATACAAGTGGTGAACACGCCGTTTTCCACCGTATACGTGCCGTCCGCGTTAGCTTCGATGCGGTCGCCACGCATACGGAAATAGTCGGATTCGGCAATGGCGTTGACAGCAAAACCGGCATTAGTAACCACATTAAATGTGAGTTCCTGAGCGATGAAACTGCCGTCGGGACGGTCAAGACGCGCCCCGTTATGCGCCGTGAGCAGTCCCGTCTTTGGATCATATTCGGCGCTTTCGGCGTTGAGCGTGGTCGTGGTTTTAGCGCCCGCAGCCGTGTAGGTCAGGCGGACTCCCCCATACAATGACAGTATGCCTGTGCTGCCACCAATTTGGAAGCCTCCCATTTTGTCTATGGCGAACGGCCCGATAATGCGCGGCGGAGCGGCGGAGTCTGTTGTAGTATCCGCGCTTGCTTTTGCGCTTTGAGTGGAAGACGGTACGCCCTGATGATTGCGCACGGCAATCACCGTCTTTCCGCCCTCATCGTCGGCGTCATCCAGCAACAACACTTGCTCGGCATCCGAATTGTCGGCTTCCCCGGCTTGCACGTTTGCACCGACAGGTGATGCGCGACGCTCCGGGATTGCAAAGAGCGCCGACAACGCGGAAAGAGGAAGCATCGTATGGAAACGGGCGCTTTCATCGGCGCGCACCCTCTGCGGCGCGAACAGGGAAGCGGCCAGTAAACTCAGGGCGGCGTTTGTCGCAGCCGCCTGTGTTCGCAAATTGGCGCGTGACCGGCATTTAAGGGGTAAATTTTTTTGCTGGTTCGCCAAACCTCCGACCAATTGTTTTGTGGAAATATTGGGATTACGCAGCAAAAGATTGTCCGTATCTGAGGTTGTCAAAAGAAGCGTTGCCCTTCGAGTCTATCAACTACAAACTATCAACTATCAACTATCTACCCCGTCAACGGCAAAATCAGCGTGGGCGTTTCGATCTGATGCTTGTCGGAAATGGACGTAACGGCTGTGCCGACCGCAAAGTATTCGATCACATGGCTGCCCCATCCGTGACTGCTTTCCTTCACCTGCGCGCCCACAATACCCTCCGCGTTTTCCGACTCGGCTTCGGCCTGCATCCGCGACAGGGACAATTCGCGGGCATCGTAAAGCGCCTGCGTGTAATTCTGCATTTCCGTGTTGCGGCCCGCCTGCTGCAGCGACTGCATCAAGCCCCGATGCGCCACATGGTACACGCACGTTCCCATGACCATTGAAACGGGCCGATAGCCCGCCCGCAGCAAGGTCCAGAAATCCTGTCCGTTCAGGTCGGACGTGAACGGGCGGTTGTCGTGGGTGCGGTAATGGTCGCCCGTGCGGTGCTTGATGGCCGTGCCGATTGCCATAAATTCCGCCAGATGTTCGCCCCACTCGTAGCGCGTTACTTCCAAACGGACGCCTACCACGCCGTCCGCGCCCAAAATGTCGGCTTCTTCCTCCATGCGCGTCATTGCCAGTTCGCGGGCATGGTACATCGCCTGCGTCAAAACCGTCATTTCCTGATTCTGGAAAAAGTTGGCGAACTGAAAGCCGATGTGATATATGCTGCTGCCCATGACAAGGCCAACGGGGTCGAACCCGGCCTCGCGCACCAGCAAAAACTCATTGACCGATAAATCACTGGTAAACAGCGGGCGCTTGCCACTGCCGCCGCGCATATCGGCCAGCCGCTGCCGCGCCGCCTGGGGCAATCCTTCTTCGGAACCGGGTGTGTAGGGCATGGAAATTCTCCCGAAGTAGTGAGTAGTGAGTAGTGAGTAGTCAGTAGAAAACCCGTTCTTGTAAACTGTACTATGGCGCATAGATAGGAGTAAAGCGGCATTTCTACTGACTACTGACTACTCACTACTCACTACTTCAACGAAACAGTATTCATCACCTTAAAAATCGGCCAGCGTCCCGTATAGGGGGCAATGGCCGTGCCGATGGCGGTGTAGTGGAAAATCATGTCGGTGCGATGGCTGTTGTTGACTTCGACTTCGCGGGGTTCGCTGTCTATTTCCACGTTTGCGCCCACGATGCCGACCGCGCTGAACTGCCGCGCCTCGTGTTCCATGCGGCTCATGGCGAGTGAGCGGGCGTTGTACAACGCCTGCGTGTAATCGGGCAATTCCTGATTGTTCCAGCCGCCACTGAGCCAGCCGCCCGTTGTCGCCAACTGCGTGTTCCACGAGGGAACCTGATAGTACGTGCAGTTGCCGATGGCGACGCCGACAGGCCGGAACCCGGTTTGGCGCAGCATCCAGAACTCTTCGCCGCTCAGATCGCTGAGAAACGGTTTCGCGGTTCCGTCCGGGGGCGGCGGCACATCTATCTCGCGGATGGCCGTGCCAATCGCGGCAAATTCCAGCAGGGACGAACCCCACTCGTACTCGCGCTTTTCCAGTCGGACGCCGACGACCCCGGTTGCGCCAAGCAGGGCCGCTTCCTGATACAAGCGTCCAAGCGCCAGATGCCGCGCCTCGTAAAACGCCTGCGTCAGCGTGGTCAGTTCGCCGGAGTTCCAGCTTGAATACGGCATCCACTGCCAGCCGACATGGTACACGCTGCTGCCCATCACCTGGCCGAGCGGCTCATACCCCGCCTGATGCACCAGCGTCAATTCGTTGACGCTCAGGTCACTGGTGAAGATGTGACCGGGCGTATTTTGCCGTCCCTTTTGTTCGCGCAGGCGGTCAATAGCATTGAGCGGCAAGCCGCCCTGCGCAATGGAGCGTTCGCTCGCCTCGCGCCGCTGCTTGACCGCCTCATCTTCCGGCGTTCCGCCCAATCCAAATAGTCGCATCGTTCGTCACTCGCTTCCTCAAGCGCCGTCTGCTGCACTGAATTTACGTTTCTGCAAATAATGTTACAATAACTGCCTGTTGGCAGCGCGTCCAACCCGTTTCACTGTAACCATGTCGCCATCTTGCGCGGCAAAGAACAAAGGGACGTCAGTTACAGGATAACGTCGATTTCGGCTTTTCATGGTAACGGTATACGAAAGTCCGATTGCGCGGCAACTCGCGCCATTGCCGTATATTCCGCCGCATCTGTAACCGCCTCTTCTAAAATTTGAGCCGCTTCCCTGAGAATCTCCAACCCTTCTGCGTTGTTGGAGAATTCGTCTTGCATACCGAGTATCTGGCGCATCAGCACTAAATTCTTCAAGCATTTAAAGCGTTTCTCCTTCAATATCTTCCTATTCAATTTCAGAGCATTGATCGTTTGTTCGCCCTGCCTGCTGTTATTGACACTAAAAGCAACTTCTTTATGGAAGGATATGTGCCGCGTTGGATCAACATGAGCGGGATGGATGAATAATGGCTCTTCCACTGCTATGGAATCGTTATGCGATCTTGCTCTTGTATTCGGGTCAGCCAACGGAAACAGGTTCTTTTTATGCCGCTGATTACAGGGAGAACAGCAGAGAAGCAGATTGTCCCACTCATAAACAAGCCAGTAGTAACCCGGTTTCTCCAATGGCAAGTCTGCGCCTTGCCGAAAAGCGGCTTTGGGACGAAAATGCTCAATGTCTCCTTCTTCGCCAACCTTGCTCTCACAAAAGCAACATTTCTCGTGCTGCGCGTCTATTAAGGCTTGCTTTACCTCTGGATGCCCGTAAACGGCAGCATCAAAATTCAACTCCAAGGTTGCAAGGGGAACGCTGTTCACAAAGCGCGTGTACTCCTCACACAAAGCAGTACATTTACGGCGTCCGGCAGTAGTCAAAATCAAAGGGGGTGTTGCCGGCTTGGTAATTTTAATCAATTACGTAACCCCGTACCAGAAAAGCCTATTTGAAGCGTCCATTCTGTTCAATCAGGCTGGCGGCTCTGCGAATAATATCCATTGCCTTGATGTCCTGCGGCGTCTCGCCGGTAGGCATGGACCCAATCTGCCGTTCCAGTTCTTCAATTCGTTTTTTATCTGTTCTGGTCAATCGGCTTTTGGAAAGCAGGCGTTCGCGCTCGCGCAGAGCCGCATCCAATTGGGGCGGGCGAGCGCTGTCTAAACCAAACAGGTCGCTCGTCAGTATTTGATCCGCCCGCCATCCTTCAATCGTTTCCACATCATTGTTGATAACGACGTGATCGCCCTCCCGTTGAAGCAAAACAAGGTTCGCATCCGAAGCGGCCTGCACCACAAGCGGGCTGTGCGCAGTGGCTATGAATTGCGTGTTCGGGAATGTATCGCTCAGGAACTGAATCAGTTTTCTTTGCCATTGTGGATGAAGATGTAAATCAATTTCATCCACAAGCACAACGGCAGGTTCGGCAAGCGGGTTTTTGCTGTGAGGGTAACGTTCAAACAGACGCGCGGCTAAATCAACCATCCACGTCAGCAAGGTACGATACCCTAAACTCAGGCTTTGAATGGGAACCCACCCATAAGGCGTTTGGGCTTGAACATGTGGCCCCATTCTTAACGACGCGGATTCGCTGATCCGAAGGTCGTTTACATCCGGCAGCAGTTCCGTAAGAATTTTTTTAACGCGATTGTACTGATTCGCCGCCCGTTTACTTTCGGATCCCTTAGCGCGGCTGACTGCATAATCTGCATGAAGCAGCCATTCTTCAGCATTCATAAGTTCAACGGTATCAGCAAACAAACTCGCCGACGAATCCACATTCCGCGAATCGGACAGCGAAGTGGTTCCCATTCGGCGGTTTGCGCCATATCCGTAACAGATTAATGCCTTCAGATCACTATAAACAGAGGAACAGGACCCACCAGTTTGATTGAAAGTTGCTCCATATTCAATTAACTTCATCGCATTTGGACTATTGAAAGTCCAACCGGAGCTAATTGAACAGTCTACTTTACTTAGCCCCTCTTCATACAATCGTTTTTCACTAAATGCAATGCCCTGTTCGCGGAACACGTTTAGTTTATGAGCATTCTCAAATATCTTCGGAATGCACTCCACTTGCTTTTCGGGTTCAAAGTCGGGTTCAAAGACGGCGAAACGATCTTCCTCTGGCTGCATTAGTGCCAGAAGCTGAAGGAGAGAAGTTTTACCGACGCCGTTTTCTCCTAGTATCAAAGTCCATCTGGCAGGTTGCCCTTCGCCATTTGATAAGTCCAAAGTCTGAGGCGGCTTAAAACAACGAAAGTTCTCTATAGTAAGTGAAAGGAAGTAGGCAGGCGAGACAATTGTGCGGTCCACTGCTGTATTTTTATCTTCGTTAAGGAGGGAGGATACATTTCCTTTTTCGACTACATCAGACATGGCTTAAATCCTCTGCTTTTAGGCAGCATGAGCGGTGTCGCAAACCGCCTGATCTACTGGAAACTGAAGTTTAACATACAATGAAGAAACTATGTAGAGAGACGCTCTACAAGGGTTTGCAACTCCTGACGCAAAACTTCAATTTCTGCAAGCGGGTCGGGAAACTTCAACTTTAATGCCTGCTTTAGCCTGCGTTCCAGAGCGGCAACGGCGTCCTTCTGAACCGCGCTTTCCGTGAACAGCTTGAAGAATGTCACCCATCCCTCAATTGGGATGCCGGAAAGCGTCTGCCCGAACGTTGCCGCGATGTACTCGTCCATCAATCCGGTACGTGCTATGCGTCCGAAGTTATTGCCCGTATCGCGGGCAGGCACATCGTTGATTCTGTCCGATTTGACAGGGTAGCAGGCGGTTTCCATCGAAAGCGTCAGGGCGTCCGCATTGTTTGCGCGTATCGTGCTGCGCCAGTATTCGTTACGATATTCTGCCGCCTTACGCGCTTGAATGACAAACGGCGCATATAAATGCGGCGAGCCGGAAAGTACGTTTTCAAGCGCCCAGGGATACACAACCATCAAGTCTTGCGGACAGCATACCGCAGGCGTTACGGCAAAGCGGAAACTCGGTTCCTTTTCCTTCGCCAGAACGTACCAGCTTTTCAGTTCAATCCCCATCAAAACGGCAGGTTGCGCGTCGGGTACAGCCGTTCTCAAAATTACGTCGGGAAACTGCTGCGATTGACGCACAAAACTGTAGGTCGAGTAACGGCGTTCCGCATCCCACTCATCCCTCATTTCATTGAGCGCCTGCACAACCTGATATTCAATCGTCGCCGCAAAAGCGGTATTAAACGTGAAAATGTCCGTTGCCAGAACGCCGGAAATGCTCAGATCGGTTTTGAACTTGGATGGCAGGGCATACAGCGCCTTTTCTACAGCCGCATACAGCGCGGAATGGTCGGCGGCAACCGTCACATTCTGATTGGGCAGGAGCGGCGCAGGCGCGTCTACGGCTTTATTCGGCGTTGCATCTGCCATTGAATTCGCCTTCCTGAGCAAGCCGCGCTTTTGCCAGTCGGTAATAATCCGGGTTGATTTCCGCGCTGTAGCACTGCCGCCCGTTCAGCAGGCAGGCAATCGCCGCCGAACACAAGCCGCCGAAGGGTTCCCACACAACATCGCCTTCATCGCTGGACGCGCAAACAATACGTTCAATCAGGTTAAGCGGTTTTTGGTTGCCGTGCAGACACTTGGCGTTTTCATCCTTGATGCGCTCGGTTCCCCGTACCGCCGGTTCCTGCCAGACGTTGGTGATGGCATGCGTATGATTCCATTTGGCGCGCAGCCGCGCCCATTGCTCCGCCGTCACGCTGGCCTTGCCATCCACCGAAAAGTACGGCCATTCCGTGACGCGCCCGTGCCTGTTCGCATACGCGGCAAGCATCTCCATCATTTCGGGAGGTGGATAGTACCACAAATGGTCATGGGTAAAATACTTGCGAGTAGCCGCGTTTTTGACGCCACAGGCTTCGTTGGTCTTGCAGAGCGGCAGGCCGGTGCGCAGCCACTCGTGCCGCAGCCATTGCTGCATCGGCAGCAGTTCACCCTCCGGCGTTGGCAGCCGCACCTGACGCACATACTGGGCGCAAACTTCCGTAACGACAGGGAAGCGGCGAATGGTTTTGCTGTTGACATTGCCCGCAACGTGCGCAACGCCCTTGTCCCAAATGTGCAGGGCGCGATACTCCCAGCCATGCAAGGCAAGAACGGGATGCACCGTTGCCCACCCGATTTCCACGCCCCAAAACCAGAGCGTCGTTTCCGGCAGGGCATAGTGTGACCACGCCGCGATATGGGGCGCGTACCAGTTTGCGAGACTTTCGGGTGTCGGGGGATCGCCGGGAAAACCGCTCACGCCATACGCGCCATCCGAAACAATCACGGTTGGCGCAGGCCAATGCGCGTAGCGTTCCAGCGCGTCCGCCAATTCGATCTGCGCCGCGCCGGAGCGACAGACGGGAATTACGTCCGGCAGGATCGTATCAACGGCTTCGTCTTGATAAAACAGGTTACGCGGCATGAGCGGCAAACTCCACAAGCGGCAAACATTTTTAACCGTCAGGGTACGGTGACAATATGGACCGCAAGGCCGGTGGTGTCGTTGTAGTTGGTCTGGTTTGCGCCGACGCCCACCGCAAAGGTAACGATTTCGCCCGTGTTCAATGTTAGTGTGCCGACGTAACTCGCGCTTGGATTTGCGCCCTGCACGGCATGAAAATTGGGGTCGCCGCCGTACCCGTCTATGTTGGCGTCGAAGACCGAGTTGCTGTCTTGCAGCACATGCACATCGGTTGTGGACAGGTTGAAATGAATGCCTTCAAAATTCGCGGCAATCTGGTACTTGCCGGCTGCGGGCGCGACGAACCGCACTTCGCTGTACTGCCCATTCCCGCTTCCCTCCATCGCAATCTCGCCCGCCCGCAGCGCCCAATGGTTTGTGGCGTCCGTCACGGTCGCGTTCGTGGTGTTCTTGGCGATATATGGATAATACCCGGAAGTAACGCCGGTATTCGTATTTGTGGAAGCATGCCAGAAACCAAGGGAAGCGTTGCTCGTGTCAACGGAACCGGCCAAACGAAACTGATCCGGCAAAATCGAGTTGGTTGCCGAGTATCCATACTGCCACACATGACTAAAACTCTGCGTCAAAGTAAAGTCCGACGACAGATCATACGTTTGAGATTGAAAGGCCGTTTGCCCGCTCCCTGTCGAACTCCCCGAACTGCCGCTTGACGAGCCACTGCCGGACGAACTACCGCCTGACGCACTGCTCCCGGTATTTGTCGTGGAACCTCCGCCACAGCCAGTCAAAGTAAGAACAGCAAGCGGAAGCAACATCTTCGTCAGGGAACGTTTCATGGCAAATTTTCTCAAAAAGTTCACAAGGCGCAGAAGAGTACCACGCTTCGTAATTCTGAACCGGGCGTAAACGTAGCGCAAAGCCTTGTCACTTGAGCGGCTGTTTGTTGGCAAACGCCTTTTGGAAGCAAAGGAACGAGCCGACGCCGCCTAAAATCGTAAACCCAACGCCCGCAATGCTGAAGCCAATGCCGATCAGCCCTGCCAATTGAAGCAGTTGCGCGACGGCAAAAAGGCCTGAAAGAATGCCAAGTACAAGAAAACCGATGTTCATAGTTTGCGTCTCCTGCTTTGAACGATTGTGTTTGCGGTTACTTCTGGATGGTTTCAGTCTTTGACTCGGCTGCGGATTTGGCGGGCGTTTCTACATCGGGCATTTGCGGCGCGTCGCCTTCCATCACTTTGGGCGACTGCGATTCTTCGGGACGGATGCCCTGCGCCCGCAGAAAGGCGCGGGGCGTGGGCGTGGTCAGTTTGGGGAACAGCCGGAACAGAATGACCTGAATACTGGCCGCGACGGGAACCGACAGCAGCAAGCCCCACAATCCGAACAGTGTGCCGCCCAAAGTGAGCGCGAACACCGCCGCTACCGGATGCAGCCCGACGCCGCCCCCAACCACGCGGGGCGTGATAACGCCATCGAATGTCTGATTGAGAACGAGGGTCACGAGAATGCTGCCGACGCCGAAGCCCAATCCGCCCGCCGCAAACGCCGCCAAAAAGGTAAGGATTGCCGTTGCCAGCGGCCCGACATAAGGCACGACATACAGCAACCCGCCCACCACGCCAATCAGCAGGGCGTAACCTGTCAATTCTCTGTGCAGAAACGACATGCCGAACAGCACGGCCATTGTCGCCACGCCATACAAAGCCGAAACAATCAACATGCCGCGCAGATAACTGGCAAACACGTCGCCGATGTCGTTGGCATATTGGCTCAGAGCGGTGCGGTACTGCGGCGGAGCCAGATATACGATGCGGGCGCGCAGGCGGTCAATGTCCATCAGCAGGTAAAACGTCAAAATCAGCGTGATGACGGCTTCCAGCAGAAACGAAACGGCTCCCGTAACAATCGAAGTGACTTTGCCGGACGAAAAATTCAGCAGGCCGGAACTTCGCGCCGAAATCTGTTCATACAGCGCATTGAAGTTCTTGGGCATCGCAATGCCGAACATGCGCGGGTGCGCCGCCAGAAACTTGTTGACAATATCCTGTAAATTCGACAGGTACTGAGGCGCATTGTCCGCAAACGTTTTTGTCTGATCCACCAGCGGAGGGATGCCGTACACGCCGATAGCCACCAGAATCAGCACGAACACCATGAACACGAGCAAAACCGCAAACCCCCGGCTCATGTGGCGGCCTTCCAGTTTGTCCACCACCGGGTCGAGCAGCATGGCAAACACAGTCGCAAACACAAACGGGCTGATAACGTCCAGCGCCGCCCGTCCCACATGCCACGTCAGGAACGCCAGTATCACCAGCAGCGCCGCGCCCATCGTGGTCAGAAACCCGATTTTCACGTAATCGGCGGCGCGAAGCGAACGGGAAGGGCGCATTTGTCGCGCTAGGCTGCTTGTATCATTCATAAGGATTTATTTCTAATCTACCAGGCGGGCGAGAGCGGCGCGGGTTTGGGCGCTTGTGCGGGCGCGTTCGTCCAGCAGTTCGCCTATCTCCGTCAGCCAATCGGCAACACTCAAGGCTTCCGTTTTCAGCGCGATCCCGCGCACGATTTTTACCCGCGCCGCTTGCAGCGGGCCGCGTCCGGGGTCTTCCAGCAGATAGCGGTGGTCGTTCAAGGTGACGCTCACGCGCTGCACGGTCTTTTTGGAAAACAGGCCCCCCTTGCGGGCAATGTCAATCTCGCCCGGCAAGGCGGATTCCAGCATGGACGCCAGCCGTTCCAAAAATTGCCGCTCGTCCGCCGCGTACTGCCGGGACAACTCCGCCGCCACCCCGAACTTCACCCACGCCTGCTGTTCAAAATCATCGCTCATGCAAAACCTCGGATACGAATTCACCACCCGCTACGCTAGAGACACAGAGACACAGAGGAAAAGCCAATGCGAGAAAGACAAAGAGAAGCTGTCAGTTGGCCGGCAACCCGGCGCGGCCTGTTGGCATGACCAGGCCGGTGTTGGGCAGGAACACGCGCAGGGATTGGCCCAACGTCAAGCGGCTGGCGACGCGGGCATTGACTACAAACTCAATACGCTGCCGGGTGTCTACAGGTTGCAGGGAGTGGAGGGCGGCGGCGAAAGGCTTTGCGCCTTCGGAGGGCTGCACGGTGACTACATTGCCGGGCTTGAGTTCTTTGGCGCGTTCCGAACCGCTCCACGCAACGGAAACCACGAGCAGGCCGGAAACGGGTTCCACATCCGTGACATACGCGGGCAGTCCCAACTTCTCCTGATCACTTTTGTGCCGCTTGTCCTGCATGGCGCGGACGGCATCATCGCCCTTGCGGTCAAAAATCTCGACGGCCTCCAATTTGCCGTCATGCTCCACAAGCTGCTGAATCACCTCGTCGCCTTCGCGCAGGGTTTCGATACCGCCCGGCGTGTCGCCCTTCCATACTTTTACATTGGGCGCAAAAACATAATCTTTCTCAATGGTTTTGGCGGCTTGCCCCTGCCCGTTCTTTTCCTCTCGAACGGTGTGATAGGTATGCGCGGCAGTGTCAATATGGGTCACGCGGGCAAACCAGCCGTGCCGCGCGGAAACGTGGATGTCGTCCTGAATGGCGCGGGGATAGGTCCAGTTATGGTCATCGTCCACGTACATAAACAGCATCACATGCTGGCCGGGAAAATAGTCGGTCAGTTCGCCCCACGAGTCGCGGAAGTGGATTTCGGTATCGTCACGGATGGGAACCGACACGATTTTGCCGTCACCGTCGCGCTTTACAACGACAATCCGCGCTTTGGTGTCTATGCGAACAAATGTGCAAAACACGCGCGGCATTTCGCCAAAAAAGTCGCCTTGAAAATGCGGCGCAGGAATGGCAGCCGGGGCATTTTGCGCCGAAATCCGTGTGCCGTGAAGCAGCAACAGCGCGGCAGCGAACACCATAGGAAAGTTGACACGCATTTTCAGGCTCCTATACTGCTGCATATATTGTTGCGGCGGTTAGCGCGAAGGGGTTCAGCCCGTCGCTTGGTGGACTGCGGCCCAGTGTCCTTCGGACACAACACCTACTTGGAAGGGTATTTCTGTCCGAAGGACAGTGGGCGGAACGCCATACAGCGAAGGGGTTCAGCCCGTCGCGCTAACCGCCGCCTCACTCGGTTCTGACTCATCCGGCGTTGGCTCCGGCGGCTTCGGCTCAGGAAGTTGGGTTGTCAGCGTGGCGCGGTCAAACGCGGGCGTAATATGCAGAACATACGCTTCCTCACCCCTGCGTATGTCTGTGACCGGCTCCCATACGTTGTCGCCATTGCCGATAAAGAAGGTTGTTTCGGGCGCGAGGCCGTGAAATACAATTCGCAATGTGACTGGCATGGCCTTTGCCCAGAGCAGTCGCGCTTGAAAATGCGGGGCGGATTGCGGCCACCGGCAGGTTCCCGTTGCGCTTTGCGGTTTGCCGTGAAAGTCGCGTACCGTCTCCAGCATTTGTTCCTGTATGCTGCCTTGAACGTCATTCTGGTCGTTGGCAATTTCCAAAAGGGGAGGCGCATACGTCCAGCCGAACGGACACTCGGTTTCGCCTACCCGCACCGCCCACGCCGAATCGCCCCACGAATAGTGCCAATACTCGTCCCGGCAGTTGGAAAAGCCCGCGCCCAGCATAGCTTCCACCATCAACATGCGGTTGGCTTTGGCTTCGGGAGAAATTTTATTGGTAAACGTGTCTACGGCTTCCCAACCCTGCGTGGGCGCAACCATATCGAGCGCGTTGCTGTCCGGGTCGAGCAGACCGACATCTACGGCTCCGCCTGTGCAGTGTCCGGGGGGCGCTTTCTGGTCGTAGGGCGCGTGGTATTTGTTGGTGGCGCGGCGCAGCGCGGAAAGCGGCCAATCGGGATGTTCGGTCTGCATCCGCTTGAAATAGTTGTCCCATCCGTTCTGCTGCATGGACAGGGTACGCAAAGCCGTGCCTACTTTAAGTCGATAGCCGGGCGGCAGCGAGTCCTGCGCCCGGTTTAATTTGTCCGCCACGCCGGTTCGCAGGTACGGACAAATGCCCTCATTACAAACCACGCCGGGACAGTAAGCGCGAATATCCACCAGAGGTTCCCGCGCTTCCCAGGGCAAGCGGAGTTCCGTAATGCGGACGCGATTCAGGGCGGCAATGGGTTCGGGAGAACCGATAGGCGGCACGTTACTCCTCCCGCTCATCGTCGTCATCGTCCATGTCGTCCATAGCCCCGGAGCAGTCCGTGTAGCGGCTGATTTCCTCGCCCCGGAAGACGTGCGCCACAAAATCCTCGCGCTCGAAGCGGGGCAGGTAGGAAGAAACAATGTCATCGTCAATCTGCGCGAGCAGTTCTTCCTCCTCACCGACAGTCAAGTCCGACTCAAAAATAACGGTTGCGTGAATGGTATCGTGGACGTAGTGAACATCGATCTGGCCGATGCGCTTTTCTCCATCCCACATCAGATAAATCTCCGATGACTGTGTGCGTACCAGCCGCGTGAGTTTAAAGCGCGTTTCCACCGCAAGGCTCCTCTCTCTATCGCCGGACGCCGCGCTCGTCTTTTGGTGGAATTGCCGGCGGGCAAACCAGAGCGGAAGGCAAACAAAGCCGACTTATGCTCGCTTTATTCGCGCCCGTGTCGGCAATTTCCTTCTGTTCGCGTTCATTTGCGGCTATTCTCTTCCTGATTGTTTAGCCGTTGTCGTATTTTAAATATTTCCCGAACCAATCAAGCGAGCGCTGAAACGACAGTTCGGCGGCTTCGGGGCGGTAGGATTCGCGGGTGTCGTTGTTGAAGGCGTGACCGGCGTTATCGTACACGTAAATCTCTGCGGTTTTGTGGGCGGCTTCGAGGGCATCGCGCAGTTGGGCGGCATGTTCGGGTGTAATGCTGGTATCTTCCGCGCCGAAGTGACCGAGCAGGGGAGCGTTCATTTGCGCCACAAGTTCAAGGGGATGTCGGGGCTGGTTAGGCGTTGTTGGGCCAATTATGCGTCCGTAATAGGCGATAGCAGCGTCCAAGTTAGGCGCGTGGGCGTCATACAACATGGCTATGCGCCCACCCCAACAAAAGCCGACAATGCCAACCTTGCCGTTAGAGTGTTCCATACTGCCCAGATAGTCCATCGCGCCGTCCAGGTCGCCCATGATTTGCGCGTCCGGCACTTTGCCGACAAACTCTCGCAACGCTTCAAAGCCGCCGGACAGGGACGGCGGCTCGCCTTCCCGCGTGAACAGATTGAGCGCAAGCGCGGTATAGCCATGCTGCGCGTAACGGCAGGCCACGTCCCTGATGTGATCCGTGAGGCCGAAAATTTCATGGACGACGATCACGCTCCCGCGCTTTGTATCGCCTTTGGGCTGCGCGAGAAAGCCGTCGAATTTCGCTTCCCGGTTTTCCTCGCCGCTGCGAACGCTGCTGCTGTAACCAATCGTCCTCGTGTCCACTGTATTCTCGTTGTTTGCGTTGTCAGGCATGAAATATCTCCGGGAGTAGGGGGTAGGGAGTAGGAACAGCCCGTTCTACGGCAGCATTTCCTCATCCTTCATCCTTCATCCTTCATCCTTTTCCCTACGGGTCTGTCCAAAAGCGGATAGGCGGCAGGTCGCTGACGCCTTTGCGCAGGGTTTGGTCCCATTGGTGGCGGATGCCGCGCAGGTCGGGGTCGTTGTCGGTGAAGCGGCGCTGCCGGGTAATATCGAGTTCGCCGTCCGCGTAAATCAGCAGGTCAATGGGTGGGCCGACGGTGACATTGGAGCGCATCGTTGAATCGAGCGACAGCAGGGCGTACTTGGCGGCTTCCTCTACGCTCGTGCGGTCGTATGCGATACCCCGATCCAGAATGGGACGCCCGTATTTCACTTCGCCGATTTGCAGGTACGGCGAGTCTTCCGTCGCGTTGAGCGGATTGCCCTGCGGATAAACCATAAACAGGTCGTGCTTCTGGTTTTTGATTTGCCCGCCAAGCAGCATATTGACGTTGAAGCGAAAATCGTCGCGCTCCAGAGCCGCCCGATCCAGATCGCTGACCCGGCGCACCTGATTGCCGATTTCACGGGCGGCGTCGTACATAGACCCGACGGCGGCCAATCCTTCGCCCCGGTCATAATCTTTTTGCAGCAGGGCGATAACAGACTGCGACAGCGACAGGCTGCCGCTGACCAGCACGATAAACACGCGCTCCCCCGGCGTCAAAAACAGGTGCATCTTGCGGGTGGTGTTCACCTGGTCGTAGCCCGCGTTGGTGCGCGAATCCGAAGCCATCACCAGCCCGGAGTGTGTTTTAATTCCCAAACAGTAGGTCATGCGGTTTGCAGGGAAAAGGGAAAAGGGAAAAGGGAAAAGTAAATGCCGCTTGCTTCCTTAGTTTGCCTGTTGAAGATCAAAACAGATTAGATGAGGATTGCATCTACTTTTCCCTTTTCCCTTTTCCCTTTTCCCTCTCCTTAATGGTAGAATCAAAGTCGAACTACACGGTGTATTCAACGTCGAAGGGGCAATAACCTGCAATTTGCGCGACGCAGCCCGAAAAAGGGGTGAAACACTCATTGGAAGGGGTGTTGCCTTTTCTAGTATACTGCGGCGTATCTACGCCGCAAGTGTTTCCGTCCGCAGGACGATTGGCCGAAGGCCTAACAACCGGTAAAGAGATTTAGATGGTATATACCGGTTGAACGGGAAGACTTACGCCATAGTGTACTAGAAAAGACAATGCCTATAGAATTGAACCAGATCGAACGAGGACGAGGAGAAGAAAAGAATGTTGATTCGCGTTGGCTATGATATTGGGTTTGATTTGCCGGCTCCGATTCCCATGATGGCACTGCTGTACGCGCATCCGTCCGCCGCGCCCCTGCTGCGGCTGCCGGATACCATTCACGCCACGCCGGACGCGCCCATCCACGATTTTACGGACAGTTTCGGCAATCGCTGCGCGCGTATCAACGCCCCGGCGGGCAAATTCACGCTGACGGGCGATATGATTGTGGAGGACGATGGCTTGCCGTCTCCCGTCGTGCCGGACGCCGTTCAGCATCGGGTGGAAGATTTGCCAGACGAGTGCCTGCAGTTCCTGCTGCCGAGCCGTTATTGCGAGGTGGACAAACTCAGCGATATCGCGTGGAAACTGTTCGGGCAGGTTCCGCCGGGGTGGGGCAAGGCGCAGGCGATTTGCGATTGGGTGCATAACCATGTCACGTTCGGCTACCAGCACGCGCACCACACCAAAACCGCATGGGACGTGTACGAAACGGGCAAGGGCGTGTGCCGGGATTTCCAGCATCTCGCCATCACGTTTTGCCGGTGCATGAATATTCCCGCCAGGTACGCGACGGGTTGGTTGGGCGATCACGGCGTGGAGCCTGTTCCCGGCCCGATGGATTTCAGCGCGTGGTTCGAGGCGTATCTGGGCGGGCAGTGGTGGACATGGGACGCGCGCTTCAACGTGCCGCGCATCGGGCATGTGCTGATGGCGACAGGCCGGGATGCAGCGGACTGCGCCCTGACAACTTCCTTCGGTTCGGCCCCCCTGACCCGGTTCGAAGTCTGGTCCGATCAGGCGCAGGCGGTGGAATTAGGTCCGCGCGTTCCGGGGCAAGTCTGGCGGGCGCAAATATAATCGGCGTTGCGCGTTTACGCAGATGGCCTTTTGACCTTTATCCAATTCAAGGGCGCGGCGGCATGAAAAATTCGTGCCGCCGCGTACTATAGCGGACGAAAAAATTTTTGCGAGCGGGCTTGACAATTGGCGGGCGGGCATGGTAGAATGAGAAAGTTAGATAGATGAGGTGAATTGAATAACGGCACAACTTCATAAGATGGATAGCGGCAATGAGTGTCGCTGTAGCATCGGCCACGCGCGTCTTTGTTCTGATAATGGTTTTTCACAATGGATTGGGCTGCTTGCCTGATTCGGATGGATCAATCTTACAGGTTACAGAGTCGCGTTTTTGTTTTTAGGTTCCGCCATTTTTCCGCTGTTGAACGTAGCCCCAGGGCATCCGCCCACGTTGCAATTCGTTTGCAACCCTGTTTCGTGTGATGGCGCGGCATTGTTCGTCGCTCCAGGCAGGCCGTGTTTGTCTGCGGTAGTACCGTTGTTACACACACATTGACAAGCCCATTTCCCACTCGTCCAACCAACGATGGAAACGCTTCCGCCAAAGTCCAGGAGAGCCAACATGAACCCGATGATCCAGACCCATGCAAGCGCGAACGCCACGCGCCCCACCGCCGCTTCCAGTTCCGACTCGATTGCCGAAGCCGTTTTGCTGGAGCGCTGCAAATCCGGCGATACCGCCGCGTGGGACGCCCTTCTCCGCCGCTACGAGAAGTCCGTTTACAAGTTCGCGTACTCCTTGTGCCGCAACCACGAGGAAGCCGGCGACATTGCCGGTCAAGTGTTCCTCCGCCTGTACCAGAACCTGCACACCTTCCGCAACGAAGCCAGTTTCACGTCTTGGCTGTTCCGCATCGTGCGCAACACCTATCTCGACCTGTGCGTCCGCCCCGCGCATCGCGGCCACCTGAGCCTCGACGCCAGCCCCACCGGCGACAACGAACCGACGGCGGGACGCGACATCATGGACCCCGCGCCTTCGCCCGAAGCCCTGTGCATGGACAACGAAACGGCGCAACTGCTGGCGAAAGCCATTCACCACCTGCCCGCATACCAGCGCCAGGTGCTGCGCATGTACCACACCGAAGGCAAATCCTACGAGGAAATCGCCGAAGCGACGGGCCTGTCCATCGGAACCGTCAAATCCCGCCTGAACCGCGCCCGCACCATGCTGCGCGAACGCCTGGCTCCGTACCAGGACACCTTCATGGCGGTGTGAGAAGGCATATAGGCATCAGGCATCAGGCGATGCTTCCTTCTGAAAGACAAGGCTCCTGCAAAATCTAACTTTTGCAGGAGCCTTGTTTTTGACAATCTGGCAGTGTGTTGGAGAGAGCATCTGAGTCCTCCCTGTGCAGGCGCGGCAGGACAAAGCCGGCCAGACGGGCAAGAAGCCGCGTGACAAGCCGCCCACGCCGCCCACTTCCACGCCGCTTGCCGCCTCGTCCATGCGCCTGGCACTCCCCTACGAACCCATGTCCCTCTGAGAAACCTGGCTGCCAATTTTCGGGATAATGGTAGTACAGTCTGTTACCTTCGCAACGAGTTAAAAACGTATCTACAGCGAACAAAATCAGGGCGCGTCACGTCGCATCTGAGAAGCCACGCAGGAATACAGGACTGCGGAAATGAATGTTTCCGCAGCGACACCATCATTGAAATCAAGCAGGAGTGACCGATGCAGTTTACACGATTTGCAGCCTTTGGCGCGTTGGCGCTGACGCTGACACTGGGCGCAAGCGGCGTTGCGCCCCTTCGCGCGCAACAGTCCGATACGCCGGGGCCAAACGGCTATCGCGGCCCGCTTTCCCGCGATGAGTTTGAAGCCGCGTGGGTGCGCTTGTTCGATGGCGAAACCACGTATGGCTGGCAGGAGCGCGGAAGCAACATAAAGCCAACCGGCAGCAGCATGAAGCCAGCGAGTGGCGGTAACACGCCTGCCGGTGGAAACGCGGCGACGGGGAGCGGAACTGCCGCGCCAACCGACAGCGCGGACACGCCCAAAAACTGGAGCATTGACCAGGCGGCGCTGCAAGTGAAAAACAGCGCCACGCCCCTTGCCACCAAAGCCGAGTTCGGCGATTTTGAGATGGCCGGGGAGTGCTGGCTGGAGGGTCAGGGCGCGGCCACGCTCAGTCTGCGCGCCCCAACCGAAGGCGGCATTACCGCGCGAAACGCCGTGCAGATCAAATTCCTGCCTGCCGGACGGACTGCCGCCAAATCGGATACCTACATGGTTCCGCAGGGCAAGTGGCGTCCCTTCGCCGTGACCCTGGAAGGCGGCAAAATGACGCATCTGCCGGACAGCAACGGCAAGCGCATCGAAGCCAACATCGCGCCGCGCCGGGGCGTGATTGCGCTGGCGTCCAATGGCCGGGGAACAGTGAAATTTCGCAACCTGAAACTGCGGCCTGTGGGTTTCAAGAGCCTGTTCAACGGCAAAGACCTGACCGGCTGGAAAGAAGTGCAGGGCCACAAATCTGTGTTCAGCGTAACCCAGGACGGCACGATCAACGTCAAGAACGGCAACGGCGAACTTCAATCCGAAGGCATGTACAAAGATTTCGCGCTGTCCCTCGATGTGTATTCCAACGGCGACCATCTTAACAGCGGCGTGTTCTTCCGCGAAATTCCCGGCGAATTCTGGGCGGGCTATGAGGATCAGATACGCAACCAGTGGCAGGGCGAAGACCGCACCAAAGCCGTAGATTATGGCACGGGCGGCGTGTACAATCGTGTTCCCGCGCGCAAAGTGGTGTCATCGGACCGTGAATGGTTTACCATGACGCTGTTCGTGAGCGGCAACCACATCAGTTCCTATGTCAACGGCTATCTGGTGGCCGATTTCACGGACACGCGCCCCGCCACAAAGGACAACAACGCCCGCAACGGCATTCGCACTGATGCCGGATGCTTCGGCCTGCAGGGGCACGATCCGACAACCGACTTGTCCTTCCGCAACATCCGCGTCTCGGAAATGGCTCCGGCCAAATCCATGCCTACCACGTCTGCCGGCGCGTCGGATTCGCTGCGGTAGCGCCCTCATCCCCTGGCCCCTTCTCCCAAACTTGGGAGAAGGGAATCGTTTGATACTATTTGATACTGCATATGGAGGAAATATGCTGACGGAAACGCAACTGCAAACCCTGCGGGCGGCGATGGATACCCTCATCCCGCCGGACGAGTACCCCGGCGCGTGGGACAACGGCACAGGCGATTATCTCCTGCGCCAGTTCAACGGCGATCTGGCGCATTTGGCGCAGGAATACCAATTGGGATTGGACGCGCTGGATCGGGAAGCGCATACGGTATACGGGCAGGCGTTCGCATCCCTCCTTCCCGCGCAGCGCGCCGACCTGTTCACCGCAATCGAAAACGGCGACGCGCAGGCTCCCTGGCCTGTGGCGCCTGCCGCGTTTCTGTCCCTGATGGTCGCGCACACGGCGGAAGGCTACTACGGCGATCCGGGCCAGGGCAGCAACCTCAACCGCGCCTCGTGGGACATGATCGGCTTCATCGTCACAGGCTAAATTAGCCAACAGCCACGTTTAGCGCGTCTCAAGTAAACAATTCACGCTCCATTTTGTCTAATATCTTGAACCGGTTGAACTAAGCGGGCATTTGCCTTGACAGGTAAAACCACAATAAGGTATTTAGGTATGTGAAAAATAGTGTTCTAAATCACACGCAATTTAGAACTTCCAGCTTTACGGAGCGTCATAAATCCGATTGGCTATCAAACGTTGCCAGTCGCAGACGGGCAGGCTAAAACCACCAGACTGCTCAATGGGCGCTTCACCCTCCCTCACGTTGTTATAATTTCATAGAGAAGGGTGCTTGTAAGCTTCGCTTAAAGGCGAATGCGGAACAGAAATCCCACGCAGGACATTCCCTCTGTTTCGATTACCTCTGAATTGATACCGATGCCATTACGTTTCGTGTGGCAGCGAGATCGCTTCAGGTTTACTACCCCGGAGATGAACACCCTAATGGGGCGAACTTCCCGGATAGGCCGTAATATCGAAAGGAAAAACTGCCAATGTCTCAGCACCACCAGCCGACCAGGTCCCGCAAGTATCCTCAACACCAGCCCTTCCTTGCCCGTGTACGGCATCTCATGGGAGGCGTGATTCTCGCCTGCGCTATGGCGTTACTGGCCGCGCCCGCCCAGCGTCCCTCCATGCCGTCACCGCAGGAAGAAACGCCGCCGCTTCAGGCCGCGGGGGGGCTTCAGATCACGATGTCCCCAACGCTTTCCCCGCCCTTTAATCCCAACATCAGCGACTATGTAGTCTCGTACAAAGCCGATACGCCCATAGAGATTGCGGTGAACGCTCCCAGAAACACGAAAGTTGCCATTGACGGCCAGCCGTTCCGTAAGCTTGTGTTCACGACGCAAGTCAGCCTTAACCCCGGACAGAGTTTCTCGTTTGTGGTAAATTCCCTGCAGGGTTCCCAGACATACTATGTCCGCTGTGTGCCGGCTGACTTCCCCACCTGGACGACGGAGCGCCCCGAAACGCCGCAGTCTGCGTATTACGTTATCGCGCCAAACCTGTCTTTGACGCCCGTGCCGCCACAAAACTATGTCATTCTTGCCGATAACTACGGCGTTCCACTGTGGTGGTACCGCAGCGCCGGCGTGCCCAATGACGCCAAGCTCTTATCGAACGGCAATATGGCCTGGACCATTCCCCCCATCGGCGAGGAGCGGAGGCTCGATGGCTCCCTCGTACATACCTTTACCGCCGACACCGAGAGCGGGGGCACAATGGACAATCATGAACTGCTGCTGCTTCCGAACGGGGATTATGTCTACATTGTAAATGTTAATCGCGGGCCGGTGGACCTCCGAGGCTTATGGAGGCTCCGCAACGGCTACGGTCCGTGACCAGTTGATCGAGGAATTTACGCCGGATGGCTCGCTCGTCTGGCATTGGTCGGTAATGGATCATATCCCTGTGTCGGAAACCGGTCCGCAATGGTGGAATCCGTACCTCACGACCCCCGATCTCACAGACCCGTACCACATGAATTCAGTCGAGCCGGACGGCGACGGCTTCATCGTCTCGATGCGTCATATTAACGCGATTATTCGCATTGACAAGGCCAGCGGCAACATTGTGTGGAAACTCGGCGGTTCTGCCCGCCCGGAAAGCCTGGCGTTTGTCGGGGATACCTACGGCAACTTTAGCGGTCAGCACGACGCGCGCATACTCCCGGATGGCACGCTTACTCTTTATGACAATGGCACTCTGCTGGGGCGCGCTCCACGCGCTGTCCGCTACAGCCTCGACCCGGCTGCCGGGACAGCCACATTAGTCGAGCAGGTAACGGATGCGGATGTACCCGCTTCCGCCTGTTGCGGCAGCGCGCGCAAACTGCCGGGCGGCAACTGGGTTATGTCATGGGGCGGAAATCCCGTTATAACCGAACTGGCCCCTGACGGCAGCAGAGTATTGCGCATGATACTGGAGGGGTCGTACTTTTCCTACCGGGCAGATCCTGTGCCGGACCGGCGTACTCAGCCGAGCCACCCTGCGCAGCGCAATGGACGCCCAATTCCCACGCTGACCTACTGCGCGGCAAAGGCTTGAGGGGATGATGGCTCCAAAAGCCACTGTAGATTTCAAGCCTCTGCCGCTCATTACCCTCTTTACCAAACAGGAGACTTTACCTATGCGCTGCCGTATCCTTGCTTTGATGGGGCTGTTCCTCGGCGCAGCCTCTGCATCCCAGGCACAAAACCTTGTTGTTAATCCCGGCTTTGAGACCGGCGATACCACAGGCTGGGTCGTGACCGGAAGCAATTATTCTATAGATTCCGGCGTCGGGCATACCGGGTTGTGCGCCGCCGCGTTCGGCGCGCTCGCGCCGGATGTGGACGATGTGAGCCAGATGCTTGCCACCGCAAAGCGGACAGCAATACACCCTGACCTTTTTTGCGCAGACGCCGGAATTTAACATCCCTCCCGGCACTCCCAACTCACTTGCCGTCTACTTCGATGGCAATTTACTCGCCGGTCCGTTTACCGTACCGGACAATGTGGGGTACGAGCAGTATAGCTACGCGGTCACGGCCACATCCGCCGCATCGCTGCTCCGCTTTACCGTTTCCAACGATCCCGATTATACGCTGCTCGACGACATCAGCGTGACTGCCGTCGCCGCCGTACCCGAACCCGGCAGCCTTGCCCTGCTTATCGGCATGGGACTGAGTGGCGCAGGTTTCCTTGTCCGTCGGCGCAAACAGGAACGCTAAAGATTCGTATAAAAGCGGGTGGCGTATTCTGTTTGAAGTGGAGAGGGAATGCAAACTTACGATGTAATTGTTGTGGGCGCGGGGGCGGGCGGCGGCGTGGCGGCGGGCGTACTGGCCGAAGCCGGCAAGCGCGTCCTGTTGCTGGAGCGGGGCGGGCCGCTCAACTTCCAGACGGTGGGGCGCGACCATTTGCGCAATCAGCGCATTTCCCTGTACGGACACAGCGCGGGGCCGGATATACACGGCAACCCGCGCGTTGTCACGGATACGCGCAACAATGTCCGCATTGTGCGCCCGCACGAGGGCGGGTATCAGAACAACGCGGCGGGCGTGGGCAGCGGCACGGCGGTTTACGGGGCGCAGGCGTGGCGTTTTATGGAACAAGATTTCCGCATGGCGACGGAATACGGTGTCCCGGAAGGAAGCTCGCTGGCGGATTGGCCGATCACGTATCAGGATTTGGAGCCTTATTACGAGCGGGCGGAATGGGAAATCGGCGTTTCCGGGGATGGGGGCGCGAACGCGCATCAGGCCCCGCGCAAAAAAGGCTATCCCATGCCGCCCACGCCCGATACGCTTTCCCGCGCCATGATGAAAAAGGGCGCGGACGCTCTGGGATGGAACACGTTTCCCCTGCCCCTGCTCATCAACTCCGTACCCTACAATGGCCGCGACCGGTGCATCAACTGCCAGCATTGCGTGGGCTTTTATTGCCCCTCGGACGGCAAAAACGGCACACAAAACACGCTGATACCCCGCGCTCTGGCAACGGGAAATTGCGATCTCGTCATGCATGCGATGGCCGAGCGGATTGACACGGACGCGCAGGGCAAAGTGACGGGCGTTACCTATTTGATTGACGAGGGCGGGCAGATTACGCGCCAAACCGCGCAAGCCAAAGCGGTTGTGGTTTCGGGAGGCGGAACGGAAACGCCGCGTTTATTGCTCAATTCACACACTAGCCTGCATCCGCATGGCCTGGGCAACGCGCATGACATCGTAGGCAGAAACTTGCAGGGGCACTATTATCCCGGCGCGAGTGGTCTGATGGAAACGGATGTGTACGACGGCATCGGGCCGGGCGCGTCGCTTGCCACCTGCCGCTTCAATCACGGCAACCCCGGTATCATCGGCGGTGGCATGATGGCGGATGATTTCATTCGCCTGCCGATCACGCACTGGTATCGCTACCTGCCGCCCGCCAAAGACCTGCCGCGCTGGGGATTGGCAAACAAGCAGTGGATGCGCGACAACTTCAAGCGGACGCAGTTGATTTACGGCCCGATTCAGGATATTCCCAACCCGGAAAGCCGCGTTCGCGTCGCGCCGGATGTGGTGGACAAGTACGGCATTCCCGTCTGCCATTTGTCGGGAACGGCGCACCCGGAAACCCTGAAAACGGCGGAATATATGTGGCATCGCAACGTGGAATGGCTGAAAGCGGCGGGCGCAATCAAAATCTGGGGCGCTCCTCCCGCCCTTTATCTGAGCGGCGGGCAGCATCAGGCGGGAACCTGCCGCATGGGAAACGATCCACTCACTTCGGTTACAGACAAATGGGGCCGCGTCCACGACCACGACAACCTGTACATCATGGACGCCAGCCTGCACGTCACCAACGGCGGCTTCAATCCCGTCTTGACCATTCTCGCCCTCGCCTTCCGCAACGCCGAACATCTCGCGCAGAGTCTGTAAATCTACATAGGAGGAAGGCAAAAAAAGCCGCAGGCTCAAAAAGCGTCCTGCGGCGAATGTTAAGGAAACTTCATGCGCATGAAGTTTGAGTACAGCATACCCTAAAAATGAGCGAATTATGAGAGTTTCTCATAATTCGCTCATGCTTGCTTCCCATTTAACCTGTGGACTACACCACGAGTCCTTCGCTGCGGTAGGTGGCGGCCCGCTGCTCGATGTTGACCGCGCCATGTGTGCTGAGAACCTGCGCGATGCTGCTGACACTCGCGTCTTCGGCGCGCACGGCTATCAGCGTCCCGCCCCGCCGCACTCCCTCGTTGTAGTAAGCCGCATCCGTCGCCGGAACGCCTACGTGCGTCAGCGCTCCCACCAACCCGCCGGCCACCGCGCCGATGCCTGCGCCCGTGAGCATGCCGGCCAGCCAGCCGGCTCCCGCAAGAAAGCCCAGGCCCGGAACGACAAAGAGGCTTATGCCCGCCAGCAGGCCCAACACGCCGCCGATTTCGGCTCCCACGCCCGCGTCTTTGGTCACGGCATGTCCCATACCTTGATCAGTAGGGGCGGTATTGGAGCCGTGCGCGCCGGATTCATTGTTGGCAAGCACGCTGATGTCGTTGTGCGACACGCCCATGCGCTCTAACTCGACAGCCGCGTTCTTGGCCTGCGCAAAGTCATCAAACAAACCAACTATCGTCTTCATCAGTCTTCTCCTCATCGAGTTGGGAAAACGGCTTAAAGCCGCCTTCGCAGGAAACATGAAAATGCGTAAACAGCCTCTTTACGGAAGAAACTAAAAAAGGTTCCGTATTTTGACAACCGAGATGCTACTGC
>CAWIEK010000063.1:0-269295 GCA_963835065.1 uncultured Chthonomonadaceae bacterium | reverse complement strand
GGGTCGGCGATACAAAGCAGGTTTTGCTTTGCTGAAGTCGTATCGGTCGGCCATGTCAAGCTGCCAAGCGAAATGCCGTGAGACAAGGGGTAACGCTCGATAAGCCGCTTACCATTCGCGCCGATTAATGCGGCAAATGGAATTTGCAGCAACACATCGTCGGCGACGAGAACAAGCCTCTTGAAGTGGTTGAAGTCCAACAATCCTGCATTTCCAGTGGATCGAACAGCACGTGATACAGCGCGGCAGCCTCTTTCTTTTCAGCAGCCTGCGCGGTTTGCCATTGCAGATTGTTGGAACTTGAATCGCCTATGGCCCGGTTCCAGGCGGCTACATGGCTCTGCAAATCAGCAGCTTTGATGAGGAGCCGGAAAGGTTTGCAGCTCGCCTTGCGACAGAGCAAACAGCAGGATTTCGTTCTCATCCAAAACCTGCCATTCAGGAAGAGCGTGTCTGGGTTTTGGCGGGCAAACCGTTGCAGCGCCTCGGCGTCGGGAGGAGCCTGGCCGCTGATGTGGCGATATTCCGGGTTACGGGCCAGATAAGCGGACCGCCACATCTGCCATTTATCTTCGGCAATGTCGGCAATATGCTTTGCCGCGTTCAGGCGGCTTTGCCACACTTTTCTCTTGGCGGCATTGTCTGGAATTCGGGCTTGCCTGGTCTCGTTCCAGTGAGCGCGGGCTTGCGTCAGAGCGGCTTTAACTCGCGTTTGCGCGTTAACTCATCTGGGCGCAGGCGGCTTTCCAGCGTACCCGCGTTCTGAGCTGCCTGCCACGCAAGACCACGCGCCCTCCGCGCTCAACCATGACAGGCACTTCCATATCATGCTTGTGCGTCAGTTCCAAATCCACATAGCGCTTACGCGCCAGTTTTAAATTCGCATAGTGCGCGTACAGTTTGGACAGAGTTGTCTGGTATTCTCCATATTTACCCGGTTCGCTAACTTGTTCCCCGACTTTTTCAAAGCCCTGCGCCGCTTCATGAAAACAATCCTCGGCCTCCTCCAGTCGGTTCAGGTTTTGGAACGCGCCGCCCAAATTAACTAGAGATACACAGTATCTTGTTCGTTACCAATTTTGCGGCGAGTTTAGCGCCTGCTGATGATAACCAACGGCCTGCTGGTTCTCTTCAGGTGCTGGTAAACGGCGCCGAAATCATCCAGCAGCATGGCGAGCGCCTGCGGGTTGTGAGCGGCTTCGATATCAGGCAAAGCTTGATTGTAAAGTTCCAGCGCTTTTTCATAGTCGCCCGCCCGCCCGCGTTTGTCGTATATAGCCCCTAAGTTCGTCAAACACTGAACAACTTCCGGCGGGCCGGCAACCTTCCGGCGCAGTTCCAATGCCTGCTCTTCCATCTGGATCGCTTCGCTATAAAGGCCTTGTCTTGCGGCTATGTTTGCCATATTCACAAGGCCACTTGCCACTGAGGGCTTGTCGCCTGCTTGCTCGAAAGCCCCATTTGACTGCCGATAAAGCTGCAAAGCATCTGTTAAGCGTCCCTGCGTCGCATAGATTGTGCCCATATCCGGCGCCAACTCCGGCGCCTCCCAAAGCGTCGCCAAGCTGTTTTCGCATTTCAAGGGCTTTGAAGTAATATCAGCGCAAGGTCGTTTTGTGCCGTATCGCATACGCTCCGAGCCCGAAGTTGGTTGTAGCAACGCTGCGGAAATTTCTCGACCCTTCGCGCAGGACGAGAGCGCGGCGCAGGTGATCGAGCGCTTCCGGAACCGAGCCAGTTCCTCATAATTGAGGCCGAGATTGTGCAGGCTATCCGCAAGCCGCCTGTCATCTTTGACGGCGACGGCTATATCATGCGCCCGCTGATGCAGGGAAAGCGAGGCTTCGGTTTCGCCGCGATCTTCCAGCAGGTCGCCCAGTTTGGTTAGGAATTCCCACTGACGGCTCGTGCTGCCATTGGTTTGCCTGTCCAAGCCTTCGCGCCACGGCTTTTCCGCTCCGACAAGATCATGCGCGGCATACAGCTTTTGCCCTGCTTCTACAGCCGGGTTAATTCCTGTTCTTTTTCGTCAGCGCTGTTCTGTCCGGCGGCAACAGAGAAGGAAGCGCTGTTACCGTGTGGATTGTGGCGGGCAGGAGAATGCTTGCGGTCAGAGCATGGATATGGCGCTAAGACGTGGCGAAAACATGGCGAATTCCTCCATAACAATTGTTCCTTATGGTTGCGAGAACATGATTGCGAACAAAGGCTGTTGTGCAGCGGGCATAAATCCCTGCGCTACGGGGCTTTCTGTGCCGCTTTCGGGTTGTTTTTCCAATCGTTAAGCGTTCGTTGAGCGTCTTCAATCAGTCCGGCCTGCATATACGCAATAGCAAGAAGGTCAGGGCGATTGGCATACCGGCGTTGAGCGTGAGCGAATTGCGCCTTTAAGTCTGCGGGCACAACTTTGAAAGCGGCGATTGGCGAACGAGGCGAACTCGCTCCCGTCAGAAGTGATCGCCTGCACCTGCCAGTGATACACTTTGCCCCGCGCCAACGGCTCGAACTGCGATACCGGCTCGGATTTCGTATCCCATTCGATAGCGTCTTTGGGCAGTGTCTTCGTGAACGACCTGCCGTTGCCGCCATTAATCATCAGTTTATATCCAGTCAGATCGGCGGCGGTTCGGCAAGCATCCAGGCAAAATGCGGATGATCTTCCAGAAGGAATGTCGCCACAGGCCGGAACAGTTTGATTTCATTGCCGCCGCGCACAGTTCTGGCGTCCGTTTGTACCGTCGTCATATCCGGCAGGGCGTTTCGGGCAGTATCGTTACGCGCCAATTGTAACTGCTGATCTGCCTGTTGCAGCTTCACGCCGCCAATCTTAATTTGTAACTCTGCGGCGGCAAGACTTTTTTCTCGCTGCGGAGTTGCTTTTCTAAAACAGATATTTTTTGTTGGGATTGCTTCGCCAAATTCTGCGCCTGCGCCAGTTCTGCTGATCGCGTGGGCAACAGCGCGTTACGGGGTGTTACAGGCGGTGTGACTTTCGCCTGAAGCGCCTGCTTTGCTTGGTTCAGTTGTTCACTTAAAGCGACGATTTGTGCCTGCCTTGTTTGCGATTGAGCCTGCGTTGCTTGCAGCACGGTTCGCGTCTGTTGGCCTTGCCAGAATGATAATCCTGCCAGCAGCAAAGCCAGTGATGCCGTGCCAAACGCGATTCGCAGTCGCGCCGTCGAAGGCAATAAACCGCGCAGCCATTCCGTGAAGGTCGGGCGAGTCGCCACTCTTACCTGTGGTTCCGGCTCGGTTGAAACCGTTGTCGTTGCCGTTTTCTGTTCAAGGGGCAGGTTTCTCGCTTCCCGCCACGTTCGATTTCAGTGCTGCGTATTCGTCACGGCAAAACGCGCAGCCCCTAAGGTGAGTTTGCAGCGCGGCATAGTTCGGGTGTTTATCGCCTTGCTCTACCAGATCAAGCATGTCTTCCGGGTCCATGCAGGCAGGTGTTGGTTCGCGCTCCGCCAACAGCGCGGCCATTATTTGCTTTTCACGAGTTGAGAACTCAATAGGATTGTTCATTTGCGATTCCGTCATGGTGAAGTCCATTCTTATAGACAGGACGAACATCTGAAAACAACGAAACTACGGCGTACATTTTAGAGTTTTCCTAAAACTTTTTAAACCAACTTTGCAGGCGCTTAAGCCTGTGCTGAATGGTCGAAGGAGCAACTTTCAATTCCCTCCCTATTCCGGCTGCGCTGGTAATGCCCTTCTCCAAGATAACCTTGATAATATCACAATCAAGCGCATCAAGTTCAGCCCCCGCCTGCCGCTGTATAGCCTCAACGACGAGACTATCGAGTACCTGATCTTCCATGTTTTCTGGAAGCTGCCAGACTCCCGTAAGCCACTTTCTGTGTCATCCAAGCTTGGATGACGAACATCTTTTTTCGCCTCAACACGGTTATAACAAAGGCGTGCTGCGAGCAGGAACAGCCAATTGCGAAATGTTTGGCCTGACCTTAGCGTGTGAATTTTTTGATCAGCGCGGATGAAGGCTTCTTGCGCGGCATCTCTCCCGCCTTCCTCACTGCCGAGGATACGAGCGCAGTATCGTTCCAACTGCTTTTCATAACCGGCCTTTAATGTCTGAAATGCCCGACTATACCTTTGCCGAGCCTCCAATTCCTGCCGTCGCGCCTCCTGTGCCTGGGTGACGAGTTTTGCGTCTCTTTCAAACTCGGATTGTTCTGAACACATGTTCTATTGCCTCCTTGCTGTTAATGTGTTCTCAACGGTAATGGACGGCTTATAGAATACCCTGAAAAATACTTGGAATATTTTTCGGTAAGTTCGTTGATTGCCCAATAATCTCCTGTCTTTGCTGCCAGAAGCCGGAAACAGATAGTTTCGACTTCGGCGAGAACATTCCGGCAAAATTGCCCGACAGTATCTTCTTTATGTTCTCGTCCCATAGATCGCCGCGCTTACGGGCGCAGGCATTTGATACGAGGCTGCCGGATATAGGCACAGCTTCACAGGAGGTTTGCATGCGCAAGCTCTTTCTCTCTGGATGGTTTTGCTGGCTGGGATTAGTTATCATTGCTATACAGCCAACATCGGCGCAAAGCAACGGCGGCGAGGATTTGCCGCGCGTCAACGGGTACTACTTCAAAGGCGGCAACCCGTACTACAACGCCGGGTATCGCGGTCAATGTACGTGGTATGTGTGGGGGCGGGCGCGGGAAACGGGGTGGAACGTCGGCTTCACCGGCAATGCCAGCGGGTACTACAACAACGTGCAGACCAATGGCGGCAAAGATCTGACGCCGCAGGTCGGAGCTATCATGTGCCTGCCGAATTTGTCCGGCTACGGACATGTCGCCTATGTCGTCCAGGTCAGCAACCCCAAACTTGTGATGGTCGAGGAGTACAACGTTTACACTCTCAAGTGGGATCGAGAAACCATCACGCGCGGCACTGGCTCTAATGCGGGCAAAATTAAGGGGGATCGCCTCAATTGGACGGCATTGCAGGGCTTTGTGCATCCGCCTCGCTAAGTCCAATGTGAGGTTTGCGGCAGCGCGTTTGTCGGACAAACACGCTGCCAACTTCCCATTGCCTGATCTGCTCACAAGGCCATAAGAACATCTGTATTCTCATGGCCTTGTGAGAAACCATAAACTGGCGCATCTTCGACGAGAAACTATTAGCGAGTACTATCTTCGCGCGGTTTACGTTCTCGCCCTGCGTTGTCAAGCGCAGGCATTTGACACGAGGCTACCGGGCATTGGCCGGAGCCTCACAGGAGGTTTCGTATGCGTAGGCTCTTTTCTCTCTGTCTGGCTCTGCCGGTCCTGTTTCTCCTTGCTGCGCGACAACCCGCGTCAGCGCAATCTCTCAAGGATCGTATCGCTCGATTGGCAAGCCAGCCCGGAAACTTCGGGAGTTCTCTTCAACTGCGAGTGTTGACGCGAGCCAACCGGATCGCTGAACAAAATCGTCCTTACGTCTTTAATGGCGTTCAGGATTGTTGGGGCTACGTCCGTCAAGTGTGGACGCTATTCTTTCAGACGGAGGCGCCCACCCGGAGGACTATCCCCCTAACAATTATAATCGCCAACGCTGGCTGGGGCTGACGGGCGGCTTGCTCGTCGCGGATGCGCCCAACGGGGATTGGGTATACATCTCCGATAAGAATGCGCTGCTTGCGGGAGACTTGCTTTCGACAGATCAGGGGCATCGCTGGGGTGACACCTGGCATGGTGGCATTTACGCCGGAAAAGACAGCAAAGGCAACTTCTGCGATTTCGACAACACGCCTTATACGGAGCGCGGCGGTGGGGATGGCGCCTACTATCGCATATTCTACTCTGGCTTTCATTGGTACTACAAGCCGATTCATGATCTACTGGCACAGAGCAATGTCGCTTCTCCAACCGCCAAACTGTTAATTTCCGAATCGGACGGCGCTTCGGCGCAGGGGCAGCCCGGCTTCTGGCGGTATGGGCCGGGGCAGTGGTGGCATGACGCTTCCGGCGTTGGCGACGGCGGGCACATGCTCTGGACGTACAACAATGCCGGGCACATTGACAATATGGCCGATTGGCGTCCGATCATTGCCGACAGCGGCACGTATGAAATCTACGTGTTCATTCCCCGCCTAAACGCAACCACGCGCCACGCCCATTACGAGGTTTACCACGCGGATGGAAGAACGGACATAATCGTCAACCAGTACAACTATAGCGATGCCTGGGTAAGCCTGGGGCGCTTCCGCTTTAATGCGGGAACCGGGGGTTATCTGCGCTTGACCGATCTCACCGGAGAAGCAGACACAACGCAGAAGGTCGGGTTCGACGCCGCACAGTGGCAGCGCCGCTAAATTCCACATTGTGAGCCTCACATCGCCTACAAAGCCCCCTCCTAACTTTCAGGAAGGGGCTTTGTAGGATTAATGGACAGATAGAATTTCATCAACTTGCTGCGGGGAGTGCAGAGTAATTACTTGTGCAGGATGGTTTCATGCAGGGGTTTGGGCGTTGGTATGCTGCCGGCTGCCGCTGCTTTTGCGCTGGCGGTGGGGAGCAGGCGGAAGGTGGTGGCGTCGGGGGATTCGAGACGCACATTCGCGCCGGCTTCGGTTTTGTTTTCCGCTTGCGTTTTGCCGCTGACGGCTTTGGCGTAGAAATCATTGACTTGGGCGGGCGTGACGGCTATCGCTTGTGGCTTGCCCTCCGCCTCGTGTTCTACGGCGTCGGCGGCATACGAGCGCAGCAGTTTGGGCCATAGCTTTTGAAACAAACTGGTGTCGCCGAAAATGTCCGCCGCCACGATTTTGCCGTTCACCGCTGCCACCACGCCGACCAAGATGCGGGTCGTGTCCCAGACTGTCTGAGAGCGCCCTGACATACGCGGGGGCGCTTTTGCTCACGTCGCCGCCCGTCATGTTCAGCGCGGCCCGGTACGTGCCGGTGTTGGACGTGGTTTTGAAGCGGGCGTTTTTCGTCGCCACTTTGTCCCATACCTTCTGCTGCGCGCTGCCTACGTCTTCGGAAGCCAACAGAGCGCTGTCCGCTTCCACATTCGCGGCCTGCGGGTTTGCCATATTCCCGTTGATCATGGAAGGCTCTGAGACAACAGGAGTTGCCGCAGAGGGATTTGACAGGCGGGAAAGGTCGCGCGCGCGAACCTGCGCTTGCTGCGGAGCGTCGGGATTGTTCGCGGCAAGTCCCTGCGACCCATTGGGGGTTTGCCGCGCCACAATCGGGGGCGTTCCCGCGACGCCGTAAGCATTGACGGGAGCGCCGTTCACAACAGCGCCATTGAGCGTCGTCGGGGCGGAACCGGCGCGGGCCATTTGCGCCTGCGCGATTACCGCCTGATGCTCGGCCATGAAGTTTCCGTTTTGCGCGTCCAGGCGAATGTCGGCGCTGGCAACGGATTGCGCGCTTGATTCGAAATCCGCGCGTCCTGTCCACCGGCCATGCTCCACGCAGAACACGGCAATCGGGACGCGGATTTTGCCTGCGCTGATGATAATGTCCTTGCCGATGGTGCGATCCTGCTGCCCGCCCAAGACCACTTCGCCCGCCATCACGTACAGCGGCTTTTTGTCCCGGTTGGTGATGTACAGCGTGTTCACGCTCCCGCCGTCTTTGGATTCCTGCACCTGCACGGTTTTGGCTTTCAAGCCTTCATCCAGTGTGATGTACGTATCGGTAGCGGTCACGCTTGTATCATAGACAGGCACGACCGTCAGGTTACGATAGATATGCGGCGTTCCGAATGTGCGCTGCGCGTCCAAATTTGTGCGCGTTTCTCCCATCGCGGCGCGTTCCATACGGGCGTGAGCGTTTACAGGCGCAGGCGGATGCGAAACATGCGCCTGTCTCAGCACAAACAACCCCGTGCCGATACTGACAAGACCGATAGGCAATGCGGCGGCGGCAACCTTCCAGGTAGACATGACGTTCTCCTTTTCAAACAGGAAGCGTAAACTCAGAGCCTCTCCCAATCAGCGCGGCATTTGCGTCTGAGGGACGCTTGTAGTTTCTCGCCGGGGATTGCAAAGCCCTGGCCTATTGGGAGAGGTTCTAAAAGCGCAGTGGAGTGTTGCCGATTTAGTTACGGGGCGGGTTGAAAAGGTTCAGGGATGGGGAAGATTGCGCAGATTTTATTTTGGGGCGCGAAGCAATCGAAACCAGTGGGCGGCAATGGCCGTCGCGCCCGCGTAATCCGGCTCGATGTTCATAATAAACCAGCAATCCTGTGAGCGCAGGCCGTGTCCGTGAAACAGGGTTTCCAGATCGGACAGCAGGAAGCCATGCGTTTGCGCCAGAGCAATGATGCCTTTGTTCAGCGCGTCGAACGCCTGCCGCGCCGGGGGAGGAACGCCAATCTGCGCGAAAAGCGCGTTGTCGCCATCGGTGGGGTCGTAAACCGTGTTCAGAATGACGGGGCAATGAAATTGCGCCAGTCGTTCGGCAATGCGCGTCAGATTGGCAAGCGTCGGCTGTACCAACCGGGGCCAGTAATCGGGTGAAACGTTTTCCGTAGGCGCGGCATGGCGAAACACGGCCTGTAAAAAGTCGTTGCCGCCCGCCGTCAGCGTAACCACATTGGGCGTAAGCGTCACGCGCTCCAGGTCCGCTAAGACGCCCGCCGTCGTCCGCCCGTCCTGCGTAAAATCTTCCACTTGGTCGGCGCGAATCAGGCGGGCAAACTGATTGACGGCTCCGCCACCCTCCACATCCGTATAATCGTCAATGCTGATGGAGTCGCCCAATGCCAGATAGTTCATCGTTGCGGTTCCTGTGGCGCTAGTTTGGGGTACAAAAGAGACAGCAGCACGGCCTGCCCGAAGTGGTACGATTCGTGCGTGATCACATGATGCAGCAGCCAGCGGAGGGTAAAGTCCTGTTCGCGCCGCGTTCCGATGTGTTCGGGGTTGTTCAATTGGCGTAGGGTGTGGCGCGTTCGCTCCCGGATTTCGTCGTGCTGCGCGTAGTACCAGGCGAGCGGGCGGCGGGGCGGCGCGGGCCACTCACCGATGGCCTGTTTCGTTTCTTTGGAAAGCAGGCGGCGGACTTCTTCTTCGGAACGCATTTGTCCCGCTGCTACGGCGTACAGCCAGTGCGACTCCACGTCCGCGATGTGGAGCAAAATCGCGCCGATGCTGTGCGCGTTGGGAGCGGGCTGCCAGCAGAGCGCGTCTTCAGACACCTCACCCAAATGCCGCCGCCAGTCCTGCGTGGCGTCGTCCAGCATTGCCAGCAGCAATCCCGTTTGAATTTCCATGCCCTCTACCGGCTTTACATCCACAATTTCTGCTGTCATCGAACAAACTCCTATTCTGGTTCCGGTCATTCCTGCTCATAAATTGGATTACGAAGCGGATGTTGGCGGTGACGCTCCCTCTACCTGCACAGCATCCAGCGCCATGTACACGCTAAAGTGGTTCGGGTTGTCTGTATCGCAAAGTACGGTTACGTCCGCGTCCGGCTGCAATTGCTTTCCACGCGCTTCGGGCGCATTCCAAACAGAGTTTCTTCGTATCGCCGCGCAAATCCACAAACGTGTACTTAACCGTGTAAGTTGTAATTTTGCTGCCCGGCGTGGGTGGCTCACAAGACACGATTTTGCCCACAACCGGGACGCCGGACACGGCCAAACGCATTTGCTGACGGTAACTGTACTCTGCTGCCATCATCAACAACGCGAAAAATCCTGCGATGCCGCCAATGCCCACGCCCCAATTTATTTCGTGCTTCGTTACGCGCGATGCATCTATGTCACCTAGCCGATGAACGGACGGATTGGAGGGCAAATACGTGACTTGCAGCGCATCCCCTACAGGCGTGGACTCATACAGGAACTGCGATACATGAGCGGTGTCATAAACCCGCTCCCCGCCGCCATCAAAGTAATAATCCAACTGATACGTGGTGCTTTTCCCATGTATCTCCTGCTTGCCCGTGACTCGCGCCGCGACAGTTTTGCCTTGTCGCAGCAGCGCGTACAAACCACTCAAATCGCGATAAGCGAAGAAGCCACCAATTAGTAATATGGCAAGCACCAGCCCCCACACTACTTTGCGCAGCGTTCGCGCCTCGGAGGTCCAGAATGCCTGCCGAACGGAAGTTCGCAGTTCCGGCTCAACCTGATAATTTGTATCCATTGCCTTCCTCAAAAGCGTCCAGAGATGCAGAATGAAGCGACGATTATTCCTGCCATACGGCTTCAAATGCGCGTGGTTTCGTGTAAATGTCAAACTGAATATCAGTGAGATATTACCGTTTCTGATCCACGTATTCAGAAGCGCATGGGACGATAGCGCGACAGCAGGGGCGCAGCGGCCTGCGTGACGATTTCGTTGGCAAGCAGTTCGGCAAGCAGGGGGCCGAGGGTAACGCCACTGTGGGTTACGGCGACATACGCGCCGGGCACATCGGGCAATGCGCCGACCACAGGCAGTCCATCGGCGGGAACGGGGCGAATACAAAGGCGCGGCACGGAGCGGGCCAGCAGGTTGCCGAGTGGCAGACCGGGCAGAACATGGGCGGCGCGATGGACAAGCGGATGCCACAGCGTTTCGGGGATGGAAATGGAAGCGGAAGCCGTTCGCGCTGCGCGTACAATCGTTTGCGCCTGCGGTGCTGCGCTGTTGAGCCAGGCATCCACATCTTCCGCGCCGATAAGCAGGCCGTCATCGGGCGTGGGGCGCAGGTGCAGACTGCCCGCATCCGGCGGGTACAGAACGCGGTGACAGCGAACATGCGGCGGCAGGGAAGGCGTTTGTACCAACAGGCCGGGTTCCTGCCGAACCCAATTCTGCATCGCGCCATTGAAACTGTCCGTCAGCAATCCGGCCAGGGCAGGCGTGTGGATGCCCGCCGCCAAAATCACAAGACCTGTGGAAATACGCCCCTGCGTGGTTTCCACCGTAGAAATGCGGTTGCCCATACCCCGCGTAAATCCGGTGACGGCACACCCCGCGCGGATTTCGGCTTTATGCGCCTTCGCCTGCTCGACAAAATACGCGCACAGGCGAGCCGTATCCGTCCACTTATCTGCGGGCGCAAAGAGAATCGTATTGCCGGTTTCCGCATCGCCAGGTGGCGCGACATTCGGCTCCAAAACCGCCAGTTCCCCCGGCGTGAGCAGCAGGGCCGGGTAGTTCCACGCTTGCAGTTGGCGGGCGCGTTCCCGCAAAAGCGTTCCGCCTGTCGTATCTCCCCCCACCGCCCAAAACAGCGAGCCGCCTCCATAAACGCCGATATGGTCCCGCCCGGCTTCCACGACAAGCCGGTCATAATGGCCTACCGCCTGCGCGTTCAGGGCAAAGTAGTCGGCATCGTCGCACTTGTACGTGGCATTGACCCACGCGAAGCCGTTCCCCGTTGCTCCGCCCGCCAACGTCTGCGCTTCCAGCAGCGCCACCCGCGCATTACGCTTAGCCAGCGCCCACGTCAGCGCCGTTCCCAAAATGCCCCCGCCAACCACCACCGCGTCTACAAGATCAGCCACGTAACTACCTCGGAAGAGAAGAAAAGGAGAAAAGGAGAAGAGGAGAAAAGGAGAGAAAAACCGCAAAGAGGCAAAGTCACGCAAAGAAAATAACCGAAAACAGCAGACTGGCAAGTCTTCCTTACGCAATCACCGTTCCCAACATTGGCCTCATACGGATTATCCCTACGTTTTTCTTTGCTGCCTTTGCCCCTTTGCGGTTTTTTTGTTTTCTTTTTTCGTTTTGGTTCGTGTGTTTCGCGGTTCCTATCTCTCCTCTTCTCCCCTTCTTCCTTTGTGCCTCTGTGTCTCTAGCGCAGCGGGTGGTTCATCATTCGCTTTTCTTCAGCACGATGATGCCCAGGACGACGAACAGCACGTTTTGCGACCAGGCGGCGACATGCGGGGAAAGCAGGGGCGCGCTGCCGCCCGGTCCGGCGGAACCCAACATGCGGGCGAGCAGCAGCGTGTTCCAATACACGAAGACCAGGCAAATGGACAGCAGCGTTCCCATGAAGCCACCGCCCTTGGCGAAGCGCAGGGCCATCGGAGGGCAGCATAAGGCCATGACCAGGCACGAAAACGGCACGGACAGCTTGAAGTGGTAATCCAGTTCGGCGGAAACGTCGGACGCGCCGATACGTCGGTTGGCGCGGATTTCCTCGCCGAGCTGGGCGAACGTTTCCGTAGATTTGCCCGCCATCTTGCCCATCGGCAATTGCAGCACGAAGTTGCTGGAAAAGGATTGTGGGTCTACGTTGATGGTTTTAATGATACGATGCGCGCTGCCCCGCGCCCAATCCCGCGAGTCTTTGACGCTGTACGTATACACTTGCGCGTCGTTGAGTATCCACTTGCCTGACCGGTACTCCCCCTTGTCCGCCGACAGCACGAACGGCTGCGCTTCCGCCGCGTAAAAGGAGCGGAAGCCGGAGTCGATGTGAATGCCGCGCAATTCCAGATAGCCGGGTTTTTGGATGATGTTGCGGACGCCGATGACGTAGCTCTGATCGGAGGAGATGATGTATTCCCCGCTTGGCGGCGCGAGCTGCTTGATGTGGGCGGGCAATTCGTTCATCACGGCGTTGAAGCGCGTGAACGAGGCCGGAACCACGTACTCGCCCCAGTAAAAATCGGCAATGCTGACCAGCGCGCCCGCCACGAAAATCGGCATAAAAATGCGTACCAGGCTGGCTCCCGACGCGCGCAAAACCGTGATTTCCGAGTCCCGCGCCATGCGGCTGACGGCAAGCGACGCGGCAACCGCCATGCCGACGGGCATCGTCATGTTGATGAGGAACGGCACGAAATACAGCGCCAATCGCGCCACATAGCTGATGGGAATCTGGTTTTGCAGAAACGTGTCGGCGTTGTTATACAACACGGAGCCGGTCAGCATCATCACGACGCCGCCCAGCCCGATGAGAAACGGCACAGCCATTTCGCGCAGCATATAGCGGTAAAGAATTTTCATTGCGGGTACAACAGGCCATTCGGGAAGCGTTTACGCCTTCAATCGAAGGTGGGCAGGAAACATTCAGGCTTCAAAATCGAAGGCGAGAATGTCGGCGCGGATGGGATTGATGAAGTTCTGAACCACGCGCTGATGTTCCGGGTGCGGGCCATAAGCCTCAAGCGCGGCTTTGTCCGTGAAGCGTACCACCAGCCCGTGCGTGAAGTCCTTGCCCCGGTCGGTAAAATTCGCGCCGCAGGTCAGGTCAAGGATACCGGGAATTTTCGTTTGCAGGCCGCGCAACTCGGTCAAGGCGCTTTCGATAGCGTCGAGCGCGGCATCGGCGTTCCAGCGAAACAAAACAATATGTTCTACCATTAGTGTTCATTCCTTCGGTATTCGGGTGTTCAGGTGTTCAGGTATTCGGTGTTGGGTGTCAGGTGTTGGGCGTATTATGTACGGCGAAGGTGACGCGAACGCGGGCGCCGCCTTCGGGACGGTTTTCATAGGCGGTTTGGCCGCTTAAATCCCATCTGCCGATGCTTTCTACCAGTTCCAGGCCCGTGTTGGCGGCTTTGGCGTTGTTGAAACCGGGCGGGAAGCCTGGCCCATCGTCGCATACTTCCAGTGTAACCATGTCGTCGGCGGTTGTCAGCGCCACTTCGATGTCGCCCTTGCCGTGCTTGATGGCGTTGCTTACCAGTTCATTGACTAAGAGCGCGATGGACGCGCCCGCTTTTACCGGCAGGGCCACGTCCTCCACATCGTTATGGAGAATGTTGCGGCCTCCCGACGCCGCCTGAATAATGGGGATTAGTTTATTGATGGCTTCGCGGGAGGAAACGGTATCCATTTCCGCTTCGCCTTTGGCTTCCGAGGTGAGCAGGTCGTGCAGCAGGGCGAGGGCGCGCGTATGCTGCCCCACCCGCGCCAATGCGCTGACAGGAACCATGTCTACGCCTTCCTGCATTTGCAGTTCGACAAGGGCGGAAATCACCTGCAAATTGTTTTTGACGCGGTGGTGCGTTTCGGCCATCGCGCGCTTCAAACGGATATTGAGCGCTTCCAATTGCGCCTGACTGCTTCGCAGGGCTTCTTCGGCAATCTTACGCCCCGATATATCTTCCATGACAGCAATAAAGTATTTCGGCTCCCTATTCGCCGCTCGAACAAGCGAAACCGTCAATTCGACCCAGGCTTCCACACTCCCCTGCCGCAGCATCCGCGTTTCCAGCGAGTACGTGTCGCTTTCTCCCGTCAGCAGCTTCTTCGCGTTGGCTTCATAAGCCGGGCGGTCAGCGGTGTGTATGACATCCGGGAGGGTTCGCGCCCGCAAATCCGGCTCCGCGTAACCTAAAATGTCGCACAGTTTTTGATTGACAATCAGCCATTCGCCCTCCGGCGACACGTGCCCGATGCCGACCGCCGCCTGATTGAAAGTGGCGCGAAACCGCTCTTCGCTTTCCTGCCGGGCCATGTCCGCCTGCCGCCGCTGCGCCCGAAACGCCGCTTCCTGCAATTCGCGGTCAATGGCCGGTCCGAGCCGCTGCAAATTGCCTTTCATCAGGTAGTCGTGCGCGCCCGCCCGCATCGCCGCCACCGCCATATCCTCGCTGATCGTGCCGGATACAATAAAGCAGGGCAAATCGCGCCCGCTTTCGCGGATCATATTCAGCGCGGAAAGCGCGCTGAATTGCGGCATGGAATAATCCGAAATCACGCAATCCCAGGCATGGGTGTCCAGCGCCTGCTGCATGTCCGGGCCGTTATCCACGCGAATGTACTCCGGGTCATACCCGCTTTTGCGCAGAGTTCGCACAAGCAGCAACGCGTCGTCCTCGTTATCTTCCACGACAAGAACGCGGATCGGCTTGTTCATTCAAACTCCCCGTCGTCCCCCGCTTTCGGCGGCGCTTCGTTCAGGTTCAGCCAGTAGACGCCCAATTGTCGCGTCGCTTCAATGAAATTCTCAAACTCCACAGGTTTGCGGATGTAGCTGTTGGCGCCGAATTTGTAGCCGGAAATCATGTCCCGCTCCTCGTCCGAAGACGTGAGAATCACGACGGGCAGCAATTGGGTGCGCCGATCCAGGCGCAAACGCCGCAGCACTTCCAATCCGCCGATTTTGGGAAGCTGCAAATCCAGCAAAATCACTTCAGGCATCTGGCTCATGTCGCGGCCTGTGTGTTCCCCGGTTCCAAACAAGAAGTCGAGCGCTTCCGCGCCGTCCCGCGCAATGACCAGGCCGCCCGCGATGTTGTTCTTTTTCAAGGCGCGGACGGTCAGAAGCTCGTGGTCGGGATTGTCTTCAACAAGCAGTATCATTTTGTTGTCCATGCGGCCCTCAATGTAGTTGATAGTTGATAGTTGATAGTAACATCGGTACTTCTGACAGGATGGGCGTTCAGCTAACCGTCCGCGCGTCTCTATCAACTATCAACTATCAACTTCTCAAACGCTCAGCGTAAAGTAGAACGTCGCGCCTTTGCCGACTTCGCCCTTTGCCCAGATGCGCCCGCCGTGCCGTCGTATCACGCGCTGCACCGTTGCCAGCCCGATGCCGGTTCCCTCGAACTCGCTGACGCCGTGCAGCCGCTGAAACGCGCCGAACAGCTTGTCGGCATACGCCATGTCGAAGCCCGCGCCGTTGTCGCGTATAAAGAATACGGTTTGCCCGTCCTGCGCTTCCTGCCCCACTTCAATCACCGCGTCGGGCGTTTTCGACGTGAACTTCCAGGCGTTGCCAAGTAAATTCTCCAGGGCGACATGCAGCAGCCGCTCGTCGCCCTCCGCGTTTAGATTATCGGCAACCGTGATGGTAATTTTGCGTTCCGGGTCGCGCTGGCGCAATTCTTCCGCCACGCTCCGCGCCAACGCGCTTACATCTACGGGAACACGCTTCATTTCCGCCCGCGTCAGGCGCGACAGCGCCAGCAGATCGTCAATCAGACCGGCCATCTGGCGGCTGTTGTTGCGCAGGCGATCCAGATATTTCTTGCCCTCTGCGTCAATCACGTCGCCGTAATCTTCCATCAGCGCCTGACTGAAGCCGTCAATGCTGCGCAGGGGCGCGCGCAGGTCGTGCGAAACGGAATAGCTGAAGGCTTCGAGTTCCTTATTAGACGCTTCCAACTGCGCCGTGCGTTCCAACACGCGCTGTTCGAGCGTGGCGTTTAAGGCTTTGATCTCCTCGCTGTTGCGATGAATCTCCTCACTATTGCGGCGCAGGGCATCGGCCTGTTCCTGCACCGAACTGAGCGCGCCCTGATAGCTGCCGGCGAGCGTGACCAACTGCCGCCGAATGAAGATTGCCATCACAACGCCCAAAAGCAGAGCAAGCGCGGCTACCACCGTCCGCGTTGTATGCGCCGCATTTCGCGTCGCCTCTGTGCGCTCCACAAGCAGTTTCTCTTCCACGCCGCGAAATTCGTTGAGCTGCGCGTCCAGGCTATTTACCGCGCTTTGCCGCTGCGCCAGCATTGCGCGGTAATCGTGGTTCGGATCGTAAACCTTCTCAGTCTGCGCATTCGCCTGCCAACGGTCGAAACCGCTGTTGATGGTTTGCATCCGCGCCACTTGCGGCGGATTGTCCACAACCAGCCCCAATAAATGTTCAATATCAAGTTTCGCGTCGGATCTGGCCTGCGCGTACTGGCCTTGATAGGTTTTCTCATGCGCCAGCAGGTAATCCTGCTCGGCATTTTGCATACGCTGAATGGCGAGGCGCAGCGAACGCGCTTCCAGAATCACTTGATAGGTGTGATCCGTCCAACGCGCGGCCTCCATCAGATTGCTTACCTGAAAAAACAGAATGGCGACCAGCAGAAACAGTCCCAGCAATGGCACAAGCACGGCATTGCGCAAAGACCCTTGAAAAGCGTTAGCGTTTATCATAGTTGATAGTTTGTAGTTGATAGTTGATAGTTATTCGCTGCCAGCTGACGGTTGATAGCGCTACAGGAACTTCGAGCTATCAACTATCAACTATCAACTACAAACTATCAACTTCCCGCCTTCTGCGGCGCGATTTGCGTGTAGAAGTGGCGAACCACCTGCGACACGCCGTAGCCCGTTGTCAGATGCACGAACTTTTTACCATCGCGGGCGCAAATGTCCTGCGCGTTCTTCCATTCCTTGCGGGAAAAGCGCGTGAGCAGGGCGCAAATATCGGAATGGCGCAGTTCCGTGTCAAATTTGGAAAGCGGGTCGGACGGCTTGGTGCTGGGCCAGACCAGTTCGGACAATTGCAGCGCTTCCTCGATCTTGCGGCGGTTCTCCTCGCGGCACGTTCCGCCCAGCAGCAGGCAGCGCTTGCCTCGCGTCACTTCGCGCACGGCTTCCAGTTCCGCCGCCAGTTCGTCCAGAGCGCCGGACGGCTCTTCCTCTACGGCTTCGGGGCGTCCGATTTCCTGACGCCGCTCCCATTCCAGATTGATTTCGCGCAGTAATTCTTTGAAACGCTCGTCGCCTTCCAGGAACGCCGCCCAGGGCAGCAACGCGTCGCGCAATCGCCGGTCGGACGCGGGAATACGCAATTCGCGGCAGTGCATCAGCGCGGCCTGCAAGCGTGATTCGTCCTCGGCCTCGTTTTCGCCAAATCCGGGCGCGGCTACCATATCTACAACCGCGTCTACGCTTTGCTGCCGCTCTTCCAGCGCGCGCACGGGTTCGCGCGCCTGCTCCCATGCTTCGTCAATCATCTGCGCTTTTTCAATCAGTTCCGCAATCGGCACTTTGGGGCGGAGGCTGTACAGGTAACACTGCGCTTCTTTAGCCCACACGCGCAGGTCATCAAATAATTGCTGCTGGAACGGGTCGCGCGCTCCAATGCGGAACAGGAGGCGATTAAACCGCTGCTGAATGGCCGCAACGGACTCGGCTAACTGCTGCACGTCAGAAACCGACAGAATGGCGCGGTTGGCAACCCACCACTCGAACGCTTCTTCCGCCATCGCCGTTTCATCATAGCGCTCGGCCAGTTCGCCCCACTGGAATGCTGTGGGCGGCGGCTCTACGTCGTAATCCAGCGCAACCGTGTATTCTTCATCGCCCGCGCGATCTAAAATATCTACAATATCTTTGCTTAATTCGGTCACTTCCTCCACTTCCGTATCGCCGGCTTCTTCTTCCAAGCGGCGCTGACGGCAGGCCATCGCCCGCAGGCGCAGGCAGTTGGGCACGTGCAGATTGCCGGAAGCGGTTCGCAGGGGGAAGCGGTTCGCCCAATCCTGTAATTGCTTACGCAGTTCCACGGCATCCGTTTCGATGTCCATCAGCGGGCGGACAGGATGGCGCAGGGGACGCGGGGCCGGTTCCATTCTGTTGTCATATTGGCCGTCCCTGTTGTAGTCGCGGGAATTGGGCGAAGAGCGCTCGTCATTCTCGTCCATTTCCGGGTCGCGCTGCGCGTGTCCATTGGCCGCGCCGGAGGGATGCGGCAGGGACTTGGCAGGCAGGGGAACGGCAGGATACGTTGTTCCTGATGTGGAAGCCGCAGTGTCATTCCCTGTTTTGTCCAAACCTGTTTTGTCCGCAATGGCGGGAGAGGAAGCGGAAGGGGAATAAAGAGGCGTACTGGAAGGGGCTTTGTTGCCGGCCAAACCGCTGTCCGCGTGGCTCAGGCCGGAGGCGGGGGGAGCAGGGGAAACAGCGGCGGAAGCGGAAGCAGTGGAAGTAGCAACGGCTGTAACGGAACTGCCAACCTGCGTGAGCGCCTCCAACAGTTCGCGCACGGCAACGCGGTGCTGCCAGAGTTCGTTATAAAGCGAAGTATCTTCTACATCGCGCGCCGTGTGCAGCAGGCGCGTCAAGCGTTCAAAAGCGGATTGTAAAAAATGAATGCGCTGCGCCGCATGTTCGGCGAGACGGCTTTGCACCTGTACGCAGTAACTATCGAAAGCCTCGGCGGAGCGCAAGGGCGAGGGAGAACTTCCCTGTTCCGGCCGCGCGCCTTTAGATTGCGCTTCTCTGGTTTGTACTTCCATATTCCCTCCTGCTGCGGCCTCCGTTTTTTGGGGCGCGTAATTGGCTCGGTTCTCACTTAGAGAGTATTCAGACATGTTTGTTTTCCCTTTCCGGCTTTCTTTTCTATCTTAACTTGCTTGTAAGAGACATTTTCCAGTCGCTCCCTCCTTCCTCCCATCCTTTCAGAGCATCCTTCCCATTCCTTATGCCAGTCGCTGCGCAAGACTGTTGCGCCCGATTCATTCTAGCCAATTTCGTCATCAAAAGTAAACTATTACAACGGCGTTGCCCAGAGTTCCCAAACCTGGCTGAATGTCAGGCTTTTCACATGCCCGTCGCCGTGCAGCGTATTGAAACGGCGCGCAAATAGCAGGGGATTGGTACGGTCGAACTTTAACACGCCGATAGCCAGGTCGTCCGCCCCGCTGCCATGCCATAGCCCCGATCCGTCCATGTATACATTGAGCTGCGAGGGGGTTTGGAAAAAGGCGTCGCCCGAATGACGGAGGGCGATTTCCGTGCGGTACAGGTAACTGGTTCCGTATTTGCGAAACAGGGAATGGTCGGCTCCAAGATACAGCCCGGTGAAGTCTTCGATGAGCGTACCCGTATCGCTCGGACAATGGAATATCTCCGGGGATTTCACGTAGGGCATCAGGGTTTCATGCAGCCAGGGCAGCGTGGGGATTTGCGCCTTGAAGTCGGGGAAATTGTTCCAGATTTGCGGGGTAACGCGGTCTGCGGGGTCAACGGCGCAAGGGTACAGACCATCATAATCCTGCGCATACATTGCAAAGGCGTAACCCGCCTGTTTCATATTGGACGCGCACGAGGTCGCCCTGGCTTTGGCGCGCGCCTGCGCGAACACGGGAAACAGCAGCGCGGCCAATATGGAAATTATGGCGATTACGACGAGCAACTCGATCAGGGTGAAGGCGGTGTTGGGTGTTCGGTATTCGGTATTGGGTATTCGGTGTTGGGGGGAATTGTGCATGGCGGTCTCCGCAATATAAATTACCTCACCCCCGATCCCTCTCCTGGCCGCGCCGCGCGCCAGAAGGGGGAGCAGTTTATCTGTAAAATGTGGTCAGTAACGAAGTTTATGGGGGCTGTGAGGCGTTGTTCTCCCTTTATCGTATGTTCTCCTCTTTTATTTTAGCGAATTTGCTGCTTTCCGGGGCTTTCAACGCAAAAGAAAGCGAGAATCTTTAGGAGATAGCCGTCTCAATGGTGAAAAACAAAGCAAATAACGAAATGAGGATACCGTAAACAGGATGCCATCGCGCTTCAAACAACTCTTGCCTTGCGCAATTCGCCTTGTACGCTTCATCTTACATCTTTCATCTTCCATCTTCCGTCTTCTGCCTTCTGCCTTCTGTCTTCTGCCTTCTGTCTTCTGCCTTCTGTCTTCTGCCTTCTGCCAGGCGCAGGGCGCGGGCGACAATCCGCTGTACGGCAATCCGCGCGGGCCGATTCCGGTTCGGGACGCGCGCCCGTACAATCTGCTGTTTCTCCAGTTTGCGCCGGAAACAGCCGTTGCGCTGCCGGCCCGCGCCAACGCCTATAACCTGCAATTGGAAATCAGCAACAATCTGCTGATTCCGGCTTCCAAGGGGCGGGCGCAGGTGCGGGAAGACAATGAGTATCAGCGCGTGGCGTTCGCGTGGAAGCGAGGGCTGGGGCGGCAAACGGAACTTGGCATTTCCATTCCGCTGCAATGGCGCAACGGCGGCATTCTGGACGGCATCCTGAGCGGCTACCATAGCCTTTTCGGGTTTCAGGGCGACGGCGAAGACAATCCCGCCGGGCGCGATTTTTACCGGAAGTACCAGAGCACGCTGTTTCTGGCGAACGCGAATGGGCAGGTTGTGGTTAATCAGGGCAGCGCGTTCGGATTGGGCGAAACCAATATCACGATCAAGCGTGGCCTGCTTCGGCCCAATGGCCGCGCCGCCCTTGCCCTGCGCGCCGGATTGAAACTGCCGACGGGCAACCCGACGCTGCTGATGGGCAGTGGCAATGTGGATGTGGGCGTGAGCGTGGATGGGCAATACAGCCTGGGACGCGACATTATCGTGTACGCCAATGTGGGCGGCGCGCTGTTGGGACACGCAAGTCGGGTTCCTGTCGCGGAGCCGAACACGCTGCAAACGCTGGCCGCGCTGGAATACCGCGCCAACAACCGCGATAGTTTTGTCCTGCAACTGGATGGCAATACCCGCGTGGTTCGTACCGGCAACCGCTTTGCGGATGGCTGGCAGTCTACCGCAACCTTCGGTTACCGCCGGGTGCTGGATCGCCACCATTTGCTCACCCTCTCGTTTTCCGAAAACGGCGACATCCACAATTACCATCTGCCCGCGTTCAGCAATATCGGCCCGGATTTTAGCGTGTCGGCGGGGGTGCAGTGGCGGTAGGGGAGGCGTCAGGTGTCAGGTTTCAGGTGTCAGGGACCATGCTTTCATCGCTTTGTTGTTACTATGATATTAAGAGCAACAGCAGAGCATTTCCTGAAACCTGAAACCTGACACCTGAACCCTACCCGTTGGGTTTGAGATAAAGCCTGTTGGCGGGATAATCCAGGAGCAGGCGGTAGTGGGAAAGCACATCGAGGCCCAGATGCGGCGGCATATTGGGGTGTTCCTGCACCAGATAGCGTACGGGCAAGTCGGAAATGCGGATGCTTCCGAATTCCAGGGCAGGAATTTTTGCCTCGTTTGCTTTCAAATTTCCGAAGACGGTACGCTGCGGCACGGCTATGCGGGTCGGTTCCAGTTCCAGGGCGCGGGCGTCCTGTGGAGCAATCAATGTGCGCGTCCCGCCCGTGTCTATTGCCAATGTCACGTCTCTTTGTCCGCGCGGGCTGCTTAAACGGACGCGGACGTCAAAACTTTCCGGTGTTTTGTTAGCGCGGGGAAGCGTAACAGCATCCTGCATGTTGACACTTCGCCGCTCCGCTTCCGTCAAATCCCCGCCCTGCCACAGCGTCACCGTATGCGTTCGAAAATCAAACAGAACCGCATAATTCGCCAGAAAATCCCCTCCCAAAACCCCATCCAGAGGACAATCGAGCAAATCCAGCCGATAGGCTTTCACTACCAGAAAATTGCGCGCATCCGTTTGCAGGCTGCCCATCAGCAGACCCGCCGTGACCTGCCGCAAGGGCTTGCCATCGGCGAAGCAGGCCGGGGAGCCATCCGCGAAGTGGGCCGGTTCGCCCTCCATGTTCAATTCCTGCGCCAATCGGTCGGTCATCAAGCTTGCCGTAAAGCCCGTATCCAGCACAAAGGCCGCCGACGCGGTATTGCGGTGTCCGTTGTTCAGGCGTACGCGGACGAGGGGCATGCCCCGGTCAGGAGCCGGGCTGTACGCGAATGTGGTGACAACGCGGGGGACAGGCGGTTCGGCGCGGGCGCAAAGCGCGGCGGGCACATTCAGCGTCAGCCATGCGCCTGCCAGCGTTGCTATTCCCATTAAAAGATGGCGCGTGTTTTCCAAGAAATGTACCTGTGCTGCAAATGCCGGTGTTCGGTGTTCGGTATTCGGTGTTCGGACAATCCAGTATGTTCATGCTCTAAGGCGCGAAGCGCATGGAGGCTGTTGGAATAAAGCGTCAATTGAACAGGAAGGCTTCGTTTTCCTTCTCTCACAGCCACTATTTTTTACAGCGTCCGTTGCGGAATTTAGCCTATATTTAAATCAAAATACAGCGCAAATACAAGTTTATGTCCCATGAATACAGAAAAAAGTTCCCGCGAAGGGGTTCGGAAGCGAATTTTTCATAAATTTCTTCCAAATGCCTTGACAAACGCGAAAGGATTCACTATACTACCAACAGCATAGCGCATAAAGAGCGGACACGATGTATGAAGGCGGACGCGCACCGGTTTCCAGGCGCTCCGGCCTTTTCCGCACTTATTTTCCTATACGGCGCCCGATTTGCTCTTACGGCGGTATCGGGTATGGACTGCAATCCACGATGACGTGTCTGCGCCGGTCCTTTGTGCGCGCTTGAGTGACAGCCCTGTTGACAAAGACATCTTTAGACACAGGACTTCACGCACCAAACGGAAAGCCTTTGTGGTTCCGTTCTTACACCAAGAGGAGAGAGACACGTTGACACACGCTTCAACCCCCCGCAAGTCCGCACAGGGCTTCACGCTGATCGAATTGCTCGTCGTGATCGCCATTATCGCGATTCTCGCGGCCATTCTGTTCCCGGTCTTTGCGCAGGCGCGCGAAAAGGCGCGGCAGGCCAGCTGCCTTAGCAACACCAAGCAGGTCGGCCTGGGCATCCTGATGTACGTCCAGGATTTCGATGAGCAGTTCCCCTCCGGGCGCGGCGTCAAGGCCAGCGCCAACACCGCCATCACTCCCGGCGTCGGCTGGGCGGGTTCCACGTATTCCTACACCAAAAACGCGCAGGTGCTTCGCTGCCCGGATGATCCCACGGCTCCCGTTGCCGCTACGACGACGACGCCGGCTCTGTACCCGGTTTCCTACAGCTACAACTACAACTGCGCCAATGGCGCGGCGCTGGCTTCGATGACGGCCCCCGCCAGCACGGTGCTGCTGACGGAAGTTAAAGGCGACCTCGCCAACGCGGTGACCAGTGGCGAAACTCCTCTGGGCAGCAACGGCTATTCCTCGTCTGCCGGCGATGGTATCAACGTGCTGTACTTCACGGAACTCGCGCCCGGCGCGGCTCCCCCGAATAATGGCGTCGTTGTGTACGAAGCCGGCGTTCCCGGTGGCTACAAGTGCGACGGCACGAACCCCACGCCCCCCAGCACTCTGACCTGCAGCAATGGCTTCAGCGCCACCTTCCCCAAGGGTCGCCACAGCGAGGGCGGCATCTACGCTCTGGGAGATGGACATTCCAAATCCTTGAAGGGCGGGCAGGTTTCCGCAGGCGGCAATGCCGCTTCCAGCTCCAATGCGCAGAACGCGACAACGGGCACGGCTCCCCAGGCCTTCCTCGCGGCAGGCACGAGCAACCTGGGCAGCTTCGGCGTGACCTACAGCCTCAAATAAGCAGTTGATAGTTGATAGTTCGTAGTTGATAGCAGGATGGCTGCGTAAACAATAAGACTCCGGCGAGAGAATGTTTCCATTCTCTCGCCGGAGTTTTGTTCGTGGGCAACTCTGGCGTCTTAAACTTCTCCCAACCGGCCCTCAACCCCTAACCCCTTCTCCCAAAGTTGGGAGAAGGGGAACCTGCTGGGATAGGTTCTTACTCCCCTCAGTGACCGCTGTTGACCGGCTTGCCGGGAATGGAGCCGGGGGGAGCGGAGGGATAGTAGGTGGCTGTGTTGGTCGCAGACGCATTGGCGGCAGGAGTGGCGGCAGGCGTGGCGGACGCTTCAGGCGTTGACGGGCGCGCGGATTTTTGAACACTGCCCGGCACGGCTCCGCTCCCGCCAACCACGCCGGGCGAAGGCGTATACGGCGCGGGCTGGAGAGCGCGGTAGCCAAACACCGCAATCAAGGCGACGAGGACCACGATAGCTCCGACAAGCGCGATAGGATGAATCTCTTGTTTCATGTTTTTGGCTCCCATGCCTTAGAGCCTATCCTCATAGGACAATTCTCTAAGCAGTTGATAGTTGATAGTTCGTGGTTGATAGAGATGCAGGAACTACGAACTTTCAGTGCCCTACCGCTTAGTTCAGCGCAGCGCCTGATGGGATAGGCTCTTACAGAAGGTTTCACGGAACGAACTACGGCTGCGGATTCGGGTCGCCCTCCGTGCCGCCGGGACAGGTCGCGTCTATGCCGTCATGTATGGGGATGATGTCATGCCAGTTGCCCGTGAACCGGATGGCGGAATTGGGGGCGCGGTGCGGCCAGCAGCGATAGCCGGGCAGAATGGCGTACTTCTGCTTGGCGGGGTCTCCGGGGGGAGAACTTTTGGCATGGCCGTCTATGTAAACGAGGTTGGCGCGGCCGGTGTGCCGATAGGCCCATTCATTGCTGCCGTCGCTGACCGAACACCAGTTCCAATCGCCGCCGATGCCGTTGCAGTTGTCGCGCTCGAACAGTTGGAAGGTGATGGTGGGAAAGCCGATCTTGGCGAGCGGAACGCTGAACACGCTTCCATAGCCGTTGTTCTGTCCATCCCAGTACAGCCATCCCAACTGCGTGGGCATGGTGTAGGAGCGCTGGATGCGGCCTGCCACAATTTTGCCGCCCGCCACATCTACGGACGGCGAGTAAATGTCACTGGGGCAGGTGATGATCTGGGTGCTTTTGGCATACGGCTGGATCAGCCGATCCCAGGTGAGGGCGAGAGGTCCCGGAGCGCCGACGAACGGGGCGCACATATTTTCGTCAAAATCCTGCGTATACATCGCCATGCCCGTGCCCAACTGCTTGAGATTGGAAAGGCAGGAAATCTGACGCGCTTTTTCGCGCGCCTGCGCGAAGACGGGGAACAAAATAGCGGCCAAGATGGCGATGATGGCGATGACCACGAGCAGTTCAATCAGGGTGAATGCGTTTTTGGAACGAAGTACCATTGCCTATCTCCTTCGATATAACGATGCGGTAAGGGCATCGTATGCAAACGGGAACAACGTTTTGGCGGAACTCATCAATAGAATGGAAACAAACCTCCTTTCCCTGCAAACATCTTGCATAAGCCGGTAACTGTACTAGCATACCATAATTCACAGATCGCAAAATAGATTCCTTCTTTTCCACATAAATTTCGTAAAAAATACGCCACTCTGCTTTCTAATGGCAAAGTGGCGTGTTACAGTTGTTACTCTGGTTGTTGGACGCTTCCTGTATGGCTTTGCGGACTTAGGCGTTTGGGAATGTGTCAGGTCTATGTTGCTTCTGACGCAACGATACGGTTGGCAAGTTCTAACTCGCGTCTTTTATACTCCGCGTATTCTTCCGGGTACTTTTCGCGGGCCAGTCTCACGCGCGTATCACGTTCATTCAAGTATTCGAGATACTCCGCCGCCTCTGCCTCCAAAAGCTCCTCTTCTGACACGGGTACAGGGGTTTGCAGATTTTCAACTGTCTTTACCGTCATTATGGGACTCCAGCCAAATCATGGTTGATTATGTTTTCACCTCGCGCTCTTGCCAGGTGTGTACAAACACTCAAAATGATTATATCATTCACTTCACAGGTAACAGTTCCCAGGCGGGAACCATCCAGCATCTCCCCTTGCCTCCCGGATTACGTGCCCATTGGAGTTGTTTCGCATCTTTGCCTCGCAGCCATCCAACAACCTCCCAACCACTTCCAGTACCTCGCGCCAGAACAAAGGGTTCCTCATCGGCATCGTCAGGCCGTACTACAAGGCATCCGAACACATACCTTGTACTTCTAACCTGCCACCCGGCAATATCAGGCTCTTTGAATTTGTTGACGGTGAGTTGGCGGCTCAAATTAAGGGCAATGGCAAACGCCAGTTCTGCCGCCGCAGACTCTCTATCTCGTTCCTCGGAAGCATAACCACTTGCTAATCCGAGCCGCCGCGCTCATGGTAGCGCATCACACCTGTGGCATGAGCATAGGCAAGTTCGTGAGGCTTCAGCACTACTGCGATGTAATCGGACGGTTGTGCTGTCCTAATTGGTTCCATGGCGTCTACTCACACGGCTACTTTTACTTCGGTTCCGAGTTTGGCTTTGTCGAGGATGGCTTGTACCAGCGTGTCGGGCGCGATGGCTTCGGCTTCGCCCTCGAAGTTCAAAATCAGGCGGTGGCGTAGGGCGGGCAGGGCAACAGAGGCTATGTCTTCCAAAGCGACGTTGTACCGTCCGGCAAGCAAGGCTTTGATTTTGGCGGTCATCACAATCGCCTGCGCGCCGCGCGGACTGGCTCCGACGCGCACGAACTGCCGAATCGCCGGCGGCGCGTGTTCCGAATCGGGGTGCGTTCCCAACACGACCTTGATGGCGAACTCCCGCACGGACGGCGAAATCGGCACTTCCCGCGCAAGTTGCCGCATTTGCAGAATAGTCGCGCCGTCCATCACGGCGTCAATCGGCGGAGCCGCAATGCCCGTCGTGCGATCCACAATCGCGGACATATCTTCAAACGTGGGCGACAGCACCAGCAGCTTGAACAAAAAGCGGTCCATCTGCGCTTCCGGCAGGGGGTACGTGCCTTCCATTTCAATCGGGTTCTGCGTTGCCAGGACGAAAAACGGCTCGTCCAGCCCGTGCCGCGTTCCGGCTACGGTCACGTTATGCTCCTGCATGGCTTCCAGCATGGCGGACTGCGTTTTGGGCGTGGCGCGGTTGATTTCGTCGGCAAGCACGATGTTGGCAAACACCGGCCCGGCCTGAAACCGGAATTCTTTCTGCCCCGCCGCGTTTTCGGCCAGAATGTTCGTGCCCGTAATATCGGCGGGCATCAGGTCGGGCGTAAACTGGACGCGGGCGAATTTGAGATGCACGGCCTGCGCCAGCGTCCGCACGAGCAGGGTCTTGCCCAGCCCCGGTACGCCTTCGAGCAGCGCGTGTCCCCCCGCCAGCAGGCAGATCAACACGCCGTCTATGATCGGCTCATTGCCGACAATCACCTTGCGTATCTCGTTCTTGACGCGCTCAAAATCTGTTTTGAATTGGACGGTTTGCTGTTCGATGGCGGGCATTGGTTCTCCTGCGGAGAAGTAGTCAGTAGTCAGTAGTCAGTAGTCAGTAGAAATGCCTGCTTACTCAAAGTCTTGTTCATTGTGACACCAGCTAATAGAAGGAGGTTCTCTACTGACTACTGACTACTGACTACTGACTACTTCAAGGATGAATACTATCAAAATAATCCTTCACCTGCTTTTTGTAGGCGGCGGGGACGGCTTCTTTGTCCAGGGTGCTTTCCGCCTGCTTTTTGCTGGTTTCGTAGGCTTTGTAGTAGGGCGAGCTGCTCTGGGTCGGGTCGGGATCGCCAGTCATGTTGAGTTGGAGTTCGTCGCCCTGCTGCGTCCGGGTTCCCATCACCATGCCGTTCGGGGCGTGTTTGGACGGTTTGGACGACATGGCGAGGTACTCGGCAAACTTCTTGGGGTCGCCCTGCTTGCCGGCTGCCTTGCTCCACTGGCTTTTGTTGGCGACGAGCAGTTCGGCTTTGGTGACGCCGGGGTCTTTCATGGGGTTTTTCAGGTCGCCCTGCCCGCCGAAGCCTTTGCCCGGTCCTTTGCCCCCGAAGCCGGGTTTGTTTCCCTGCCCCATGCACATCGTCAGCTTGCCATCCTTGAGCGCCTGCAACAGTTCTTCCAGCGCTTTGGCGTCCAATTGGCCTTTTGCCATGCCTTTGCCGGGGTTTTTTGCCAGGCCGGCCATTTTCTTGAGCGCGTTCGCGAGTTGCTGCATCTGCTCCGGCGACATCTGCCCCTGCATCTGCTGCATTTGCTGCGCAAGCTGCTGCATCTGCTCCGACATTTGCTGCATTTCCGTATTTTGCAGGGCTTGCGACAGTTGGGCTAATGCCTGCTGCATCTGCTGCATTTGCTGCGGCGTCATTTGCGCCCGTTCTGCTGCATCTGCTGCGCCATCTTTTCCATCGCCATCTGCATTTGCGACGTATCGTTCATCTGCATGGCCTGCTGCATTTTTTGAAGCGCCTGCTGCATCTGCTTCATGGCTTCGTTGGGCTTGTTGGCGGGGTTGTTCTGCGCGGTTTTGTCCATTGGCTTTTGGCCGTTTTTGGTTTGCGGTTTGGCGGCGTTAGCCTGCTTGTCCTGCTGCGACTTTTCCACATCCTGCTGCATTTTGTCCAGCGACTGCTTGAACTGTTTGGCGGCATCGTCCATAGACTTTTTGGGCAGGCCGGTTTCCAGTTTCTGCTTTTGCTCCTCCAGTTTCTGCGTCAGCTTGGACATGGCAAGCAGGGCGGGCTTCTTTTCCAATTTGCCCATCTTCATTTTGTTGGTAAGCGCCTTCACATCCTGCGCGGCTTTTTTGGCTTCGTCCAGTTTTTGCGTATCGGCGGATTTTTCCGTGTCTTCCGCAACCTTTTGGATGGCAATCGCCGCCACTTTCACATCTTCCAAATCCTTTTTGCGCTCTTTGGACCAGAACACGGGCAGATTGGGCAGGAAAAACGCGCCGAACAGCAGCAGTGCCAGGATCAGGCCGCCATAAAAGGTACGGGGAACGCGAACGGGAAACAGGGCGGGGATGCTGATGCCCTGCGCGTGGACATTGGCGTCCGTCCATTGCTCCTTAAAGAAGGGGGCGGCTGCGTCAACCCCTTGATGCTGAAACTCGACTGCGCTGCTCAAACGCTCCTTCAAGTCGGCGCGGCGTTCCGTCAGTTTTGCAACATCCACGTCCGTCAAGCGCGGCCAAAAGGCGAACGCGAAGCCAATGGCAACGCCAACGCCGATCAGCAGTCCTAACATCGGGGGCGCAGCCAGTTCGATAACATGCGTTTTGCCCAATCCGACAAGCACAAGCGCGGTCAGAGCGGACAGCAGCAGGCCGAGCGACCCAAAGCGCAGCAGCATCAGGCTGCGGATGCGCCGTCGCGCCTGTTGCAGTTTGGCGCTCAGGGCATCGGAGGATGCGCGCGTTCCTCCCATACGGTTCATCTGAAGTTGTGGAGTTTGGAGGCTCATGGTATTCTCCGCCTATCCGTGCATGGCGTCAAAACTGAAAATCGAAGGCTGTTACCTTCCAGTTGCCCTGCTCAGAAGTGAGCAGGAGTTGTACCGAGGTGTTGCCGTTGCGAAAGTGTTCCTGATACGCAAGACGCACCTGCGTCACGCCGTTGTAAGTGTTGATGTTGAAGCCCGGCAGTTTTTCGTGGCTGGTTGCCGCGCCTCTGCGTTTTTGAACCGCTTCCATCACGTCCTGAATGTTTTCCGGTTTCGTCGTGGCCTGCGTTTGCGGGGACAGCAGTTTGTACGCGCCTTGATAATCCGGTTTTTCCAGCGTTTTCAGAAATACGTCCGCCTGCTTGTCCGCGCCTTCAACCGCCTGAGAACCGGATTGAAACAGGTGGACAGCACCAATCAGCGCGAGCAGAAACAGGATGCCGCAGCCACCGCAACCTATTCCCAACAGTTTGCTCGTATTCCGCCTGACCGGACGCGAAACCACCGCAGGCGGAACGGATTGAAAATCGTTCACCGTATGCTACTCCTGAAACTAATATCGTTCTAATTAACTCGTGACTTGAAACTCGGCTCACATCGCTGCGTCAATATGCAGGTACTGTTTTAGTTGTCGGCAATAGGGGCAATCACAGCCCGGTTGAAGCAGTAATTCGGGTGTTTCGCGCATCACTTCGGCCTGCGCGTCAATGGCATCCCGGCAGCGCATAGTTCGCACAATTTCCTCGCCCAACGCAACGTCCTGCACCTGTCCACGCGCATACAGTTTCTCATACGCCCGCGCAAAGCGCACATGCCAGGGACAATCGGGCACGACAACCTCGCGCCGCGTACCGTCTTCCACAATCGGGCAGAGATAATCCTGCATCGGCAGTCCCGCCCGGTACTCCCCGATGTGCATCATCGTGTTGGTTGTCGGAGGAGAAAACAGCAGTATTTTCGCGTCCAGATCGGCAAGGCGACTCAGCGGGCTGTCCGCGCTGAGGGGCGAACGGGTATAGTCATGGCCTGCCAGCAAATCCCCTGCGTGTTTTCCCATTGCGGCAAACGAGTGCGTGGGATGGTCGCTGCGCAGTACGCCCTCCCGCTTCCAAAAGCAATTCGTCACCGCGCCCACTCTTGACGGCGTAACCTGCGGATCGTAGGGCAGGCGTCCAATCCAGGAAAAGGTGAACGTCGGCATCACGAGCGTTCCGTCCGCGCCGATGATGGAAAGCAGCGTGTCAATCAGGCCGTCCGCTCCGCCCTCAATGTATCCGAACCGGCTTAAAGCGAAATGCCCCAACACCACATCGCCGCTTACAAGCCCCGCCTGTTCCAAAGCAGCCTTGATTTCGGCCTGTGTTAAGTATGGACGTAAACGAACCATGCCGCGCTTCGCAAAAAAGGCAAAGGTTTGCTCCAGGCGCTCTACATTCAGTTCGTGACCGGTATGACGCCACAGCAGAGAAGCGATTTCTCCGGCGGTACGCTTGCCATTGGCGTACATCAGCGCGTTCTGCACCCACGAAGGCGCTCCCCATCCGCCGGAAATTTCCAAAACGTCGCGGACGTAGGCGCTGTCTTCGGCATTCAAATCCTCAAAGGCGGCAAATCCCCGAAAAGTTTTCAACGGGACGCAGCGGCTTGCGGGCGCAGGCGTAGCGTTTGCCGCAAACGCCGGAGGAACGGATTCGGCGGCAGGTAAGGGGTTTTCAACAATTAAATCGTTACTTTTCGAGTCCGGGGAATAAATTCCTCGGCTGTGATAACGAAGTCCGCCTGCGCGGACTGGAACCGTTATTGCCGTGAGATTCCCTGAGAATTCCCCGTTGCGGCGATCTATCCGCGCTATCGTCTCGTCACGAACGCGCTCCAACTGCGATTGAAGGGCGGCAACGCAGGCTTGAAAGAATTCCTGCGGCAAGAGGTAGTCTTCGCCGACAAGATGCTGCCTGTTCGCGTTTGCGAGTTCCGCGCAGGGCACAAACGACAGGGACGGAACCAGCGCAATTGGGGAAGCCAGTTTCTGCGCGTACTGCTCGTAAACGCTTTCCAACTGCCTTTTCATTGATTCGGTCTGCGCCCCTTCCGCTTCGTACCGCAAACTGCGTATTGCAAGTTCCCCGATGCGGCGATTGGCCTGTTCCAACACCAGTTCCGACAGCCAGAGCGCTTCCGGCAATTGGGAGTTTGCCAGGAACGCGGCATACGTTGCCGTTACGCGGGCCATGTCCGTCAGCATCCGACCAGAAATACGATCCGGCGTGTCCGTTGCCAGATGGTGCGTGGCGCTGAAGTGCCAGATGGACGGCGTGGGCGCTCCGATCAATGGTTCGCCAAAAATGTTGTCAATGGTTTCGGCATCTGTACGACGCCAGCGAAACAGCGGATTTTCCTCCGCAATCCGCGCTAGCAGTTCCGCCGCGAACTCTTCCGCATAGGAGGGCAGAGCCACAAAGTTGTCGGACAGGGTACAGGTGGACGTGACCTGATTTTGATCCGTGCCGACCGTATCTATATTCAGCCCGGCGCGTATATGGCGGATTTCGGCGTCGTTTTGTATCAGGGCGTTGAAGCCGCGCACCTCCATCGGCAGCAGGACGCGAATTGCCCGCCGCAAGGGAGGAAGTTCGCCGTTTTGAAGCATCGTCCGAATGGCGCGGCATACTTCGAGGGCAACAGCGACCTGTGAACAATTGTCATCTGCCCCGAACTCGTCGTAATGCCCGGTCAGAACGATCTCGTCCGGTTCCGCCCCCGGCAAGCGCCCGCTGACAACCGGCAGCATCCCGTCATAATGGCGCGTCTGCACGAGGGCATGGCAACGCAGCGTCTCTCCCCCGGCAATCCGTCCGCGCAATTCCCGCCCCCGTTCCGGTGAAAGCGAAAACCCGAAGCCCTTGTTGGCATCATCCCAGGGCGCAATGGTGTAGTTGTGCCACTCATTGCTTGTGTCCACTCCGGGACCGTTCTTGAAAACCCGGTGCGCGTTGCGGCAGTCGCTTACCACTCCCAACGCCCCCGACCGCATCGCCGCCTGACTAAACTCCACGCCGATTCCCGAAGTCAGCACAAGCCGGCCTGACACGCGCTCCGCTGTCATGTCTTCCGGTTTGTCGGCAACAACAAGTTCCGCCGTAATCCCTTCGGGCGGCGTGGGCAGGCTGTAAAGCATGAGACTGACGGGATTGGCATGATAATCCGCCAGAATCGTGTCTGCCGCGTCCGTTCCCGTCCCTGACCCAAGTAATGTCAGGCGCGCGGCCTGCACATCGTAAGCGCGGGGCATCATCCAGCCGCCATGCGCGGTTCGGCCATCGGCAGGAAACTCAATCAGCCGCGCGTCTTCCAGTCCTATGTCTTCCATTTTCGCGGCGATACATTGCGCCAGGCCAACGATCTTATCAAAGGAAGACCAGCGCGAAAATTCAAAGAACTCGGCAACATCGGCCTGCATCCGCTCGGCGTCCAGATGCTTGCGAACCGCGTTCCAAATCGGTGTGTACATGAAGCGATTCCTACGGTTCCAGATTCAAGATTTCAGCCCGTGCAATAAATTGCGCGGCTGTGATAACGAAGTCCGCCTTCGCGGACTCAAGGCGGTACAGATCATCTTTCTACGATGGAGTCCGCGAAGGCGGACTTCGTTATCACAGCCGCGAGTTTCAACTCACGGCGCTTACCTGAACTTATCTGAACGATCCCACTTACATATCCGCAACCGTTTCTTCAAACGGGATGTCCTCGCCGTTCTGCTTGCGTTCACGGGACACGAAGGGCAGCGTGAGCAGGAAGCACAGCAATCCCAAGCCAAGCCACGATAGGCTGACGGCTCGCCACATCGCCACTTCCTTGATGTTCAGAAAATGGTTGAACTGGTAAAAACTGAGCGGCTCCGTGATCTGGTAAATGGCCTGCAAGGGGTCGAGATAATACAGGTTGACCATCATGCCCGTTTTCACGCTCTGGCCGTTGCCCCGACTGGTAATCGGCACGATCCACACGGCCACAATCAGCAGGTACGCCAGCACCCAGGACACCCAACGGTTACGGAAAACGATGGACAGCAACAGGCAAAACAGCGTATAGCCCGCCGTCACCGCCAGCAGCATCAGCGCGATTTGCGGAAAGCCGCCGATCTTCGCCGCATAGTCCGGGCTTGTGGCGCGAACAACAATCGGATCAGGCTTCGGCGGGGGACCGGGCTTGCCGTTGACCATCTGAGGCGGCATCTGCGCCGGTACACCCACCGAAAGCGCGGACGATACCGCAGGCCGGCTGACATCTCCGATTTTGCCCACCCATCCGAATGCCAGCGCGTACATGCCCACGCATAGCAGGCACGTCAGCAGCAGAAACGGCAGCGCGGAATTCAATTTGGCGCGCATCAGTCCTCTGGGCGTCCAGCCCCGCAGCAGATACGCGCCGTAATGCCGCGCCTCAGAAGGCTTTAATTCGCCGGTTGCAAAAGCGGGAATCAGCAGCAGCAGCACAATCGCCGTCAGCATCAACATGCCGGTTGGCGGACTGATTTGCACCTGTATCGCGCGCCCTCCCCGATGATACCACATATTCAGCCACCACAAATCGGCGCTCAACAGTTGCAAACCGAGGATGAGCAGGGTCAGGCCGCGCAGCAGATAGCCTTTGCGCTCCGGGTAGGTTTCCAGGCGAACGCGCGCTGTGGTCGCCATCAAGATACCGCCCAGGATGCAAATGAACACAAAGCCCAGGCCGTCCAGCACTTGAAAACCGAAGAACTGGTTGCCGAACCACGTCATGCCGATTGCCTGTCCGACATTCTGCGCGATGTCGCCGCCCATGCGATCCTGTGAAAATCCAAACGCGGCCATCCCTAACATGGACATCAGTACCATCGTCAGGTACGTGTAAATCACGGCCAGGGTTGTGGTGCGGGCAATGCTCGACCACATCAGGCCCATTGCGCCCACGAGAAAACTGCCGAGCAGCATTTCCAGATACGCGCTCAGTACCAATGCGGGGTCAATGCTGCCGAGCATAAAGCAAATGGAGATGAGCGGCAGGGAAGTCAAAATCAGCAGCGATGTAAACGACACCGCCGCCAGTAATTTGCCGATGACAATGGAGCGGCGCGGCATTCGCGTGAGGGTCAGCATGTCCATCGTGCGCTGTTCGTGTTCAATCGTCAGCGCCCCACTCGTAATGGCAGGCGTAATGAACAGGACAAGGAATATCTGCGTCACCAGAATGGAATAGAACAATTGTTGTCCCATTTCTGAAGACTGCGCCCCGCCCCCGCCCGTGCTGTTGACGTTACTCCACCAGGGGTAGTATGTAGACAGCATCACCAGCGTCAAAAACGCCAGGTACGCGAACATTACCCAGTACGCCCGCGCGCCCCGCATCCGTACGCGCAATTCTTTTGTCAGCACCGGGTTGTCCGGCAGCAATCGCGTTATTAGCGACATGGAGAACTCCAAAGTAGTCAGTAGCCAGTAGTCAGTAGTCAGTAGAGAACCCGGCTATTGGAAATTATGTTTATGATGCAAAATTATGAGTAGTCAAGCATTACTACTGACTACTGACTACTGGCTACTGACTACTTTCTCAAGCCACTTGTCCCTTCGTCACCCGCAAAAACACGTCTTCCAGATCGGTTTCGGGCGTGTGAAACGAGCGCACTTTGATGCCCGCCTGCACCAGCGCGGCCAGCACTTTGTATTCTTCGTCTATTTCGCCCACATAGCCGATTTGGATTACGCCGCCCTTGCCGGACTGTTCGATGCGCTGGAGGGTTTGGGTGCGGCGGGCTTCTTCGGGCTGATTGGGGATTTCGCGCAGGCCCGTCGTTACTTTTACGTCGCGCACCAGTTCCGGCATGGACATCAGCAGGGCTTCCGCGCGCTCCACTTCTTCCATCACGCCGACATTAAGAACCTGCTGGCCGCGCACCTGCCGGGCAATGGTGTTTACATCGCCGGCGACAATCAATTCGCCCCGCTCGATGATGCCGATTTTATTGCAGAACTCTTCCATTTCCGGCAGAATGTGCGAACTGACAATGATGGTTTTGCCCATAGACTGCAATTCTTTGAGCAGTTCGCGGATTTCGATACGGGCGCGCGGGTCCAGGCCGGACGCGGGTTCGTCCAGCAGCATCACTTTGGGGTCGTGAACTAAAACTTTGGCAAGGCACAGCCGCTGCTGCATACCACGCGACAGTTTGTTGACATAAGACTGCTTTTTCTCGGTCAAGTCGGTCAGGGCGAGAACGTCGTCAACGATCTGCGCGCGTTTTTCTTTGGGGATGCGGTATGCGGCGGCGAAAAAGTCCAGGTACTCCCACACTTTGATGTCGTCATACAGGCCGTACACGTCCGGCATGTAGCCCACGATACTGCGCACCTGTTCGGGATGGCGCACCACGTCTATGCCGTCAAGCAGCGCGGTTCCCGCCGAAGGCACGATCAGGCCGCACAGCATTTTCAGCGTGGTTGTTTTGCCCGCGCCGTTCGGCCCGATGAACCCGAAAATATCGCCCTGTTCCAGTTCCAGGCTCAAATCCTTGACAGCAACCGAAGTCTTGTCCTTGCCTTCCCCACGATACTCTTTCCGAAGATGCTGAAGCTGAACCATCGGCGACATAGAGAACTCCTGAAATGATGAATGATGAATGATGAGTGATGAGTGGAAAACAATGAGTGCGGACGTTTCTTCAGCCGATTTGCAGATAAGTCAGCGTGGAACTGTATTCATCATTCATCATTCATCATTCGCTTTAACTCTCGAACGCGAAACGGCGGAAACCGGCGACCATGCGCCAGAGCATCAGAGCGGTCAGGGCGCAATACCCGACCAGGCCGTAGAATAATTGCAGGCTGTCGAACGGGTGGGATGGAACGACCACTTCCATAATCATCATGATGGGGTTGAACCACATCAGGGGGCAGCTTGTCAGGAAGTTCCAATCGCCCACAAGTTGCGACAGAATGCTTGTCACCAGAACTGTGCCGATAATCAGCACCGCGACAACGAACGTATACGCGGCCATGATTGCGTACAGGGTGCGCTTGAACAGCCAGGACATGAACAGGCCGAACGTGGCAAAAAACAAGCCGACGATGAATTCCGTCACATACGCGCCCACAAATTGCCCCGGCGAAATATACTCTGAAGAGCCATGTCCGGCAAAACTGGCGAAGCCCCAGGCGAAACACGCGGCGGGAAACCCCAACGCCAGAACGACCACAATCGTCAGCATACGCGCCAGCAACTTGCCGAAAATGATTTCCGAAGGGCGTAACAGCGTGAAGATCAGCATTTCCCACGTCATTTGTTCGCGCTCCTGCGTGATGGCATTGGCGGCGATAACCGGGGCCAGCAGGCACACGAACGTAAATTGCAGGCAAAGAATAAGAACCCACGCGCCATGCCCCGTAGAAGGCAGCGGGTCGCTGCGCAGGGCGTTGAAGACCTGAAAATATACATAGCCCAACATAAGCGCAATGGCAATCAGAATGCCGACGCGCTGTATGTGCGGCATCCGTCCGAAGCGCAGGCGGACAAGCAGTTCTTTTCGCAAGACCGGATTAGAAATCATCCATTGTGCCCCATCTTTCTGGCTCCCGGCGGCAGTTCGTCTTCCAGATTCAGCACGGGCGTTTGCTCGAATGGATTGGCAAGGGCGCGTATGGCAGGCGAGGCTTTGGAAGGCGCGGGCAGATGAACGACCAGCAGGTTCACCTCCTCGCCTGTTTGCGCGGGCTTGCCGTCAATGCGCGGCGACATCAGGGGCGCGTCGAACCAGCCGACAAACGCATTCAGGCTGCGCCCATAGCCGGCCCGTTTCGCCATAGCCATATTGATTGTTATCGAAGCCCTGCGCCAGCGCGTTTCCCATCGCTAATGTAATTTTGTTCGGCGTGGAAAGCGGGGAGGACGAAGGGACATATCCATTGGGATTATAATTGGAATTATAATTGCCGTTGCCATTACTGTCCATAGTTATGAGCGGCAGATTGTCGGGCAGGGAACCGAGCGCGATGTTGGTGGCATTGGGGCGAAGCGCCCATTTGATCGTTTTGGGGCCAACGGTTTGTCCGGGCGCAACGTCTCCCACATCAACATGCTGGTCGTCGGCAATCAGAGCGCAATGCCGCAGGGCAAACGGCGTGTTGTTGGTGACGGTGACTTCCACGTTCTTGCCGGATACGAAACGGGTTTGCGCCTGTATGCCGTTTCCAAGCGCAAGGTTGAGCGGCGTGTCGAACGTGCGCTTATCCCAAAGGCGTATCAGCGCGCCCCGCGCCGCAAGCGAACCGAGCGTGCTGTCAACCGTCAGGTCATGTTCGCTGCCGCCCTCATTGCCGAGCGCATCCCGCAGGGCAAACGGCTGCGCGTCCGTTCCGCCTTCCGACGCGATGGCAATGTCATACGCGGAACGGCGCGGGGAGTACACGGTCATTTGCCCGTATCCCGCCGCCTGTGGGGTATTGGCCTGCGTTTCCACGATCACGGCGCGGTTGGCGCTTAACGCGCCGCCCTTGATGGTGAGCGCAATCAAGTACGACGCGGCCACGAAGCCGACAATCAAGATCGGGATGGAAACCCAGCCCATTTCGCGCCTGTCAAAGCGCTTCAAAATCAGATAGTTAATGGGGGCGAGCAGCAGGATATACGCGATGAGAAAGGCCATCAGGACGCGATAATCGGGGAAACTGCTGGCCTGTTTGCCCGCAAGCGCGTCCACCATGCGCTGCCCCGAACCGCCAAGCATGGTTGCGGTATCCAGCAGGTAGCGGGCGGAAATCTCCTCATTGCCCGTCCGCAGCAGGTCGCGCCACAGCAGGGCAGCCGCTTTCCAGCCCCGAAACGTCGGGTCTACGTAATCGAAACTGGTGAATACGACGCGCCCCGCGCCATAAGGCCGGGACGTGACAAGCGGCGTAGAAGCGTTGGGGCCGGCCAGTAACACCGTTGCGTTGGGCGCAAGCGTTCCGGTTGTCAGCGCGGTGGGAGTGGACAAGTTAAGGGAGGATTGGTAGCGTGTTTCCAATGCGGGCAGGGAACTGAGGGATACTACGCCGGACGGGACAAGCGGCAGCAGGTCCGCGAAAAACTGGCTGCGCAGGCGCGACAAATCCCCGCCGCCCGACACAATCAGCAGCCCGCCCTGCCGGACAAAGGTTTTGATGGCCGCGGTTTGCGCGTCCGTCAGGCTGTCAATGGGCTGGTCGGCAAGGGCAAGCGTGTCAATGGCTTCGTACCCCTGCGGCATGGACGGCAGAGCGCGCGCATCGGTATACAGCAATTGGAGGGTGGCGAGGGGATTGATGCCGTTGCGCTCGGATTGTTCGCCGCCCATATAGCCCCGCCCATTGGCAAGCGTGGCCGGGTTGGTATGCCGATGAATTAAACCGAGTTTCTTTTTGTTCAGAAAGTTCAAGCCGCTGTTGTCGCGGGTCATGGCGAGAACGGTGTACGCCGCCGAATCAATGGGAGCCGACAGCGCGACCTTTTTGGACGCGAGTTTGCGCCCTTCCGACAGCAGTTGCACCTCGATGTCGCGCGTTCCCTGCTGACCGTAGTTGTCCGTGCCATGCAGGTTCAGGACGAAGCCTTCGGCCTGATTCATCGCGCCGTCGCGCAGGGGCACGCGGCGGGTATACGTGGTCGTGTGTCCCGCATGGGTGAGCGTGATCTGTAGCTGTCCCTCGCCGCGCGCGCTTGGCCCTGTGAGATACACGGTCAGCGGCGTCCACGAGTCGGGCCGATACCGCGCGCCACTGGTGACGCTCTGCCCAAACCCAACCAGCACGTCTATGTCAACGGCACGGACGGGGGAAGACAGGCCAAGCAGCAGGGTACACCCGATGAGCAGAACAAGGGAAACGTGCCAGGCATGAGGCAGGCGCATAGAGTTCAAGCCTTTGCAAAGAAAAGAACAAAAGACAATTCACAAATGGAAATTTCGCGGACGAAGTTCGCAGATTGAGAAACGCTGTCAACACGTTAATGGGATATTCGGCACGGAGAGTGACTTCCCCTGCCTGTAAATAAGACACATTTGGCCGGTGGTTGAAAACCACCGTCTGAATAGCCTGCGGCGGAACGTCCTGCGGACGTAAATGCCTGTGTGTCAATGAATTGCGTCCGTAGGGACATAACATGTTATGTCCTCTGCACCCCGGACATAACATGTTATGTCCCTACGCGGAATGCCATTCAGACGGGTATTTTCAATGCCCGGCTTTTAATCAGGGACATTGGTAACAGTGCTACTACGCGGGGAAACGGAAGCGGTTTCAGGAAGGTGAAAGGATTACCTCACCCCCGAAGCTGGAGAATCGATATAAAAAGCCCTTCCCCTAGCGTAAGGAAGCGCGTTCGCTTACAACGCGCTCATGTAAAGGGCGCGGCCAGGAGAAGGGTATATTTACAAGAGAACGTCCGGTGAGGTAAGAACTACGGACGTTCGGCCATTTTTTGGGCAACCGCCGTATCCACCTGCAGGCTTGGCCCCATCGTGGAGGTGAGCGTGATCTTCTTGACGTACTTGCCTTTGGCCGCAGCGGGCTTGGCTTTAATCAGGGCGTTGAGCAGCGCGGTGAAGTTGGCGTGAAGATGCTCGACGGGGTAACTCGCCTTGCCAATCGGCGCATGAACGATGCCGTTCTTATCCACGCGAAATTCGGCGCGGGTAGCCCCCTTGATATCGCGCACCACCTGCCCGACGTTCGGGCTGACAGTTCCGGCTTTGGGGTTGGGCATCTTCTGCTTCAAAATCTGGCCCAGGCGACCCACGAGCGGCATCATATCCGGCGAAGCGACCAGAATATCGCACGTCGCGCCGCCTTCTTTTTGGATACGCTCAACCAAATCTTCCGCGCCCACGAAGTCCGCGCCTGCCGCCTGCGCGTCCGCCGCTTTGTCGCCGCGCGCGAATACCCACACAACGCGGGTTTTACCCGTGCCGTGCGGCAGGTTCGTCGTGCCGCGCACCATCTGATCGCCGTGGCGCGGATCAACGCCCAGGTTGATGGCTGTTTCGATGGTTTCGTCGAACTTGGCGGTCGCCAGTTCCTTCACGCGCGCAAACGCCGCATCCGGCTCCATCAGCGCCATCGAATCTACGCCTTTGGCAATCGCCGTAAACCGCTTGCTGTGCTTGGCGCGGTTGTGTTTCGCCTGACGCCGCGCTGCGGTAGATAATCCATGCTTTTCTTCTTTGCCCTCGTCCGCCACTTGCGGCGCGGGGGTTGTTTCTACATCTGCCATTTTGTTAGTGTCTCCTGTGGTGTTAGCGGAGCCGAATGGTTCCTTCCACGAAATACAAGGCATAAGATAGAAGGCAAAAGATATAAGATAAAAGTACAATTTACTGACTACTTTTGCCTTTTATCTTGTGCCTTATGCCTTTCCTCGGTCGGTGTCAGCATCTTGCCGTCGGAATTGGGTTCCAGGGTGCGCTGGCCGATTTGCGACCAGACCAGGCCGATTACCAGCAATCCCCACAACCCCAATCCATAGGCCGCGCCGTTGACGACATTGCGGGTGTTGTTGGCGTTGAGCAGGGTATTTGCCATCACTTGCAGGCAGGCCATGCCCGCAAACGCGGACAGCAGCCCTGTCCACACCGACTTGAAATAAAAGCGCCCCTTGCGGCGATCCTGCTGATAGGCGGCCTGATGATAGGGCAATCTGGCATCCAGACGCGTGACGCGCTCACGTATCGCCATCCAGAACATGGCAAACAGACTAAGCACAATCAAACTTACGGCAGCAGAGGAAACAACCATGCGGGCGCTCCTTTCCAGGCAGGTGTTCAGGTGTTCAGGTGTTCGGGTATTCAGGTAAATACATCCTTCATTATAAGTTTGTGCATCCCACACAACTTACTTCCATGCGGCATTGTCCTGAACACCCGAATACCTGAATACCTGAACACCTACGCAACATCTACCCCCATCGAACGCGCCGTGCCGGCAATGATCTTCATCGCGCCTTCGATGTCGTTGGCGTTCAAATCGGGCATTTTCTGCTCGGCGATCTGGCGGATTTGCTCTTGAGTCAGGCTGCCCACCTTTTCGCGGTTGGGACGCCCGGAACCTTTGGCCGCCGCCGCCATTTTCTTAATCAGGTCGGCGGCGGGCGGCGTTTTGGTAACAAACGTAAACGAGCGGTCTTCAAAGATCGTGATTTCCACCGGGATAATCGAACCGACCTGCGCAGCCGTCTTCTCGTTATAGCCCTTGATGAACTCCATCATATTGATGCCGTAAGGGCCAAGCGTGGAGCCGACGGGGGGAGCGGGCGTCGCCTTGCCTGCGGCAATTTGCAGCTTGACGACGGCGGTAATCTTTTTTGCCATGAGAGTCCTCTTTCAGAGGGGTAGACGGTAGACGGTAGACGGTAGACGGCAGGAACTCTGTTTTTCGCAACGCTACATAAGCATAGGAAAGTTTAGCGAATGAGACTCCTACCGTCTACCGTCTACCGTCTACCGTCTACCTCCTAAACTACTTTCTCCACCTGCGAAAAATCCAGTTCCACAGGCGTATCGCGTCCAAAGATGGAAATCAGCACTTTCAGTTTTTCTTTGGCCGCTTCCACATTTTCAATTTTGCCCGTAAATTCGGTGAAGGGGCCGGCGGTGACGCGCACGACATCGCCCTTTTCGTACTTGATGACCGGGATGGCAACCGTGCCTTCCATGGCGGTCAAAATTTCTTTCACTTCCCGCTCCGGCAGGGGCGTGGGACGGTTGCCGGGGGGCGGGGGCGGAATAAAGCCGGTGACGCCAATCGTGGATTTCACCAGATACCACGTCGTGTCGTCCATTTCCATTTCGATCAGCACATAGCCGGGGTACAGCTTGCGCTTTACCTCGACTTTGGTGGACGGCTTGCCGGCTTTGCCGGCGCGCGACTTGACTTCCGTTTCCGTCGGCACGAGAATGCGGTTGATCTTCTCGCCCAGCTTCATGGTCTTGGCGCGCTGCTCGATGTTGGTCTTGACCTTGTTCTCGTGGCCCGAATAGGTATGTATGGCATACCACTGTCGTTGCATGGTTCCTCCACCTTGCGATGCGGCGGGTTCCGGCGCAGTCCGGGTGCGGAAAAAGTTGCGGCAAACTCGCGCAGAATTAGCCGTGATGCAGGATGCGGGCGAAAATAGCGCCCAGTATCACATCCATAATGCCCATGTAGATGCCAAGCACCACAATCACGCCAATGACGATATAGGTAAGTTTCAAGGCTTCCGGGCGCGTCGGCCAGGTAGTCTTTTGCAGTTCCGTAAGAACTTCCTGCAAGTAACTGGCTTTTTGCGGAGCGGCTTCAGCGACAATGGGACCGGGTTGTTCTACCGACATGGCTGCACCTGTTTGTCAGGTTTCAGGTTTCAGGTTTCAGGTTTCAGGAAGTACATCTCAATCATAAGATGTCACAGCAAATATAGAAGTTGCTTGTGCCTGAAACCTGAAACCTGAAACCTGAAACCTAATGAATGAGCGGGAAATCGTACGGAAATCTTCCTGTAGCGACTTCCCGCCCGGTTTGCGTGGCGCGAATGCGCCGGAAAAATGGCAGGGGAGGCAGGACTTGAACCCGCGACCTACGGTTTTGGAGACCGCCGCTCTACCAGCTGAGCTACACCCCTATATGAGGCACTAGGCATTAGATATTAGGCATTAGGAGACTGATTCTGTTCCTAATGCCTAATGCCTAATATCTAATGCCTACTTCGCTTCCCGATGAAGCGTATGTTTGCGGCACGTCGGGCGCGGACAATACTTGTTGAACTCCATGCGCGCCTGATGCTTGATACGGTTCTTGGAGGTCGTATAGTTTCGCGAACGACAGACCGTGCATGCCAGATTAATGACAATGCGAGTTTCTTTTGAGGCCATCTGCGTATCCAATGCCCGCAGCCGCCGGAAACAAGCCCGGCGGCTACGCGCAAATCAACCGATTAGTCGAAGATTTTGGTCACAACGCCCGCGCCCACCGTGCGGCCACCTTCGCGGACAGCGAATCGGAGACCCTCTTCCATAGCGATGGGCTGGATCAGTTCGCCCGTGATGCGGATGTTGTCACCCGGCATGACCATCTCGACGCCTTCCGGCAGGTTCATCTTGCCGGTCACGTCCGTTGTGCGGAAGAAGAACTGCGGCGTGTAGCCCGTGAAGAACGGGGTGTGGCGTCCGCCTTCTTCTTTGGTCAGGACGTAAAGCTCACCCTGGAATTTGGTATGCGGCTTGATGGTTCCCGGCTTGGCAACAACCTGGCCGCGCTCCACGTCGGCGCGGTTGATACCGCGCAACAGCATACCTGCGTTGTCGCCCCCGTAGATGATGTCGCACTTCTTGTGGAACTGCTCCAGGTCGGTGGCGATGGTGGCGCGGGTCGGGCGCAGGCCGACGATTTCCACCTGGTCGTTCACTTTGGTCGTGCCGCGCTCGACACGTCCCGTGACAACTGTACCGCGTCCCGTGATGGTGAACACGTCTTCGACGCTCATCAGGAACGGCTTGTCGTTTTCGCGCTCCGGGGTCGGGATGTGCGCGTCCACCGCGTCCATCAGCGCCCAGATCGGCTTGTGGCCGGGATCGTCGCGCCCAAACTCTTCGCTCGACAGGGCGGCGGTCGCGGAACCCATAATAACGGGCGCGCTGTCGCCGTCGAACTCGTACTTGGACAGCAGTTCGCGCACTTCCAATTCAACCAGTTCCAGCAGTTCCGCATCGTCCACCATGTCGCACTTGTTAAGGAACACGACAATGTGGGGAACGCCGACCTGACGGGCCAGCAGGATGTGTTCGCGGGTCTGCGGCATCGGGCCATCGGCGGCGGATACCACGAGAATCGCGCCGTCCATCTGCGCCGCGCCGGTAATCATGTTCTTGATGTAGTCGGCGTGGCCCGGACAGTCAACGTGCGCGTAGTGTCGCGCGTCGGTCTGGTATTCCAGGTGGGCGACGTTGATGGTAACGCCGCGCTCGCGCTCTTCGGGCGCGCTGTCAATATCGTCGTAGCTCATCGCCTTGCTGCCGTTGTACACCGACAACATGCGGGTGATGGCGGCGGTCAGGCTGGTTTTGCCGTGATCGACGTGTCCAATCGTTCCAATGTTTACGTGCGGCTTATTGCGCTCAAACTTCGCTTTGCCCATTTCCTCAAACTCCTCCCAAACAAGTGTTCCGGCACGAAATTGTTGATAATCCTTTGCATCGCTGCAATCGAATCGGTTCCGCGTCAGAAGTTGAACCGGCCCACAATGGGAATCGGACCCATGACCTCTTCTTTACCAAAGAAGTGCTCTGCCTCTGAGCTATGTGGGCGGGGTGGTTGGCAGGGTATCGGGTGTCGGGTGTCGGGTGTAGAAAATAGGCTTTCCGACACCCGACACCCGATACCCAATACCCTACGCTGGTGGCGAGAAGAGGATTCGAACCTCTGAAGTTAGAAACAACTGATTTACAGTCAGTCCCCGTTGGCCGCTTGGGTATCTCGCCACGTCAGCAAACAGTGAGAGGAGAGTAATGAGAATAAAAGTGAATTTTACTCTCAGTCTCACGCTTCACTCTCACTCTATCTACATGACAGTGTGGCTTGTGAAAAAGTGCGCACTGTCGGCAGACAAAGTTTTACTCGGCGAACATTGGGTTCTACCGAGTATGCAATGAATTATAGCATAGGGTTTGGTGAAAGTCAAGGCGAATCAAAACACAACAGGCGGCGCGTTCCCCGCAGAGTCATTATTTTCTGAATGCGCCTTTCCGCCAAAATTCGTCACTATAGCAAATGTCTGTTGCATCTTTGCGGCAAAGGCGATTCTGACGGTAAACCTTTAGGTGTAAATTTACCGGTTTTCGTTAATTTGGTTGCTTTCCGCGCGTCATATTCGCGCTTTTATACGTTATAATACAGTCATTGCCGCGTTGCCGTATTGACGCTCCGCAACGCAGCAGCCTCGATGCTTCTGTCTGGAACACCCTGCCGTTTTCCATTTTCCGCCTGTATTTTGTTTTCCCGTTGTTATTACAGCCAGCGCCACATTTGGGTCTGAATGGTTTGGAATGGCCGCGCCTCGATACTTTTACGTCCTTTTCGCGCATTTATGCCTGAAGATTGCCGCGTCTCACACTGATAATGTAACGTGAGTAACGGCGACGGAAAAGCATTGCGGTTATCCTTGTTCCCGTGAAACTCACACTGTGAGATCATGGGAGCAGCCGCCGACATTTCAAACGGCTTGATGCTGCGCGCTGAAAGGTGAAACGTGCAATGCGAGTTCGGACTTTTTCTTTTCGGAATGTTTCTTTTCTGACTTTCTCTCTTCTGATGGCAATCGGTCTGTTGTGCTGTGGAATGGCGGCGATGGCGCAGAAAACAGCGCGTCCTTCCCTGGTGGTTTCTCTCGGCGGCGGCAGAAGCCCGCGCTTCGCGCTTTATTGACCGCGTGATCGAACTGACCAATGTGGAGCGCGCCAAAGCCGGCGTCGCTCCGGTCAAGCGCGAAGACAGCCTGACCCGCGCCGCGCATTGGATGGCCGACGACATGGCGACCAATAATTATTTTGCGCACGAGGATCGTCAGGGACGGCACATCGAGCCGCGCCTGCCGGACTTCGGTTATAAGGGCTATGCCATGATCGGCGAAAACATCGCGGGCGGACAGCAATCGCCGGAGCAGGTTGTCGTCGAATGGATGCGCAGCCCCGGTCACCGCGCCAATTTGCTGAACCCCGACTTCCGCGAGATCGGCGTGGCTTATGTCCACGCGCCGAACAGCGACTTGCAGGATTATTGGGTACAGGACTTCGGCACGCGCCGTGACGTTTTCCCGCTGATCATTAACAACGATGTGCCGCAGACCAAATCCCCGGACGTGCAGATTTACGCGCATGGCGAGAAATGGGCGCAGCAGGCGCGTTACAGCAGCGACGGCATTCACTGGACCGAATGGGAACCGTTTCAGGCGAAGCGCTCCTGGAAACTGGATGCCACCACCGGCAAGCAGACCATCTACATGGAACTGAGCAACGGCAAAGACACGCGCCGCGCCGCCGCCACCATCGAATTGAACGAATTGAACGATCAAACCCACGTCGCTTCCGCCCGGTGAGTCCCTCGGCTTTACGCCAAATCAATTTTGTAACACGCCCGGATTTCGATCCCCTTCTTTTTTAACCTGCTAGGTCACTTGTCACGCAGGGTAATAAATACAAGCGGGCTATTCTTTGCTGTGCCGGCGCCTGCGAACCGGGCGGCGAGTAAAGGCACGACTACCGCCGCGCGTATGACGCTCCCGAAACCTTTGTCGCCGCTGCTAACGTTTGCCATCCTAATTTTTGGCTGGGTACCATCACGCTTTAAATCCGACATATCATAGTTTTTCGAGGGGAATATCTATGGCTCTACTCAAACCCTATTTCCGCAGCGCCTCGCATAATACACAACGTTCGCGCAGAGTGGCGCGGTATTTTCGAGTTTCCGCGCTTCTGTTCGTGGGCATGGCGGGGTTGGCTTCACGGAGTAACGCGCAGGGAATGGGCTGCGTGGCTTCCCCTGCTGAGGCGTTCGCCAGTCATCCCCATGCGCGTATCGCCGCCACGCGGAGCGCGGATCGTCCCAAACAATTCAGCCTTGCCGCCGACTTGCCCGACGTGGCGAATCAGGGCGAAACCGGGTCGTGCGTAGGCTGGTCAACGGCGTACTACTGCTACTCCACGTCCATTGCGCGACAGCGCAAATTATCGCCCGAAGAGCGCAAGGACGCGCGTTTTCAGTTCAGCCCCGCGTTCATCTGGCATCAGTTTAATGCGGGCAACCCCAAAAAAGGGATGCACATCTATCAGGCATTCGACATCCTTGCCAAACAGGGCTGCGCCACGCTTGCCGACATGCCCTGGAAAGAATCCGACCCGGACAGCCAGCCCTCGGATGCAATCAAATCGCGGGCCGCGCGCTACAAAGCGCGGCAAACCGTTAGCCTGTTCAAAGGCAGCGTTGCGGGCGAGGCCGGGGACGCGGACAAACTGCGTAATTGGCTGTGGGAAACCCGCCAGCCGTTCGTCATTGGCATCCCTGTTTACCAGGAGTTTTTCGGCGTTCCCCATGACCCTGATTTCGTGTACAAACCAACGGAGAAAAAGGGCGAACTGGCCGGACTTCACGCCGTGTGCATCGTGGGCTACGACGAAGACAAACACGCCTTTTTGATGGTCAATTCGTGGTCGGACAAATGGGCCAACAAGGGATTCGTCTGGCTGGATGAGGATTTTGTCGCCAATCAGGCCATCGAGGGCTGGGGCCAGCGCCCAGGCGGACCAATTGCCCGCTCGACAAAACCCGTGCAACTGACGGCCAGTATCATTTTAGAGCCTGCGGAGAAATAAGAATGAAATGTTTGCATGGTTTATTTGCGTTAGCGGCGGTGAGCGGATTGATGGGCGTGGGGGCGAACGCGCGGGCCGATAAGGCGCTGCTTGTCGGCGTCAACGAGTACCCGAAACTGACGCGGGGCAGCAATCTGGAGGGCTGCGTCAACGACACGCGCAACATGGAAAAGACGCTGACCGGAAGGGGCTTTACCGTTAAAACGCTGGTAAACGAGCAGGCGTCCAAACGCGCCATTCTGGACGCGCTTGCCCAAATGAAAACCGAGGTTCGGAGTGACGAGCGGTTCGTATTCTACTTTGCCGGTCATGGCGTCGTGGGGTCGGATGGCGCGTCCGCCCTGTTGCCAGGCGATGCCAGCGAAAAGACAGAAGCCAGCGACCTGCTGCGCGATGAACTGTACAACGCGCTGATGGCGGTTCCCGCCCGCAGCCGAACCGTGCTGCTCGACTCGTGCTTTTCGGGCGGGCTAAGTCGGCGCGCGTTAGGACATCAGGTTAAAAAAACTCGCTTTTACAAGCGCGGGACTGCGGCAAATGGAAGCGGCAACGGCGGAAACAATGGCGGCAATGACGGACGCCGCGCCATTCTTGAAGTGCAGAGCGACAGCAACGACCACATCTCAAAAGGCGCGGAAATCGTGTATTTCACGGCCTCGCTTGCCAATCAGACTTCGGGCGAGGACGATTTTGATGGACAGCGCGGCGGCGTGTTTACGCATTTTCTGACAGCCCGCCTGCAAAAAACAACGCCGCAAACGCTGTGGAACGAGGTGCAAAAGGACGTGACCGGCGAAGTGGCCGATTACATGGAGCAGACGCAAACGCCCAAACTCAGCCCGACCGATTATGCCACGCGCCCTGTCTTTGACGGCAAGGATACGCCCGCGCCCCCACCCGACCCGTCCCCCAAACCGGAGCCGAAGCGCACCGCATGGGACGATTTCAACCAGGACCATACCGATACTGCGCTGTTCGCGCTGACCATGACGCCGGGATTGAACACGGTCAAGGTAAAACAGACGTTTACTTTTGAAGCCAAAATCGGCGCGCAAAGTGGCTGGCTGGTTTTGCTGGAAAAAGATACCGATGGCAAAGTGTACCTGCTGTTTCCTGCCAATCGCAGCATGGACGCGGCGCGGGTTTCGGCCAACAGCGTGGTTCGCCTGCCCATCGCTTCAGGCCGCTCGTATGCCGCCGACACTCCGGGCGTGGAGCGCGTGAAAGCCCTGCTGTTTACCGACGAAGCTAATGCCGCCGCCTTAATCAAGGCGTTTCCGCAGGACGGGGCGGAACCGCGCAAAATGAAGCGTATCATAGAAACGGAAACGCAGCGCCAGCCCTACTACACGTTCGGCCTGACGTTCGGAGTGGAATGATGCGAGGCTTCGTGTGTGTGTTGATACAACGCGCAGGCGCAACTCTGATGGCGCTGATGTTGGCGTGTACCTGCCTGACGCGGACACACGCGCAAGCAACGACGCTGACCATCCGCCCCCTGCGCGACGGCGGCGGATTGGAACGCGGCCTGAACGCGCGCCTGACAACCGCGCTTGCCCGCTTCCTGACCGATCACGCCCCGAAAACAGTTCAGGTTGGGGTGGAAGGCAGCCCGCCCTCACAGCAAATCTCCTCTTCCCTGCGCTATACTGTGGAGGGGGAGTTGAGTTTTACCGGTGGCGCGGACGAAACAAACGCGCGTTTTCTGCTGGTCACGCGCCTGTTTCGAGAGTCCGCGCCCCACGCTCTGGTCGGGCAATGGGCGGGAACCGCCGATTCCCTGCGCAGCCTGACCGTCAATCTCCGCCGCGACCCGCGCGTTCACGCGCTGGGATTGGTGGGCGAAACGGGAAGCCGGATTGTCGCCTGCTTAAACGCCGATGCGGTCGCTGTCCCGGCGCAATGGACGCGCCTCTTGTCCCAATTGACGACGCAAAACGCGCTCTGGGAAATCGTCAGCGCGGATGATGAAGCGCGCCCCCTGCGCCAGATTACAGCAGGCCATTCGTTCCGCCTGCGCTCCCGCCGGAATGTTTCCTGCCGCGCCTACCTGCTCCTGAGTGATTCCGCCAATGGCCTTCATCTGGCGCGTCTATCCGAAGCGGGCGAATGTTGGACGGTTCGCAAGGGACAAACATCCTTATCAAAGGCGGTTTTGTTGCCGGAGGGTTCGGGGGAGGCGTGGATTGTATTCTGCGGGCCATCAAAGCCGGGAAGTAACATTTTCAATGTAGTTCGCGCCCCCGGCAAGCGACTAAATGCGGGCAAGGAAATTCATTTCCTTGCTGCGCGGCGTTCCGCCAAATCATCCTTCGGACGGAACTCCCTTACGGCAGACGCTTGTGTCCTTCGGACACTCCGCCGCAGGCGCATAGCGAAGAAATTTATTCCGTCGCTACAGAGCGCGCCGGCTTATTCCCTGCGTGTATGCCTCCAGGAGCAGAATGAAGCGTCCGTTCAGATGCTCAATGGCGTCGGCAATCAGGAAAACCGTTCCGAACCTGCCTCCGCTTTGAAACAACTGCTGGATGAGATTTCCCATGCGCCCGAAGGCTGGCGCGTTCAGAAACTGCGCATTACCACGCCAAAATAAGGAGTTCGCCATGTTGGGCATCACAAACGCGCGTCGCGTCGTAAATAAAGGTTCGCTGCTGGCGGGATTGGCCCTGCTGTTCGGCGCAATCGGAACGCGCGGATACGCGGACGAGCCGCCGACAAAGCCCATGCTGCGGGTGGAAACCAAAACCCATACGGGCGTGATTAAAGATTTGGCGGTAGACGCAAAAGAAACGTTCTTCGCAACGTGTTCGCTGGACGGCACACTCCGTATCTGGGACCTGGCTTCGGGCGAATTGCAGCGAACGGTTCATGTTCCCTTCGGGAGCGGCGACGGGCAGTTGTATTCCGTTGCGATTTCGCCCGATGGCAAACAGATCGCGTGCAGCGGCATCACGGGCTATGCGTGGGATAAGGCCATCAGCATCTACCTGTTCGACCGAACGACGGGCGAACTCACGCGCCGCCTGACCGGCCTGCCGGAAGCCGTGCAGGTGTTGCGCTATGCGCCCGACGGCAAAACCATTGCGGCGGGGCTGGCCGGCAAGCAGGGGCTGCGCGTCTTGCGCGTATCGGATGGCGGCACGGTTCTGGAGGACAAAGAGTATGCCGGGGACTGTGTAGGGATGGATTTCCGATCCGATGGCGTGCTGGCCGTTGCCGCCATAGACGGCTTTATTCGCGTCTACACGCCGGATTACAAACTCGCCATTCGCCAGAAAGCGTCCGGCGGCACACACCCCCATGCGGTCGCGTTTTCGCCCGAAGGCGACAAACTCGCGGTCGGATTCGGCGACACCAAAAACATCAACGTGCTTGCCGTCAAAGACCTGTCCCTGCTGTACGCGCCCGCAACCGAGGATGTCAAACTGCCCGGTTCCGCCTTTGATGAGGTGGCGTGGTCTGCCGACGGCAAATCGTTGTTTGCGGCAGGTCGAACGGCTGTGGTTCAAAACAACACCGCCGTTCGGATCATTCGCCGTTACGATCAGGGCGGTAAAGGCAAGTTCGTGGACATAGCCGCATCCAGCCAGACGATCACGGCTCTGCGTCCCCTCAAAATCGGGCCGATGCTTTACGCGGCAGGCGATCCGCTGTGGGGCGTTCTGGAGGGCGATAAAGCCCGCCTGTTTGAATCCCCCACCGTTGACATGCAGCGCACCACGTTTTTGATTTCCGATGATGCCGAAACCGTTCAGTTTTCCACGCTGCCCAACGACAAAGCAACCGTCCGCTTCCACGCTTCACAGCGCAAAATGGAAACCGGCATTGCCGACAATCCCAGGGACGCGCTTGCGGCGGGAGAAAAAGCCGGACTGCATGATGCTATTGTGGGCGTACCCGGACTGAAAATCACGGATTGGGAAAACGGCATGCACCCCAAAGTGAACGGTAAGCCCATCGAACTGAGCATGAACGAAGCGGCCCGCAGCCTGGCAATTCTGCCCGATCATAAGCGATTTCTGCTCGGCGGCGATTTCGCGCTGCGCCTGCTGGACGCGAACGGCAAAGAGGAGTGGGCGCTTGCCACACCCGGCGTTGCCTGGCAGATCAATGTCAGCAAAGACGGCGAAACCGCCGTGCTGCTGATTAACGATGGAACGATTCGCTGGATTCATATCAAGGAACCCACTCTGCTGCTATCGGTGTTTCCGCACATAGACCAGAAACAGTGGATCGCCTGGACCGCGAGCGGCTATTACGACGCGGCAGTCGGCAGTGAAGACCTGATTGGCTGGCACATCAATCGGGGTAAGGCCCAGTCGGCGGACTTTTTCCCCGCGTCCCGGTTCCGCGATACGTACTATCGCCCGGATGTTGTGGAGCGGATGCTCAAAACCGGGGATGAAGACGCGGCCTTGAAACAGGCGGATGCGGCGCGGGGCCGCAAAACCAATGTGGCGGATGTCAATAAAACCCTGCCGCCCGTTGTCGCCATTGTTTCGCCGCAAAACAATACCGAACAGGCCGATGCCAGCGTGAAGGTTCAGTTTACGGTTCGCTCGCCTGCCGACGCGCCCATCACGGGCGTTCGCGCCCTCATAGATGGGCGTCCAATGAGCAATGCGCGGCGCATACAGGAGGTGGCCGACAAGCCGAGCGCCGAGTCCACGCAAACGCTGGATGTGACCCTTCCTGACCACGACTGCGAATTGTCCATTATCGCGGAAAACAAACACGGCGCGGGCCAGCCCGCAACCGTTCGCCTGCGCTGGAAGGGCAAGGCTCCGGTTGACATTACCAAACCCAAACTCTACATTCTGGCGTGTGGCGTCAGCAAATACAAAAACCCCGATTACACGCTTAATTACGCTGCCAAAGACGCGACAGACTTTGCAGACGCGCTGAAACAGCAGGGCGGCAAACTGTACCGGGACGTGGAAGTAAAACTGCTCACGGACGACGGCGCAGGCAAGGACTCCATTCTGGACGGGCTGGAATGGATACAAAAGCAGACCACCTCGCGGGATATTGCCATGATTTTCCTGTCCGGGCATGGCGTTAACGACAGCAACGGCGACTACTATTACGCGCCCTATAACTTCGACATGGAACACAAGCGCAGTACGGGCGTGTTGTTTTACGAGGTGGAAAAGACCGTCAAAGACATTGCGGGTAAGGTGCTGTTCTTTGTGGATACTTGTCATTCGGGCGGCGCGGGCGGCAAAACGCGCGGGCTGGAATCGGACATCGTGAAAATCGTCAACGAACTGGCGGACGCCCCAAATGGCGCGGTCGTATTTGCCGCCTCAACCGGCAAGGAGTATGCGCTGGAAGACGCTAAATGGGGACACGGCGCGTTCACCAAAGCCCTGCTGGAAGGCTTGAGCGGCAAGGCTGACCTGAAGGGCGACGGGCGCGTCACGGTGACAAGTCTGGACTATTTCCTGTCCGAGCGCGTCAAGGAACTGACCGGCGGCGGCCAGCACCCAACCACCACCAAGCCCCCCTCCGTACCGGATTTCCCGATTGCCATCATCAAGTAGGCGCAGCAGTTTGTAAACATCGTGTCTTGCATGAACCAGCGGAACCAGCGGGCACATGCACCCGCCCCGGTTCGCGCAGGCAATTGAAACCGGCCACATTGACCCGACGATGAACGCGCTCAACTTCGCGGATCGGCACACGTATGATTTCGAGGGATTGGCGCTGCCCGCCGCGCAAAAGCACGGCACGGCGGTTGTAGCGATGAAGGTGCTGGGCGGGGCATGGGCTGGAAGTACGACGGCAAAATCCCGGCAACGCTGGCCGCGTACCACGCGCAGGCCATTCGCTATTCGCTGGGCGTAAAGGGCGTGTGCTGCGCGGTAGTGGGCTTCAGCAGCGCGGACGAGGTGCGGCAGGCCGTCAAAGTAGCGCGCAGTTACAAGCCGCTTTCGAGCGCGGAACGCCTCGCCCTGCTGGACAAGGGCAAGGAATTGGCGCAGGCGCGCGGCCTGTACTACGGCCCTCTTACGGGTTAGACAAGATACGTCATTCGACTCACAATTTGGGGCGGTGTAAAACAACATCCCTGCGTCCCGTACTTTTGTTTCAAAGAGCCGAGCCGCAGGGATGTATGTCTATTTGCTGCCTAACGCTTTCTGCACGGCCTGCTTGAGTTCGTCGCCATGCAGGTTGATGCCCGCAATCTTGCCGTCGCGCCCAATCAGCACGTTGAACGGAATGGCGTTTACCTGATACGCAGCGGCAAGCGGACTGTTAAAGCCTTTATAGTCGCAGACCTGCGGCCAGGGCAGTTGTTTTCGATTGAGGTACTCGTGCAGTTGGGCGCGTTGGTCTGGTTTGTCAAGTGAGATGCCGATGATGTCGAAGCCTTGCTTGTGCAGTTTCAGGTACATCGCCAATACATCGGGTATTTCCCCAAGACACGGCCCGCACCACGACGCCCAATAGTCCACCAGCAGCACTTTGCCCTTGTACGTGTCCAACGTCAGCGGCTTGCCCCCTAAAGTGGAAGCGCGTAAGGGTGTAGGCATCATGCCCGCTTTCCACTTGGCATCATAGGCGGGTTCATCCGGTGGATCCAAGTGGAAGTCAGCGGGCGGCGTGGTGTCGAACAAGGCGTCCGGCAGGTTTGGATTGAGCTGCCAGTCACTAAAGTCTGTGCGCTCCCACTCGAAGATATGCCCGTCTGCGTCTTTGTCGAACAGTGAGATGCGGCGCGGCAAGCCGCTTTCGGGATCGAGGTAAAGTACATACTGCGCGTGGCCGATCTGTGGGGGCGGCGCGCGGTATACGGCCACTTTCTGTCCCTCAATTACCTCCTCTCCTTCATATTTCGCACTGGTAGTGCGCAGCATGTCAGGCGCGAACAGAAGGCTACAGCAGACGAGGGAATCAATGCCTTCTTCACTTTGCACCTCAGCCAATGATCTGGCTGGTGGGCGTAGTGTGTACTTCTTTGAGGTTAAGTTCTGATCAATTTGCGACTTGCCATTTGTGATCAGAGCGTCGTAAGGAACAACAATAAAGTTGCCCTTTGCGTGGCGAAGGTCCTCCAGACGCTCCTCTATGCGCAGGCAGTCGGGCTTGCGGACTTTGACCAGGAAGGTTGGCCCCTGTTTGCGTACGTTTGAAGGCGCTCCATAACTGCTATACGTCAGCTTGGCGGTGAACGCTAGGGACTTCGCGGTTGCCAGCACGTTGTGCAGGGGAATATTTCGCTGATGGCTGGTATCTGCCTGCGCTTCTGCCTGACACCATGCTACTGCCAGAAGCAACAGGCAAAGCGCTGCTAGGCCTTGTTTGACCATGATGATTCTCCTCAGACAGCTGCAACAGGCGTGGGCGTAGGTTGGCCGGGAATGCGAACTGGCACACCTTCACATTCACAATGCGACTGATGGATAGTTTTATCTGTCCCATGAATCGGGGCAGTCTGAACCTCACAGCATTTTTTTACTTTTCCTCCTGCAATGCCACAAGGTCCCTCGCAATCTGTCAGTCGTTTTCCCGTACAGTCTCGCCACTTTTTGTAACCAGTGCCTTCGGGCAAGCCCAATTGCTCACAGGTTTTGTCCTCTTCCGGTATAACGGGAGTAACTACCTGGCAAACAGCAGAAACACTGAGAGCGCGTTCCGCAACCAGCAGGCAGTTTGCGCGCAGTTGCAGTCCCTCTGCGTCCGCAGAAACCGCGTTGGTAATCCAGGGTGTCTGCGCGCTGCCACTGGCATACTGCTGTACGCCAAAAGCGTTGGAAATGCGCGTGGCAAGCACAGCCGCGCCGGCTCCGCTCACCAGATTGATGTTGCCGCCAATGCCTGCGTGATGGTATTCACTGTTGCGGCGAACAATGCCTGTGCCGCATCCACTTCCCGCCTTCAAGTACAGGGCGCTTGTTGTCCACGTTGCGCCTGTCAGGTCGCTTGTTTGCTCCACGAGTTCTCCCGCGTTGCAGGCCACGCCACAGGGATACCATGTCCACACGTTGTTGGCATAGTCTTTCCTCCATCGCCTGCCGCCATCCGCCGCATAGCCGTAGTCGTAAGCGGTTGTGATGGTTCCTGCCGGTGTTGTGCTGGATGCGGGTGAGATGCTGCTCTTCATCATACTGGAACAGCTTCGTGTACCCGCTTCCCGGCGCGCTTGCCAGCGTTCCGTCGTTGTTCCACGTGTACAACTCTGTCAGGCTGGTGGCGCTGTCCACCACCTGCGTCAACCTTCCGGCTCCGTCGTAGGTGTACGCGCCGTTGTGCGTGGTTACTCCGTTGGTGACGACAAGAGCCGTCTTGCGCCGGTTGCTGTTGTCATACGTGTACGTGCCACTGTAGGGCTTTGTGCCTGTCCTGACTTCGCTAAGGAAGGTTGTTGGCATTGTCATAGCTGAACGTGGTTACGTCCCCGCTTGGCTGCTCCGTGATGCTCGTCAGCCGGTTGGCAGCATCATACGTGGCGGCATAGCTGACCAGAACCGTGTTCGTTGCCACCACTTTGTGGCTGAGGCTGGTGAGGCGGTTTGCGCCATCGTAGCCATACGTGGTTTGTGTGCCGTTGGGGTAGGTTATTGTGCTGACAAGCCCATCCACGTTGTAGGCGTAGTCAGCATGGGCGCTGTCGTTGCCGTCCAACACGGAGGCGAGTTGGTAGAGGCTGTTGAGGGTGTTGCTCACCTGCCTGCTGCTCACATCGGTTTGTGTCAGTAGGTTGCCAAGCGGGTCATACGTGGCTGCTGTGTTGCCGCGTGGATCGGTCATGCTCGTTCGCTGGCCGAGCGTGTTGTAGCCGTAGTTGCGAATACCCGTCACATCGCTGCTTTGCGTCAACTGCCCGGCTGCATTGTACACGAAGCCAAGTCCCGTGTTGCCGCTCGTGGGGTACGCTACTGCCGTTGTTCTGCCCCAATCATCAAGGGTGTAGTTGGTGACGCGGCTCAGGGGATCGGTTCGCTGTGTCTGCTGTCCCAGGCTGTTGTTGACCCACGAGGTCACATGGCTGAGGGGATCCGTAGAGCTGTTGGGAAAGCCATTGGCATCGTAGCCCGTCAGCCACGTTCGGCTTTCCCCATCCGTCAAACTCGTTTGCTGTCCAAGCGTGTTGACGCCGTAGCTTGTGGTATGTCCGTTTCCGTCCTGAACACTGGTCAGGTTGCCATGCGTGTCGTAGCCATAGTTCGTCACATGGCTCAATGCGTCCGTACTGGTGAGCAATCTGCCGCTTGGCCCGTCTACTGTCTTGACCGTCTGGTGTCCGAGCGGGTCTTGTGACACCAGTTCATTGCCATAGCGTGTCGAAGGTGGAGTTGAACGTTTTGCCGGAGGGGAGTTGGGTTGCCGTGCGGTTGTGGCTGTTGTCATACGTGAACACGCTCATGTTGCTGTTGGCGTCCACGACGCCCACGATGCGCCCTAAGTTGTCCATGCCGTACTGCGTGATGTTGCCGTTGGCGTCGTGCCAGTGGCTGAAGTTGGTGGCAGTGGCAGGCCAGGGGGAGCCACCGAACGTGCCGGAAACGATGTGCATGTAGCCGCCGCCGCCGCCGCCGGGCAGCGTGGTGCTGCTCAGGACGTTGCCGGAGTACGCATAGCCCCATGTGCGGCCTAAGACGATCTGAAAGCGAGGCGACGTTGTTGTTGCTGTCGTAGGTCATCTGTTGATTGTACGTTTGCCCGGACAAAGGCGGTGTGGTCAGACTGGTCAGTTTGCCGCTTGTGTAGCCGAGCGTGTAGGTCTTGCTCTGGCAGTCCGTCACGGTTGTCAACTGTCCGCTCGTATACCCAAGCGTCAGGGTTCGGCTGGCAGGGTCGGTCACGGTTGTCAACAGTCCACCCGTGTACGTCAAAGTAGTCGTCAGGCCGTTGGTGTCCACAATGCTGCTCAATACGCCCGCAGCCGTGAAGTTGAGCTTTACGCCACCCTTGCGCGTCAGCGTCCAGCTTCCGTTACCGTTCTGAACAAGGCTGTCATAGCACCCGGCAGGCGGCGTATACGTGGTTCCGCTCACCGCATACGCGGTTTCGGTTCCATCCCCCTCGACAAGCACAACAGGAGATGTGCCGGTGAGAAACATGTTGTAGCTGTGCGTCCACTTGGGTCCGACGGTGCTGGTTCGGCTGCTCTGGCTGTTGAAGGTCAGGGCAAAGGAAATGCCGCCGCCCAAGTCCGCCCCAGCCGCACACAGGCAAACTCAACTGCGTGTTGCCGGCGCTCAGGCAGAAGTTGCCGCCATAGAGACCCACACTCGCCTGCCACGATTTAGGAGAACCCGGCGCAACGGGTACGCCTCCTCCCCCGCCGCCGCCAAACTGCGCGTCGGAAGAAGCGGGCAGCAGTGTGGAAGCAGCCAAGCCGGTTCCAAGCGACGCCAGCCCTTTCAGGAACGAGCGGCGCGAAGCGTTAACTTCCGGGTTGTCAGCCGTTCCCGAAGCGGCGTCCGCAGGAGAAGAAAATTCGGGGGGGGTACTTTTGTCTACGTGTTTAGCAGAACCAGTACCGGCAGAGCGATCACGCGAAGAGTTGTCCGGCATCAGAGTGTGTCCTCTTGAGAATAGGAACAAAGTATACGGTATTTCCAGCAGGCTTCTACACAATAACATACCTTGCTGATTCTGTCAAGCCATTTTTGTCCCATTTACAAAATTATTTTTGCCGCCGTTTCTGCTTGCTCTCTGACTGTCATAAAAAATGAATTTTCACTGTTCGCTTATGTTGATTTCAATTTCCGGCTCAGGCGACTGCCTTAAATTCGAAAACGTATCCTCCATAAAAGCAAAGGAATATGCGCGGCTTTCCCCGAAATATACCGCAAAGGCGCAGGGGTTTCTATGTCTGACGTGTTCCCCCGCGCCGCGCAATCCGCCCTTTTCACTCCTATTGATGCGCTCTTGACGCAATCCGGGCGCAGAAAGTTTGTAATCAAACCATGCCGAAATATGTGCCTTCTTTTCAGCGACGTACTTTTCAGCGACGCAGCCCAATGAGCGGCGCGCTGCCGAACTCCCTTCTGTTAAGCCGCACTTTTGCTTTGCTGGGCGCGATGCTGCTGTCGAGCGGCTGTCACCGTTCCACTAGCAACACGGCTGCTACCACGCCTGCCGCGCAGAAACCTGCCGGGAAAATGGCTGCCGCTGCCCCTGCCGCGATTCCGCTCCCGCCCCTGCCCGAAGGCGGCGTTCGCGGCATTTATCTGACCGGCTGGACGGCGGGACTGCACAACCGTCTTAATGCGCTGTGCGGCATGGTGGATCGGACGGAACTCAACGCGATGGTCATTGATGTCAAGGATGACGGCGAACTCAGTTACGACGCGGATGTTCCGCTTGCCATATCCTCCCATGCGTCCCGCAGAATGTACAAAGTGGATACGGTAATTGCCACACTCAATCAGCACCACATCTGGCCGATTGCCCGTATTGCCTGTATGCGCGACACGCCGCTTGCCAAATCCCACCCGGACCTGGCGGTGCATGGGCCGGACGGCCAGGTATGGCACGACCGCTCACGCCACTACTGGCTGAACCCTTATAAAAAGGAGGTATGGGATTACAACGTGGATGTGGCGCTGGACGCCATCAAGCACGGCTTCAAGGAGATACAGTTCGATTACGTCCGGTTTCCAAGCGAGGGCAAAATCTCCACGCTGCAATATCCCGGCAAGCCTCCCGGTTCGCTGCGCATTGACCAGATCAACGCTTTCCTGAAATACGCGGGGGAGAAGATACGGGCGCATGGCGCGTATTTCTCCGCCGACGTGTTCGGCCTGACCCCGACAGTGGAACGCCGCTTCCGACGCCTGCACGGCGAAGACACGCCGCAAACGGCAAACGCGAATGGGGCAAGCGCAAAGATGGGCAATGCTGCGCCGGGCGCGTCAGGGATGTCAACGCCGAAACCGGCGGGGCAGCCTGCAAACGGCAAAACTACGCTGACTGCCGCATCCGCCACGAGCAAGAGCATGGCAGGCAAGAGTGTCAAGGATGATAAGATTGCCAAAGACATGGGCATCGGCCAGCTGTTCAGCCAGATGGCGACCCATGTGGATTATATGTGCCCCATGACGTACCCCTCGCACTACGCGCACGGCGAATTCGGCATCGCCAACCCCAACGCGGAACCCTACAAAATCATCCTCAAATCTGTCGGTGACGCCAAAGACCTGATTGGCAGCGTACCGACCTGCAAACTGCGTCCTTGGATACAGGACTTCACGCTCGGCCCGCCCCACTACGGCCCAACGGAAGTGAAAGCGCAAATCAAGGCGCTCCATGAACTCGGCATCCACGAGTTTCTGCTGTGGAACGCCGGCTGCAAGTACACGGAAGCGGCGCTGGCGAAAAAAGCGCCGCCGAAAGTGGCGACGAAGTAATGACAAAGGAGACATTGATGAAAATCGGTATTTTTACGGCTTTGTTCCATGACCGGCCTATCGAAGAGGCGCTGGACTACATTGCGGGCGCGGGCATTCAGGCCGTCGAGTTCGGCGGGGGCGCGTATCCCGGCGATAAGCACTTGCAGGATGTGGGCGGGCCGGAAGCCCTGATCAACGACGAGGGCAAGCGCAAGCAGCTTCAGCAGATGCTCGACAGCCGGGGGCTGGAACTGACGGCTATTTCCGTGCATGGCAACCCCATCCACCCGAACAAAACCATTGCGCAGGAACACCACACGGCGTTTCGCAACGCGGTGCTGCTGGCGGAAAAACTGGGCATCGGCGTGGTCAACGGCTTCAGCGGCTGTCCTTCCGGCCCGGGCGGGCAAAACCCGAACTGGGTGACTTGCCCCTGGCCTGACGAGTTCCGCGACATTCTGGAATACCAGTGGAACGAGGTCGCCATTCCCTACTGGACGGAGCAGAACAAGTTTTTGCAGGAGCATAAGGTCAAATTCGCCATTGAAGCGCATCCCGGCTTTGTCGTCTACAACCCGGAAACGGTGATTAAATTGCGGGAAGCGGCGGGCGAAAACATCGGCTGCAACTTCGACCCGTCGCACTTCTGGTGGCAGGGCATTGACCCGCTTGCCGCCATCCGCTACCTCGGCTCCAAAAACGCGATTTTCCACGTACACGCCAAAGACACGCGCATTGACACCATCAATTCGGGCATCAACGGCAACCTGGACGTGAAAAGCTACGGCGCGATTGCGGAGCGGAGTTGGGTGTTCCGCTCGGTCGGCTACGGACATTCGCAGGAATGGTGGAACGATTTCGTGACCACGCTGAAAATGACCGGCTACGATTGGGTGCTGTCCATCGAGCATGAAGACGGCATGATGAGTACCAAAGAGGGCCTGACCAAAGCCCTGCAAACGCTGGAAATCGCCGTCGTCAAGGAAAAACCCGGCGCGATGTTCTGGGCTAAAGACTGATACCTGTCAAGATAAAGCCTTTATGTAGGGGCGCTGCTTGCTGCGCCTTGATTTGCGCTGCTTGCGCCCGTTTTAAGGTGGGTTCAGCAAGCAGAACCTCTACGATGTGTTCGCGTGTTTAGACTGTACGTGGTTCCCTCGAAAGGCAAAAGGATATATGACGAAAAAGTACGATGCGACGACGAAAGACCTTGTGCAACTGCGTCCTTCGGATTGGCTGCCGTATATTGGCCTGCCGCTGGAGGAAGTGGAGGTTGTGGAAGCGGAACTGTCTACAATCTCGCTGGCAGCCGACAAGGTTCTGCGCATCATGGGCGCTGCGCCTTCGCTGCTGCATATAGAGTTTCAAAGCCGGCACGATCCCACCTTGCCGGAACGTACTTTGCACTACAGCGTGGTGCTGCATGTCCGCCATAAACTGCCGGTTCGGAGTGCGGTTTTGCTGCTGAGTGAGGACGCGGACAGAAGCAGTATCACAGGCATATTGCAGTACCGCTTGCCGGATACGGGCGTGTACCTGGAGTTCCGGTATCAGGTGGTGCGCGTGTGGGAAAAGCCGGTAGAAGAGGTTTTGGCAGGCGGGTTGGGAACATTGCCGCTTGCGCCGCTTTCCAATGTTACGGAGGAAGAGCTGCCTGCTGTTATTGAGCGGATGAAGACGCGCATAGATGCCGAGGCCACGCCCGAACAAGCGGGCAAGTTGTGGACAGCAACAAATGTGCTGATGGGCTTGCGCTATGAGGCCGCGTTCACGCAGCAACTGTTACAAGGAGTAATGAACATGAAAGAATCTGTCACGTATCAAGCAATCGTGGAAGAAGGACGGCAGGAAGGACGGCAGGAAGGACGCGCAGAAGAAGCGCGCCGCCTGCTGCTGCGACAGGGCGGCAAACGCTTTGGGCCGCCTTCCGAAGCGGTGCAATCAACCCTGGCGGGAATCACGACGCTGGAAACGCTCGAAGATCTCGCAGACCGCATTATAGATGTGGAAAGCTGGACGGAGTTGCTTGGCTTGCCGTAAACTACTCCACCCCTCGTCATACTATAGACAGCCCACTTGAACATTGCACAATCCCGTGTCTGCAAGACGCTTGTTTTTTCCTACCGGGTGTTGAAAACACCCGGCCTTGCGTTGTCTTACCAAGGAGAAAATCTCCGGCAAAGGCTACCTCAAAAATAGTTTCAAAAAACTTCCAAATTTCTCCAACCCGACCTTCTAAAACAGCAGACAAACGAGAATGTACCGTGTGGGCGCGCGGTATTCTGCTCACAAGGAATTGATTGCCGATTACTGATTGAGGTGAGGAAATGAAGGGTGGTGAGAAAGCAACGGGGAAGGACAGCGCGGCATTGGCGCGGTATCGCAATGATCCTGTGAGGTACGCGCAGGAGGTGCTGGGCGTACAGGTGGTGGGACAAGCAGGTGGAGGTGGCGCGGGCGCTGATGCAGCATAAGCGGGTGTTCGTGAAGGCCAGTCACAGCGTCGGAAAATCGTTTCTGGCGGGTGGACTGGTCAACTGGTTTTTTGACTGCTTTGATCCGGGCTTGTGCATTACCACTGCGCCGACAGCGCGGCAGGTGCAGGATATTTTGTGGAAGGAGATACGCTCCCAGCGCCCCGCATCACAGCGGGGCGTTTTGCTGCCGCGCGCCTGCCGGATGGAGACAAGCCCGGAACATTTCGCCATCGGGTATACGGCGCGGGATGACAGCGGCTTTCAGGGCTGCCATGCGGAGCATGTGCTGATCGTGTTTGATGAGGCGACGGGCGTAGACAGCGCGTTCTGGGATGCGGCGGAAGGCATGATGACGGGTGTGGAGTGCTACTGGCTGGTGATTTTGAACCCGACGGACGCGGCGAGCCGCGCGTATGAGGAGTGCCAGAACACGCAGAAGTGGCATGTGATGGAGATTTCGGCTTTGGAGCATCCGAATATCGCGGCGGAGCTGGAAGGCAAGCCTGCGCCGTTTCCCCGCGCCGTTCGGCTGGAATGGGTGCAGGGGCGGATCGCGGAATGGTGTACGGCTGTATTGACAGAAGACCGTCAGGCGCAGGATTTCGAGTTTCCGAGCGGGAGCGGGAAATGGCATCGTCCCGGCCCGCTGTTTGAAAGCCGGGTGCTGGGATTGTGGCCCACGCAGGGGAGCGTGAGCGTGTGGACGGAAGGATTGTGGCTGGCATGTCTGGAACCGCAGAAGGTGATGGAGGGCGAACGGCTGCAAATCGGGTGCGATAAGGCGCGGTTCGGGGATGATTTTACGAGCATCGTGGCGCGGCGGGGCAATTGCGCGCTGTGGCACGAAACGCATAACGGCTGGGACAACAGGCAGATTGCGGGGCGCTTGAAGCAGTTGTGCCGAACGTACGCGCTGCCGCAGGAAGACCCGCAAACCGTGACGTGCCGTATTGACGACGTGCAGGGCGCGGTGGTTGACCTTGCGGAAGGGTTTACGTTTGTGGGCGTGAACAGCAGCAGCCGGGCCTTGGAAGAGGAGCGTTTTCCGAACACGCGCACGGAATTGTGGTTTGCCGCAAGCGGGCGGGCGGCGGAAGGACGGCTGGATTTGTCGCGCCTGAGCGAAGCGTCGCGCAATCTGCTGCGGGCGCAGGCGATGGCTCCGACGTGGAAGGTGGATGCGCAGGGGCGGCGGGTCGTGGAACCGAAAGCGGACACAAAAAAGCGGTTGGGCCGTTCGCCGGACGATATGGACGCGCTGAACCTGGCGTTTTATGCGGGCGGGGATTGGCAGGAAGCGGTGGCGGCTACGTCTGTGCTTGCAACTGCGTCTTTGGAGAAGATAGAGTTGTGGTAGAAACTTCCAATCTGCGCGCGTATTCAGAAATGGCAAACCCCGGCAGAACCAGGCCGGGGTTTGAACGCGAAGGCGGAAGGCTCCTGCTTACTTTGTGGCTTTGCGGGCAACGGGCGCATGAGAAAACTACCAACTTACGACAACGGCCTACATAGCGCCTGATCCCAATAGGCCGGGCATTGAAAATACCCGGCAGGAAAAATCAAGCGTCCCTCAGACGCAAATACCGCGCCTATTGGGATAGGCTCTTAGCGCCTGATTCCTTCCGCAAAGCGGCGTCTAGTTCACGAACAGAAGCAGCGTCCGCATAAGCGCGGCGGGCATCAGCGCGGCGTAAGGTTTGACGCGCTTCTGCATGGCGGCCGAGCAAGGTTTGCAGTTTAGCCTCTTCCAGCAGATCGAACACGTTGTTTATCTGCCAGTGATGGAGGCGTGATTCCGCATTATCAATACTTTCCATGCGCTGGAACCATGTCAGGGCTTGTGCCAGATCGTGTTTCACGTTCCGCCAGTAGCAAGCGCGCGTCCAAGCCGCCTCGCTTTGCAGTCCGTACTCCGGGTAGAGTCCGCAGGGAGACATCGCCATGTAGGGCATGTAGCCTGGAACGCGCCGCGTGTCCGCTTGCTCCACGAACAGGGTAAACTTCAGCGGCATGTACTTGTCGCGTTTGCCATCATTCACATAAGCGAGCGCGGCGTCCGCGTTACGGGGATACAATGCGATAGTCAGGTGACGCGGCTTCCATGCGGTTCCGGTGTCTTTCAAAGGATACAGCGGCGTCAGGTGCGCAGCATCCAGCGCTTCGCCGTTGAACGTGAAGCCTTTCACACGATTGTGTTCCATAATGGTTGGATGAAACGGTGAGCGCATGCTGTACAAATAGGTGTTGCCCTGATCATCGGTGGCGGTAATGTCCCACTCTGGATACCAGCCGGGCTTGTGGCCCGCCGTGTACAGCACAAACACGTCGCCATCGCTGTTGACGCGCAAATCCCGAATGGCAATAATGGTTTTGCCGCGTTGCATATAGGCTCGGGGCGTTTGCAGCCTGTTTTCCCATTCATCTCGAGTCGCTCCAATGCCTTCACGCCGAGGAGGGGATAGGGACATGCCTGTGGGAAATTGCGCGCTTGAAACATTGAACTCGTACTCCACAATAGCGGTGGTCTGCCACACATCGTTTTCATCCTGATGCCGCCACACGCTTTCGACCGGCAGCCCTGTTTTGTCTTCCAGCGTGATATCCTGACTTTCACGGGGCAAGTTATCCATTGTCCAGATATAGACCGTACAGGATTTGCCCTGTATGATGGTTTTGTTTCCTGTCGCCACGCGCGATTGCAGGCCGACAAACATCAATTCTTCCGGCAGGGCGATCACAGAAGGCATCTTCATAGGGTTGAAATTCGGCGGGCGAAACACCTCTTCCACCGCAGTCGAGTGATCCGGGGCGCGCAGGCTTTCGTGAAGTTCGTGTATCCAGTTGCCGTACGATTTTTCGATATGCCACTGCCCATTATTGTAAAACGCTTCGATCTGCTTGTGGCGCGTACAATCATCGGACCACATTTGCCAGGTAACGATATGCGCCGTTTGCGCGTTCTGCATTGCAAATCGCATCTGGCGCAGCAGCAGGACGGCGTGAAGGCGCGGCCACGCCACTGCGCCAACGGTCATCAGGCTGCAAAGCGTGACGCCAAGCGCAATGCGCGGCCAGTGCGCCCGAATGATGGGCTGCATCACCTGCCGCTGATGGTTCAAAACGGCCAATTCGGCAACGCGCTGCCGCAGGGTGTTCGGCACATCCGGGGCGGCATACGACTGTTGCAAAACTTCGCGCAGCGTCGTTTCGCGCCCTGCATCCGTGTCCGGCGCAGAAGAATGGACAGACGGCGCAGGCGCTGCAAACAGGCGGCGCGAGAAACGAGTAAAAATGTTCTCGAAAATGTTCATGGTTTTACCATGCCTTTCGCGGCGGTTGCGGGATTCGTCAGAAGTAGTATCCGACGCAGTGGTATCCGGCAGGAAGTACGCGCGACCTTCGCGGAAAATGTTGGCGCGGGCGCGCTGCAGCAGGCTGTTGACGGCGTGGGGCGAGCGCTGCATCACTGCCGCGATTTCCACAATGGACAACTCTTCCACGTATTGCAGGAGAAGGGCTTCGCGCTGATCGGGACGCAGATTGTCCACGAGCGCGCGGATATGTTGCCGCGCTTCCTGCTGATGCAGCGCTTGTTCCGGGGTGGGCGCTGCGGCTCCCAAATTTTCCAGTAACGCGCTTGTTTCTTCCGGCGTCAAGGCCATTTCCGAGGCAAGCGTTTCGCGTCGCTTTTCCCGGCTGCGCCTCCCATCCGCGATTTTGCGCCGCGCAATCCCCAGCAGCCAGGCCAGGGGAAACTCGCCCCGAAAACCGGGCAGGCCGGCAAAGGCGGCGGCAAACACTTCCGCCGTAATATCCTCGGCTTCCTGACGGAGCGCCACGCGCCGCGCCACATAGCCGTACACCGCTTCCAGATAACATTCGTGCAGTTGCGCGGCGGTCAGCATCGGGGCGCAAGCGGAAACCGCTTCTACTCGGACCTTATCTGTAAGCAGCCGCGCCGGGGATCGTGTCAGCATCAATCTGTTCAAAGAAATCTCCTGCCGGAAGATGAAGAAGAAACGTGTGGCATGAGTTAAGTTCGTAATTGCCGCCGCAATCTATCGGGCAAATTCGCAGGCGTGTTTGAAATTCAGGACATTCTAATGTGCCGGGAATTGAAAATCCCCGGCAATGTGGGACTCCACCGCTTATGCTGTACGACATAGCCGCCTTTTTGAACGCTTACTTTGCCATTGAGGACTACGGCGCGGAGGGAAGTGGCATTTATCACGCCTCCGAACGCCCTATTCGCCGCATTGGGCTTGCGCTTGAACCCTGGCCCGATCTGCCGGCGTGGATGGAAGCGGAACAAATAGATGCTCTATTTTTGCATCGCCCGTGGAAATTCGACGCGCTGCTTCAAAGCGTTATACAGAATGGAGAACACCGGCGCCAATCCCTGTTGGAAAATACAGGCGTCTTGTTTTATCATTTGCCGTTCGATGAGTATCTGACGCCCGGTGACAGCCCGCGTCTGGCCGATGCCCTGCTCCTGAGCGGCACGGAGGTTTTCGGCGCAAAGGACGGACGCCCGCTTGGCATGATCGGCGACATTAAGCCGCAGCCGTTTGCGGATGTTCTGGCAACCGTTGATACGATTTTCGGCGGGCATGAAGACGCCGTTGCGAACGGCGGGGTAAGGGTAACGCGAATTGCCGTTGTCGGCGCGATGACGGAAGCCCTGGTACGGGAAGCGGGGGAACGGGGCGCGCAGGCGTATCTCACCGGACAATTCCGCGTCCCGGCGCGTTCGGCAGCGCGCGCGTTGGGAATAGGCGTGATTGCTGTGGGGCATCGGCGCAGCGAACAATGGGGATTGCGCGCCCTGGCCGGACTACTGCGCGAACGCTTCTGCCATTTGGAAGTATTTGTCGCGCCGTAATGCAACATTTGAACCTTTGCCGCGTCGCATGGAACTAAACCGTTGACGCAAAAAATTGGGCGCAGGCAACGGGAGGGTGAAATCATGCGACGAAAGCAACACTGGCAATTGGGCGGGGCGCTGCTGTTGGGATGGCTGACGCTGGCAGGCTGTGGGAGCCATGAGGCTATATCAGCGTATAAAACCGAGGCGAGCGGTACAGCGGAAGTTCCAAAGGCGGCTCCAATGCCTGCCCCGAGATTAGCGCAAGACGCTGCCACCGCAGGAGAGATCGAGGGGAAATCCCCCGCCGGCAAAACCGATACGGACGGAACCCTAAAACTGGTTTCGCTGACGGACGCGCAGCCGGATCGTTACCTGATTAAAAACGCCACTGTCCGTATCGAAGCCCCGGACGCGCGCAAAGTCGCCGAGCAAATGATCGCGTTTGCGCGGGGCGCACATGGCTACGTTTCCGACTCGCATGAAACGGTAGACAGCTTGGGAACGCGCTCCATTACCTTACAGGTGCGGGTTCCCGCCTCACAGTTCGACGTTTCGATGCAGCAAATGGAAACGCTGGGCAAAATTCTCGACAAACAGGTGAATACCGAAGATGTCACTGAAGAGTTTGTGGATTCATCGGCGCGGCTGCGCAATCTGAAAAGCGCCGAAATGCGCCTGCTGGATCATCTCACCAAAACGGGCAAACTCAGCGACACCCTGCTGATTGAAAAAGAATTGACGCGGGTACGGCAGGAAGTGGAGCAAATCGAAGGCCGCTTGAAGTTTCTGGCGCACCGCGTGGCGTATTCCACGTTCAATATGACCATTCAGGAAACGCCCAGGCCGCAGGCCATCGTGCCGCCGCAAACGTTCAGCAGCGGCAAGGTGGCTTCGGATGCGGCGCGTTCGGTGGTGGAGTTCGGCCAATCGCTGTGGTCGGCTGTCATCTGGCTCGGCATCTGGGGCATTTTCTGGCTGCCCATCGCGCTGCTGTTGCGCGTCCTGCTGCGTCGCCGCGCCGTTCGGCACACGCGGCAAGGCGGGGGGAATTCCGGCTTATAAAAAGCCGGTTATCAGGCCTGCGGCCAATCGTCCCGGACGGAAAATTCTGTTTTGGTGAACTATTCAGTCCCCCTTAAAATTCGAGAATAGCCCCTCTCACAAAGTTGGGAGAGGGGTTGGGGTGAGGGCCGGTTCAACCACTTTTGAGGGCCAGACGGTTTGGGAAAACAGGTCGTAGTGGATGCGTCCGGGCAGGGCGATGCTCACTTTGGCTTTGAGGTCGCGGCGGGCGCAGGCGGCGCGCACGGTACGGACGATTTCTTCTTCGGTATACCGCTTGGAGATGTGGTACAATCCCAGGTGCTGCACATTCGCGGCCTGCGCCATATCCAGCACTTCGCCCAAACAGGAATGGGCGTGGCCGCGTTCGCAGGCTTCGGCCTGGTCGCTTTCATCCGTGTCCAAAAACGTACATTCGTGCAGCAGAAACCGGCTTTGCGCGTAGGTTTCCGGCGACAGGGGGCGCGTATCGCCCGACACGCTGAATAGAATTTCTTCCTCGCGGTGGGTCAGCGCGTCACGTCCGTGTTCGGCGCGAAAACGGTCTATTTCCGCCTGGGACTTGCCGCGCAGTTCCGGTTTCAGCCGATCCACCATGCGCCCGATGTGGTAGCCCAAACTGCGATGATGCGTGGGGTCAGGGTCGGGAATATGGTGTGTGGAAAACGCGCGCAGAAAACGGTCGTCGCCAATCTCGCGCTGTTCGCCCGGTTTCAGGGAATGCCAGTGCGCCTGCCCCGCCGTGACATGATCGAACTGCGCCAAAAACCGCCCGAACGCCACTAAAGAGCCGCTGCCTTCGGGATGCAGCACTTGCAGGGGCGTACCCGCGCCGAACGCAACCGCGCCGCGCAGGTTGAGCAGCTGCGGCAGGCCCGCGATATGGTCCCGGTGCGCGTGAGTCAGCGCCACGTAGTTCGCTTTATGAATTTTGCCTTCCAGCAGGGCGGCGCAGCCATCCCCCGCGTCGAAGAGAACGCGGTGGGTTTCATCGAGTACCCAGGTGGAAATCAATGGCGTGGAAAATACGATGCAGCGAGGCGGGTCCATGCGGTGCGTCTCTGTTAAGCGTTGAGCGTTGAGTGTTCAGGTTTATGTTGATGTGTGTATTGTACCACGAATGTCTTGTGCGGAAAACTATCCAGGCCGCAAATCAATCCAGAGGAAAAGCGCATGGCAACTCCCCATCCTTCCCAATGTTTCAAGCAAGCGCCGTTTGCAGGTCTGCTTGCGGGCGCGTCCCTATGCCTGCTGACCGCCTGCGCGGTATTGGCACAGGGGCAGAAGACGAAAGGACAGGGAACAGGGAACAGGGAACAGGGAACAGTAGGCAAGCAGTCGCCAATCGCCAATTCACAATCGGCAATCGAAAATCCAAAATCGAAAATCCAAAATCGAACCTCCTTCTGGTCGTTTCAATCGGTGAAGAACCCGGCTCTACCCGCAGTGAAGAACGTGGCGTGGTGCAAGAACCCGATTGACCGCTTTATTCTGGCGGGACTGGAAGCTAAAGGCTTGAAACCGGCTGCCCCGGCGGATCGCCGGACGCTGATTCGCCGCGCCTCGTTCGACCTGACGGGTCTGCCGCCAACCCCCGAAGACGTAGAAGCGTTCGTCAAAGATAAATCGCCGGACGCTTGGGAAAAGGTCGTCAATCGCCTGCTTGACTCCCCCGCCTATGGCGAGCGTTGGGGGCGGCACTGGCTGGATTTGGTACGCTACGCCGACAGCCTGGATGCGCGGGGATCGGGCAGTGACGGCGACATCAGCGAAGCCTGGCGCTACCGCGACTGGATCGTCAACGCCTTCAACCGCGACCTGCCCTACAACTGGTTCCTCAAGTATCAGATTGCGGGAGATTTGCTTCCAGAGTGGTCAGGGAGCGAACAGGGAACAGGAAACAGGGAACAGAATAGCCCAACCACCAACCACCAACCACCAATCACCATTAACCCCGATGGCATTATCGCCACCGGCTTGCTGGCTATCGGCAACTGGGGCAATGGGGATGCGGACAAAGATAAAATCCTGACCGACATTGCCGACGATCAGGTGGATGTTATCAGCCGGGGCATGATGGGGCTGACGGTTGCCTGCGCCCGTTGCCACGATCATAAATTCGATCCTATTTCCACCAAAGATTATTATGGGCTTGCGGGGATTTTCTTTAGCACGCACATCCTGCCAAAGCTGTCGCCCAAAGGGGCGGGCGAGTCCATCCTGCGCGTTTCGCTGGACACGCCGCAGGCCAAAGCGCGGCGGGAAGCGTATCAACAGGAACTGGCGAGCAGCGCGGCGCAAGTGAAACAGATGCGCGACAACGTCCTGCGCGACCATGCCCGCAGCCTGCTGCCCCAAACCGAGCGGTATGCGCAGGCCACATGGCTGTACGCGCATCGCCCGATTGGGCAGGCAACGCAGACACCCGAAGCCTTTGCCGCGTCGCAAAACTTACAACTCTGGGCGTTCCGGCAGTGGAACGATTTTTTGAAAACGGGCGATTACCCGCTGATGCTGCAGTCACAGGCGGACGCTTCGGGTATTAAGGGCGTAAGCGCGTGGCGTGGCGCGGCAGACTGCCCCAATGCGCTTATTAACACCAATGACACGCCCCGTCCGCTTAGTTCCCTGACCCTCCCGCCCCGTTCCGTGTGCGTCCATCCCGGCCCGACGAACGGCGTTGTCGTCGCGTGGCAAAGCCCGATTACAGGAACCGTGCAGATTACGGGGGGCGTGGCGGATGCCGACCCCAACGGGGGCGACGGCATTGCCTGGGCGCTCGATCAGCGCAGCGCGGGAGGAGCGCGGGAACTGGCGACGGGCGAGTTTCCCAATGGCGGCAAGCAGGACTTTGCGCAGGGACATACTGCCGCCAATCTGAAAACCGTGTCCGTGCGGCAGGGCGACCAGATCGAATTGGCCGTCCTGCCCAAAGAAAACTACGGCTTCGACACGACGGTTGTAGACCTGACCATTACGGAAGTCGGCGCTGCCAACAGCACATCCCCGACTGCATCAGGAACGGTTCTGGCAAATATCAACTCTCTGTCACAATCGGGCGTGAAGGCTATGCGCGCCTGGAATCTGGCCCGTGATCTGATGGCCGATCCCCTGCAAGGCGGCAAGGGCAACCCGCATACGGACAGCTACGGCAACGCGGGCGTGTGGCGCTTTGAAGACATGGCGGACCGGCATCGCAACGCCACGCCCGACGCGGTGTTCAATCCCGACCTGGCGCTGGTTCGGCAAGCCGTTGCGGATGGAAGCGGAACCGCAGCCGCAATTCCCGCCAACGCGCAGCAGGCCATTCAGCAGTTTGCCCATTCGTTTACCGCTGCGGACGCAAGCAGCCCGTTCTGGATACAAAACCCGGCGGAAGAAAGCCAACTGTCGCCCGAAGCCCGCGCCGCCATCGCAAAAGCGCAGACGCAGCTGGACGCCCTGCGCAAAAGCCCGCCTCCGCCCATCGCGTTTGCCAACGCTGCGCAGGAGGGAGGCTGTCCCGAAAGCCCCCACGCGGGCGTCCATGACGTGCGCGTTCACATCCGGGGCAGTTACGCCCGATTGGGCGACATGGTTCCGCGCCATTTCCCGGTTGTCATCGCGGGCGAAAACCAGCCGCCCATCACGCAGGGCAGCGGACGCCTCCAACTCGCGGAATGGCTGGCATCCGACACGCACCCACTGACAGGCCGCGTGTGGGTCAACCGCGTCTGGCAGCACCACTTCGGCAAGGGAATCGTCGGCACACCCAGCAACTTTGGCTTCCTCGGCGAAAAACCCACGCATCCCGAACTGCTGGACTGGCTGGCAAGCCACTTCGTGGAGGGGTCAGGGGTCAGGGGTCAGGGGTCAGGGAAGGACACACAGGTGTCAGGTTTCAGGTCTCAGGTTTCAGGAAAGACCTTTCAATCTGCAAGCCCTGATACCTGGAACCTGAAACCTGACACCTTCGCCTGCTCCTGGTCTACCAAAAAGCTGCACAGGCTGATACTGCTGTCGGCGACGTATCAGCAGGCGAGCGAGGGGCGAGCGGAAACCGTGAAGGCCGACCCGGACAATCGGCTTGTGGGGCGCATGATGCGGCAGCGATTGGAAGCCGAGGCCGTGCGCGACAGTTTGCTGGCCGCGTCCGGGAAATTGGACAAGACGATGGGCGGCGTGGCGTACCGGGATTTCACCGTTCCGCGCCGGACGCTGTATTACATGACCATTCGCTCGGATCGCGCCGGGTTCGCGCCCCTGTTCGATGGCGCGGATTCGACGGCCTGCGTGGATCGGCGTACCGTCTCCACAGTGGCGCCGCAATCCCTGTACCTGCTCAACAACCCATTCGTCCTCGACCAGACCCGCGCCCTTGCGCAGCGATTGGCGACGGAAATCCCCGACGGCCCGAACAGCGCCATTGCCCGCATCCAGCGCGCGTACCTGTTGCTGTACGGACGCCCCGCCGGTGAGGACGAAACCCGCATTGCCCAATCCTTCTTGCAGCGCGCCCGCGCGACGGCGAAAGACTCTGCCGCATGGGAGCAGTATTGCCAGATACTCCTCTGCGCCAATGAGTTTGTGTACGTGGATTAGCCGTGTTCTTCTGGAAACCGGCCACATCATAAACCGGCCTCATCGTAAACCAGCCTTAACGATGAGATATGAAATACTGATTGTTAAGCCTGCCGCCGATTGTCCTGGGGCCACCAGATTGTGCCGTGTTTAAGGGACTTAATCCTTAAAGCAAATTCAGGCGTTTGGCGCAATCCGTGAGCATAGCGTGTTCCCAATGCGGGCGTTCCGGGCTGCGGGGGTGCGTTTTGCTCGTGGGGAATTTTGCCCAACAGGTGCAGGAAAATGGCGGCGGAATGTTTGTAGGCGGGAACGGGCGGACGGAACGCGATGTTGCCGAGCAGTTGCAAGGCGTCGGCAATGGCGAAGTAACCCGTGTCCTGTTGCTGCCACAAGCGGTCGCGTTCGGCAAACGTTGAAGGTGAAAACGCGGCCAATCCAAGCAGATAATCGCTGCCGTATTCGATCATATCAATTCCTAAATCGTTGCCGGTGAATATCTGAAAATCGGGACGTATGCGATCTCGCAGGGCAAGGCGTTCCAGTTCAATCACTCTGTCCAGGCTGGAGTGTTTCATGCCTTTGAATTGCGGGATGGACATAATCCCTTCGGCGATTTCGGCTGTCCAGATTTCACCGTTGGGCGCGAACATGCGTCCGAGTTCAAACCCGTAAGCCGTCGGCACATCCTGAACGGCGCGGGCGTAAGCGTCCACTACCTCTTTGACCGGCTTATCGTGCAGGCGCGAGGTTTGGAACAAAATGGGCGTACCCCCATACTTGGCAATGCGGGCGATTTCGCGCCGGTACAAGTCCGCCACATCGCCATCCTGCCCCTCGATATACGCGCCCGCCACAAACGGCGCATTGCCCAACGCCCGCCGCGCCAGTTTTAGAACGCGCTCTTTTTCCTCATCGGTCAATAAGTTGACATAGCCCGTATCCATATTGACCGCCGGAGTCAAGCCCGCCGCAACGGTGTCGCGCAAACAGGCCGCATAAGCGTCTTCAGCAATGTCGCCGTTGGCGTCAAAAGGCAGCAGCATAGCCGCCATACCCGTTATTTTGCGTCCCAATTTGCGCCGCGCATGGACTTCCGTTAAATTCATAACCGCTTTTCCTTATATGACTTATCCCTTGCCACTTATCCCTTACACCTGTAACTCCGTCAAATCTACCCAACAGCGCTTATGCCATGACTCGATTCCGGCTTCGGCTAATTGGACGCCTTTTGCGCCCTCGCGCAGGTCGTAGGGGAAGGGCGTATCCAGAACCACATGCTTGAGAAACAGTTCCCATTGCGCTTTGAAGCCGTTATCGAAGGTTTGGTTGGCGGGAACGGGCATCCAACTCTCGGCAAAATGGATGGGGCTGGCTATGTCGGGGTTCCAGACGGGACGCGGCGTACCGTTGTAAGGCTGCATCACGCAATCGCGCAGTCCGGCAACCGCGCTGCCCTTCGTGCCGTCCACTTGCAGCGTGAGCAGGTCGTCGCGCCGCACCCGAACGCACCACGAGGAATTGAAGTGCGCGATAATGCCGCCTTCCAATTGAAATGTAGCATACGCGCTGTCGTCTGCGGTGCAGGCATACGGCTTCCCCTGCTCATCCACGCGGCTTGCAACGTGCGTGGCTCCCAAACACGACACGCTTTGCACCCTGCCGAACAGATTGTCCAGCACATAACGCCAGTGGCAGAGCATATCCACGATGATGCCGCCGCCATCTTCCTGCCGGTAGTTCCACGAGGGGCGTTGTGGCGCAATTTGATCCTCGCCCGTAAACACCCAGTAGCCGAATTCTCCCCGCACCGATAGAATACGCCCGAAAAAGCCGCTGTCAATCAGCCATTTCAGTTTAAGCAGGCCGGGCAGAAACAATTTGTCCTGCACCACGCCATGCTTGACGCCCGCGTTTTTCGCCGCGAGATACAGGCCATAAGCTTCGTGGACGCTGACACCCGTAGGCTTTTCGCAATAAATGTGCTTGCCCGCCGCAATCGCTTTTTGCGTGGCGGACGCGCGTAACTGCGTCAACTGCGCGTCAAAATAGATTTGGTTGTTCGGGTCGGCAAGGGCCGTATCCAGATCGGTTGTCCAGCGTACCCCGCCCGCCTGCTGCGCCAGTTTTTCCAGTTTCGCCGCATTGCGCCCGACCAGAACAGGTTCAGGCAGAATGGTATCGCCGTTGGGAAGCGGGATGCCGCCCTGTTCCCGTATAGCGACCAGGGAACGCATCAAGTGCTGATTGGTTCCCATGCGCCCCGTGACGCCGTTCATAAGGATGCCGATGTGGTGGGTTGTAGTCATGGTGTTAGGCAAAGTGATGAATGATGAGTGATGAGTGATGAACAAACTCATATTCATCACTCATCATTCATCGCTCATCATTGGTATGCTGCGGCTGCGCCCCCTCCGGCAAGGGCGGCGCGTCCTGCCCGGCTTTGGGCAGTGTGCCGTCGAGTTCCTGCTTCCAGTGCGCGACTTCGCCGGCGGGGCCGTAGCAGTAGAGCATTTTCAGGGGCGTATCGCCCAGGTTGGTCATTTGATGAAACACGCCGGACGGAATGTACACGGCCTGCCCGCTCGTCATGACTTGCCGCTCTGCGCCCAGGCACATTTCCCCGGTTCCTTCCAGCACGAAGTACACTTCTTCCTGCTCCTGATTGTGCCACGGAACCTGCCCGCCGTTGGGTTCCAGCGTGACGTAGCCCATGCTGAACGCGGCAGCCTGAAGCGGAGACGCGCCGCCGACCAGATTTTGCGTTCGCCGCCGCGCCGGGTACGCGCGCCCCTCGATTTCCGCTAAATCTGCAATTTCCATTCCTTTTATCCCCCGCGTGTCAGTATTGCGGTATGCTGTTGTGCAAAGGCGGGACAAAATCCTGCGCTTGGGCGGAATATCGAAGTTATTTCACGCAAGTGGGAACAATTTGCAGCACCTTTTTGCCACAAGCGCGGCCTTGTTGTGTCTAATCCTTCAAGCGCGCGGGTAAAATGCGCTATGCGTCGTGCTGCATTTGTATGTAGCGTTCTCTGTGGCACAAGCCTTTACGCAACCATTCTATTCTTGTCTTTGCCTATTTGCGTTCATTCGCGTGTATTCGCGGCTAAAGGAAACCTCCGGGAGTTTATGCTTCAATTTTCCCTTCCATCCGGCTTTCAATCAGGTCGGCGTATGCTCGGCATGACGGCGGCGCTGTTGGCGCTGTTGGCGCTGCGCGGGTCGGCGCAATACAAACGCGCTGCGGCTCATGCTCATGCCATTGCGCCTGCTCATGTCATTAAACCCGTCAGTTTTATTAACGACGTGATTCCCGTGCTGACGCGCAACGGCTGCAATTCCGGGACGTGTCACGGCGCGGCGGCGGGCAAAAACGGCTTCAAGTTGAGTCTGCGCGGCTTTGCGCCCGAACTGGACTATTCTGCCATTTGCCGGCAGTCACGGGGGCGGCGCGTTGACCTTGCCCTGCCCGCGCAAAGCCTGCTGCTGCGCAAGCCCCTGCTGGAAACGCCGCATCTGGGCGGCAAAGCCCTGACCCGCAACAGCCCGGATTACGCCATTCTGTCGAATTGGCTGCGGCAGGGCGCGGCTGGCCCGATATGCGCGACCCGCATGTGACCGGCTTGCAGGTGACGCCACCCGTGCAGTCCCTTGCGCCCAAAGCGCAGACGCAATTGCATGTACAGGCGGTTTTCTCGGATGGCAGCAAGCGCGATGTGACCCATTGGGCGCGGTTTGCCACCAATGATGAAAACGTGGCAACGGTTGTGCCGGACGGCCTGGTTTCCATTGCCGGAGTTGGACAAACGGCGATTATGGTCGGCTATCAGGACCGGGTTGCGGTTGCCCGCGTGATGGTTCCGTTCCCGAACAAGGTGACGGCGCAAACGCTGGCTGCCGCGCCCCGCGCCAACTACATTGACGATCTGGTTCTTGCCAAACTTGCCGGCCTGCGTCTGCCCCTGAGCCAGCAAGCGAACGATCTGGAATACGTTCGGCGCGTCACGCTGGATCTGACGGGCGGCGCTGCCCACGCCGGACGAAGCCCGCGCCTTTGCCGCCGATACCGACCCGCAAAAACGCGCCAAACTTGCCGATGCGCTGATGTCCCGGCCCGCCTTCATTGATTTTTGGGCGTACAAGTGGAGCGACCTGCTGCGCGTGAATCGGGGTACGCTCAAAGACAAGGGCATGTGGGCGTACTACAGCTACATCCATGACGCCGTGCGCGACAACAAGGGCTGGGACGTGATGGCGCGCGAGATTCTGACGGCGCGGGGCAACACGTTTCTGGACGGCCCCGCCAACTATTTCCGCACCGCCCTGAAACCCGAAGAACTGGCCGAAAACATCACGCAGGGCTTTATGGGCATCCGGGTACAGTGCGCCAAGTGCCACAACCACCCGCTGGAAAAGTGGACGCAGAACGAATATTATGGCATGGCGAATCTGTTCGCCCGCGTGAAGTTCAAGGCCGACTTGGGCATTTACGTCAATGACGAAATGACCGTTTATAACGCCCCTTCCGGCGATGTGATACAGCCGCGATTGGGCAAACCCGTGCCGCCCAAGCCGCTCGGCGGGCCGATGCTTGCCCTTGACGCGCCCGAAGAGCGCCGCGCCTTTTTCGCCAAATGGCTGACGCGCCCCGACAACTGGTATTTCTCCCATTCGCTTGTCAACCGCGTGTGGGCGCACTTCATGGGCCGGGGCTTGGTAGAACCCGTAGACGACCTGCGCGAAACCAACCCCGCCACCAACCCGGAATTGTTCGACGCCCTTGCTGCCGACTTCGTGAAACATAAGTTTGACCTGCAGCATCTAATTCGGCAAATCGTGACGTCCCGAACGTATCAGCTTTCGTCCGCGTCCACGCCCCAAAACAGCAAAGACGACCGCTACTTCAGCCACTTCATGGTGCGCCGCATGACGGCCGAAGAGCTGCTGGACGCGCTGAGTCAGGTATCCGGCCAATCCGGAAGAGTTTCCCAACATGCCGCCCGGACTTCGCGCCGTGCAGTTGCCCGATACGCACGTCAAATCCGACTTTATGGACGCGCTGGGCCGTCCCGCCCGCGTGATTACGTGCGAGTGCGAGCGCAGCCAGGAACCCAACATGGCGCAGGCGCTCCTGTTCATCAACGGCGACCTGCTCAACCGCAAAGTGACGGCGGACACCGGACTGGTGAACCGCCTGCTCAAAGCCGGCAAAAACGACGCCGACATTCTCAACGAATTGTACTGGACAACCTTCGGGCGTTCTCCCTCCGCCGACCGGAACGAAGCCTGCCAACCTGCAAGCCACTCTGCGAACGCGTGATTGCTTCCGCGCCAAAAGACAACACCGCAAGACGCCATGCGCTTAGAGGATATGCTGTGGGTGCTGGTGAACAGCAAAGAGTTCCTGTTTAACCATTAAAACGACACAACGATTACGGAAAGGAATCGACCATGATTGAATTTGGACACGAGACGGTTAATACGTGCGATGGACCTACCCGGCGCGAATTTTTGCAGATCGGGTCGGCGGGCTTTCTTGGCCTGACGCTGCCCGGCCTGCTGGCGGCGCAAAAAGCGGGCGCGGACAGCAATGTTGACAACGAGATGTCCGTCATCCTCGTGTTTTTGTGGGGCGGGCCGCCGCATCAGGACACGTTCGATATGAAGCCCGACGCGCCCGAAGCGGTGCGCGGCATCTTCAAGCCGATCCCGACCAACGTGCCCGGCATCCAAATCTGCGAACATCTGCCCCTGATGGCGCGTATGGCCGACAAGTACACCATTATTCGCTCCGCCACGCACGACCAGTCGGTTCATGCGCAGGCCGCGCATTATACGCTCACGGGCAACAAAGTGGCTCCGGGACGCGAGGCTCCCAACATCGGCTCCGTGATCTCCAAATTCATGCCGCAGCGCAACGCCCTCCCCTCCGCGATCCACATCGGGCCGCGCATGTACGACACAGCGGGAAACGGCCCCCTCGGACAGGACGGCGGCTTTTTAGGCAACGCCAGTTCACCCTTCCGCGTCCTCGATTCAATGCAGCCTGTTGACAAACTGGCCGCTTTGACCCCGCCGACCGGCATGACCGGCGACCGCCTGAACCTGCGCCACGAATTGTACAAGCAGGTAGACAGTTTCCAGCGCCACATCGAATCCGGCGACACCCGCGTTCACGACGCCGCGTATGAAAAGGCGTTTACGCTTGTCACGTCGCCCCAATCCAAAAAAGCGTTCGACCTGACCAAAGAAACGGTTCAGACCCGCGAACGCTACGGCATGACGCAGTTCGGGCAGGGCTGTTTGATGGCGCGGCGGCTGATCGAATCGGGCGTCCGCTTCGTGCAGGTGAACTGGCGGGCGCATCCCATCAACGATGATGTGGATAAAATGGGCTTCGACAATCACGGCGACAACTTCAACCGCTGCAAGCGCCAACTGCCCGAAATGGACAAAACCGTATCCGCCCTGATCGAAGACGTGTACCAGCGCGGCCTGAACAAAAAAACGCTTGTCTTAGTGACGGGCGAGTTCGGGCGCACCACTGTCAACGGCTCGGCGGGCCGCGACCACTGGCCGTTCGTGTACTCGTTCCTGATTACGGGCGCGGGCATCCCCGGCGGGCGCGTGATCGGTTCCAGCGACGCGCAGGCCAAATACCCCGCCGAACTGCCCGTCACGCCCGAAGACACGTATATGAGCGTCGCCAAACTGCTCAACATGGACGTGTCCGCCCGCCTGCGCGAAGCCCGCATCGTCCGCGATTCCCCCGGCATCCCCGGCCTGTTCTCGTAAAGGAGACAGGGAGGAAAACTAACCACCCGCTAACGCTAGAGACACAGAGACACAGAGGAAAAGCAATGCGAGAAAAAAAGAAGATAAGAGAGGAGAGTTGCCAATCAAATGGAACGAAGGCAGGCATGTTTAGAGGTTTCCTTCGTCCTCTCTTATTCTCCTCGCATCGGCTTTTCCTCTGTGTCTCTGTGTCTCTAGCGTTAGCGGGTGGTTCACTTTCTTCTGCGTGGGCGCAGGCTCCAGACGTGGGCGGGATGCTGCCTTCCGGCGGGCCGCGCGGGCAGACGACGCGCATTAGAATTGACGGCAAGAATTTGGCGGGCAGTCGCTTACAGGTGAGTGGGGGCGGGATTGCTGTCAAGTCGGTGCAGGCGCCGGCGGATGGGAACGGGCTGACGGCGGAATTGGAAGTGGGGACGGGGGCGCGGTTAGGGCCGCATGAGGTGCGCGTGACCACGCCGAAAGGGGTTTCCGGCGGGCTGCGCTTCTGGGTGGATGTGCGCGGCAATCAGGTACTGGAGCAGACATTGGCGGAAAGCGCAGTGCCGATTGAATTGGACGGCAAAGCCAACGCGGTGATTAACGGACGGATTGCAGCGCGGGCGGGGCGGGACAGATTCGCGTTTACCGCGATGCAGGGCGAAACGTGGACGTTCGATTGCTTTGCCGACCGTATCCGTTCCCGCTTCGATCCCGTGTTGGAGATTACGGACGCGAAGGGCGTGAGTTTGAAGCTGGCGCAGTCTACATGGGAAAGCGACCCGCGCTTCGGGTATACGTTTGCCAAACCCGGACGCTATTTCCTGACCGTGCGCGACTCGGAGTACAACGGCGGTCCGAATTACACCTATCGTCTGCTTGCCGGGCGCGCGGGATTGATTTCTACGCTGCTGCCGCATGGCGGACAGCCAGGCAAAACCGTTGAATTGACCTTACAGGGCGCGAACCTTGCTGCCACAACCATACCGGTTACGCTTCCTTCCGATGTTGCTTCCGGCGTGTATTGGGCCGATGTTGCGGTTGGCAAGGCAGGTTCGCCGGGTAGTACCGGTATTTCCGGTACTTCCGACGGCTCGAATGTGCTGCTTGTGCCGCTAATGGTGGATTTGGCAACGGCGCAGAATGTCGGGAGCGTGGAAAGTTTGCAGTCGCTGCCGCCCTTGCCTGCAAACCTTGACGGCGTGTTTGCCCGTTCGCCCCGCGCCCGCTTCGCGTTCCACGCCACGCCTAAAACGCGAATTATGTTTGATTTGTTCGGGCGGCGCATCGGGTCGCGCATTGATGGCGCGATCCGCATACTGGACGCGGCAGGCAAGGAACTCGCCGCCAATGACGACGCGCCGGGATTGGGCAAGGACGCGCAACTGGAATTTGCCGCGCCCGCAGAAGGCACTTACACGGTTGAAATCAGCAACGTCGAGGAAGTTGTCGGCCCGGATTGCGGCTATCGGCTTGCCGTTCGCCCCGTTGTGCCGGATTTTCGGCTGGCGATTGGCGTGGACAAGTTGGCCGTGCCCGTTGGCGGAACGATTGCGCTGCCCGTAACGCTGGAACGATTGGGCGGTTTCAACGGCGCGGTGATGGTGAATGTCGCCAATCTGCTCCCCGGCGTTACCTGCGCGGGCGGCACAATCGCGGCGGGCAAAAACACAACCGAACTGACCCTGACGGCTGCGCCCAACACGCCCTTTGCCGCAAGCGACGTTCACATTCGGGGCGAAGCCACCGTTGGCGGCAAAACCGTTGTGCAGGAAGCGCCCGCGTGGGAACAGTACGAACACCGCTCCATTGACCTGCTGCTGTCCGTCGAGTTCAGCTACACGCGCCCGCATCATCTGTGGGATATGCTGGTACTCGCCACAACGGAGCGTACCAACGCTATCACCGTGACAACGCCCGTTTCCAATCTAAAACTGACGCAGGGCGTAACGGCAGAAATTCCAATTCACATCCTCCGCGAACCGAACGCTAAAGGCGAAATCAAACTGGACGCGCGTAACCTGCCTGCCAAAGTAACGCTGACCGCAACAGCCATCCCGGACGGGCAAACGGACGGCAAAATCACGCTCACCGCCGCGCCCGACGCCCCCGCCGACTTCGCCAACATCATCGTACAGGCGCACATCGGCAATTCCGTCATTCTCGTTCCCGCCATTGCGCTGACGGTGGCGAAGAAGTAGCCGTTTGAGCCGGTGGTTGAAAACGCCTGTCAACCCTTATCTCTCTGTGACCCCTCTGTGTCTCTGTGTCTCTGTGGTGAACTTACATTCGCGTTTATTCGCGTTCATTCGCGGCTAATTTCTTTTTTCAACTTTCAGCAGGATATTCCCGTAAGAACGGCGAATGTCTGCTCGTTCCTCCGCTGCAAGGCTGCTGTTCGGAATACAAGGCTGGTTCCGAGTTCTGGAGATACGCTGTATGCGATTTGCTGCTCACATCCTGTTGCCTGCGCTGACGCTGCTTGCGCTTACCGCTGCGGTGAACGCGCCACGCGCCGACACGCCTCCGCCCAAACGTCACCATTTTATGTTCATGCAATACTCGCCGGGAAATAAGTTGATTGAACTGTCGGAAGACGGGCAAGTGTTGTGGGAGCATCCCGTGCCGAGTCTGGCCGTGATGTTCGAGGTTTTGAAAAACGGCAATGTGATGTACGCTTACGGCGGCAACCCGACGGGCGTTCAGGAAGTGGATCGGCAGCATCATATCGTGTGGAATTACACGGCGAAATGTGAGCAAGTATTGGGTTTCAGCCGCCTGCCGAACGGCAATGTTCTGGTTGGGGAAGAGGGGCCGTGTCAGGCGGTGGAAGTGAACCGCAAAGGCGAGGAAGCGCATATCACGCCCCTGACGACGAACGAAAAAGGGGCGCATCGCCAATTGCGCTCTCTGCACAAACTCAAAAACGGCAACATTCTCGCCTGCCATGAGGGGGACGGCGTGATCCGCGAGTACGATCCTGCGGGAAAAATAACGTGGGAGTACCCCGGCGTGGACAGCGTGTTCGAGGCCGCGCGCCTGCCTAACGGCAACACGCTTGTGGGTGGCGGCAAAACCGCGAAGGTGATGGAAATCACGCCCAAAGGCGAAATCGTGTGGGAATTCGGCCCCAAGGACGCGCCCACTCTCGGCCTGTATTGGATTACAGGAATCCAGCGCTTGAAAAACGGCAATCTGGTCGTCGCCAACTTCTTGCAGGGCAAGGAAGGCACGGGCGTTCACTTCTTCGAGGTCACGCGGGATAAGAAAGTTGTCTGGACGTTTGCCGATCACACAATGTCGCATCTGGTAACGATGGCGCATGTGCTGGATGAACAATAATTACGAGCGGTGTTCAGGTATTCAGGTATTCGGGTGTTCGGGAAATACGCATTTCAAACGGTATTATGGACAAAGCCGTTAAAATAAAACACCTTTCCCGCAAAAACAAGGCGGTAGGGACACAACATGTTGTGTCCGCGCTCCATACGTTGTGTCCGCGCTCCATACGTTGTGTCCGCGCTCTATATGTTGTGTCCGCGCTCTATATGTTGTGTCCGCACTCTACATTATAGGAAGAGGATGTGCCGCAGCGGGCGGACACAACATGTTGTGTCCCTACGGATTCTTATTTGAAATGTTATTGCACGGACGGCACTGTTATGAGTGACAATCAGGTTCCCGGCGCGGCGGGAAGCGCAAGGCGCGCGTATCAACGCTTGCGGGCGTTACAGGAACTCGGCGTTTTGATTGCCCTCGTGGCGCTTTGTGTGGCGCTTACGATTGCGACGCCCACATTCCCTACTGCGCTGAACCTGCTGAAAGTGGCGCGGCAATCGTCCTATATCGGCATCATGGCAGTCGGCATGGTGTTTGTCGTGACGATGGGCGACATTGATTTGTCCGTCGGCTCCATACTCACGCTGACCAATGTTGTCACCGCGCTTGCCCTGCAAAAAGGCTTGCCGGTTCCCCTTGCGCTGCTGATTGGATTGGGAACGGGCGCGGTTTGCGGATTGTTCAATGGCGTTGTAGCCGTGCTGCTGCGCATTCCGATGATTATCGTCACATTGGGAACGTTGAGCATTTATCGCGGCATCGCGCTGATATTGTGCAGCAACGCGCCCGTCAGCCGGTTTCCCAAAAACCAATGGTTCTTTACGGTTGGCGGCGGCGCGATCTTCGGCATGCCCACGAGCGCCATTGTCATGATTATCGCCGCTGCGCTTGGCTGGCTGGTGTTGACGCGCACGGTTGCGGGACGGCGTATCGAAGCCATTGGCGGCAACCCGACTGCCGCTCGCCTGTCCGGGCTTGCCCTGGATCATGTTCGCATCGCCGTGATGACCATGAACGGCATGATTGCCGCGCTTGCCGGGATTGCCGCGCTTGCATTCTTGCAGTCTGCCGACCCCAGCACCGGCCCAAGCTATGAACTGTGGGTGATTGCCAGCGTGATTATCGGCGGCACGGCCCTGAGCGGCGGCAGGGGTTCGGTTCCCGGAGCCATTCTGGGCGCATTGATTATCTATGTGATTCGCAACGGCCTCATCCTGCTCGGCGCTCCACCCAATACCGATGTCGCCGTGACCGGAGCCGCCATCATCGTCGCCGTCGCCATTGACTCGTTCGTGCGAAGACGGACGAAGTAGGTGTTCAGGTGTTCAGGTGTTCGGGTATTCAGGTCAATGCAAAAGTATCGAAGTTTACTTTAGCGCAGCAAGAGTATTATCCGAACACCTGAATACCCGAACACCTGAACACCTGAACACCCTCCTAAAAAGGAACCCTATATGAAATGCTTGCGCTCACTGTGGACTGCGCTTCCCTTTCTGCTTTTGGCCTCGTGCAACCGGCCTGCCGACACGCCCGCGACTGCCGGCGATATGGGTACGTCAAAGCCTGCCGCGAATGGCAAGGAGCAGAAACGGCTTAAAATCGGCTACGTGCTGCATGGCTTGAACGACTTTACCGCTGTTATCAAGCGGGGCGCGGAGCAGGCGGGGCGCGATTTGGACGTGGATGTGGAGGTACAGGGGCCGTCGAGTTTTGAGGCGACGGAAGCCATCGGCATGTTCGAGGGCATGGTGCAGAAGAAATTGGACGGCATGGTCGTGGTTCCGATGCCGGGTGAAGTGTGGGTCAAGCCTATCAAGGAAGCGACGGATGCGGGCGTTCCTGTCGTCACCTCCAACATTACGAGCGCGGAGTCGGGCGCGGCCTCGTGGTTCGGGCAGGACGAGTACCAGAGCGGCGTGATTTTGGCGACAGAATTGCGCAAAATGCTGGAAGCGGACGGCAAGAAAAGCGGCAAAATCCTCGCAGGGATTTGCAAACCGGGCGTTGCCGTGCTGGAAGAGCGTTACAAGGGGTTCAAGAAGGGACTGGAAGGCAGCGCGTACACCGTCACCGACCCCAAAGACGTGGGCACGGAAAACACGGCCAATTATTCCGCATGGGAAAATCAGGCGACCGCGAACCCCGATGCCGTCGCCACTGTCGGCCTCTGTTCGATGGACATTCCCAACCTCGCCAAATTGAAAACGCGCACCAATGGCAAATGGCTCATCGGCGGCTACGACCTGAACACGGAAACGCTGGACTCCATTAAGGCGGGAACCACGCAGATCAGTTTGGGACAGCATCCGTACCTGCAAGGCTATCTGCCGGTTCTCGCTATGGTGCGCCATTTGCGCGACAAAACGCCCCTGCCCAAAGGCTGGGTGGATGTCGGCACGGAACAAATCACCAAAGCCACCGTAGACGCGATTTACCCGCGTGAAACCAATCAAGGCGAGGAAGCCAAATGGTACGCGGCTTATGTAAAGAAAAACTTCGGCGACCTGAACGCGCTCGCCAAACCCTTACCCGCCACGCATCCCTGATAGGCAAGCCACTTAAACACAGCACAATCCCTCGTCCGCAGGACGATTGGCCGCAGGTCTAACAACCGGCAAAGAGATTTAGATGGTATATGCCGGGTACTGGCGAAGACTTACGTCGCAGAATAATCGGAGCAGATTATGATTGATTTGACAGGCAGGCATATTTTTATTGCGGGCGGCAGCCGGGGCATCGGAGCCGCTGCGGCGCGGATGTCGGCGCGGTGCGGCGCGGATGTGTCGGTCAACTACCTGCGCAATGCGAACGCGGCCAACGCCGTTGTGTCCGATGTGGAAAGGGTGGGACGGCGCGCGTTTGCGGTGCAGGCCGACATTTCCGACGAATCCGCCACCGAAAACGCGATGGACGCGGCGGTAGAAAAGTTAGGACCCTTGCGCGGGCTGGTGGTTTCCGCCGGCATTTTCGAGGGCTGCCCGATTGAAGAAATGTCGCTGGAATTCTGGGAGCGCACGATGGCGATCAACCTGCGCGGCACATTTCTGACCGTGCGGGCAGCGGCGCGTCTGATGCGGCAGGGCGGGCATGGCGGCAGTATCGTCATCTACACGTCAACGGCGGGGCAGCGCGGTTCCAACGTATACTCCGCGTATGCAACCTCCAAAGGCGCGCAGATTATGTTCATGCGCTCGATGGCGAAGGAACTGGCTCCCGACAACATCCGCGTCAACTGCATCGCGCCCGCATGGACGGACACGGATATGGCCGCGCCGAGTCTGGATGCCGCAGGCCGCGAAGAAGTGGCGCGTAATTTCCCGCTCGGACGCATCGGCCTGCCCGACGACGTAGCCGGCCCCACCGTGTTTCTGCTCAGTGACTTGTCCGGCTTCATCACGGGCACAACGGTCACGGTAGACGGCGGCGTGGATATGCGGGGGTAAGGATGAAGGATGAAGGATGAAGGATGAAAAACAGTTGATAGTTGATAGTGCATCCTCTTCTTCTGTCTTCTGTCTTCTTTTCTTTGTTCCCTGTTCCCTGTTCCCTGTTCCCTCTCCAATATTCCCGGCACTAACCGGCGGTTTGATTCGTCGTTACGCTAAAGCACTTGCCGCCCGCGCCGATGAAAATAACACCGCCTGAACAACCTGTTGCTGTGGAAACGCCTGCCGTCGGGGCAGAAGACGCCGCCGATGCCGCCGACCAAGCCGATATGCCGCCGATGCAAGTCGGGGCGCAGCCAATCCAAAAACTGCCGCAGACAGAACTTGCGCCGGTAGATTCTTCTACGCCCCGGCTGTTTCACCATGTCCGCAAGTTTATCGAGCATACCGATCCGGTGAACGCCAAGCCGCGTCAGCAGGGTCTGCGCGCTGTGCGCTATGTTCGCCGCCTTTCCGACGCTTACGCCACGCACCAATGCAGTTTGATGGCCTGTTCGTGCGCGTACTGCGCGGTTCTGTCCCTCGTTCCCCTGCTGATTGTCGGCGTCGCCATATTGGGATTTTTCCTCAGCGGGCGCGAAGCCGCGCTGCGAGAAACCATTTATGCCATTCAGTCTTATATTCCTGTAAAGTTCGATTTTGTGCGTGACCAGCTTACGGCTGTACTTGCAAATCGGCGCGTAACCGGGCTGTTCGGCCTGACGTTTCTGATTTACGGGGCGCACCAGACGTTTCTCGCCATGCAGCCGGGCATGAACATCATCTGGGTCGTGCCGGAAACGCGCCACTGGTTCCGGCAGCGCATGATTGCGCTTGGAGCCACCTTTTTCACCCTGGTACTTCTTTCGGCAGATATGGCCGCTTCCGCCCTTGTCACTTACGTTGCCAATTACAGCGGGCACTGGTTTAACAGCGCGGTGCAGTCCACGCTGCTGAAAGCCGCGACGGGCCTGCTTCCCCTGCTGATTACCACCATTTTATTTGCCGTCTTGTACCAGATTCTCCCCAACCGGCACGTGCCCTGGAAGTCCGCGTTTTTGGGCGCGGGCGTCGCCGCGCTGTTCTGGCAGATTACCAAGTTCGGCTTCGGCTACTACCTGCTCCATTCGCAGGGCTACGCGATTTTGTACGGCTCCCTGAGCAGCATCGTGATTTTGGTTGTGTGGATGTACTACTCAATGGCGATTTTGCTGCTCGGCGCGGAAATCGCCGCTGATTACGAGTTCATGCGGCATGGACGGCAGGCAGCGGAAGACCGCTCCCATTCCGGCGCGGATTTGACGCTTGCCGCGCATGATGCGAGTGCCGAAAGGATGAAGGATGTGTGATAGTATGATAGTTGATACCGCTTGATGCTGCAAAGAGCAGAATTCGAAAGGCAGTGTTCTCATCGGGCAAGCGGCCTTCTCCCATTGTAACGTTTGTGCCTGCGCGATATAGATTCTACACATATCCACTGTGTTTCTCCGTAATGTATGTTTCATGATCATCTACGTTCCACCTTGTGGGAGGGCTGGTCCCATGCCAACACCTGGTGCCAGGTCTCCATGACCCAGATTCAGTTTGTACGTCTCGACGATCCCGGGCACGAACAGCAGGCCAAAGAGCAGCACAAACCCGATGCAGTACAGCGCGCGCAGCACGGCTTCAAGGCCGCCGGCAGCCACGTGCCCGACCCAAAACGTTCCGAAGGCGGCGATAATGCGCCCGATATTGTAACAGAAGCCCGATCCAGTCGCGCGCAGCCGCGTGGGAAACAGTTCCGGCAAATAGTAGGTGAAACTGCTGAACACGCCGAATACGGTCACGCCGAGCAAGAAATACATGCGCAGGAGCGTTTCGGCCTGTAGGTCCAGCCCGAACGTGGCGAACAGGGCGGCGGCGGAACACAGAAAGTATACGTTGAACATGTTGCGCCGTCTCATGTATTTGGCGGCAACCATCATGAGCAAAATTCCTAACAATCCGCCCCAGTGGAAGCTATTGGCTGCCAGCGCCTTGTATTGTTCGGCCAGATCATCATCTTAAGGTGGTCAAAATGACGCTCACCCACGCTCTTTATCGCCAGGTTTCTGGCTACTTCCGGGATGAAAGCATAGCAGCTCCACCAGGCAGTCAAAGCCATCAGGGACGTGATCAGACCGCTTCGGGTGGATCGGATGTTTTCGGGCTTAAACAGTTCGCGCACGTCCGCAAACATCTCGCGCAAACGCGGCTTGTGAGACGCTGTCGTTGTCGCAGTTGTCCAACCCTCAGGCTCCTTCACGCATCTGCGCACCAGAAGGGCAAAGGCGGCAGGGATCAGGCCGCACAGGAACACATAGCGCCAGGATACATCCGGGTGCCCTTTGAGGAGATTGCCCGCGATCTGCGCATTGGCGAATGTGGCGAGAAACAGGCCGACTGGCGCGGCGGTATACAACAGTGTGCCCGCTTGCACACGCCGCTCTTCGGGAACCGTCTCGGCCACGATACTCGCGCCTGCCGCCCATTCGCCCCCAATGCCCATCCCCGAAATCACGCGAAACAGCAGCAGCACCCAGACGTTGGGCGCAAACGCGCAGCAGGCTGTGCCGATGGCGTATAGGAGTATGGTCAGCATTAGGGTACGAGCGCGTCCGATCCGATCCGCCACCCACCCGAATAACACACCGCCCGCCGCCCAACTGAGCAGCAGCGCCGATGTCAGTATGCCCATCCACAGGGAAACCTGCGAAGAGCCGAAGGTACATGCAGCAGGGTTGGGACGCACTTATCCGCCACTTGGGTAAACAGCGTCGCGTCAAACATGTCGAAGCCCCAACCCAGCCAGGCCGCGAACAAGACCGTCCATTGATACCGGTTCATGCCGAGCAATTCGGCGAAGTAAGCGTTCACCAGACATGCGGCAGACACGCAAAGCGTATCGCCAACGGTAGGCAAAGCTGGGTTTGCCTCCCATCTGTTAAACTTTCGACAAGGCGGCAAATTGTACCGCGCAGTGGTCACAGCCAGTGAGTGCGCCCACATTTCCGCCGCGCCAGGCGTATTGATTTATCGCGATCAGTCAGCAACGCTTCCGATTTATAGCAGCGGCGTGCAATTTTAGCTCCTGCAGCAAGTCAGCGAACTCTTTCTCTTCTATCTTCCTATCTTTGAGGATCATTCTCTTCTATCTTCTATCGTTCCTGTCTTCTCTTCTGTTCCCTGTTTCCTGTTTCTTTTCTCCCTTCTTCCCCTTTTTCTCTTCCCCTCCTCCTTCCCCCCTCCTCTCTCCTTCCCTCTCCTCTCCTCCTCTTCCCCCTTCCTCTCCCCTTTCTCTCCTCCTTTCTCCCTCCTCCTTCCTTCTCCTTTCTTTCCTTTTCTTTCTTCTTTTCTCTCTCCCTTTTTCTCTTTTTTCTTTCCTCTTCCCCTCCCTTCTCCTCTCCTCCTCCTCCTCTTCTTCCTTTCTCCCTCTTTCTCTTCTCTCCCTCTCCCCTCTCCCCTCCCCCCCCTCCCTCTTCTCTTCTCTCTCTCCTCCCTCCCCCCCTTTCCTTTCCTCCCTCCCCTTTTCTCCCCTCCCCTCTTCCTTCCTGTTTCCTAATCTTCATCCTTTTCCAAAAGCGCGCCGTCCCCCTTCCGCCCCGCGCTGCCGTCGCTCCCGCCCCCTTCGCCTTCTCCGCTCGCTTCCGCGGGTCAGCGAGATAGCGTGGTCCGTTGCCCGCGCGCCCGTCTGCGTGCTTCTCTGCGCTCCCCCGCTTTCTCCCCCCCCCCCCCCTCCACTCCTTCTTTCCGCTTCGCTGCGTTCATAGAGTTGAGCAACGTGCGCAGCAGCCGCCGCATAATCTGCACGGCTTTGCAAAAACGCATAGTCCGCATTGATGTCGGAACAATGACGCGCAGCAGCATCCACGTCAGCAAACCAAGCAGCGATAATAAAGTGAGTCTTGTTCGGGTGTTTTGACGCATCGCAGTATTCCTTGTGGCGCAGGCGAATGGAGATGTTTATTGTTTCCATTCGCCCCGCGCCGGTTAAGCAACCCCGCAGAGAAACTTCGTGGTTTCCAAGATGTAGAATTTACGAAGTGTCTCCGCATGGCATTTAGTATGCTTCCATCTTTCCGTGGCTGCCAGTGGCGTAGCCGCAGCCGGCTTGACTGGTCACACCTTCGTCTCTGCCAGTTACATCTCCGTCTTTTCTGAGTCACATACTGACAGCGGCGTCGGTGACGTAGCCAACAAACCAATTAACAATCGCCTTCCACAGGCTACTGAAGAAGCCCTGCCCGCGAGTAGAAGCGGCTTCAGTGCCGGAGATGAGAGTGACCCCTTTCACGACGGGAACCGCCTCATTGTCCATCGCCTTAGCGGTCATAGGAGGCTTGGTAGACAGATTGGACAATTGAACGCGCGTCGGCATGACGGCGAAGTGGAACAGAAGCGTGGCGCTCACGCTGATCACAGAGGCCAATGCAAACAACAAAAAAGCGTACTTCATTTTCTTTGTCCTTTTGGTGTTCGCTGTCCTCCTATTGTGTAGTGGAGGGACAGCACATTAACTGAAACGTTAGCAATTTGATAAAACCAACTTCCGCGACTGTTCGCGTCAGCTTGCAAGGCTGTAAATGTGCCTATGGTCTCCTTTCTATTCTAACGGGTCGGCAAGGCAGAGGCCATCCGTTTCTTCTTCGCTCCACCTGCACCCGAAGCCGTGCTGCACGAGAAAAGGCGCGTATGAGGAGCAACAGCTATGTCCACCCCGTGCATTTGATAGTAGAGGTCAGCGACGCGGAGCAACAGCGTTGTTGTCGTCGATCTCTCAGAGTTACTAAGGCACAGAGCCTCCAATAGTACACTGACCTCTCGCCGAGACAATGCAAGTGATCTGCGCAACCTGCTCTTAACCATTTGCTCCTCCAATCTGAACAACTCAGGAATAGGAAACTACTCAAGCGCCTCATACTACTTATATGCTTAGATAAGCAGATCTGTCTAAGCTTTTTTAGAGTATATGTACCGTGACCTTTCTGGTGTTTGAAAATACAGGATAGTCTCCATGCGCTGCGCACACCTTTGAGCATGAAAAGCCCCTCTCTTAGCGAGGAACGAGCGGCCAGGAGGGTTGGGGTGAGGTATTTTCAGGACAGGGAGGTTCTTTACCCTCAACGCTTAACCACTTGTTGACAACAAATCCCCGGTGAATGCGTCTATATCCGTATTCCTCATTTGTTTAGTTTATTCCTTCTTTCCGTTCATTCGCGGCTGATAGCTTAACAACAGAAAACCGGTTAGGAAAGGCTTGCTTTATGTCGCTGTCTTTGGTTTCGCGTTGTATGGCGCGGCTGCATCGTCCGCGCGCGCGTCGCTCCGCTCGTTCATCCGCGCTCGTGGGTGTGGGGGCGCTGTTGTGGCTGCCGCTTGCCACGCGCGCCCATGCGCCTGCCGCCGAATTGCCGCTGCGCGTCCTGATTGTGGGCGGCGGGCCGAACCTGATAAACAATCAGGTGGCGATTGAAAGCAACGTGCGCTATGTGGAAAAATTGCTGCCGCCTACTACGCCGCGCACCACGCTGTTCGCGGACGGCAACGCCAACCATGCCACTGTGCTGTACGACGATGATCTGCGCGCGCAGCCCATTGGCGAACAGTTGCTCAACCTCATCAATCCGAACGGCGAGGATGAAAGCAGCCTGCATTTCCGCAAGCCGAACCTGGGCGTGAAACTGGATGGCGCGTCCCGACAGGACGATATTAACCGCGTGTTCGGGCAACTGACGCAGGCGGAAAGCGCCGATCCGGGCGCGCATCAACTGCTGCTGTATTTTACGGGGCATGGCAGTCCAAGCCGCCAGAACTTCGACAACAACATGTACGACCTGTGGGAAGAGGGACGCAACGCGCAGCAGAACGAGCGCGCCGCGCTGACCGTACGCGATCTGTCCCGCCAGATTGCCCGCCTGCCCAACGATGTGCCCGTCACCGTAGTCATGGTGCAGTGCTATTCGGGCGCGTTCGCAAATTTGATATTCGAGAACGGCGACCCGAACGGCGATCTGGCAAAGCGAGACATTTGTGGATTTTACGCGACGGTCAGTAACCGGGTAGCGGCAGGCTGTACTTCGGCGGTGAATGAAGCCGAATACCGGGATTTTACCAGTTTCTTTTTTGCCGCGCTGACGGGACGGGATCGTGTCGGGCGGCGCGTGACCGGGGCGGACTACAATGGCGACGGGCGCGTGGGTATGGACGAGGCGTACTGCTATACGCTGATTTACGACGACAGCATTGACGCGCCCGTCTGCACTTCGGACGTATTTCTGCGCCGGTTCGTCAAGCCTGCCGAAGATCGGGAACTGTTCCAAACCTCTTATAAAGAGGTACGGCAATGGGCGAGCGTGGCGCAGCGGGCGGCTTTGGACGCGCTTTCCGACAAGCTGAAACTCGGCGGCAACAGCCGGTTGAGTGCGGCGTATGCGCAGTTCGGGGCGGCGCTCAACATGGCCGGTCCGAACCGGCGGCAGATGGGCGAGTACCGAACAGCGCGCGAACGCTTCCGCGCCATACAAGGCGACAGCAAATCCATGCTGCTGCGCCAGTTCCCCAACCTGAAACTTTCCGACCCTGCCGCCCGCCGGGAAGCGCGTCAGGCCGCGATTGCGCAATTGACCCGGGAAGCCGATCAGAATAAATGGAAAGACCTGCTGGACGCGGACGCAGCCGTAGACAAAGCGGAGCGGGACATGGAGGCACAGGAAATCGCCGGCTCACAAATCATCCGGTTTGTGCGCCTGGCAAAAAGCGTGATCCTGGCGCACAGGTTGCAGGAAAGCAATGAAGCGGGATTAAAGGAGCGGTACGCGCGCCTGATTGCCGCCGAAAGCCGCACCCTGCTGCCGCCCGCCGATGCGCAGGGACACGACACAGCTTTAGTGAAGTAGGAAACCTTCAACTTACTCCTACTGCTGCAAATTTACATATTTTAATATGATGCAAAACCAGTTGGTAATTTCCGAAATGTCCGCAGAAGTTACTCCCTACGTTGTTCCGACACTTAACCCGGCGGAAGAAACGGCTGAGGGAGTAACGGCTGCGGAAGAATTGCAGACAGCCGCGTCAACACAGGCGGTCACGAATCTGCTCAACCGCGCGCAGCATAAAATACACCGTCGCCGACAGTCCTATTTAGCCGGATTTGGGCTATGCCTGACAGCGGCTTTTTGTGGTCTTATGATGCGGTCACCGAATACCGAGGGTTCGCTGTTTGTGTGTTATTTGGCAGCAGTGCTGATTATGCTAATTATAATGTACAAGCCTGTTTCCTTAGATATCCAGAGTTTAGAGCGGGAGGGTGGCCTGCGCGCGATTTCTACCCTGCTCGATGCATTTAATATCAGTTCCAGCGTGGGACACCGCAAGAGCGTGATGCGCGCTTTGACGACACTGCTGCCGCAACTGAAGGCTTCCGACGCCAACCTGCTGACGCCAAGCAATCGTCATACACTCAATGTTCTGATCGGTTCCAGCCTGCTGCCGTCAAAATTGGGCGGCGTAGATCACGCTTTCGCGCTTGCAGTCCTGAAAGCGTATGAGCAGGTCGGGGATGCCAAAGCGGTTCCGGTTGTGGTACGTCTCGCTAACTGCCGCCCGCGCAACACCCGGCAGCGCGAAATACAGAAAGCGGCGGCGGAGTGCCTGCCCCTGCTCCGCGCCAATAGCGGCGAAGTGGCTTCCACGCAAACCCTGCTCCGCGCTTCCACCCGCCACGCCGGTACGCCCGATACCCTGCTCCGTCCCGCCGCTTCCCTATCTTCCATTCCTCCTGCCGAACTCCTCCGCCCTACGCAAGCCGACGATACGCCGCCCGCGTGATAAGGATTTGCTGCATTATGGCGTACAGCAGCCTGCCAGTAATGTTGACAACAGGGAAAGGCTTCGCTATACGGAAAAAGGTGTTGAGCGCGTTTGAGCCAGCCCTTCCGAAGTATGGCCGTAAAACAAAGCCGATGTGAACATACTTTACAGCAGTCACACCGGCATTTCTTGTAGGAATTCAACATTAGATTAAAGGCAGGCTAGCGCATCTAAAATGCTCAACACTTATCCCCTCGTAGGTCATTCGCCCCTGTGCTGTGTCTGCTGCCTCCTCCGGGTTGACCAAGACAAAAAGAATGTGCAAGAAAGTAGAAAAATATCTACATAAACAGCACAAACAACGAACCTTCTCTGCCTCCAACTCGTCTAAGTACACATACACGTCTACTAAATAGAGACGCTAACGAGCCAGGTGGCGGGCCGTTGAAAGTTCCTAGTCCCTAGCAACGCTCAACAATCTAACCTGGAAGGGAGGTGCTGGAAGATGCCTGGTCACTCTCCCCGTTCGCCCTGACGCTCACGAGGTCACGACGCCTCTCCACTACAATCTGACACAACGAGACACTGTGCTGGAAGCGCTGCATTGCCAAGATTTCGACGCTGTCTCTACATACTCTTTTTCTTTTCCAGTTTAGAGACCCCGGCCCTAAGATTAATGGGTGCTTGCCTCGCGGTCTACAACGGTCACTTCCGAAATCGGAATGGTGGCCGACGTGAGGGGCGCGGGTTCGAGCAGCATTTCTTTGGTGTACAGGTTGTCGGCGCGGTTGTAGGTGGACAGTTCAAAATCCTTGCGCAGCACAATCGCTCCGGTGGGGCAGGCGTCCTGGCAGTAGCCGCAGAAGATGCAGCGCAGCATGTTGATCTCGTACTTGGTGGCGTAGCGCTCACCCGGCGAGTACCGCTCCTCGTCCGTGTTTTCCGCCGCTTCCACATAAATACACCGGGCAGGGCAGGCTCCGGCGCACAGGCTGCACCCGATGCACTTTTCCAGCCCGTTGTCGTAGCGGGTCAGGGCGTGACGCCAGCGCGTACGCGGAAACTGCTCGCGTATCTGTTCGGGATACGATACCGTCGTATTCGGCTTCAGCTTGAGCTGCTGTTCCAGATAGTGCTTGAACGTGATGCCAAACCCCGTCGCCAGCGCTTTGGTTCCATTGGCCGGCTCCAGCGCCTTGATCTTGATCTCCTCGCCCTTCGCCTTCACCAGATTCATGCGGTTGTTCATATCGGCTAGAAAACTCATCACTGCGCTCCAGGCATTAGGCATTAGGCATTAGGCATTAGAGGAATTCGCATTTCCTAATGCCTAATGCCTAATGCCTAATGCCTACTTCCCCCCCGCCGTCGGATTGCCGCCCGGGCGCGAGAACATGTTTTTCAATTCCTTGAACTCAATGGTGGCTCCCGAACCCTGCGCTTTGATTTTCTCCTGAAGTTTCAGGATGCCGTAAATCAGCGCGTCGGGGCTGGGCGGGCAGCCGGGTACGTAGATGTCAACCGGAACGATCTGGTCTACGCCCTGGAGGATGGCGTAGTTGTTGTACACGCCGCCCGTGCTGGCGCACGCGCCCATGCTGATGACCCACTTCGGGTTGGGCATCTGGTCGTAAATCTGGCGCAGAACGGGTCCCATTTTGGTGGACACGCGGCCTGCCACAATCATTACGTCGGCCTGGCGCGGCGTGGCGCGGAACACTTCGGCTCCAAAGCGGCTGATGTCGAAGCGCGAACCCGCCGTCGCCATCATCTCAATCGCGCAGCAGGCCAGCCCGAACGTGAGCGGCCACAGGCTGTTGCGCCGCGCCCAGTTGACCAACTCATCCAGTTTTGCAAGCACGAACGGCGAACCGCCCGGCCCGAAGGAAGGGGTGGGCGTACCGGAGTCGTGCAGGGATATTTCGGTTACGGATCGTGCCATTGTTTCTGGCTCCTCAATTTTCAAGCGCTGGTTTCATCGCGCGCAGGCTTGCTGTACGCGAACATCAGGGCGGAAGCGTGGCTCACGCCCTACGTCACGCAAGTTTGTTCTATTCTTCACAATCTCACACCTACATTGTACCGCATTTGCGCCTTGCTTTCAATCTCTCGAAAGGCTTGATTTTTCGGGCGTGTTCCTGTATGAAGTACGATGCCGCCGGAGGTTCTGTTCCCCAGGCAAAGCACCAGGCAAACGCAGCAACAAGCAAAACTTCTTTTCTGTGTCTTTCGTTTCAACCCACCTGACATGAATGAACGCGCAGACAGAATATCAAGCAGGAGAATTTGCCGCGTAAGCGTATTATAGAGTACAGCGCCAGACAAATTGTTTTGAACGTGACGCTGCGATGAAAATATGAGGAGACACTAGCATGATTTCCAAGTCTCACGCCACCCTCCAAGACCTGTACAATGTGCCGGAACACGGCAAAGCCGAACTTGTAAATGGAGAATTGATGCGGATGTGTCCCACAGGAAGTATTCCGGGCAGAGCGGGCGGTAAAATTTACGTCAGCCTGCAAAGGCATGAAGAAGAGCAGGGAGGCGGCTATGCCATTCCCGACAACGTCGGGTTCCTTGTGGATTTACCCAATCGTGAATCGTTCAGCCCGGATGCCGCCTGGCATATCGGCAATGTGGACACCATGGAGTTTTTGCAGGGAGCGCCCATTTTCGCCGTAGAGGTGCGCAGCGAACACGACTACGGCCCCAAAGCGGAACGCGCTATCGCCGCCAAAATCACGGATTACTTCGCGGCGGGCACACAAATCGTCTGGGACGTAGATTTGCTGAGTATGGATGTCATCAGAGCGTATCGCGCCGACAGCCCGGACGCTCCCTGTATCTTTCGGCGCGGCGACACGGCGGATGCTGAACCTGTAATAGCGGATTGGCGATTTGCAGTGGATCGGCTATTTACCATCCGCTAACGCCGGCGCATGCGAGCATATTCAGAATTTACGGCTGAAGTCGAGGGTGGCGCGAACTTCGTCGTTGACGATCTTGCCGTCGCCATCCTTGCCGTCGTGCAGGCGGTATTCGGCGGAAACCGACAGGAAGTTGTCGCTATTGAGCTGCTGATCCACTGAAAATCGCGCATGTTCGGCGTGGTCGCTGTAAATGCCGTAATAGCCGGTGGCTTCGCGGCTGATCGCCACGCCCCACTTTGTTTTGCTGCCCAAAAATCCGTCCAGACTCACGCCAAGCCCGCGCGTCCAGTTGCCTTTTTCTACCTGGTCGTTCAGGCGGTAGAAAAGGGAAAGGTTGGTTTTGGGGCGCAGGGTATGCGACAGCGCCAGTTCCAGCGTTTCCAAGGGCTGAATGTTGCCTTTATCGTCTTCCGGCAGGGTTCCATACATGTAGGTGAAATGGGTGCTTTTAGCAAGCAGGGCGTCGGCTGTAAAGCGGCGAATGTGCTTTTCCTTGCCGTCCGCCAGCGTCCGCACTTTGTAATAGTAGCCGCCGTGAAACCAGAGCTTCGGGTCAGGATTGGTCTTGAACGAATAGGTGCGGGCGATGGTTTCCGTCAGCGACAGACCTTCCAGCTTGGAAAAGCCGCCGTAATCCAGCAGAAACTCGTGCTTGTACAGCTTCCATTCCGCATGGCCCGTCATAGTCTCGTTTTGCAGCAGGCTCTTGTCGTTCAGCGAAGCGTACCCGGCCTTGATAGTCACATCCTTCAGGACGCCGACTTGCAGCGGCTTGGCGTTGCCGATAGAAAAGTCGGCTACGTCTTTGGTGTTGCGACCTTCCTCATGCACGGTATCGAACTTGGCGGCAAGGGCGACGTTTTTCACCGGCTCCGATTTCACGCCAAGTGAGACGGTGTTGCTGTCCGTAATCAGGGGAACGGCAAAATCGGGCTTTTTCACGGGCGTCGGCTTGTCTCCCGGCTTGCCGTTCAGCGTTTTGCCGGCTTCCAGTTGCGCTACGCCGTCCTGCGCCTGCTTGATCGCCGCATCCAGTTTTTGCGTGACGGCCAGTTTGTCGGCGGCAAGGCGAGGCGCGTCCGGCGCATCGGTTTGCGACGTGCCCAAAATAATATCAAAGTTTTTCGCCGCCTGCCAGTCCAATTCCAGCGAGTCCGTCGTGACTTGCCCATCCAGCTTATTTTCCGCTTTGGTGTCTGCGGTGTCTATGCGCCGGTCAAGCAGCTTTTGCCCGTATTGCAGCGTCAGCGTCTTGGTCGGCTTGACGTGAAGGTTGAACTCTGATGTGTTGTCGTATTTGGCGTCCAGCTTGTCTATCGTGTTGCTTTGGTACGCGATCCGTTTATCGCTGTAGGTCAGGCCAACGCCGACTTTGTCTTTGGGCGCTCCCAGCGTCAGGGCATCCGTGACCGTGACATTCTTGGTTTTGTCGTTTTCCAGCGTTCTGGTTTCGTCGCGCTGCCAGTCCAACCCATAATTGCGGGCAAGTGCGCCCTTTAAGCCGAACTTGGTATGCGCGGTTCCACTTATCTTGCGGTCACTAAGCGGAACGTTACCGTTTTTCATGTCGCCACTTGCGCTTACAAGGCTTGTACCGGTTGGGGCAGCCTGACCCTGCGCGCTGCTCGGATCGGGCGCAAGCGTGGCGTCGTGGTCGGCGGCATACGTCAGCGACCAGTTTTTGGAGGGCGCGTATGCAAGACTGTCTTTAATAATGTCATGCGTCAGCCGATCCAATTTGTTGTCCGCCTGGTACGTATAGCGGTCCAGCGTCAGGCCCTTGATTGCGTCAAGATGTAAAGTGGTATCTTTGCGGTCATAGCCGCGCTCTTTTTCGATCTGCTGCTTGTCCGCGTCCGGCAGGGCAAGGTCGGCGGAACGGGCGAATTCTTTGTCCGTATGCGCCTGGCTGGCAAGGTATTTGAAGCCTTTGAGTTCCACGCGCATCGTTTCGCGCTCCGTAGCGGCTTCCGCTGTTTTGCGCGCGTCCACAATGCTCTTGTCAATTTTGGCGGCGCTTGCGGCATTCGCGGCGCTGTCACCCGTACTCGCCTGCGCGTCTTTGGCGGCTTCCACTTTCCCCGCGTCGGTTGCTTTTCCAACCGCCGCTTGAATGGCTTCCAGCGAACCGCCGATACGCAGCTTGTCCAGCCCGATTTTCGTAGTTTTGTCCGGCTGCCACAGCAGGGACATTTGATCGCGCTTCAGGCCGGTTTCCTTGCCGAACTGCGCTTTTTCCACGTCTGACAGGTCGCCGATACGCGCAAAATTGCTCACAATGGTCTGCGACAGCGTGGAAAACTGCAAATGCGCGTTGGTAAAGCCCAACGTCTGCCGGGTAATGCCACTCAGTATTGAGGGGGCAGACAAGGATGAAGGATGAAGGCTGAAGGATGAATCCTGCTCTCCTGTCTCCTTTTCTCCTTTTCTCCTTTTCTCCTTTTCTTCCTCTGCGTCCAGCGAGAATTGGCCGAAGGTGAAAACGCCGTCGCGTTCGGTTTTGCCTAATTGGAAGCGTCCGAGCATGGTTTGGCGGGACAGGCCGGCTTCGTGGATGATTTGGTCGCGCTCAGCCTGCGTCACCTGCTCCAATTTGGCGTTCGGATCGAATTGGCGGCGAATGTCGAGGGCAAGGGCGTTCTTTTCACTATCGCTCAGGTCGCTCAGGCGCTTGAAGGCTTTGTCGGTTTCGCGCCGGGTCAGGCTGAAGTTCAGCCCACCGCTTTGCAGTCCCAAACTCTGGCGCCGCGACGCGGGCAGCGTGTCGGCAGGAACAGGTTCCGGCGCGGATTTATCTGCTGTCTTGGAAGTTCCGGGGGCGTCCGTCTGCCCTGCGAGCTTAACGGCGAAGGGGGAAGCGGGCGCGTGTTTTTTGGCGTCGTTGGCGGTCTTATCCTGAATCTGGTTCCATTCGATTGTCAGGCCGTCTGTCGGTTTTGCGGCTTGCAGTCCGCCCAACCCCACGCCGAAGCCCAATCGCTGCAACCCCTTTTCTTTTTCCATCTGCGCCAGTTGCGCCAGCGCGGTTTTGTCGCTTGCCGCGCCCTTTTTCAGATCGGCGAACCCGGCAAACTGCTTGCTAACGTCCTGAAAATCGGCGGAAAGACGCAGGCCGCTTGTCTGCACCGCCAGCGATTGCGACAGAATATGGCCGGAGCCGGAACCTGTCAGGGAAGGCGCAGGCGAGGACTTCGACTTGGCAGGATTCAGGAGGTCGCGCCAGGAAGCGGAAGTATCGGTGGAGGGATGCAGGTCGGCAAGGTACACAAGGCCGCTGTAGCGCGATTTGCCGGACGAACCGAACAGGCTGTCCATGCGCAGGCCGTTTAGCGCCAGATTCGCGCCGTTTTCCTGCAGGGAATTCAGCCCGTAAAGCACGTTGAAATGGGTGGTCTCACTCAAGTTCAGCTGCAAGCCTGCCGCGCTCTGCTGCAATGCTTTCGCCGCGTCGCCTTCCAGATAGCGATAGGCCACGCTGAGGCTTTCGGAAGCGTGGAGCGGCAAAGCGAAGTACAGCGTGCCGGAACTCGCGTCCAGCCAGAAATCTTCATTTACTTTCAGGCGCTTGCCGCTCGCATACACGCTTAACGAAGTCGGCACAATTGGGTTGTGCGCCAGCGTATAACCCGTCTGCCCGCCGTTGCCGCGCAGGGTTTCCAGCGCGCCGACGCCCGGCGACGCGACAGCAGACGCGGCGGCATTGCCCACGTTCAGCACGTTCAGCGGCACGGTGGAGGAATTGACGATTGTGGATTGTGGATTGACGATTGTGAGCGGCGTTACGGCTTCTGCTTTTTGTTTGCTGTCTGCCGTCTTGCCCGCATCCGTGACGGGCGGCGTTTGCGCATGAACGGGCGCGGCGAAAAGCAGGGGCAACACCGCGCTTGAAACGCGCAACGTAAGCCGACGCGCGCAAAACCGGCGCAAACGCCCGCCTCCGCGCGCTCCTTTAATTTTCTGATTTGCCTGCGTTGCTGTTATCACACCCATTGCGAACCAATCCTAACCTACCAACATCGTCAAAGATAAGCGGTCGGCCGTTTCCGTCCGACCGCTGGTGTGACCAACCGGAGCCACATTTCTCAAAATCGTAAACTGAAATCTCAACCACAAGCCGCGCCGTGTTTTTGCGGCCTCAACTACTCAAGTATGACATTTGCGCGGCGATGCACACCAGCGATCTGCCCGAACACCGAACACCTGAACACCGAATACCGATTTAGAACTTGCCGGAGATTACGGACAAGTCGGCGTCACGGCGCTGCATGCCTTCCATGGCCGTTGCCGTAAAGCTCATGTTGCGGGCTTCCTGAATGCGCTGAATGTCCGCCGCCGTTTGGAGGTGGCGCGAGGCAGGCGGCAGTTTACTCAGTTGCAGTTTGCCGACAATCGTGCCTTTGGGCGGCGTATCCGTGTCCGTTGAAGCAACCGTTGTTGACGCGCTGCCGTCGCCATTACTTGTGACAACGTCCTTCTTATCCAGATCATCATCGGTTTTCAGAGACGCGAGCATCATAGGAGGCTGACGATGCTGTACGTTATCGTCCATCATGGGCGACACATTTTGCGTAATTACGTTGCTGTCACCAGCGAATCCACCTTGTTTGTATGGCGGCTGCGGGATTTTGTACTGCTTGTCATTTGAAGCAATTACCCTGTCGCTGCGCTTGCCGAAGACAGGGCCATTGGTTTTCGCGCTCGGAGTCGCAGGCGATTTAGTTTTATCGGCAGTCCCAACGTTCCACGCGGCAATAGGCGGTTCCGAGCGCAATTGCTTCATGTCAATCTTGTCAATCTTGACTTCAGCAGGCAGCGCATTGACCGGAGCGGGAGTCAATTTGGCAATGGCCGATTTGCCGTCGGGAACGGAAGGAACCGCAGCAGATTCACGGGGCGTTTCGGTTTCAGGATGGGCTTCCACGTTTTTAGCGACGGAAGAGGATGAAACCAACGGCGCGGGCGCTGCGGCAACAGATGTATTCGGTTGGGAGGCGGCTTCGGACATGACGGGCGCAGAATTGCCGTTGCCCGCAGACCGCGCGGTCCATACGCCGACCAGCAGGGCGCAGGCGGCAAGGCTGCCACCCGCAAGCGCCAATCTGCCCATCGGAGGCAAGGCCAACTGTGCCCGCAGGGTAGTCATCGCCGCCGACAGGCGCTTTGCAAACGTAAGCCGATGGCTGGTCTTCGCCAGAATCGCGTCGCGCAGAAAAGCGGGCGGTTCTACCTCGACAATGGCGCGTACCGCATGGCCCGTTTGATTCAGGAACGAGTACGCGCGGGCATATTCCGCGTCGTGGCGGAGCATTTGTTCCACTTGCGCGGCTTCATCGGGCGACGCTTCGCCGTCCACATACAGACTGAGCAGTTCCCACATGAGATCATCGGCATCTTTCCGTTGGGGAACGGAGGACGAAGATACAAAAAATCGGCTGTTGTTATTACTCGTATTGAACTCGGCGGACATGCGCGTTTCCTTCACTCTTGGAACAGTCGTATCGGCGAACTTATCCACAAACCTGCTTGGTTTGACGCCACGCCAAACCCGATGTTGCAAAAATTTCCCGCTTCCTGAAAAATCTGCGTCAACAGTTTATTTTCTTCCTGTAATTTTCTTCCTGGTTGGCAGGAGGAAAGGCAGGGCAGGAAGAATTTAGTTGATAGTTGATAGTTGATAGATGTTCCACTACATGTTTTCTATTCCCGCAGACAGATGCAGGCGCATGTCGCAATCTCCCCGGCACATCGCGCTATCAACTATCAACTATCAACTACTTGGAGGCTGACATGCTCAAAGGGACGCTGCTGCACCCGGACATTTTACGCGCGCTGGCCGGGGCGGGGCATGGCGCGCAGGTGCTGATTTCCGACGGCAATTATCCACACTCGACGGGCGTTGCGCCAACGACCATCCGCGTGTACCTCAATCTCGCGCCGGGGTTGGTGAATGCGACCGACGTGCTGCGTGTCCTGACAAGCGCGATTCCCATTGAGGCCGCGCATGTGATGCAGACCGCCGACGGCTCGGAGCCGGGAATTTTCAGCGAGTTTCGAGACTTGCTGCCCGGCCTGACACTGAAGCCGGTCGAGCGGTTCAGTTTCTACGCGCAAGCCTCGCAGCCGCAAACCTGCCTTGTCATCGCCACCGGGGAACAGCGCGTGTACGCCAACATTCTGCTGACCATTGGCGTGGTCATGCCGGGGTAGGAAGGAAAAAGGAGAAAGGAGAAAGAAAAAGGCGTGTTGCCCGGAGCTAACTTTACACGCGCAAGTAACAATCCATAATAGAATGTACTTTTTCCTTTCTCCTTTTCCCTTTTTCCTTCCTATTCCGTGACACCAACGGGGCGGTTCGTTCGTAACTCTTGTGCAGGGCGGGAATCCGTGTATAATACGCATGGGGGAGTTCCGCCGTCATCCCTCAATGATAATGTCGCCGCGCATGTTGTGGTCATGGAAGCATGTTCCAACAGCAAAATAGCGGTGATGACAACATAGCCTTTGGGCTTGGGCGCTGAGTGTGTTCCCTGCGCGGGAACCGGCAGGAATACAGGAGAAAGACAATGATGGAAGTGTTGATTGCGTGGCTGTGGCCGATTCTGGTGGGGGCGGGCGCGTGGTGGCTGTCGAGCAAAGTGAAGGGGCGCAACGCGCAAAAGTCCCTGCGGTTTGCCGCGCTGGGCTTTTGGCTGTTGCTGCTGCCGCTTATCTGGCTGCCCCTGCCATTTTTCCTGAACTTTTGGATTGTCCGCATGATTCCCTCGGTTCTCTGCTTCCTGGCGTCGGGCAACAGCATGCTGAAGGAAATGCGCGCGCAGCAACGGGGCGAGTATACCGAACGCGCCTTGTAAGTGGTTCTCCGGGTTCAGATTTCGTCTTGATGCGCTGCCAGTCGCGCCGATGTTCGCGTTAGTCCCTGAGCGGTTAACGCGAACAGATATTCTTCGGCAGTTTTGGGCGGGTTGTGCAGAGATGCCCGATGCTGACGTATGCCGCGCAGGAACCGGGGCTGATTCTGTACGAACAGGGTCTCCAGAAACATATCAGGAGCCAGCGCGCGAACTCCAAGTGGGGCCAGAGTCTTCCGGGGGAAATGGCGCAGATTGAAAGTAGCGATTACTTCCGCGCCTGCATGAAGGGCGGCAGCCAGAACGTGGCGGTCATTTGCGTCCGGCAACGTGAGGGCGGCAATGCGCGTCTCGTACCCGCTCACCAAACACTTCGGGTTCACCTGATCCATCAGTCTGCGCGTACGCTCTAATTGCGCGGGCGTTACTTCAGGTCTGTCTTTGAGGACGTTGCGCATCCATTCGCTGTGTATCTCCTCCGTCCAGCGCGGCTCATACGCCGCCACGACGGCCAGCCACATCAGCAGGTCCCGCAAAGCGGGTGGATACAAGACGTTGGCATCGAGCAGAGCGATTATTTGTACAGGCCCAACCGCTCGGTTTCGGCCATCAACTCCTGCATCACCGTTTCGCGCCGCGCGATCTCCTTCTCCTCGGTCTCCCTATAGCACAACAGGTCTTCGACACGAATACGCCGCCGATTGCCCACCTTGCGATAGGGAAGTACGCCCTTTTCCAGCAACTCCGCAATGAGAAAAGGCCGGGAAACCTTCAGAAAATCCGCGGCTTGCTGCGTGGTGAACTCTTTCTGAAGCGGCGTGATGGAAACGCCATTCCCTTTTCCCATTTCCTCAAGAACGCCCAGCAACACGCGCACCACAGAAGCAGGCAGCATTAAATTTGTATCGGGAGCGTTGCTGCCGCTGAACTGAAGGCGCGCGGTAACTTCCCGTAACGTAAGGGGGGCAAGCAGGGCGCGGAACTCCCGCGCTTGTCTAGCATCCTGATCGGTAGGCAGGATGGTTTCGGTGGTAGTGGACATAGGTTTGCTCCTGATACATATCTACATTCTTCCACTATACCCCTTATCCGCATTATTCGCAACAGCAGACTAATGCTGAAGTGTTGGAGGCGCGGTTTTAGTGAGGGAGGCGGGCGCGCGCAGGAGCGTGTTGTCGGGGTCGCCGGTCAGGGCGAAGGCGGCCCAGTAGAAGGGGTGCGTGGTGCGCCCTTCCGCATCTCCCGCTACGGTTTGCATCGCCTGCTGCAAGGCCGCGTCCTTGCTGACGCCTTTGAGCAAGTTTTGGTGCAGGGCGATCATCAGGGTGGCCGTGCTGGCATCCGATACCGACCACTGGCTCGCCACAATGGAGCGGCATCCGGCGCACTGCAAGGCCCGCGCCAACCCGATCAAGCCTTCGGCCTTGCGGCTGCTCCCCTTGCCCGTTTCACAGGCTGATAAAATCACCAGTTCGGCTTTCAGTTTCAGCCCGAACATTTCCCACGCTTGAAATGCGCCATCATTGTCGGAGGGAGCCGGGTCTACCAGGGGCGCGGTCAACAGCAAGCCTGAAGCCGTCGGCACGTCGCGGCGCAGGACGCCATGCGTTGCCAGATGAATGATGTCGGCCTGAGATATGCGCTTCCTGACCTCGGCTTCAGTCGCGTCTTCTCCCAACAAGGCGGACGATTGATAGAGACGGGCGATCTGCGTGGCTTCTTCGCGGGTTCCGGGCAGGGGATCCGGCGGCGCGCCGTTTTCCCACAGGTAGCCGCGCTCGCCTGCCGCTTCCGCCGTCAGTGGATGTGTCGCTGAAGCCCCCGTTTGCTCATTCTTGCCCTCCGTTTTGCCCTCGATCTTGCCCGCCGCCATGTGGTCGAATACGGGGTCGCCGACAACCACTGCGGCAAGCTGCTGATGTGGGGCGCGCGTGGTTTTGTCGGCGCGGGCGAGAGCCAGAAGGGTGAGCGAGGGAGAGTAGGACAGAGGATGCGCCAGGCCAAGCCATTGCGGCGGCCCGGACGCATTGACGACCAGCGCGGCAAAGGGCGCTTCCCATAAGACATCATCTGGCGAGACGATCCAGCGTTTCGCGCCCATCAGCGTGGCACGGGCGGCGGGCGGAAACAGGAGCGAGAATAAATTTCGGCCTGACGCGCCGACCTCTTCCACTGTGGAAACGGGAACGGAAACCAGGCTGCGCAATTGGCGCACCTGCTGCTGTAGTTGGTCGCGTTTGACGCGAATGGAAAATACCTGCGGGGTTTTGCCGTTGCGCAGCAGGAACAGGGTCGTTTCCTCCTCGCCCACGCTGAAGTACGCGAAAACGGCATCGGCAGGCAGGGACTTCATGGCTTCGAGGGGGGACAGGGGCGGCGGGCAGGCGCGAACCTGGGCGCGCTGCAAGTCGCCATAGCATGATTCCATCTTCACGCGACTCCGTATCGCGTCGTTCGTGGCCTGCTGCACTTGATTGTCGGCTTCCCGAAATTTTTCTTGAAGCGCCGCGATCTGCGCCCCTCCCGCTTTAGCCTGCTGCAATCGGGCAATACGGCGCTGAATCTGGGCCAGCGTGGTCGAAACTTTTGTCAGCGTCTGCACGTCCGCCTCATGCGCAATTTTGGCGCTCTGGTAAGCGTCCCATTGCGCGTTGCCACCCATGCCCATCAGAACGCGGCGTTCGGAAATCATCTGCTCCAAAGCGCGGGCGCGTCCCTGTTCCAGCGTGACCAGGGCGGCTTCCGGCTGATGCAGTTTGAGTTGGTAGCGCATCAAATTGTTCGCATAGGAAGCGCGGGCTTCCCGAAAGGCTTGCCGCGCCTCATCGCCAATCACCTGCGCCGCCTGCTTTTGCACAATGTCCCAGGCTTCCTGAGCGTATTTCAAGGCGGCAGGATAATCGCCGCGCTGTTCCGCCGCCGATCCAAGTAAGCCTAAATTGCAGGCGGTTTCCAGCGAGCGCGGATTGATTTTGCGCGTGATTGCCAGCGCCTGCCGCAGATGGTTTTCCGCCACGCTTATATCGCCCTGATTCAGCGCGACAACGCCCATAGTGCTGAGGCTGTACGATTCTTCCAGCAGGTCGGAGCCTTCAAATTTGTCTTTCTGCTTGAGCTGCAGGGACTGCGCCGTATACTTGCGCGCGGCCCCATAATCCTGACGGCCTTCCGCCACTGCCGCCAGGTCCACCAGGCAGTTGGCTTTGTTCAATGAATTGGGCGCAACGGTGTCGTAAATCGTCAGCGCGGCGCGGAAGAAAGGTTCCCCCGCCGCAACCCCCTGCCGTTTGGCAACGGCGCGGCCCAGGTTCAGCAGGCAGTTTGCCACTTCCACCGAGTGGGGCAGGTTTGCTTGTTTCACGTCATTCCTGGCGTTATTAAGATTACCGTTATTGGCGCTGCCATTGGCCGCGCTGCGCAGGAAGGCGTCGGCCTCCGGCCATAGATAGCGCAGGGAACGCTTGAAATACTCTTCCGACGCCGCGTAATCGCTGCGGTCATACGCGATTTGTCCCAATCCATCCAGATGCGTGACCAGGGTTCCCGATGCGGGAATCTGCGCTTCGCGGATGGTCAGCGACTGCTTGTAGTAATCTTCAGCGCCGGCCAGGTCGCCGCGATCCTTGGCGATTTGTCCCCGGCTGCTCAGGCTTTCCGCTACGAGCAGGGAATTGGGCGCGATTTTCTGCCGGAGGGTCAGCGCGCGCAGGAAATACTGATCCGCCCTGGTCAGACTGCCGCGACTGCGCAGCAGATAGCCCTCATTGCTCCAGATTTCCGCTACGGGCAGGCTGTCCGGCTCGGCTTTCTGGCGCAATTCCAGCGCCTTGTGGAAATACTCCCCGGCGGCTTTAGCGTCGCCCCGGTGGCAGGCGTTCAAGCCCAGATTGTTCCAGCTATCCGCAATGGGCAGCAAGTCGGAAGGAGTTTTTTGCCGGATGGCAAGCGCCTTGCGAAAATAAACGTCGGCCTGTTCCAGATGTTCCTGGCTGGCGGCAACGATGCCCAGATTGTTAAGGCAACTTGCCACATTGCCCGACTCGGGATCCACCTGGGTAAACAGGGTGAGCGCGGCGGTAAAAAAGGTTTGCGCCTCCGTATAGCGTTTACGGTCCCGGAGCTGCAGCCCGGTGGAATTGAGAACGGACGCGGCTTCCTTCGGACGCCGCCATTTCCCGCTCCAGGCCAGCGTTTGATCCAGCAGTTGTTTCGCTTCGGTGGGGTTAATGCGCAGCAGCAAGGCCCCGGCTTTGCCCAGAGCATCCATGCGGCGCGCATCCTCACCCGCATCCGCATAAATCGCGGCGGTGGACTGCCAGGCGGCGGCGGCTTCCACATCGCGCCCCTGCGCGGCCAGCGCGCTTGCCTTGCTTGCCAACGCGGCTACCTCGCTCCCGACATCGCCTGCGGCATGCGCCATTTCCAGGGCGCGCGTCGCGGAAGCCAGCATGTCCGCGAATTGCTCGTTTTTCTGCTGACGGTCCGCCTGATCCAGCAGCATGTGCACCGCATCAGGCATGGCAGCAGGCTTGTTTCCTGTTTTTTTCGCGCTGTTATCCGGCAAAACAGCCTGACTCCATGCGCAGAAAGGAAGCAGGCAAAGGGAAAGCGTCAACAGCAGGCGCGCGGCCTCCCCTTTGCCCCTGTGCCGTTGGAACGCCGCGCTATAGCGAGGATTGTGTGTAGGAGTTGTGTGCATGGTGGTAGTGGGGAGGGAGATATGATATAAGATATAAGATATTAGATATTAGTAGAAGATAATCGTTGACTCTTCACCTCGGCGTACAAGGTTGTAAAAGGCAGGTACGAACTAATATCTAATATCTTATATCTACTCTCACGGATTAAGCAGCCGGTTCAAATTTTCCAGCGCTTTTTGAATGCCGGCGTCATCGGGACGCAGTTTCAGGGCGGCTTCGTAAGCGCCCCGCGCTTTGTCGAACAATCCCAGCTCGGCATACCCTTGCGCCAGCAGGATGTCCGGCGTGACATCGTCCTTGTCAGCCTTGCGGGCGGCCATCGCGTCCTGCTCCAGGGCAGCTAAATGGGCCGCATCCGTTTTCAGGGGCAGGCGAAACAGACTCTTGCAGACCCGCCCCGGCGCGTCGGAGGGCATAGCCTGCACAGACCAGGAGTACCAAACGCCCAGATGCAATTTGTCGTCAGGTATTTTTTGCTCCTGAACGTTTGCGGCTATGGTTTCAGTATACACTAGTTTATCCGTATCCGCTTCCAGTACTCGCACAATCAGGCTGCCTTCTGTGGTTCCCGACCAGCGCAGCACGACGGGTTTGGCAGGAACCAGGCCGGTAGGAGAAGGATGCGAAGGGCCATCGGTATCCTCCGATCCGCGCAGCAGTGTGGCCCCGGCCCTGCCGGGACGGTTCATGGCAAGGGCGCGGCCAATGCGGGGCATTTCTTTGGGCGCAGCGCCGGATAGAGTTTTCAAGCCGGATTGCACCTGTATCTTGCTGCCGCTTGCCAGGGCGTAGCGCAGACCCGTGCTGGAAAGCAACGCCTGCGCGTTCGCGCCCGGAGCGATTGTCACAACATCGCCCTCATGCAGCAGGTCACAGGTATGCGCTTGCGGGTTCGTCACCTTGCCGTCGTGTTCGATTTTCACTCCGCCGCGCACATTGAGCAACTGCCCGACAGGACCGACCGAAGCGGGCTTTTGCGCCATTACGCTCACGCTCCAACAGCCTGCCACCAATCCGCAAGCGAAAAGCCAACCCGTTTCTGCCGGGCTGATTTGCAGGGAGCGGAACCGCTTCCAGAGCCGCGCCCGCGTGACCAACTGATTTATGGGCTGGATTAGGGTTCGATTTAGCATGAATTTATTTTGACGCAGATTAAGCTGTAAAGTTTGCTTCATTTTCAAGATTCCTCCGACGCCTGCGCATCTTCCTGACACTTGTAATAGACTGGCATATCCCCCACCTTGCCGTCAACCGGCATATCAACCGGGCCATGCAAACCCGGCGGAAGCGGGGCATCGGCAAGGGTGGCCGCGCTGAAAACGATTTCGCTGTTCAGCTTCTTGTTCATGGACTCCAGGCGAGCCGCTACGTTTATTGTATCTCCAATTACAGTAAATTCTGAGCGTTCCTCCTGTCCCAAATTGCCGTATGCCAGTTCGCCGGTGTGGACGCCGCAGCCGACGCGCCAGGGCTGCCCGTCAATGCGCGGCTGAACGGCATTGCGGGCGTGAACGGCCTGTATTGCGGCAAACGCGGCCCGGACTGCCGCCTGCCGATGGTCTTTCAGTTCCCCTTTTAAGGGAGTGGGAACGCCGAACACGGCCATAAAGCCGTCGCCAAGATAGCGGTACAACAGCCCGCCGTGCTTTTCGATTTCCGGCACAACCACGCCGAAAAGCCCGTTGTACTCGGCAAACACCGTTTCCGCCGGCTGATACTGCGCGAACGCGCTCGATCCACGAATGTCGAAAAACAGGACGCTGCCCTCAATGCGTTTGCCGCCCAGTTCCAGCGCGCCGGGGTTCGACATAAGATGGTCGGCAATAGCGGGAGAAACGGTGCGCCCTAAAATTTCCTCGATTTTATGCCGTCGCCGCGCTTCTTCCAGGGAACGCATCAGGTGACAGGACACAAACGGCAACAGCAATGCCAGCGCGGGGCCGGTCTGCGGCAGCATCCGCCCGCCCACGTCGAAAAATCCCTGCACAATGAGAAACCAGGTCAATTCAGCGGCAACAACCAGCGCGCCGCCTCTGCCGATGGGCAGGCGTATCACGAAACAAACGGCAAGAATTCCAATCAGCAGGGTCGCCAGGGCTTCGCCGCCGCGAGTCCAGCGGTGCAGCGTTTTGCCGTCCAGCAGGGTCGCAACCGCCTGCGCCTGAATATCCACGCCGTTGACGAGCTGCAGGCGCGGGGCATAGTGCGTATCCTCATTGCCGTTATAAGTCGAGCCAACCATTACAACAGCATCGCGCAACAGCGCGCGTTCCTGTTGGGTCAACTCGCCATTCGCCACACGCCGGGCGGAAATGTATGGTAGGTTTTCGATGGCGTTGGTATCAATATAATTGATGCCGAATTCCACATCAGTGTTTATGGTGGCCTGTCCGAGCGGCAATCCTCCCATCCGCCGCAGCGCCGCTTCGTCATGGGGATCAATGCCGCTCGCGCGGGCAGCGATCAGCGCAGCAAATCCGGGAATGATGACTTCCTCCCCTTTTTCGCCTGCCGCCGCGTTACCGCTGGAGGCGTTACTTGCCGCCGCGCTGACTCCCGGCGTGTTCACGTTCGGCTTGATGTTGTCCGGCGCGTCGGCTCCTGATGGCCTCTCTTCCGGCTTCCCCTCGGGGGGCGCTTCTCCTTCCGGCGTGGTATTCTCCTTCCCGTTGTAAACCAGCCGGGTATACAAAGGGACGCGCCACACCGCGCCATCCAAGTCGCTCGGCAGAATGGCATTGCCCAAACATCCCTGCGTGGCATCCAGATTATAGCGCAACAGGTCCATTTGCGCATTTTTCAACAAAGGATGATCGGCCAGCAGTACGCTGCCATCGGCTTCTTCCAGGGCGCCGACAAACGTTTTCCAGGGCTGCAAGGCGGGTGGCAGGTTGCTGCTTACATTCAGCGCGACGCTTCGGGAAACATGGGCGTTGTCGAGCGCCTTATCCAATTCTGTGGCAATGAGGCTGTCGGGATCGGCAGCCATTAAAAAGTCTATGCCAATCACTTTGGCTTTGTCCCGATGCAATTCCTTGATGACGTTTGCCAGTCGCGCTCCCCAAAAGACTATCGGCTCCGTCCATCTGCCGCCTTCGCGGTTCGGATCATGCAGTTCCTCGGCGTAGGATTGCGCGGTGTCATCGTCAATGCTCACGATGACAATTTTGGCATGGGTCGGGCGGGCGTGGCGCAGCGAAAACCGCACATTGTAACTGCCCAATTCCAGCCGTTCCATAAGCGGGAGGAAAGGCAGCAGGGCGACAAGCGCGACGGTCAGCAGGCCGGCCGCTTCACTGAGGGAACGCGGCTTCCAGGTTTTCAGGTGAAAGGGCAAGGAACGCTCCTGTAAATAAACAGGCGCAATTACGAAACAACTTGAAGGTGCGTACCAAAACATGCCGGGTCAGCGCGCGGGCAACTTCACCAGGCGCAGCGGCGGGAAGAGCAGAGGGTTTATCGCGCCTGTCAGCAAACTTCCCCATTCCATTGTACCCTGTATGCGCCCATCCACATCATTAACGGTGATTGCAAGCGATACAATAAAATCGGGCGTTGGCGGTTGGGACAGCAATTCGCTCCACGGAATCGCCGCTTCATAGAACGCGCGCGTGTCTTCACGGCGAACGGCGATGCGCGCGTTCTTTACGGGCGTGGCTGTTTCGCGGAAAGCGGAGGTTTGTCTATTCGATGCTTTGGGCGCGGGCGACAGGCGGACCAGAACCGGATGCGATGCGCCAAGTCCATCCTGCACCACTGCCATGCCGAATTTCGCATACAGCGCATGGTCTGCCTGCGCTCCGGCGCGCGGCGTTACGGCAAGCGCGAACAGGATGCAATCCCCCTGCATCAATCCTGCCGGATTAGGGGGCGGCGTGAACACATCGTCGGTTACGGCGCAGGCAAAATAAAAGTATTGCTCATCCCACAGCGCATACGCATACGCGGAAACGTCGGCGGGCCCGCCCCATGCCTTGCCGCGCGCCTGCTCCGCGCGTCCCATGCCCAGAGGCACATTCCCCGACCATTCTCGCAAATCGCCATCTATCGCGGGTTTGGCGACGGCATACGGACACACAAGGGGTACGCCAATCACAGGCCGCAGGATTTGCAGCAGTCGCGCCGAACTTTCCACGCGCACCTGAGTTGGGTATAATCCCGGCGTATGGGAGGCAGGGGATACCGCCAGAATTGTGGTGACGGGCTTGCCGCCAGGCGGAACTGTAATGGACGTTCCCGCTTTGTTTTCGCCTGAATCGCCCGCCTGCAAGTGAATGCTGAGGGGCGCGCGGCTGCGGTTCGCCAGGCGGACGCGGATGTTGGCGCGTCCCGTGCCGCTTTCCACATCCGTGCGCGGGCGCTTCGAGACTGGCTTCCAGGGGAGACTGCACGGGAACGGTTAGCGCAGCGGCGCTGTCGCCGATACGCGCCGTCAGCGAAACATTGGCTCCCGCAGCCAGCACCGGGGCGCGCAATCCGAAGCGAAACGAACGGATACCATTCGCGGCCAGCATCCCCGGCTTGAACTGCGCCCCGCCCTGCGGCAGCAAGTCCGGCATCCGCGAAGCCAGCGCCAGTTCCAAATTTTGCGGGCGGGCAGACAGATTGCGCACAGCAAGAACGACGCTGAACGGATCGCCGCCGTTGAGATTGGCGTCCTGCGTAGACAGCGTGAGCGCCAAAACCGGTTTCGCCTTGATGGGCGCAATCTCCAGCAGGCAGACACTTCCCGGTTCCAGCAGCACGGGGATTTCCACGTCTGTCGGCGCGGCATTGACGTTCGCGGCACTGACGTTCGTTGCAGTTATCGGCGCGGCGTTGGACTGCGCGGCATTTGGCTGCGTGGCGTTTGTTGGCGCAGAGGTTGGTTTAGAGGTTGGTTTAGAGGTTGGCAGTGTGGAACTTTTGGGCGCAGAGTTTTTCGGCGTGGAGTTTTTCGGCGCGGCAGTTGGAGGCGCAGCCGTTGTCGGTCTGGTGGCTGTTGGTCTTGTGGAAGGCGGTACAATAGCAGTCGGCCTGGCAAAAGCCGGTTTTGTGGCCGTCGGTACAGCCGATGGCGGCACAACATTCGTCGGGGCGGGATTGCTGCTCCAATACGTTGTGGAAACGCCGGAGGGCGGCAAAATCGTGTTGGTTTCCGCGCCTGCCGCGCTCGTTGCATTGGCGCGAACCGGCAATCCGGTTGAAGGCATGTTTGCAGAATTGGCAAGCGTTTGCGTCAGGTCGGTTTGCGTGACCCGTATGCCCGCGCTGTTTTCCAAACCAAGATGCTGCAGATGCGCGACAATCAGGGCGTTGCCGCCGTCCGTCAGCCGTGAAGGGCGACCCGGCTTATTTCCTGCCGCCGGTTCCCGCCACAAAAGTACGAAGGTATGTCCCTGCGAGCGCGCGGCCAGGCAACCGATGCCGCTGTCGTCGCTTTGCGCGCGTACTCGCGTTCCCGCCATGCGATTAAGCAGGGCAAGCGCCTGCTGCGCGGTTTGCAGACGGGCTTGCGCGTTCGCTTCCGCCGCAAGTTCCTCGTCCTGTTCCTGCCGGGCTTCCTCGTCCAGCAGTCCTGCCCCGTCTTTAACGGTAAGCGCGTTTCCCACACTCGAACTATGGCGCGGCAAAGGCTTCGTTGGTTCTTCCAGCAGCGCGCCGACAAACGCATTGGGCGGCGAGAATTGCCCCGTGTCCAGCATCTTCGCCACAAACGCAAGCAAACGCGCCGAAACAAAGGATTGCGAATCAGGAGCTTGTGAAGAAACCGATAGCGGCAAAATGCCTTGCCTCGCGGAGTTTTGAGCAGAAGCGGCCTGAACAGGTGTACCGGCTGCGCTTTCCAGCCCAAGCGTGGGCAACAAGAATACGTTCTTCAGAGCGGGAAAGGCAGCCAGAACGCGCCGAACGCGCTCCACTTGCTGCGTTGCCGGAGCAGGCGTGTCCGCCAAACGCCAGGCAATGGAATCAAGAGGAACTTTCCCTTGAACGCAAACCTGCGCCACGCGCCGAACCCCTTCCGCTACCATGCCAGCGGCAGAAGCATTGTCGGCAACAGGCGCGTTGCCCGCAACAAATTTCTTGCCGCCGACAGACATATTGCCGACAGGCATATTGCCGACAGGCGCGTTGGCGGCAGCAGGCGCATTTTCTGTAAGCAGGTTCAGGCCGACAGGCGTAGTGGGGTAAAACGAACGGACAAGCCGCGCAAACGGCTCGTAGCGCGCGCCCACTTCTCCCGCGCTCAAAGCGACTTCCCAGCGGGCGATAGGCGCGGGCGGGTTGTCGCGGTAACGGCGCAGAACGGCTTCCACAAGCGCATGCCATCCGTCCGGCGATAACCCGGCGGGATACTGGAGGTTAAAGATAACGTCTTCGCCCGCCTGCCCCGCCTGCCGGAGCGCCGCGTCTACGCTTTCCCACCGCACAATCGGCGTTCCATCGGGGTGCAGCGTCAGGGTTCCGGGCGTGGCAAAAGGCAGCAGCCGCGTCAGCGTGGCTCCCGAACCTTTGCGCAGGGAAATGAAATTGGGGGAAGCAGGCGGCACGAGAGGGGTGTTTGCAAGTCCGAAGGCGGGCGTCCGCGCATCGCCGCGCCAGAACGTCGGCAGGGAATTGCCCAACGCGCCCGCTTCCACATCTACGCGAACGGCCTTCTGCTGCAATGTCACAGGAAGCGGCCCAAGCAGCGGCAGGCGGATTGACGATTGACAATTGACGATTTGGATTTCCGATTGGGGATTGCGGATTGAGAAGGGGGGATTGTTGGGGCGCAGTTTGATTTGGAAGCGTTGTTTTGGGCGCGGATTTTGAGGGTGCGGCGTTTGCGGGCGGGGGTTGCTGTGGCTTTGTTTTCGCGGTTGGCGGCTTCTGTCCCTTGCTGTCGGCGTTCTGGCAATCGGCGGACGGACACGCGCATATCAGGCCAACCAACAACAGCGCCTTACCGGGCGCAGTTTTCGGCAGGCGCGTTGGTGCGTGAGAAAAGGTTGCGGTGTGTGCAAAAGAGAATAGCGCCATAATACGCCTGTAAATAATTGGCATGGAAATAAGTGCTCATTATATTTGCGAGACGAGATGATCGCAGAAGAATTGGACTACATGCGCGTGCGCCTGCGAACGGATTTTGCGGTAAATGCGCTTGTGGCGCGAACGACGTAACAGATGCAGTTCCTTTGGGCCGGTTGCCGCCGCGTACAGAGTGTGGGCGTGGATGGCGGGAATAATCGGGTCGCGCTCGCCGTGCAAAATCAGCAGGGGACGCGACTCAAGCCGGGGAATCATGAGCAGGGGCGAAACGGTGGAAGGCGCGGCGGGAAACCATTGCTTGCGGTTGCCCAGGCTCATCATAAGACGCTCGGCAAGCGGGGCAAACGGGCCGAAATGGTGCTTGCAGCGCTGCCGTATCGCGCCATTAAGCGTGGCATACGCGCCGTGCGTGGCAATAGCCTGAAAGCGCGGGTCGTCGGCAGCCGCCATAATCGCCGTCGCGCCGCCCATGGAAAAGCCGAACACGCCCACCGGCAAGTTTGCGCAATCCGGGCGCGATTCGATGTAATCCACGGCTCCGCGCAAGTCCTGTGGCTCGAAACAGCCCGATGTACACATATCGCCCCCGCTTTGTGACGTGCCGCGAAAATCGAACAGGAGCAGGGAAAAGCCATTATTCCATAAGGTTTCGGCCCAGGGCAGCATTTCGGCCCGGTTCGCCATCATGCCGTGACACAGCACAATGATGCCCTGCGGCTCCGGTTCCGCAGACGGCACGAACCACCCCGACAGCGCCGTGCCGTCCAGGGAAGGAAAGCAAATGTCCTGATACTCGGCCCCGAATTTCTCCGGCGTCCGTTTCAAGCGGCGGCGCGGAGGGAACGTCGCCAGGTACGCGATTACGTAGGAGCCGCCAACGACCCAAATTGCCGCGCCCGCCACGCCCGCAAGAACGATTATCAGCAATGTCCAGGCAATCCAGTTGATACCGTAAACTCCGTCTTAGGGATTAGGGATTAGGGATTAGGGATTAGGAAAACCGGCTCACACATAACAATCTTGACAGGGCAAAGTGAATTAATGCCTTTTGTAATGTATGTACAGTGACTTTCCTACTCCCTACTGCCTACTCCCCACTCCCTATTATACATCACGAACGGGCAGTATGTGACCGCTTCCAGCCACAAATACGCCTGCCGCGCCCCAAAAGGCAGGAAGTTTCCCACAAACACGCGAACAACAAGACAATTCAACTACCTGAACACCCGAACACCTGAACACCCGAATACCGAACACCGAAACTATGGAACACATCAAACTGCTGATTGCCGAGGACGAACGCCTGACGCGGGACGCGCTTGCCCGCCTGCTGGCGATGGAAGACGACATTGACGTCGTGGGACAGGCGGCGGACGGCGTGGGCGCGCTGCGCCTCGCCCGCGAAACAACGCCCGATGTGCTGCTGGCCGACATCAACATGCCCAAAATGAACGGCATCGAACTGACGACGCGCATCAAGAAGGAAATGCCGCATGTCGGCGTGTGCATCCTGACCATCTATCACGACGACGCCAATGTGTTCCAGGCCATCAAAGCCGGGGCAACGGGCTACGTTCTGAAAGACAGCCCGCTGGAAGAGACCGTTGCGGCCATTCGCGCCATTGCGGAAGGCGGCAGCCGTTTGCATCCCGGCATCGCGTCCCGCGTTCTCGCCGAATTCAACCGCCTATCTTCGCAGCGCGCGGCGGACATGAAACTGTTTTCCGAACTTACGGATCGAGAAATCGAAGTCTTGAAGGAAGTGGCGACGGGCAAGCGCAACCGCGACATCGGCGAAACCCTGTTCATCAGTGAAAAGACCGTGAAGAACCACATCAGCAACATTCTGTTCAAACTGCAAGTGAATGACCGCACGGAAGCCGCCATGCTCGCGGCGCGCGGCGGCTTGGTTGAGCCATAGCGTTGACTATCGCAGCGGCATCCTGTGCAGAGCCGGCGCATCTTAGCGTCCGTAAATCTATAACTTCCCATCACGCGGGCGTGATAAATCACGCCCCTACAAATGTATCGGGAACTTGTTCTTTTACAGACCCTTAACTGAGGAAAGGGGCAATCTATTTCAATTTTGCGCGCCTGTCTTCTCTTTGTTCCCTTCCTTAGCAGGATTATCACCGCCCACAGGCGAATAACACCCCGATAAGCCTGATTATTCGGCCTGCACCCGACCCGGCAAGAGAGAACGCCCCGTTCCCCATGCCACTTCCCGCCTCTGCGCACCGCCCGAAAGGAACAAAGACACCATGGCAACCAACCAAAAACTCACGAAACTGCTGGCTGGCCGCAAAGTAGACAGCGTTCGACAGCGCGACACCGAACTCGACATTGATTTCGAGGACGGTTCCACCCTGACCATCAAACTCGCCGCGCCCACGCAAAGCGTCACCCTCATGGGCAGCAACGACACAACGGAATACATGGAATAAGCCTGTTCGCAATTCCCCTACAAAGCGACTCCATTAGAAGCGCCCCTTTGAACCATGATAGAAAGTGGAGAGTGAGAGTGAACATTCTTTGCTCTTACTCTCCACTTCTTCGGCTTGACACTGCCGCTCCGACAAAGTATACTAAATCAATCAACTTTTATGCCTATACTGCTCTGTGGCGAGTGGCATAGCTGCGAGAGGCGTGTGCCGCATGGGATTCTTCAATTCAAAACTGCGTTATGCGCTGTGCGCAGCGGTGGATTTGGCGATGCAGCCGACAACGGAAGCCTGCCAGAGCCGCGAAATCGCCTTACGCCAGGAGATTCCCGGCCCCTATCTGGATCAGATACTCGCCGCCCTGAAAAGCGCGGGCATCGTCCGCAGCATCCGGGGCGCGGGCGGCGGCTACAATCTGGCGCGCGCTCCTGACCGTATCAGCGTCGGTGACATCACGCGCGCCTTGATGCGCGGCGACCGCTTGTTTTCCTGCCACAACGAAGAGGAGAGCGCCGACATCAACGCCCCCGGCGTGACATGGGTGGTGCGCGAATTTGAAGAAAAGGTAGAAACCCTGCTCACGCGCCATCTCGACGCGACCACACTGGCCGACCTGGTACATCGTAAAACCGACCTGGATGACTCGCTGAGTATTATGCCGGGAATTTAGGAAGTAGTCAGTAGACGGTAGACGGTAGACGGTAGAAATGCCTGTCTGCTCTTTGCAATGCGCAAACTTTGAAGTAGGATAGATGGTTTCTCTACCGTCTACCGTCTACCGTCTACCTCTGGAGTGCCCCATGCGAATTGCAAACGACGTAACCGAATTAATTGGAAATACGCCCCTCGTGCGGCTGAACCGGATGGCTGCGGGGGCGAAAGCGCAGATCGCGTGTAAATTGGAGTATTTCAATCCGCTGTCGAGCGTGAAGGACCGCATCGGGGTCGCTATGATCGCGGCGGCGGTGCGGGACGGTCTGCTGACGCCGGACATAACTGTATTGGAGCCGACGAGTGGCAATACGGGCATCGGGCTAGCATTTGCCTGCGCCGCCAAAGGCTACAAGTGTACGCTGATTATGCCGGAAACCATGTCGCACGAGCGCCGCGCCATGCTGCGCGCGCTGGGCGCGGCATTGATTTTGACGCCCGGCCCCGAAGGGATGCAGGGAGCCATTCGCAAGGCCGAGGAAATGGCGGCGGAATCGCCCGGCAAATACTATATCCCGCAGCAGTTTAACAATCCCGCCAACCCGGAAATTCACCGCAAAACCACTGCGGAAGAAATCTGGCGCGACACGGAAGGCCAGGTAGATTTTCTGGTCGCCGGCGTGGGAACGGGCGGCACGATTACGGGCGTGGGCGAAGTGATCAAAGCGCGTAAGCCGAGTTTCAAAGTGGTGGCGGTAGAACCCGCCGCGTCCGCTGTTCTGAGCGGCAAGCCACGTGGACAGCATCCCATACAGGGCATCGGCGCGGGCTTCATCCCCAACAACCTGAATACGCATATCTACGACGAAATCATTCAGGTTTCCAATAACGATTCGATGGAATACGCCCGTAGATTGGCGCGGGAAGAAGGCATTTTCGCGGGCATCTCGTCCGGCGCGGCGGTCTGGGCCGCGCTGCAAGTGGCGCACCGCGAAGAAAACGCGGGCAAGCTGATCGTCGTCATCATTCCCTCCACCGGCGAGCGCTACCTGTCCACGCCGACGTACTCCATCTACGCCGACCAGCCCTAACTTAACCACGGGGAACACGGGGGACACGGGGAGGAGAAGGGGAAAACATCAGGAAAGTAGAAACCGCGAAACACGCCAAATAAACTAAAAGAAAATAGACAGGATTATCGGGATTAGAAGGATTAAACAGGATTACGAACCGAGAAGAGAAGCCTGTTTGTTCGGAACGTGCGGCGGCAGTTGCGGATTTGCCTGTATTTTTTTCGTTTATTTCGTGTGTTTCGCGGTTTCTACTTTCCTGATGTTTTCCCCTTCTCCTCCCCGTGTCCCCGTGTTCCCCGTGGTTATAACTCTTTTGCAAGTTTTGCCGCTTCCAGGCCGCTTTCGTAGGCTTGATGCACCCTGCCGCCTTCGGGGCGGAGGGCGTCGCCGCAGACGAGGACGGAAGACGCCATGCCGGAAAAGTTCACTTCCTCGAAGCGCACCATGCCGTGCGGCTGTGCGAACTTCCAGCGTTTCACCTGTGACCAGAGCGGGGCTGTGTAAGCGTTGCCGAACAGGGTTTGCAGTTCGTCCAGAACGCGCCAGGTGAGAAAGTTATCGTCGCCGTCGTAGAAAAAGCTACTGAATTTGGGACTCATCTGCGCGATTAAAACCGCCTCGCCATTTGGGGCGCGTTCGGGGGATTTGGTCTGCTCGAAGGCCAGCCACAGCAGGTCGGTGGCCCGGTCTTCGGCAAGCAGGGCGTAAGCGGGCGGGGGTGGCGCGGGCGCAGCGAAACCAAGCAAAACGGTAAGGTTGCGATGGTACTCCACCTGCCGCAGCGCCTTCACGCGGTCCAGAGTTTCCCACGTGCTGCGCATCCGGGGGGCGCTTTCGCCCAACAGGTCGGCGGCCTGGGGCGCAGGCGCGGTGACGATTACGATTTCCGCCCGCCCGGCTTCCTGCCCATTTTCCTCTTTCAGTATCACTTCCTTGTCGGTTTCTTCCAAACGGGTAATGCGCGTTTCGTAACGGATGGTCGTTTGTTCCGGCGGCAGGGCGTTGAACAGCAGTTTGGCAAGCATGGTCATGCCGTTGCGGTAGGAGTATTTCGCCTCGCTGTTCTTGTCGGTGTCGGGCGGCCAGATGTTGCCCTTGCTGTCGTACACGCGCACGGGGAGTTCAATCGCGGCGAGTTCGTCCGTGGACAATTCGCGCAGCATGACGTGTTCCAGCGCGGAACCTGCCGGCTTGATGTTCTGCGCGCCGTGATCCACAATGCAGCCTTCGATGCGCCGGGTCGCCACGCGCCCGCCAACGCCCCGGCTCTTCTCATAAAGCGTGACCGTATGCCCGGCAGCGGTCAGTTCCCGCGCCGCCGCCAGCCCTGCCATACCCGCCCCAATCACCGCAATATTCCTGCCCATGCTGTTCACTCCCATTCACGCGCTTTGTTTTCAACTACGTTCAGCAAGCATGAAAATGCCCGGCAAAGACTTGTTTTCTTCGCCGGGCTGTTCTTCCGTGTTAATCTTTACTGCTTACTTCCTGTTACTTCCTGCATTCTGCGCCATCATCCAATGCTTTTGTCTTTACGACACTCATGCTTCGCGCCAATACCCACCCGTTCAGGCCATACGACGAAGAGAGTACAAAGCCTTTGACGCCCTGCGCCAGAAGGTACGCCAACACTGCCGTTTCTGACGTGTTCCACGTTCCCGGCCAGCCGTATTTTTGCCCTACCTCGAAGCGTTCTTTGTCTCCGGCGTAGATTGTTGCGGCCTCTGCTTCGCGTATGTCAAAAATGATTGTGCCGAAATTGTCCTGCTCAAAGTGATAGGCGACAACGCCCGAAAACACAACGTCTGTGGCCTCCTGCGGCTCGTTATCCTCGTAAGCAGTGTGCAGGCGAATTTCGCGTGTGTCACTATTCACGCAATAGGAAAGCAGGCGATTGTCGTGAACGGAAATGTCCATATCCCTATCACAAGATCAACTTGCGTAGCCGCGAACGATGGCGTCGCTCATTTTTGCGACCCGCGCCATTGCCTTGACATCGTGGACGCGCACGATGGCCGCGCCGTTGGCGATGCACAGCGCGACGGTTGCCGCCGTGCCTTCCAGACGCTCTTCGGGCGGCAGGTTGCCCAGCACTTTGCCAATCGTGGATTTGCGCGATGTGCCGAGCAGCAGGGGGTAGCCCAAAACGGTCAATTCGCGCAGACGCCGCAGCAATTCGAGGTTTTGCTCAACGGTTTTGCCGAAGCCGAAGCCGGGGTCAAGCACGATGTTACGCGATTCAATGCCCGCCTGCGCGGCAAACGCGGCCCGTTCGCGTAAATGGTCGGCTACGTCCTGTACCACGTCGCCATATTCGGGATGGGAAGGAATAGCCATTGGCAATCCGGGCAGGTGCATCAGGCAGACGGGAACGGCAAGCTCGGCGACTGTGGCGGCCATAGCGGGATCGGCGCGAAGGGCGCTGATGTCGTTGACCATTGCGGCTCCGGCGGCAACCGCGCGTCGGGCAACGGAGGCTTTGTAGGTGTCAATGGACAGGGGAACATTGGGCAGCAGCGCGGAAAGGCTTTCGATCACGGGGCAAACGCGGCGCAATTCTTCTTCCACCGCCAGGGGCGCATGACTTGCAAAGGTGGCGGGGCGCGTGGATTCGCCGCCGATGTCGAGAATGTCCGCGCCTTCCGCCACCATCTGCCGGGCGCGGTCAACGGCCTGCTCCGGTTCCCAATACCTGCCCCCATCCGAAAAACTATCGGGCGTCACGTTGAGGATGCCCATAATAAGGGTGCGCTGTCCGGCGCGGGCAATGTCCAGCAATTCCTGGAGACGGGCAGAGGCGGGCGTTGGGTGTTCGGGTGTCGGTGTCGGTGTTCAGGTGTTCAGGTGTTCGGTGTTCGGACATGTTTATGCGCCACCATTCAAGCAAACCAATCACTCACCCTCCACTGACCACCGACCACTTCTTCAATTCACTCGCAGCGAGCGGCAATAGTCGAGCGCATCGGGCAGGAGGTGGGCGCACAGGTCGGCGAGGATATGCGCGCCCTGTTCGCTCAGAGCGAAGCCGCGCGCCGCCGCCGCTTCCCCGGCCCCGCGCCGGAGTTGGGCGCGAAACAGCATGTCGTCCATGCCCAATGTCAAAATCTGGTTGAGTTGGAAGGCGTCCAGGGCTTCCATCGCGTCGCGCGCTTCTTCTCCGAAGGGACCGTCCGGGTCGAGGTGGAGCGTGGTATGGAACGCCTGGAGCGCGGCGCGGATTTCGCCCTTGTGCTGGCACAGCAGCCCCTTGCGGAAATAACACGCGGGATTGTCGGGCGTGAGGCGCAGCAGGGTATTCAAAGCGCGCAGGGCGGCGTCCACGTCGCCGGCCTGCATATAAATCATGCCCAGGGTTTCGTGCGCGGCGAGATGGCGGGGCGCGCGTTTCAGCAGCATCTGGCAGGCGGCAAGGGCGCGTTCGCAGTCGCCCGCATGGAGCGCAATGGTCATCAGGGCTTCATACGCGGTCAGGCGTTCGGGGGCGAGGGCTGCCGCCTGTTCCGCCGCGCCCAGAGCCAGAAGCCAGTTCTGACGCCGACATTCCAGATCGGCAATGTGCAGCGTACACACATAAGCGTCCGCACCCAGTAAAATGGCGCGGCGCAAAGCGGTCACGGCTTCGTCGTAGTGCTTGTGGGCGATGTGCCGCTGCGCGCGTTTCAACAAACGCTGCGAGGGGGAAGCCGCTTCGGACGGCAGGCAGGCAAGCAGGGGCGGCAGTGCCAGCGCAAGTTCAAGCATAATGTGGAAAACTCCATAATGTATTTGCAGCAGGCGCTTGCAGAGGGGGCCTGCTGACAACGCGCAAAGTTACGAGCAAGGATACAGGGCAGGAAAGAAGTGAGCGAGCAATGATTGATCGGCGCGTAACCTTTGCGCGTTGTTACTCGTAGGGAATTGTACCGCAACTTTTGATAAAACCACGACTTTCTGCCGCCATTCTTTCATATTCCTTTCGAATTTGCGCATTGTGCCGGGCATTTTGCTGTCGGAGGGAGAGGAAAGCATGAGTCACGCAAACGCGCCGGGAAAAATATCCACGATGTAAGAAACGTTCACGATAAAAAACGCTCAGGGACAGAAACGCATGGATAAGATCAAGTGCCCGCACTGTGGCGCGATGAACCAGGATGTGACCGCGAAAGACAACTGCTGGAAGTGCGGCAAACCGCTTTCCGCTTCCGCAGCGCCCGAAGCCGCGCCCGCCGGAGAAATAGACGCGAACGGGCAGAAACTAAAAACGCAATTGAGTCTGGAAGAGCGCGTCGCGCAGCGCAAGCAGGAGCGCCTGGCCGCGCGCCGCGCAAACCCTGCCGTACTAATCCTTGCCGCGCTGCTCCTGCTGATAATCGCGCTGCTTTACTTCTTTGTGTTTCGCCATAAGTAAGGGAGTAGGCAGTAGGGATAAGTGGTAAGGGATAAGGGATAAGGAGCGACAGGGGAATTGCGTGGCTGTTTGTTTTGCTTTGCAAATTCGTAAAAATCAACTCCGGCAGCCGAAATTTTGTTGACAGCCAAACTTAAAGCAGGTACAATTCCTCAATCACGTTGTTTGGGAAGGTGGCGGGGCAAAATGAATCGCCTGCCGCTGTTCGTTCAACTGGCGCTATGGTTGTCTCCGGTAAGTTTTCCACGGAACGGCCTCTGACACGCAAGTGCCAGGCCGTTTTTCTATGTTAAAGCGCTGAAACCTTAGTGGTGATTAGTTCGTAGTGGTTGGTGCGCTATATACTTTGGCATGTTGCCGCGAGTTGGTCAGGAAATGCTGAATTGCGTTTGCCGGGGGCGCAAAGCCGCAGAAGTGAGAAGGGAAACTGTTCGATATGACATGGAATCTCATCGGCCAGGAATTGGCCGCGTTCGTTGTTTACTTCCTGTACGAAAGCTTTTTCGAGTGGGCGTTTCACAAACATCTGTTTCACTCCCCGAAGTTCATCAAACAGACCTTTAACGCGCATACCGTCGTGCATCATCAGCGCTACAAGTTTGAACCCTCCTCGTATGAGTGGCAGGAAGGCCAGGAAAAAGACCATATCGCGATGGACTGGTTTGCCCTTCCCCTGTTCGTCGCGTTTCACCTGCCCATCTTCTGGCTGATTCAGCATTTCACCGGCTGGCAAAGTTTGTGGGGCGGCGTGGCTTCCGTGGTCGCGTACTACACCGTCTACGAGTATTTCCACTATTGCATGCACGTTCCCGATGGACGCTGGTTTGAAAAACTGCGCGTGTACCGCTTTGTCAAGGAGCATCACCGCATCCACCACAAGTACATGCTGCAAAACCTGAACGTGTTCTTCCCGCTCGCCGACAAGTGCCTGGGCACGTACCGCAGCGCGGCCAGCCTGAACCCCAGCCTGCGAACGCCGGAAACCGCCACAGCAGCGCCCGCAACGACGATGCAGGAAACGCCCGCCATGCCAACCTCTTCCGCCACGCCGGCAAGCCAGGCGGCGGAACTGGTCCATTCGCTGACCAAACGGGACCGCGCGGAAGCGTTCGGCACGGAAAAATAACGCTTGCATTACTATTTGCGCTGATATTTCCGGCGTAATGATTCGGCACAGGTATCTTTTCGTGTACAATGTTATGTACAAGCGTAAGATACCTGTGCCGATTTTATTTTTACACGGGGCTTGCCTGCGGCACCGCGCTTTGCGCTTTGCACCCGGAGAATTGACGCGCTCTGCGCATTGAAAATCAATCACGCGCCGCGCATGGAGGATTTGCCATGAACATCACCTGGAACGGAACCGGTTCGGCCTGGTCCACGCACTGGGGCAATTCTTCGGCGGTTGTGGAAAGCGGGGGCAAGCGCCTGCTGATTGACTGCGGGCATACGGTTCCCGGACGCCTGCAAGCCATGCAGTTATCGCTGCGCGACCTGGACGCGGTTTTCATCAGCCACCTGCACGGCGACCATATCTATGGGCTGGAAGAGTGGGGCTTTCGGAACATGCTGCAATGGCAGATTCGCCCCACCATGTTCATCCCGGAAACGCTGCCCGACCGGTTGTGGAACAATGTGCTGTCGGGCACAATGGGGCAAGTGTGCGATTGTTCCTGCGAACTCAAGGATTATTTCGACGTGGTTCCCCTGCGCGTCGGTGTCCCGCATCAATGGGAAGAACTGACGCTGGACATTCATCCGGTTCCCCATGTGCCCAACGCGGTTTCCTACGGCCTGAAACTTACCGAAGGCCGCGTGTCTGTCGGCTTCACCTGCGACACGCTGGCCGTCGCCGATCCCTGGTTCTTTGAAGACACGGCCTGCGTGTTCCACGACTGCACCTTCAAGCCCCTGTTTGCCAACACGGTTCATTCGCATTTCGAGCAGTTACGCGAATACCCCGCCGAGTTCCGCGAACGCATGTACCTGGTGCATTACGACGACGACATCCGCGAAAAGCGGGAACAAGCGGACTGGCAGCAGCAGCTTGTCGCCTCGTCCATGCGCCTGGCCCTCCCCTACGAACCGATCTCTTTTTAAGGGAAGCGAGTTGTACGCCATTGGCACGAACATGCCCACTTGCCTAAATTATCGGGGTTATGTCAACGCTTGCCGCAGTTAAGATGCGCCGGCCCTGCTGCTTCTAAACGCTTCCTTGACAACCCGGCGAATGTGTGCTACTATCCGCCATCTTTAAGCCGACGAAAATGTTCACATTCGGCGGCCTTGTACGTATTCTTAATAGACGTAAGACACGACACGTATTCCTGTAATAGATGAGACAACATGCGCCTGTGCGCTGTGGATACTTTCCGTTGCCATATACGAAGGGCTTCGGGAACTTCCGACTGCGCGGGCGTTTTTGTAAGGAGAGCGCTCTCATGGGTAAACAAGCCCTGACGCTTGCGGCGGCGCTGCTGCTGCCGATAGCGGTTCCCCTCCGGGCACAAACGCCCGCGCCCCCGGCCAATGGGGCGCGCGCCACTGCCACTGAGTCGGCCAATCACATCGCGGGCTATACCGCCTGGGACGATGACTTTTTCTACGTGGCGGTTCAGGTCAACAAGCCGGTCACGAGCGGCAAAAACGCCACGCCTTTTTCTAACCCCCTGGAAGACGACGCCGTTATCGTCAGCCTGCAAACCGACAACGACCATCAGGGAACCAGGCCCAACCCGCATACCGTGTTCCTGGTGGCAAGCGCGGCGGGCGGCGCGCAGTTGTATACGGGCGCGACGAAAACCCCGTTGTTTAACGGCATCGGGGACATTCAGAAGCGAATTACCGACTTGGGCGCGGACAAATCCCTGACGCAGCCGCAGCAGGAAGCGGCGCGGGCGGCTCTGTTTTCGCGTGTCATCAAGTTTGTCGTCACGCCCAAAGGCGCGGGGCGGGCGAGCGGCGGCACGGCATTGGGCTATACGGTTGAGGCCGCAATTCCCTGGGCGGATCTGGGCGGCAGGCCGAGCGCGGAAACCCGTATGGGCTTCAACGTTGTGGCGCAAAGCATCGTGCCGAGCAGTCCCGCTGTGCAAAGCCTGTCCGCGCGGGTGAAAGCGCCTGCGGATGTGGACAATCCCGGCCTGTGGGACGAAATCCAACTGCACAATTCCTCCCTGCCTTCGCGCCCCGGCCTGCTGTTCAGCCCCCGCGTCACGTCCAACAAACCCAACATTGACGGCGACGTGCTGGCGGGCGAGTGGAACAATCAGGCAAGGTTTGAGTTTGGCAGCAGCAACGAAGTAGGCGGAGATTTTTCGCTTCAGCGCACTCTGGATGCCCGCGCCCGCCCCGTGTTTGCCGCCACGCCCGCCCGATTTTCACCCCAAATGCTTGCCGCAAGCGCCGTCACTCCCCCTGTCCCGGACCTGCCCGAACACAAGCCGCAAGCCCTTGCCCATCTGGTCATGGCGCGGTATGCGTACCGCTATCAGGGCGACCCGCGCAAGGCCGCGCCGCTTGTCGGCGTGGTTCGCGCCAACGGCAGCACGGCCCTGGCCCATCATCCCCTGGAAGGCGTCGGTCCCTGGCTCAGTTATGACCGGGCCGACTGGCATCGCAACCAACTGCGCGAAATGCGGAGGTCGGGCATTGACGTGGTTCTGCCGGAATATCGGGGCGATGCGGCTGCCCGTAGATTGTACGCCGACAAGGGACTGCGCGTGATGGCAAGCGCCCTGCAATCGCTGGCGCAAACCGGGCAGGATTATCCGCAGGTCGGTTTGTACCTGGATACCACAAGCCTTAATGATGCGCTTGGCGCGCAGGCCGATTTGAAGGAAGCCGGGGCGCAGGCCGCTTTGTACGGTATGGTACGCGACTTTTACCGCCAGATACCGGCTGCGTTTCGCGCGCAGGTGACGCTGCAAGCCGCAAGTGGCGGGCGGGTCGCGTATCCTGTCTTTCTGTCCTCGGCGGCGGCCTGGAAGGACATGGACGGGCAATTCGTTCATGCGCTGCGAACGCGGTTCGCACAGGATTTTAACGGCGCGGATTTGCTCGTTTTGGGCGGCAGCGACTTCAAAGGCAAAGCCGGTCTGGACGGCTACTTTACCGACACCCGCGACAAGGGTTTTCAGTTTGAAAACAGCGGCTGGATCAAAACGGGCAGTATCGGGGCGGGCTACGACGGCACACAGGGCGAAAACGCGCCGGGGGAAACCGCGCCCGACGCGCCTTATTTGCCGCGCCACAGCGGCGACACGTATCGCCAGAACTGGAAGGCCGCGCTGAAGCAAAACCCCGATTGGATACTGCTCGACGGCTGGAACGATTACGACGTTGGAGCGGAAATCGCGCCCACGCTGGAAGCCGGGTACAGCACGGCGGACATCACCCGCGAATACGCGCGCCAGTATCTCGGCCTGACAAAGCGCAGCGTAAAATTCCTGTCTCACAACGCGCCCCAAACCATGCTGGCCGGACAAACCTATAGCATAGAAGCGCGGGCGCAGAATACGGGAGTGGAACCCTGGGGCGGGCCGCTCGTTCCGGGCAATCCGCCCGTGCAGTTCACCTATCGCTGGCTGCGCAGCGGTACGCCGGTTGGCGCGGGCGCGAGCGCAATTCTGGCGACCTTAACCCTGCCCACACAAAACGTCAACAGCGCTTTGAGCGTTGCCGCGTCCGCAAACGGCAGCCCGCTTGCGCCCGGCGACTACACCCTGGAAATCCGGCTTGCCGATGAAGCCAAAAAAGGCGCGCAGGGAGTGAATATCGGAACCGATCCAGGAGCCGCGCTGCAAATTCCCATAACGATTGCGGCGGCGGGCGACAAACGCCTGCCTGACTTCGCCGCGACCCTGGTACGCGCTGACGTGCCCGCGTTTATGGAAGCCGGAAGCGTGTACGCGGCGACGGCCACTCTGCGCAATGATGGCGCGAGTAACGTGGAGCAAAGCAGCAGGAGCGCGTGTCACTTTCCGCCTGACCCGCATCGCCTCGCCCACAATCACCTGAGGATCGGCGATTGAAACGCCCGTCTTCCCTTGCCGACGCCACGATGGAACTGACCAAGTGACGTCTGCGCCGGTCAAACTGTCACGGCCCGCGTCACCATTCCCGGCTATGGATGCAGACGGCAAACCTCTGCCTGTCTGGACGCCGGAAGAAAACGTGGACCTACGCGGGACATTGGGAAGTGGCGCAGGGCGAAAACGGAGACACCAGCGTGGGAACGCGAAAACCCACTCCACGCCTGTCAGCATCGTGGATTTGGATTTCGGGGCGCGGTTCGTGTCCGATTCTACCCTTCCCTCCCTGCCCGCCGAGCGCCGCCAGCCCGTGCGCCTGACCGTGCTGAACAACGGCCCGCAAATCTGGAAGAAAGACCAGGTTCGCATCGGCTACCACTGGTACTATCAGGACGGAGCCGAATACAGCTGGGAGGATGAAACCACGCCCATTTCACAGGACGTTGCGCCCGGACAGACAACGGGTGACGTGCTGGCATGGCTGACTCCGCCGCCCTACGATGGCACGTACACGCTGGTTTGGGATGTCAAGGTCGGGGATACGTGGGCATCCACGCTTGCCGCCACGCATCCCGCCGACGAAGTGGTACACACGATTCAGGTGCGCAATGGCCGCTTGAACTTCGTAGACCTGAGCAAAGCGTTCAATCTCGACGGCATCACGGACGAGGAACACGCGGGCGACGGCGACTTTGACGGGCAGGGCAACGCCTTTCCCGCGTCCCTGCTGCCGCCGTATGCGACAGGCCCGGTTGTGTCCAGCGGCGTGTGGCTGTTTTCCGAAAAGACCGGGCCGGACTCGTCGCGGCGCATCAGCTTCCGGTGGGGCGACAAGGACGGCAAAAACAAGAACTTCATCGCCTGTAAGGGTCAGCGCGTGGAACTGGGCAAAACGAATGGCACGGTTCGCGTCCTGCACATCCTCGCCGCCTGCACCGGCAAGGACGTGACGGCCAGCCTGAAACTGATTTTTCAGGAGCCGACCAGCCAGTCGGAGGATTTGTACACCTTTGCTGCGGGGCGCTGGGATCAGCCGCCCCATCATGGCGAGGAGATCGCGTTCCTGTCGCGCCGGTATGCCACGCCCAAAGGGGTACAAAACAGCGCGGTGGCCCTGTTCCACTACACCATCAAGATCAAGGAGCCGCGCAACCTTGTCGCTTTACAATTGCCCAACGCGCCCGACCTGAAAATCGCCGCCATCACGCTGGAAAAATAATCCCTCTGTGTGGCGGCGCGAACGATGTCGGCAGCGCCAATCTGAACAAAGTAACGCCCCACTGTGTGTGGCGGCGCGAAGCCATGCCCATGAGCCTTTTTGCTCATGGGCATGGCTTTTGGTGAGGCATTACGTATTCTGCGGCGTGAGGCAAACATCGTCCAGCGGGAACTTGCCGCCCAACCTGTACAGCCAACTTGCTGATGAAGATGTGGCTCTGGCAGAAGCAGGCATGGACGGTTACAATTAGCAACTTCAAGAGGCGGACAAAGCATGAAGCGCGGCGAACTGTGGATGGCCTCGCTGGACCCGACACGAGGTTCCGAGCAAGCGGGAACGCGCCCCGTTCTCGTGCTGCAAGCCGATTCATTCAACGTCTTTTTGCGCACTGCGGTTGTGGTTCCTTTTACGTCCAATCTGAATTGGGCGGGCTATCCTTTCTGTGTAGAGGTTGCGGTAGGCGAAGGCGGCTTGACCGGCGACTCTGTTGCTCTCTACCATCAAGCCCGCGCCATAGATAAGACAAGGCTTGTTCGACGCATGGGACAGGTATCCGATGCTACACTAAATCAGGTGGAGCAAGCCTTGTGCGTTGCCGTTTATCTTGTGTAAAGTCGCAGCCCCCTGTGCGGACACAACATCGTGAAGGTTACAAGCATGAGCAACGATGATTACCTGCAAACCATCATGCAGAGAATTTACCGAAAACACGATACAGGAAGGGAAACACCAGAAGCAAGCCGGCTTGACCGCGAGGAAACACTGGTAATCATGGAAGCGACAAGATATGCTGCGTCCGAAAATGTAGTGTTTGCTCACTGGCTTATAGATTTGATGGAAGAAGGGATGCAACAGCACAGTTTGTCTTGGGAAAGTTTCAGGCGTGGAGATTACGTCGTAGAAATGAAGCGTAGCGCGGGAGGCGAGGTTTCTTGCGGCGACGAATTCACCGGCACTACGCCATTTGATACTCAACTAATCGTAGTAATGCGCAAATTGCTGCAAGCAGAGCCGCTTGCAAACTACATTGAAGCGTATGATGCTGGTTCGCAGCCTATTGTCAGAATGGCATACGCCGCCTATTTCATGTGCTTGATTATTTTAGGCTTAGAAGAACAATTGTCTTACAGCAAGTTCAGCAGGGAACGGAGGGTTTATACGCCTACCTTATCGGAATAGAAGGGTACGAACATGATGTATACATTAGGATATTCCGTTACACATTTGACCACTTCTCGGAGGAGATGACACCGGGACTGCTGACGGGCGCTGTTTGCTTAACTGCTTTTATAAGTGTTAATTTAAGCATGTGCGGTTATGAGAAGATTATCAACCAATTCCCTTCTGCCGAACTCTTTTTAGAATTAGAAGCGTGGCTGGCTCGGAATCGTTCAAAGATCATAGCTGCTGCAAGCAAAATAGGGCAGAACGCCCTCAAGAATAAGTGGGTTGTTTAAGTATGTTGCTACCTCTAGCGAACAAGGGAGAAATGTATGGTCATTGCTGTTGTACCCGTAACCGATAGCGCGTCTGAAACAGCGTATCACGCTGTCGCCGGCAACAAGCAGGCATCAGGCAACACGATGGGGGAGGCTCTGGACGCCCTGACGCCGCAATTGGAAGACGATGATAACGCCGCTACCCTTATCGTGATGCAAAAGCAGCGCCCGGATCGTTTCTTTACTGCCGAACAGCAACGGCGCGAAGAACTGAGGACGCAATGGCGCGAAGCGCAGGACGCCAACCAGGAAGTTCCCGCCGAATTGCAGGCGGAAATAGAGCGGCTTGTCCACGCCGAAGTACGCGCCGCAGGACAACGCGCCGCCGCTCTGTTGCAGGGCGCGGCAAAATGAACCCGGTTGGCGCGAACCAATATCCTGTTTCCCAACAGCCTCCATTCATCCTGTCTACTTTGTTTTCGTCTTTTTCGTTTATTTGGTGTCTTTCGCGGTTCCCCTCTCCTCTTCTCCTCTTCTCCTTTTCTCCTTGTCTTCCTCTGTGCCCCCTCTGTGCCTCTGTGGTGAATCCCTTCCTGGCCGCGCAGTAACCCCTTCCCGCCGTTTTCTGGTACAATAACAGACGCATCCCAAGTATTGAACCCGAAGAAGGAGACCTTACCTATATGACCGCAGTGGCAACGAAGCGCGTCTATCTGTTTGCAGAGGGCGACAAATCCATGCGCGACCTGCTGGGTGGCAAAGGCGCCAACCTCGCCGAAATGACCAACATCGGCCTGCCCGTACCCCCCGGCTTCACCATCACCACCGACACCTGCAACGCCTACTACGCCAATGGCAAGCAGGTTCCCGCCGACCTGATGCCCGCCGTCAAAGAGGCTATCCGCGCCGTAGAAAAGCAAATGGAGCGCGAGTTCGGCGGCGACGCGAAACCCCTGCTCGTGTCCGTGCGCTCCGGCGCGAAGTTTTCCATGCCCGGCATGATGGACACCGTGCTTAATCTCGGCCTCAATCCCACCACAATTGACGCCCTGATCAAAGAAACCGACAACCCCCGCTTTGTCTACGACGCCTACCGTCGCTTCATTATGATGCTTTCGGATGTGGCGTTCGGCCTGTCCAAGCACGATTTCGACAACCACATCTTCAAGGAATACAAAGAAAAGAAGGGCGTCACGGACGACCTCGAACTCAACGCCGACGACCTGCGGCAGGTTTCGGAACTGTTCCTCGCCCATGTCCGCGAACACGCGGGCCGCGAATTCCCCACCGATCCTTACGAGCAGCTGCAATTGGCGGTTGAGGCCGTGTTCCGTTCCTGGAATACGGATCGCGCCATTGTGTACCGCCGCACCGAAAAAATCCCCGATGACATCGGCACAGCCGTCAACATCCAGTCTATGGTGTACGGCAACGCGGGCGACGATTGCGGCACGGGCGTTGCGTTTACCCGCGACCCCTCTACCGGTGAAAAGGCCATTTTCGGCGAGTACCTGATGAACGCGCAGGGCGAGGATGTGGTTGCCGGCGTCCGCACCCCGGTTCCGATTTCCCACTTGGAGCAGCAGAACCCGCAAATTTACAAGCAGTTTATCGAAACCTGCGACCGTCTGGAAGACCACTACAAGGACATGCAGGACATTGAGTTCACCATTGAACACAACAAACTGTTCATGCTCCAGTGTCGTTCCGGCAAGCGCACGGGGCCGGCTGCCGTGCGTATCGCGGTTGACATGGTGCATGAGGGCTTGATTTCCAAAGAAGAGGCCGTCAATCGCGTCACGGGTTCGCACGTAGACCAACTGCTGCACCCGCGCATTGACCCCGCCGTACTCGACAGCGCGAAAAAGATTGCGACCGGGCTTGCGGCTTCTCCCGGCGCTGCCGTCGGCAAAGCGGTTTTTGACGCCGACACCGCCGCTTTGCAGGGCGTACACGGCGGCGCGGGCGGCAAAGTGATTCTCGTCCGCGACGAAACCAACCCCGACGATGTTCATGGTATGCTCGCGGCGCAGGGCGTCCTCACCGCCCGGGGCGGCAAAACCAGTCACGCCGCAGTTGTGGCGCGCGGCTTCGGTATCCCCTGCGTAGCGGGCGCGGAAAGCCTGAAAGTGAGCGCCGAAGCTAAAACCATGACCGTTGGCGACGTGGTTGTGCGCGAGGGTGACACGATTACGATGGACGGTTCCAGCGGCGCGGTTTATGTGGGCGCGCTGAAACTGATCGCGCCCGAAGTGTCCGGCGCGTTCAGCGAACTGATGGTATGGGCCGACAGCTTCCGTAAAATGGGCGTCCGCACCAATGCCGACAACCCCCGCGACGCGCAGCAGGCGCTTGATCTGGGCGCGGAAGGCATCGGCCTGTGCCGCACCGAACACATGTTCTTCGAGCAGGATCGCCTGCCCATCGTGCAGGAAATGATTCTGGCGACGGATGAAGCCGTCCGCAAAAACGCCTTGGATCGGCTGCTGCCCATACAACAGAAGGACTTCGAGGGCATCTTCGAGGTCATGGACGGCAAGCCCGTCACCATCCGCCTGATTGACCCGCCCCTGCACGAGTTCCTGCCCTCCCACGACGAACTGCTCGTACAGGTGACGGAACTGCGGGCAAAGGGCGACAGCGAGGAACTGCACAAGAAGGAAGCCCTGCTGCAAGCCGTCGAGGGAATGCGCGAAGCAAACCCAATGATGGGACTGCGCGGCTGCCGTCTTTCCATTGTGTTCCCCGGCATCGTCGAAATGCAGGTACGCGCCATTTTGCAGGGCGCGGCAGCCGTGAAGAAGCGGGGCAAGGACGTTCACCCCGAAATCATGATCCCGCTCGTCGGCCACGTCAACGAACTCAAGTCCGTGCGTGGCAATCTGGAGCGGGTCGCCAACGACGTAATCGCCAACGCGGGCGTCGAACTCGACTACATGTTCGGCACGATGATCGAAATCCCGCGCGCCTGCCTCGTCGCCGATCAGTTGGCAGACCCGGCTAATGGCAACGCGGCCTTCTTCTCGTTCGGAACCAACGACCTGACGCAGATGACGTTTGGGTTCAGCCGTGATGATGCGGGCAAGTTCCTCGTGCCCTACATCGAGCAGAAAATCCTGGCCGCTGATCCCTTCGACACCGTAGATCAAGCCGGCGTGGGCAAACTGATGCAGATGGCGGTGGCAAGCGCCAAGCAGGTGCGTCCCGACATCAAGTTGGGCATCTGCGGCGAGCATGGCGGCGAACCGGAAAGCGTGAAGTTCTGCCACAAGATCGGCCTCAACTACGTGTCCTGCTCTCCCTTCCGCGTTCCCATTGCCCGACTGGCCGCTGCCCAGGCTGCCCTCAACAGCGGAACCGAACGCGATAAGTAGGTGTTATACTCATGCAACAACAGGCAGAAATAAGCCCTGCCTGTTGTTGTTTGCAGGTGTCGTGAGGGCGGATGAGTAAATTGCACAGGTTCAGGTTCTTGCGCATCTCTGCAAAACGTGCTATCCTTGCCTGCGCCTCAAATTGTTAAGGCTGTTGATTTGTGAGGGTGGAATCCACCAGGCGCGGCGGCGCGGGTCGTACACGCCACCTAATTCAACCATTCGTTTCCAGTGCCGATAGCTAAAATCAGGCGCAAACACGAACCCTTGATGTGACGGAAAAGTCATCGAGTCGCGGATGATCTGATTAACCAATGGCATAACCAGAGTTCCTTGATCCATCAACAGAGACGCCACCACATCCAACGCCTGCCGCCGCGCCGGGGCACTCAGCCATTTGAAGACTTCAGCAATGAGGCCATCAAGTATGGCATCCTCCTTTTCTGAAAACCCTGCGCTACGGTCACTCCACGAAACACAAGAACCGCTTGTGTGTTCTCGGAGAAACTGGAATACATCCTGCATATCTGCGCCTGCTCCCTCTTCCGCTGAGGGACGCCAACCCGGAACAGGATACCATTGTGGTTGTGTGGCAATGCGGGCGGCGATGGCTCCGGCCAGACTCATCTTGACGCGATCCAACGGCGATGTCGCGTTGCTGATGGAATACAGACAATGCCCGCGTGAGCCTGGCTGTGGCATTGCTGTGACGCGCTGTACCAGTGAGCGACGCCACACGCAGGCGAGCGCGTGACCGGCTTCGTGATAGGCTGTTTTAATAAGTTGCGGGGTGATGTGCGTCGGTTTGTATGCTGACAAAGCATATTTTTGTTCCATATGCGTATTGCCCTTTCACCTGAGCCTCACAATAAAGGCGCTTTGCTGCCCTCCGTGCAAAGCGCCTTTGTGTGAAGGCGTTTAAAAATCAGGCACTGCACTAGCAGCCTGATCTTGTACTCACGATATGTTTTGTGTTGCTTTAGCCCATCTGTCGGCAGCGTCTACGGTACTGCTTGCGACGCTGCGATTTGGCGAACATCTGTTCCTCGTTTATGAACACCGTGATGACAACTGCGTTCACCGAAACCACAACGAAGAAGGGGCACTCATCGTCCAAAACTTTGAACGTCAGCGCTTCCAGTCGTCCATGCACGTCCACATCCGTGTCCACGAGCCGAGCATTGGCTGGCAGATAATTCAGATGGGGCAGGCCGCGCTCTTTACAACGCTGTGCCGCATGCGCGGAAAGGATGAGAAGGCGGTTGAGCTAGTAAGCAGGGGTGCAGGGATTAGTAACCAATTGCTTCTCCTTTTGTCGTAACGCTTGAAACCAAGCGTTGAATCGAAACGTAACAACGTACAGGCGCATAGCAGTAGACGTCCGTTGCCGTTCGGCTGACCGTCGAGAAATATAGTGAGACATGAAATCCATATTTCTAAATCTTGGATGCCAACAGATTGCATAGTTTCAATGGACAGAAAACGTCGAAAAAAACAGTTCAAAATCGTTCAATGGTCAGGATGAGCCTCTTGTGACAGTCTACAATAAATAAGCATGGATAACAAAATGGTTTGAATGTGCCGTTATGCAAAAATAGAGTTGACATGTCTCGCCTTTTGCGAATCCGCTGATCTACAACTCTTTCACGTCAGGTACAAAGGCGCAGGGGGGATAAGGCAGTTTAGTAGGAACCTTTTTGTTGCGAAATTTGGACTGTGGTTGTAGCAGCGAATTACAGTAAGGGTAGGTAGGCTTATGAAAAAGGGGCTGATGTTGAATGAGGAGTTGATACCGACTAATTTTCAGACGATGGCAGATGCTATATTGAGCGAGGGGTACGACAAAGTAGATGTCACGGAGTTCTTCGGCATATTGGCGGCTATGGATTGGTCCGAGCAGGAAAGTATTGAATTTACGGCTTACATCGAAACAGGAAAGGCTTTCGATGCTTTCTGTGATTCTGAACCGTTACCATAGGATTTAGCGAAACGGGCGTATAATGGAGAAGGGCGAGAATGTTCGCGTCCTCTTTTTGACATGGATGAAGGAAAGCGCAACGCCAATGGAACAGGAGAAAATGAGTTGGCACAAACAGGTGAGCGGTTGGAACTGACGCCCCGTACTTACCACATTTTAGAACAGATGGCGCAGGCGCGAAGTACCACCCCTGCTCAAATAGTCGAAGATATGGTTCAACAGTTTCAGGCAATGGAAAACCTTGCTTCGCTGCGGCAGGAGTATCAACGGCTGACAGAAAAGGCTTTGATGCGAACGATCAGCCGCGCGGAAGAAAAGCGTATGGACGCGCTTCGCATTGAAATGAGCGCGCTCAATGGGCGCATGGCTCAAGAGCAGATAAGGGCACAGCGCGACCAGCAGGCGGATGCGCTTATTGACAAGTCGGAACATCTTCTCGATCTGGCGCATCAACGAGTCACGAGGTAATGTGGATGTCTGGTAACGTTGCGGGAACGTTGTTTGAATACTTGTTCAGCGAAGTTGCCCCATCGTTGCCTGCGTTGAAAGCGGCGATACAGGCAGTTGCAGACATGCAAGTTATTCTGAACAAACCTGAGCGGGATGGAGGAGTGACCTACAGCCTTTACTTCGGCGATCAATTCGGCCAGCCTTTTTACGCTGTGGGTCTGGACAACAATTTCACATGGACAGCAGAACCGGAAGCCCTGACGGAAGCATTGACCGGGTTTCTGCAAGCGCGTCGTGATTTGCTGACACACCCGCGTTGCTGTGTTGGTATCTGGCGAACAAAAGATGTGGATGGCGTAGAAACCGCCTGGATAGATGTTGCCGTTCTGGTGTACAATGAAGCAAGGGCGCGCGAATTTGCACTCGGGGGAAACCAGATCGCCTTGTACGATCTTCGACAAGGCGGTTCAGGGGAGATTGCAATCGGCGGTACAGGCGAATCCAGTTTGGAGCGGTTGCGTCGACTGGATACGCAGGACAAGCCGGAATAATGGAGCGAATTATGAGCAACGACATCGCCATTTTAGAAACACAGCAGGCAGTAACGTCCTCTAAGCCGAACGCTCGTTGGCAGCGCATGACGCTTACAGGCGTCACACCGGGCAATCCTACCTGCGTGACATTTCATGCGGTTGGGCAAACGCAAAGCGGTGTCACCCGGCACTTCTCGCAGGCAGTGCGCGTGACGGACGAAAACCTGTTGCTCCGGCTTATGAAACTTTCTGTAGGCGTTGAAATACGCGCCTGTATAGAAACCGATTGGAACACAGCGGATGTTGCCGCGACACTCAAGGATTTCTGCTGCATAGAGCCGTCAGAAACGCCTGAGTTGCTTTACAAGCAGCCAACGACCTGACGCAGATGACGTTTGGGTTCAGCCGTGATGATGCGGGCAAGTTCCTCGTGCCCTACATCGAGCAGAAAATCCTGGCTGCCGATCCCTTCGACACCGTAGATCAAGCCGGCGTGGGCAAGCTGATGCAGATGGCGGTTGCAAGCGCCAAGCAGGTGCGTCCCGACATCAAGTTGGGCATCTGCGGCGAGCATGGCGGCGAACCGGAAAGCGTGAAGTTCTGCCACAAGATCGGCCTCAACTACGTGTCCTGCTCTCCTTTCCGCGTTCCCATTGCCCGACTGGCCGCCGCCCAAGCCGCGCTTGGCGATACCGCGCATCGGGACAAATAGCCGCATAGTCCCCCGCTACGCTAGAGACACAAAGGCACAGAGGGGAAATTCAATTTTCCCTTTGTGCCTCGTTCGGTCTGTCTATTCTATGCTACAATATCTACAACAATTGGTTGTTCGATGCGCCAATTAATTCAAAACACATTTGTCCTGTAGGTAGAATGAAAAGGCGGTGTCCGGGGTGAGCGCGAACAACCTGTTGGAATACCTCTCTTCTGTCTCTGCCTCCCTGCCGAATATGCGCGAAGTCGCGAAGGCGCTTGATGAGATATTGGAAATTCTGGAGAAGCCTGAGAACGGCGGGGGCGCAACTTATAGCCTGTACTTCGGTGATCAAATAAGCCAGCCGTTCTTTGCGGTTGGATTAGACAACGATCTAACGGCCTATCCAGATGCAGAAAGCGTTGCCGAGGAACTGCAAGCCTTCATTGAAAAGCACTATAGCCTGCTGCAGCACCCGCGTTGCTGCATTGGAATATGGAAAGGTATCAACGATGAGGGGGTAGAAAGCTTTTTTCTCGATCTATCTGTTCTGGTTTATGAGGAGAGTGTAGCGCGAGATTTTGCGCTGGAGAGTGATCAGATTGCTATTTTCCACCTGGCGACTGGCGTAGAGATAGATACAGGAGGAACAGGGCTGCCGGTTCCGGGCAGCCCACCGCCAGACGAGAGACTGCTGCAACTGGAAACGAGAGATCACGTCAGAGTTCGGAGAGGAAACAAACAATGAGCAGTGAGACAATTACGGCGAACCGGGTGGGACGCAAAACGGCCTGGCATCGCGTTACAGCAACAGGAATTGTGGAAGGGACTCCTGCACGGCTCGGATGTGTCATGACGCTTACCCTGCGCAATGGAACTCAGAAACGCTGTCCATTGGTCGTGCAGGTGATAGATGAAACTCTGCTCCAACGTCTGCGCCTGGAGGCATTACCTGACGTGGAAATGCGAGTCTGTGTGGAAACGGCTTGGGATACGGAAGGCATTCCGAAGGTTCTTAAGGATTTTTGTCTGGTATAGCACAACAATAAGATCGTCTCTTCCAGTTTATAGACATTTCGGCAAACATGAGCAAGTGCCGGATTTGGTACTCAACAATACCAGCCTGCATCGCAGCAAGCGTTATCAACTGAACAAAGCGCTCCGCCGCCTCCGTATCGAACGCGAAAATGCGGATTATCGTCCGGCGGTTCTGGTAGACCGGCGTACAGCGCTCAACAGAATCCATGACGTTCGGCTTGTATTCGACATTCTGGAGATAAAAGACAATGGAGATTAACGCGGAAGCCGTAGCGCAAATGGTGCGCGAACGCTTTGAAGGGCGTCAGCCGAGCGGCGCGACCATTGAAGTTCTGGACGCGGGCGTTCGTAAAATGGAAACGTTGTGGCAAGTTCCCGTGCGCCCCAATGTCTGGCCCGCCCGGACGTTCGAACTGTACGATACGCTCGCCGATGTAGAAATTGAACTGCAAGATCAGCAGCATTTGAACATTCTGCTGTCGCTCATGGCCCCGCAGGAAGAAATTGAAGCGCCGGAAAAGCAGGCGGCATAGCAAAGCAGACTCAAAAACAGGCGCGAACCATTCGCGTTTGTTTGTGTTCCACAGTTTTGATGCGCGCCAAAAGGATTCTACGGCCTTTTGCCAACCGTGTGACGGACGAACCGTAGGAATGCCCGATTGAGAAAGCAGCCTGTTATGGCGGTTGCGTCGGCCAAGCAGGTGCGTCCCGACATCAAGTTAGGCATCTGCGGCGAGCATAGAGGCGAACCGGAAAGCGTGAAGTTCTGCCACAAGATCGGCCTCAACTACGTCAGTTGCTCGCCCTTCCGCGTCCCCATTGCCCGACTGGCCGCCCAAGCCGCCCTCAACAGCGGAACCGAACGCGACAGGTAGACATTCCTGCAAACCGGGCGTATAATAAAGAGGCGCGTGAACAGTTTCACGCGCCTTTTTTAAACATCAACTGAGGGAAATGCGGTGGCAACGTGGCAGGACATGAGTGAGGATTGCTTGAAGGCTGCGAAAAAACTGTTGGAGGAAGGGTTGTTTCGGCGCAGCATCAGCAGTTCGTATTATGCGGCGTATTCAGCGGTTACGGCGGAGTTGGTGGCAAAAGGTGTGAGTTTTGCGCATGGCTGGAACAATCCCGCGCACGAACAACTCCCCGAACTCGTCATGAACAATATCAACCTTCCGCGCAAAGCAAAGCACGAGTTGCGAAAAGCGCTTCTTATCCTGCGGCCATCAAGAGAGAACGCAGACTACCGCCCGCAGGTATCCATAGACAGGCGGCTGGCATTAGAATCGGTGGTACTTGCGCAAAGCGTGATCAGAATTCTGGAGGAGAGACATGGCGGAACACGATAAGCATTTCATCGCGGAACGGGTGCGGCATTATCTAAAAGATGCTCGTCCCGGCGGCGCAACGCTGGCAGTGCTGGAAGACCAGATATGGCATGATGAGTTTGCATGGAACGTCACCGTGCAGCCGGATTTCGAGCCTGAGCGCCTTTTTGAGTATTATGAAGCGCTGGCAGACGCAATGATTGCGCTGGCGGATGAGGAAAATTTGAAGGTCTATCTCGTGACAAGCCCGGCGAAAACGGATTTAACAGCGCAGGCGGCGTGATACTGAACGCGCGTTCCCAACGGTATGGGAGTATCTGCGCGATCAGCATCCGAGCGGACTGACGCTGGAAGTGGTTGAAGCGGAAGTTATCAAGATAGATCACTGGTGGCAGGTTCCCGTTCGTCCGAGCGCCTGGCCGGAAAAAAACGTTTGAATTGTACGATACGTTGGCCGAAATAGAGACTGCCATTCAGGAAGACAAGCATTTGAACATCCTGCTTGCGCCGACAGAGCCAATGCTGGATTAATACGCCGCTTGATCCATTGCCTGCTTCCGCAAAGTACGAGCTGTGAAAAACGCTTCTTATTCTGCGGGAGTCAAAGTCTGCGGGAGTCAAAGGAAAACATCGAACCGACAAAACGTGAAAAGCCGTCCTGCTTCGCTTGTTGACGAGGCAGAACGGTAGGTGATGAGTTCATGATGTTAAATAATGAGGCATGAAACGACTGCAAGCAAATGCATGCTTACACAATAGCTGGTTCTGAACAACACGACCCTGCCCCGGAATACGCCTTCCAGATCAACAAAGCCTTTGGTTTTGGATGTAAAGAAGTCAGCATCACTTGACTTTGTTTGCGGGCAGGTTACTGCCGTTCTGGTGCAGGATCAGTTTTTCGATTTTGCCGTTGCCGCCTTTGACGAACGTAACTTGCGCGTCCACGATCCGATAAAAGAACTCTGTTTCCGCAGCGGGGTATAAGCGGTATTTCGCCTGCCCCGTCAGTTGCGCCAGCAGATGATTTTGTTCCCGCGCGACCGTTAAAATTACTCCGGGCGCGAGTTGGTAATCGCCCACGTAGTTCGCGTAAACAGCGGTGTCAATTGGAGCGGGCAGGCGTACTTTGAGGGACGCGGGTTCCTCGCCGCCCAGCATCCGCAGCAGGCTGAAGCCAAGCGCATCGGTGGTTTCGCTGGCCGTGCCGCACAATACCGCAACGCCTCGTTTTGTTTCCAGATTGAACGCCAGCAGCGAACGATAGCCGCCCGTGCTGCCGTTGTGCCAGAGGGTTTTGCTGTCGGGCAGAATGTGCCATGCCAGCCCGATATGCCCCGGCCCCGCAATGGAACGCTGTGGCTTTTGCGCCCCGCGCAGGGCGGTTTGCAGCCGCGCCGGAATCAAGCCCGACTCAGGCATCAAATTGGCCTGCATAAAGCGCAGCATATCGTTGACATCGGAGCGCAAGCCTCCCGCGCCTGCCAGTACCCCCAAATCCCAATTCTTAACCACATTGCCGTCCGCATCATGCCCCGCCGCCAGGCGGGAGCGCTGTTCCGCATCAAGCGTAAAGGTTGTGCTGCTCATGCCCAATGGCCGGCAAATGCGCTGCTTGACCAGTTCCTCATAGGGCGTTTTGGCCTGCCTTGCCAGCGCGTAGCCGAGCAGCCCCATGCCCAGATTGCTGTACTCGTACTTTTCACCCGGTTTGCGCGTGAGTTTGTAACCGGAAAGAAACGCGAACAGCCTGTCTTCGGTATAGTCGGCATAAGGGTTGGCGGGGTTTTTGGGCGCGAAGTTGTCCGGCAGTCCTGGCAAACCGGAACTTTGCGTGGCAAGATCGAGGAGGGTAATCGGCGTCCCTTCAAACGCTGGCATCTTCACGGAAGTGGGCAGGTATTTCGCAACCGGATCGGAAAGCGACGCTTGTTTTTGTTCCACCGCGTCGGCAAGCGCAATGCCGGCAAATACTTTGGTGATGGAGCCGATTTCATAGAGCGTGTTCCCGTCCGGCTTGCCCGGTTTGGAGGGCGAAACGCTTCCATAGCCTAAAATGTACGTTTTGTCGCCATCCATCAATCCGATAGCCAAACTGGAAACCACTTCGCCGTCTATGAGGGGCTTGACAAAACGATCCACTTTCGCCGTCAGTTCCTCCAGGGACGGCAGTGGGCTTCGGGTTCTCATGCTTCGGATGTGGCAGTCTCATAGCGGGCTTCCTGTTGCGAACAAAAGCGTTTTGCGCTTCGCCGGTTCCGCACACACCGAGGCTGAGGAGCAAAACGGCGCAAGCGGCCTGCGCAATAGCGCCGCGCCAAAGCGTTCGCTTTCCAAAACGAGTTCTGCAAGGCAGTTTTTGAGACACCATATTTTCCTTTCATCAGGCTTGGAGCGCGTCGTTAACGATGTGGCGGGCTTCTTCGACGATTTTGTCGAGGTGCTCCTGATCGTGGAAACTTTCGGCGTAGATTTTGTACACGTCTTCCGTGCCGGACGGACGGGCGGCGAACCAGCCGTTAGCCGTCACCACTTTCAGGCCGCCGATGTCGGCGTTGTTGCCGGGCGCTTTGGTCATGCGGGCGGTGATGGGGTCGCCGGCGAGGGTGGAAGCGCGGACGGCTTCGGGCGACAGTTTTTTGAGTTTGTCTTTTTGTTCGGGCGTGGCGGGCGCGTCAATGCGGGTATAAATTGGATTGCCCAATTTCGCGGTCAATTCCTGATAATGGATGCCGGGGTCTTTGCCGGTTCGGGCGGTGATTTCGGCTGCCAGCAAGTCCATAATCGGGCCGTCCTTGTCGGTTGTCCAGACGGTTCCATCCTTGCGCAGAAACGACGCGCCCGCGCTTTCCTCGCCACCGAAGCCATACGAGCCGTCCACCAATCCGCTCACGAACCACTTGAACCCCACCGGCACTTCCATCAGTTTGCGATCCAGCGATTGCGCCACGCGGTCAATGATGCTGCTGCTGACGACGGTTTTGCCGATTGCGCTGTCCATGCGCCAATCGGGGCGGTTCGTGAACAGGTAGTGGATGGCGACGGCAAGATAATGGTTGGGATTGAGCAGGCCGATGCTGGGCGCGACAATGCCGTGTCTGTCCGCGTCCGTGTCGTTACCCCACGCGATGGCGTACTGATCTTTGAGGGCAATCAGATTGTTCATGGCGTAGGGCGAGGAGCAGTCCATGCGGATTTTGCCGTCGTGGTCAACGGGCATAAAGCGAAAGGTCGGGTCAACGGTCTTGTCCACAACCGTTAAATTCAGGCCGTAGGTTTCAGCAATGGGTTCCCAGTACGCCACGCTTGCGCCGCCGAGTGGGTCCGCGCCCAATTTCAGCCCGGACGCTTTGATGGCTTCCATATCAATCACGCTGCCCAAATCGTTGACATAAGGCCGGATGTAATCGTACCGGCGCGTGGTGGAAGCGCGGAGCGCCTGTTCGTAACTCATGCGCCGGACGCCGTTGAGTTTGGCCTTCAGCAGTTCGTTGGCGCGGTTCTGCACCCAGCCCGTGATGTTGGTATCGGCAGGGCCGCCATTGGGGGGATTGTACTTGAAGCCGCCGTCTTCGGGCGGGTTGTGCGAGGGCGTAATCACGATGCCGTCGGCAAGCCCGTCCTTGCACCCTTTATTATAAGTAAGAATGGCGTGGGAAATCACGGGTGTGGGCGTAAACCCCTCATTGGCGGCGATAAATACGGGAATGTCATGCGCGGCCAGCACTTCCAGAGCGCTGCACTGCGCGGGCGCGGAAAGCGCGTGGCTGTCCATGCCCATGTACAGCGGCCCTGTGATGTTCTGCGCGCTTCGGTATTCGACAATGGCCTGCGTGATGGCAAGAATATGGTCGGCGTTGAACGAGCCTTTTGCCGCCGTGCCCCGATGCCCCGACGTGCCGAAACTGACCTGCTGGAGCGGGTCGTCCGGGTCGGGGTGAATATCATCGTACTGGCGCAGCAGTTGGGCAACATCAACGAGCATAGCAGCGGGAGCCGGTTTTCCGGCAAGCGGACTTATAGGCATGGCGAACTATCCTTTGCAGTAATGTGGCGTAAGTAAAGCCGCCCTAATCCCTGATCCACTAGTATTGGCTGCCTCACCGCTTGGGGGAGTATTCGGTAATCAGTGGCGACTTGTATCCTTATCTTGCCATGTGTGTATAGAAAAATCAATGCCTACCTGCAATCTTTCGTGAGCAGACGTACTCTTTCTGCGATGTCGGGCAGGAAAGGCGTATGCGCGAAACGAATTTAGCAATGTTGGCTGCCATGATTGAGCGGGGAGTACAAGTTTGCCTTGGTATGCAAGTAACAACAGGATGCGTGTATGTAGGCGGTAGGATGACAGGAGGAGTATGGACAGGCCGGAGATTGTTATTGGATTGGTGGGCGCTGTAGGAACTGACCTTGCTCCTGTTTGCGCCGCTCTGCATCATGCGTTGGCGGAAGTAAACTATACGCACACTGAGGTACGCCTCAGTCATTTGCTGCATGATATTCCCATTCCTCTTCCCGTCCGTTTCTTTAACTGAGTCACCATATTATGAAGCAAAATTGAATGCCTACATGAGTGCCGGAAATGAGTGGCGGCGGTTGACGGAGCGTGGGGATGCAGTCGCTTTGCTTGCGGTCGGTAAAATGCGCGAGGAGCGACAACAGACCGTTTCCGAGCGGACAGATGACGACCATCCAGTACCTAATCATGCGTTCATTTTACGTTCGTTGAAACATTCTCAGGAAGTGGAAACCTTGCGCGCCATTTATGGCCCTTCCTTTTTCCTGATTTCCGCGTATTCGCCACGCCACAAGCGTGTAGAAACATTGCGCGCCAGATTATGGCGTCGCATAACAGCTTTCGTATAGAAGAGTTTGAAAGTAAAGCGATAGAAGCAATCAACCGTGATGAGGCTGAGGCCGGGGAAGTTTTTGGTCAGCAGGTGCGCGCAACGTTTTGGCGCAGCGATGCCTTTGTAGATGCCAGTGATACTGCACATTTAACAGCCGCCATTCAGCGTATCGTGCAATTGTGGTTTGGACATCCTTTTCATACCCCGACGCGCGATGAATACTTGATGTTTTCGGCGCAAGCTGCCGCCTATCGCTCTGCTTCGTTGGGCAGGCAGGTAGGCGCTGTAATTGCTGCACCCAATGGCAGCCTTGTTGCCACTGGCGCAAACGAAGTTCCCCGCGCTGGTGGCGGGATTTACTGGTACGAAGATGAACCTGACGCGCGTGATCATATCATTGGACATGACAGCAGTGATGCTATGCGCCGGGAGATGTTTGGCGATATCGTTCAGCGCCTGAAAGACAATAACTGGCTGGCCGAAGATAAGCGGGAACAATCTATTCCAGAACTTGTCAAAACATTGCTGGAGGGTAAAACAGCGCTTATGGAAGGAGCGGAGTTTACCGGTTTGACAGAGTATCAGCGACCTGTTCATGCAGAAATGACGGCATTAACAGATGCCGCGCGGCGTGGCGTGGCTGTACAAGACTGTACTGTATACACAACGACATTTCCCTGTCATGGATGCGCGCGGCACATGGTAGCGGCAGGCATTATGCGCGTCGTGTATATTGAACCCTATGCTAAAAGCTTGGCGCGGAATCTTCACGCAGACTCGATATGTATCGAAGGAGAGGGCAGCACAAACGGTCGCGTACAATTTGAGCCTTTTGTCGGCCTGGCTCCCCGGCGCTATCTGGAGCTTTTTGCTATGGATAAGCGCAAGGATAATAACGGTGTGGCCCTAAAGTGGCAGCCTGCTCAGGCTGTGCCGCGTTTGGGAAGATGGGCGCACTACATGACAAATTTCAATGAAAAGTCACACTTGGCTCAGTTAGAACAAAAACTGAGCGAACTAACGGTGGAAAGTACATCAGGAGGTTAGCAGAATGCAGGAAACGACATGGTTTACAAAACAGTTGGAAGCAGCGGCGCGAGCCGCACAGGAGTGGCCGGATTGGGTGCGGCGCGAGGCTGGGCTGCACACAATCAGCGCGCCACAGCCTGCGTCTACCTCCGCGCCTGCTTCCACTCCAATACAAAGCGCGCCTGACGCTTCGCCGGTTGCCGACAAGTAAAATTCCTGCGGGGTTCATGCAGCAGACGTACAATTACATCGCGCCCGCCATCAGGATCGTCGCCGTGAACAAGATTGTTGCCAACAATGGTAATGACGTTGGCACCGAAGCCAAGCCAGAAGCAGAAACTGCTCATTGCAGTTCCTCCTTGCTAATGACTTACAGGCTTTGACGAGCCGGTAAGTCAAGGTTTAGGGAACGTGTTACTGCACGTTCCCTTTCTCATTATACCGGACAATTGTTAATAGTCCATTCCTGTTACGAACGCGGCATGACAACACCTATTCTGCCGGATTATCTTGCGCATGGCCTTGATGTGATCTTTGTCGGGGCGGCTCCGAGCCTGTCCTCGGCGCAAAGCGGGCATTATTACGCGGGGCCGACCAATAAGTTCTGGCTCGTGTTGCACCAGTCCGGGTTTACGCCGCGCCAATTGCGCCCCGAAGAAGACACGCAGGTTTTGCAGTACCACATCGGCCTGACCGGATTGTACAAGCACACGTCCACGAGCGCCAACCATCTGCTGCCCCCGCCCACCGCCACGCAGCGCAGTGAATTGCGGCGCAAAATTGAAGAGTACGCGCCGCGATGGGCCTGCTTTAACGGCAAAGATGTTTACAAACTGGCAACCGGGCGCGTTTGCATGGATTGGGGCGAGCAGGCGGAGCGCATCGGGAAGACGGGCGTGTTCGTCGCGCATAGTTCCAGCGCCCGCGCCGATGGATGGGGCCGCGAACGCCTCGCGCTGTATCAGGAACTCAAGCGGCTTGCCACCGCTTCCTCTTAATTGTAGGCCAATTGTAGGCTTGTTCGGCGCACAGGTTGTTCACGTTCCTGCGTGTGCGCGTACAGGCTTGGAAGGAAACAACAGCCATGACCGCCGACAGTTTCAATGCCGAAAACACAAGCGACTCAGGTAAGCCCGATGTCAGTAAGTCCGATGCAGGCGAGAAAGGCGCAGACAATATAAACGCAGGCGAGTTAAAGAACGCAGGCGAGTGGAGCGCTGAAAATAATCTTATCTTTGGCGCGGAACTGCTGCGTAATGCGGACGAGTCCCTGCGCCGCGAATGGCTGGCAACGAACGGGTTGGGCGGCTATGCGTCCGCTTCCCTCGCCACTGCCAACACGCGCCGCTATCATGGCCTGCTTGTCGCCGCGCTCAATCCCCCCGTTGGCCGCGCCGTGCTGCTGTCGAAACTGGAAGAAACCCTGACAGTCACGGACGCGCAGGGTTCCAATACTGCCTATGCGCTGTCGGCCAATGTGTATCCTGGCGCGATTTACCCACAGGGCTATCAATATCTGGAAGCCTGGAGCGCGTACCCGACGCCGACATGGATATGGCAGCCCGCGCCCGGCCTTCGTTTCGAGAAACGTGTCTGGATGGCGCAGGGCGAGAACACCACGTACATCGCGTACCGACTGCTAAACGCGCCGGAAAACACAGCCGTCCGCCTGTCCCTTATACCTCTCCTTGCCTGGCGCGATTACCACAGCGAAATGGCCGCCGGCGACTTCCACCCGTCCGCGACCTGGCTTTCCTCTGAATCTGCCTCCGAACTGCAATTGCTGCTGCCGCCCATTGCCCGCGTCACATCGGTTCCCACCACGCTGAGCTTGCGCCTGCTTGCCGCCGACAGCCAGCCCGTTCCCGCCGCCCATTTTGAACCCCACTCCGACTGGTACTACCACATCCAGCACCCCCGCGAACAGGAACGGGGCCAGGACTTTCAGGAAGACCTGTACGCCCCCGGAACCCTGTCTCTCCCACTAACGCCCGGTCAAACCATCGTCGTAGCCGCCAGCGCGGAAGAACAGGGAACAGGGAACAGGGAACAGGGAACAGAAGGAAATGCTGAACGCGGAATGATGAATGATGAATTAGAAGCCCATTCATCACTCATCACTCATCACTCATCATTTCCCAACACCCAACACCCAACACCCAACACCCTCCTACAGCAGCTTGCCCTCGCCGCCGACCAATTCATCGTGCAGGTTCCGGGGGTTCGGTCTACGATTATCGCGGGCTATCCCTGGTTTGGGGATTGGGGGCGGGATACGATGATTTCCCTGCCCGGCTTGTGCCTGACAACCGGGAAAATGGATATTGCCCGCGAAATCCTGCTTTCATTCGCGCGGTATGTGGACGCGGGCATGCTGCCCAACCGCTTCCCGGATGTGGGCGAAACGCCGGAATACAACACCGTAGACGCCACGCTGTGGTACTTTGTCGCCATTTACCGGTATGTGGAAGCGACGGGGGATGTCGGCCTGCTGTCAAGTGGCCTGTGGGAAACGCTCAAGCAGATTGTCCACTGGCATCAGCAGGGAACGCGCTACAACATCCATGTGGACGTCAATGACAGCCTGCTGTATGCCGGTCAAGACGGCGTTCAACTGACGTGGATGGACGCCAAAGTGGGTGATTGGGTCGTGACGCCACGCATCGGCAAGCCCGTCGAAATCAACGCGCTCTGGGTTAATGCCCTGCGCGTCATGGCGCATTTCGCCAATCTGCTGAACGATTCCTCCGGCAATTCGTACACACAACAGGCGCAGCAAACACAGGCCAGTTTCCTCTCCCGCTTCGCCCGCGAAGACGGACGCGGCCTGTACGATGTGCTGGACGACGCGGAGGGAACAGGGAACAGGGAACAGGGAACAGGAGGAGCGGATTCATCCTTCATCCTTCATCCTTCATCCTTGAGTGTGCGTCCTAACCAGATTTTTGCGCTGTCGCTGCCGTTTCCCATCGTCGAGCCGAGTTCCGCATTGGCGACTGCCATTATTAAGGTTGTGCGCGAGGAGTTGCTGACGCCGTGTGGACTGCGTACCCTGTCGCCGCATGATCCCGATTTCAAGCCGCGTTATGAGGGCGATGCGTGGCATCGGGACGGCGCGTACCATCAGGGAACCGTGTGGCCCTGGCTGCTCGGCCCGTTTGCCGAAGCGTATGCAAAGGTAACGGGCGATGTGGAAGGCGCAAAGCAGATGTTGAGCGGCTTGCAGGCGCAGCTAACGACATTTGGCATTGGCAGTCTGGCCGAAATCTTTGACGGAGCCGAACCGCACCGTCCCAACGGCTGTTACGCGCAGGCATGGAGCATCGCCGAAACCCTGCGCGTGTGGCAATTGCTTTGCTCACAGGAAACCCAAGTGCCAGAATCAGAAAAGGATATTTAAAATATGGCTGAACTGGAAACAATGCGCGTGAAACTGGATTACCCGCTGGAACGGGTGAAGGAACCAATCATTTATCATCTGGTCACGGATTATCGGCTGGTTCCCAACATCCGCCGCGCCAACATTGACCACAACGCGGGCGGCATGATGATTCTGGAAATCGAAGGCGATGCCGACGATCTGGAAGCGGGCATGGAGTTTTTGCGCCGCCTGGGAATCACCGTCACGCCGGTTGGTCAGGAACAATCGTGGACGATCTGAAATCGGGTATTCAGGTGTTCGGTATTCAGGTGTTCAGGTGTTCGGGCAAGGAGGCGTTTTCATTTAACAGCAGCCGCGCCGTACAAGGGGGACTGTTGTGAAGACTGAGAACAAGCCTGTGCTTATGCCTCGCATGTCTGTGCCGCATTGCGGGATGCCGGAGGCTGACCCGCCCTCCTCGGCCTTGCGCGACGAGCCGCTGTATCGCGTTTTCAAGCAGGTCGGGCTGGCGTTTCGTCAACGCGCCTTGCAGCAGATGCGCGACGAGGGCATTGACGACGTGAACCCCGGCGCGACGCCCCTGCTCCTGCATTTGGGCGACGAGGACGGCCTGACGCTGGGCGAACTGGCGCGGCGCTGCGGGCTGGAAAACTCCACGCTCACGCCGCTCGTCACAGACCTGGAACGCGCCCATCTTGTCGCCCGCGCACGCGCCCCCGAAGACCGCCGCGTGTCACGCCTGTATTTGACCGAAATGGGACGTAAGCGCGAACGCCAACTCCGCGCCCTGTGGTTCCAGGTGCAGCAGCAGGCGCTTGGCGGAATTTCGGATGAAGAACTGGCAATGCTGCATCAAACGCTGGCAAGCATTTGCGCGAATTTGCACGGCGGTTAGTGTACAGGCAGGAATTTACCGCCGTCGCGGTTCGTATGCGAACCATAAGACACCAGAAAAAAAGGTTCCCCGCAAATTAGTTCGTAACCGAACTAATTTTACCGGACAGCAGGCAGCATCCGCGACCTGAATACCCGAACACCCGAATACCTGAACACCGGCAATTTTATGCGCGGCAGGAGAGACATGTTATGCAGTGGCTGGCAGAAATTTGTGTGCGCCGTCCCGTGTTTGCGACCGTTATCATTCTCGCGCTTACGGTTGTCGGTTACTTCGGCTACACCAAACTGGGCGTTGACCGTTTTCCCAAAGTAGACTTCCCGACCGTTACCATCACGCTGCGCGAGGATGGCGCGTCGCCCGAAGAGATCGAAACCGAAGTCATAGACAAGGTGGAAGAGGCCGTCAACACCATCAGCGGCATTGATACGCTCAACTCCACCGCGTATGAGGGCGTCGGCGTCATCTTCATCACCTTCCAACTGGAAAAGGACGTTGACATCGCCACGCAGGAAGTGCGCGACAAGGTGAGTGGCGTCCTTGCCGATCTGCCGCAGGACTTGAAAGCGCCGATTGTGGACAAGGTAGACCCGGACGCCGCGCCGATCCTGGAAGTGGCGCTTTCCTCGCCCGGCAATGTGCGCGATACGACGGAGTACGCCGACAAAACCCTGCGCCGCCAACTGGAAAACGTCAGCGGGGTGGGACAGGTCACGCTGCTCGGCGGACGCAAGCGCCAGATTAACATCATTCTTGACCCCGGCAAACTGCGCGCCGTGAACCTGACCGCCATTGACGTGGAGCGCGCGCTGCAATCGCAGAACATTCAGGTTCCGGGCGGCAAAGTGGATCAGAACACCCGCGAACTGACCCTGCGCACACACGGGCGGGTAGAAGTCGCGCAAAATTTCAACGACATTGTAATTGCTAAAAAGGGCGGCGCGTTTATTCGCGTGTCCGATGTCGGGCATGTGGAAGACAGCGTGGAAGACGAAAACACCACCGCGCTGTACAACGGCGTTCCGACAGTTATTTTGTCCATCCGCAAGCAGTCCGGCTTGAACACGGTTGCGACCGTTGACGGCCTGAAAGATCGCCTCAAACAAATCGAGAAAGGATTGCCGCCGGGTTACAAAATCATCATTACCCGCGACCAGTCCGAATACATCAAGGCAAGCACGGACGCGGTAAAGGAACACCTGAAACTCGGCAGCATTTTGGCCGCGCTCGTGGTTCTCATCTTCCTGTGGAACTGGCGCACGACCATTATTTCCGCCATCGCCATTCCCGCCAGTATCATCAGCACGTTCGCGCTGATGTACGCCAAAGACTTTACGCTCAACAGCCTCACCCTGCTCGCGCTCACGCTTTCCGTCGGCATCGTGATTGACGACGCCATTGTCGTCCTGGAAAACATCTATCGGTTCATCGAAGAAAAGGGCATGACGCCGTTCGAGGCGGCGATTGAAGGGACGCGCGAAATCGGGCTGGCCGTGCTTGCCACCACCCTGTCGCTGATCGCCGTGTTCCTGCCCGTCGCGTTCATGTCGGGCATCGTCGGGCGGTTTATGAACTCGTTCGGCTGGACAATGGCCTTCGCCATTTTCGTCTCGCTGATCGTGTCCTTCACCATGACGCCCATGCTCGCCTCCCGCTGGATCAAGCGCTCCAAACCCGCCGCCGCAGAACCCTCTTCGGACGGCCTGCCCGTCGGCGTACCCAGTGAGGAAGGGGTCACTCAGGGAACAGGGAACAGGGAACAGGGAACAGGACAACCAGCCACCAGCCACAAGTCACCAACCACCAACGAGGGCAGCAAGCACAAAGGCATTTTCAAGCCGATTGACGCCGTGTATACCTGGATGCTGCATTTTTCCATGCGGCATCGCTGGATTGTCATTCTGGCCTGCCTGCTGGCACTGTTCAGCATGAAGTTTACCGTGCCGATGGTTTCCAAGAACTTTTTGCCGGACGATGACGAGTTGCAGTTCCAGGTGAGCGTTCGCGCGCCGGAAGGCACGACCCTCCGCGCCACAACCGCCATTGCCAGCCGCATTGCCGATGACATTCGCAAGCTGAAAGGCGTGGCGTATACCGTTGTCACCATTGGCAACAACGCGCAGCAGACGCCCAACCTTGCCGCAATATTCGTCAAGCTGGTGGATGTCAGCAAGCGCCCTGATCTGACGCAGCAGGATTTGACCCAGATGGCGCGTACCCAGGTGCTGCCCAAGTATGGCAACCTGCGCACATCCGCAGGACCGGTTCCCGCGTTCTCGACGGGAGCGCCCCAGGCGGTCATTACCTACTTCATCGGCGGGCCGGATTTGAAAGAACTGACAAAGTATTCGCAGAACGTTCTGGCCGAGTTCAAGAAGGTTCCCGGCGTGGTGGATGCGGATACGTCGCTGATTGTCGGGCAGCCGGAATTGGGCATCGTGCCGGATCGCCAGCGCGCCGCCGACCTGGGCGTGTCGGTTGCCGACATCGCCAACACGGGACACCTGCTGGTGGGCGGCGACAAAGTGACGGACTACTTTGAAAACGGCGAACAGTACGAGGTACACGTCCGCGCCGACCTGCCATACCGCAACGATCCAAGTGTTATCAGCCAGATGACGGTTCCGTCCACGACCAATCCGGGCGGCACGGTGACGCTGGATCAGGTGGCGGACTTTACAACGGGAACCGGGCCGTCGCAGATCACGCGGCAGGACCGGCGGCGCAACGTGCTGATTACCAGCAACGTGCTGCCCACCGCGTCACAGTCGGACGTATCCGCCGCGCTGCAAAAAATCATTGACAAGCAGCACATGCCGCCGCAGTACACATCGGGGCCGTCCGGCACATCGAAAGAGCTGGTCAAGGCGGCAGTCGCGTTCGTCACCACGTTCCTGCTGGCGATCATCTTCATGTACCTGATTTTGGCCGCGCAGTTTGAATCGTGGATACACCCGATCACCATTCTGCTCGCCCTGCCGCTGACGGTTCCGTTCGCCATACTCGCGCTCGTGATTTTCCACCAGTCGCTCAACATCTTCACGGTTTTGGGGCTGATGGTGCTGTTCGGCGTGGTGAAAAAGAACGGTATTTTGCAGGTAGACCACACCAACCAACTGCGGGCGCGGGGCATGAACCGCTACGACGCCATCATTCAGGCCAACCGGGACCGCCTGCGTCCGATTCTGATGACGACGATTGCGTTTGTGGCGGGCATGATTCCGCTCGTGTTTTCCAGCGGCACGGGCGCGGCGACGAACCGGGGCATCGGGTACACGGTCATCGGCGGGCAGACGCTTTCCCTGCTGCTGACCCTGCTCGCCACGCCCGTCATCTACTCGGTCTTCGACGACATCGTGACCACGCCCTTGTGGGGCAAGCTGCGCACAGGCTTGGGACGCCTGAACCCACGCGCCCGCCGCCCCTAACCTTACGCTACTTGCCTGTACTGCATCAGTAGCTCACACGAAAAGCCGCAAAACCAACCTTGATTTTGCGGCATTTGCTTTAAAAGCATGTCTCTACGCGAAGTTGAGTGAACTTTTACGACAAATCGCAGTATTTTTGCTGTAGCCTCTTGACAAATCCCAGAAAAAACTTATCAATGATAAGTCAATCATACTGCGGCTTCTGAAGGTAAGCCGCACGACTGTTCCTTTAAGGAACAAGGAGGCTCGTCATGAAACGAATGAGGTACGCCAGTTTGTTCGCTTTCCTGAGCATCGGCACTTTGCTGACGCTTGCTTGCCCTGTCCGCGCGGCTACCTGCTCTTTATCTATTGCCGGCAATACCAGTTCTTTCTCATTCTATGGGGGAGGGAACACTGTCATCATGCAATGGATTAACAGTGTGCAGCTGAGTTCCAGTGACTCCGATTGGAAATCCATCGTGGCGCACTGGAACAACCTTAGCACGGGTGACTTGTTTTCGGAAACGGATCCGAACTTCGACAACTTTACCGCTTTTCATGGCGGCAGCCATAGCTTTTCTGAATCATTCAACTCATCCGGCGTATACGAGTGTTATTGTATTGACGGCGGATTGGAGAATGGATTCGGCGTTTGGTCAGCCTCAACGAACCACATCAATGTCACTATCACTCAATAACGTTATGGCAGTTTGCCACTGGAACAGCTGACTGCCTTTTGTTATTCCTTGCCCATGCCGATTGAATGAACACTCTTCGGTATGGGCAACTATGTTTGCGAGGAGGTCACTTTGAGAAGACAACACTTAGTGAGCTTCAGGTTTGCGCCTTTACTTTTACTGTTTGCTTGTACAGCAGGATTGGCGCAGAAACCACCTTCCACGCTTCCCTCTCAATCGCCTGTAACGCAATCTCCACCAATTCCGAATGACACGCGCCTGGAACGTAAAATCAGTTTGGATGAGGTAGGCATCAATTTGGAGGAACTTCTGCAAAAGGTTAGCGCGAATGGCCTGACGCTTAAAGCAGACCCTTCCTGCGCAAACCAGAAACTGCAACTGCGGCTGAAACAGCGTTCCCTACGCGCCTTGATGCAGTCGCTGGCGGAATGGATGCCGGGTGAATGGCATGCTCTGAGTGACAACACCGGGTACAAACTCTACATGGCTCCTGCCGCCGCGCAGCGTCGCCAGCGGTGGTGGGATTTATTTCTAAGCCAGCGTGAACAAGCGTTAGCGGGGCTGCGCGAACAGGTTCTTCAGCATTTACGCGCCAAGCCTTTCCGCAGGCAGCCTAACGATCCCAACCCGGAACACAGTGATCTGCAAATCGAAGCGATGTTAGCCAATCAACAAGAGTTTTTCAACCTGCTGCCAGCCGACATGCAGGAACAAATCGCGAACCAGTTGATTGATTTATCCTTCTATGGGCAAGGAGGCATGGCGACGCAGGGCGACTTTGAGGAACAGGCGACAACGGTGTTCCTGCGCGATCTGCCTTCCGGCGCGCAAAACCTGTTGGGGCACACTGAGGGCGCGACCATGTTTGCGGCGCACAGAAGTGTAGACTGGCAAAACGTTATTGTGCGCTTCAACAATCGGGGGCACGGAGTCACCGTTGGCATTTTGCTTCCCGATTACCAGGCAACGCATGTGTATGCGTTTTCTACAGGCATGACGCCACAATTGGCCGTGCTGATGCTCAGTCAAAATCAACTGCCGGAGCAGGTAAAGCGGATGGGACGCGCTGCGCCACGCGCCTGGCGTGAGTTGGCGAACTATCAAAGCACCCGTGTCTGGCCCAATGACCTCCCCACGCAGACGTCTCGCAGCAACCCGCCACCTTATCGCCCCGAAGTGTTTCAATGGCTTGCAGACAAGAGCAACATGGAGTTTATTGCCGACTACTACTCGCTGCCTGGTTATCCCGCGTCTTTATCCGCTACGAGCGCTCCCAATCCTTTTTCTCAGCCTCTGACGCGCCCGCTGAAAGAGGAATTGAATTTTCGCGCCCTGCAGGCAAGATACCAGTTGGAAGCAAACAGAGGCCAACCTCTACTTGTTCCGTTATAACCGCTGGTATAAGGCCGACAATCTGGAAGTTCCGGCCTCTCTTCTCAGTCGTTGGCTGTCCGTCAAGCAGAACATGAAAAAGGGAGGGGCTAAAGACGCGAAGACGCCCTGGACGCCGGAACAAGTGAAAGCGCAAATGGATTGGGAGGCGGAGGTTACGGATACGCTCACGCTTTGGCAACTCGCAAATGGATTGTCCTGGTATACCCCTTACACGCCCAAAAGCTTGCCAAAGGCGCGAACGGAAGTTGTCAACGACCAAAGTACGCTCACCAATTACATCTGGCCTTTCCCCTTCGACCAGGATGTGAATCGTATTTTTCATGAGTATTCCACCACGCGCTTTTACTCCAGTTTGCGCGAGGAAGCCCGCCGTCAAATTGTCGAGGGGCACCTGCCATTTGCCGCGCTTACCGACGCTCAACAGCGGCAGGCTCTTGCATTGCTTTCTGCGCCGGATTTAAGCAAGGCGGCGGACAGTAAGAACGCAGTTCTGCTTGGCTTACGCTCCAATGTGGGCGTCGAAAGTCTGAGTTTACACAACTCTCCGCGCGTCCGCCTGTATATTGCGGCGCTAACATCGCCCTGAACACGCGCTTAAACGGTTGTCCCTGCTCACCACGCCCGTCATCTACCTCGGTCTTCGACGACATCGTGACCACGCCGCTGTGGGGCAAGCTGCGCACAGGCTTGGGACGCCTGAACCCGCTTACCCGCCGCCGCTAATCTACCTTGCGCCACCTGCCCTAACGCGCAAACAGCCTCCTGCCATAAGACAGGAGGCTGTTTGCTATAGAAAACCGCTAAGTTTTTACTTGCGCGTTTGCCGCCTATCAGTGTAGAATGAAGATGGCGTGTTTATTCACGCTTGTTTATGATGAAAATGTGGGAAACTGTAGGCAGGGTCAGGATGCTGCAAGCGCGTCGAGGCCGTCAGGAGGCGTACTATGAACGAAACGATGAACGTATCAGGAAATCAACGGCTGTACGAATTTGAGGGAACCTGGGAAGAAGCGGCAGCGCAGGCCGCGCGCTGGACGGGGCGGCGAGTGCGTCTGTCGCTGGTAGATACACGGCAAGAAGATTCATTACAAGAAGACGCAGGGCGCAAAGATAAGGCGGAAATGCAGGAACAGCGGAGTGTATCGGAGGAAGCGGCTAAACTTGTCATTCCTCAACGTCCCGACCCCACGCCCGAGCAGGCCAGACTTGGTATCATCCCCCCCGCAACCGGAGACGGAAGCATGGAAAGCATCATGCAAATGGTACAGGCTCTGCACACTGAAGATCCGGGATTGGATGAGGCGGTTGACGGTTTGTGGGACGCGATTGCGGAAAGCCGCGCCGAACAGCGTAAGATGGCTGCGGAGAGAGAATGAATCCTCTTGTTGTAGATACCAGTTCGGGCTGTGTCCCTGAACCAGAAAGGAAACGATTATGCAGGAACCTATGTCGCGCCGCGCTTTTCACGCCGCGCTGATTGCCGGAGTTTTGTCGGCGGAAACCATCGCGCAGGCGCAAACCACAGGGCAGGCGCAGCCGCAAACGCCGCCTATCCCCGCGCCCACGCCGGATGAGACGCGCGATTATCCCGCGCCCACGTTTAAGCCGAAACTGCGCAAGCCGCGCCTGAGCAGCACGCTGGTTCAGGACTTCGTGATTTTCGCGCACTATGATCTGGATATGGTCAAAAGGCTGCTGGAAAAAGAGCCTGCGGTTTTGAACGCAACGGTGGATTGGGGCGGCGGCGATTGGGAAGCGGGCATTGGCGGCGCGTCACACATGGGACGGCGCGATATTGCCCTGTTTTTAATCGAGAAAGGCGCGCGTCCCGATCTGTTTACGGCCACAATGCTCGGCCATCTGGATGTCGTCAAATCCCTGCTGACCGCGCACCCGACCCTTGCCGACGCCAAAGGCCCGCACGGTATCCCCCTCCTCGCCCATGCCAAAATGGGCGGCAAGGAAGCCGAAGAAGTTTTCAAGTACCTGGAAACTTTGAAAAAGGTCTGAACACAATCCGTCTGACAGGGACAGGCGCGCGTCAATCCGCTATGGCACGGGCAGTTCGATGATGAACACATACCGAATACCTGAACACTCGAACACCCGCATACCTAAGATTGAGTTACGGCACAGGCAGTTCGATGATGAACACAGCGCCCTGTGGCTGGTTAGGCTCGTGCCGCAGCGTCCCGCCCGCTTTTTCCACGCGCATTTTGGCGGCATAAAGCCCCCATCCGCCCGGTTCGCTGATGCCGGGCCGCGAACGAAAGCCCTGTTCAAATATCTTGTCGCGCAGTTCTTCCCGAACGCCCGGCCCGTCATCCGCGACGATGATACGCACCGCCGATCTGCCATTGATTTCCACGCGCTCGGCTTTCAAAAGGATACTGCCCGATCTGCTTGTCTTATGGACTTCGCCATGCTGCCGAATGAAGGTAGACGCATTCAAAACCATTTCGCGCAATGAAAAAAGCAGGCCGAACCGGTACGCCCTTACCTTTGCGTCCAGATCGGGCGGGCACTCCAAACGAACCACGCTGGGCTGCGCCTGCTTGCGCGCCAGCGTGTAAGCGTCTTTGACCAGCGCGCGAATGTCAACTTCATCTTGTGGCTCCGCGCCGCCGCTCATTGCCAGCGCCTGCAACGCCTGCACCTGTAAATTCACCAGATATTGCAATTCCGCAAGCTGACCATGATTGTCTGCAAACGTCTGCTCCAGAGCGATTATCTGCTGTTCCACCGAGGCTCTCAAGGTTTGCAGGCGGTCCCGGCTGGCATTGAAGTCCTCAAATACGACTTCAATCACGTTCAGCGCGTTGCCGACATCATGCTTGACGCTGCGGACAAATTCAGCCAAAGCCTTCAGCCGCTCCGCATCCAGCTTACGCTCGACCAACTCCCGCTCCCGCTCAACCAGTTGCCGAATGGCCCGCTGCGCCCGCAGTTTGCTGCTGACCCGCTGCAAAAGTTCCACGATGGCAACGCCCCGAACGAGAAAATCGTCTGCGCCGGCCTCGATGCACTTTTGCAAATTGTTGGGATCGTGGCCGACCGCCGTAATCATCACGATGGCAATTTCCGAGTGGGCCGACGCTTCCCGCAGGCGGCGGCAGGCTTCCAGCCCATCCTCCATGTCGGGGAACCACAAATCCAGCAGCACCAGATCGGGGGGAGGGTTGCCGGCGCAGTATTCATAGACCTCCTCTTTACTTTGCAGCGGGACAATCGTACATCCCAACGGCTGAAGCATCGCCTCGTAGTCTTCACGGTTTCTGTTATCATCATCGGCGATCACAATGGTTTGCGCCGGAACTTCCGCAGGCATGTTAATCTCCTTTCCGGGAACGTTTTGCCGATGCCGGAAAACGGCGCGCGGGCTTTTTGCCCGGCGGGAACAGCGCGATAAATTCCGTAAACTTGCCGATCTCGCTGTTTACTGTCACCGAACCGCCATGCCGCTCGATCTGCTCCCTTACCAGCGACAGCCCCAGGCCAATTCCCGGCACGGTCGCGCGCCGCGTGGTTTTGACGCGAAAGAACGGATCAAAGATGCGCTCGGCATCTTCCGGGGTCAGGCCGACGCCCGTATCGCGCACCGAAATACGACACCCCTGACTGGAAACTTCGGCGCGGATGGTGATTGTACCTGCATCGGGCGTATACTTGACCGCGTTGCTTACCAGGTTTTGCGCGATGCTTTTGGCCTGTGCGGGGTCCGCATACATCATGCCGTCCGGCGGGTCCGCCGAACTTGTCAGCGTGATATGACGCGCCTCGCAGGTATCATAAAATTCTTTTGTTATCTGATCGAGAAGCGTCTTCACTTTCAGGTAGCGCGGCCTGTGCGGCAGGCTGCCGGCGTTGAAGCGGGCATGATCCAGCATGTTGCTGACCATTTCCAGCGCTTCGATACTGCGCTGATGCAGGCGCGACACCATTTGCTTATGTTTTTTGTCCAGGTCGCCGTACATCGGACTCAGCAGCATCTCGGCGTTGTTTTTTACGGAAGTCAGCGGGGTGCGCAGTTCGTGGGACACAAAGGCGAGCAGACGGTCTTTGGTTTCGCTAAAGTCGCTTTGATGCTGCAGCAGGGTCAGCCATTGCGCCAGCCACTCCGCAATCGCCATCAGCAATTTTTCGTCTTCTTCCGTGAAATTTTCCGCGCTGTGCCAGGCCGTGCAGCGAATCACCCCCTGACAGCGGGCTTCCCCCGGCACGGAAACCGGCACGCCAAGCCACTGCTTGCGTCCGTTGTTATCCGCCGCGTCCTCCTCGTATTCCGAATGGACGTTGCGCCAACAAATGCCTGCCTGCCAGAACTGGGGATAATCCTCGCGCAATTCATCATAAGCGCTGTCTCCCTCCCGGCAGCGCGTCACATCCGTCAGGCGCAGCGGCATGTTCAACTGCGCCACGCCGCCCGTCAATCCGTGCCCATACGCCTGCATCGCGCTGCCCACCTTATCGGCCAGTTTGAACTGGTGGTCGCCTCCAGATACAGCGTTTGGGAAGACAGCGGGTTTTCCAGAAATATGGAGCAGGTCTGGCAGCCCAGCGCTTTACGAATGGTTTCCGCCGCTTGATTCAAAACGGCGCGACGCTCCTCTACGGAACCGGGCGAAGGCAGCGTGTGTAAAAATAAGCGAAACACATCATTGCGCGTGGTCGCCAGCACCTGCGCATTGGCAAACAGCAGGGAAGCCGTCACTATGCGCGCCAAAACCACGAGACGATACTCGTCTTCGGGATGAAAATCGTTCCCGTTGCGGTTGACGGTGAGAATACCCAAAAAGTGCCCTTTGCGCAGGGTGCCGGGGCTGTCGGCCAGATGGAGAGACATATCCTGATTGCCGTCCTCCCCGTCGTCGGGGATGTGCAGCAGCAGCGGCACGGAAAGATCGCTTGTCATACTCTCAATAAATTTATTGTAAGGCCGCTGCGGGTCCTCCCGTTGAGTGCGGTAAGGCTTGCCTTCATGGTACACGCGCTGCCCGATATACTCAAAGCCGTCGTCCTGACTGTCGGGAGGCAGCTTGATCCCCTGATGGCGCGCGTCAAGAACGCGCTTCTGCTGCCATATTTCGGCATTGGGCGGATAAAGCGCGCGGAAATACAATTTGTTTTTGGCGTGATCCACCAGGCGCAGCGAGGCACATTCCGCGCCGGTTTTTTCCATTGCCAAACGAACGAAATCTTCCAGCAGCTTATCTATGTCCTCGCCGGATACCGCATCATGGCTGAGGGCGTACAATTGCTGTAACTGATTTTGAAACTCCAGGCGCCCGCGCAGGGAAGCGATGCTTTGCGCGGCCAGGCGCGCGAACGTTTGCAGCGCCTCCAATTCCGAGGCGCTCGGATCATAATTCAGCGGGATACCGATTTGCAATGTGCCGAACGCCCGTTCCCCGATGCGGCTGTCCATAAGGGCAAAAATCACCTGCCCCTGAATGTGCCCCGCGCGAACGGCCTCCTGATTACACCGCGCTCTTTGAGTACCATTATCCCCGTTACTATGGCCCTGATTACCATTATCCTCCTGAGAACAATCCCCAATCACTATCGGCTTTGAAGAGGGGTTGGCGGTGTTGACGACATACGCCAGAATGTCATCGCTGTCAAGTTCTCGAACGGTTAAATCGGAGATGTTTTTCCATTGCCCGCAGTCGGCCTCCGATCCATTAACCGCATAGGAGGCGCGTATCTTGTTTTCCTTGGAGTTGACGAATGAAATCATGCCCCCCGCGTAATCCACTTGATTGAGCGCTTCCAGCACCATCACGGCAATGTCTTTTTCGGTGTTACATTCCGGCAGTTTCAAGGCAAGCTGCGATAAAAGGCTTAGTTTCGCCAGTTGCGCCGCGTCCCGATACAGTTCGTTGCCAAGCGACAATCGGGCAACCGCAAAGTTCTTATTCACATTGGCGACATCATAATTGCCGCAGTGTTCACTGTAAGCGTAGAAGCCGGCGAGGACAGCCTCGTTTTCCGCACACGACGATGTCCCGGACAGGCTGCCGCGCAATGCCTGTATCTCTTCCACCACATAGGCGGCTCGTTGCTGCGCATCGGAACTTACAATGTCCGGGCGGCCTGCGCCGCACACGGCCAGGGAAAGGATAGGGCGCGGGCGTGAACCACCGCTTTCCCGCGCCCCATCAGGGAAGCGGGCGGCCTGAAGCATCTTTTCGCGGGAAGCCTCTGCGGGGTACAGGGTCGCGGAAAGGGGAAGAGGGCGCTGGAAAAAGACGGCTTCCGGCCTGTCGCCCCACGCGAAGTGACGCGCGAAATGGAATCCGTTGAGCGCGTCGCCGACCGCGAACAGCAGGGGTTTTTCGGGCGTACGGGCCTGACACTCACGAATGAATTCAACGGCAGGGCGGTTTTCGATCCGGGAAACATACTGCCCCGACTGCCGGGCATCGGATGCCCCGGTTTCGCTTGCCGCAAAAGCGTCCACGCGATAACCGGGCAGGCGCGGCTCCATTCCATAGGCGTAGTCGTACTCGAAACACAGCGTAGTCTCCACAAACGCCAGAAGCAGGGTATCGGCATGAACATCGGCGCGTAAAAGCTGGCGGGCCTGACAGCGCAAAAAATCATCGGCGGCGGAACCTCCGAAAATGGGGAAATGACGCCCCAATTTGGCGGCCAGCAAGCGGATGATTTCGTAATCCTTATGCGGTCCCACCGGCTGATCGCTGTCGCGGACGGCGAAACCCGGCGTAATCACCAGCAAAAACCCATGCGGGCGATGTTTGATCATCTGCGCAATGGGAGGGTGAGCCAGCGCGGCGACAACCGCTCCTTCCGGGTCTGAGGCGGCGTTGGGGCCAAACCCGATATGGACGGTCAGGTCCTGCTCCTGCGCGGCCACGATTGTCAGCGCGGCATCCGGCAGCGTTTCCGCTGCCAGGCTGCAAATGGGATAGGGGGTTGTACAACCGATAAGGGGAACAGGAGCCGAGCCGGGGCGAACCGCGTCCAAACCGCCGCGTATGCCAGCAAGAAAATCCGGGGTTGCCAGCCCAGGCTTTACAAAGGCGAGGGCTAATCGCAGCGGCATGGACAGGTTTGCGCAGGCCGTTTGCGCCATTCCCCTTCCCAATGCGGCATGATCGGGCTGCATCATGCCAACGGCTTGCCCTGCTTCAAGTCTGCGAATCATGCCAAAACTCCTGCCCGGCCTTCTGAAAAAACTGTCGCCTTAAAGGTGTTCGTTCACTTGCCGCATCCTGACACGGCTGCCGCAAAAACAAGATGATTTTCATTTCACGCTCTATATTCAACAGATTAAAATAGAATTCCTCTAGCTGTGCCATCAGTCTATTACATACCATGCAGTATGCCGGCGTGAGCTTGTTCTTTACGAAGGACATATGGGATCCATAAAAGAACAAGTTCTCGATTGTAGGGGCACAACATGTTGTGCCCTCTGGGAAGTTATAGATTTACAGTCCCATAGTGTTGTATAATGGGTATAGTCCTTCACGCCGTTCCTATCTCAGGAGAAGCCATGACGAACACTGCAGTAGCCGAACAAATCACAACAAAAACGGAAGTGAAAACAGCGGGTACGCGCCTGCTCGACCTGTTGACAGGATGGGAGCGTTTCGTAAGCAGCGATGAAGAAGCAGGCGTACAGGATGTTGCCCTGACGACAGACGAACTCGGCGCATTGTATCAGGAGGCGGGGCGTATTATCATGCCTTTGGAAGACGCGGAGGCGGAAGACGAGGCGGTTTACGAGTTCGTACAGGAACGGATTCTGCCCCTCCTGTTCCGTCGGGCGTCGCCACAGAAAACAACGTGATTCCTGCCTCTTGCGTCTTTTGTTGAAATTTGCTATGATTAGCGCATGGAACCAACGAAGCCTCCCATGCGCGGCGCAACGCCCGCTTCTGCGTCTGAAAACGCCCTGTCGTCCATGCCTGCGTCTGTGCCTGCATCGGCGCAATCGCCTGCCTCCGAGCAAACATTGCGGAATGTCTCGCTGCGCGCGGTTTTGCTCGGCCTGCTGCTGACCGTGCCCAACACATTCTGGATTACGGTTGTGGAAGTGCGCTGGTATACGCTGGACGGAACCAGCCTGCCCCTGTTCATTACGCCCATTTTCTTTTTGTTCTGGCTGTGCCTGCTGAATTTAGGATTGCGCCGCTTTCTGCCCCGCCTTGCGCCCCGCTGGAGTTTCTCGCAGCCGGAACTGCTCACCATCTACATCATTCTGGTCATCGGAACCCTGCTGGCCGGGCATGATATGTTCCAGAACCTGTTCGGCGCGATTGGACACGCGGACCGCTTCGCCACCAAAGAAAACAAGTGGGGCGATCTGTTTTTCGCGTTCCTGCCCTCCTTCTGGATCGTGCGCGACCCCGACGCCCTCAAAGCCTACTACTTAGGCAACGCCAACCCCTACGACCCGCGCTACTGGGGGCCGTTCGTGCTTCCCCTTGCGTGGTGGACGCTGTTCATCGGCACTCTGATTGGCGTCTGCCTGTGCCTGAACATCCTTATCCGCAGCCATTGGAGCGACAACGAGCGACTGGCCTTTCCCATCGTGCAGCTTCCGCTTGCCATGACCGACGACAACAGCGGCAAAACCGCAACGGGCGCAAGTTTGTTTACCAGCCGCATGATGTGGGCCGGGTTCGCCCTCGCCGCGCTGATTGACAGCATCAACGGCCTGCATACCATCTACCCCTCCCTGCCCTATCTGGAAATCATCAAGCTGTATAACATGGGGCAGTTCGTGACCGCCCGCCCCTGGAGCGCGATTGGCGTCACCAACATCTCGCTGTACCCCTTCGCCATCGGACTAGCGTTCTTTGTCCCGCTGGATTTATCGTTTTCCTGCTGGTTCTTCTTCGTTGCCCGCAAACTGTTTCAAGTGTTCGGCGCGGCCAGCGGTTTGGACGGGCCGGGCAGTCAGGGCTTCCCCTACTTCGAGCAGCAGGCCAGTGGCGCATGGATCGCCTGGGGCTTAACGATTGTCTGGGCGCTGCGCAAACAGTTCCGGCTGGCGTGGCGAACGGCATGGAGAAGTGATGAACGAGGAATGATGAGTGATGAATTAAAATCCCATTCATCACTCATCACTCATCACTCATCATTACAAAAGCAGTATCGCGGCGCGTTTATCGGCATCGGCGTGGGGATGGTGATACTGGCGGGGTATAGCTGGAAGATTGGGCTGACGCCCTGGGTGGCGGTGCTGTTCTTCGGGCTGTACTTTCTGCTCGCCCTGACGCTGACGCGCGTTCGGGCGGAATTGGGAACGCCGCACGAGATTTACTTTGTCAATCCGCGCCTGATTCTGGTCACGCTGTTCGGCAGTCAGGCGATTGGGGCGCAGAGTTTGACCGCTATGTCCACGATGTACTGGTTCAACCGGGGCTATCGCTGCCATCCCATGCCCAACGAACTGGAAGCCATGAAGATGGGCGAAACCGCGCGCATCCGGCAAAGTTCTATCCTGAAAGTGCTGGTGATTGCCCTCATTTGGGGAACGCTGTGCGCGTACTGGGCCAATCTCCACGTCACGTTTACGGAAGGCGCGACAGCCAAAGCGGTGGGCTTCAAGCAGTGGGTGGGCGGGGAAAGCTACGAGCGCCTGCACGACTGGCTGAGTACGCCCGCAAAGGTAAACATCACGCAGATGTTTTACATTGCGGGCGGGTTCCTGCTGGTGATTTTCCTGCGCGGCATGAGAACCAATTTCCTGTGGTGGCCGTTCCATCCCGCCGGGTACGCGCTGGCCGTATCGTATGCAATGGACTACTTCTGGTTCTGCTTCTTCGTGGCGTGGGCGTTAAAATCCATTCTGGTGCGCTTCGGCGGCATGAAAACCTACAACGCGGCGATTCCGTTTTTCCTCGGCCTGATTTTAGGAGATTATATCATCGGTTCGCTGTGGGCGCTGTACGGCCCCCTCCAGCACCTGCAAACCTACAAAATCTACATTTAGAGGTCTAGGAAATAGAGCCAGAGCGTAAACTGTATCTGGCCGTCAGTACCGTCGCGTACAGCAATGTCTTTGGAAGAAAAGCGGTACAAGCGATTGTGAAGCAGTATGATCTGGCGTTCCTGGTAGTGGATGTTCCACAAGAGGAGGTTGTAAATGGATAATCAACGCAAATGGCGAAATTTGATTAAACAAGCGCTTTCCGCTTCGCCCTATACTGATGGAACGGGAGACTGTGACTTGGAATCTGTATGTGTCTTCGATGAAGCCCATGACCACTATATGATTATGGACGTAGGTTGGGAGGGCGTCAAGCACGTTTCCCGAATCATTGTGCATGTCCGCATCAAAAATGGCAGGATATGGATTGAGGAGGATTGGACGGAGGAGGGAATTACGGCGGAATTCCTGCGGGCGGGCGTCCGCAACGAGGATATAGTTTTAGGGTTTCAGCATCCGAGTATGCGACAGTACACCGATTTTGCGGTAGCATAATATTGTGCATGAGATGAGCAGGCGGACAGGAGCAGAGCAGGGCGGATGAGGAAGGGCACGATAGACAACAGCAACGGGGCAGGAGCAAAGGGCGCTGACAATAGTACCGTGAGGGGCGCAAACAGCCATGCGGCACAGGGCAAAGGCGCGTTACGACGCCTCCAACGCTGGCTGGCGCGTGTCGGGCTGGCAACTCTGTTCGTGCTGCTGGCGCTGTGGGGTTCGGCGTTGAGCGTGTGTACGCTGGGACGCTCGGCCTATCGCTGGCACGGCTTTCAGGTGGAGTTGCGCCTGCTGCCCGCCAAGCGCGGCCTGACCACGCTGGTACTGCGCCCGCTTGGGGAAGTGCAGGCGTATACGCACGTCGCGCCCGTTGCCCTAATCGCCACGCTGGAAGAGATTCAGGTAGACGAGATCAAGAAACTTGTCGAAAGCAATCCTAACCGCGACGATTTGGCGCAGGATTTTGAGAAAACGGCGCGGGCAGACTTGCGGAATTTTGTTTTGCGGCAGTTTGTTGTGGCCGCATTGGGCGGGCTGCTCGCCCCCCTGCTGTTTCGCGCCCGCCGAACGCGCTGGTACATCAGCGCGATGCTGCTCGGTATGCTTGTGGTCGGCGTCTTGCTCGGCAATATCCTGACAACGTTCGACAACCACGCCTTTCGCGCGCCCATCTATACGGGAACGCTGAAGCAGGCCCCCTGGGTGATTCAGTTCGGCAAGGATGCGTTCACCAAAATCGAAGCCCTGTCGCAGAAATTACAATCCGTCGCCAAAAATTTGGATGTGCTGTACGGGCGTATCAACACGCCGATTAACGGCGTGGGACTGGACGACGGCCCAAACACGTTCCGTATTCTCCACATTTCCGATATTCACAACAACCCGGCTTCCATGAACTTTGTGCGGCAAGTGGCCGATCAGTTCAAAGTAAAGTTCATCGTGGATACGGGCGATCTGACCGACTTCGGCAGCCCGGCGGAAACCGCTCTGGCAGCCAGCGTCGGCAAACTGCCCTACCCCTACGTGTCCGTGCTTGGCAACCATGACTCGCAGGCGGTCGGCAGCGCTCTCGCCGGACAGCCCAACGTCACCCAACTCAACGGGCAACTGGTAACCATAGACGGCGTGACGCTGCTCGGCCTGCCCAATCCCGCCTCGCAGCGCGACGGCGTAGGCAGCGTGGACACAAGCGACGCGCAAATTCAGGCGCAGCGCGACAAACTGCTGCAAGCCGTCCGCGCCCAACCTGCGATTCCCGACATTATCGCCGTACATGACCCGGAAGAATCGCGCGCTCTATGGGGCCTCGTCCCGCTTATTCTATGTGGACACGAACACCGCTACTATATCGAAACGCACGACGTCACAGAAGCCGCCCTTCCGCCGTCAAGCGCACAGCCTGCTTCCGCCCTGAAAACCATTCTGTGCAACGCCGGCACAACCGGCGCGGCAGGCGGGCGCTATCTCGACAAAGACAAAGGCGTAGCCTTCTCCTGCGCCGTCCTAACCTTCAGCGCCCCACCGCCCCCAATCCCAAATTCCCCATCTACAATTCCCAATTCCCTGCCTCCAATCGAAAATCGAAAATCGAAAATCGAAAATCCTCAACACCCAATCTTGAGGGGCATTGACATGATCGTTCTAAACGGGGAACTGAACCAATACTCGATTACGCACTACACGTTCAATGCGGAAGCGGGGAAATAGTTGAGAGTTGAGAGTTGAGGGACAAATGATGAACGTGGAATGATGAGTGATGAGATAGGAATTCCATTCATCACTCATTACTCATCACTCATCATTTCCTACCCTTCAACTATCAACTACCTCCACGCTGCGCAGCAAAACTGTTGCTTCTTCGGCCTGGGGGCGTTGCTGAACGGAGCGCAGGAGGGATTGCGGGGGTACATTGTCGGCGCTGCCGGCGCGGAGCAGGCTGGTTTGTGGTTCGATGGCGGCGATGGCGTTGCGCACGGCGGGAATTAAGCCGATGCCGCGCACGTTGTCAAGACGGTAAAGCAGAGACAGGGCGCGGCGGTCTCCTATACGTCCCAATGCGTCGGCAAGGGCTGCGGCGCGGTCACGCCAGCCGGGGCGCTGCGTTTCCACGCAATGCTCCAGCGCGACAATCAAGGCGGGAACGGCGGTCGTATCCCGTGCTTCGCCCAAACGTTCCGCCGCTTCGATCACATACGGCGAAAACTCGCCCTGCAATTGCGGCGTCAGGGACTCGGCCAACTTGGAAACCTGCGCCTGCCGCAATCGCCGCGCCTGCTTCCATTGCCGAACTATCCGCCGCAGCCAGAGCGCGGCAATCAGGAGGCCAAGCGTTGCAAAGGCCACTTGCGCGTAAGGGTTTGCCGACAGGCTGACCGTCAAAAACATGCTGATGAAAAGCATGGCAAAAGCCATCATGCACATCAAAAGATAAATTGTCATGTCGCGCATAAGAATTGCTCGCTGCCTGACCGTCAAACAACACACGCCAACGGCAAAAGAGGAAACTCCCCTCAGCCGCCGTGACATTGTTTGAATTTCTTGCCACTGCCGCACCAGCACGGCTCATTGCGCCCCAACTTCACCGGCTTCACAAAAGGAGCCGCCGCAGGAATACTATCCCTGTCTTCTACGTCTCCACTCGCAGCAATGTTTTCCCCGCCCGTATCTTCCGCTTCCCTTTCTTCTTTTCCCTTTTCCCTTTTCCCTTTTCCCTCTGTAATTATTCCGAAATGCTCCTCCACATCCTCCATGCCGACAACGGACAAGTCTACGCGATCTTCCGCGAACGCCTGCTGTATCAGGGGCAGGCTTTCTTTGGCGTTCAAATCGAGCAGGTTGCACACCAGAAACGAGGCCAGTACATCGTCCTGCCCGGCGTCTATCAGCGCCTGCTCCAGCAGGGGGACAATGGTGGCGCGCAGTTCGGGACGGTGTTCTGCCATCTGCTCCAGACTGTCACCCGCGCCCGTGCGCCGGTACGTGTCCAATTCCCCGTTTTGCAGGATGCGGCGCAGCGGCTCGACGGCAGGCTGTCCTATATGGGCGTAAAACACGGGCAGTTCCTCGCGCAGCCAGTCGTCTTCATCGTCCAAAAGAGGCAATAAAGGCTCAATAGCAGCCTGCGCCGCGTCGCCCATTTGCGTCAGAATACCCACTGCGTGAAGGCGCGTCCATAAGCGCGGATCGTCCAAATCGGGGTTAGCATCGTCGTCATACTGTTCAAACGAGCGATCCAGCGCAATAGCCGTTAGACGCGCAACCGCCTCCTGCGCGTTTCCACGTCCCAATTCTCCTGCAAATTGCTTGTACGCGACGAAATCCCCATCCACTTCGCCCATTGCCAGCAGGCGGTCATAAGGCGCGGGAAACTGGTGTTGCGGCAGGGTAGGCATGGCCTTGCGCTTCGGTTTGGGCGCAGGTTTTTCAGAATGTTTGCCGGAATGGCCGGCGTTGGGCTTGGCGGCATGCTTCACTTTGGGCTTGGGCGCGGCTTTCGACATTGGAATCGCTCCTTCATGTAGAGATTAGGGGTTAGGGATTAGGGATCAGGTTTGATTGACTAGAATGGGCCGTCTGCACAAGAAAGTGTTTCCAACGCCTGCTGTGAAATGGGCGTATCCTGTCTGTTGCCGGGTACTGAAAGTACCCGGCAGGACAAAACAAGCATCTTACAGACGCGGGAATCTTGATGTAGGGAATCGCGTCTGTAAGACGCTTGCACTTTCCTGCCGGGTATTTTCAATGCTCGGCCAGTATTTCACAGCAAGCGTTTCCAAGATTAAGAAAATGTTAAAACCCTGTTTGTAACGTTACACACCGTCAAGAAGTTCCTAATCCCTGAACCCCTACAACGCCAAAAACAGCCCGCCCAACAAATCCTCCGCTTCCGGTTCCGGTTTCAGGTTGACTGCTTCCGCTTCGGGCGGCATTTCACGAGCGGCGGGTGAAGCGACCTGTACGCCGGACAGGAAACGGGAGGGCGCGACAATGGCGTCGTTCCAGCTATCGAGGGACGAGACGAAGAACTGATCCCGCGCCCGCGTAGCGATGACATACGCGATGCGCCGTTCCTCGCTGATGTCTTCGGCCTTGCGGTGGGGCAAAATCTCCTCGGACCAGCCGACGCCAAACACGTAGCGCCACTCCAAACCTTTGGCGGAGTGCCCGGTTGCCAGCGTCACTTCATCCTCGTTGCGCCGCTTTTTCTTGCGCTCGGCTTTGCGCCGCTCCGCTTCCGTCCGCACTTTTTCCACAGCGGCCAGATACTCGCCTATCGTCGGGTAGTGCGCCGCCGCCGCCTGCATCCGTTGGATGTTCTGGATACGGTCATTGTCGCGGTCATTCTGCTCTTCGCGGCGCAGCCAGTCGTCGAAATAGGTTACGGCGCGAATGATGCGAATGGCTTCCCCGGCATCGGCAATGTTTTTGATCTTCTCGTCAATGCGCTGAAGTTCGCCGACAAGCGACTTCAGCCCTTTGTGCGTTTTCAAATCATCGGCGTGGAAGTGGGGCAGAATATCCCAGATACGCTTGCCCCGCACTTCCGCCGTCGTCCGCAATTGCGCCCCCGTGCCCCGGCTGATCTTGCGGCTCGGCACGTTGAGCAGGGCGAGGAGCCATTCATCCGGGTAGGGAACAGGGAACAGGGAACAGGGAACAGAATTATCTTGTTCCTTCTTTGATTCACGCCGCGCTATGGCAGCATGGGACTTTTCTGTTCCCTGTTCCCTGTTCCCTGTTCCCTGAAAGAAGTTAAGGTACGCCAGCACCCCCTGCACTTCCTTGCGGGCGTAGAAGTCGCCGTCGTCGCGGAGGGCGTAGGGGATTTCCAGGCCGGCGAAGTGGCGCTCGAAGGCTTCGCTCTGGGCATTGGTGCGGTACAAAACGGCGATGTCGCGCCAGGCGATACCGCGTTTGTTCAGATGCAGAATCTGTTCGCCAACGTCCAGCGCTTCCAGGTCGGGGTCGGGGTAGCGCTCCCAGGTGACGGGTTCACCTTCGGGACGGGTGGGAACGAAGGCCAGGGCGCGGCGGTTCTCGTCCTGCCGTATCAGGCTGTCGGCAAACGCCAGAATGTTTTGGGTGCAGCGGTAGTTTTCCCGCAGCTCATAGACGCGGGTGCGGGGGTTGGCGGCAAAATGCTTGAAGGTGACCGTATCCGCGCCCCGGAAGCCGTAAAGCGATTGGTCGAGATCGCCCACAAGCATCAAATTCTTATGATCCTGCGCCAGCGCGAACGCGACGGCATATTGCGGCTGATTCATGTCCTGACACTCATCCACGATGATGTGCGTAAAGCGGTCCGCCAGCAGCCTGCGCGTATCCTCCCGCTTGGAAAGCAGCGCGCCCGCGTCCAGAATTAAATCATCGAACTCCCGAAACCCTTTTTTGGCTTTTTCTTTCTCGTACGCCCGCCAGCAGCGCGCGAAATCCATGTCCTCGCTGCTGCCGTCGTGCTTATAAACATCCGCCGTCATGCCGCTGTTCTTTTGCAGCGACATGCGGGCTAAAAAACCGGCAACGCCGCCTTCCAGTTCGCCCGCAAGCGCGGTTTCGGCCAGATTGCGGCGCAGTTGCTCATCGGTCAAAAGCGCGAATTGGGTTCCCGTCGCTTTGAGAGTTTGCAGGCACAGGGCGTGCATGGTGGAAATCTGCGTTCTGGCAAGCTGTTCTTTGGAAAGCAGTTGCGCCAGGCGAGCGCGCATCTCTTCCGTCGCGTCGCTGGTGAAGGTAGTCACGAGCAGGCGCTTGCCCACACTCGCAAGCCGCGCCGCCCGCAGCGTGACCACGCGCGTTTTGCCGCTGCCCGGCCCGGCATACACGGCGGCAGGCCCCTCGTCATGCAGGACGGCGGCCTTCTGGCTGTCACTCAAATGTTCCAAACTCGTCAATGCGGTTCCCTGAAACCCGGCTTATAAAAAGTCGGCTACTTACTGGTACTCGGCTTTCCCGTGTCTTTCGTACCCGCGTCCTTTTTCGTGTCGTCCGGCTTTGCAGTACCCGGATTGGTGGGCAACGGCGACGTATCCGCCCCGTCCTCTTCGGCCTCCTGCACTGGAAAGACGAGAGTGCCTTGCGCGCCGCTCATAGTTTCGTTACCGGCTTTGGTGCTGATGATGACTTTGTTCTTTTCCGAATCGAACTTTTTGCCTTCGCTGTCTTCGCCGTGAACCGGGGGAAACAGCACCAGCATCTCTTTTTTGCCGTCGTATTCGGCATGTTCCGCCGTACCCATGCGGTCCAGCGGTTCTTTGCCGGGGCGCAGAATGTGCTGCTTGAAAATCAGATGCCCGCGCAGGGTATTGAACTTTTTCTTGTAGAAACTTTCGACCTCGTCGCAGTTGATGATTGCGCCCTGCTTCTTGGCATCATCCACGGAAGCGTTGGGATCGGCGTTCGCGGCAGCTTTTTCAGGCTTCAAGGTCAGCACGACATTGCCGGTGACAACCAGCCGTGACTTCTTTTGTTCCACATGGCTCTTATCGCCCGTAATGTGATGTTCGGGATCATCTAAAATCAAATTGGTGTCGGCATCCATAACCTCCAGATTTTTGTTGTAGCGGCCATTCTCACCGGAAATCACGGTGTCTCCGGTGGTATACACAAATTTGTGTCCCGTTCCGATGCCGGAATGTTCGTCTACGTCAAAGTCAATGAGCTTGAGGTTTGCCATTTTGGGCTTGTCGGCAGAAGGCGGAGAAACAGGCGCGGAAGAAGCTGTCTTACCCGCGGTAGTGGAAGGGACAGCCGATTTCGTGGGCGGCGTTTTAGTCGTTGGGGATTTTGCCTGTCGCGCGCTTACGCCGACGCTCCAGCAGGTGACAAGCAGCGCGCTTGCCAGCGAAGCGCCTGCCGCCACGCGGCGCAAGCGCAAAGACTCGGCGGAAGAAGTGGAAAACAGTGGTTTCAACATGCGCGTTTCCTTTCCTGCAAACACAACAACCGCAAACATCAACACGTTCCTGAAAAACGATATTAAGGAATGTGCCCCTTCAAAATCTGGTTTTGCGACAACTGCAAATTCATCTCCGAGCTACGATAGCGATGATGCTTCAAATCAATGACAAGGTTTTGCGCCGTAAAAGGCGTGTGCTGCCATGTTCCCGTCGCCTGCTCCGGGCAGCGAATCACTTCATCCTTCAACGACCAGTGAAAGGTTTCGGCTTGTACGCTGTCCTGCTCCAATTGCGCGCGGACGCCGCCCAAACATTCGACCGTCTGGTTTTTGTCATCGTAGCGGGCTTGGTTGGCATGTACCGTCGCGCCTTTGGCCTGAATGTCGCCGCCCTGGCTGCACAGGATATGCCGCTCAGTTTTGGTGGACTTGCGGTTGTAGAGTTCCAAAATGGTAATCGCGGGCGCATGAAACCGGTGGCCTTCGCGGGTCTGAATTTTCACGTCACCCGTCAATTGAAACTGCCACTGCACCGCATACGTAAACTGCATCTCGGCAGGCAGTCCCTCCGAACTCCCCACCAGATACCGACCATGCTGCGCGGTAAACGTCGCGGATGGCGGGCCCGGATCGCTGTCACTGCCGGACTGAGGAGGGGTGTCGGGTGTCGGGTGTTGGGTATCGGGCAAGGATACAGGATGCAGGAGGAAGGATGAACCGATTGCCGATTGCGTTCCTGCTGTTCCCTGTTCCCTGTTCCCTGTTCCCTGTGTTTGTTCCTGACCCCTGACCCCTGACCCCTGACCCCTTCCCATGGGGCTGGCAAACAGCTTGCCGTCGCGGATGCCGTCAATGGTGGCGGTTTGCAGGCTGTTGGCGACGCCGCCAGGCTGGCGTTCCAGGGCGATGCGCTTGGCCCACAGCGACCAGTTCTTTTTGCCGTCCGCGAAATTTTCAAACGCGGCGTCTTCCAATTCCAGGCTGACGTTGCTGACAGGCGAAGGCGACAGGATGGCGGCAATGCTGGCAGGCGAGGGTTCGGCCCAGCGGTATACGCGGTACACGCCGCCGCAAAATGCCGCCGCCAGCAGCCATGCAAAAGCCTGCCGCAACACACGAACCGGACGTAAATTGCCTTTGGACGTACTCATAATTGGAGTGTACCACGTTCGCGCCAAACTGACAAGGCGAAGGTAAGGGGTCAGCGATTTAGGGGTCAGGGGTCAGGGGTCAGGCGATGCAAATTTCAGATGCTATCACCGCTTCAAACTGCGAAATTAAGCAAGTGGCATTGCCCTGACCCCTGACCCCTAAATCCTGACCCCTAAACGCGCGCCCCTGCGCAGGCGATTGAGGGCTTGAGCAGGGGCGGGGGCAATGCGCGGCGAAAGCGGACTACTTCGGGCAGCCGTTGGCATCCAGCGCGCCGACATAGGGCGGCGGGGGCGGGTTGGTTCCGCCGGGATACAACTGAACGGTTCCCACCGGGGATGTTCCTTTGGAACTGGCCTGCGTCGTCAAACCAATAGGGCATTTGGCCGGGTCACCGTAGAGTTTCGAGTTGTACAAAACAACGCCGTAATAGGCGTTGGGATCGGGCGTTGTGACGATCACGCCAACCGTGCCGACCGGCGCATTGATGATTGTGAACTTGCCGTCCGCGCCGGTTTTGGTGGAAAAACTCGTGCCCGACACGGAAACTGTCGCGCCGACGACGGGACCTGCGGACGTCGTGGTGTCCGTGACCGTGCCGGTGATGGTTGCTTTGGTCGGGTCGCCGGTCGTGCCCGTAGTGCCGCCGGTGTTACCGCCGGTGTTGTTATTTGAGCTGCCGCCACCGCCGCCGCAGCCGTTGATTGCCAGAGAACCCATGAGCGCCAACAACAGCGCGAGGGAGAGTCGGACGTGGGAAAGGTTCCACAACACGCTTTTCCTCATTTATGTTCCTGCCTTCTGGATTGCGTCGAACGCGCCATGCGCGCCGAACGCGGGGAATTCCTGTTACGCGCTGTCCTTGCCTGAGCGGAAAGGCGCTGGTAGTTTGTAGCTCCTGCATCTCTATCAACTATGAGCTATGAACTATCAATTACTTACCGGTAAGGTCGCCGGGGCGCGGCGCAAACAGGAGAAAAGAGATGTCGCGGTTCATTCTTCGCGGGCGCGATGGCCGGCAGAACCAAAATGGATGCCATTATCATCGGCGCACACGCGCGGCCAGGGATTGTGCCGCGTGGAAAACTCGCTGCCCTGCGGAATCGTTCATTTGGTAGTGCAAAGCGCCGAAAGTTGGATTGTTGCCGGATGCCGCACAGGGATGCCATCCGCAGCAAAGCGCTGTGAATTGATAATCGTTCGCCGGAGGGGGAGCGGAACGCGCGTCGGGGGTGTCGCCGCTATTATATCAAGTTTTAGACGCTTCGCGCAAGCCTTTTGACGTATTTTCTTTTAAGGTGAGGCAAAATAAGATGCAAATTTTCCATTTACAGCCAAATGAGGCGCGAGACAGCCTGTTCGATGAGTTGTGCGTGGAAGCGCAAGCCTGTACGCGCTGTCCTCGCCTGGCCGAGCGCGTTGCAGTGTTGAGCCGCGAAAACGGGACGCGAACGCCCCACGTCCTGTTTGTGGCGGAAGCGCCGGGACGCAGGGGCGGCGACCGTACCCGCGTTCCGATGCAGGGCGATGCGTCCGGCAGGCACTTTCGCTGGCTGATGGAGCAGGCCGGGCTGGAGCGCGAAAACGTCTTTATCACCAATGCCGTGCTGTGCAACCCGCGCAAAATCAGCGGCGCAAACGACAAGCCCACCACTTCGGAGATTGCGAACTGCGGCGGCTTTTTGCGTCGTCAGTTGGAGTTGCTTCAGCCGCCGCTTGTCGTCAGCGTGGGCGCAACCGCCCTGCGCGCCCTGCACCTGCTGGAACCGCACGGCCTCACATTGGCGTCGGGCGTCGGGCGGTGCATTGACTGGCGCGGCACACGACTTTTGCCTGTCTACCATCCCAGCCCACAAGTAGTGATTTCCACACGCCCCTTAGCGCAGCAGGCGGAGGATTGGAAGGCGATTCGGGCAGAAGTGGAGAGTGATCAGTGGTCAGTGATCAGGGAAGACCTTGCTATTTGAAACTGTTACCTTGCTCAAACTAAAATTAAAGAGACACTGCCCTGACCCCTGATCACTGACCACTTGTTTTCACAATTTCCGCTTCCACGCCCGCATCCGACAGCTTGGTTTTGGCTTTTTCCGCGTTGGAGCGATTGCGGTACACGCCCTGCTGGACGCGGTAGACCGTTGTGCCGTCTTCCGTTGTGACAGGGACGACGGTGGCTTCCAGTCCTATATCCGTGATGCGGCGCACTTCGCGCTCGGCGGCTTCGCGACGGGAGTACGCGCTGCCGCGTACGCTGTAGCGGGCGCGCTTGGCGGGTGTGGCGGTGTGGGTCGTATCACCTGTCGCGCTGTCGTTGCGATCCGAATGGGAAGACGAAGTATCGGCATCCGTGTGTCGCGTAGTTCGGGAGGGAGCGTCACCGGAAGCGTCGCGGTCAATACGCGACGGTTTCTGGTCTTCCTGACTGAATCCGCCGTTGTCGGTTGTGTCGCCTTGCGCCTTGTCGTTGGTGGAAGAAGCATCCGGCATGGTGGTACGACTGTGCCGTCGGGTGCGTGACGTTGTCGAGGACGCGCTGCCTGTTTCTCCCGTCGCGCCCGTTGCCGGATTTGCGCCGGTTTCCGCGCTATCGGCAGGGTTGGCGGAGGAAGTGTCCGAATGGGAGGGCTTGGCGCTGTCTATACTGCCGGGCGTTTGTGTGGCGGGTTCCGTTGCCGGTTCCAGTTCCGGCCCGTTGTCGTTCCGCCTGGACGCGGGCGCCGCAGCCACTGTCCGCGCTTCACGGGGCGCGGGATCAGGCGTGGGTGTCGGAACCGGGGCTGTATCATGCGTCGTGACGGCAGGAGACGGCGCGAGTCCGCTGGTATCGTGCTTATCTGGGACCATGCGCGACAGGACAAAGAAGCCCAGGAAGAAACTCAGGCCGCCCAATCCTAAAACGACGCCCAGGTTGCGAGCGGCTTCGGCTCCCGCGCCGCGCCCACTGCCGGCGGAATAATTACTGCGCTTACTTGCGCCCATAAAAGTAACCTCGTGTTTCCAAACACTTGCGAAAGCTGGCCGCAGGGTACGGCTGGCTTATGAAATTGCAGATAACAAAGGAAGAAAAAGAAGGCGGCGGCTCAAACTTTTGTTGATGATTAGTGTACCCAAAAACAGGGGCAGTTTGTCAAGACGGATTTTTACGGCTCCGCGCAAGTAAAAAGCGCGTCTATGGGGAGGAAAAAAGGAAAAGGAGAAAGGAGAAAGTATCAGAAGCGTTACTTTTTCCTTTCTCCTTTTCCTTTTTTCCTAAAAACGAACCAACTCCCCGTGATAGATTCGAACTACCCCTACCTCGTCCAGAGCGAGGCGTTCTGCCGCTAAACTAACGGGGAACATTGCGGATACGCCGCAAAACGTTCTACTTGCGCGTGTATCCATCAAATAGTATACGGGAGGAAAGCCGATTTGTCAAGGCGCAATTACGTTGTACCAACAGGATAGATCACTGTCAGGTTTTGCTTCTACTTTTAGAGGACTATTGGTTTTCATGTTCTTTCAGGACAAATTCACTGCCGGGTGCAATGTAAGCGTCCAGGTCAAGTAAAAATAACAATCCTACACCAATCAGAATGTTTTCTTCTCCTATCGAATGTACATAAACCCGCAGGCGCTTGTTGTTCCACTCAATTTCAGCTTCGTACACAGGAATATAGCAGATAGTGCCGTCCAGCATATCGAATGTGTCCAGCATTTTGTACTTCAAGTTAAGTGCGCTCACATTGTTTTGTGGTATCACTATTTCTGCTGGAAACCGAGTGTCTACTGTGCCGTTAGCATCAAAAAACCTGCCTTCGGCAAACAATTTAAATTCTACTTGCAATTCCAGCCTGTCGGTTACAATACCATTCATGGTTTGTTAATCCTGCCATTACGGACGAAGCGTGGTTCTCCAGCCGATACGCGCGCAGTAGACAAGCGCGTTCGGACATTTTGTTAAGAGAGCGTTGTACGCCTTCTCCCTCTCAGAATCATACGCATACTCTCCTGTCTCAACATCAATCAAGAGGTACTTTCCGTAATGCTCTTTTTCCAATTCAGGACGAAGACGCGCGTAAATTGCATCCCCTTTTCGACCGATCTCAGCGAATGAAATACGTGGTTCTACAACAGGAGCCGTAGGTAAGCCATTTTTGGAAAGGGTTATCGGTTCCATTTTTGTACCCGTTTGTGTGCTGCTAATCCCACCTGAACTCAGCGCGGCATAATGTTCTGACATAATGAAAACCTCCCTTCCTTTTATCAATGTGAAAGCAGACAAATGTGAAGGAACACTACTCTGTTGAGTAATAAAACCCTACTCTGTTTACCAATCACAGTATAATGGAAAAGAAGGCTGTTGTCAACGATTCACCAAAGAGTTGCTGCTCATGGTCAATAGGTTTTCAACAACATCTCAGACGAAAATCCTATCTCTGTACGTCAGGTTATCAGGCGTCTTCGTTGCCGAGGGCGGCGGGAGGGGTGGCGCGGCCTACCACGCTGACGAGAGCTGCGAGGGTCATTAGATAGGGCAGGCCGTCGAGCAGGTAGGGGCTTGTCCACTCCACGCCCAAAAAGACGATGTGCTTGCCCATTATTTGAAGCTGCGTTTGCAGGACGTAGCAGAAGCCGAAAAACAACGCGCCGAGGGCGGCTCCCTGCGGCGTCCACTTGCCGAAGATCACGGCGGCAAGCGCGATGTACCCCCGGCCCGCCGACATATTGCTGGAAAAATTGCGCGTCTCGGCCTGCGACAGGTACGCGCCCGCCAGTCCCGCCAGCATCCCCGACAATGTGACCGCGAAATAACGGGGCAGCGCGGGCGAAATGCCTGCCATACGCGCGCTTTCCGGGTTTTCGCCTACTGCGCGCAATCGCAGGCCGAACGTGGTGCGCGTCAGCAGCCAGTAGACCACAAACGGCAGGACAATCGCCAGGCCAAGAAACAGATTGCCCGACAGCCCCACGACGGAGATGCCGGACGGGAATAGGCGCAGGCTCAGATACCGGGTCGCGCCCGCCGCCAGCAGGTTGATGCCCAGGCCGCTGACGACGTGGTTCATGCGCAGTTTTTGGGTCAGCAGGGCGTGGAGCAGGCCGAGCAAGCCCGCCCGCCAGCACCGCTGCCGCCAATCCGAAACTCGCCGCGCCCGCGCCCAGATTATGCGCGCTTTGTTCCGCAACCACGCCCACGAACGCGCCCGTTAAAATCAAGCCTTCCAAAGCGATGTTGACCACGCCCGCCCGTTCGGACAGGATGCCGCCCATCGCGGCCAGCACAAGCGGCGTGGCGCTGAACAGCGTGGCGGAAACAAAAGTGGCAATCACGTTAGAGGGGGGCATGTTGCGTGGCAGATCCTTCCTGCGCAGTCGGCGTTGGCGCAATGGGGGCGGCTTCGCGCTTTTCGCCCCGCATCAGCCGAACGCCGACAAACAAAATCACCAATGCCTGCACGATCACGGCTACCGAATCGGGCACGTTCGTCAGGGTCTGCATGTAATCCGCGCCGGACGCGAGTAAGCCAAAGAAAAATGCGCTCAGGGTGACGGCCAACCCGCCCAACCCGCCAAGAAGGGCAACCGCGATGCCATCAAAGCCGTAATTGCCCGCCACGCCCTGCACGTAACGATGGTGGATGCCCATCACTTCAATCGCGCCCGCAATGCCGGCAAGCGCCCCCGACAGCGACATCGTTGTAATCAACACGCGGGCAACCGGAATACCCGCCGCCCGCGCCGCTTCCGCGCCCATGCCGACCGCCCGTATCTGATACCCCAGACTCATCCGCTTTATCAGAAACGTGATTGCAACGGCAAGAATTAACGCAATCACAAAACCAACGGTCAAATTGCTGCCCGTAACCCAGGGCGACAGCATCGCAGAACGGGCAATCTGCGGCGTCTGCGTAGCCTGACTCTTCACATCCTTGAAGTTGTGCGTGACCAGGTATGTGACGATGTTCAGGCCCAGGTAATTGAGCATGATCGTCGCAATCACTTCATGGACGCCCCGGTACGCTTTCAGCAGGCCAGGCAAGGCTCCCCACAATCCGCCCGCAGCCGCGCCCGCCAGCAGCACAAGGGGTATATGGACGAACGGCGGCAATGCGCCACTCGCGCCCGCTTTGCCACTCCCCGCGCCCCACTCGCCCACAACCGCCGCCGCCAATGCCCCGACCGTCATTTGTCCCTGCGCCCCGATGTTGAACAATCCCGCCCGCAGCGCAAGCGCAATCGCCAGCCCCGCCAGCAATAAAGGCGTGACCCGCGACAGGGATTGCGCCAGTTGGTACAGGTTGACATGGTAAGGCAGCGCGCCCAACCCGAACTGGCTTCCGCCCCGCGCATGTCCCGCTTCCAGCCCCGTCGCGCCGCTCCACAGCGCGCCATAAGCCGCCCGCACATCATAGCCGGACAACCGCATCAAAATGGCAGCCAGCGCCAGTCCCGCCACAATACTCAGGAGGGGACGCGCCCACCCGCCCGATTGCGCAATGCGGCTATTCATACGCGGCTCCCGTCATTAACGCGCCGATACGCTCCGGCGTGGCTTCGGCGCGGGGCAGGACGCCCGCGATACGCCCGTTGAACATCACGGCGATGCGATCCGACAGGCGCAGCACTTCGTCCAAGTCCAGTGAAAACAGCAGGACGCCCAACCCGTCCGCTTTGGCGCGTTCCAGCGTTTTATAGACGAAACGCGCGGCTTCCACATCCAAACCGCGCGTCGGCTGACAGGCCACAAGCAGGCGCGGGCCGGAATCCATAGCGCGGGCAAACACCACTTTCTGCTGATTGCCGCCCGACAGCGCGCCGCCCGGAGCCTGCCCGCCCCGTGTGCCGCCGCGCACGTCGTAACGCTCCACCATTGTCCGGGCGCGCGACAGCAAAAGGCTGGTGTCCAATGTTCCGCCGCCACCCCATGCCGGTTCGCGCTCATGGCCGAGCAGATAGTTTTCCGCAATCGAGAAATCCAAAATCATGCCGGCCCGGTGACGGTCTTCGGGAATGTACGCGATTCCGGCTTGCTGCCTGCCCCGCACGTTGGATCGGGTAATGTCCACGCCGTCCAGAAACAAGCGCCCCGCTTCCATGCGCAGCAGGCCGACAACCGCTTCGGAAAGTTCGCGTTGCCCGCTCCCGTCCACGCCCGCAATGCCCAAAATTTCGCCCCGCCCCACATTCAGCGACACGCTTTGCGCGGCTTCCGCCCCCCGCGCGTTCCGAACCGTCACGTTTTCGATTTGAAGCAAAGGGGAAGGGTGTTGAGTAGGAATTGCCGATTGCCGATTGCCGATTGCCAATTGAGTTCCTTCTGTTCCCTGTTCCCTGTTCCCTTCCTCCATATTCAGCGTTACCGCCGCATTGGTGCGCGCGCCGATCATGGCTCGCAGCAGTTCCGCTTCACTTGTTTGCGCCGTGACGTAATCGCCCACGCTTTGCCCCGCCCGCAGGACGCTGACGCAGTGGCTGTGCGCCATCACTTCGCGCAGTTTGTGGGTGACGAACAGAATGGTGGAACCCTGCGCGGCCAGCGTATGCAGCAGGGCGAACAGCGACTCGACTTCCTGCGGGGCAAGCGTTGCGGTCGGCTCGTCCAGCAGCAGGATGCGCGCGCCCCGGTACAGCGCCTTGAGTATCTCCACTTTTTGCTGCGCGGCGACGGACAGCCGTTCTGCCCGCATATTCAGGTCAAGCTGCGCCAATCCGAGTTGTTCCGCAAGCTGCTGTGCCCGCGCGCCCGCCTTGCGCGGCTGTAACAATCCGCCGGGCAGTCCGCGCTCGGCTCCAAGCATCACGTTTTCGATTACCGTCAAAGCCGGTATCAGCGCGTAATGCTGGCTGACCAAACCAATGCCGCGCCGGATCGCATCGGCAGGCGCGCGCAGGGCGTGGGTGACTTCCTCGCCGTTTACAAAAATGCGCCCCGCGTCCGGGCGATAACGGCCATACAGAATGTTGAGCAGCGTGGATTTGCCCGCGCCGTTTTCGCCGATGACCGCGTGAAACGTGCCGGGAACCACGCGCAAATGCACGTTTTGGTTCGCCACCACGCCGGGGAACCGCTTGGTAATGTTCTCCATTTGCACGATATAATTGCCGGCGGCATCCAGTGGCGCGTCAGGCTTAGGGGCGTTAGTAGGTGCATCAGGCATGGCAGCTCCGCGAACCGAAAAAAAATTCCTGCTATTGTAGCCAACACAGGCGCGGAGTGTCAACTTTTGCGAACATCCCTGCCGCAAAAGGCGTCATTCTCTGGTAGGAGATGCGTATAAGAAGGTAGGAGTCCAAAACTCCGGGTATGGAAGTGATTCCATAGCTGCCGATAATGAAAGCGTAAGAACAAGTAACGGACGGAAACCCCGAGGCGCTGCGCCTGGTCTCGGAACGAGTAAGGGGACAACCGATGTCACATAACAATGCAGAAGACGCCAACCGGGACAAAAGCAAGCCTGCTGCCAACAGCAAACAAAATGCAAGTCCCACTCTTGTTGTGGAAGTAAACGCCGCGTACAACCGGGATCGCCTGCCCATGCCGCGTCCGAACGGCCCGAACGGACGGCGCGTATTGAATCTCGAAATGCTGATGAATCATCCGATGTACTGGGATTTTCTCAACGAACGGGAAACCGAAGAGGTGCTGATGGAACTCTACATCGCCCGCACCCGTCGGATGCAGTAAGGGCAGGTTTGTTTGCGACCGGCAACAGCCGCATGAAGTTTAAGACGTTCTATAAAGAACTCAGGGAGCGCAGTTGACCTGCGCTCCCTGTGCTTTGTTATGGCGTGGCTGTAAACATAGGAAGACGGGATGTTCACCTTGATGCGCGCGCCCAATGCGCCAAGCGACTGCGCCGACCCTTTGCCCACATCGCCGTACCCGCAGATGCAGGCCACTTTGCCCGCGATCATCACATCCGTGGCCCGCTTTATGCCGTCGCCAAGCGACTCCCGGCAGCCGTAGAGGTTGTCGAACTTGGACTTGGTCACGCTGTCGTTGACGTTGATGGCCGGAACGAGGAGCGTTCCCGCTTCCTGCATCTTGTACAGGCGGTGAACGCCCGTCGTGGTTTCTTCCGATACGCCCTGTGCGTTGCCTGGAGCCTTTCGAGGCGCTGAAGGGAGGAAGCCTGCTCTTTCTCCTGCGTGGTTGTCTGTTCTTCGGGTAGGCAGTCAAACATTTGCAAAACTTCATCCATCCAATAGCCTTCGCGCAAGGCCGCGTACATCTGCTGCGTTGACAGGCGGCTTCGATCCAGTTCCTCCTGCGAAACGCCCATTTCCAGCCAATCCCGATCCAGAAGTTCCTGAACTAATTGATTTGTGCGGTCAAGAATAGCGCGTTCTTCTGCATTCATTAATCTTCACTCCTTATCAAAACGCTTTGCAGCAACAGCATGCCTGCTTCTGCGCGAATAAAGAAATATCTGGGGTTTCTGCGTGATTGCTGAAAGCCGAGATGCCGATAGAAGGGGATAATCTGCGGTCTGGGAGAGACAACAAGGTTACCGCCCTGCCCCTGTAAAATGCTTTCGACAATCAATCGCGCTACCAGCACTTTGCCAATACCCTGATATTCACGCTCCTGGACGCGATACCGTAGACGAGGCGCTGTTTCCAATATGGATTGCGTATTCAGTTTTCCAAAGGTTGCGTGAACAGAGATGTCTTCTCCCATGCGCAGCAACCCCAAAACCGGTTCCTTCATGCGGCATAGTTCACGGCGGCGTGGTTCCATTCCTGCAAACCTGATTGACAAACGTTCCGTAGTGAATTGCATCATAGTTTAGTACGGGATGCTTACTCTTGGGCTTTGGCAGACGTATGCGACCTGTTTATCAAGAAAAGGTATACTATCAGTATGCCATTTGTGGCCGTAGACTTCCTTTATATGTCTGTAATGTTCGGAGAAATACGATGATTACCAGGAAAGCCACCACCCTTCGTGAAGCGCTCAAAGTATTGACCCCAAAGCCATTGGAAAAACCGGAAGAACTCAGAGATTTCTATAGTTCGGAACCGAATCAGGTGCGTGGTGACGATAAAATTGCCCACATCAAACTTGGACTTTCTGAAGCCGATAAAGATAATCCCTACAAAGCTTTTCTGATTGGTCATTCCGGCTGCGGAAAATCTACAGAACTGTCGCGTCTTATCAATGAAATGCAAGGGAAGTTTCGCTTCATCCGCTTTGATGTCCGTGAGGAAATTGACCCCATCAACTTCAAGCCGTTCGACGTGTTACTGGTTATGATGATTAAACTCGTGGAAGAAACCTCAAAACCAGTGGAAGAAGGGGGCACAGGATACCCGCCTTCCAAAGACTTGCTGGAAAACATTTGGAATTGGTACAACAACGTCACGGTGACACAAACAGAAAAAGAAGTTGGTGAGATCGAAACGGAGGGTGAAGTCCGCGTCGGTACGCCAAGCGCAGCCTGGTGGCCCAAATTTGTTACGCTGTTTGCCAGAATTCGGGGCGATATAAAACTCTCCGCTGATCGTGAAGAGAAGGTTGTCAACTATCGTCTCAGTCGCATCTATGACCTCATAGAATTATTGAACGCTTTGCTGAAAGAATGTAATCAGTTGCTCGGTCATGCGGTGGATTGCTCCTGGGTTTTTGTCGGCGAGAGCTTCGACAAGCCCGGCATCCCGGTTAGTAGAATCGAAGACCTATTTCTGAACTACTCCAACATCCTGCAAGACCTCGACGCGCACTTGATCTTCAACATTCCGCTCAGTCTCGTTTATTCCGAGAAAGGGGCGAAACTGCCGCGCTTGTCTGGCGGAACCCTGACTCTGCCCGATACCCCTGTGTTTCACCCCGACCACTCCCTGCATGTGGAGGGACGCGCCGCGATGAAAGACATCCTCGACAAACGAATGGAGGCAGCCCTCTTTGAAGTGGGACAACAGGAGCGATTGATTGTTGGGAGCGGCGGGAACATCAATCAGTTGCTGGCGATGACAGCGGCGGCAGCGCGTTACGCTATCCTTAGCAACGTTCCCGACCCCAAAATCGGGGGTAAGGACGTGGATCGAGCGCTTGCCGACCGAAAGAGAGAGTTCGAAGGGGCGTTAGGGACAAGCCCCGCGGATGAAGTCGCATTGACGTGGGCAGAAAAGGCGGATAAGCTGCTGCAAATCTATGAGCAAAAACCGGAAGCCCGCATCCGAGACGCAAAACTTAACTCTCTGCTCCGCGCGCAAGCCGTGCAAGAGTTCAACGGAACATGGTGGTTCGGGGTGCATCCCGTCGTTGTGGACATTCTCCACGAGCAAAACCGCGTCCAACGCGACAAGCAGGGAATCGTCCCTGGTGGAACCGGATAAGTGGAACCTGACAAGACCTATCCCTTCGCTTCCGGTTCCATTGAAGAAGTGGTGGCGCACCTTGCTCTATGGGGCGAAGTGGTCTCCGATGGATTCGCCCGCGTGGAGTATCAGTCCGATCTCCTGCGGGAGCGGGCGACAGACCGATTGCGACAAATGTTTGCCGCGCAGCAAATCCCGTTCCATACGCTCACCTTGCCCCGACACCAATCTGCCGTGAAAGTCGCCGATTTCCTGATGCAGCAGTTCCGCCAACTGCCGGAGGGAATCGTCTCGATGGTTTGGAGCGCGGAGGTGTTCTCGAAAGACGAAACGCTGGAGGATTCACTCCGGGTCCTCAACTTTTGTCGGGACAATCTGGCGCATTTTCCCCTGAAGCAAATCTGGTGGATGCCCTACGACTTCGCCCAACGTGTCCGACAGGCCATTCCAGACCTCAATCGCTGGTTCTTTGTACAGTTGGAATTAGCGCCAGAGTTGCCCCGACTTGTGGCGAAGGGCAGCGGGGCAATGACGATTGGCATTGGGGAGGAGACGCAAAGAGTTTTCATGGTTCCCATGCCGCGCAATCCGCACTTTGTCGGCAGAGAAGCGGAATTGCAAGCCCTGCGCGATGCGCTGCAAGACCGCAAAAACGTCCTGCTGACGCAGGCGATTTCGGGATTGGGAGGCATCGGCAAGACACAAACGGCATGTGAGTACGCTTACCGGCATCGGGACGAGTACCGCGCCGTTTTGTGGACGTCAGCGGAAAATGAAAGCGCTCTCAGCGCCGGATACCGGCAGATCGCGCGAACGCTCGACCTGCCGGAGCAGAACGCTATGGAGGCAGACGCCATACGCAGCGCGGTACGCTCCTGGCTTCAGGACAACGAAGGCTATTTGCTCATCCTCGATAACGCGGACGCGCCGGAAAGCGTTCGTCCTTTCCTCCCCGAACGTCCCGCTGGTCATATTGTGCTGACCTCCCGCGCCCGACAGTTCTCCCGGTTGGGAAACGTGTCGGTTTTGCGGCTGGAAACCCTGCCGGAAACGGATGCGCGGGAGTATTTGCTGCAGCGTATCTATCCACAGGGGTATTCGGAGGCCGAGCGCAGTGCGGCAGAGGAACTGGCACAGGAACTCGACGGCCTGCCGCTGGCCTTAGAACTCGCCGCGTCCTACATGACGCAGCAAAAGCGCGATATACAATCTTACTTGCACGATTTTCGAGAGCGCCGCGCCGATTTGCTCCGCACAAGCCGTCCTTTGCAGGGAGATTATCGCGAAACCGTCCTTGCAACCTGGGAGCCGAACTTCCGCGTGGTTGAGGAACGCAACCCGGCGGCGGCGGAACTGCTGAACCTGAGCGCGTTTCTGGCTCCCGACGCCATTCCATTCGAGATTTTTTCTGCAGGGAGCGAACGAATTAGGACCGGCGTTGGCGACGATGCTGAACCCTGCCGGCGAACAGGCCCTGTACTTGATAGAACTCCTGCTGCTTCCTGCCGGTTATTCGCTGATTTCGGTAGATACAGACGACAGAAGTTTCGCCGTTCACCGTCTGGTGCAGGTCGCTGTCCGGGCGCGACTGGAAGAACAAGCACAACGCGCCTGCGTGGAGCGTCTCATCGCCGCGCTCATTGCCATCTGGCCCGGCTCCGACTATATCCACTGGCAACAACTGGATAGACTACTTCCTCATCAACTGGCATGTGTAGAATATAGCAAAAACTACAAAATAGAAACTGCTGAGGCAGCCAGACTCTATAATCAGACAGGTCTTTATCTGGAAGGTCGCGCAGAGTATTTGCGCGCCGAACCGGTACGGGCACGTGCTGAATTATTCTGATATGAAACAGCCTCAACAACCTGGCGGTTTTGTATCGGTTACAAGGCCATTATGCCGATGCCGAACCGCTAATCAAAGAGGCATTAGATATTCTTCGTCAAGCCTACGGGGAGCAGCATCCATATGTTGCCACAAGCCTCAACACTCTGGCGAACTTGTACTTGACACAAGGCCGCTACGCCAACGCCGAACCACTATACGCACAGGCATTAGATATACGGCGCAAAGTGTTGCCAGAAGGCCATCCAAGCCTAGCTACGAGCCTCAACAATCTTGCGGCGTTGTACTTGACACAAGGCCGCTACACCGAAGCCGAACCGCTGTATATACAGGCGTTGAGTATTTATTGACAAGCCTATGGCAAACAGCATCCAAGCCTAGCTACAAGCCTCAACAATCTTGCGGCGTTGTACGAGGCACAAGGCCGCTACACCGAAGCCGAACCGCTGTATATACAGGCATTGGATATTCAGCGCAAGACATTGCCGGAAAATCATCCTGATATTGCCCAAAGCCTCAACAATCTTGCGGCGTTGTACAAGGCACAAAGCCGCTACACCGAAGCCGAACCGCTGTATATACAGGCATTGGACATTGTTGAACGCGCATTGGGACCGGAACACCCGAGTACCAGAACAGTGCGTGAAAACCTGCAACTCTTTCTTCAGGAACGAGGACAATAGCCTTCACAGGCCATGAACGACCTATCTCACAAGCCTGCGGCTGATCGGTCTGCGACCGAAGGAGTTTGTTCACGCAAAAAGTAGCCCAACGAAAAAACATACGGCTGACAACTACAGTGACCATCGTTGTGTAACGCCTGCTGCAAAAACACAACGCCCGCCTGCGAAATATGCAGGCGGGTGTTGCTTTGGTTGTTGTACCGGCTTTAGTAGCGGTAAGTGTCGGGCTTGTAGGGACCTTCGGGAGCCACGCCGATGTAGTCCGCCTGCTTGGGCGAAAGCACCGTCAGCTTCGCGCCGATCTTCTCCAGATGCAGACGCGCCACTTCCTCATCGAGTTTCTTGGGCAGCACGTACACGCCCACTTCGTACTTGTCGCGGTTGTTCCACAAGTCTATCTGCGCCAGCGTCTGGTTGGAGAAGCTGTTGCTCATCACGAACGAGGGATGCCCTGTCGCGCAGCCCAGGTTGACCAGCCGCCCTTCCGCCAGCAGGAAGATGCTGTGACCGTCGGGGAACGTGTACATGTCCACCTGCGGCTTGATGTTGAGACGGGTCACGCCCGGCGCGTTGTTGAGCCGGTCTACCTGGATCTCGTTGTCGAAGTGGCCGATGTTGCACACAATGGCCTGATCTTTCATCTTCTGCATGTGTTCGAGCGTGATGATGTCGAGATTGCCCGTGCAGGTCACGTAAATGTCGGCGGTTCCGAGTGTGTCCTCAATCGGAGCCACCTGGTAGCCCGCCATCGCCGCTTGCAGCGCGTTGATGGGATCAATCTCGGTCACGATGATGCGCGCGCCGAATGCGCCAAGCGACTGCGCCGAACCTTTGCCCACATCGCCGTACCCGCAGATGCAGGCCACTTTGCCCGCGATCATCACATCCGTGGCCCGCTTGATGCCGTCGCCAAGCGACTCGCGGCAGCCGTAGAGGTTGTCGAACTTGGACTTGGTCACGCTGTCGTTGACGTTGATGGCCGGAACGAGGAGCGTTCCCGCTTCCTGCATCTTGTACAGGCGGTGAACGCCCGTCGTGGTTTCTTCCGACACGCCCCGCCAGTCCTTCACCACCTCATGCCAGCGATTAGGCGTTTCGTGGTTGACTTGCTTGAGCAGGTCTTTGATGACCTTTTCTTCGTGGCTTTCCGAGGGGCTGTTGACCCAACTCGTGTCGCCGTTTTCCAGATCGTAGCCCTTGTGGATCAGCAGCGTGGCGTCGCCGCCATCGTCTACGATCAACTGCGGACCTTTGCCGCCGGGGAAGTTGAGGGCCTGGTCGGTACACCACCAGTATTCTTCCAGTGTTTCGCCCTTCCACGCGAACACGGGAACGCCCACTGCGGCAATGGCGGCGGCGGCATGGTCTTGAGTGGAAAAGATGTTACAGGATGCCCACCGGACATTTGCGCCGAGTTCCACGAGGGTTTCGATGAGAACAGCGGTCTGGATAGTCATGTGCAGCGAGCCGGTGATGCGAACGCCGAGCAGCGGTTTTTCGGCGGCGTACTTGCGGCGAATGGACAGCAGGCCGGGCATCTCGTGTTCGGCGACGGAAATCTCTTTGCGGCCCCAGGCCGCCAGCGCCATGTCCGCCACTTTGTAGGGCAGACTTGTGGCATCGTCAATCAAATTTGTTGTAGGTCGTACTTCAAGCGTGGTCATAATGAATTCCTCCGATGTCTATTATAGCACACTTATCAAGGAATCTTGATACCTTGATATTTTATTTTTTTCGGCCTATAATGGAAGCATGGAAATCTTGAAACTGCTTCGCGCGCTTGGCGACCCGGCGCGATTACGAATATTACGGCTGCTGGCGCGGGAAGAACTGAGCGTGGCGGAATTGCAGGAGATACTGGGCATGGGACAAAGCCGTATCTCCATGCAGCTTTCGCAACTGAAACAGGCGGGCTGCGTGGATGTACGCCGCGTGGGGCAAAAAAGCCTGTACCGCCTTGCGCCCCCACCCGGCGCGCAAACCCTTCTTGCGGAAGCGCTGGACAAGGGCGCGGCGGAAATCGCGGAAACCGAACACGATGACGCCGGCCTGCGCCTTGTCCTGAACCGCCGCAAGGATCATTTGCGCGATTATTTCGACGCGCTTGCCGGGCGCTTCGGGCGCGACTATGTGCCGGGACGTAGCTGGAAAGCCCTCTCGGAAATGCTGCTGCGCCTGCTGCCGCCCCTCGTGATTGCGGATTTGGGCGCGGGGGAAGGCACACTGGCCCTGCTGCTTTCCCAAAGGGCGGAGCGGGTAATCGCCGTAGACAGTTCCGAAAAGATGGTGGAGTACGGGCGCGGCCTGGCGGAACGCAATGGCATCGCCAATCTGGAGTATCGGCACGGCGACATGGAAGAATTGCCTCTTGCGGGTGGCGAAGTGGACATGGCGCTGATGCACCAATCCCTGCACCACGCCCTGCATCCGCAGCAGGCGCTTGCGGAAGCCCATCGTATCCTGCGCCCCGGCGGGCGCATCGTGCTGCTGGACTTACTCAAACACGACTTTGAAGCGGCGCGGGATTTGTACGCCGATGTGTGGCTCGGCTTTTCCCAGGTGGAACTGCTCACGCTGCTGCAGCAAGCGGGTTTCGAGCAGATAGACCTATCCGTTGTAGATCGCGCGCCCGAATCGCCGCACTTCGAGACGCTGATGGCGATTGCGCACAAAGCGCATTAACGGCTTTCTAGCACCTGAACACTCTGATACCCCAATACCCTAAAACCTTGCCTCTACTCTTCCAACGCCTGCTCAAAATCAAAGGCGTAGGCGCGAAACACTTCAAAGCAGGCATCCACCATGTCGCCATCGTACCTGGTGCCGCGATGCAGCGTAATTTCTGTCAGCGCGGCAGGCAGGCCCAGGGCGGGACGATAGGGGCGGTGCGAGGCCATCGCTTCGACCACATCGGCCACAGCCATCAGGCGGCTTTCGGGGTGAATAGCTTCGCCGCGCAAGCCCTGCGGATAGCCGGAACCGTCCAGACGCTCATGGTGCTGCAGCGCGACCAGCGCAACGGGAAAAGCAAACTCAATGTCTTTGAGAATGTCATAGCCCGCCTGCGCGTGCTGCTGAATCAGGCTGAATTCGAGCGGCGACAATTTGCCGGGACGGCTGAGAATTTCGGCGGGCACGGCCAGTTTGCCGATGTCATGGAGCAGGCCGGCGATGCGAATGCCCTCTACCCGCTCCGGCGCGTAGCCCAACTGCTGCGCAATATGGGCGGCCAGTGTACTGACGCGGCGCTGATGCCCGGCGGTATACGGATCGCGAGTATCCACAGCGCGGGACATGGCCTGCACAAAACTGTGAAGACCGCGCTGTAGATTTTCCACGCCCTGCCGCAATTCCTCTTTCGCCTGCTGGTGCGCCGTGATGTCGCGGGTATACAGGAAAACTCCCTCCTGAGACGGATAAATATCGTGTTCCAGCCAGCGCTCGGCGAAATAGTAGTAGTCCTGAAAATGCGCGGCGGACTGCCTTGCAAGGGCGTTTTGGAGTTCCTCGTAAATGCGGAACGAACGGAGGCTGGGAAAAGCGTCCCAGAAGTTCTGCCCCAACAGTTGGGCGCGGGGGCGGCGGAGAAGGTCTTCAGCGCGTCCGTTGGTATAGGTGATAACGCTGTTGCGGTCAAGGGCGAGGAAAGCGTCGTGGATGCTGTCGAGGATGTTGGCGACGCGCTTGTTAGCCTTGCGGCGGTCACGATCCGCCTTGCGAAGTTCCGTCTGCAAGGCTTGTTCCTTTAGCTTACGCTCCGAAACATCCTCCACAAGAAAGGTAAATCGAGGCAGGCGGTTGGCTCCCAGCCCGATGTAGGAGATGGTGCAGCACAGCCAATACGGGGTTGGCGGCGGCTCTCCCAGCGTCCAATGGGTGATGCGCTCGAACTTCAAAGGCTTGCTGGATGTCTGGCTCTCTCGATAGCGGGCGACCCAGAACGCGCGCGCGTCCGCATCTAGTCCCAATTCCGCAGCGCGCTTGCCCCGTATCTCGGCAGGCGGGCGACGCAAAAATTCTGCGGTGTTGGCGCAAAAATCCACAAAGCGCAAGTCATCGTCTACAAGTTCCACAACGCCCATCATCGCGCCGGAACTGGCATACAGGCTTTGCAGGATTCGTTCGCTTTCACTGGCCTCCGGGCTTGCCGGCGCGGGGGAAACAGAGGAAAAAGAGGCTGCGTAATCGGCTTCAAAAGTTTCCCTGATCAGCTCATCACGCTCATCATCGCGGCTCATGGCTCCCTCCGAGTCGGAAACACGGAAATAGCGAGTAAACCCGGCGCTGTACGGTACGGAGTTTATTCAGTTAGAATTAGACTGTTACTCGTTGCCGGTGGCAGAGGAAGCGCCAACAATGCGCCGCCGTCAAATACCAGCCTTTTCAAGTTCCTCCTGATAACTTCAACATACCTCAGAGCAGGAAAGTTCCTATACCAGCAATTTTACTTGCTTTTATCTGTTCAGGTCAAGTTTTTATTTGTTAGAACCATATTTTCATGCGTATCAACCTGCGTCTCCCAATGGGGCGCGATATAGGTGGTGGCGTCGTCCTGCACAATCAATGCCGGCCCGGCGAACTGCTGCCCCGCCGTCAACTCGGAACGCCAGTATAGTGGTATGTCGCGCCAATCCTGTTCCACATAGACGCGCTGCGTTCTGGAAGCGCGGAACGATGCCGCCGGTAACGCGGCTGCGGCTTGGTCATTTGCGCCTTGGTCATTGGAAGACGCTGCCTGCCCTGAAACGGCTTGGTCGCCGGTTTTCACGCCTGATGCGGTCACGCCCGTTTCTAATCCGCTTGCAACACAGCGCGCGGCTGTGATTTCAACCGATTCTTCGGGGTTGGCATGGCCGAAACGCTGCGCATGGAGCGCGTGAAAGGCCGTCGCCGCCTGTCGCAAAGCCTCCGCAAGAAAATTCGATTCCAGTTGATTTTCTGCTTGATTTTCCGCCTCATTCGGCGCTGATAACGGCAGCGGTACGCGCAGTTCAAACGACTGCCCGACGTAGCGCATGTCCAGCAGCATTTCCCCGCGCCACTCATCCGGCGCTAATCCCTCCTGCGCCATGTCCGACTGCGCCCTGTCCCACAAAGAATTAACAATTGGTTCCAGCAGCCGAGCAGCCAAATCTAAATCATCGGGATCAAGGCGCAGGGGCGGAACAGCATATACGGACTCGCGCCGCGCGGCGGCCAGCGCCAGCCCAAGCGCGGAAAACGCGCCGGGAAAACGAGGGATTAAAATGCGCGTCATGCCCAGCGCCCGCGCCAGCGCGCAGGCGTGAAGCCCGCCCGCGCCGCCGAAACTGAGCAATGTCAGCCCGCCCGGATCGTGCCCCCGCTCCACGCTGACGTGCCGCAGGGCGCGCGTCATGGTCACATTGGCAACATCCACAATGCCCATCGCGGCCTCTTCGGGCGCGCAGCCCAACTGCGCCGCAAACAGGGTAAACCGCGCCTGAACCCGTTCGCCATCCAATTCCAGTCGCCCGCCCAATCGTAAATTATGCGGCAGGCGTCCGAGCAGAACATTGGCGTCCGTCACCGTTAGAACGTCGCCTTTGCCATACGCGACGGGGCCGGGGTCGGCTCCCGCGCTTTGCGGCCCGACGCGCAGCCCGCCCGCGCTGTCTATGCGCGCCAGCGAGCCGCCGCCCGCGCCAACCGTATGTATGTCCAGCATCGGAGCGCGCAGAGGAATGTCGCCCAACGCGCGGTTCGTCACCACCGGGCATTGTCCGTTATGGATTAAGGCAACGTCCGTGCTTGTGCCGCCCATATCAAACGTAAGCAGGTCGGGGAAACCCGCTTCAACCCCGATGCGCGCCGCCGCTACCACGCCGCCCGCCGGCCCCGAAAGCGCGGTGGCAATGGCGCGGCGCGACGCTTCCTGCGCCGACAATGCCCCGCCATCCGACTGCATCACGCGCAGGCCGCCCGCGCCGGCTTCCTGTAATCGCGCTTGCAGATTGCTCAAATAGCGGGACATGATGGGCGCGACAAACGCATTGGCGACGGTTGTGCTGGTACGCTCGTATTCGCGGGGTTCGGGAGAAATATCGCATGACAGAGAAACGTCAAATCCGCGTTCTAGCGCCAGCCGCTCCACCAGCCGCTCATGGACGGGGTTGAGGTACGAAAAGAGGAAGCAAACCGCCAGCGACTCTATCCCCTGCGCCTGTAACTCGTCCAGCAGCGCGCTTGTTTCCGACTCTTCTAAAGGAATCAGAACCGCGCCCTGCCAGTCCAGTCGTTCCCGCAGTTCAAAGCGCAGGTCGCGTTCAAGCAGGGGAAGGGGCTTGGTGGGATGAAATGTGTACAACTGTGTCCGGGTCTGCCTACCGATTTCCAGCGCGTCCCGGAAACCCTGCGTTGTAATCAGGGCGGTTTTCGCGCCCCGCCGTTCCAGCAGGGCATTCGTGGCAACCGTCGTGCCATGCGCCACGCGAAAAGGTTCGCCGATCAACCCCTCGCGCTTCGCGTCCGCAATGCCTGTCAGCACGCTTTGCGAGGGATCTCGGGGCGTGGACGGCTGTTTGCGCACCGTCAGGCTCCCGTCCGGCGCGCGTATCACCATGTCCGTAAACGTTCCGCCGGTGTCAACGCCTATGAGGTAGGGTGTAGGGTGTCGGGTGTCGGGTGTCGGGGGCACATCCATGAAGGGTGTTGAGTGTTGAGTGTTGGGTGTTGGGTTTGGGATTTGCTGCATCTGGCGTCAACCTTGTTCGACATATTTGGTAAGAGCATGAGTATGGATGTTCCCCCAACACCCAACACCCTACACCTTCTTATACCACGCAATCCACGCATGGGCCAGCCGGGCGTTGAACAGGCCCATAATGCCGCCGGACAGCAGCATCGCCACAATCATGGCGGGGGAAAGCATCATCAGGGCGAGGGCGATCAGCATCAGCATCAGCAATTGGTCGGAGGGAACGCCTTCCGCAAGCCCTAAAATCAGGCCCGCTATCGGCACGTTGCAGGCTGCGAGGACGCCGCCGTACACCAGCGCCCCGCCCCATTGCACGCCTTTTGTCCGCCCGATAATGACGAGCCAGTACCACAAACACCCCATGCCGATTGCCACGCCGGGCAGCATCGGCAGCACCACGCTCCATCTTTCTGAAACCTGAATTCCATGCGCGGCCAGCCCGTTCAAAATAATTGTGCTGACGCCGAACAGGGTACACACCAGATACAACACTATCGCCCCGACCAGCCCATTCAGCAACATCACGCCCAACAAACTCGCCCGGTTGGGACGCCCGTAACGCGGTTTTCTCATCTCACCCCTTCAAAAGCCTTCCCAGCCCCTGCCAGCAGAAAGGCAATATCGTCGTCCGTCATGGCGGCGGACAGAAAAGCGGCTTCAAATTGGGAGGGGGGCCAGTACACGCCCTCCTCCAGGAGAGCGCGGAACCAATTGCCGAAGCGCGTGGTGTCGCTGGTTTTGGCGGAAGCGTAGTCCGTCACTTCCTCTGCGTCCGTGAAGAACACGGTCAGCATAGAGCCTACCTGATTGACGACGGCGGGAATGTTGTGGTTTCGGGCAAGCAGGCGCAGGCCGTCCGCCAATCGCGCGCCGATTGTTTCCAATCGTGGGTAGATTTCGGCTTTGTTGGCGCGGAGTAGGCGCAGCATGGCTAATCCCGCCGTGACGGCGACGGGGTTGCCGGACAGCGTTCCCGCCTGATAGACGGGCCCTACGGGCGCAACCGAGTCCATGATTTCGGCATGGCCGCCATACGCGCCGAGCGGCAGGCCGCCACCCACGATTTTGCCTAATGTGGTCATATCGGGCGCGATGCCGTAGCGTTCCTGCGCGCCGCCATACGCCAGCCGGAAGCCAGTCATCACTTCGTCGAAGATAAGAACGCTGCCGTTGGCTGCCGTCACTTCGCGCAGGGCGGGGAGAAAATCGGCGTGGGGCGGCACACAGCCCATGTTGCCGACAACCGGTTCCACGATCACGCAGGCGATAGTATCGCCCTGCGCGTCGAACAAATCCCGGACGGCCTGAACATCGTTGTAGGGAAGCGTGAGCGTGTCGGCGGTTGTTCCTACCGGTACGCCCGCACATTCTGGCAGGCCAAGCGTGGCGATTCCTGACCCGGCTTTGGCAAGCAGAAAATCCGCGTGGCCGTGATAATTTCCCTCGAACTTGACGATTTTATCTCGGCCCGTATAGCCCCGCGCCACCCGTATCGCGCTCATAGTGGCTTCCGTGCCGGACGAAACGAGCCGCACTTTTTGCACGCTCGGCACGGCCTCGCAGATCATTTGCGCGATCTGCACTTCCAATGCCGTCGGCGCTCCAAACGTGGTTCCTCTGGCAAGCTGATCCCGAATCGCTTCCATAATCTGCGGGTGCGCGTGTCCCAACACCAGCGGCCCCCATGACCCGATGCAGTCCAAAAAGCGGTTGCCGTCCGCGTCGTACAGATGCGCGCCCTCGCCCCGCTCGATGAACAGGGGATCGCCGCCCACCGCCCGAAACGCCCGCACGGGTGAATTCACGCCGCCCGGAATTACAGCCGTCGCCTGCGCAAACAGTTCCCGCGACTTTTCTCTATTCATACATCATCCTCTTCTATAGCGTAACAGTTCTATAGCCTACCGGCATGTACTCAGCCCTTCACGTTTAAGGCAATCGCCTGCCCTTTCGGGTGCGTCAGGGCCGCGCCGCACACCTGCGCAAGCGGGGCGAGGGGCGCGACAAGGACGGATTGGATACGTCCGGGCGCAATGGGCAGAGTAATGGGCTTGCCGTCCAATTTCGCGCGTTTGGTTCCTTCAGTGAGCAGCAGGCTGTGGCCTTTACAGGTGACAGTAATGCTGTTCTTGCCTGCCGAAGCGACCTGCCCGCCCAACGCGCCTGTCATTTCTTTTGCGGGAACGACCCAACTGCCGCGTACCGAAATGGGCGCAAGCGGCAATGCCACCACTTTGCCGTTCACCTTGATCTTCTGATCCGTGCCAAGCAGAACCTGCGGGACGCCCGATTGATTGCCAATAATGCGGCGTAGATTAACATCATCCGTGAAGGCAAGCAGGCCAAACTGCTGCAAAATCTTCTGCACGTGCGGCACACTTGCCACGCCCTGATGGTAGATGTCTGGAAATACGCTCAGGAACAGCTTGCCGTTGCTTTTGCCGATTTTTACCGGCTCATAAACGGCATAAATGGTCATGCCCGTTTTCACGCGGTCATACATAGCGTGAGCAGATTCGGGGTACAGGCGAACGCAGCCGTGCGAAGACGCGGTTCCGATACTTTGCGGCGCAATGGTGCTGTGGAAGCCGAAGCCCGGCTTGCTCCAGCCCATCCAGCGGTCGCCAAGCGGGTTTTCCTGACCGGGCGGCACGGGTTCGTCCTTGATGCCGGAACTTTCTACAATGGATTTGGTCGGACGCCACGTAGGATTGGTCTTTTTCTCAACAAGTTTGAAGGTTCCCAATGCCGTCTGCCATTTGGGATCGGGCTTGCCGACGCAAACGGGGTAATGGGCGCGTAATGCGCCGCCCTCAAACAAATACACCTGACGCTCCGGCACATTGATTACAATGCCGTCCTGTGGATTGCGCGGCAGGATATAAAGAGAAGGCAAAATCACCGTCTGCCCCGGTCGAACGCGCCTGCCTTTTCCCCGGTTCGCCTGCGCCAAAACCGACAGCGTTAGATTGTTGCGCCGCGCGATTTTCAGCAGCGTATCGCCCTTGCGCACAATATATTTGGCGTTCGCGCCCACCATCGGCTCGATACCGACTGCCGCGCCCGCCCGCGCTCCCAAACCCATTCCGATACCACAAACAATGCCCCACAACCTCGCCCACTTACTGCCTATCATGCTTTTAATGTTTCTCGCGCGGCGTTCCTTGTGCGGTCAGCAACGCTCGCGGCCTTTCCCTCAGCAGACGCAAACCGCCGCCTGCCTGTTCCGAAGGCTGTTTGGGACCATCAAGATTTCGTTTGAACCACCAAGACACAAAGAACACCAAGAAAAGACAAGAATAGAAAACTTGGTGTTCTTTGTGTCTTGGTGGTTCATTTCTGTGCAATCTGCATGTTCAGCGTTCCCTTCGCAGGTTCCGTGATGGCAGTGTTGAAGAGGGCGGCGAGGGTGCGCAGGGAGGCGTAGGCGATGCCGTCCATGCTGGCGCAGGGGAAGTTGGGTTTTTTCTGGCCGTCGAATTCTACCGATGTTTGCAGGGGATGCAGAACAAGCGTAGGACGCCCCGCTGTGATGCTGACGTCCTCGCCCGTTTTCGTGACCTGCCCGCCCATTGCCTGCGCGACGGCTTCTGCGGGGGCAAGCCAGCGTCCGTTGGCGTATGCGAGGGGCGCGGGCAGGGAAAGGGGCCGGCCGTTGATCATGAGTTTCTGGTCCGAACCGATCAGGCGGCGGGGATAGCCTTCCTGCGCGGCAACAATGTCGGCAAGCTGCGCTTCGTCCACGAGCGGTAAGAGTATAATGACCCCAAGAATTCGGACAGTGGTTTAAGGTGGTGGCTGTGTCACAATGAACACAGGAGAACCTACCATGTCTACAACCCGTAAACGCTATTCTGCCGAGTTCAAAGCAAAACTGGCTCTGGAAGTGGTCAAGGGCAACCACACTCTCGCCTGTGGAGTTGCGACCTCCCCTCTATTCCCTTACCGAAAGGATTTGTCTACCTGTTTGCCATTCTCGCAGGTTCAGGCCGCTTTTCTGGAAGATTATCAGGCGAAAGGTTCCAAACAGCTTCCCGGCCATCAGGAATTGGCAGTATCCGCAATTGGCAAAACCACGCTGCCGATTGCCAATGTGGAAGTGACTCGGAAAACGCTGCCCGACCTTGCCGCAAGGCCGGAAGTGATCGCTATTCTGCCGAATCAGAAGATACGCCTGATTCAGTCAAAAGAAGTCAACTACAACGAGTTAGGCCGTCAGGAAAGCAAGGACGGCGTAACCTGGGGATTGAAACAGCTTGGCATCCCAAAACTATGGGAGCAGACCAGAGGAGCCGATATCAATGTAGCCGTTCTGGATACGGCGTTCATGGCGAACATCCGGCCTTGCGGGATCGTATTGCAGAATTTATCCTTGTTGACCCGTTAGGACGGCGTATTACTTCCAGCCTTTCGTTCGATGCGGGGATGCACGGTACGCATGTTTGCGGCACGATTGCGGGCGGCAAAACCCCGGAAGGCGTTGCCATCGGCGTCGCGCCCGAAGCCAATCTTTTTGTCGGCGGCGTTCTGGTTGGCGACTCGACGCTGCGAACACTGGTGGAGGGTATTGATTGGGCGGTGGATCACGGTGTAGACATCATCAATATGTCGCTTGGCTTCACCTACTATGAACCCTACTTTGGGTTCGTAAAAGTATAACTTCCCGAACAGGCGGGAACGCTGACCTTTGCAAACGGGAACTTATACTTTTACGGACCCTTTGTGGAAGTTCTCAGGCCGCTGATCGAACTGTACAACATCTTGCCCGTTGTGGCTATCGGTAACGAAAATCATGGTAACACCAGTTGTCCCGGCAGCGTCTATAATACGTTCTCTGTCGGCGCGGTGGAAAAGATGCCCGGCGGCAAGTTGGACATTGCCGCGTTCAGCAGCGGCGCAAGTTTGGTCTTTCCCGGCGAAACGCCGGATTCGGTCACAAAGCCCGATGTCGCCGCCCCCGGCGTACAGGTATACTCCTGTATTCCGCCGCGGAACGTCCGACGGGTACGGTTGAGTATACCTACATGAATGGCACGTCTATGGCAACCCCGCACGTTTCCGGCGTTGCCGCTCCTGAAAAACCGCCGCGCACCCGCGCCGAGCGTCAGGAACTTGCGCAGGCAGTACGCAATTTGACGGAGGCTGTTCTGCCGGAAATTGATCTTATCCTTGCGCAGACTGCCGGAAAACGATTAGCGGAACGTCCCAATGCTCTCGGTGTGCTTCCTGTGGAAACAACCCCGGAAGGTATCCGCGCGCTTGCGGCTTCCAGCCGCGTTAAAACCATTCTGGAAGATCAAGCTCTTGTGCCGCTCGTTTTGCGCCAACCCGCGTAAGCCGTTGACGAAACCGTATGTAAAGCGTATAATGATACAACTGTTGGGACGCGCAACTTTTGCCGTTCCCCTCCGGTCTTGTCAGGGTAGAAACCCGGCTATAAATTTGATATAAATTCAATGGCTTATTCGACGCACAACCGTTCTTTTCCCGCCTCTGCGCGGCTTGCCACGCTCCTTCTTCAGAGCCTTGCGCTTTTGCGCGTCTCTTTTTGAGCGGTTGGCCGACCTTTTTCGATGCACGTCCCCCGGCGACCGCAACGCGGTTGACCGGGTTTCTTTTTATCAATCACCAACTTACCACCAGAGGCTTACCATGACGACTGCCAGTATCAACGAGGTTCCGGGTTCCATTGACGCTCCTGACAACGAGCCGAGCGCGGAGCAAAACGAAAACCGCTACGACTTTCGCGCCATTGAACGCAAGTGGCAGGCGCGTTGGGAAGAAACGGGCTTGTTTCGGGTCGAGAATTCCGAGTGACAGACCTAAATTCTACGGCCTGGACTTCTTTCCCTACCCGTCTGGCGCGGGTATCAGCGTGGGACACTGCCGCAATTATGTGCCCTTGGACGCCGTGAGCCGCTTGAAGAGTATGCAGGGCTATAATGTGCTGCACCCGATGGGCTGGGACGCTTTCGGGCAGCCGGCGGAAAACGAGGCCATCAAGCAGGGGCGCAATCCCAAAGATATGGTTCCCGAATACGCCGCCAACTATAAGCGGCAATTGCAACTGGTCGGCATCTCCTACGACTGGTCGCGGGAAATCAACAGCAGCGCCCCCGATTACTACAAGTGGACGCAGTGGATATTCCTGCTGCTGCACAAGCGCGGCCTGGCGTACCGCTCCAACGCCGCCGTCAACTGGTGTCCCAAAGACAAGACCGTTCTGGCGAATGAGGAAGTCGTCAATGGGCGCTGCTGGCGCTGCCAAACCCTGGTGGAAAAGCGCTACATTCCCCAGTGGTTCTTCAAAATCACCGATTACGCCGAGCGCCTGCTGTCCGGCCTGGACACGGTAGACTGGCCCGACGGCATCCGCAACATGCAGCGCGAATGGATCGGCAGAAGCGAGGGGGCGGAAGTCGCGTTCAGGGTGTCGGGTGTCGGGTATCGGGTATCGAAAGCGAATGCCGGCAGTGATGCCACGTCCGCTTCTTCCGACACCCGACACCCGACACCCGACACCCTCTCCGTATTTACCACCCGTCCCGACACGCTGTGGGGCGCGACGTTTATGGTGCTGGCTCCCGAACACCCTTTGGTGGAGCAGATTACCACGCCCGCACAGGCAAATGCGGTGCGCGAATATAAAGAACGGGCGCAGCGGGCAAGCGAGATCGAGCGGCAAAGTTTGGAGCGTACCAAGACAGGCGTGTTTACGGGCGCTTATGCGGAAAACCCGGTCACGGGCGAACCCATTCCGATCTGGATTGCCGATTACGTCCTGATGGGCTACGGCACGGGCGCGATTATGGCGGTTCCCGCGCACGATCAGCGCGACTTCGAGTTTGCCCGCAAGTACGACATTCCGGTTGTGCTGGTATACAAGACGGATGCGGAACAGACGGCGGACGCGATGACGGAAGCCGCGCCTGCGGGCGGCGTGATGGCGAACTTTATGCCCCTGCCGAACGCCCAGGCCGGAACCGAGTTCCCGTTTGCCGGCCTGCCCAACAACAAGGAAACCGTCGGCGCAATCATTCGCTGGCTGGAAGAGCGCAATGTCGGCAAGGGCGTTATCAACTACCGCCTGCGCGACTGGCTGATTTCGCGGCAGCGGTATTGGGGCGTCCCGATTCCGATTATTCACTGCCCGGCGTGCGGCGACGTTCCCGTTCCCGACGACCAATTGCCCGTGCTGCTGCCGGACGTGGAAAAATATCAGCCGACAGGAACGGGCGAGTCACCCCTGGCGGGCATCCCGGAATTTGTAAATACCACCTGTCCTAAGTGCGGCGAACCGGCCAAACGCGAAACCGACACGATGGGCGGCACGGCCTGCTCCTCATGGTACTTTTTGCGCTTTGCCGACCCGAACAACGCGATGCAGGCGTTCGACCCGGAAATCGTGAAATACTGGCTGCCGGTTGACCTGTACGTGGGCGGCGCGGAACATGCCGTGTCGCACCTGCTGTACTCGCGCTTCTGGACGAAAGTAATCCATGACGCCGGGTACATCAATTTCGACGAGCCGTTTCTGCGCCTGAAAAATCAGGGCATGTTGTTGGCCTATACGCCCGGACGCGAAATCAAAAAGGACGTGGAAGTCAACGCGGCAGGGGAGGAAAACGACAGCGGCGAACCCATCGAAAACTGGAAGGTGCTGCTGCCCGAAGAGCGGGCCGCCGTGCCGGAAAACGAATGGGTATGGCGGTGGGTCAAGATGAGCAAAAGCATGCGCAACGTGGTCACGCCCGACGACATGGCGCATCAGTACGGCGCGGACAGCCTGCGCTTGTTCGGCCTGTTCGTCGCGCCCTTTGAAGAAACGGTGCAATGGACGGACAAGGGCATTGAGGCCGCGTTTAAGTTCGTGAATCGCGTATGGCGCTTGTGGACGGAACTGCGCCCGCACTATCAGGCCGATTGGAAGCGTGACCTGCCCAATCTGCTGACGCAGCGCGAAATCAATACCGATGAAGGCGACCAGAACCCATTATGGCTGGGCGAGGACGAGCGTAAACTGCGCCGCAAGCTGCACCAGACGATACGCAAGGTGGGCGACGATCTGGAAAACTTCCGCTTCAACACGGCGGTTGCCATGCTGATGGAGTTTACCAACGAACTGTCCGCTTTCCGCAACGCTTTGGCGGGCAATCAGCCTTCGCCCGCGCAAACCACGCTGCTGTCGGAAGTTCTGGAAACCCTGCCCCTGCTGATGTCGCCCATTACGCCCCATCTGGCCGACGAATGGTGGGAGCGATTGGGCAAAGTGGGCAGCACGTTCCGGCAATCGTGGCCGAGCGTGGATGAGGAAGCCGCCAAAGAAGACGAGATTACCATTGTCGTCCAGGTCAACGGCAAGCTGCGGGATCGCGTGATGGTCGCTCCCGGCACGGCAAACGAGGAAATCGAGCGTCTGGCATTGGCAAGCGAAAAAGTGCAGGCCGAGCAAAACGGCAAGCAAATCCGCAAAGTAATCGTCGTACCCGGCAAGCTGGTCAACATCGTGATGGGGTGAAACGACTGTTACGCCTGTCACCGGCCACAATCGGAGTTAAACAACCCGGCCATTGCCCGTCCAAGATTTGCAGCGCGTCCCGTAATTTCTGCTGCTTGGCCTGCGCGATAGACTGCTGCGCGTCCTGCCACGCGCGGGCGATACTGCCATCCGTGAAGGCGGAAAGCGGAAAGCGGGTGACGCCGACGTTGAGGGCCAGTTCGCCGTGCAGTTCGTGGAGACACCAGACGGCGGCTTCGCACCGGGCCTGTTCCACAATCGCAAGGGCGCGGGGCGTGGGCGCGAACAGCAGGTAGAACTTGCCCGCAGCGTCGAGCAGCAGATTGCCGGGCGGGAGTTCCAGTTGTTCCAGCAGCCGCCACGCGAACAGGGCGGTGATTTGCGACAAAAAGAAACTGCGGGCGCGGAGGGAACGGGCCACGCCGCCCACGCCGAACGTCAGAGGTTCCGAACAGGTACGACTGGATGCCGGACAGATCGGCCACAAGCAGGGCGAGTTCCTCCCCGTCGCCGGGTGTTTGCCGCAGCGTCCACAGGCAGGCGGCAAGGGCGCTCCACAAACGGCGGCTTTGCAGCAGGGGAATGTCGGGCTGACCGGGCAGGCCAAGACAGGCCGCATGGGATTGCGCCAGTCCCATCAGAGCGGCGTAGCGGCGCGAAAAAGAAACGGCGGGAAGCAGGTTCAGCCCGTTCACGTCGGCCTGCCAATCGCGCAGGCAAGCGGCAATATCGGGCGGGCGAACATCGGGCGGATCGGCAGGAGAAAGCGGCCAGTAGGTGACGGGCGGCGGCAGGCATCCGGGCATATCCCCTATGGCGGGAACGCGCAGCCCGGCAAACGGGGTTTGCAGCGCAACGGGCAAAGCGTCCGAAATCCCCGGCAAGGTCCCGCGCCTGCCGCAAAACGTCCGCTTCTTCCGGGGCAAGCGGCGCAAAATCAGGCGCAGGCAGCCAGGGCAGCAGGCTCAGGCGTTGAAGTGGCGTCAGTTCCCCAAACAGCACGGGCGTTCTCCATCCGAAGCAACAACAGCACGATGGTTCCACGAACAAAAGCCGCGCCTTCACACCCGGCGGCAATCACCCTCAACTCAAATCCCCGTGAGGGGAAGCCCTTCATTTGAACGTCGCGTCCAGCTGGCTGAACGTCAGGACAGGTCGTGAAGTCGTTTCAATCCCCGTGAGGGGAAGCCCTTCATTTGAACGTGGAGCGCTACTGCGAATGGTGTGGCAGCCACTTGACGTTTCAATCCCCGTGAGGGGAAGCCCTTCATTTGAACGGACCAAGGGCCATGGGATTGCTCGCTGACGGGCGCGTTTCAATCCCCGTGAGGGGAAGCCCTTCATTTGAACGAGCCGATCTAGCATGACACGCTTCGTGCATCGCATGTCACTGTTTCAATCCCCGTGAGGGGAAGCCCTTCATTTGAACGTATGAAGCTCGTGAACGACATTCATCGGAAGTCTTGTCGTTTCAATCCCCGTGAGGGGAAGCCCTTCATTTGAACCGCGCAGCTTCGCAATACGTCAAGTTGGCGGAGCTGACCGTTTCAATCCCCGTGAGGGGAAGCCCTTCATTTGAACGGCGGCAGGCTCATAAACGGCTATATGCCGATCAGACGTTTCAATCCCCGTGAGGGGAAGCCCTTCATTTGAACAGGTCAAGGTAGCTACGCTCAATGTCTCTAGATCATGGTCGTTTCAATCCCCGTGAGGGGAAGCCCTTCATTTGAACCCCGACAGCGATAGCACATGCGATCACCTGCATCGCATGCGTTTCAATCCCCGTGAGGGGAAGCCCTTCATTTGAACAGGCTAAGCTTGCACGATCGTCGATACTGCATGCGTACGGGCGTTTCAATCCCCGTGAGGGGAAGCCCTTCATTTGAACCGCATGCGAAGCATCTGATTCGCTGGAAGCGTCTGCCGTTTCAATCCCCGTGAGGGGAAGCCCTTCATTTGAACATAGCAGCAGGTACAGAGCCTCGCTGGCCGCATGCGGAACGTTTCAATCCCCGTGAGGGGAAGCCCTTCATTTGAACGCGTGCCGGATCATCGCAACTGTGACGAGGACGGCCATCGCGTTTCAATCCCCGTGAGGGGAAGCCCTTCATTTGAACACGGCAGTACGAGGCACCGTATGCTGGACGATCGGAGTCACGTTTCAATCCCCGTGAGGGGAAGCCCTTCATTTGAACATACGAGAGGTTAGGAATGAATTTCATGGTACATGCCCGTTTCAATCCCCGTGAGGGGAAGCCCTTCATTTGAACTAGCAAGAAACTGAGCAATTCATCGCAGCTAACGACGTTTCAATCCCCGTGAGGGGAAGCCCTTCATTTGAACCAGCGCTCTGGGCAATATGAGGTCAGCGTGCCGATAACGTTTCAATCCCCGTGAGGGGAAGCCCTTCATTTGAACCCTCTATCTCATGTTTGAGATAGGAAACCCCGAATGATTCCACAAACGGCAGCAACACCCACAAAATTACACTTTTTTGCCATAGTTTCCTCTTTTTCGAGAGTAAGCCAAACCCCGAATGACGGCCATTTTGAGCCTGTTGCGAGGTTCGGGGTTGTCTGTTTGCCTGCTGCCTATCCTGCGCAAACAAAGGTAACAACGCGCAAGAGCGGTTCGCTGACAATGTGATTGATGTCATTTCCTTGCCAGTTATGTTGTGCAGGGTTGCCGCGCATCTCCAACCCCATCAACCATTCCCACAATTCTACAACGTTTTTGCCGATTTGTCAACACGCTGCATTGCAAATTTAGATTTTATGTGAATCATCCGGTTAAAGGGGCTGGTTTACCGCGCCTGTCAAGAGGCTTTCCGCATTGGCTCCGGCAAATCGCCCAATAATGCTGGCGTAAGTCCCGGCATTAATTCTAATCGAACTCCATGATCACCCGGATACGGCAGGCGGTGGTCATGCCGCCCCTCCACCATTGCCTCCGGGATGCCATCAGGAAAGGCCGCGCAACACCCACGCGCAAGCGACCTCTGTTCGCCGCTCTGTGGCTTTCTGTCCGGTTCGTAGTGGATGCAAAAAGCACATTGTATCGTCTTGATCATGCAGGACAATTCCGTTCTGTTGATGAATTCTATTCGTGTGGCAAACACTCTCAAATCGTACTTAATGCGCTCTGATACGGAGTTGCCTGCAAGACAGGACGTTGAACAAGCATCCGAAACGATCTTGCAATTGCATGAGGCAAACGGCGGCGCAACCTTTAGTTTGTACTTTGGCGATCAGGCAGGGCAGCGCCTGTATTCGGTGAGCGTTTTTCCTGATCGCAGTTATGCGCAAAGTGATTTTGCTTGGAAGACGGTACAATCAAGAAGGCGTCTTTGACCTGTTCCGCATGGAATACATTCCGACAGGCGGAAGTGGAGAGGATTTGGAAAGGTTGCCGCCCGTGCTGGAACGTCTGCCGGTTTTGCAGCGTGGCCGGAGGAGAGACAATGATCGAGACAACCGTAAAGATGCGCGTTAAAATTCATGGCTTAACGCAAGATGAACCGCCGATGCTCGCCTACTCCAAAATCGTGACGCGCCCGGACGGCAAGCGCAAATTGTTTTCACAAATGGCGCAAGTGACGGATGCGGAACTACTGCAAAGGCTCTGCCGCGATGCCCGGAACGGCGAGGAAGCAGACATTGTGATTGAACAGCGTCTTGGCAACGGCATCGCAATTGTTCTGCTGGAGTTCACTCCCATCAGCGCCAACAACCCCGTTGAAGTAGTCGCGTCCTCACCCGTCACGCTCTCCGGTTGCTGAATATAGCCGTCCATTTTCCTGAATGTTTGTCGCTGCCTTTCCCTTCTAACATCACCCTCTTACGAAAAACCCGTAGGAGGGTGTTTTTGCGTTTCTATGGATAATCTCAGTCAATTCCCGTGAGGGGCAAACGGGCGTTGCAACTTCTATAAATCTATTCGACAGAGAGGAAACGCAGAGTTTCAATCCCCGTGAGGGGAAGCGCTCGGATCGAACTCGCGCTTCGCGTACTCGTGTCAAGAGGCTTTGGCTAAAACGGGCTGTTGTACTGATTCATAGCGTATGCCATGATCGCCGGCATAAGGCTGTCGGTGATTGTTTTCACCCATCCAAATTGGCAGAGGAATACCTTCCGGGAAAGCGGCACATGTCCTATTGCCTGGTTGCCAGTGGCGGCAACTGAAACATGTTTGACTTACCACAGGCAAATTGTCGGATTCGATATGCCCTTTCATAGCCTGGCCTCCTTCTCCGAACGGTTTTTTCTATTGTACACCAATTTGCCGCTGTCGCCTAAGTTTCAATCCCCGTGAGGGGCAAACGGGCGTTGCAACAAAGTTTCGCTGCCGACATTACAACCGTCTGAGTTTCAATCCCCGTGAGGGGCAAACGGGCGTTGCAATTCACACGGCGCAACGCTTGCAACGTGAGCCTGGCGTACATGGAAGACCGGCTTGCAAAGGTTTCAATCCCCGTGAGGGGCAAACGGGCGTTGCAACCTGCGCCAGAACGCTGCAGGTGGCATCGTTCAATCCCCGTGAGGGGCAAACGGGCGTTGCAACGAGAGCGGTATCCGGCAGGTTCGGATGTTTCAATCCCCGTGAGGGGCAAACGGGCGTTGCAACGCAATGCTCGATGTCTGACAACGCGCTGGCAGATCGTTTCAATCCCCGTGAGGGGCAAACGGGCGTTGCAACTGATTAGCGCCGCGATTCGAATGTTCAATCCCCGTAGGGGCAACGGGCGTTGCAACTGCCGCATCGCAGCTTGACAGAGTTTCAATCCCCGTGAGGGGCAAACGAACGGACGTTGCATACACTTGCCAATCATGCCCAATCCGCGTTGATAACGATACGCAGCAAATGATGTTTCAATCCCCGTGAGGGGCAAACGGGCGTTGCAACCTGGCTTACGCATGCTGCCGAATGACGTTTCAATCCCCGTGAGGGGCAAACGGGCGTTGCAACCTGCCGTGCACTGGCAGATCGAGCGTTGTCAATCCCCGTGAGAGGCAACGGGCGTTGCAACCTGCGCAGTGCGCATGTTGCGGTTTCAATCCCCGTGAGGGGCAAACGGGCGTTGCAACGCGTACTTAGAGTACGAGTCATGCCGAGACGCATGTTTCAATCCCCGTGAGGGGCAAACGGGCGTTGCAACGTTAACGCATGAATGCGAGTTGCAACATTGTGTCAGGTTTCAATCCCCGTGAGGGGCAAACGGGCGTTGCAACAAGACAACGTGACATCACTACACAGTTTGAGTCAAGGTTTCAATCCCCGTGAGGGGCAAACGGGCGTTGCAACATGAAATGCTTCGACGATCGATGCTGACGCAATCAAGGGTTTCAATCCCCGTGAGGGGCAAACGGGCGTTGCAACGAAACGCCCAGAACAGGTAGACAGGCGCGTTCCAGACGGCAGTTTCAATCCCCGTGAGGGGCAAACGGGCGTTGCAACGAGGCGTAATGTTACTCAAGATTCGCGAATGTAGTTAAGCGGTTTCAATCCCCGTGAGGGGCAAACGGGCGTTGCAACGGGTAGTATGCCTTGATTCTGCCTTTGATTGACATATTCCTCCTTCTTTTACCACTTTTTTGCAAATATTTTTCGACCGTTTTGATGATTTCACCGCTTCCTGACAGGAATTGTCGGTGTAACGCCTCCTAACCAGCGCGAACCTCTACCGTGCGCCGCCATCACTTCCGGTTCGCGCCGGCAGGCAGGCAAATCCTGCCGGTCCAACCGGAATAGGCAAGCGCCCTCTCCCCTTTCCTGCCCGACGCCAACAGCAACCATCCAGCAAAAAAGATGGAAAAAAGATGAAAAAAAGAGCCAAACAACACAAAAACAGTGAACCTTTTCCCCACACATCCTGTCTAAATAGCACAAGTGTCTACTATCCAGGCACAAAGGCTGAACGTTGGTAGTTCCTATCAACTATCAACTATCAACTATCAACTACTCACTCAGCAAAGGAGGTACAGGCCCATGTCCCACCCCTCCCGTTCGCCCTGACGCTTTGGAGGCCACGACGCCTCTCTCCTACAATTTGACACAATGAGACATCGGGCTGGAAGCGCTGCATTGCCAAGATTTCGACGATGACTCTACATACTCTTATCTCTTATCCCTTATCCCTTGCTTGCGCTGGTTCGGCTGGCAGCGCGTTTGCCCCATGCCCATCGCGGTTTTGCGGCCCGTGCCCGCGTAAAAGGCGAAGGCGGCCAGAGTATTCAAGGTTCGCCGCGCTTCCAGGGGCAGGGCGCTCAGGTCGTAGGCGCAAAACCCCGTGAAACCCGCCTGCCCGCTTCCCGTCAACGGCACGGTTCGCGTTTGCAGTTTATGCCCTGTCACCCCCGTTTGCGTCGCCCAGTCCAGAATTTGCGCTTCGTCCGGCAGACGGCACACGGAAGGCGCAAACGCCGCCCATGCCCGCGCCCACGACTGCCACAGCAAACGCGCCTCCGGCCACAGCACATCGCGCTTCTGCGACCGAAACACTGTTGGCGTTTCAAAGGTCACGGTCAATGTTTCGGGCGACTCCACCTTCCCGTACAAATCCGCATACGCCGCCTGCCCCGCCAGCGGATGCGCGTCCGCCGTCACCCACACCGCCGTTGGCGTGAAATGCGCCTCACCCAGCCGCAGGATTGCCCCGGCTGTATTCGCCAGCAGCGCGTGCGCGACAACCGCAAACAGCGCGTCATCCAGCAGGGTCAGGCGCAGGCCGCTTGGCACAAGGGGGCCGCCCGTCCGCGCATCCTTGCCGCGCGGTTCTCCGTACAGCGGGCACAGCGTGAACGGCTTGCGCTCCTCCATGCCATGCAGACGCTGCGCCAACAACGCATCCACGCTGTCAATCAGTGCGAAAAACGCGGCGTGGGCGCAGTCATTGACGGCTTCGGGCATCGGCGCGACATTCAGAGGTTTCAATGGCAGCACAAGGGCGCAGGGCATAAGCAACACCTCACGGGCGGCGGGCGACGTAGAAGATGCAGACGGGAGGGCGCAGGCGATTTTATTAGACTGGGCGGGGCAGCCGCCATTGCTACAACAGCATCAACGCGAAACGGTTTCTTGTGACGCCGCTTTGGTCGGTTGCTTCCGATGTTCAAACTGAATACCGTGATCACCGGGATAGGGCTGATGATGATCGTTCCTTCCCGTCCAGATTTCGTCCGGGATGCCGTTTTCTGTGGGAAAAGCATCACACATCGGCGTCATAGCGGATTTGAGGTGCTTACATAAGGCACAAGTTGGGCTATATAGCAGGCGTGTATCGTCGAGTGTCAGACTCATGTTCCTGTCCTCCTGCGAACATTATAAACCATTCCTGTAAACACAAAAGCGTCGCTGACTGTGAAGACAACAACTGTTTCCCCGCTTGTCTTGTCGCGTATCCGCGCTTCTGCCTTTGGCAACGATCCATAACGCACACGATTAATAACGGCTTCGCAATACTTCCATAAGAAGGTAGCCATTCAGTTTAGACAATCTCCATGATGGTCAAACCGTGTAAACCACTGCTGTTTCAGCCGGTATCTTCCTGTTCTACCTTCACCAACAAATGCTTGCTTCTGTTCATGGCAAAGCCCTTACGGGCGGCGGGCGACGTAGAAGATGCGGTCGGAAGTGCGGACGGGCTGGCGCAGGGTGTAGGCTTTGTAGGTGGCGATCTGGTCGAAACCCGCCTGCTCCAGCATGGCAACGATCTCCTCCGTGCGGTAAGCGTACTGCCAGTGGACTTCCTCGAATACGCGCTCCGTTCCCTCTTCCGCCGTATAGCGAAAGTTCATGTGGACCCGGCACAGGCGCGTTTGCGGATCGAAGTCGCTTTTCCAGTCGTACAGCAGGCGGTCCTTGCTGCTCAGGTTGTTCTGGTCAAAGAAGTGGTTGGCAAGGGCGTATTCCGTATTGAGGTCGAAGATGAACAGGCCGTTGCGGGTCAGGTGCGCGGCCACGCGCTCCATCGCCATCTGCAATCGGAGGGGGTCGGTGATGTAGTTGAGGCTGTCGAAGAGGGACACGCACAAATCGAACCGCTTGCCCGGCAGATCCAGCAGAGCCGCGTCCTGCACCGCATACGCAATCGGCAAATTCGCCTGTGCCGCTTTCGCCTGCGCCTGCGCGATCATGCCCGGCGCAATATCCACGCCCGTCACGGCAAAGCCTTCGCCGGCCAGCAGTTCCGACACATTGCCCGTGCCGCACGCCAAATCCAACACCTGCCGGGGCCGCGCCTTGCGCTCGTCCAGCAGTTTGCGTAAGTACACGATCCATTCCGTATACGGCACACCCGTCATCAGCATGTCGTACAGCGGCGCAATCTCGACAAACGCGGCGTCTTCTTCAATTGGCGAACCGGGGGGAGGAGTGTTCATGGTAAATGATGAATGATGAATGATGAATGATGAATAATGCAGAAGAACTTACTCTGTTTGTAGGGTTTGCTTATGGAAATAAAAGCAAGTCAACTGAACAGATTCTTCTGGACTCATCATTCATCATTCATCATTCATTATTCAGCTCGTAGCCGGATACAGCGCGGCGGGCGTCAGGAAGAAGTCGGCGCGGTAGTGCAGGACGCGCAGGCGCAGCAGCAGTTCCAGCGCAGTGGGCGGAATGGTGTAGTTGAAGCGTTTCTGGTCGGATTTGCGCACGGCCTCAAAGAACTGGCCCGCATTGGCGTTGTTGCCTTTAGCCTGATAAAATACGCCAATCGTGGTCAGCACGTCGGGCGAGTCGGGGTACTTCTTTTGCAGGTCGGCCAGCAGCGGCTGCGCTTCCGTATACCGCTTCTGGTAGATGTAGATAAGCGCCTGCGTCAGCTTGGCCTGAACGTTTTCCGGCTCCTGCTTCAATACCAGGTCGGTCAGATTCAGCGCCTGATCGTACCGATCCTGCCGCTTCTGGAATACCTGTTCGGTAGCGTAATCCAGGTACGGCCCGGTTTCGAAGGGCGAGATGTACAGCGCTTTGCTGAGAGCCGCGTCGGACTCTTCGGTTTTGGTGGACGCGATGGCGAAAGCGTACTGCGTTTCCGCCAGATTGGGCTGAAGGGCAACCGCGTCCGTGGCTTCGTCAATCGCCAGTTTGCGGGCCGTAACGGCGAGTTTGCGCTCCGCAGGGGTGTTATACGCGCCGCTCAGAGCCGTGTCCGCATACGAGGCGACGATCAGCGAGGCCAGAACATGGTCGGGCAAGTCCTGCTTTACGGCATCGCGGGCTTCCGCAAAATGCTGCATCCGCAGGTTCGCCAGCCCGATGATAGCGCGGGACTGCGCATCGTCGCGCTTGCCCAACTGAAGGTTGCGCAAGGCGGAAATGGCATCCAGTGGGCGATTGTCCATGACTAAGGCAAGGCCGTAGCGGTTAATGCTGGGAATGGGCGTGGCGTCACCGGTACCGGATTTGGAGTATTCGGCAGCGGCATCGTGGAAACGCCCGGCCCGCATCATCGCATCCCCGATGGCGTCATGGGCGGCGGGCGTATCTGTGCCGGCGTTCTTTTTGGCAATGTCCGCCACAAGCAAATCGCCGGCTTTACGGCGCAGTTCGGCGGCGGTTTGCGCTTCGCTGAAGAACTTGGGCGCGTTATCGGGCTGAAGAGCGCGGCGCATCCGATAGGAGGCCAAATCGGTCATGGCTGTCGCATCGTTGTCCAGTCCCGTCGCTTTGTCCAGCGTGGCAATCGCCTTATCGTAATCCTGCCCGGCGACATAAATTCCTGCCAGCGAGCGGGCGGCGTTGAGGTTGCCGGGATCGGCTTTCAGGGCGCGGCGGCTGAACTTTTTCGCGCCCTCGACATCCTTGTTCGCCAGAGCCTCCTGCGCCCGTTTTGCCAGCGTATCCGCGCCCACGTTGAGTTCGTTGTCAACCGTGAGCTTGATGGTGGCGCGAGCCGTTTGGCCGTCGGAGTCAAAGGCGGTTGCGGTCAGCGTGTGCTGCCCTTCCTTGTCGGCCAGCGTATCCCAATCGTACTCGTAGGGCGTACTGGTGTCGGTGTATTTCAACTGGTCGTCAATGCGGAACTCCACTTTGTCAATGCCGGATGCGCTTTCCGCCTTGACGACCAGTTTCACGACGTCGCTGACTTTGCCGCCGTCTTTTTGTTCAAAGTTGACTTTCACATCGGCGCGGACGCTGCTGCCGGTAAACGCCAGCAGCCCAAACAGCGCCAGAAGGGCCAGCAGCAAATGAGGCCGCCCAAAGCGACACAACGCGCGAGTTCGAATAGAAGTTGTAAGCATAGTTTAAACCTTAAATTCGTAACTGATCACCAGGCGCGCGGGCGCAAGTGCGCGGGAGCCGTGCCTGCAAAATAGGAGACATCGCCCGTAAACAGCGTGTCTGACAAATCCGCGCCCGATACGCTGCGCACATGAAAGACGGCGCGGATGCTTTGACCGGGACGAAGGACATCGAAATAAGCGGGGTCGGCAGGCTCACAGGTCAAGCCGCCTGACATCCCGGCCATGTTCAAACCCAATTTGACGTTGCTGACGCTGCGCCCGCCCGTATTTTCCAGAGAAACCGTGACGGCGCGTTCAGGACGCATCTGCATATTCGGCGCGTTGGGATTGAATTCCTTTTTATTCGCTGTGAAAGTTTCCGTTTGTTCCCGCGTCGCGCCTATGGTTCGCGCTTGAGCGCTTGAAACGGGATTGGAGGCAACCGATACCTGCGGAACCAGGCCCAACAGGGCCGCGCTGGTTTCGGAAAGCGACGTGGTCAGGCGATCCAGCGCTGCCATCACGTGATTTCCAGTTTCCTCGTCTACGGTGTGCCGCATCTGGTAATTATGGTGCAGCGAGTGCGCCTGCGCGGTGATGAGCAGCAGATGGTGGACACATTCCAGCCGCGAGTCGCGCCCGTATTTGCCGCCCCCGCCGCGTACGCCCGCCACATACCCGTTCGCTTCGCGCAGCATGGTACTCAAGCGCCGCGCCGGCCCGGACTGCCGCGCTCCCATCACGCGCAATTGCGCAAATACATCGTACCACGCCCCCCGCGCTTCCCGCGCCGAGTCCATGCAGCGATAAATACACACCTGCCCCGGCTCCAAACAAAACACCTTGCGAACCGTTCCCGCGCTGCCGAAATCGCAGCCTTCGAGACGGGCTAAGTGAGTTGAGGGTTGAGAGTTGAGGGTTGAGGGGGAAGACAATGCTGAGTGCTGAGTGATGAGTGATGAATGGGAATTCAATTCATCATTCATCATTCCGCGTTCAGCATTTCTTTCTGTTTCCTGTTCCCTGTTCCCTGTTCCCTCCTCCGTCTTCTCTTCTTCTCTTCTTCTCTTCTTCTCTTCTGCCCCTAACGTGAGCCGCTCAATGGTATAGACGCCGCCTGGCAGGCGAAGTTGCGCGGTTGTCAGCAAGCGGGCATTGGTTTTGTTGACCAGGCACAGTGACATTCCCCAATCACCGCGCGTGGCGTACGCGCCCAGGCTATTCGCGTCAATCGTGGGGGCGGCGTTTACCTGAAGGTGGGCGCGTTTGGCATCCAGATGCGCCCAATCAAACCAATTGGGACGCGCCTTTGAAATCGTATCGGAAGGGCTGGTAACCGCGCTGAGAATGTCGGGGGACAGGGCAGACCCGCGCAGCGCGTCGGTCAGCGAAGGCAGGTCGGCGGCAGCAGTTTCCCGCGCGTCCACCAGAACGGAAACCGAGGGAACCGAAGCCGGGGGAGTGGACTGCTCCGCCGCTTGTGTTGTTCGCGCCTGATAACGAACCGGCGTCAGCCGCATTGCCTTGGCGCGCGTCCGGCCCTGTTGAGTATGCGCAAAACGCTGCGCCACCACGCAGCCAAGCAGGAGCGTCATTGCAAACGCCAGGCAGAGGGCGCGGGCTTGCCGCTTACGGCGCGTATTACGCCGCCGTTGATGTTGTTGAACCATAGAAATCACTTATTCCACGGGTTTGTCGGGCGTCACTTTCGCGTCCGGCAACAAACCGTCTTGTACAATCTGCTTCACTCGCCGCTCGAATTCTTCGCGTTCCAGCATGACGCGCCGGCCACATCCCGCGCACGCGAGACCCACATCGGCTCCGGTTCGCGTGACCGTCCATTCCTCGCTGCCGCATGGGTGCGGCTTGCGCAGTTTGACCCGCATCCCGACTACGACGTGAATTCGCTGTGTCATAGGTCGTCACTTCAAACATAAATCTAAAACGTAAACTCAAACAAGCAAGTACAGCAATGTCTACCTGAGTGGCAGGCAACATTCCATTATACTAGAGAATCGCACCGAGGTCAAGGAGGTTGCGGGTTGGTCAGGGCCGGCGCGCGATGTATTTTTCCTATCTCATCGGTGAATTGCGTGTTCGCTAGAATGAGATTAAGATGCGCTTACCCTAACGCCCCGATTAATTTGCGCCCTGTTCAAGCCCGTATATGCTACAATATCTCTTGCCTTTTCTTTTGCTTAGATTCCAAAAGATCAAATTTCGCAGTTTAGGAATGTATCATAATGCCCTCTTTGGTGGAAGCGCTTTACAACCTGCCGACGGAAACTTTGCGCAAACTGGTGCAGGCGCGGCGCATGGACGCGAAGAAACTGGCGCTGATTCCCAACAAACGCCAACTGGCGCAGTTCCTCAGCGCCGAACTCAACAAGCCCACGTCCCTTTCGGATGCCATTACGCAGTGCAACGCGCGCGAACTGCGCCTGCTGCAATTGCTGATGATTACGGAAATCGGGCAGGCGATGGCGTGGGATAAGCTGCTGGAAATGGCGGGCGGGCAGAGCGTGGAGTTGGCGGTCAGCGCCACGCTCAGTCGTCTCGAAGAACTCGGATTGGCCTTTCGGGTGGGCGCTCAGGCGTTGCTGCCGGACGCCGCCCGCTCCTACATTCCCGCGTCGCTTTCGGATCGGTATACGCTGGAACGCTGCCTGGATCAGTACGACGCCCAGAGCCTGAAGCGCATTTGCGCCACGCTGGGATTGCCGCAGGAAACCAAGCCTCTCAACGTGCGGGCTATTAAATCCTATTTAATGGAACATGCGCGTACCATGTCCTTCAAAAATCCGCTCACGGAAGACGAAGTGGCCGTGCTGGAATTCATGGTACAGTCGAATGGCGACGCGACCGCTCTGGAAGTGGCGACAACGGCGCTGAAAGGGCGAACAGAAGATTTCTTTCGCTACGACTGGCAAAACCGCTGGAAAATGGGCAACGAGCGCAACGCCATTGACACCCTTTTAGCGCGCGGTATTCTGCACGTCGTCGCTTACGGGTACGGCTACAATCTGTTTCTGGTGATTCCCGGCGACCTGCTGCGCGCCCTGAGCGGGGGCGGCGACCAAAACTTCTGGACAGGGCCGGTTCCCGCGCCGGTTCCCCTGCCCGCCTCGCCGGAACGCACTTCGCGGCATCCCGGCCTGCTGCGCGACGTGGTCGCCCTGCTCGGCTATGTCAGCGCGCAGGACGCGGTTCGCACCAACACGGGACACATCCACAAAACCAGCCTGAAGAACCTCGCGCGCACCCTGAGCGTTCCCGAAGAGCGTTACGCCAGTTTTCTGTACGCCGTGTGCCGCGAAGCGGGCCTGATCGCCGTGCAGGGCGAAAAACAGGTGTATACCATCACCCCGGCAGGCAATTCCTGGCTGGCCTGGGACAGCCTGGCGCAAACCCGCGCGCTCACGGACGCCTGGCGCAAGGGCATGCTGTGGAGCGAAATGTACAATGACCCGCTCCACAAAGCCAACGATTACCGTTCGCAGGAAGCGATACAGCGCCTGCGCCAATCCGCCCTGAGCGTGATCGTCAAACCCACGCCGCAAAGCAATATATCAGACAGCGCTTCTTCCAATACTGGCTCTTCCGACAATGCTTCTGCCAACGCTAATTCAGCCAACAGCGTTTCTTCTAATGCTTCTTCTAACGAAGAAGTCTTTTACGCTCTGGATTCCATTTCCGACACGCTGACCTTTCAGTACCCCTTGCTGCTGGCGCACAGCGCGGCAATGGGATCCGATTTGGTCTCCTCGCCCACCGCCTTCATCCGCCTGCTGGTCGGCGAGTGCCTGTACTGGTTAGGACTGGTCGAACTCGCTGAAGAGAAGATGGCAGACACTCAATCGTCAATCGTCAATCGTCAATCGGAAATTTCTCAACCCTCAACTTCCCTGCGCGGGGCTGCCGCGCAGAAACCGACGCTGCCGGACGCGGCGGGGTATCGCCTGACGCCGATGGGACGGTTCCTGTTGGGCGTGATGGGCGCTCCCGCCCCCGCCCCGGACCCGCGCGAGGATCAGTTTATTGTTCAGGCGAGTGGCGAGATATTCCTGTCGCCGTATCTGGAACCGTCCACGCTGTACCATCTGCTTGCCATGACGGAGCCGCCGGCGAAGGGTGGCACGGGCAACACGGTCAGCCTGACGCGCGACAGCATCCGGCGCTGTTTGGATCAAGGTGAGCAAACCCGCGACGTGCTGGCGTTTTTGCAGGGGCATGCCCGCACGGGAATTCCGCAAAACGTCGAGTACCTTATTAATGATGTGGGCGGCAAGCACGGCCATATTCACATCGGCAAGGCGCAAATGTATGTGCAGGTAGACACGCCCCTGCTGCTCAAGGAACTGGAAGCGCGGCGGGAATTGAAGCCCTATTTCGTTCGCAGTTTGAGCGATACGGTTGCGATCTTGAAGGCCGACGATCCCGACAAACTCCTGCGCGAACTGCGCAAGGCCGGGTATCTGCCCGTATCCGACGATGATAAGCCGCAGTCCACTCTGAGCCTTAAAACCAAAAACGCGCCCCCTGTGGTTCCCATCCCCATTGAAGTGGATGCAAAGAAGGCCAAGTACGCCGCCAAAGTGGACGCTACGCTGGATTGGGATCGCATCGCGCAGGAAGACGGCAAATCCTGGCAAACGCAAACGCCAAGCGTAACACCAGGCGCGACCCCTGCCGGCGGCGGAACCGTCAGCAATGTCGTGCGCAACCAAACGCTGATTAAAACGCTGCTGATGCAGGCCAGTAAAACCCATACCGTCGTAGAAATCGAGTATCTGGAAACGGGCAAGCCCGGTCTTATCCGGCGTGAAATCGAGCCGGGGCGCATCATGGGCCAAATCCTGGCGGCTTATGACCGCCTAACCAACGAACAAATGACTTTCAACATCACCCGCATCCAATGGGCGCGTCTGACCGGGGAGTTGTTCGAGTAGGGAGGAAGATGTTAGGCATTAGGCATTAGATATTAGATATTAGGCAGAAGCCGAATACCTGAACACCGAATACCTGAACACCTGAATACCCTAAAAACCTAAAAACCTAAAACCCTAAAAACCTAAATTGGGCGCAGATAAGGGGCTGGAGCGCGTATAATAGAGAGGAAGACGGAATATAGGGAGAATGTTGGCGTCTTGAAGAGCAAGGGTATGGATGTCCCATAGCAAACATTGCGAACGGAAAGGGCGGAACTGAAAATTTCTCTGCACCGCGCATGACAAACTACCGAAAGTATGTTAGAATAAACATTCTGGGTACAGGAAAAAGGGAAAAGGGAAAAGGGAAAAGCACACGCAATGCCCAATACCTGAATACCGCCTTTACCTTGATCGAATTGCTCGTCGTTATCGCTATCATCTCCATTTTGGCGGCGATATTGTTTCCGGTCTTTGCGCAGGCGCGGGAAAAGGCGCGGCAGACAAGCTGTTTATCGAATATGCGGCAGATGGGATTGGCGGTGCAGATGTACGCGCAGGATGTGGACGAGGCGCTGCCACTGGCCGCAACCGCAACCCCGACGGGCTTTCTGAACTGGCACGACCTGGTTGATCCGTATGTGAAGAACAAGCAGGTATGGATTTGTCCGAGCGCGGCGGCTCCCATCAAGGACATTTACGGCAAGCCGGTTTGTCATTACGGCTGGAACGCCTATTACCTGAACCGCAACGGCATAGATGCGGGCAAGCCCATAGATGTGAATAACATCTACACGATCAACAATGCGCCCGGCGTGAGTTTGGCGGAAGCCGCGCAGCCCGCGCATCTGGTTCTGATGGGCGATAACACAGGCCTAAACGGCAAGCAGCCTGCCAACCACCTCAGCGCGTACATGCTGCCGCCCTCGCAGCCGGATGCCGATTATTGGGGCCGCCCGGAAGCGCGGCATACGTCCGGCGTCGTGGTTGGCCTGCTGGACGGACACGTAAAATGGTTTCGTCCCGGCGGCTTTTACACGGGACAAAATCCCGCCGATGATTGGTTCGCGCTGCATCAGCCCTGAAAACTTCAACAGGAAAGTTTCGAGTTGGCCTTGTGCAGCATCCTGAACGATTTGCCGTATTCCTGCAATGGAAGCGGCAAAAGCGTGTTTCTCCCGGTGTTTATCGTTGTGTTTATCAGCGGGCAGGCTGAAAAACGATAGAGAAAACACAGCGGATGTGGCAACAATCTGTAGTTGGATGAAAAAAGAATCCAACAAATTTCCAGCCTTGCAGGAATCGCAGGCATGGACTGCGAAGTAGGTACTCTCTGCTTCCCGCAGGCAAAGCGCCGACGCGGAAACAACAGGCCGGAACCACGCAAACGGAACCGGCGGACTGAAGACACGGGCACAAGAATCACGGAGACGGCAATGCGCGACTGTGTATACCATTGTGAAAACGGTGCGGTTCAAAATACCGCGCAGCAGGGCGGACAGTGCAAACATTGTCGCCTGCGGCGCGTAAACAAAACACACAGCCTTGCATTGTGGGGTTTGCGCCCCCTCCAGAACAATCGAAATCGCGGAACAAGGAGCAGGAACACGGCTTAACACGGACACGACCATCCGGCAAGTACCCCCTGAAACCTTTTCGTTCCGCGCCCTGTCAATCTTGAGACAGGGCGCAGTTTTTCCTCTGCCCAATTGAATTTAAGCCGAATCGCGTGGCGGCAAGCGGCTGCCGCAACGGCCCATTAAGATCGAATGGCGCGAAAATGGAAGCGCATGTTCGGAATGTTTGAAGTTTAGCATGATTGAAGTTTATGAAAGCAGTGTATGACAGAAGGGAGGGCGCGATGCCCGCACAAGTAAAAGAGACGCAAGCGCGTCCGCGGGATCGAGGCCGGAGGCAAGGATTCTTAGCGGACAATGACATAATTGGTTCGCCGGAAACGCGGAATCGAACCCAAGACCTGAACGATCCTGAAGCAATGGAAACGCTGATTAGAAAAATGGGCAGCCTGGAGGCTGCCGAAATGAGACTGGGTTCCGAACGGTCTGTCGCTCCCGACGATGTGGAACCGACGGCGGAAGAGCTGGAACCCGCCATCGAACTGGAAGAAAGCACCCAGGCCTGGCTGCGGCGGGCGGGCAAGGTTTCGCTGCTCACGCACGAGCAGGAAATCGCGCTGGCAAGCGGCATTGAAACCGCCCGCGCCCGCCACAACGACCTGGACGAACAACGCGCCAAAGAAACGCTGATTCTGGCGAACCTGCGCCTCGTGGCGTCTGTAGCCCGGCGCTACCTGGGACACGGCATGCCCATTGAAGACCTGATGCAGGAAGGCACGATTGGCCTGATGCGGGCGGTGGAGCGATTCAACTACCGCAAGGGCTATCGGTTCAGCACGTATGCCATCTGGTGGATTCGCCGTTCTATCAGCCGCGCGATTGCGGATCAGGCCCGCTTGATTCGCCTGCCCGTGCATGTCACGGACACGCTGGGGCGCATCAACAAAACGCGCAGTACGCTGCGCGAACGGTTGGGACGAATGCCCACGCGCTCGGAACTGGCAACGGCGCTTTCCATGACGGAGGAAAAACTCAGCGACCTGATGCGAGGCGCGATTGAGCCGCTGTCGCTTGAAATGCCGATTGGCGAGGAGGGCGAAAGCCGCCTGGCCGACCTGATTCCGGCCAAAGATGAGCATAACCCGGTTGTGGAAGCCACCAAGAGCGCCCTGCGCGACGAACTGATGATTGCGCTGGACGAACTGACGCCGCGCGAAAAGGACGTCATCATGCTGCGCTACGGTTTGGATGGCGACGAGCCGCGCACACTGGAAGAAGTGGGCCGCGCCCTCGAAGTGACCCGTGAGCGCGTCCGCCAGATCGAGTCCTCGGCGTTGGGCAAGCTGCGCAAGCGGGGCCGCAACCGCCGTATGCGCGAACTCATGTCCTAGATAACAACGCGCTTTGAGGAAGTATAAGGAGGCTGTTCAAGTACATTGAATAGCCTCTTTAACTTTTGTAAAATTCGGTCTCCAAGTACAAAGGAAATTGACGTTTAAAACACGAATACTAAGAACGCCTGCACGTCCCGAATGTTCGCGCCACTCCGTAGCAGGTCGGCTGGCCCGCCAGTGGCGTATGCTATGCGGCTGCACGTTGTCATGCCCCGCAAGCCCCGCAACGGCTTTCAAATCCTCGAAAAGCGTGTGCAGGCTTGTATGCCACAAGCGGCGGCGAACGTCGAAGGTGAACAGAAAGTCGTGTCGGCATCCCTTCGGACGCACGGCAAGCCATTCCTTCAAGGCTGTTACCGCCACATCAGGGAGGTAGATTTTCCTTGACTTGCTGCCCTTTCCACAACGTACCAGAACGCTGCCCTTACTCTTTTTGTCCTTCGGGGCGGGAAGCGCCACGTCGTCTACATGCAGATCGCACAGTTCCGAACGCCGAAGCGCCCCGTAGACCAGCACATGCAGCACGGCGGAATTGAGGGCGGCTTTGCGGGCGTTGCGTTCGCGGGTGCAGGCGTCCAGCAGCAGGCGGATTTCTTCATCTGAAACCGTTTTGCGGATCGCGGCGTCTTTCTTGGGCAGGTTGACGCCCTTTGCCGCGTTCTCGGTTGCCAATCCGTTGCTGATGAGAAACTCGCCTATGCCCTTCAACGGCTGAAAGTAGCTGCGAATGGTACGCGGACGCAGGCTCTTGCCGCTCAGGTAGTACAGGAAGCGGCGCAAAACGGGAACCGTGAATTCGGCAAGGCTCGGCTCGGCATACCCGTTTGCCGTCAGCCAGTCGTGGAAGTGGTGAAGGTGGGACTGATAGCCCCGGTGGGTGGTGAGTGCCGCGCCCTGTTCGACGCGCAGCGCTTGCAGGTAGTCTTTGATGATCGTGTCCAGTCGCATAGTAAGCCCTTTCGTGGTGCTTATTGGTGGCGACGTAGACGGGTAGAGACGCGGCTCTGATTGAGGGTAAGAGCAGGTGACTCTTACCGCTAAGTGAAGGGGAGAATGGGTTGCCCGGGAATCGAACCCGGAACCGGCTGATTAAGAGTCAGCCCATTGTTGTAGTAATGGCTCCTAATCTGATGATACCACCAAAATTTCGTTTTTGCGTACCGTGACCTGCTGATCCAAAGACATGCGGCCTTCGCCACTGCCGTCCCTAATCTGATTATACCTCCCTTACTCTCCTTTTGCCGTTTCCAAGCCACCTGACCTCGAACTTGAGGTGGAGAATTCGTTGTTTCTTCCGCAAGCCGGAGAGCTTCACAACGCTTGAAAAATTAAACTGATACTCATAATATCCACATTGTTAGTCATCGCTGAATCAGCATGCCACTCACATATGTGGCTTTTCTGGTGAGAGCTTATGTGAGTGGGCGTCCATGCGGCTTCCCCTCTTTGTGTGCCTGCGCAATCCTGGCTTTGACCCGTTCGCGTAGGCTCATCATCAGGTTTGCCATTGACGGTCCCGCAAGCATCGTTCAATGGGCGATTTTGGGCCAAAACGTCTCATAGTGGAAATCTTCGCTGTTTTCTTTGTCGTGGCAGCGTACGCAACTGGCCGGAGTCACCGGGCAGGATACGCTGGTAGAAGGGCAGGCTTCGCTCCAGAAGTTCTTAGCGGCCCCAGAGCGCGAAATGCGCGGCATGCCACCAGTGCATCTCCAGGTGAAACTTACCGAACCAACTGTTACAGGTCAGCCCGGTTTCCTGCGGCGGCAGTGAGCCTGCGCATTGGATACGGGTAGATACTGAGAAAGGACGATCCGCCGCTCCAATTCGCGCCAGCGCGGGTCCTGGCTTTGCGACAGATCAATGGCTGCCCCATTGTTCCAGAAACGTTTCCACATCGCGGTGGAGGCGAACTGAGTCTGGACAGCGGAAGGCAAAGGGTGGGCAAAGCGGGTGGGCGCGAAGGCTACAACGAACTCCAGGGTGGACGCGCTCACGCCGAGCCATCAGTGTGCCAAACATATTGCCAAAGAGGGATGCTCTATTCATCGAAATAACTCCATTAACGCCTGCGCGAAAAGTTCATGCCCTCGATCATCCGGGTGGTTGATGCTGTTGCTGAGGAGGGTTGTGTAAGGAACGCCTTCTTTGAGCAGATGGCCCCACCGCAGGGAGGCGTCTGCCAGGGCGACCCTGTGTTTCGCCGCAAACTGCCGTAGGCCGGTAACATAGGGGCGAGGGTCGGCTTCCACGCGCGCAGAGTTCGCGCCCATCCAGTCCGGGCGTGCGAAATGCGGGGTTAGGATCACCCACTCCGCTCCCGCCTGTGTAAATTGTGCTTGCAGCGAAACATACTTCTCCTCCACAATGGACGGCGACATATAAGCGTCATTGACGAACTCCATCACGATCAGGTCGGGGTGCGGTTCGAGAACCGCCCGGTCGAAGTTGAACTCCGCACCCGGTGGCTCTTTGAGAAAGCTGTCGCTGTTGCGTCCGCCCCAGCCTGCTGTCGTCAGCCGGATCGAAGCGTTCGGAAACAGTGTCTTCAACAAGGTGACAAACCGGCTCTGATACTGGTGCGCCGAGTCGCTGGCCTGTCCTCCCGCAGTCACGCTATCGCCCCAAGCGAGAATATGCACCGGCTGGCCGGAACGCAGTTTCTCCCAGGTTTTGGGCAGCAGCACAGCGGCAGGTGGCGTTCGTCGCCGCTTCGGTTCGGGGTAGGTCGGTTCCACAACCGTGTAGAGGTACTCTGCGGTCAATTTCGACAGAAGAGGCGCAATCCAGAGGTTCGCCAGCGGCCACTCGCTTTTGTTCAGGTCGGGTGGATGAGGCGTGGCGTTGTGCGGCGTTCCCTGAATCAGTCGGACTTTCCCCTCTCGGCTGACCGCAATCGTATCTATGCGCCCCCAACCACACGCATAATCGGCCCAGACGGGCTGGCCCTCCGCAATGCCGCCCGCCACCCGTCCCAACGTGGCCCAGCGTGGCTCAACATCATAATCTTTGTTCTGCTCATACGGCGTTGCCATGCCTGGCGCGGACTTCAAGACCAGACTTCCGGCAACGAGACAATCCGGGGCGGTTGTTTCAAACGTCGTCAACTGCCGCATCTTCGCGCCTCTGGCCCACGGCGCAGCGTTCGCGTCGAAGAGTGGGAGGCTGTCATATTTCTCATCCAGTACCTTGAGGAGCGTAGCCGGTGAGATCGTCAAGGGAACCGTATGAGAAAGGCATCTGCGAGACTTGCCGCGCGTTATGGTTCCGGGAGAAACCTGTACCTGCCAATCTCCAACAATCTCCACGCGCGGCATCTCGTTGGCGTTCGCCTGAGCATCCGTCAGAGTGGTCATTCCCAGCGCAAGCAGCAACGGCTTTGCGCTTGCCTGCTTCAAGAACGCGCGCCTGTCAATCATCTGAGGAAACCTCCTTGCAATCGTAAGTTTCTGTCACCAATGCTTTCATGCCCCTGATTCAGGGTACTATTCGCCAGAACCAGGGATTTTCCTGTCTGTCCCTCCTTTGGAATAGATTTGGCGGCGCACAACAGGAAAGTCGGGGCGCGAAGTCGAATTTTCTCTCATGATGTCTTCAAGATTATGGCTGCTCCTGTTTCTGCTGTGTGTGCCGCGTGTCGGATGGGCGCAAACGGTTCCTGCCGCTTCGCCCACGCCTGCCTACTCGCCTGCATGGGACACGTTTGCCGATACCTGGACGGCAACGGATGCGCTCGGACGGTCGCTGCCACTGTATGCGCAGGCTGGCCCGCTCCGCAAAGATCGTTATGTTGGAATGTTTTACTTTTTGTGGCTTGGGGCGTACATCAACGGCGGACCGTACGACAATTCCCGTATCCTGGCCCAACACCCCGACGCCATGCAGCACGGCGATGATCCGCTGTGGGGGCCACCCCTTGCGCCCCACCATTGGGGTGAGCCGCTGTTCGGCTACTACCAGACGGACGACGTCTGGGTGTTGCGCAAGCATGCGCAAATGCTGTCGGATGCGGGCGTGGACGTGATTATCTTCGATGTTACCAACCAGATTACCTATCCTTCCTACTACAAGACGCTCCTCGACGTGTTCGCGCAGGTTCGTAAACATGGAGGCAAGACGCCGCAGGTCGCGTTTCTGTGTCCCTTCGGCGATCCCGGCAAGGTAGCGCGGGAACTGTTCCACGACCTGTATGTGCCCGGCCTCCATTCCGAGCTGTGGTTCCGCTGGCAGGGCAAGCCGCTTCTGCTGGCCGACCCGGAACTGCTGGAAGAGGGCGAAGGGAATACACTCCAGGACACGCCCGCGCGTCTGCTGCCCTATCAAACGCTCGGTCAATCCTTCACTACTGCCAAACCCTTTGATGCCGTCGGTGGACGCTTTCCTACCTGGGCAATGCCCCATGCCGCCATGACGCTGACCCTGTATCAAAACGGCGTGGGAGGAAAGCTGCTTGCCCGGCAGCGCTTTACCGACGTATCCGACAACGCCTGGCTGTCCCTGCGCTTTGCCAAACCCCTGCCGCCGGGAGTCTACTATCTGGAAATGTCCGAGGGGGCGAACACAATCGGTTGGTGGAGCAACAGCAAGGATGTGTATGCGTCCGGTCAGGCGTTTGTAAACGGCGTGGCGTCCGAGGGAGACCGGACGCTGCGCATCGGTGTGCTGGGTGACAAGGGAACGCGGCTACAGGATTTCTTCACGTTCCGCAAGCCGCAGCCCTCCTACTTTGAGGGGCCGACCGCGCCCAGTCAATGGAGTTGGCTGGAAGTGTATCCACAACACGTTTTTCGCAATGCGCAGGGGGCAAAGGAACAGATGTCGGTAGGAGTAGCCCAGAACGCGGTGGGCAAGCGTATCGGCTCGTTGAGCGAAGCTGGGGCGCGTGGCCGCAACTGGCACGGAGGCGCGAATGACACCCGCCCCAACACCGTGAGTCAGGGATTGAATTTTGCCGAGCAGTTCGAGTATGCCCTGAAGGAAAACCCGCAGTTTCTCTTTATCACGGGCTGGAACGAATGGATTGCGGGGCGCTTCGATGAGTTCGCGGGCGTGAAAGCGCCCGTGCTGTTCGTGGACGAATTTAATCAGGAGCGCAGCCGCGACATTGAACCCATGCGCGGCGGGCACGGCGATGCCTATTACTACCAGATGGCTGCTTTCATTCGCCGCTACAAGGGCGTCCGCAAGCCGCCTGCCGCAAGTCCGATGCAGACCATTCCCTTCAACGGCGATTTCGCCGCCTGGAAGAATGTGCAGCCCGAATATCGCGATGACATTGGCGACACCGGCTGGCGAAACCATGCCGGCTGGAACCATGTGGCGCAGTACACCAACACGACAGGCCGCAACGACTTCGTGGCGCTCAAAGTAGCGCGCGATACAGAGTACGTGTACTTCTACGCCCGTACCCACGCGCCCATCACGCCACATACCGATCCGCATTGGATGTTGCTGTTTCTCAACACCAAAGGCGATTCGCGCGCCGGATGGGCAGGTTACAACTTTATGGTGAACCGCCACATCGAAAACGACACAACAAGTGTGCTGGAAACGAGTACGGGCGGCTGGAACTGGAAGCCAAAGGCAAAAGTCCGCTACCACGTCCGGGGCAACGAAATGGAAATAGCGATCCGTCGCGCCGACCTGGGATTGCGCCCCGGACAGCCGCTACGCCTGCAGTTCAAGTGGGCGGACAACATACAGCGCGACGGCGACATCATGGAATTCACCCTCAGCGGCGATGCGGCTCCCAATGGACGCTTCAACTATCTGTATGAGGCAAAAGGATAACTACGAATTACCCGCTTCAGCCTGACGCGCCCCTTGCTCGCCGAAGTGGCGCGTGACCTGACCCGTTGAGCCTGCTCTACGCGCGTATGCAAGCGATGTGGCAAAGGCAGCGCCGGCACTATGCCAATCCTCTGATCGGAGCAACTATGGAGAACAAGTACCTGCTGTATGAGGCAGTCGAGATAGACGACCTGGAAACAGTCCGGGCGCTACTTGAATCCGCTCCGTATCTGGTTTTCAGCAAAGACGACGAATACGGCCAGACACCTTTGCAAATTGCGGCAGAATTTGGTCACACAGGTATAGCGGAATTGCTGCTGGTTTATAAGGCCGATGTCAATGCCGTGACCAATGCAGGAAATACCTCGCTATACTTGGCAGCCGATAAGGGGTACCTGGCTATGGTGGAATTGCTGCTTGCCCACAATGCCGATGTTAACGCTGTGACCAAAGAAGGAAATACTCCCCTGTCCTTGGCGACAGAGGAGGGACACCAGGATGTGGTAAAATTGCTGCTGCCCTAAGGGGCTGAGGTCAATATTCGAGCCTAATCAAACACAAAGTGTACCACGCGGAGAGGAACTGTTGATGAGAGTGTTCAGAGGGATACCAGTCCTACTATTTGGAGCGTTGCGCCTGCCAGCGCAGGCAGGCTTCGTCCTCCCAACCGCCGGGGTGCGGCAGCAGTCGGAAAGTCAGACAGAATGGCCTGGCTATGAGGGCGGCCAGTACATCGCCTTCGCGTTACCTCAGCCCTGAAACCATTCCGCCGAGAGGACTGCCGCCCCTCCGCTATTGCACTTGCTATCTTTCTCGCGGCTTCTTGAACTCGCTGCGTCGCGTTCACACTGAGAAGAGCAAGCGGAGTTCCTTGTCTTTTCCGCCTTCTGCTAATTTTTGCTGTGACGCGCCCTGTGGCGGCGCGGTGGTTCCCGGTCAGGCCAGGGCTTTCTTGTACAGCGCCACCAACTTGCCCCATGCGCGCTCGGCGTCCGCCTTGTTATAGATAGGCTTCCCACCCGAAGCCGGCATGTCCGGCATACACCAGCCGTGCAGGCTCTCATAGACCTCAATCTCGGCAGGGAGTTTGGCGGCGTCGAAGGCTTCTCGCAGCTTGTCCTTCGCGTCGGGCTGGCGCATATCGTCGTTGGACGCGATGCCGATATAGAAACGGGCTTTCATCTTCGGGATAAGCAAGTGCGGACTGCTCGGCTGATCCGTCACGAGACCGCCGCCATGGAAGGACGCGACGGCTCCAACGCGATTGGGTACGGCAGCGGCGGTCTTAAAAACGAGTGGTCCTCCCATGCAGTAACCCTGAGTGCCGATCTTCCTTCTGGTGTTGACGGGCTTTTGCGCATCGAGGAAAGCGATGAACGCAGCCGCGTCCTTTTCCGCCGCCCCTGGTGCCGTAATCCCGGCCATCAGCTTTCTCAGCCTGGACATGTCAGCCTCATTCTGGAAGCTGAACGAGGCGGTGTTCAGATCCAGCGTGGAGACTTTGGCGGTTCGATAGTAGGGGTTGGGTATCAGTACCGCGTAGCCCTCGGCGGCAAGGCGCTTGCCCATTGCGCGCAACGTGGAGCGAAGTCCGAATGCGTCCGGCCAGATCAACACGCCGGGATGGGAACCAGCAGTTGGATGAATGAAGGCGGCATCGCATGTGCCGTCCGGGGTTTTGACCGTGACATCCGCCTCCACAACAGGCAACTCTGCGGCCCCTGCCGCTCCTGTCGCGGCGGCGAGACCCGCCGCCACCGATAACGCGACCAGGTCGCGCCGGGACAGGTCGTTCTGCGGGGTCTGCTCTCTTTCCTGATCAGGGTTCGTCATTCTGTATCTCCTCTCGCACATCGTTTACATGGCCTATACGGGTTTATTGCCGCAAATCTTGTTCCTTATTCTCTGCCAGTATGCCATTCCCTTCAATTTCCCTTGCCGCAGTCCTCAGTGACGGCTTGCGCGAAAGGTCGTCGCTATCCTGAATCACGGCTCCATGCGCGATTAACAATTGCATCAGGGCTACATTGTCTTCTACTGCCGCTGATAGGTTGGAAACTCTGGTTACCAGCGGGCCGTGTGACCAAAGTCGGCCTTGTAGTAGTCATTGCCCTCGATATGCTCTCCCGGCTTTACCAATCAGTCTACCCGTTTCCGGTCCTCCTCCGTGATCGTTACGTCGGAAGCGGTCAGGTTCTCGTCGAGTTGCGCGACGCTGTTGGGGCCGATAATCGGGCTGGTCACTCCCGACTGCGAGGCACACCAGGCATTGGCAAACGCCGTCATGGTGCAGCCCTTGTCTTTACAAAGCGCTTCCAGCCCTTCCAGCGCCTTCCAGGTTCCTTCGCTGAATTTGGCCGGGTCTTCCCGCGAGTTGGGGGGAGCGGCCTCGCCGCGCCGGTATTTGCCGGTCAGTTTGCCGCCTGCCAGTGGACTCCAGGGGATGATGCCCAGGCCATAAGCGCGGGCTACCGGGAGCAGTTCACGCTCGATGCGCCGGTCTAAAATGTGATAAGGAGGCTGTTCGCAGACAAAGCGATTGAGGCCGAGTTCTTTGGATGCCCACAGGCTTTCCACCACCTGATAAGCCGCATACGTACTCGTGCCGATATAGCGCACCTTGCCCTGCCGGATCAGATCATCCAGCGCGCGCAGCGTCTCGTCAATGGGAACGGAGGGCTGCGGGCGATGAATCTGATACAGGTCAATGTGGTCGGTTTGCAGGCGGCGCAGGCTGTCTTCGCAGGCGCGCATGAGATGAAAGCGCGTATTGCCCTGCGCGTTAGGATCGTTATCGTCCATCTTGCCGTGCGCTTTGGTGGCGAGGAACACTTTGTCGCGCTTGCCGCCCTCTTTGAGAGCGTTTCCGGTCATGGTTTCGCTCTTGCCCCTGCTGTAAACGTTGGCGGTATCAATGAAGTTGCCGCCCTGATCCAAGAAGCGGTCAACCATGCGCGTCGCTTCCTCTTGTTCCGTTTTCCAGCCGAATGTCATCACGCCGAGGCACCACACGCTCACCTGCGCGCCCGTACGCCCCAGAGAACGATATTCCATAAACCTTCTCCTTTTCCATCATCTGCCGGATCCAACCATCCAGGTGCGGCCCTACTTGTAGGTGTTCCATAGCTTTTCAAAGTTCCGCAGGCACTTTTCGACGCAAACCAGCGGCGGCGCGCTATAGCTCTCCTGCTCAATAATGAACCACCGCGCAGCTATTTTGTGCTTGAGCAGGGGAATCACTTCCTGCCAGTGTTCGTCGCCTTCGCCCAACAAGGCGTTAGGATTCGTAGTGGAATGATCTTTGACATGCACGGAAACAACGCGCTTGGGATATTTGCGGAGAAAAGGAGCGGCCTGCATTCCTGCGGCGAGGGCATTGCCGGTGTCGAATTGGAGTGCCACGGCTTTGTCCGTGTTCGCACAAAACGTATCCCAGATCGTTTCTCCCTCGACCGGTTGGAACTCATAGTCTTCGTTGTGCCAGCCCAAAATAATTCCCTCACGCGCCAATTTCGTCGCAATGGTATTGAAGAAGTGCGCCGTTTCTACGATAGCCTGCTTTGAGTTGCGGCGCTCAACCGGCAGCCAGGGAACCACTACGAACGCGCAGCCCAGTCCTTTACAGAACGCTATCGTCTTGTCCAGGTTGTCTCCCTGCAAGGCGTTCATATCCACATGCGTACCATAGCATTGCAGGTGGTTCTCCAGAAGCATCCGGTGCAGTTCCTCGGAGGAGCGACCATAATAGCCTGCGAACTCAACGCCGGTATAGCCCATATGGGACACGGCTTTGAGAACACCAGGCAGGTCCTTGGCGCAATCGGCGCGGACGGAGTAGAGTTGTAAGCCCACTGACAGAGATTTTCCATTTCGGTCCTTGAGGGGCTGCGCGAACAGGGCTAATTCACCTTGTACACAGAGGAGCGTGACGAGGAGAGTAAGGCTCAGAAAGTGGCAGAGACGTAGCATGGGTTGAGACCTTTCCGAAGAGCAGCAAACCGCAGGGAAGGCTGACGTTGATGATATGGGTTGTCATGCCTGCTCATTCGCCATATTCTTGCGAACTCCTGCATACAGGCGAAAAGGTTTTGGTCGAGATAGAGATGGGTGAAGTATGCGGCGTGGAAGGCAATCCGCCAGAACGCGCGGGGTGTATAGTGGCTCCTGTCGGCAGAATGGCCTCAGGGCCGGGGTAATGCGAAGGCGATGTACTTGCCACCTTTCGGATCGTTCGGGCGACCTTTGCTTCCCTCCGCGCAAACTACGACGAACTGCCGGCCTTCGGCTGAATAGACCGCAGGAGTGGCGTTGGCAGAAAACGGCAACGTGGTTTCCCACAGGAGCTTGCCGGTGGTCTTATCGAAGGCCCGGAACTTGCGGTCGTAGTTCGTGGCGGCGATGAAGACCAGTCCACCCGCGGTGACAACCGGGCCGCCATAGTTCTCGCTGCCGGTGTCCTTCATGCCCTTCTCCGCCAGTTCCGGATATTCGCCCAACGGGATCTTCCAGGCGAATTCGCCGGTGTTGAGGTTGATCGCGTTGAGAGTTCCCCACGGTGGCGCGACCGCCGGATAGCCTTCGGGATCCACGAACTTGTGATAGCCCGTAAAGCGATAGTCCAGCGTCACCGCTGCCGGCTCGTCCGATTGGATAGGTTTGCTTTCGCCGCTCAGGATGTATTCTGACACGGCCTTTACTTCCGCGTCGGAAAGGTTCGGGAAGCTGGGCATGCGGCCCGCACCCTGGCGGGTGATCCTCGAAATCGCGGCCTCGTCCCATTTTGGGCCCATGTTGAGCAACTTCGGCAACTGGGGCGGTGACCCGGCAAGGGTGTCCCCATGGCAATTGGCGCAGTTATGCAGATAAAGCCCCCGCGCGGATCTGGTTTCCTCGTTCCTGACCAGGTGCGACGTCCAGGCCATCTCGTTCGCGTTGACGTAGAGGAGCCCCGTCTCAGGGTCGAATGCGGGGCCACCCCATTCCGCTCCGCCGTCGAATCCGGGGAAGATGATTGTCTCCTGGCCGGCTCGGAAGGGCACGAACTGTCCGCCTCCGTGGAAAGACCGGAATTGCTCTACGGCCCAGCGATGCGCCTCCGGCGTCCGATTGGTCAACAAGTCTTCCGTCAGAACCTGCCGGGCAAACGGCGCGGGTTTCGTGGGCAGCGGCTGGGTCTTGGCCGCCACCTCGCCCGGGACGGCGCTAGGCTCATACTTGCGATATTGGATGGGGAAAAGCGGCTTTCCGTTTTTTCGATCGAAAGACGTAAACATGCCCGGTTTTGGTAGTCTCGTGCTACGGCGTCCACCCACTTCTGTCCGCGTTTCACGCGAACGAGGGCGGGCGGGGCGGGAAAATCACGATCCCAGATGTCGTGCTTGACCGCCTGGAAATGCCAGATACGCTTACCCGTATTCGCATCGAGCGCCAGCATGGTGTTGGCAAAGAGGTCATCGCCCACCCGATCCGCCCCGTAGAAGTCGCTTGCCGCCGATCCGGTTGGCACGAACACCAGTCCCCGCGCGGCATCCACGGTCATACCCGCCCAGTTGTTGGCCGATCCAGAGACCTTCCATGCCAATTGGGGCCACGTTTTATATCCGAACTCGCCCGGATGTGGGATTGTGTGGAACGCCCACCGCATCGTTCCTGTGCGGACGTCGTAGGCGCGGATGTCGCCGGGAGTACACGGCAGCCCTTCGGATACCCGTCCTCCGACGATCAACAGGTCCTTGTAGATGACCCCCGGAGTCGTCAGAATGATGGACTGTTTTGCCGGGTCGCGCCCGACGCCCTCGCGCAGATCAATTCTCCCATTGGCGCCGAAGTTCGGGATCGGCTTGCCGGTCACGGCATCCAGGGCATAGACAAAGTGCTGAACCGCCGCAAAAACGCGGCGTTCTCCGCCCTCGGTCCAGTACGCGACTCCGCGGTTCGGCCCACGCCCAATGATGCCGGAATCGAACCGCCAGATCAGCTTTCCCGTAGCGGCGTTCAAGGCGACCACGTTATGGTGCGGCGTGACGGCAAAGAGTACGCCGTTGGCAACGAGCGGTTGCGTCTGGGTGCCGCCTGGTCCCTCACCGGAATCATACGTCCAGGCGACCTGTAGTTGATTGACGTTCGAGCGGTCAATCTGGGTGAGACTCGAATACCGGATGCCGTCAGGTCCCCCGCCATAGCTCGGCCATTCCGCCTGGCTCTCCGTCTGCCCCACCGCGGCAGTCTGTGTCGAGACATGCGAGCACGAAAACATTAGCAACGCCCCTAACAGAACGGCCGGCACCTGTTTGCCAATTCTCATCGCTAGTTCCTCTCTCTGCGTTTGACCTGTTCCCTGAAATCTGTACTTCCGCCCCTTTTGGTGTCCAAAATTCGTGGGCTGTTATAACGTATCGCGGCCTAAAACACTTAGACATACAAAGGAGTGGACGTAAGTGAGATAGTTACCCCATTGTCAATGGGAACAACGATGTCGGCGCGGAAGGGAACCGCAACGCGACACGATCTATCCGTCCAACTCCTACTCAAAATGCCAGCATCATGCTGACCTCCTGACTGGATGCCCTCGCTACTGGATCAAGGATAGCAGTTCTTGATAGCATGGCGGTACTCCTCCGTTCTTCCGCCATTTATCTAAAGTGCGATCCCGGAATCGTTCAGAATTGTGCCTGCCGCCTCTGTGTCCGCTGCAAAGCCGGGGCACGAGAATTGCCTCGGTTTGAGGTAAACCCTGGCGCGGAGTGAGCAGATGGAGCAGCTTGGCTGCAAAACCAAGCGGAGAACCTATTGGAGGCGCTGTTTTCAGACGTTTTAGAGCAGGAGCGACAGGCGCAGGTCACGAACATAAGACAGGACATTATCTCGAGAGAAAGGAACGACGACCTTGTTATCCCAACAACAGGTGCAGGCGTATCAGATGGAGGGCTATCTTTCCGGCCTGCGCATTGCAGCAGTACCGGAGGCGGCGCGCTACCGTGACGCCTTCAATCGGCTGGAAGAGCAGGAGGGGCGCGAAAAAGCGCGCATCGGCCTGCTGGATTATCATTTTCAGCAGCCGTTTCTCTGGGAGATTGCGACCCACCCGAAGATACTGGACTGCATGGCCTCTCTGCTCGGCCCGAACTTGCTGCTGCTGGCAACCCATTTCTTTTGCAAGTATGGACAGGACGAGAAATTTGTCGCCTGGCATCAGGATGCGACATACTGGGGCTTGATTCCGCCCTGTGCGGCAACCGCCTGGTACGCCGTAGATGACAGCGATGAGGAGAATGGCTGCATGCGCGTGGTTGCCGGTACGCATCGTGACGGCCTTCGGGAACATGGTACGTCGGCGCAGGCGGGCAATCTGCTCAGCGTCAATCAGGAAGTTCCGGTCACGAGGGAAGAAGCCCAGCGCATCGTCACGTTGCCGTTAAAGGCTGGGGAGATGTCCATTCACGATGGTGCGCTGATACACGGCAGCCTTCCGAACCGCTCTACGCGCCGACGATGCGGCCTGACGCTGCGCTATGTGCCCACTTCGGTTCAGCCCGACCGGAATACCTCGAAAGGGCGTGGCTGGCGGCCAGTTCTCGTGCGTGGCGAGGATCGGGAACAGCACTTCGGCTCACTTCCCACTGTAAGCGATTTTCGTCTGGAAGCGCCTGAGAATACACGTCGTCCTGGTTAAGAGAAGAGACCCTTGCGGACGATGCCTTCTTCCGTAGGACCAATCAGGCGTTGGTTGAGACCCTGGTACTTGAAACTGAGACGGTAGGGATCCAATCCCAGAGCGTAGAGCAGGGTCGCCTGCAGGTCGCGGATGCTTACCGCATCCTTGACAATGGTGTAGCCGAAATCGTCCGTTTCGCCGTAAACCTGGCCGGACTTGACGCCGCCGCCCGCCATCCAGAGGCAGAAGTTGTGCGGATGATGGTCGCGGCCCAGAAACTTGGAACCGCCGCGCGCCTCGTTCATCGGGGTACGCCCGAACTCGCCGCCCCACACGACGAGCGTTTCGTCCAGCAGCCCGCGCTGTTTGAGGTCTGTGACCAGAGCCGCCGCCGCCTGGTCCATTTCCCGGCACTTTTTGGGAAACGCCGTCATCAGGTCGTCGCCTGGCCCGGTACCGTGAATATCCCAGCCCCAGTCGTAGAGCTGCACGAATCGTACGCCGTTCTCCACCAGGCGACGCGCAAGGAGGCAGTTGTTGGCGAAGGTGGGCTGGCCCGGCTGCGCGCCGTACATATCAAGGATCGCCTTCGGCTCCTTGGCAATATCCATGACTTGCGGCACGGCCATCTGCATTCGGTAGGCGAGTTCATATTGCGCAATGCGCGTTAGGGTCTCAGGATCGCCCATCCGTTTGGCCTCGTTTTCGTTCAGCTTCGCCAGCGCGTCCAGACTGTCGCGGCGATTGGCGCGCGACAGGCCGTTCGGGTCGGTCAGGTAGAGGATCGGCTCCCCGGAGGAACGGCACTGTACGCCCTGATAGACCGAGGGCAGGAAGCCGCTGCCCCACAGGCTCTTGCCGCCCGTCGGATCCGTGCCGCCGGAAACAAGTACCACGAAGCCAGGCAAATCCTGATTTGCGGAGCCAAGGCCATACGTGACCCAGGAGCCGAGCGAGGCATTGCCCGCAGTGGCGTTGCCCGTATACAGGAACAATTCCGCCGGGGCGTGGTTGAATTGGTCGGTGTGCATCGAGCGTATCAGCGTGACATCATCCATAATGCCCGCCGTATGCGGCAGCATCTCGCTGACCCAGGCGCCGCTCTGCCCATATTGTTTGAACTTGTAGGGCGTGCCGAGCATCTTGGGAACTCCCTGAATGAACGCGAATCGCTCGCCCTTGCGCAACGCCTCCGGGCAGTCCTGCCCGTTCATCTCGATCAGTTTGGGCTTGTAATCAAACATATCCAGCGTAGGCGGAGCGCCGGACATGTGCAGATAGATGATCGCCTTTGCTTTGGCCGGATGAGCTGCCTGCCTGAGCGTGAGCGGACCACTCGGTTTGTGCGGAACATCGTGGGGCGCGCTCTGCGCTTGCGCTCCATTGCCAAGCAGCGTACCGAGCGCCATAGCACCCAGGCCAAGTCCTGTCTGACCGAAGAAGGTGCGCCGCGTGATCGCTCGTGCTCTTTCTATAGCGAACTCTGTCTGGATATCCATCGTTCTCTCCTGCTAACTCTTGTTTAGTACACCGTCGAGATTGAGCAGCACGTTTCCGATCACTGTCCACGCCGCCTGTTCCGTCGCGTCCATGCCGGTCGGCAGCGGGCCGAGCGGTTCCGTCGCGAGGCGTCTGGCATCCTCGGCATGGACGCGATAGTAGGCGATTTCCTTTTCATAGAGGCTGCTCAGGGTCTGTATCTCTTCAGGTCGGGGGGGACGTGCCAGGACAAGGGCGAGCGCGTAGCGGGCGCGCTCCGACAGCGTTGTCCCGCCTTCGCGCGCAATCCGCCGTCCAAGCGCCTGAGCCATCTCCACATAGACCGGGTCGTTGAGCGTAACCAATGCCTGCAGCGGCGTATTGGTCGGCATCCGGCGCATGGTGCAAACCTCCCGGCTCGGCGCATCGAAGGTCGCCATGCTGGGATAAGGAACGGTGCGACGCCAGAAGGTGTAAAGGCCGCGCCGATAACGATCCTCACCACTACTGGTGGGATAGGTGCGGTCGCCGTTGAACGCTGCCTGCCAGAGTCCGCCGGGCTGAGGCGGAAAGACAGACGGGCCGCCGATTTTCGGGCTGAGCAGACCACTCAGCGCCAGCGCCTGATCGCGCACCAGTTCCGCTTCCAGACGCCGGCGCGGATAGCGCGCCAGCAGGCGATTACGCGGGTCCTTCTCCAGAAGGTTGGGCGTGGCCCGCGACGCCTGACGATAAGTGGAAGACGTTACAATCAGGCGCAACAGGTTTTTAAGTGACCAGGCACAGGCAAAGGATGAATGGGGATTAGTTTCATCCGTTGCAGCGAAGCGGACGGCAAGCCAGTCCAGCAGTTCCGGGTGCGTGGGGAGTGCGCCTTGCAAGCCAAAATCCTCTTCCGTTTCTACAATGCCCGTGCCGAAGAGCTGCGCCCATAAACGATTGACGGCCACGCGGGCAGTAAGCGGGTTGTCCGGGTTGATAAGCCATTGCGCCACACCCAGGCGATTCTTCGGCACCCCGTTGGGCAGGGGCGGGAAGGCAGCAGGGGTGCCGGGTTCGACTGTTTCTGCGGGCTGCAAGAAGTTGGAAAGCGTCAGGACATGGGAAACGCGGCGCTTGTCCGGCGGCAGTTCGCGCATCACGGGCAACTGGACGGGCCGAATAGCAGCCAGTTCCTTCTGTTTCTTGTCCAGTTCGGCTTTCACTGGCGGCATAGACGTAGATTTCGCCTGCAATTCTGCAATCTCGACGCGGAGTTCCGCCATCCGTTTGCTTTGTTCCTCGGTAAGCAACGGCAAGGTGGGCGCTTCATTGGGCTGGTCGTTATCTTCAGTTTGGTTGAAAAAGGCGAAGAAGCTATAGAATTCCTTTTGACTGATCGGATCGAACTTGTGCGTGTGACACTGCGCGCATCCCATCGTCAGGCCCATAAATACCTGCGCGGTGGTGATGGCGCGATCTTTGACGGCTGCAGTGCGGAACTCCTCGCGGTTCGTGCCGCCCTCCGTATTGGTCATCGTATTGCGGTGAAAGGCAGTGGCGATGATCTGCTCCTGCGTGGGGTTGGGCAGCAGGTCGCCCGCAATCTGTTCGACGATGAAGCGGTCGTAGGGCAGGTCATGGTTGAATGCGCTGATGACCCAATCACGATACGGCCAGAGGTTCGGACGCAGCGGGTCGGAACCATAGCCGGCCGAGTCGGCAAAACGGGCGAGGTCCAGCCACATGCGCGCCCATTTCTCGCCGTAATGCGGCGACGCCAGCAGTTCGTCTACCACCTTCTCGTAGGCGTTGGGGCTGTCGTCCGCGAGGAATGCCTGTACCGTCTGCGGCGTGGGCGGCAGACCGGTGATGTCAAGGGAAACACGCCGCAGCAAGGTATAGCGGTCCGCCGGGGGCGAGGGCGCTAATCCCTCCTTTTCCAGCCGCGCCAGAATGAAGCGATCAATGGGATTGCGCGCCCATGCTGTATTCTTCACGGGCGGCAAGGCAGGAAGCTGCGGTTTGCTGAAGGCCCAGTGGGAGGTGTAGACAGCGCCCTGCGCAATCCATTTTTGCAGGAGGGTCACTTCATGCGGGGTGAGCCGCTTTCCTGTGTTTTCGGGCGGCATCTGGAGCGCGCCGCCGGCTTGCACTCGCCGCAGGAGCAGGCTGGCGTCCGGTTTGCCGGGCACGATAGCGTGTGCGCCGGACGCCAGGGCGCTGATGGCGCTTGCGCGGATGTCGAGACGCAGCCCTGCCTGCCGTTTCTTCTCGTCCAAGCCGTGACAGGGGAAACACTTATTGGCAAGAATAGGGCGAATATCACGCGTGAAATCAACTTTTGCCGCGCGCTCTTGGACTGGTTCAAGGCGCTTGGCAGGCTTGGCGATATGTTCCTGCGCGCCGGCGGCAACGCCTCCAATGACAGCAAGAACGCCCGCCGAGAGCCACCATGATGGGCGCGGATGGCGAAAGGCAAACAGATAGGTCATATTCTGGTTCCTGTATAAACCGGCAACTCTCTCCAGGTATCGTACGATGGCGCGATCATCGGGATGCCTCGATGACCGTTACGGTATTGCACGATTCCATACTGCTTTCACGTTGTATAGAGTATCCGTATCGGCGAAGACAGATGCATAATGATGTCGCGTGTTCGTTACGTTGTACACGCATTTAGACCTCCTTTGTACATCAATGTTACGGAAGGCTTCCCTACGGCGCGCTTTCTCCAGAAGTTTGTCAAGAGGTTCCTGGAATCGGCCAGCAAGTTGGTGTAAGCATAGGGGGTGGAAATGCGATGCGGGTATATAGTTCGTATTGGGGCACTTCAAGACGTTCAGGGTCGGGAACGCTCGGGAGCCCGCCAGAGAGTTTCATACGTGTGCCAGTCCTGCGCAGAGGTGGTATAGTCCGCGAACGGCGACACACCGATAAAAGCGGAAGGAGCGGCTCCGGGATCGTCTAGCCCCTCACGTACGCCCCGCAGAGCCATTGTAAGGTTTCCCGCCTTCAGATTGTGCGAAGGCAGTCCCACGCTATGCGTGGGCACACCGAGGAGTACACGGCAGTTCGGATTGCTCTGTCCTGCCGCCTGCGTCACATGGATCGCCTACTGACGCACCAGCCATACGTACGCGCGGCCTGCTTGCTTCCTTGCTTCCTTGCCTGCTTCCGCATCTGCTGTCTAACTTCTGGATGGTGAATGCATTTGAGCGCCTGAAAGTTTGCCTCCCACTCATACCCATAATCGGCAGCCGCGATCTCATCAAGATGTGTCGTCAAGGCGTGGCTCCAGCCAGTCCAGAAGAGCTGTTTCGGAGGGACGCAACGAACGTAGTAGATTGAGGATACGCAGGTTTTTGGTCATGGGTTGAACATCGCAAGGCAAGTTGCATTAACCTGACCCGTCTTCTGGCGACCATCAAGTTAGGCCAGAGACGGAGCGAATGACATCCACAATCTTTCCTCTACATTCGTTGTCCGCAAGGTCCCTTCCTGATTGTTCTCATTCGCCACTGGCTCTTGTCTTTTCCCTTCACCTGAACCGTGACCTGCTGAAGATCAGTAACCTTCAATGAGAGAACTTCGCCGATGCGACAGGCACTGTCCAGGAGCGTCATGATAATGGCGTAGTTGCGCCCCCGGTGGAAGCTGCGCCGCGTGGAAGGAAACACCCGAACGCTCCGGTTCTTCTCTTCGTCCCAGTAGTTGTGGATGGCGTCGAGATGGGCGCTCATGTTACCCTCGCTTGGCATGTACTTGTGGGGCTTGGGAGCGCTCCTGACCGCGTAATCGGCCAGCAAGTTGCGAGGAATGAGATCATAGCGGGAGCAGTACTTCATAAAGACCTTGGCGCATAGCGCGTCGCTGTGGAGGGTTGTCTGCGCGAGTGGCTTTCCGCTGATCGTGTTTCCGCTCTCTTGACGCCACACAAGGTAGTTGTCAAGGGAACGTTTCCCGAACGTATGCAGAGGAATGTGAGCGTCGTCTGCCCAATGGACAAGTGTGGTGAGTTGGGTCTGGTAGAAACGTACCGTCTTTGGAGCGCGGGACGTGCCTTTGAGGTGGCGAATGAATCTGTAGAGGGCTTCATCTCAGGGGAGAGGGGTAAAATCCGTGACCATCTGAGTTCTCCTCTTCATCAGGTTCAGAGTGTCGGAGCGACAACTCTCAACAAGCGTTAAGGAGTCATTACTAATGGGTTAATGGGTTGCCCGGGAATCGAACCCGGAACCGGCTGATTAAGAGTCAGCTGCTCTGCCAATTGAGCTAACAACCCGTATGTGCCAACACTTTTGCGGATGGTGAAGTGTGTTGGTGTGGCCTCTGCTTTTCCTGACAGCAAATGGACGTTGTTTGTTGCAGGCCGACTATAAAAGTATACCCTGCCGGGTTGCGCAAAGTCAAGTTCAGATTTACGAGTGAACCTGAACTGCCTTAACAACTTCTGCGCGCTTCCACATTCTATCCGCAGAAACGCAGGCGCGCAAGCCTGCGTCCTGTCGGCTCAACACTCAGTATTCGCCGGTTTGTACGCCGGGCACATAGTACACAAACAGCGTGGAAGGGACCGGCAGCGCATGGGTTATATGCACAGCCCGCGTTGAATTGTCCGGGAATCCCACTTCGCTGTCGGATAAGCGAGTAAGCGTTTTGGTTCCGTCCGCCCCGATGGTTTCCACTTGCAGCGACAAACTCAACGCCGAATCGGACAGGTGGAACGTGGTTTGCGATGCCTGCGTAACCGCGAATTGCTCCTTGTTCATTTCGTCCGACGTGTATTGAACAGTTACCGTCGCGTCCGGGGCAACCGCCTGCCGCAGCCGCAGCAGAGAGTGAGCGTACATATCCACGCCGTAGTCTGCACGATTGAGCGGTACGCCATTCACGCTGACGTTAATTGCATAGCCAATATTGATGGGATAGCTGACAAGAAACCCGTGCAAGTTAGGGTCGGCGTCGCTGCCCTTATAAGTTTCCGTTGGGGCCAGGACAACCCTGTGAGTGACAATCGCCCCGGTTCCGCCGCCACATCCGCCCAAGAAACTCAGGCTTACGACTCCCAACAAGCCGACAGCCGACAAACCCCTCCGCGTCCATGTCTGCATCATTTCCTCCCAACTTGACAATCTGCTTTGAATTAACGGCAATGCTCCGCATAAATGGGGTTGGGAAAGGGCGCGTCATACGGCTCCATGCCGTCCAGTCCGAGCGCGAAAAACAGCGTGCTGAACTGCCCATGTTTGTAAATCGTGTTTTGAATGACATGGCCGATGAAGCCGCGCGTGTTCATGGGGGCTTCCGCAATATTAAATTGCCGCCCGCTCCAGTCAAGCTGTTCGGGCGTCAGCGCGCGCAGCAATTGGTTCCAATTTTCCGTTTCCGCTTCAAAGGCCGCGCAAAAGGCTTCCGGGTCGTGGGGCGCGTCCGGCACATCGGCGTGTTTGGCCGCATCCGGTTCCTCGATGTGCTGCCGGTCGCAAATCAGCCATTGCCACGCATGAACCGCAACGGTACGCGCCGTCGGCGCGGCCTGATCGGGCGTCCAATCCCACTTATCGGCGGGCAGTTGGCGCAGTTCATAAACAAATCCGCGCAGGTGCATGATCAGCAGCATTCGGCACAGTTCCAGCTCGGTCTTCGGCTCCATTTAGTCTCCTTCGCTTTCTTCCGCCAACACGCTATCGCGCGACATAATGCTGTGATGCCTGCCATACCCGAAGTAAATCATCATGCCAACGGCCAGCCATACAAACAAGCGTACCCAGTTTTCTACCGGCAGCGAAAACATCAGCAGCAGGCACGTCGCCATGCCCAAAATCGGCACAAGGGGCACGAGGGGCGCGCGAAAGGGACGCTTGGTTTCCGGGTGCGTGTGGCGCATAATCAGCACGGCGGCGCATACAATCACGAACGCCAGCAGCGTCCCGATGCTTACCAGGTCGGCCAACACGCGCAGGGGCAGAAAAGCCGACAGCAACGCGACGAAAACGCCCGTCAGAATGGTTGATTTCCAGGGCGTATGAAAGCGCGGATGTACGGCGCCAAAGAAACTTTTGGGCAGCAGGCCGTCACGCCCCATCGCCAGCAAAATGCGCGGCTGACTGAGCATCGTTACCAGCAGTACGGACGTGATTCCCGCAACCGCGCCCACGGAAATAAGCAGTTCTGCCCAGGGCAAGCCCACCTGCCGGAAAGCATCCGAGACAGGCGCGTCCACATTGATTTTATTGTAGGGAATCATTCCGGTCAAGACGGCAGAAACCAGAATGTAGAGTATGGTACACAAAACCAGCGAAACAAGGATGGCGATAGGAACATCGCGCTGTGGGTTTTTGGCTTCTTCGGCGTGGGTGGAAATGGAGTTGAAGCCGATGTACGCGAAGAAGATAATACCGGCCCCGGCCAGCATACCCAGCGGCTCCCCGCCTTTGCCCGTCTGCCCGAACAGCGTTTTGCCGAAAAAACTCACGCCGGAGTAGCCATAAGGCGCAAAAGGATGCCAGTTCGCCGGGTGAACATAAAAAGCGCCTACGACAATGACGAAGGCGACAATGGCTAACTTGACAAACACCATGATGGAATTGAATTTGACGCTTTCCTTGACGCCCTTGACCAGTACGAGCGTGAGCAGAGCGGTAATAAAGATCGCCGGCAGATCGAAAAACGCGCCCGTCGGCTGCATCCGGCCCCGCGCGGGATCATAGTCGAAAGGAGCCGTCGCCACCAGATGCGGCAGGCGTACGTGAAAAATGCCGATAAACGCCTGAAAGTATTTGGACCAGCCGTGCGCCACCGCCGCCGCGGAAACCGCGTATTCGAGGACAAGGTCCCATCCGATGATCCAGGCCATCATCTCTCCCAGCGTGGCATACGCATAGGTATACGCCGACCCTGCGACAGGAACCATCGCGGCAAATTCGGAGTAACAAAGCGCGGCAAAGATGCAGGCCAGGCCGGCGGCAATGAAGGAGAGGATCAGAGCCGGCCCTGTTTTGTCATGCGCGGCCACGCCCGTCAGCACAAAGATGCCTGTCCCGATAATCGCGCCCACGCCCAGGCCGGTCAAAGCGACAGGACTGAGGACGCGGTTCAATTGAACCTTGCCTTTTTCGCCTTCCACTTCCTTCAGCAGCATTTCCAGTGGTTTTCGGGCAAACAAAGGGTTGCTCATACCGTTTTCCATCCTTTTGATTACTGTCATGAGCGCGCTATTCCAGGCGGCTGAAGCGGTCGTTGAGGGTTTCGTTGGAGGTGCCCTGCGCGAAACGCTGCGCGAAGCCCAGATACCGGCGGGCTTCGGCGTGCTGCGGGTCGCGGGCGAGGACTTTCTTGAACTGGAACACGGCTTCGCGGTACTCTTTGGCGTTGTACGCGGCCATGCCCGCCCCGAACTCCATTGCCGTTTGCGCGCGCAGCAGTTTTTCGGCGCGTTCGGGGGTCGGGTTTACCGCCTGCGCGCGTTCCAGGGCGGCTACGCCTTCTTCCAATTTGCCTTCCGCCAGCAACGCATCCGCCAGCGCATCCGCCGCGCCACTGCGCCGGGTCCGCAAACTTCCCAATTGCGAGCGAATTTCGCGCGAATCGAACGGCGACACTTTGAGGGCGTCCAAGAGCGCGGCCTCGGCTGCATCTTCCTGCTCCTGCCCGATCAGCGCGTGCGCCTGCTCTTGCAATTGGCGCACACGCTGTTTTGTGGCGTCGGCAAGCGCGGCAATGACATCGGAACGCAAGGGGTCGTCGCGCAGCAAGGTTTCCAATGCCATGATTGCGCCTATAGCATCGCCCTGCTCCGCCTGCGCTTGCGCCGTCTGAAGGGCGTTTGTCATCCACGCTTCGCGCTGCGCTGTCCACGCCTCGTACACTTCTACGTTCGCGGGATCGGCTTCCAGCGCGATTTGGAGGACGCGGGCCGCGCCATGCAAATCGCCTGCCTGCGCCATCGCGTATGCCTGCGCCAGAGAGCGCCCGCCCGTTTGCAATATTCCCGCCGCCGCGCCCTCCCCAACCACGACTTTGTACACGGCTGTCGTGCCGTTGCGCGTCCCTGTCGCCAAAAATTGCCCGTTATCCGAAAGCGACAGGCCGAGCAGCATTTGCTCCGAAGCGTACTGCCAGTCTATCTGCCCCGTCGCGCCGATGCAGGCCAGCAGAACGTTGTTCGGCTCCAGGCGCGGGCGACACAACACGGCGCAAATGGTTCCATCTCCCGACAGCGCAAGGCCGGAAATCGCGCCGGGCAGGGTCGCGTCCCATTTGCGTACGCCGTCGCCATCCACCAGGCCGATGCTGCCTTCGCTCGTGCCATACGCGATCCACACGCCATCGCGCGAACACGCCAGCGCGCTGATCGGCTCCCCAACCCCGAACTCCCACACGTCGCGCCGACTGGCATCTTTGAGCAAAATTACACCATGCTCCACGCCCGCCGCCACCCGGTTGCCCTGCCGCGAAATGGCAAGCGTGGTCAATACGCCCTCGATTTCCGCCGTCCAACCTACGGTTCCCTTGATGCTGCCATACGCCAGTGCAAAGTTCGTGCCCGACATATCGGAATACGCGGCAAACAAGTTCCGCCCGGTTTCATCCATCACGGCATCCACGTACAATTGATGCCGCTCGCCCATGAACCGCTCCTTGCCGCTTTCCCGAAACAGATAAATGTCATCGCTGGTCATGCCCAGCCCGTTGTCGGCGTTGGGCGTCAGTTCCAGCTTGAGCAGCGTTTCCACCGAAAACCCGCTCTGTGTTTCGGTTGCGCCATCCGGCAGCAATAAAGCGCGATCATACGCGCGGGCTTCCAGCGGGCGCGGCACGGCCAGCATTACGCCCCCATCGTCACGCAGGGCGTAGCGCGAAACCGGGTACGTCTGGCGTATGCGTTTTTCCCATAACAAGTTTACAGTTCTAATAGTGGACATAATCAATTTTTCTGCAATAGTGTTTCACAGGACAAGCGGGAAATTCCTGCTCGAAACGTTGCGGTTACAGTTCGGTAAGAAGCCGCTCCATGTCGCGCCAGAGTTTGTCGAAGGAGGCGGTTTGGCGGGCGGCGGTGAGATCAAATAGCCGTGTCAGGGCGGGCTGATCCACCGTTTCTTTGTACGAGCGGCTGCCTTCCATGTGTCTGCGCAGCCACTCTTTCGCGCCGCGCCCCGTCCGTGTTTTTTTCCGCTGCCGCCAGCGTAACATACCGATCCAATTCACCCGGTTTGACAATTTTACCCCGGGGTACGCGGATCGCTTCGTCAGGCGTGTTCAGATATACGGCGGGATCAATCTCGCGCGCAATGCGTCGCGCCAGAATGGGAACGGCCTTCGCGTCGCCTTCCCCTTCCACAATACAGGCAAGGTTGACCCGTTTCATGCGGCGTGTTCGTCCGGGAGTGGCGACCTGTCTGCCGTTTCGGAAGACTGAGCGTTTGTATCCGGGGCAAACTGACTCATGCGGAGCATTTCTCCTGCCGTAAACAGATGATCGCGCAATACCGAACGGCTAGCTTTATCAATCGGCCCGATTTCTGTTTTGCCATCCCGCGCGGCAACGGCAAGCAGGGCGTCGGGATCAATGCGCTTGTTGTCCAGCAGGTCGGCGCTATGGCTGGTAATCAGCACCTGCCGCGTCAGGCTCGCCTCTTCCAGCGCGTCCAGCAGAACGGCGACAGCGGCGGGATGCAGCGCGGTTTCCGGCTCCTCAATCCCAACAAGCGGCACCAGAACGCTTCTGTCCCATTGGTTTGAAACAAAGCAACGAGTATGCCAAGAGCGCGTAACGTGCCGTATGACATAATGGATGCCGGAAAATGCCGATGTTGCATACCCTCGGTTAATCGCTTTGTAAATATCAAACTCTCTTTCGGCCCATAGTCTTCTATGTTCACGCGCATAATGCTTGGAACAATGGCCCCCAGATATTCTATAATGCGCCGCTTGGTATTAGGTGTATAGCCGATTATTTTTTCTAGGACGCTCGTAATATTACCGCCATCATGGGACAACAATGTTCCCCAATCGGTCTGCTGTAAATCTCGCATCTTCTCCGGGTTCAGATTGTAGAATGCCATGCGCATAAAGGCTTCGTATACGGGACGGAAAGCGGGAAGAGCGGAAACCGCAACAAGGTAAAGACGATTTCAGAGGCAACCGGCATGATTGGTTCGCTACTTATCACGTCTCTATTTTCCACGCGAAAATAGGATTCATTGTGGGCACACCAGGAGTAAATGTCCCGACACTCTTCAGTCAGCATTGTGCTGCTTCGCTTCCATTTGTTCCAATGCAAAGGTGTAATATCCTGTTTCACCCCTTGGCAATTGGAATTCCAAGCGGATGATGAGAAGTTATCACCAGATGTGTGACAATTACTCTCTCAATACCGCCGCGTTGCTGAATGGCATGATCCAATGAGGTATTGAGCGCATCCGATACGAAGCGCAAAGCGTCGAGAAAGTTGCTTTTACCCGCGTCGTTTGGTCCGACAAGGAACATGAGCGGGCGCATTTGCACGTCACAATGCGCGATGCTCTTGTAGTTTGTCAGCGTGACTCTGGTTAAAAACGTGGAATCGGGCATTGCGCGAACCTTCGTTTCTGGTGGGTTTCAGGGTTCTAGTTTCTACCCTCATTTGGCGGCACAATCCAACACTGCCGTGTTTTTCTACTCCATAGTTACCCGAATAGCCGCGAGAACTTGCTGCAAATCGGGAAGGACGGCGTATTCCAATATGGGGTTGTAAGGAATGTGCGTGTCCTTGCGGGCGACCAGTTGCGGCGAAGACAGGAACAAGTTGAAACGCTCCGGGTAGGCCGTCATTTCCGTAATCAGGCATTGCCCGAAGCCGGTTGTGCGCCCGTCTTCCTGCACCACAACCAGCCGCCCTGTATGCCGCAGCGACGTTTCGATGGTGGCGTAATCGCAGGGCGCGATGCAGCGCAGGTCAATGATTTCCACGGACACGCCTTCGTCCTGCGCATGGTCGGCGGCTTCTTCGGCCAGTTCCAGGCAGTTGCCCCACGCGACAAGCGTGACATCCTCGCCCGTTCGCCGGACAATCGCCTGCCCTAATGGAATCGCTTCAGGGTTGGGATTGGCGGGCGCGCGCTTGCGGAAAATATGCTTGGGCAGCAAAAACAGCGTGGGATCGTTGCCCTGAATGGCCGTCCACAACAGTCCCGCCGCGTCCTCCGCCGTACTGGGAACCACAACGTTCAGGCCGTGAATGTGCGCCCACATCCCCTCGTTGCTTTCGCTGTGCCACAGGCTGCCGCCCGGCAGGTACGCGCCGTATGGAGCGATCAGCGTCATGGGACACGCCCACGCGCCGCATGTCCGCCAGCGCAGGGACGCCACCTGCGTCATCAGTTGGTTGAGCGCGGGGCATAGAAAATCTATGAACTGTACCTCGAACACGGGTTTCCAGCCCACGCTTGCCAGTCCTACTGCCGCGCCCACAATCGTCGCTTCAGCCAGAGGCGCGTTGACGACCCTGCCGGGAAACTGCTTCGACAGCCCTTTGGTCAGGCCGAAGACGCCGCCCTTGGGGTCTTCAATGTCTTCGCCCAGCATCAGGACGCGCGGGTCTTCTTCCAGCGCCTTCGCCAGCGTTTGATTGACCGCGCCCACCATCGTGATCTCGCCTGAAAAGCGCACGGGCGGCGGCACAAGCGGCGTCGCGGGGCCGAACAGGTGCGTCATCACGTCGCCAGGGTCGGGGTCGGCAGCCGTTTCCGCCGCGCGGTACTCGGCATCCACCTGCCGCGCGATTTCTATCTGTTCCGCTTCCCATTCTTCCAGTGTCAAGGCGCCTTCCCGTATCAGGCGGCGAACCAGCATCTCGATAGGGTCGCGCTCCGCGTCGCAGGAAAGGTCTTCAATGGCGCGGTACAAGCGCTGATCGTCGCTGCTGGTGTGCGAACACAGCCTGTCCAGTTCGCACCACAGCACGGCAGGACCGGCTCCCCTGCGCGCGCCCGCCACCCATTTCTTACCGGCTTCGTAAACAAGAGAGGGATCGCGGGCGTCTATGCGGATCAGGCTATCCTCGCCCAACGCGCCCAGATTATAGGGGAAGAATTTGGCAGTCGGGGTGCTGATGCCGTAGCGGTTGTCTTCAATGACAAAAAGGACGGGCAGATTTTCCTGCAGCGCGAACGCAAGCGCTTCGTAAAACTCCCCCTGCCGCGTGGCCGCATCCCCGATTGTCGTGACGACAACCTGATCGCTTCCCTCCATCCGAAAACCCCACGCCGCGCCGACAGCGGGCAGGCATTGCGAGGCGGTGGGTGTGGCGACGGAAAAGATGTTGCGTTCTCGGTCGCTGATATGGCCGGGCATTTGCCGCCCGCCGCTGCTGCTGTCCCGTTTGGCGAAATACGCAAGCGCCAAATCGTAGTTGGACACGCCCCGCGCCAGGGCGAGCGCGCGATCCCGGTAATAGGGAAACAGATAATCGTCGGGGCGCAGCGCAAACATCAGCGCAGCCAGCGCCTCGTGTCCCGTGCCCGATACCTGAAACCAGCCTTTGCTCTGGCGCAGCAGGATGCCTTCGCGGCGATCCCCTTCCCGCGCCAAAGCCATCAAATGCAGCAGCGTTCGCGTCGGCAATTCCGCGCGAACGGGCGCAAGAGTCAGCTCCATTCTTATTTCCTAACTCGGTGACGTGAACTCCATTTAGATGAGGAGTTCGAGTGCAAGCGCTTTGTGGGCGGTTCTGGCAACAGTATTCCGCATGCGGGAAGATACTTCCTGCTTTCATTTACATCGGCTCATGGCCTTCCGCTTTGTAGTTGCATCCCCCTACAGCATCTTTAACCATCTTCTTTCCTTTCCTCAAAAGGCGTAGCGGATGGGACAGTAGGGCAGTTTTCCGCGCAGCAGGGCGCAGAACTGCTCAACCCACTTCCGCTTGAGTTTCACCTTGTAGCGCAGGTTCTTGCCGCCCGTGCCGGAGATTTTGGTTTCCTGAATTTCCGGCATCCACAGCCATTCCTCCCCTTTGGGATGCCAGCCCAGGTTGACCTCGTGCAGTTCCTCATTGTGGGTCAGAAACGCCACTTCCGCCGCCATTTGCTGTTTGGCGCGCGGGCTGAGATGGTCGTCGAGCATCACAAACAGTTCCGCGTAATCTTCCAGCCAGCCGTCGTACACAATCACGGGCGCGAAGTTGACGTTCACTTCGTACCCGGCTTCCACGAAATCATTGATGGCAGTAATGCGGTCAATCACTTTAGATGTGCGAACATCCACCACTTTGGCGACATGGGGCGGCATCAGGCTGAAGCGCAGCCGAGTTTTGCCCTGCGGATCGTAGCCGAGCAGGTCGCGGTTGACGTACTTGGTGGCAAACGTCGCTTTGGCGTTGGGAAGCGTTCGGTACAGGGCGACAAGGTCTTTGATGTTGTCGGATACCAGCGCGTCGGCGGCGCAGTCGCTGTTGGTTCCGAGTTCATACGTCCACAAATGCGCGTCGGCCATCGTAGGTTCGGTTTTTGCCCCCTGCCGCATCGCATGACGCGCCAGGTAGCCGCAAATCTGCTCGATATTGACAAACGTGGTAATCGGGTTCGCCGCGCCCTTCCGCCGGCTAACGTAACAGTTGTGCGTCACAATGCCGTTGGCAAGGTAGGATTCCGTGCCGGGCACATGAAAATTGTAAACAGTGGTGTGGACGGGCACACGCTTGATTTTTGTGATTTTCTTGTAGGTCAGCATGGTTTCGCTCAATTTAAGAATCTATTTCATAGGTTCCCCGCTCCCAACTTTAGAGAGAATTCTATGAACTGCGTTCGCCACTCCGTATGGAAATGCCCGAACACCTGAATACCCATCTTTCAGATTAAGGGTTAGGGGTTGAGGGCCAATACGCGCGTGAACCCTTTGCCTGTAATACGCAACAAAAGAGGTAGGAATAGCAAGGGACGCAGCGGGGCGCGGCGTTTTTGCAGGCAGGCGGTGAAAAATACCGTTCTGCGGCAGGTGGGGAGTTGACAGGCGCGTTCAAAACGGATACAATGAAGATGTGTTGTACCCAAAAGACCCACCACTCGCCTGTACGCGCTTTCCAGACCTCCTGCGCGGCGGTGATTCCGCATCCGATACCCTGCATTGTCGGCGTCCTGTCGGTCAGATTGCCGACGTCCCGTCGCCACTCGGATGAAACCAGAAACGCGAAATTTCCCAACGTATGCCCGCTGACCCGTCCGGCGCTCTTTTCCCGAACGCCCGAACGCGGCAGCCACCATAGCAGCCACAATTAAGGATAGCAAATCATGGCAGGCGGTTCCTACATCGGTTTGGACATCGGTTCCAATCTCATCAAGGTTGCTTCTGTGCGCAAAGGGAGCAAAGGCATCGAAGTCGTGTCTTTAGATGTTGCGCCCACGCCCCAAGAAGCCTTTGAAAACAGCGCGATCATTGACCCGCAAATGCTGGCGCAGGCGGTCAAGGCGTTGCTCAAAAAAGCCGGCATCGGCGGCGGGGACGTCATCAGCAGCGTATCGGGACAATCCGCCGTCGTCGTGCGCGTGATTGACGTGCCACAGATGAACGCGGCGGAACTCGCCGAAACGATGAAGTGGGAAGTGGAGCGCCAGGTTCCCTTCAATGCCAGCGAAGTGGTTATGGACTACCAGCCCATTACGCGTCCCGAAGGCTACGGCGATGGGCAGAACATGGAAGTATGCCTCGCCGTCGCGCAGCAGGAAATGATTGACCGCCACGTCGAGATGCTGTTCAAGGCGGGATTGAAGCCCAAAGCCATTGACGTAGAGCCGCTCGCGGCGGGACGCGCGCTGCTGACCATTCCCTCCACCGCGCAGGCGCCGGGACACACGGTAGCGATTATCAATATCGGCGCGAGCAACACGGACGTCTCCATTTTCCGGGACAAACTGCTGGCCTTTCCGCGCACCCTGAGCCTGGCCGGCGACAACTTTACCCGCGCCATCGCCAACGAACTGCATGTTGATCTTGCCACAGCCGAGCAGATGAAGCGCGACGTGGGCGAAGTAATCATGGGACAGGCCGCGCCGCAGGCTTTCGACCAATTTGGTGGCGCGGGCGGTGGTTTCGGCGGTGGTGACTTCGGCGCTCCCGGCGGCTTTATGGACTTTACCGATCCCGCCCAGCCTGCGCCCCTGCCCGTTGACCCGGCGGCTCCGGTTCCCGGAACCGGCCCCACGTCCTCGCCGTCCGGGCGCATGCCCTTCGACTTTTCCACGCCGGGCGAAGCGCCGCCCCCGCCTGCCGCTACGCCGTTCGACTTCAGCAGCGGCGAAGCCGACCAGCATAACTTGACCGGCGTTGGCCTGGACCCGGTTCAAAACGCGCCCGAAGCGACGGGTTTCTTTACGCCGCCCGCAACGCCGGATTTTGCGAACCCAGGCGCAACCGCGTATGCCGCGCCGGACCCGATGCCGTTTGCAGACCCGAATCTGCCGGTTGCCGCGCCGACGGGCGATCCGGGCCGCGAAGCCATGCGTATCAACGTATTCAACGCCATTGCGCCCATCCTTGCCGAACTGGTGCAGGAAATCCGCCGCTCCATAGATTATTACCGCAACAAGACGGGTGACGCGCCCATCCATGAAATGGTGATTGTGGGCGGCTCGGCCAAACTGCGCAACATGGCCCCGTTTCTGGAAGAGCAGTTGGGTATTCCCGCCCGCATCGGCAATCCTTTGGAAACCATGAATGTGATTGCGAAAAACCAATCGCCGGATTACCTGCAGGACATTGCCGTGCTGTTCCCGGTCAGCATCGGATTGGGCGCGTATCCCTTAATCGCCCCGCCCGCCAACGCCATGAAAAAAGGCAAGCCGGGCAAAGCGCCCAAGCCGCCCAAAGCGCCGAAAGCGCCCAAGGGTAAGCAGGCGGCAGCGACAGCCGCCTAAAGCGCCAACGGCTATTTCCAAACACCATTTTCGCAAGTTCTACGAGGCCGAACCTTCGGCGCGTTTTTGTCGGGGAGACAGTGCATGTTACCCATTAACCTACTGCCCAATTACATTAATGAGCGTGGCCGCAAGCCCAAACTGACCCTGTTTTGGGTAGCCGTCATTGTCGGGGTGATCGTCGTCTTCGGCGTCATATCGTCCAACATTCAGAAGAACGTGGACGCCGCCAAAGCCGACCTGGAAAAGGCGAACGGCTATAAATCCAAGTACGACGCCCAGGTATCGGCAATCGGCGGCGTCAAGAACCAGATCGCGGAAACCGAAACCAAGCAGAAGTTCATCGCGGACGCGCAGACCTACAATCAGGCCTGGCCGGACACGTTTGAACTGATGCGCGACGTGACCAGCAAGGATGTCCTGCTCAAAAGCATGGCGATTGGCGCGGATCACAGAACCCTCACCATGACGGCCTTCGCGCCCAATGAAATGGTCATCGCGCACTGGTGGATTGATCTGAAGAAACACACGGACATTTTCGACAACGTGGTGATGCAAATTCCCACGCATCCTTTCGCGCCGGCATCGGCGAATGGGCCGGGTGGCGCTCCGGGTTCGGGCGGGCCGGGCGGTTTCCCCGGATCCGGCGGTTTCGGAGGCGGTAAAGGACCTTCCATTGGCCTGTCGGGAGGTTCCGGCGGCCCGGGCGGATGGCGGCTTTGGCGTCCGGGCAGTTTCGGCGGGTTCGGTGGTTCGGGTGGCTTTCCCGGCGCGGGCGGCGGGGCAGCCGCTGAGGGCGTTGGGCCGACGGACATCGAAGGCAAGTCCGGCGTCAACTTTGTTGTGCGCGCCACGCTGCGTGACCCGCTGGCAAAAGGGATCGCGAACGCTCCGATATGGCCGGCGGGCGGAGGAGGCGGCGGGAACGCGACTGGGCCAGGCGCTTTCCCCGGTTCCGGTGGGCCTGGGTCTGGTGGCCCGGGGTCTGGTGGAGCCGGCGCAGTGGGTTCGGCAGGAAGGGAGTAAGTCATGTCAAAATTAACATTGCTTCACATCAATATCATTGGCGCTGTGATTGGGCTGCTGCTGGCCGGCATTCTCTGGTACATGCTTGTCAAGCCCAAAAATGAGGAACTGGAAACCACGACGGGTTCCGTAAAATCCACGCAGGACGCGGGCGGCACCCAGGCGGCGATTGATCAAAAAGTCAAGGAACTCGCTAAAACCAAAGCGGACGCGGCGACTACCAAAGCCAAGTGGTCCGTCAACGAAAACAAATACATGCCGCTCCTGCCGTACAACGAAAAAACCAACGACCTTGAACTGTATTTTTTTCCGCCTGTCGGGAAAAGCAGCAAGGGACAATTGCTGGGCTTCCGCGACATTCCCACCGTCTGGGGGCAATGGGTGACGGGGTGGTACGATGCGCAGCGGAACAGTGGCGTGTCACGTGTGCCGGGCACGGAATTTCCCATCAAGGAGTTTTCCGCCGACCCCAACCAGTTGACGAACGCGCTCAACGGCCATCTCACCTTCCCGGAAGACGGCAAGCCCTGGTCTGTGAAAGTGGAGTGCAAAACCTTCAATGACGCGCTGGCCCATCTGCGCCGCTTCAACAACATGCAACTGCATGGAATGCCTGTGATTGACAAGGTAGCCCTTTCGGGGCAAACGCCCAATCTGCTGCTGGCTTACGATATGGCGCTGTACATCATTCCGCGCAGCAAGCCGCCGGTGAAAGACCCGATGATTGATCCCTCCGGCGCAGGCGCGGCGGGAGCGGCTCCCGTCGGCGCGCCCGCCGCGCTTGGCGGTGGTGGCGGCGGCGGCAAGGGCAAGTTAGCGCCCCAGGGCGGCTCTATCGGCGGCGGTGGCGGCAAAGGCTCTACCGACTAACGAGTTGATAGTTGATAGTTCGTAGTTGATAGGGATGCAGGAACTACGAACTTTCAGCGACTGCTCCTTTAGACATTGGAACAGGAACGTGGAACGCGCTTCCACTCGCATTGCAAGCGTTAAGAGTAAAGGTGTTCTGACATGCTGAAAAACAGTCCGATTTTGTTAGCGGGGGGCGTGATAGCCGCGCTGGTGTTGACCGGCTGCCATAAAGATGACGCGGAAAGCGCGGATACCACTCCCGCTGCCGTGCCGGCGCGTCCCACGAAGCCTGCCGCCGGAGCGCCGGGTATGGGCGCCAAGCCTGCGCCGGGAGCGCCCGGAGCGCCGGGCGCGGGCAAGGACGCGCAAGCCGCAGGCAAGGGCGGCAATGGCAAAGCCGACCCGTTCTCGCCCCAGGGCGGGGGCAAGGCCGGGGATAAGATGCAGGCCAAGAGCAAGGGCGACAACGGCAAAATGGCCGGGGCCAAAGGAACGCCTAACGGAACCGGAGCGCCGGGGGGCGTGACGCCCGCTGCGCCCCCGGCAGCCGGCACTTTGGGCGGCGGCCCTGCTCCCGCGCAGGGAACACCGGCGGCTCCGGGAACTCCCGCGGCTCCGGGAACACCGGCTGCGCCCGGTACGCCCGGTGTGCCCGGAACCAAGATCGCTTCCATCCAGAAGCATCCCGAACTTGATCCGTTCAAAGTGACCTGGCATAAAGTGCCGCCGCCTCCTTATGTATTCGACAGCATTCAGCCTATGCGCCTGGCAAGCGCCGAAGTGGAAGTTCCCCCGCCGGGTGAAGTCAACATACGCGAATTGGCGACCCGGCGCGTGTCGGGCATCATGAGCGGGGATGGCGTGTTCGCGATTCTGGAAAGCGCGGAGGGTGGCGACCCGGTCATCGTCAAGCCCGGCAGCATGACCCCGGACGGCTACCGCGTGGCGTCCATTAGCAGCGACAGCGTGAAATTGCAGCGCAAGGACGGCAACGTCATTCGCACCCAGATTGTTCCCCTGACGGATGCGTCAAACAGCCAGCAATCCAATTCAGGCGGATTGTTCGGCGGGCGTGGCGGGAACCGGGGCGGCTTTCCGGGCGGCAGCGGCGGACCGGCAGGCAGCGGCGGCTTTGGCGGCAGCGGCGGCGGCAGGCAACGCCCCGGCCTGAGCCCCGGGCGGTGGCGGCGGCGTAAAGCCGGCGGCAGCGACTAAATGCGGTGAATCCGAGCAAAAAGGACAAAATGAGAACTTTTCTCAAAATTTGTCCTTTTTGTCGTCCAAACAAGCAGGAAAACCAACGCGGTCTCTGGTATAATCAACCGACTATGTAACCAACCCGGGAACCTGAACGTCTAAAGCGCGGCGCGTTTCGCCATAATGCCTGCCGTTCCAAATTTTGGAACAGCCAGAGGCGTAAGCGCGTTCCCAAAGCAGCGGCGAGGCTTTCACTCGCCCGCGTTCACCAATTGCCGGAGCGGCGCGTTTCCCAAACCGATGCGGAACGAGCGTAAGCGGTAACAAACCGGACTTTGCAGGAAACAGGTCGCGCGCTTTTGCGAATACGCGGCTCACCCGAGGAGGAGAAACCATTGAAAACACGTTATGGATTGTTTGGCGTGGCCTGTGTATCGCTCACGGCGTTGGGCGCGCTCGCCATGCCCGCGTCCGCTCAAGGGCAGGACGCGCAGCTTCCGGGCAACGACCCGGCCAGTGGCAGCGAAGCGTCCAACAAGCCGATTAATCTGGACCTGGAGAACGCCGACCTGTACTCGGCGCTGAAGTTGCTGTTTGTGCAGATCAAGGGCAACTATATTCTTGATCCCAGCCTGCGGCAACTGTCGGTGACGGCAAAACTGACCAACATCCCGTTCCGCAGCGCGCTGGACTTGCTGCTGAAAAGCGTGAACTCGCAGGTTCCCCTGACGTACAAGGTGGAAGGCGGCGTCTACTCCATCATTGAAAAGAAAATCGATCCAGGCGATACCACAGGCGTGGAGCCGACACCTGACGAGCCGAAAAGCAACCTGTTGAAGTACCGCAAGTTCTTCGGCTCGACAGGTGAAATCCACTACAACTCCTTCTACATTGCGAGCCTGCTCAAAGCGCAGATCATTCCCTCCATTGTGGGGCAGCAGCAGCAGGGTGGCGGTCTGGGAGGCACCGGCGGCGGTGGCGGCTTCGGCGGCGGCGGCTTCGGCGGTGGACTTGGTGGTGGTGGCGGTGGCTTTGGCGGCGGCGGCTTCGGTGGCAGTGGTGGTGGCGGCTTCGGCGGCAGCGGTGGCGGTGGCTTTGGCGGCAGCGGCGGCGGTGGCTTTGGCGGCGGCATCAGCGGCGGCCTCGGCGGTGGCGGCGGCGGTGGCCGCGGCTTCTAAGCGGTTACCAGTCGAAAGTTCGTAGTTGATTGTGCGCGAGTTGAGAATTTGTGCGGAAATGGGAAGGGGCTTTGCTCCTTCCCACTCTGTGCCCTCGGTTTGATTGCCTTGTTTTGACCTTCCAAGATTTCTGCCGTGACGCGCTTCTGCGGCGCGTTTCCTCGCGGTGTCCGTTCCTTTGCTGTGCAATCCTGCTGTTGTTGCATCAAGGAAAGCCGTCTTCGTGTGCCTTTCGCCGTTCCATGCAATTCCGGTTGCGGCAAAATAAGCCGGTTCGCCCGTGTAAAGCGAACTGACAGCCATTTTAAGTACGTCTTAGGTACAAATGCCTCTGTTTGATAGATCCATGCAACAAGAAGCGCCCGCCCGCATGTTCGGCGCGGCGTAAGGGAGACTGGTATGAGCTTGCAACGTTTGAGTCGGCGGAAACGCCGCCTGGCGACGACCGCTGTGGCAGGCGCGTCGCTGTTGATGGTGGGCAGCGCCGTGACTCGCGCGCAGAACGCGACGTCGGCAGACGACACGGGCGCTCTGGAAGCGCAGCTGAAAAACGTAGACCTGGTGGATACGCCCCTGCCCATCGCCTTGCGGCTGGTCGGCCAGCAGACCCATGTGGATTACGTGCTGATGCCCGGCGATTACCGGCGCGTCCAGGTTTCTATTTCGCGCAAGCCCGTTTCCGAAGCGCTCAAGATCATCGCGCAGTCGGCGGGCGCGGAACTGTGGCAGGAGCATGGAACCTACTTCATCGGCCCCATCGGCAGCGCGCCCCATGTCGTGACGCCGCCGCTTGTCGCAACGGCGCAGGACAACGTGGCTCCGCCCGCGCAGCGCGTATTGAAATACGAAAAGTTTTATCTCAAGTACACGCCGCCCAAGCGCATGCTGCGCATGTTGGGACTGGCTCCCTCCGACGCCCTCGATCCCGATGAGCAGTTTGAAATCGCGTCCAACCGCCAGTTCATCGAAGCCATGTACCCGCGCCCCTACTTCAGCAGCAACGGTAATTCCGGCGGCGGCATTACGGTTCTGCCCTACGGAGCCGGCCCGATCAATCCGCAGGTTCCCAACGCCGGCCCGCAGGTCGGCCCCAGCGCGCCCATCAACGGCAGCAACCCGCTTTCCAACCGCGCCAACGGCGGCTCACTCCAGCCCGGCGGGAACAACGGCGGAAATTCCGCCGCGCCCGGCAACAATTTTGGAAACAACTCCGGCAATAATTCCGGCGGCAACTTTGGAGCCAATGGCGCGAATGGCGACCAGAATGCCAATCGCGATTCCCGTAACTTCAGCGAATTCGGCAGAGGACAGGGCGCTTTTGGTGGCGGCGGAGGACTTGGACAGCCGGGCGGCACAGGCGGCACGGGACAGAACAACGCCCCCGGCTTCGGAGCCGCGCAGGGCTTCCTGCAGGGTATCTCCTCACAAGACATTTTCGCGCTTGACGCGGATAACTCGCTCGTGCTGCGCTATGACGACCCGGTTCAGATTGCCAACCTGCAGCAGGTGCTGCAAGTGCTGGATGTAAAGCCGCGCCAGATTCAAATCAAGGCGGAATTCGTCACGGTCACGCAGAACGACGTCAACTCTTTCGGCCTCAACTTCAACTTTACCAAAGTGAACCTGCTGGCGGGCGCGAACATCGGCTATCAAACGGCCAATACCGCGTTTGTGCAGTATGCGACGGGCAACCTGCAAGCGCAGTTGAGCTTTATTCTCACGCAGGGCCGAGGCAAAGTCGTCGCGTCGCCCCTCGCCACAACCCTCAACGGCGTTGCCGCCAACTTCACCAGTCAGCAGCTAATCCCGGTCATTCTGTCGGGCGCGGTGCTGACGGCCAACGGGCAAAGCGCCGTCACCTCGACCATTCAGACGGTTCCGGTCACGGTGCAACTCAACGTCACGCCGCGCATCAACGGCGATGATTCCATCACGCTCTTCGGCCAGGTCGTCTTCAGCGACGTTACCGGCACGATTACCAACCCGTCCGGCGGCACGATCCCGATTACCATTACGCAGCCCGTTACCATTACGCGCATCGTGCGCAACGGCGACTCGATGGTCATTGCCGGCCTGACCCGCAAGCGCGACAACGTTTCCACCAACAAAGTGCCGCTGCTGGGCGATCTGCCCTTGATCGGGACGCTGTTCCGTTCGCGCAACGTCACGACAGACGACTCGGAACTGGTCGTCTTCATCACGCCGACGATTATCCCGGAGCGTCCCAGCAGCGTGGGCGCGGGCGGCGGTGTCGGCGGTGGCCTGGCGGCTCCCGGCGCAGGCGGCGCGGGCGGACTGCCCCCCGTGGGCGGCGCGCTGATGCCGTAAGGTGTAGGGGATTAGGGTTCTAGGGTTTTAGGTGGTTAGGGTGATGCGTTGTGCATCCTTGCGCTGGAGCCTTTTAGAACTGCCTGTTTAAGCCCCTCTTCTACAATCATAGGAATTCCGCGTTTGCGGCTCCTATGATTGTAGAAGAGGGGCTTTGCTTGCATAATCCTATGTGTGAGGCGCTATGCAATAAGCGCTTCAAGGCGAAGGTATGGCTTTATAAAATTGCCGTGATGAAGTTGTGGCTGCGGAGGTCGAGGGCGTTCACGTCGGGAATCTCGAAGCGGTTGCCGTCCACGTCTATGAGCAATAAGTGCGTGGGCGACAGCCATTGCGCGTTTTCCTGCAGGCTCTGCGTCACGAAGTCGCGCTTGCCCCGGTTGGTGTCCACGCTCCAATAGGTCGCGCCGTATTCCACGCGGGCGTCGTGAATCGCCGTCACCGTGCCGGTCATGTACCGCCGTCGCAATTCCTGCTGTACGGCCTCCCACGAATCGGGCGGCAGCGCGGCGGGATCGGTCAGCATCACGATCTCGTTGCCCTTGCCATCCAGCAGACACAAATAGTGATTGGGACGCGACAGGGGCGCGGCCCACGCGGGCTTTACGGTTGGGTAGGATTTCTCCTCGCCAATCGTCAGCCGCAGCCGGTCTTTAGGATGGTAAAACAGTTTCAAACTTGCGGGTTCCATAGGGTCTCCAATGCAGATTTTTAGAAGCTGTCGTAGGTCCACATGGGCGGGCCGGTGAGCAGGTCGCGCAGAGCCTCGTAGCCGCTTTCATCGTGAACTTGGATTTGATGCGCTTGTTCGCGAATTTCGTCTAAGGTTGGAGTGCCGTAGTAGGCTTGCGACAGGGCTTGTATGGACAGAGTGACCTGGGCTTCGCGGTCGGTTTTGCGGATGTCGGTTTGGCCGTTCTCGAATTCGATGTGCCAGATGCCTTGATTCCAGGGCGCGTGTTCATCCGTAACCGCAAGGCGGACACTGCCGCGCAGGTCCGTGTCGGGCTTCCACGCGGCAAAAGCGGCGGCAACATCTATGACGCGCCCCTGCGTGGTCGGAAACAGTTTGATGTTAATGTCGTCATGGCATAGCTGGTGAAACAGCGGATCGTTGTCGGGCGCGCGCCAGGCGAACTTTTCCGTCTGCATGTCGTGGCGGCGCAGTAGTCCGAACAAGGCTAAACGCGCGTTCGGGGTGAGCGCGATAAACTCACTCAGCCAGGTTTCGTCATCCGAGCCGCCGTGATAGGACAAGTAGCCTTCCACGATGCCGTTGTTCTCGTACACGAACGTAAAGGTATATTTGTCGTCCCGGTCTTTGAGTTTGTCGTTCCAGCGTTTCTCGTCGCGTTCCAGCATACCCCGAAATCGTTGAGCATACGCGGTGTAACACGCTTCGATTTGAGAACGGTCGGAAGGGGTTGCGGCGCGAACGTGTTCCGTATGCGGGCTGGGCTTGAACAGGCGCGTGGGAATGTTGTACTGGCGCGTCCAGCCTACCCACTCCCAGCCATAACGCCGGTAAAACTCCCAACTGAACGGAAACAGCGATGAAATAGGCATTTGCAGGTCGCGCATCCGCTCCAGCGCGGCTTGCAGCAGCTTGCCCGTGTACCCCTTGCCCCGACTGGCGGGCAGACACGCCACGCCGCCAATTCCGCCCATCGGTACAACCACATCCGCGCCCAGGTGAACGCGGTAATGAATAATGTTCAACCGCGCCTGCATCCCCGCGTCATCAAACACGCCCAATGACGTAAGCGGCGGGCAGTTCGGGTCGGATTGCCAGCCGGTCCCGCCCCGATTCCCATGCGCAAACGCCTGCCGCCCGATATACGTCGCCGTTTCCTGCTCCTCGGGTCTAAGTTCGCGTATCTCCACTGTTGCCTCCTTCAGAACAAACCTTCACCACAGAGGCACAGAGACACAGAGGTTTCACAGAGGAATTCCAGAGGGAAAGAAAGACAAAAGAACCTCCTCTTCTCTCCATTTTTTCTCTGTGAAACCTCTGTGTCTCTGTGCCTCTGTGGTGAGATGAATTTTTATTTGTCTTCACCAATGACGCCGAGTATTTGCGTGACTTGCGATTGCGTTTCTACCAGTTTGTAGAACTCGCCCTTCTTTTCCATGAGTTCCTGATGGGTTCCCATTTCGACGATTTCGCCTTTTTCCAGCACGATCAGGCGGCTGGCGTTGCGCAATGTGGACAGGCGGTGCGCGATGGCGAACGTGGTGCGTCCGGCAATCAGGCGGCTGATGGCTTCCTGTATTTGTTTTTCGGTTTCCACGTCTACGCTCGAAGTCGCCTCGTCCAGAATCAGGATGCGCGGGTTGTGCAGAATGGCGCGGGCAATGGATACGCGCTGCCGCTCGCCGCCCGATAGCTTGCCGCCCTTTTCGCCTACCATCGTGTCGTAGCCGTCCGGCTTGCCCAAAATGAAGTTGTGGGCGTTGGCGGCTTTGGCGGCTGCGACGATCTCTTCAAAACTCGCGTCCGGCTTGCCATACGCGATGTTTTCGGCAACCGAGCCGTTGAACAGAAACGGTTCCTGCAACACGATGCCGATCTGATGCCGCATGTCCTGCAAGGTAATGTCGCGGTAATCTATGCCGTCAATCTTGATGCTGCCCGCGTCCGGTTCGTAAAAGCGGCACAGCAGGTTGATGGTCGTGGATTTGCCCGCGCCGGATTTGCCGACAAGCCCGATCATTTCCCCCGGCTGCGCGGTAAAGTTCAGCCCCTTCAAAATCGGGTTGGACTTGTCGTAACCGAAGCGCACATTATCAAACTGCACCTCGCCCACAATGGCGTGAGGCTTGCCGTTTTCTTTGGCGTACTGCTCTTTTTCCGCGTCTATGATCTCGAAAATCCGCTCCGCGCCCGCCATTGCCCGACTGAACCACTGGTTCAACTGCCCGAACCATTGCAGGGGCATATAGATCATGCCGATGAAGGCGTTGATACGGATGAAGCTGCCGAGCGAGAGTTCGCCCCGGTACACCATGTAGCCGCCAACCGTCCAGTTTATCAGCGCGCCCAGGCTGGTGAACAGAATCATGGCGCTGAAAATCGTGAACCATTTCACGTCGGCTTCCACGCCCGCGTCGCGCAATTCCAGGTTGTGCCGCGTAAATTTATCGTACTCGTGGTCTTCTTTGGCAAACGCTTTCACGACGCGAATACCTGTCAAGGATTCGTTCAGGTGCATGTGAAAGCGCGCCCACTTTTGGCCGACGCGGAAATACTTTTGGGAAATCGGCTTCCAGAACACGCCACTGAGCAGCAGGACGAGCGGCATGGGCGACAGCACGTACAGGGCGAGTTTCCAATTCGTTGCGAACAGCAAGGCTCCGACGCCGACAAGCAGCAGCGCGTTGGAAACCAGGTATGGCAGGCCGTCCACGAGAAAGCCCCACACGCGATCCGTGTCCTGTGTGACGCGGCTGGTAATCGCGCCCACCTGCTTTTTGTCGAAGTAGCTGACCTGCAATTGCTCGATGGCGCGGTACACGCCTGCCCGTAAATCTGCGGCGATGCTGCCGCTCAAAATCGCCGTCAGGCGTCCGGTGGCGATTTGTACGAGCGTGGCGACAACCACAATCGCCAGCCACGCGCCCATCAGTCCGCCCAATTTGCCGATGTTGCGATGCGTGGTCAGCACATTGTCAATGATGCTGCCCTGTATAATCGGCGGCAGTAAGTTGATAACCGTCGTAAGCAGGGCCAGCCCGATAAGTCCCGCCGCATGGCGTCGGTATGGGCCGAGAAAGCCCGCGATACGCAGCAGGGTTTTGCGGCGATTGACGCAGGCGGGGCAGATACCGTCCTTTTCGGGAAGCAGGCGGTCGCATTTCTCGCACCGGAGGCGTTCCAGCTTCAGATTGATGCAGAGTTCTTCCCCTTTGGCAAGCTGCTCCAATCCCCGCGCCGCTTCCGAAAACTTGGCGGCAAGGGTCAGCGAGTACGCGAGTACAGGCACGATTTCGTTGGTTTTGGTGGTGATTTCCAGTTGCCCGCCGCCGACCATCGGCTCGTTGCGGGCGGATTTTACTTCGGCAATCGGCATCTGGAACGAAACCGCGCCGTTGGCTTCCATCACGCGGACTTGTTCGGCGGTCACTTCAAAAATGCGGCGGCCATACTGCCCGTCCTCGGCGTAATCGCCTTCCAGTTGAATCAGCGCAGGCAGCATCGGAACGTCGGCGGCAAGGGCGGTGTTCTGATCGGCGGGCGGGCGTTCCGGTTGTTCCTTCGCGGCAGCGGAATCCGCGGAATGGAGCGGGGACATGGTTCCTCCTTGTCGTTAATTCGTTCATTCGTAACACAGGTTTAGCCTTGACAGGTTCGGCAGGTGGAAAGTTGCAGAACTTTTTACCTTTTCCCAACTGTCTCGACAAAATCCAAATACCGATACATGGATGGGGCGATACCGTCAGGAATGGGAATGTCACGAACGGATAATTTCGGCATTTGCCGTTCCATATCGTCAGCCAGAACGCGCAGCAGGCGCAATCTCGTGCCAAAGTCCGGGCAGGAAACGTCGGCTGTAAACGGCATGGGCGTAGTGTCGCCTGTAAACGCGCGTACTTCGCGCAGGGATGTGAGTGGGTAGGTAAGCAAGCCTGTATCGGAATCATCGGGCTTGCGAACCGCGTATTTGGCGGTAATCAGCAGCATGGCCCAGAAAAAGTTGACGGCCTGCGCGATGGCTTCTTCAGGCGTACGCTCCGGCACGGGCTGATAGGTAAACTGCGGCGGGCCGTCCGAATGCGGAAGCCCGGCGCGATCAAAAAGCAATCGTGTTTGGGTGGGAATACGCGCCTGCGCTTGCGGCTGCCAGTACCAATCCACCTGATGCGGCCCTGATTGTCCATCGTACAGCGCCATATTGTACGCGCCAAAAGGCGGGGCGTTCTGCGGCGCGTCGAGCAGGAGCAAAGGTTTTTCGCGCGAAGCAATATGTTCCTGCCGGTTTGCCATAACCCTGTCGGCGCTGGCATCCGCAAGAACCACAAAAATATCCACATCGCTCAAATCGTCTTCGGTTCCCCGTCCCAACGAGCCGAACAGCCAGGCCGCAATCACGCGCGGATCGTTTTCCAGCATCGGCGCTGTATGCGCAAGCCAGGCATCGCGTTCCTGTCGGTACGCGCGCCGCAGGGCATCGGGAGTGGAAGCAAGATTGAAAAGAGTCATGATTAGTTCCTCAAGCAAGTGTCGGCTCCTATATCGTTGCGCAGGGCGTCAACAGCAAACAGGAACGGGGAAGTTTTCCTGAGAATCTGCCCCTCGGAACGTTTCTCCCTTTCTGTATCCGGTTCAATACGGGTAGACTCCAGAAAGAAGAAGTAATTTTTAACTTTTCACCACCAAGCCGCCAAGAACACCAAGAAGAACGAGAAGAAGGACGTTGTAAATTACAGAAGATATGGAAGGATTCGCGTGTTCTGATCTGTTAGTAGTGCCTGCTTTACTTGGTGTTCTTAGAGACTTGGTGGTGAAAAGTTACTAATTTTTACGGGAAGGGCAGCGAAATGCAGTGTGACATTGTGATTGTGGGCGGGAGCGCGGGCGGGTGCGCGGCGGCACTGGCGGCAACCGAAGCAGGCGCGTCCGTGTGCCTGCTGGAAGCGGGAAACTGGCTTGGCGGGCAATTAACGGCGCAGGGGGTTTGTACGCCCGACGAGCAGGCGCATATCGAAACCTTCGGCGGAACGAGACGCTACTACGACTTTCGCAACCGGATGCGCGCGCATTACCGCGCCACGTACCAACTCAGCGCAAAGGGCGCAGAACAGCCGTATTTCAACCCTGGAAGCTGTTGGGTCAGCCGATTGAGCTACGAGCCGAAAGTGGGCGCGATGATTCTGCGCGACATGCTGCGACCAGGCGAAGCAGCCGGACGCCTGCAAGTGTTGCTCAACACGCGCGTCACCGCCTGCGAGATGAACCCGAATGACCCGAACGCTATTGCCGTCGTAATCACAGAAACCGCAGACGGCAGCATCCTACGCTTTGTGCCGCGCTATGTGCTGGACGCTACGGATACGGGCGAAATCCTGGCGCTGTGCGGACAAGAAGGCGTGGATTGGGTGATTGGCGCGGAGTCGCAAACGGAAACCGGGGAACCAGACGCCCCGCCCGAAGCCCGCCCGCATTGGGTGCAGCCGTTCACGTTTCCCTTCGCGCTGGAATGGTCGCCCGAAACCGCCGACACAAACATCATCGCGCCGCCCCACGACTACGAAGAACTGAAAGCGCAGCAGGATTACAAAATTCTGCACGGCGCGATTACGGGACTTTTTGAAGGCCGCGCCCCATGGTGGCAGTACCGGCGCGTTCTGGCGGCGGAAAATTTCGACGATCCGCGCATCCCCCACGATGTCGCCATGATCAACACGGCAGGCAACGATTATTACGGCGGCAACATCCTCGGCCCAAACGAACTCGTCGGCGACCCCGCGCAAATCCAGGCCACGCTTGCCCGCGCGCGCCGCGCCTCCCTGGGCTATGTGTACTGGCTGCAAACGGAGTGTAGTCGAGAGGGGGAGAGGGGGAGAGAGGGAGAGGGGGAGAAGAGGAGAAGAGGAGAAGAGGAAAAAGGCTCTGTAGATGTTTCCTCCTCTCCCCCTCTAGGTTATCCCGAATTCCGCCTGCGCGCCGACTGGTTCGATACGCCGGATGGCTGCGCGCCCGAACCCTATATTCGGGAGTCGCGGCGAATTAAAGCATTACGTCCGATTTTGGAACACGAGATTGTGGTTAAGGATTTTGGGGGAGGTGTGTGGCGGGGCGAGAAGGCGCGGGCTGCGTTTATGCCGGATTCTGTCGGCGTGGGACATTATGCGCTGGACATTCACCCCAACGGACACGGCGAACCCAACCATTATGTTGCCACGCGCCCGTTTCAGATTCCACTGGGCGCGCTGATTCCGGTTCGCTGGACAAACCTGCTCCCGGCCTGCAAGAACCTGGGCACGACCCATTTAACAAACGGCGCGTACCGCCTGCATCCGATTGAATGGAACATCGGCGAGTCGGCGGGACTGCTGGCCGCGTTTGCCGCGCGGCAAAACCACTCGCTCCGCGCCGTTTATGAAGACGCCGCATTACGGCACAGCTATCAGCAATCCTTGCTGGCGAACGGCATTGCGCTGAACTGGTACGTGGACGTGCCGCTTTCGCATCCCGCATTTACGGCTGTACAAACGCTTGCCCTGTGCTGCGAGTCGCTCGGCAACCCGGAAGATTTACGGTTCCGTCCCGACGAGCCGATTACACCCGACAATTGGCAGGCATGGCGGCAGGCGGCAGAAGCAACTATGTCAGCAACAGCGAACAAGGCTGTTCCCGCGCCAGAAACGTTTACGGGAACGCGCGCCGAAGCCGTCCTTGCCTTACATAGCCTTTTGCTGTGAAATGCCCGCATCCTGTTTGTTGCCGGGTACTGAAAGTACCCGGCAGGACAAAACAAGCGTCCTACGGACGCAAACCTTTGTACAACAGTGTATCGCGTCTGGAAGACGCTTGCACTTTCCTGCCGGGTGTTTTCAATCCCCGGAACAAAAAGCGCGTCCTTAACAGCGAACAGAGTTTACCATCTCTGGTACTCTGCTGCGTTGTCAGGGACGCGCTTCCATTTGTCGGTATTCAGTTTCGCTTTGCGCCACTGCCTGCGCATTTCTGCGCTTTCATCAATGGCGAAGTACGCCTACTTTCCGGCTCCGCCACCCGAGGTACTCAAGGTGGGCTTGACGCGGCTGGGGTCGGCAGGCTTTTCCACAGGGGGATTGCCGCCTTTGGACTGAATGACCTTGTTCTCACCGCCATCATCGCCACCGTGACAGCCCATCAGGGGCGTACAGGCGCAGCAGACAACAACGGCAAGTATCAGTTTACGCATGAATGTATCGCTCCTTTTACGTTATTGGGTCTAGTTGTTCGGGTCCCACATATAAGCGCTGGTGTCCGTCACTTTAGCGCCACCGCCCTTTGTGGGATCGAAGTTTGTGCCCGCCAGCAGCGCGCCCGCCTTGAAGAACTTGGCGTGCCCATCGCAGAAGGCCACGTTTGTGCCGCCGTCGGGCAGAGTCTTGTCTTTCCACGATCCGCCAGCGTGCCGGAACGACGCGCCGCCGTAGCCGGGGAAATCATAACCTGCGGTGAGGCTGTCGGTTGTGCCCGTCCAGCCATCCGAGAAAGCGTCGCAGTCTGTCGTAGAGCGGGCAAAGGCATAGCAGTCAATGGGCGGTTCTACCGTCGTGCCGACCGGCGTCCAGACGGTGCCGGCGCTGCGGCTGGCATAGTTCAGCCCAACCGTATCCACTAGCAGAACAGTGTTTGCCGCGCGCTTGACCTGCGCCAGCGAAATTCCCGGAAACGAGTACTGCCCGGTATTGGCGCAGGTGCCGTTGAAGGTGGTCAGATAGCCATAGTTCAGTCCGTAGCCCGAGTACAGCTCCTTGCGCGCGATGGGGTTAGCGGCTTTGATGAATGCCTGGTCCGTCTGATCAGGGCAGATCAGCAAATCCGTGTTCTTCTCGTAGGGCTGTATCAGAGCCGTCCACGGCAGATAGTTGCGATACTGGAGAGCCATCGCTGTCGCGCAGCAGGTACGTCCCACAATCCCAGGGACCGAAGTAGGTTTCATCGAAATCCTGGACATACATGGCGGTTCCGGTGGCAAGCTGCTTTTCGTTGCTCAGGCACGACGTTTTTCGCGCCGACTCGCGCGCCTGGGCGAACACAGGGAACAGGATTGCCGCCAGGATTGCAATGATTGCAATCACGACGAGCAATTCGATCAGCGTAAAGGCTGATTTAGTACGTGTGGGGAAACTGGTTTGGTACAAAAGACACCTCCTGGTGGATTGGGAAAGAAAATGACTGCAAGGCAAAAATAAAAAACACGCGCACGATTTCTCCCTATCATTCCCAAAGAAC
>CAWIEK010000062.1:0-35607 GCA_963835065.1 uncultured Chthonomonadaceae bacterium | reverse complement strand
ATCCCCGGCTGTGATAACAAAATTCGCCTGCCTGAACTGGCAACGTTCTTTCTATATGAAAACGTTTCCGAAATCAGGTTGTGGTATCTTCACTCAGAGGGTCGCCCGATGTAACAGTGACCTTGATGCCTTCCCTGTCGTGAATCGCGTCGTCAATGTCGGCCAGCGCTTCATAATACGCAAAAAGAGGCTGCGGTTCCACGTAGGGACGCACAGGAACGCGCCAGTAACCATTTCTCAGGTGGATGCCCGCCTCATCTATCAAGAGCGGAATCGTTCCCACTTTCTTATTCGCAACATAAGGGCGTACCCGATCCGCGACTTCCTGCGGCGTCATAGTTTCAGAAATCATGTCAGCCATCTATTTTTAGTGTACCACGAGAACCGTCCTGATAAAAACAGAAAAAAGAGCAAAATAACGCCAAAACAGTGAACCTTTTGCCCCATTCCCCTGTCTAAATAGTACAAGTGTCTACTATACAGACCGGAAGGTTGAACGCTGGCAGTTCCTCTCAACTATCAACTATCAACTATCAACTAACCACGAAGGGAGGTGCAAAGCCTATGTTTCACCCCTCCCGCTCGCCCTGACGCCGCTGAGGCCCTGATGCCTCTCTTCTACAACTTGACACAATGAGACATCGGGCTGGAAGCGCTGTATTGCCAAGATTTCGACGATGCCTCTACATACTCTTTTTCTACCTACCCTTTTCCAACGCTTGCAGGACTTCCCGTTTCCACAAGCGGCTTGATCAACTTCTACAAGGGCTTACGTTCCCTGTCCTTCCTGTATCCTGTACGTACACGTATTGTCCCCGGCCAGAATATACTTTTCGCGCTGGATATCCACGTCGCCGAGCAACTGCTCCAGCATCTGCATCTCGTTGCGGCAGCAGGCTTTTGGATAATGGCTTGCCACGGCGCACAGGGAACAGTTGTGCTGTACAATACGCCATTCGCCGTCCTCATCCCCCGCCGCCGCTTCCGCCATGAAGCCGAACTCGGTTTGGATGCGGGCCAACTCCTTCACCTTCTCCCCAAGCGTTTTGCCGGCGGTGCGATGCTGCAATCTCTGAACACCCTGTTCGCGCAGGCGGGCAAAAAGGGCTTCAATCGCTTCCTCGCCCTGCCAGTCTTCCAACTCCCGCAGCAGCGCGGCAGAAAATCCTTCGTACCGGCGCGGGAACGTCTCGTCGCCATAAGAGGTCAGGCGATACCGATGGGAAGGGCGGCCCAGACCCTTACGGTCTACGGAAATGGAAATCATATTTTCCGCTTCCAGGGAGGCAAGGTGCTGGCGTACTGCAACTTGCGAAATGGTCAATTCCCGCGCCAATTCTTCGGCGGTCATGCTTCCATTCCATTTGATGGCAGTTAAAATTTCCTGACGAGTGATCCCATTGGCGCGTGACATGATTTTGCCCTCGGATAGACAATGCCGGTAAGTGGCTTTTGCAGCAAAACGAACGAACATAATCTTCGCCGTACCTGTATTGCGTCGAACACCTTCATCCTGCGGTCAGGCTGGAGGTAAACAGAAGCATTACTGTACGCTGATAGTTCTGCTCCTATTCTATCCTAAAGTACGCCTGAAATGCAACAGGTAACATTGCCAAAAAGGAACTATTTTCTTATTAAAATTTCGCGTTCGTAGTACAATAGGGAGAAGGAGTTGATCGAATGACAGAAACCGCTTTGCCGCTTGCCATTTACGTACACATTCCGTTTTGTACGCGCCATTGCGCCTATTGTGACTTCAACACGTATGTGGAAAAAGCGCAAAGCGCGATTGTTGCCGCCACAGTGGAAGCGATTTGCCGGGACATTGCGCAGGCAAGCCGGGAACAAGCCACATTGCAACGCGCAGCAGGGGAAGAAGAGCAAGGCAACGGGGTTTTGGGCGAGCGCCCGGTACAAACGATCTTTTTCGGCGGGGGAACGCCGACATTCTTACAGGGTGAGCAACTGGAGCGCATTGTGGGCGCGATACGCGATTATTTCCCGGTTGCGCCGGACGCCGAAATTTCCAGCGAAGCGAACCCCGGCTCTTCCGACGCGGCCCGGTTCGCGCAGATGCGGAGGGCAGGGTTCAACCGCTTGAGCATCGGCGTTCAATCCTTCGATGATACGCTGCTGACCGCGCTGGATCGGTTCCATACCGCTCAGGACGCCGAGAACGCGCTGCGGCTGGCGCGGCAGGCCGGTTTCGACAATCTCAGCCTCGACCTGATGTTTGCCCTGCCGAAGCAAACCACGTCGCTTTGGGAAGCCTCGCTGCAGCGCGCGCTGGCGCTTGGCACAACGCATCTATCCCTGTACGCCCTGACGCTGGAAGCCGGGACGCGCTTTGAGCGGCTCCACGCAGGCGGCAAACTGGACTTGCCCGACGAGGACGCCGAACTGGAAATGTACGAGCGCAGCATCCAACTGCTGACCGCTTCCGGGTACGACCATTACGAAGTCAGCAACTTCGCTCTCCCCGGCTTTCGCTGCCGCCACAATCTGGTCTACTGGCGCAACGAGGAGTATCTGGGCATCGGACCGGGCGCGGTTTCCTATATCGGGGGGCGACGCTGGAAGCGCGAGCGCCTGCCCGCCCGCTACGTGCAAAAGGCGCAGGCGCAGGCGGATCTGACCGTCGAGTCGGAGCAGCTGACAATGGAAGAAACACTGGGCGAAACCATCATGCTCGGCCTGCGCCTGCGCGACGGCCTGCCCCTGTCCCGCCTGCGCCATCGCTTTCACATTGACCCGCTCGCCCATTATGCGCCCCAACTCGAAAACTTAACCCGGCGCGGCCTGCTCATCCTCGAAGCGGACACCCTCCGCCTCACGCATCGCGGCCTGCTCCTCGCCAACACCGTATTAAGCGAATTCCTCGCATAAAATGAACCACCCGCTTCGCTAGAGACACAGAGACACAGAGGAAGAAAAAAAGAAAAGAAGAGAATAAACCACTTTGCTTCTTTTGCCTCTTTGCGGTTCCATTTTCTCTCCTTGTTCTCGTTGTTTTTCTCGCATTGGCTTTTCCTCTGTGCCTCTGTGTCTCTAGCGAAGCGGGTGGTTCATTTTCCTAATCGCACTCCCAGTAGTAGGCGGTGTTGGTGGCCGGGTCGGTGTCGCCGCTGCGTCCGCCGGCGGGGCAGACGACCTGCTGATCGAACTGGAGGGCGCTGACAGTGAATTTGGCGTGGCCGTCCGCGAAGACCGTGCCGCCGCCCCGGCTGTGCCATTGCGCAAAGTAGTCGGGATAGTAGCCGTATTTCGCGCCGCCTTTGTCTGTTGCGCCGAACCAGGGCATCATCTCGTCGCGCATGATGCGGGTGTCGGACGGCGCGGTCATGCCGGCAAGCGTGGAAACGAAACTGGTGGGAAATTGCGTCGTATCGTTGTTCTGGCTGGAGCCATTGGTCGGCCCCGCCTGATCCTGCCCGATGATGCTGAACGCCCGCTTGGTGAACCGGTAGCTCGATCCGTAGCACGCTTGATAGGAACGCAGGCCGGGGCAGCCATACGTCGGGTCGGATAGGAACGCGCTGCCCAAATCGTCGGGACACTTGAAAATGTCCTTGTTTTTGGCATACGGCAGGACTTCCAGTTCCACGCCTTTGTGCAGGGGTTGGCCCGCTTTCGCCGACTGCCCCGTCGCCGGGTCCTGCGTGTTGTAGGCGAAGAAGATAGGCAGGGTTTCGTCGTTGTCCTGCGTGTACATCTGCACCGCCAATCCGATTTGCCGCACATTGGACGTGCAGACCGCCTGCCGAGCCGACTCCCGCGCCTGCGCAAAAACCGGAAACAAAATCGCCGCCAAAATCGCGATAATAGCGATCACGACGAGCAACTCAATCAAGGTAAACGCCCGGTTGTAGTCCGCAAGCGGACGCCCGGTTGAGAGTTGAGGGGAACCCGTCTCCTCCTGTTCCCTGTTTCCTGTTCCCTGTTCCCTACTTCCTGTGTAACGCATCCTCTTCTCCTTCCAAACGCAAAATGCCGTCGCTTGCGCAGCGGCGAAAGCGACGGCAGCCAGGTTTGAAGGATTTTTTCAAGTGGCGGCGTTTGGTCGCTTCCCTCCGTCGGTATTACCCGAATCAGGTAGTCAGGGTTAGGCGAAATTGCCTTCTCAGCTTTGCAGCACCCCTAGCGGTCATTCAAAACGCGCTATTCAATTGAAACACGGGCTGGAAACCAGCGCAACCACGTTGAGAGTGATTCGTGTCTATGGTTATTGTACCACGTCGCGGGCATGTTGGGAAGAGTTTCGCATGAAAATAAATCGGACATTCACAGAATGTCGGCACAGGGCTAAAACAAAAGCGGAACTGTATCCTATCTCCAAGCGTCTCGCTATAGAGCGTGTCTTGATGGACGCCGATAATCCAACAAATTTACCATTGCGCCACGCGAACGCGCGACATACGGAACTGCTATCTTTAGTTGGATATCTTATGGTTTTGGTTCGCTGAGAAAAGGCTGTCACTATGCAGGCCACCGATTTTAATAACCCAACTTTTAATACCAGCCCAACTCCGCTGCTTAAAAGCAATGTTTCGCGGCGCGAGTTTCTGCGGCGCGCGGCGCTGTCGAGCGCAGGCATTGCCGCGCAATCGGCGTTGAGCAAGGCGGCGTTCGCGGGCGACAGCAAGCCGCGTTTCGCTTCTGCGCGCGCCAAACGGCTTTCCACCGCCAATGCGCGCGGCAAAAACAAGCAAGGCGTTGCCACACCCATGCCCGTTGTCGAAGCGCATATCCATCTCAATCAGGTCGGGTATCTGCCCAATGAAAGCAAGCGGGCGGTTATTCCCGCGCACGGCCCTATTCCCGGCAACAGTTTCAGCATCCTTGACGACGATACGATGCCCAAAGTGCGCTATCAGGGCGAACTGCGGCGTTATACCGCTCCTTCGGGCGCGCAGTATGGCCGCTTCCCGCACCACTACATCGCCGAGTTCGAGGATTTTACCCGCCCCGGACGCTATCGCCTGCGCCTGTCCAACGGCGTCCATTCCGCGCCTTTTTCCATTGGGCCGAATTTGTACCGTGATCTCATCGGCCTGACGCTGGATTATTTCACCATCCAGCGCTGCGGCACGGGTGACAATGCGCCCCACAACTGCCATGCCGATGATGGCGTAATTGTGGGCGGGCCGCGCGACGGGCAGATTTTGGACGGCAGCGGCGGCTGGCACGATGCTGGCGATTACATGAAGTTTGTGGAAACCGCCAGTTACGTCACCGCGCTGATGCTGTTTACGTGTGACCATTTTCCCCAATTGACACATTCCCATTCCACGTTCGCGCCCCTGCCACCCCTTCTGGCGAACGCCCGCGTGGGTTTGGAATGGCTGCTGAAGATGCACCCCGCGCCCGACGAGTTTTATTTCCAGATCGGCGACGAGTCAGACCACGACGTATGGCGCTTGCCGGAGCAGGATAGTGTCGTCAACACGGCGGATTGGAAGCCGCGCCTCGCGTATTACGGCATCGGCGCGAATTTGGCGGGACGAACGGCGGCGGCCTTTGCGATTGCATCGCGATTGTACGCCCGGCACGACCAGCAATTCGCGCACCGCTGCTACGAGGCCGCACAGACGGTGTATCAGCTTGGGCTTGACAACCCTGTCGCGCTGAGTACCATTCCCGCCGACTTTTATCCTGAAAAGACGTGGGAAGACGACATGGCGTGGGGCGCAATCGAATTGCACCGCGCCACGCGCAAGCCCGAATATCTGCGGCAGGCCATTGACTTCGCGCACCGGGCAGGCGCGGCGTATGAGGCGACCAGCATTTACAACACCCATGCGCTAGCCCATTACTCGCTGCTTCCCTATGTCAACGGCGAGGATAAACTGCGGCTGCGGCAGTATCTGCGCGCAGACGCCGATTATGCCCGCCTGCGCTCCGCCAATCCTTACGGCCTGGCGACGCCCTACATCTGGGGCACGGCGGAAGCGGCGGCGGGCGCGGCGCTCAACTGCCTGCTGTACGCGCAGATTTTGGACGACAGCAGCCGGGAAGTGTATCTCGATGTGGCGCGGCAGCAGCGCGATTTCATCTTAGGCTGCAATCCCTTCAGCATGTCGTATCTGATCGGGGCGGGTACCCGCTATCCCCTGTTCCCGCATCATCCCATCGCCAACTTGAAGAAATTGGAATTGACGGGCGCATTGGTCGGCGGGCCGGCAACGCAGGAGATTTTCAGCGCGCAGCACATTGTCATGGACAAGTTCGATGATATGCAGATGCTGCCCGGTCCCATCCCGCCCGCCGATCTGCCGGACGAGGTTGCCGTCTACCACGACACCGTTCAGGATTATGTGACCAACGAAGCGGCCATTGACTACACGGCAAAATTCCTGCTGCTGTCCGCCTTCTACGCCCACCCCGCTTAACTGTATATTCTGCAAGCCTAAAGCAAGAAGCCGCCCTATTCCCATGCGTGAACGCAGGAGGATTGGCGGCTTCAACACGGGCAGTTTTCTTCTATGTTCCGGGTTCAATGATTTCCAGTACGCGCAAAACTCGTTTCAAGTCCCGTTCAAATTCTTGAAAGGCGCTCAGTTGCCTTAGCCTTTCAAGGCTGATGGCTTCCGCAAGCGTCTCGTAAATATCCTCCAGATTGGCATTGGGAGCAATCCGTGTCATAACTTGATTGAGACGCTGTTTGGCATCTCTAATAGCTTCCACTTCGCGGGCATGTTTTGGCACATCGGACAAATCCGTATCCGCGTCAAGATCGAACACTTTGCGCAAAGCGTCCGGGTCCGCAAGCAGCCATGCCTCCATTTCACGAATGGGAACAAGATGTACAATGGCGCTGCAAACCGCAATGCCGTTCGCCGACGCCTGTTTGACACGTTTCAGCGCCAGTTCATTTTTCCTTTTGGCCTTGTCGGTTGTGGCGGCGTCCGCGTCTCGATGAATCACAAGGATACGGTAGCCATGCGCAAAGCGAGCCGCTGCCAGCAGCCGGGCGGGCAAGTTCGGGGGTTCATTTGTGACGAACTCATTGAGAATCAGGGGCGACAGCACATCCACATCACCCCAGCCCCGTTCCGCCCACCCATGCTCATTCACCATCTGCTGTGCGACGCGCTGTACCAGAATGGGCAGAGCCTTATCGGAACTGCCTTCCAGATACACAGCGATAGTCAGAACGTTCATTTCAGGTGCGCCGCCCGCAGCTTTTTATTGGCGGCTTCCACGCCGCTGCCATTCAGGTAAGCGATTACATTGGTAAGCGCGTAGGCTCCTTCCGGCGTGTTTTTTCCCTCATCTACGCGAACCGGCGACATGCGCGTCACCTGCATTGGCGCTTGTTCACGACCAACCCGCGTAGCCATTGTCGCAAACAGCAGTTCGCCCGCCGCTACGTCCAGGTGGCTAACTAATTCCGGCGAGTGTGTGGTTACAAGCACCTGACGCAGAGGCAATTGCAAATCTTCGGGACTGTTAACTCGGTAGCCATGCCGCGCTAACAATTTTACAATGCGCTTCAACGCGGCGGGATGAACGCCCATTTCCGGGTCTTCAACGCACAACGTTCCTTGCAATTGCGGATCGTTGCGCAGTGTGGCAAGGGCCAGTATGCGCATCGTTCCCTCCGACAGCGCATCAATAGAAAAGCGGCGCTCATCTCGCATGTTGGCGTAAATTCGTAAATTTGCTTCCGCCCTTCGTCCAGGTCCACTTCGATGCTTGCAAAACCGGGCACGATGTTAAGGACGTCCCGCGAAACATCTTTGAGCAGATGTTTATCCTGCATCCGCGCTAATGTTGCCGGAAGGTTTTCACCTGTTGCTGCTACAGTCTTTTCGGCAAAATAATCACTTGGCAGCCGTAACTTAGCCGTGTCCAGCCGCAACAGGCGCAATGCTGCTTAACTCCTTCTGAGCGCTAGTAAATGCGGCGAGTGTGCATCTAAGTAGATACTAATCATGGGACGGTTGGCGAATCCCAAACTGCGGCCAATAGTCATTTGAGTAAAACATCAATTAATCAGTCAGATTTATAACTTACGACATCAGTTCCACCATTGTATGTGCTGCCATCTTAACTCGTGCGGTTTGTGAAAATCCATGTCTGGCTTGTACTTTCTAAAGAGGCTTGGCATCATCTGGAACCGCCTATTCGCCCAAGCGATCTTTGTCAGTAGAAATAGCGTCAAGATGTTCTTCATAGACATCTAGTTGTTCAAACCCGTCGGGCTGGTCCGTTTTTGCAACTGAATTTAACGTACCGCATGCGTGTTAAGTTTTTTCGTTTCAGCCCTTCTAATCCATCTTGTTCATACCCTCCATTAGCATCTCAACAGCTAAACCGCATTTCATCTACAGATTTATTCCGGGCAGAATGGTGAATAGTTCGTCGATGTTTCCGCGATCTCTTTGAAATGCGCCGTCCGAATTTCGGAGTGCAACCGGACAGCAAGTCGAGCGCGTCGAAAAAGTTGCTTTTGCCGCAGCCGTTTGCGCCAATGATGACCTGAAAGGGAGCAAGGTCTACAGCAAAATCCTGAAAGGTTTTGAAGCCGTCAATTTCGATGCGCGTAATCATGCGTGTTTTCTTTCGTAGTAGGGTGAGAACAGCAAATTTGTGCTGCGGTATTGCGCCTGACTTGATTTTCGCTTGTGCTGTTCTCAGGCGCAGGTGTACTATCAAGGCGTAATCTTGTGCATATCTGTGAGTTTTTGCTCTACATCTTTACAGAACTGCTTGTAAGACGCAAGCTGTTCCAGCAGGGATAAGTTGATCTGCTGCGCAAGTCCTTCATATAAATCTTTAATGTCCATTTCCCGGCGTCCGCGCCGCCTGTTGCCGCGCGCTATATCAATCGCCTGCTGCAAAGCTTCTTTCGGCTTTTGAATACTTTCTGCCTGTGGCGGCGTTGCGGGAAGCCCTAGACTGTTCCGGGCGCACATTGGTTTCGGTGACGGTATGGAGGGCGTCGGCGTCGGCAAGCATCCAAGACTCAATGCAGCGAACAGGAATGATAGGAATCAAGACTTTGCATATCGGCTCCGTGCTTTCTTCCACAAGTTTGAAGGCCGGTTGTATGTAACGTCTTAAGGCAACCGCCGTACTCGGACTATCCGCGTCACGATGAATAACAAGCGCATCGAACCCTTCCGCCCGCCGCGCCGCTTCTAAAACACGAGTTGGGTAGGCTCCTGTTGGCGAAGGCAAGCCGTTCCATTCGTTGACGGCCTCCACCTCGAAAATGTCCAGCGCGTAGCGTTCTCGTCCCGCCACAATGCGGCCTACCGTGCGCCGAATGAGAAACGGCAGAAAGTGCTGGTCGGAACTGCCTTCGTGATAAAGCGCGAAGCGGAGTGGCAGGCCGACCATCAGCCGCCTGCCTTTTGCAAATCGTTGCGAATGGCTTGATAATCCGCGTTGTTCAAGTATTTGAACACTTGGTTGAGCGTATACGATTTGGCGGCTTTATCCCCTTCGATCTCTCTGCCAACAGGCGTCATGCGCGTCACCTGCATTGGCAGTTGCCCCGGCTGCATCCGCGTCACCATCTCCGCGTACAGCAACTCTCCTGCGCGAACATCTAAATGGCTGACGAATTCCGGCGAGTGCGTCGTTACCAGCAATTGGCGCAACGGCGATCTTAACTGCTGATCGTCGAACAAATTTGCAGTCATATCGCGCATCAAGCCTACTAACCTTTTGAGTACGCCGGGATGTACATCTTCCTCCGGGTCTTCAAAGCAGATAACGCTATGTTCGCCTTGTCGTTTTGGATCGTTACGTAAGGTGGCGAGCGCTAATAAACGCAGAGTGCCATCAGAGAGAACTCGTATTGAAAAACGGCGTCCATCTTGCATATTCGCGTAAACCACAATACGATTATCCGGCTCAGTGGCGACCTCTATAAAACGAAGGTTCGGAATCAAACTTGCCATGTCCCTTGAAACCCAAGCCATTTGCTCGGGCACTTCTGCCTGCATTTTAGCAAGGATATATGGGATTTGGTTCCCGGTAATCATTTCCGTTGGTGTGCCAGAAAATTGCAAGTCGGGCGACATTGACATTACATAAGTTTCAATGTTTGCGAACTGCCAGCTTTGGATTTCTTGACGAACGGCAAGCGCATGGGGAGTTTCGCAATCTTGTGCAGCGCTAAGCATCGTTTTCTCCAGGGATCGTAGAGAAAACGTTTTCACGCGAGGCATAATACCGGTATTATCCTGCAACAGCCGTACTGCCGGTTCACTGCCAGTAAATTCAGTAACAATGTATTTTATTTCGTCAATGGTAGAACGGATACCGGCAGCGAACAATTCGTATCCAGACAGCCACCTGTCTTGACGCCACATTATAGAGGTGAGCGATTCATGTTCAATCGAGAGCCACTCTACGCCAGATAAATCAGGACGGTAACGAATTTCCAGCTCGTAGCGGAGGCGAGGGTTTGCCAATTCAACACTTTGCCCCCATTCATCTCGAACAGTGGACGTGACTAACATCTCAACGCCAAAACGAATTTTATCTGCCGACTTCCCATCAGGAAGTTGAGTGAAAAGCTCACGTAATCTTCCGCGTAAAGATTGTAAAGCTACGTATACTCCTGAATTAATAATCTGCGAGAGCAAATGTAAAGCATCGAAGAAGTTGCTTTTGCCGCAGCCGTTTGCGCCGATGATGACTTGGAAGGGAGCGAGGTCAACAGCAAAGTCCTGAAAGGTTTTGAAGCCGTCAATTTCGATGCGCGTAATCATGCGTGTTTTCTTTCGTAGTAGGGTGGGAACAGCGAATTTCAATTGCTGTATTGTACCTGACAGGAGATTGTCCGCAGATGTTTCCCCGCGTTGAACCCTGTGAAGAAAACGGGTGGCTTGCGCCGCACATTGCGCGAATGGTGAACAGTTACCGGCAACTGCTGGGGCGCGATGTGATTGATCCGACCTTGCCGCCTGACGAGCAGGCGCGGCAAATCTGGACGGCTCCGTATGCGCTGGTATCGCACAATGCCGCGCCCAGTGGCGAGGAACCGATTTTTAATTACGGCAATGCAACGGCGCTGCATCTATTCGCAATGACGTGGGAGGAATTTACGCGCCTGCCGTCGCGCCTGTCTGCCGAACCGCTGCATCAGGCGGAGCGCGCCCGCTTGTTCGAGCGGGTTCGGGCGCAGGGCTACATTGACGATTACCGGGGCGTTCGCATCGCCAAAAACGGACGCCGCTTCTGGATCGAAAACGCGACGGTCTGGACGCTGACGGATGAAAATGGGCAGCCCTATGGACAGGCTGCCCTGTTCGCCGAGTGGCGCGACCTCGCCGAGTGAAGAAAACTATACCGGCGCCGTTTCACGCGCTGGCGGAGAAGGCTTTGATAAGGAACTTACAACACACTAACCGTTCCAGTCCGCGCAGGCGGACTTGGTTACCACAGCCGAGGAACTTATTCCGCGGAGGCTTCTGAACGCCCGGAAAGGTAAAAAAGATGCAGCCAACACGAAAAGGAACCCGCGTGTACACGCGCTTGCAGCCGTCCACAGGCAGCGAAATCAGCGTTCGCAAGCGCAAGCAGGTGTTCGTCCTGTTCATTGACAACACGGAAACGCAGGAATTTGCCACGCAGCAAGAAGCGATGCAGGCGGCAGACCGCATGGCCGGAAGCAGCCTACCGTCCTCATCATCAAACGAAGCATCGGCCTGATTACGTTCCTCAAAGAACAAATATTCAGCCCGATTTTGCAATTTTTATAAATTGGCCTCTCTCCCACGCTTTTTGGGAGAGGGGTTGGAGTTTTAAGATTAGCCCCTCTCCCATGCTTTTTGGGAGAGGGGTTGGGGTGAGGGCTATTTCACCACGTGGGCAATGGCGTCGCAAATGGCCGGCAGGTTCTTGGCGTTCATGGCGGCCACGCAGATACGCCCGCTGTCCACGATGTACAGGCTGTACTCGTCGCGCAGTTTGTGGACTTGGTCACGGGTCAGGCCGGAATAGGAAAACATGCCTTGCTGGTGGGCGATGAAGCCGAAGTCCTGCCTTACATTGCGTTCCTGCAAGCCCTGCACGAACAGGCCGCGCATACGCTGAATGCGATTGCGCATTTCGGCCAGTTCTTCCTCCCACAACCCGCGCAGTTCGGCATCGGCCAGAATCAGCGCGACAACATTGGCTCCGTGCGCGGCGGGACTGGAATAGTTGGTGCGAATCACGCGCTTCAACTGGCTCAATACCCGCTTCGCTTCGCCCTCATCTTCGGTTAAAATCGTCAGCGCCCCGTCACGTTCCCGGTACAGCGAAAACGACTTGGAAAACGAATTGGCGATCAGGCAGGGAATTCCGGCGTTCGCAAACGCGCGAACCGCGTAAGCGTCCTCTTCCAATCCGGCTCCAAAGCCTTGATACGCGAAGTCGAGGTAAGGAATCAAATTCGCGTTCTGAAAAACGTCAATCAGCGTGTCCCATTGCGCCGGGGTCAAATCCGCGCCTGTCGGGTTGTGGCAGCAGGCGTGAAGCACGACGATGCTTTGGGCGGGCAAACCCTTGATATGGTTCACCATGCCGTCGAAGTCTACGCCATGCGTTTGCGGGTCATAGTAAGGATAATTTTCCACCGTAAAATTCGCCGCCTCGAACAAGGCGCGATGGTTTTCCCAACTGGGATTGCTGATGTAAATGTTGGATTCGGGGAAAAAGCGGCGCAGGAAATCCGCGCCCACTTTTAATGCGCCCGTGCCGCCCAACGCCTGAATGGTCACGGCGCGTTTTGATGTTATGATGGGCGAGGCCGAGCCGAACAGCAATTGCTGCACCTGCTTGTTGTACGCGGGAACGCCATCTATGGGCAGGTAGCTTTTGGAGTCTTCTCGGTCATGCCACCGCGTTTCGGCTTCGCGCACCACTTTCAGCACGGGCACTTTGCCGTTGTCGTCCTGATACACGCCCACGCCGAGGTTCACTTTGGCGGGGTTCGGGTCGGCATTGAAGGCTTCCGTCAATCCCAAAATCGGGTCGGCGGGAGCCTGCGCAATGTTATGAAAGGGAGACAGCATCGTTGTCGTCATGGGCGAGTTCCTTTATAAGTTTCGGTCAAGTTTCTGGCCTGAAAGTGTCGGTATTCGGTGTTCGGACAATCCGGGTCGTTCATGGTCTAAGGCGCGCGAAGCGCATGGCGTCTGTTATAAATTTCTTTTCAGGTTAGGTTCTTTTTGCATCCAGTCGGCGGTTTCCACGTCTGATGCATGGCCGCTTTGCCGCAAATGCGTGATGATGCCGGCCCGGTCTGCTTCGGAGCGGTTCTGACTGAGTTTGAATTTGCCTTCCAGTCGCGTTAGGGCAATCTCAATGCCGACAATGCCGCGCGCCATGCCATCCACATAGTTGGCCGACAGTTCCTCCATCGTCCAGGGCTGCGCAAAGCCGGATTCATAGAGGGTCACAGTATCCTCCAGCGTGGCGAGCAATTCCTCGTGAGAAAGCAGGCGCGGGATGCCGTAAGCATGAACCACCGCATAGTTCCACGTCGGCACACTCGGATGTTTGACAACCCACGCGGGCGAAATGTACGCATGTGGCCCCTGAAACACAACCAGAACTTCGTGTTCCCCGGCGCAATCGCGCCATTGCGGGTTGGCAAGCGCAAGGTGTGCCCGCAATGTTCCCTGTTCGCCTGTCTCAGCATTGAGCAAAAACGGCAAGTGGCTTGCGAACAATTCTGACGCGCCGTTTGCCGTTTGCGTCACAAGCGTGGCGAAACTGAACTGCCGCATCAAATCGTGCAGAACGGCGCGGTTTTCTTCATGGAACCAGGCGGGAATGTACATCACGAAATTTATCTGAGCAGCCACAAATAGAACTAGTTTCGAGTGACGGGTCAGGTGTTGATAAGCGTCACGCTGTATATTTAGTATACCCGCTCAATACAGCGTTGCGACGCAGGTTGTTTTCCATACCCGGCAGCGCGGCAAAAGACAGGAAACGTAACGAACGTGGTATAGTAAGGCGAAGGCTAACAGCCGAAGCCACTTGAAATGGTGTGCCAGGCGGTTGCCTATCGAAAACCCAGGAAGGTTTTATTTTGCCCGAAACGCTGCAAGCACACGACGAGCAAGGCGCAGTCCATGCCCCCGCCGAAACGTCTTCCCTGCCGGAAACGTCTTCTTCGCTAACCGAACCGTCTTCGCGGATTGATCCTGTAATCGGACCTTCACGCGCCCGCGCCATTATTACCATCGGCCTGATGCTCGGAATGTTAATCGCCGCGATGGAAAGCACCGTGATTTCCACAGCCATGCCGACGGTTATCGGCGACCTGCACGGCATTCACCTGTACCCCTGGGTCTTTTCCGCGTATCTGCTGACAAGCACCGCAACCGTTCCCATTTACGGCAAACTGGCCGATTTGTTTGGCCGCAGGCGTATTTTCCTGATTGCCACAGGCATCTTTCTGCTCGGCTCCATGCTGTCCGGGGCCAGCCACTCCATGCCGCAATTGATCGCCTTTCGCGCTATTCAGGGATTGGGCGCGGGCGGCGTCATGCCCCTGACGCTGACGGTCATCGGCGATCTATACGCCCTGCGCGAACGCGCCCGCGTACAGGGATTGTTTACGGGCATGTGGGGATTTGCCAGTTTGTCCGGCCCGATTTTGGGCGCGGCGCTTACGGAGCAACTTTCCTGGCGGTGGGTATTTTACGTCAATCTGCCTTTCGGCCTGCTGGCGATGTTTTTAGTCGGCAACTTCCTGCGCGAACCCAACCACGCCAATGATAGGCATTTGGAAGGCGAGAATGAGGAAGACAAGCAAGGGGAAATCAACAATGAGAGGAGCAGGAAAACGCGGGTTGATATGGATTATCCCGGCCTGATTTTAATGACGGCGGGCGTTGTCGCGCTGCTGTGGCTGCTGCTGCAATTGGGTACGGGGCTTTCCCTTTTCGCGCCTTCCGCCCTCGCCCTGCTGACCCTGACGCTTGTGCTGATAACGGCGTTTCTCCGGCAGGAAAAACGCGCGTCCGAGCCGTTGCTGCCGCTGGCCCTGTTTGCGAATCCGATCATTGCCGCTTCCACAGTGGGCAACATTTTAATCGGCACGATGATGTATTCCATTGACAGTTTCATGCCTTTATTTATGCAGGGGGTTCGGGGTGGCACGGCGCACAGCGCGAGTTTGGTATTGACGCCGCTCGTGCTGCTGTGGGCGCTGTCGGCGTATGCGGGCGCAAAGGCGCTGTCGCGGTTCGGGTTTCGGAAGGTGGCGACGTTCGGCGCGGCCTGCATCCTGCTGTCCGCGCTTGGCCTGGCGCTGATTTCCGCGCAAACGCCTACGCCAATCATTGTCGCGCTGATGGCGTTATTGGGCACGGGAATGGGGCCGTGCAGCATGGCTTTTCTGGTGTCCGCCCAAAACGCCGTAGCCTGGCAGCAGCGCGGCGTGGTCACGGCTTCCTCACAGTTCTTTCGCATGATCAGCGGAACGGTTGGCGTCGGCGCATTGGGAGCCGTGCTGAACGCGCATCTGGCCGCCGCCCTAAACGCGCCACTTTCCGGTACGCCCCAAACCACAACTGTCGGCTTTACGCCTAATGACCTGCTCAACGCGCAGGCGCGGGCGCATCTGTCCCCGGCCCTGCTTGCTTCCGCAGAACACGCCCTTGCTTCTGGCCTGCATCGCGTGTTCCTGCTGCTGGCAGTTCTGGCGCTTGTCGCTTTTGCGCGTATCCTTCAACTGACGGCGCGCGGCACAGCGCTGCTATCCTCCTTAGAACAAAGTTAGCGCCTTTTTAGAACAAAATTAACGCCTTCCCTGAAGTATCAGAAACCCTGTGCCCGGAATTTGCATAAAAATATTCTGCAAATTCCGGGTACGGGTTTTTTGTGCTGTTAAATATAATTTGACAGAAAAAGTGTTATACTGAAAGCGGACGCTTGGCACGGTCTACAGCAAGCATTTTTCAGATGTACGTTTTCAAGTTTGTACACAAATTGCCGGAATAACGTTTCGGCAACATCAGAAGACGTCCACGCATGGACGCTGGAAGGGTGGAGGAATGGAAGCAACACAGGAGAAGGAGAAACGCCGTAAATACATCGGCGTGGGCGGCGATGATGTGCCGTCTTTGGGCGTACTGGAAGGCGACATTTTGCGGCTGCTATGGGACGCGGGCGAACCGCAGTCTTCAGTTCAGGTGTATGAGGCCATGCACTTCGCGCGCCGCCGCGAAAAACGCGAAATGCAGTCGCCTTCCACCATTGCCGTCACCCTGAGCCGCATGGTGGAAAAGGGACTGCTCACCGTCGAGCGGCGTCCACGCGGCGGCAAAGGGTACTATGGGCCGACGCGCACCCGCGCCGAAGTCGTTGCCGATGTCATGGACGACGTCAGCCGCCGGCTCACGGGGCAGCCATTGGGCTACATCCTGACGCGCCTGCACGAGGAAGCCGCCACCAAAAAAGGCAAGGCTGCCGCAAGCGAGGCCGTTGGAGGCATGGGAATGTCGGAATTGATCTGCGCCCTGCGCAAACTGGAGCAGGAAGACAACCAGCCCCTGCCCATCGCCGTAGACAAATACTGAAAACCTACCAATGTGCTTGTGCTGTAGGACAAATAAACGTTTGTAGGGCGCAATTTATTGCGCCCTCTGACGGGCAATACATTGCGTCTCTGCGAAGAGGCTTGGGCGCAATAAATTGGCATAAAGAGGGCACAATAAATTGCGCCCCTACAGCATTATTCTCAGAAAAATGATTTAACCGCTATCTCTTCAAACGCGACAGCCCCGTTCTCGCAGAACCAGAACAGGCGATTGCCCTGCTTTTGGGGAAGCCGGTTAATCAGGCAGCGTGTACCGCCAATGCACACATCTATAATGTCGCCCCGGCAAATCACCTGCAAATCGAATGGTTCCGTAATCTCCGCCACTCCCAAACACGCCTGATCCGCAAGCGTCACGGTACGCAATCCCGCGTCAAAAGCCAAGGTGTAATAGTCCTGAAAGATGCCATTGCCCCGCAGACCCAGGCCGAAGCGGGCGTTGTCTTTTTGCGGAATGACGCGGCAATCCAGTTGAAAATTATGGGGTAAATCCACAAACGCGGCTGCGGCTTGCCCGTTGGGAGCGTCCAGCGTCAGGGAGTGGGCATCGCCCTGTATGCCGGGCGTGAGCGGAAGCAGAACGGGTTCGAGGCGCGCGGCGTTTGCGGCAGGAAATTCCGGCAAGAACTTTGTGGAAAGTGAGCCGTTCGGGGCCTGTACCAGTTCGCGCAGGACGAGATTGCCGCTCCACTGCATTGCGCCTTTGTCTTCGTCGCCTTTGCGCGTACCGATCCAGGCCGCGCCAATCCGCCGGTTGGCTCCAAAAGGCGCGGTTTTCATCACGGCCATCAAGCGGCTGTCCAAAAGCGGATTCGGAGGCCGCCGCCAGGGACCCCGAAAGTCGCGCGCCATGCGGTAATGAGTCGCCAACCCCTGCCCGAAAATCAGATAGTGCCAGCCGTTCCACACGAAATAATCGGGACATTCCGGGATGCCGGCGTAATCATCCGCGCTGCCCGGAAATAGAAGCGGCTCTTCCACATTCCAATGCAGCAGGTCAGAGGAACTCAGGCGCAGCAAACAGCCGCCGCGATCCGGGAGCGGATAATCCGCTTTCCGGGCGGTGATGAGCATTTGAAAGCGCCCGGCCTCGTCCTGAAACACGAACGGATCGCGGAAATGCAGGGGATCGTACCCGGCAGGAACAGGCAGCACGGGGATGGGGCGCGTTTTGACAAAAGCAATGCCATCCGAACTTGCCGCGTGGCTGAGGTGCTGTGTCCAATCGGGTTTGCGCGTGGCGTAAAAAGCATGGAACACGCCCTCATGCCAGAAAACGGAACCCGTGCAAATCGAGGCTTCCCACTCCTCTTCCACAGCCAGTGCGAGCGGATGCTGCTGCCAGTGAACTAAATCCGTCGTGGAGGCATGCGCCCATTGATGCCCGCCCAAACCGTTCAGCCCCGCATGGTGGTTTTCATCCAGCAGATAGAACAGATGAAACCGTCCCGCATGGAAGAACGGCATACAGTCGCCCACAAAGCGCGGCCCCTCCGGTTTGTAATACTGCATCCCGCCTCCCAAACAAAATTATTGCGCAGCCTTCTCCAAATCAACCTTGCCTGCTCGGTTCGTGCCCGCGCGCGAACGCGCCGGATGACCCGAATACCGAACACCGAATACCGAATACCTGAACACCTGAACACCCGCATTTCAGTTTTTCGGGGCGCAGCAGGAGCCGGTTGCGCCCGCTTTGGCGTCCGCGCCCGTTGTGCCGCCTGATAGATTGAACTCGCCGAGATTGGCGTTCACCCCGTCGAATTGCAGCTTGTTGCCGAGCGCGTCCTTGTACGCGAAGCGCGTGGTTTTGCCCTTGACAAAGCGGCGGACGGGCCAGGTCGTGTTGTTTTCCACGATAATCGGGTTTTTACCGTCCGCGCCAATCAGAATATCCGCCGCAAATCCGCCCGCGTCGCCGAAATCCAGCCGAAACTTTGCGGGGCTGTCTTCCGTTATTAACTTCGCGGCTGTAAACGAGCGCGCCCCGGAAGACGCGCCGCCCTTGCCGAAAACGGCTAAGGCCAGTTTCTCCAGAATGGGACGCTGCGCGGGTGTGGCGCGGGCATCCACAAATCCCATCGCGCCCTTATCGCCCTCGCCGCCGCCGAAGATCAGCCCGTCCAGAACAACGCCGTTGTAGCGCGCCGTTTTGAGCCGATACGCATAAACGGTGTGGCAAAAGCCGCGCGATGGCGCTTGCCCAAAGTTGCACGGACACGGCACGCTGCACGAACACGCTTCAAACAGCGTTCCCTTGGCTTCCCAGCCGGTTGGCTGCTTCAATTGTGGGCGGCGCGGTGTATTTCCTTTTGCTATGGGCGCGTTCAGCAGCAAGCCTGCCATTCCCAACACTGCCATTTTCAACCCTGCGTTTGCCATGTGTCTGGTATCCTTTTGCCATTCGCAATGTGGCGCTGCAAAAATTTGCGTTTTCTTTTTCCGTTCCAAAGGTATTATATCAGATGCGAGAGGCAGGCGCGCAAACGCGCCCCACAACCCATGAATCAACAATCAAACCATCATCAGCAACAACACAGTCCATAAGAACGACGTTCACCTGATAACATGAACACGCCGGATTGTCCGAACACCTGAACACCTGAACACCCGAACACCGAACACCGACACCAAAGGAAACCATACGATGCTCCCTCCCGTTGCTTTACGCTATATTTTGAGCGGACTGGAAGGCACTCCCGATGTGCTGGAAGCCTTGCTCCATGACGTGACGCCTACCGACGCGCGCTGGGATACGCGCCCCGACCCGGACCGCTTTACCCTGCGCGAAATCGTCGCGCATCTGGCGGATTGGGAACCGATCTTCTTGCAGCGCATTGAGCGCATCCGTGATGAAGACATGCCTCTCCTCGCCGACGTAGATGAGGGGAAGCTGGCGATTACAAACGATTACGCGCACAGCGACCCGCGCGCAAGCCTGTCCCGCTTCCGTTCGGGACGCGCTAATTTGCTGGCAACCTTGCGCGCGCTGCCCCCTGAAGCCTGGCCGCGCATGGGCAACCGCGACACCATCGGCATCCTTACGCTGGAAAACCTTGTCTCATTCATTTTGGGGCATGATGGCTACCATACGCGGCAAGTAGCGCAGTGGACAAGGATGAAGGATGAAGGATGAAGGATGAAGCCGCAGCATTGAAAACTTCTGACCAATCCGCTTTTTTCTTTCCGGGAGATTCTATTATTATGTTGACACGGTTCGTTTTCCGAGTGGGTTTTGCCTGCGCCTGCCTCGGCTTATCTGTTCTTCCCCTGCTTCCTGTTCACGCTCAGAACGCGCCCGCGCCGCCTGTTCCCGTTGTTGCCGCTCAGGGCGATTTCGCTTCCCGGCTGGCGAAGGCGCAGAAAGACCTGGACGCCAAGCGCGAAGAGTACCACGTGCCGGGCGCGGCGCTTGTGATTGTGAAAGACGATAAAATCGTCGCCATTCAAGGCATGGGACTGCGCGACGTGGAGCGTAAATTGCCCGTGACTCCGCAGACCCTTTTCGCTATCGGCTCTTCCACCAAAGCGTTTACCGCCATGACCGCCATGATGAGCGTGGACGACGGCAAACTGGCGTTGTCCGATCCGCCCCGCAAATATCTGCCCTACTTCAAACTGAGAGACCCGGAGGCGGACGCGAAAATCACCGTCAGCGACCTGCTCTGCCATCGCTCCGGTCTGGAACGCACCGACCTGGCCTGGTACACGGGCAAACTGCGCCCGCAGGAAGTAATACAAGTAGCAGGAGAAGCGAAACCAACGGCGAAACTGGGCGAGAAGTTTCAGTACCAGAATGTGATGTTTCTGGCAGCCGGGGAAGTGGTTGCCGGTGCGCAGGAGCGGCCCTGGGCGGACGTGCTGAAAGATCGCATTTTCAAACCGCTTCAAATGAAAGACACTACGCTTTCCGTCCACGACATGCAGAAGCGCAAAGATTTCTCGCGGGGCTACGGCTACAACAGCAGCGCGAAAACCACGCGCCTGCTGCCCACCCGCGATTTGAACGTAATTGCGCCCGCCGGGGCTATCAATTCCAACGCGCAGGACATGGCGCAATGGCTGCGCCTGATGCTTGGCGGTGGCAAAATCGGCGACAAGCGCCTGCTGTCGGAAACCAGTTTCGCGGAATTACTGACCAAACATATAGATGTGGGCGGGGGCGTCGGCTACGGCTATGGCTGGTTCCTGCGCAACTGGCACGGGCATAAGGTGGTGGAGCATGGCGGCAACATAGACGGCTTTTCTTCCGCCGTCGCCTTTATGCCCGACCAGAATCTTGGCTTTGTGCTGCTCACCAATTTGAATGTCACGCCCCTGCAAAACGTATGTCTGGACATCGTGTGGGACGACCTGCTTGGCACACCGGCTGCGCCCACGCCGAATGATACTGCCGCTTCCACTCCCGCTATGCCCGCCGGCGACCCGGCGCATGAAGTCGGCTTGTACGCCCTGCTGCCGAAACTGGACCTCAATATCACGCTGAATGACGGCAAACTGACAGCGCAGCCGACCGGACAGCCCCATCTGCCCCTCAAAAACCTGGGAGGACGCCGCTATGCCGTAGACGTGCCGGGCGTAACGGGTATCTTTCTGACATTCCGGCCCGCCAAAGACGATCCGAATGTGACCGAGATACTTTTCGAGCAGAACGGAGCCACGCTGATTGCCAAACCGAAAGCGCCCGCGCCCGCCTTTGTGCCGCCCTTGACCATTGAGGATTTGATGGCGAAAGTGATTGCGGCTTCAGGAGGCGAGGCCAACCTGCGCAGGCATAAGTCCATGCAGGCGCGAACAACGGTTGAACTGCCGGGACAGGGAATTGTCGGTGAGGGCATCGCGTACCAGCGCGCCCCCGCAGCAAGCGCGGAAATCATCACCCTGCGCGCGGCAGGCAAGAAAATCGCTACCATGCGCAAATTCTTCGACGGAGCGCAGGGCGGCGAAGAGAATAGTTTTGCGGTTTCCACGCCCCTGACCGACAGCCAACTCAAAGCGGCTCTGATGAATGCGGACTTTTACCGCGAATTGAACTGGAAAACCGCCTATAAATCCGTTGTCATCAAGGCCATTGCGAAAGTTGGCGATGAAGAAGCGTATGTGGTGGAAAAGACGCCCGAAAAAGGCAGCCCCGTTGTCGAGCGCTATTCCACGAAAACGTTCCTGCTGCTCCAGCGCGAAACGCAGGAAATGAACCCGGAACTTGGCATCGCCCTGACGAGCGTTACCACGTTCAGCGACTACCGCCCCGTAGACGGCGTGATGGTCGCTTTCAAAACGGTGGAAGCCGCATCGGGCAGTGAAACCATTACCATCGTGAAAGACGTAAAGTTCGACGCGCCCATTCCCGACAGCGCCTTCCGGGCGTCGAGCAAAAAGTAACACATTCAAGAGTCAGGAGATACGCATGGAACAGCGACAATTGGGAACGTCCGGGCTGATGGTGTCGGCGCAGGGGCTGGGCTGCATGGGCATGTCGGAGTTTTATGGCGCGGGGGATGAAGCGGAGTCCCTTGCCACCATTCACCGCGCGCTGGATTTGGGCGTGACGTTTTTGGATACCGCCGATATGTACGGCATCGGCAAAAACGAGGAGTTAGTCGGCAAAGCCATCCGTGACCGGCGCAGTGAAGTGGTTCTTGCCACCAAGTTCGGCAACGTGCGCGACCCCCAAAATCCGGGTTATCGCGCCGTGAATGGCAAGCCGGAATATGTGCGGCAGGCGTGTGACGCCAGTTTGCGGCGGCTCGGCGTGGAGGTCATTGACCTGTATTACCAGCACCGCGTAGACCCGAACACGCCCATTGAGGATACGGTTGGCGCGATGGCAGAACTGGTGCAGGCGGGCAAAGTTCGCTATTTGGGCTTATCGGAAGCGGGGCCGCAGACTATACGCCGCGCCGCCGCCACGCATCCCATCGCCGCCCTGCAAACCGAATACTCCCTGTGGAGCCGCGACCCGGAAGGCGAGATTTTGCCGACGTGCCGCGAATTGGGCATCGGCTTTGTCGCGTACAGCCCGCTCGGACGCGGCTTTCTCACGGGGCAGATCAAATCTGCCGATGATTTCGCGCCCGATGATTTCCGCCGGATTTCGCCCCGCTTTCAGGGCGAAAACTTCCAGAAGAACCTCGACCTGGTGCGCAAACTGGAAGAAATGGCAGCCGCTAAAGGCTGCAAGCCATCCCAACTCGCGCTGGCCTGGGTACTGGCGCAGGGCCGTGACATCGTTCCCATACCCGGCACGAAACGCCGCGCCTATCTGGAAGAAAACGTCGGCGCAAATAGCATCCCGTTGACGGAAGACGATTTAGCCCGCATCCACGCCATTCTGCCGCCCGAAGCCTTTGCCGGCGAACGCTACCCCGAAGCAGGCATGAAAATGGTGAATGGATAGAAGTGGAGTATGAGAGTGAAGAGTGAGAGTAAAGATTGTTGCCGGTAAATTGGTGAAAGATCAAACGTCCGCAGGACGCAAATGCCGCGCCTGTTGAGATCGGTTTTAAGGTGAGGCAATCAGGAGAGGAGCATCATGCTGAACGGTCCGATGCCGCTGGAATTGCTGGAATACATACACGGCCTGTTTGCGCCCGAAGACGCGGATTTGATCGCGCTGACGCGGGCGGCGGCGGATTTTGGGATGCCGACGGGCTGGGAGATTTCCAGTGACGTGGGGCGATTGTTTCAAGTGCTGTGCCGCGCGGTTGGGGCCAAGCGGGTCGTGGAGTTCGGCACACTCGCGGGGCATAGCGCCCTGTGGTTTGCGCGCGCCCTGCCCGATGAAGGCAAGGTTATCAGCATCGAAGCCAACGCCGCGTATGCCGACTTTGCGCGGGAACAGTTGGCGCAACGCGCGGGTGGAGAAAAAGTGGAAGTGCGGGAGGGCGGGGCGCGCGACTGGCTGGCGCGGCTGCAATCCGAAACGGAAACAAGCGGCCAGAAATTCGACGTAATCTTTCTGGACGCCGATAAATCCCACTATCCCGAATTTCTCGACTGGTCGGTTAAGGTTCTGCGTCCGGGCGGATTATTGCTGGCCGATAACGTGCTGCGCGCCGACTCGTGGAACGGACAAACCCTGCTCGATCCCGCTGCCGACGATCCGCGCATCCTCGCCATTCGCATTTTCAACGAACGCCTGGCCGCGCATCCGCAGTTCACGAGCATGATCGTGCCCCTGCGCGCCGGCATCGCAATCGGAACCTTTCAGCCCTGAATACATGTGAACGAACCGTGAAAAATGCGAAATAAGACGAAAGAGACAAACGGAAGTTGGGAGAAAGCGCGGCTTCGAAATAGCAGCCGAACGCGGAGTCAGACACCGAAGGCCGGCAACCGCCAGATAATCGGGTTGTATGGCCTTACTCTGACCGTAATGGAAGACGCCGAACACGAACACGTCCCTCTTGCACAGTTACTGCCGCTCCCTGCTCCAAATCTTCATCAAACTGCGTTATAATCGCTTGCAGTAACGCGGCAGCCGCTTCTCCGCGTAGCCCCTCAATGCGGAGGCGAATTACAGAGGGCGTACTTGCCTCCGACAGAGCCAGAAGGGTATGAAAGTCGGCATCAAGTGTTACTATGATTCGATCTTCTTCCCTGCCACGCTCCAGAATGGCCTCATCTTCCGCTGTCGCGTAGCCGATTTCGCCAACATGGAGCGCGTCCAACCCTGCCTGCCGCAAAAGGACGGCAGTGGAGCGCGGCAATCCCTGATCAAGCAGCAGCTTCATGGTTCACCGGAAATTCTACAACGCGGTCATCCAGATAAGCGGAGGCAAAGAGCAACGCCTGCCGTATATCCTCGTCTTCCAATTCAGGAAATTCCTGATGCAGTTCCTGGCGATCCGGGTAGGCTGCCAGCAATTGCATGACGCGCCTTACAGTAAGTCGCAGGTTCCGCACACAGGGCTGACCGTTCATGCGCGCGGGGTGGACGCTGATGCGATCCAGTTTCATAGCTGATTTCCTCCGGCTCGTTAGTATACGCGGAAATAGTATACACCGAAATTACGCCGATGTGCAGACTATTCTCGTTGCTCCTCCGGCAACGGCTCATTATTCGTCAGGTAATCTGTGTTCCGGCAAAACCTGTGTTATAATGGTTACAGGCGGTCGCGCAGCCGCCTACGCTTTGTTTTTCGCCACACGCTTTTCCACTCCCCAACCAGACTATCGAAAAGACTGCTTGCGGAAACCTGTTAAAGTCTTTGTTTGGAACGTCTCTTGTTTGTAACGTCACCTGTGACATTCTATCGCTGGAAGGACACTGCAGTATGCGCCACACAACCCTCAATGCTCAACGCCTAACACCTAATGCCGCCTTTACCCTCATCGAGCTGCTTGTGGTCATTGCCATCATCTCGATTTTGGCCTCCATTTTGTTTCCCTCCTTTGCCCGCGCCCGCGAAATGGCGCGGCGCACCAGTTGCCTGAGCAACGAAAAACAGTTGGGACTGGCCTTTTTCCAGTACGTGCAGGATTACGACGAGCAGCTGCCGTCTGCCGCTGTGGGCGCGGACGCGGCGGGCAAGCAGGGCGGCTGGATTTACTATAATAAGTTTGCGGCGGACAGCAGAACCGGGCCGGCGGGCTATGATCCCCGCTACGGCGCGATCTACTCCTACGTAAAAAACGCGCAGGTCTTCGTGTGCCCCGACGACAGCAAGGGACGCTACAACGGCAACTCTTACGCCGTCAACGGCTGCGCTTTCGATGGCAGCCCCACGCCCGCAATGCCGTTCGTTTACGGCAAAACGCTGGCCGCTTTCGACTCAACGAGCAGCTGGATTATGCTGATGGAAGAGTGCGAAGATGCCGGCGACATCTCCGGCGATTCCACCGACGACGGCTACTTTCTGCCGCCCACTAATGGACTTGGCGGCAACCTGATTTCTACCCGGCACATTGACGGCTCCAATGTGACGTTTATGGACGGCCACTCCAAATACCATCGGCCCAGCCAGATTGTCGGCGCGGGCTACATCTACGGCGATGTGGGACGGACGGCATGCCCATAAGAATACTCTCGTAGAAATGCGCGAAATGTTCCTGTAGGGACGTTTCGCGCATTTTTGGCACAAATCTTGCAGGTTGTACGTCTATATGCAAACGCAATCAGGAAACGGATTTCCGACGTGGCGCATGGAAGCGCGAGGCCATTGCAGCAACTCGCTGTTACGTTAGCAGCAAGTTGTTGTTACAGGGAGCGCAGCCATGCAGTACGCTGAGGGTACGTGGGCCGTTTGGATTGTTTGGGCAATGTTGCTGACCGGGGCGGGCTTGATTCTGGCGAGTTTGTGGCAGGCATCGGAGCGGTTCTGGTACTGGAAGCAGGCGCGGCAACTGGCGGCAGGCGAAGTAGCGCAGGCGACCGCAGCGCTGTGCGCCGGCCAGCGTTTTCGCATTGCGGCGGGGGAAGACAAAGCCGCTGCAACTTCAGCCTTTCCACGTGAAGGTCACACTGCGGCAGGGCTTGTTGCCTCCGCCTCTGTTGCCGACACAATTTTCGGTGAACCGGAAGCAAGTATCGGCAGCGAAATGACCGGGCGCATCATCGGAATGTCACGCGGACTTTTGCTGCTTCTGCTGGAACCGGAAACGATTACGCGGGATGAGCGCGGCGCAATCGCGCTGAGAAATTCGCTGCGCGTCGGGCAAACCCTCGCGCTTCAGGTCACGGGCGACAGCGAACTTTTCCGTTTTGAAGCCACTGTGCGCAGTGTTCGCCCGGACCCGGAACAGCCCTTGTGTACGCAAATCGCGGTCAAACTTCCGTTCTGGCTGGCCCGTATTCAGCGGCGGCGGCACGTCCGCGCTTCCATTCACAGCGGCGCAGCGGTTCAAATGACGGACAACCCCGGCAGCATCGGCAATAATCGCGCAAAGGAGAATGTGAATAACGTCCTGCGCGGGACGCTGCGCGATTTGTCCGGGAGTGGCCTCTGCCTGGAACTCGACAGCGTTTTACGCCCGGACACCATTGCCCGCTTGTGCGAACAGTGGGACAGGAACGCGCTGCTGAAATGTCGCCTCAACCTGCCGCTCCTGCGCGACGAACCGTTAAAATTGCGCGTCCATTCCTGTGAGCGTATCGTGGTTCGCGGCGGCCTGGGTCTGCGGGTGCGGGGCGAATTTGTAGAACTTCCCGCCTGGCAGCAGGAAACCATTATCAGCCTGGTGTTTCAGGCGCAGCGACAGCAACTGCGCCAGCAAACGCCCCGCTTGCAGACCGCTGTGTAACGCGCATGTGGAGAAGCAGGAAACAGAAGCGGCAAGCGCGAATTAGCGGGTGAGGTTCGCATCAGGCGAGCTAATCCTTTGGTGATAAAAAGTGAGGAGAACAAGAAACCCCATGCAAAAGATAGGAATGTTCCCGATTTCTGCCGGGCTGCTGCTGGTATTGGTTGTCGGCGCGATTGCCGCGCCGCCTAAACACGACGCCAAAAAACCTGCCGCAAAAGCGGACGCGGGCGGCAAAGTGGTCACGACCAAAACAGGACTGAAGTACGTGGATTTGAAGGTGGGCAAGGGAGCCATGCCCAAAGTCGGCGACATGGTGACGGTCAATTACACGGGTACGCTGGCGAACGGAACCGTGTTCGATGCGTCCTCCAAACACGTAGACCCGGATCATCCGCACGGTCAGCCTTTTGAATTTGATCTGGGAGGGCGAGTGATTCCGGCATGGAATGAGGGCGTGGCGACTATGCGCGTCGGCGGCAAGCGTAAATTGATCTGCCCGCCCGACCTTGCGTATGGCGCGCGCGGCTTTCCGCCCGTCATCCCGGCCAACGCCACCCTGACATTCGTAGTGGAACTGCTCAAAGTCGGGCCGTGAAACTGATGGCTGGTGGCTGGTGATTGGTGGTTGGTGATTTTCAAACCCCGGTTCAGCGATTATGCTGGAGCGGGGTTTTGTGTTCGCTTCTTTCTTCCATTGTTGGGAGAAGATACTATCACATCAGCAACAGCCATGCTGCAAATCTGTGTTACAAACCCGTGTGCCGCGCGTCTACCTTTGCATACGGTTGTTGAAGAAGAAACACGCGCAAACGCAACGCTGCTTGCGTTTGTTTTCTTTTACGAGCAAACTCGCTAAGGCAAGCAGGCTGTCATACTGTTGTAATCGCTAAAAATTTCTGTAAATACTTGTGAGTTGGGACATTTTCGGAAACAACCCCTTGACAAACTTCCGTATAAACAACTAGACACAGATGTTTGCTGTTCCATTCTGCCGACAGGCCGCTTGACCTTTATTCGCCGGTTGAATTCAAATTTGGAACAGTTGTCTGCGATACAGGGAACAGAGCCGCGCAACGCTCTTTGCGCCACCTCCGCGCTTTGTCTTCCCACGATTACACTACCTAACACATTTCAGGGAGAGATGATAACAATGGTTTCGACGCGATGGCAAAAACGAATTCCGCGCGCGCTGCTGGCCGGCACTGCTTTGGGAACCGGCGCGCTTGCTTTGACCGGATTGCGCGGCAACGCCGGCCCGCAGAACACCCCGCCGCCTGTGCAGCCGAGCGCGCAGGTACTCAATATTCAGGATGCTTTTGAGAAAGTTGCCGACAAACTGCGCCCGTCCGTAGTGTATATTGTCAGCCGCCAAACCGTGACGAATACGGCGCTGCGCGGCGGTGATGATGAGAACCCGTTCGGCTTTACGTTCCCGCAGGTTCCGGGCGGCGGGCGTCAGCCCCGTATGCTCCCGCAGCAGCCCTATCGGCGCTCGGCGGAAGCCAGCGGTTCGGGCGTGATTGTTTCCAGTGACGGTTACATTCTGACCAACGACCATGTTGTCGCGGGTTCGGATCGCGTTACGGTCAAATTGCAGGATGGGCGCCAGTTTGTGGGCAAGGTGTTCCGGGATCAGCGCAGCGACCTGGCCCTGATCAAAGTGGACGCCAGCAACCTGCCCGCCGCCGAGTTCGCCAACTCCGACGGCGTGAAAGTGGGCCAGTGGGCCATTGCCTTCGGCAGCCCGTTCGGTTTGAATGATACCATGACAGTCGGCGTTGTCTCGTCCACCAAGCGGCGCGAAGAGATCGGCGGCAGCGGCGCGGACGGACGCTTGTATCCGAGCCTGCTCCAGACGGACGCCAGCATCAATCCGGGCAACTCCGGCGGGCCGCTTGTGGATGTGTACGGACGCATCATGGGCATCAACGTCGCCATCGAATCGCCGAGCGGCGGCAACGTCGGCATCGGCTTCGCGATCCCGTCCAACCAGGCGCGCTACATCATGGAGCAATTGCGCAGCAAGGGAACCGTGACGCGCGGCTACCTGGGCTTTGTGCCGCAGTCGCTGACCTACGCCATGCAGCAGCGCTACGGCGTTAAGGAAGGCGCGCTGATTACCCTTGTGCAGGCGGGCAAGCCTGCCGCGCAGGCCGGTTTGCAGGTCGAAGACGTGGTTGTCCGCTATGACGGCCAGCCGGTCACGGATGAGGCCACCCTGCGCGAACTGGTGTCCCGCACCGCTCCCGGCAAGCAGGTACAGCTTGTGGTGAAGCGCGAGGGCGCGGAAAAGACCCTGACGGCAACCATAGGCACATCGCCCATGGATAAAACGGCGGACGCCACGCCCGCCCCGGCGCGCGAACACGCCAAAGGCAAACTGGGCATCAGCCTGGGCAATGCCAGCGACCCGCAAGTCCGCGAAGCCGCGCATCTGAGCAGCGCCATTAAAGACGGCGTGGTGATCGTGGAAATTCTGCCCGGCAGCCCGGCAGAGGAAGCGGGACTGCACCCCGGCGACGTTCTGGTAAAGCTTAACGGCAGGGCCGTGACCAGCGCGGATCAGGTGTCCGACATCGCCGCCAAATTGAACAGCGGAGCCTCGGTTCCCATCGTCGTCAAGCGCGCCTCGCAAGACGGGACGCAGACGATTCTGGCGGATATCACGATTGAGTAGGTGTCAGGTGTCAGGTATTAGGTATCAGGGAAGCCACTGTTCTTTCTCTGACACCTGAAACCTGACCACTGAAACCTTGATTGGGGTGGCGCGGTGGAAATTCGGAGCGTGGCGGTATCGCGCTTTGGGTTCCATTGCCCGCCCTTTTGTAGTCGGTGAATAAGGCTTGGTTGTTAAGCGTTGGCTGTTCATTAAGAGGCTGTCTGTGAAACCAGCCACCAGCCACCAACCACCTGCCGCCCGATAGAAAGTAAGGCAAATAAAATGACACAGATGGTTCCAGCGTCTACCGAAGCCACGCCGACTATGCCGCACAAAGCAGTGCGCGTACCGGAGTGGGTCTATTATTTCTCGGATGAGCAGTTTGTTACCTGGTGCAAACAGCACAAACTGACCATCTGCACCGAAATGCGGTCCTTCAGCGAAGATGAGCGCGCCGCCATCTTCCGCTACATGGTGCGACAGAAACTGTTCAATTAGGACAGAGGTTTCAGGTTTCAGGTTTCAGGAACTGCTGCTTTCTACTAGGTGCATTGCAGCACCGTTATTAGGACTACACTTCCTGACACCTGAAACCTGAAACCTGAAACCTTCCTACGGAAGCGTTTGCGCGTTCGGCTCAAAAACATGCGAGGAAATCTGGGACTCAGTGCGGCTTTGCGCGCCGGGAATGGTGTGGGTCATGTTCAGCAGCTTGACCAGCCGAATGGCCGTGCTGGGAACCAGAATCATGTCGCCGTTATCCTTCATCACTTGCAGCCAGCCATCGCCAATAGCAACCAGTGTGCCCGTATCGCTGCGCTCGTCCCCTCCAACCGAAGTCAGCACCGTGATATGCTGCCCCTTGAATGTGTCCAGCCAGGAACCTTCCATATTCGTTCCGCTCCTTTGTGCCTACCGTTCAATACAGGCAAAAGGAGAAAGGCAAAAGGAAAAGCGTTGTAGCCAACAACCTGTTCCCTGTTCCCTGTTTCCTGTTCCCTATATTCGCTGAATTAGTCTGTGAAAAGGACGCCCGCAACGCGGGGCTTGTTCCTTGATTCGGCAATTCAGCGGAACCCCGCCCGCTTCCCTCCCGTCCTTCTCCTGAATTCCAGAAACGCGCGGTGATACATGGCTGTTTCCGCGCGCTTGGAGAGGACAAACAAGGATATGCTAACCCACCGAACGATTTACGCCACGTTTGCCACAGAGCGCGATGCCGAGCGCGCGGCGGGCGCGCTGATGGATCATGGAGTCAGCGCCGCCGCTGTCAGTTTTGTGCTGCCCCACGATACCCGCGCGCCGATTGTAGCCGGTACGCCCCATATTCCCGGCGCGCATCCCGCCATTCCCAACGACCTTCCCATCCCGGATATACAAACGCCCGCCCCGCCCATGACCGCCGCCGTTGATCTGAACACGGGCGCGCGGGTAGGCGAAGATGTTTCCGTTACACACAATGCTTCAGGTTATAGTTATGACGCGCTGGGCGCAGAGGCTCCCAACGCGCGCGCTCAGGTTCCAGCCTCCTACGTGCCGGCTATTGATCCCAACGATCACATTCCCATCAATACGCCCTTGCGTTCGCACCCGGATATTCCACAAACGGATATTCCCGCTTTGTCCGGCAACGCGCCCTTGAACGTTGTGACAGATGACGACCACGCCCATATCGTGGATCAGCAGCGCGTGGAAACGACTGCGGCGCATGGCATCACCACAACCACAGGCCGCGATGCGGCGAAAGGCGCTGTGGGAGGCGCGGGCATCGGCCTTGGTTTGGGAGCCTTGCTTGGGCTTGCCGCCATTGCCATTCCCGGCGTTGGATTGATTGCGGGCGCTGGTGCGCTTGTGGCAGGGTTGGCGGCGGCAACGGGCGCGGCAGGCGCGGTTGCCGGCGGCGCGTATGGCTTTCTGGCCGATCTCGGTCTTCCCCCACACTACACGCAGCAGCTGCAAACCCATCTCGAATCCGGCGGCCCCGTCCTCAGCATCCATCTTCAAGACGGCAAGCCGGAAAACGAACTGCTTGCCCTGCTCACCAAATACGGCGCGACCTCGGCACAAGCGTTTTAAGAGCAATACCGTTCAAATAAGAGTTCGTATGGGCACAACATGTTGTGCCCGCGCTCTTAACATGTTGTGCCCGCGCTTCCAACCTATGCCCGCCCGCCGCATTTCAGGAAGAGGACACAACATGTTGTGTCCCTACGAACTCTTATTTGAACGGTATTGGTTTTAAGAGCCGACTCCGAATGTCCGGGTACTTTCCAGTACCCGGACATTCGCAGGCCAGAGCGTTGTTCCTCTCACTCTCCACTCTCACGATCCCCTCGTGAGTAACTCCGAATTTGCGGCCAGCGCAGCGCGGCCAGCGCGACAACCGCAATCGTGCCGATGCCGCCGCTGACGACGGAAAACAGGGGCGACGTATATTGGGCGACAAAGCCGGATTCAAAGCCGCCGATTTCGTTGGAAGAGTTGATGAACACGCTGTTGACGGCGTTGACGCGCCCGCGCATCGTGTTGGGCGTTAAGGTTTGTACGAGCGTTTGGCGGACGACCACGCTGACCATATCCAGCGCGCCCACGCCGAACAACGCCCCCAGCGAAAGGGGCAGGGAACTTGACAGCCCGAACACGATGGTTGCCACGCCGAAACCCGCCACCGCCCACAGCATGGCGCGTCCGGGAAAGCGGAACGGGCGCAAATGGGCCAGCGTCAGGGCCGTCACCAGCGCGCCCGCCGAGGGAGCCGCCCGCAGCCAGCCCAATACGCCCGGCCCGGCATGAAGAATATCGCGGGCATAAACGGGCATCAGGGTTGTCGCGCCGCCGAGCAGCACGGCAAACAAGTCCAGCGTGATTGTGGCGAGGATAATGGGCGTGTGCCGAATGTATTCCACGCCGCCAAGCAGGGTCTGCCATGTCGCGCGCTCTTTGCCGGAAGGCGCGGGCGCGTGTTCGGAAACGAGGCCGAGCAGCAGCGCGCTCCCAACGCCAAAACACGCTGTCGTCACATACACGATCCAGGCGTGATGGCTCCACGCCAGCAGCCACCCGCCCACGCCCGCGCCTGACATCACCGCGATACGCCGGATACTGGTGTCCCACGAAATCGCGCCCGTCAGTAGCGCGGGCGGCACGACCTGCGGCAGCAAAGCCCCCCGCGCCGGATTGCCGAAGGCGCGGCACGTACTTGCGCAAAACAGACACGCATACACCCACCCAACAGCGGCATGAACGATGGACAGCCACGCCAGCAGCAGACTGCAAACGCAAAACGCGAGTTGGGCAATAATGGCAATGCCCCGGCGCGAATAGCGATCCGCCACATGCCCCGCAGGAAGCGCGAACAAAAATATCGGCAGCGCCTGCGCCAGCCCGACATAGCCAAGCGTCAACGGCGCGTTGGTGCGCTGGTACAAATCCCATCCGACCACAACGCCCTGCATCGAATCGCCCAACCCGGACAGGTTCCGGCCAAACACAAAGGCGCGGAACTCGCGCAGGCGCAGAGCGGCATACGGGTCATGCGCGTCCGATATCGCTTCCCTCACAAAGTTTCTCCCTCACTATTACAATTTGCTGTCCTTCCGTTACCCTATCGCATCGAACACCAGTACAATATACCTTTTCTGATAAGCGGCTTCGGGGGAAACAGGATCAGGCGGGACGTTTTCAAAGAAATCCTGTTTAATCCGACTAATCCGTGTTAATCCTGTCTATTTGCCCGTTAAACGTCAATCCACAGTGGAAGGGCGCGGATTTTCGGGAAACGCCGCTTTGCAGGAAATGCCTTGCTTTGTGGCGAATAGGCGCGCAGCAACCTCCCGTTCCGAAAGGATTGACGCGCTTGGCAACGACGCCCACCATTTCTCCCACGCCCGCAAAAAACGCTGTTCGGCGCGAAGGCATCACCCTTCGCGCCCTCCTTATCGGCGTTCTGCTGATTCCCCTGATGTGCCTGTGGGTGGAGTACACCGAAATTGTCGCGCAGGCAACCGATCTGGCGGCCATGTCGCTGATTATCGCCGTCGTGTTCGTTCTCTTCGTCCTGCTGCTGATTAACTTCGGCCTGAAACGGTTTGCGCCGCGATGGGCGTTCACGCAGGCCGAACTGATGTACATTTATGTCATGCAGACGGTTTCCATCGGCATTTCAGGCATCGGCATGATGCAGTTTCTGAACACGTTTACGGGCAACATCTTTTACTACGGAACGCCCGAAAACAAATGGAAGGAGCGATTTCTGCCGGTTGTGCGCCCCTGGCTGCTGCCCCGCGAAAGCGTGACCAAAGCCTTTTACACCGGGCAAAGCACGTTCTGGACGTGGGAACATATTTCCGGCTGGATGACGCCAGTTCTCGTCTGGACGGCCTTTATCGTCGCGCTGCTGTGGGTGATGCTGTGCCTCAACGTCCTCATTCGGCGGCAGTGGATGGATCAGGAACGCCTGAGTTTCCCGATTACGCAGTTGCCGCTGGAGATTGCGCGGGACGGCGGTTCGGGCGCGTTGTTCACGAACAAGCAATTGTGGATCGGGTTTCTGATTCCCGTCGTTCTGGAATCGCTTGCCAGCCTGAATTATCTGTATCCGAGCGTCCCGTTCTTCCCCATCAAGCCCTCCGACCAGCGCCTCAACCTGACACCCTATTTCGCCAATTCACCCCCCTGGAGCGGCGTCGGCACACTGCAGTTGTCGTTTTATCCGCTTGTTATCGGTCTGACGTACTTTCTGCCGCTGGATGTGGCGTTTTCCCTGTGGTTTTTCTTCTTGTTCGGCAAGTTCCAGAACGTGACGGCAACGGGTTTGGGCTACCACGAGCCGGGCGCGAGTCAGGCGGCAAGCCGGATGCCGTATGTCGGGGAGCAGTCGGCGGGCGCGTTTTTGGGCGTGGCGTTGTTCGCCCTGTATGGCCTGCGCAAGCCCGCTAAAGCCGCCCTCCTCAGCGCGTTCCGCCTGCTGAAACCCGGCGCAGCGCCCGACCTGAACGACGCGAACGAACCGATGTCCTACCGCGCCGCCATTTTGGGCGGGCTTGCCGGGTATCTGTTTCTGATCGGCTTCGGGGTCGCCATCGGCATGTCATGGCTGGTTCCCACCGTGTACTTCTTCCTGTACTATCTGTACGTGATTACGTTTACGCGCATCCGGGCGGAAGCCGGCCTGCCCTGGGGTTTCGGGCCATACATGAACGTGCATGACCTGATGAAAGCGGGCGTTGGTTCCAGCGCGTTTTCCCTGCAGGATCAGGTGGGTCTTCACGCCGTTTTGTGGCACGACCTGGACATGCGTACCACGGTTATGCCCAACCAACTGGAAGCCATGAAAATCGGCGAATCGAGCCGCATGAACCTGAAGCATCTGGCGGCGGTGATCGTGCTGGCAACGGTTGTCGGCGCGTTGGCGTCGTGGGCCTCCGTGCTGACGTGCTACTACCAGTATGGCGCGGCAACGGCGAAAGTGAATAGTTGGCGCACCGACATGGGCAGCGCTCCCTGGCGGCAGCTCAAAGACATTCTGGACAACCCGGTCAAGCCGGACTTCCCGCGCATGGAGGGCGTCACGCTCGGCCTGCTTGTCACCGGGCTGCTGATTTTCCTGCGGCAGCGCTTCATCTGGTGGCCGTTCCATCCCATCGGCTACGCGGTGGCGGGCACGGCCACGATGGAATGGCTGTGGTGCGCCACCCTCGTCGGCTGGTTCATCAAGCTGCTCATCGTCCGCTACGGCGGCATGAAATCGTACCGCCGGTTCATTCCCTTCTTCATCGGCCTGATTTTAGGCGACTACATCACCGGCAGCGTCTGGGCCATCTACGGCAGCGTACTCGGCATCCAAACCTATCGGGCATTTCCGATTTAGGGCAATTGCCTGCTCTCTTGAACGACAACTGGGAATGATGAAACGTGTCCCTATTGGAACTTGTCAAACAAAAAGAAGATGTTCAATCCATGTCAGTAAATGCCAATCACGATGTCGTTTTGGACAGAGACCACGAAACGGTTCCTGCTTTCAGCGATGTTTGTAACTTCTGTCGGCACTATCAGGGAACGCGCATCTGCTCGGCCTTTCCTGACGGCATCTCGCGCACAATCTGGCTGGAAGAAAACAATCATCGGCAACCCTACCCCGGCGATCATG
>CAWIEK010000061.1:0-15157 GCA_963835065.1 uncultured Chthonomonadaceae bacterium | reverse complement strand
CGTCGCGCAGTTGGCGGATGTAGTCGAGGACGGCGTTGGCTCCCTGCTGAACGGCGGGGTCGGTTTCGTTGCGCATTTGCATGCAGTAGGCCAACGGTTGCCGATGGCGGTGAAGTGAAAATCGGTGACACGCCGGTCGGACTAGCGGACGCGGCGCATGTAATCGAGAATGGCGGCGCGGTCACGGGGTGATAAGCGCGATTCGGCAAGGACAAGACGGGGCAGGGTGAACGAATCGCCAAGGGAAGTCAGCACGTCGGCGACGCTTTCGCGGACGAAGGGTTCACGGTCTTCGAGGGCGCGGAGCAGCCAGCCGATGCAGCGGGCGTCGGAAAGCCGTTTCAATTCGGTGATGGCGGCTCCGCACACGTTGCCGGCGGGGTCGTGCAGCTTGCGGATGAGCAGTTCTACCGCGCGCACATCGCCGATGTTGCCCAACACCTGCACGGCGTTGAGACGGACGCGCCAATCCCCGGATTCGAGGGAGGGCTGCATGGCTTGCAAGACGAGGGGGCCGAGATGCGTGAGCGCCCGTGTCGCGCCTTCTCGGACGGCGGGGGCGGTGTCGTTAAGGGCGTCAATGAGGGTGGGGATGCTTTCGGGCGCGGCGAGTTGGTCGAGCGCTTTTACGGCGGCCTCGCGGACATTGGAGGTGTCGTCTTTCATGGCGCGGAGGATGGCGGGCAGGGCAGCGGCGGTTCTTCAGCAGGCCACACGCTTCCACAATGGCCTGACGCGCCACGTATGTCGCGCCTTCAAACGCGGCGAGCAGGGCGGGAACGGCTTCGACATCGCCCAGGCGTCCCAATGTCCGCGCGACCTCGCCGTAAGCGTCCTGGGCAAGCGCGGCAATGAGGGGCGGAACGACACGGGCGGCGTCCATGCCGGCAAGGGTGTCGGAGGCGGTTTTGCGCAGGCCGGTGTCGCGGTTGGCAAGGGCGTTGACGAGTGGCTGAAGTTCTCCGAACGCGGGACAGGCTTCCCACCGTGGCTAGGGCGCGGCTGCGAACGAGGGCGTCCTCGTCATTGGCGGCCTGCACTAAGGCGTCGGTTACGCGGGGGTCGGCAACGTCGGCGAGGGCGTGAACGGCGGCGCGGCGCACGGGGGCGCTGTCGTCCGCACAGCGCGAAGGAGCGCTTCGATGTTGCTGTCATTGACTTGCCGCGTGGCTTCTACGGCAATCAGGCGTACTTCGGCGTCGGGATCGGACAGGGTGTGATGGAGCGTGTCCACAGCGGCAGGGCAGTCTATCTGGCGCAGAACGGTATCGGCGACCCACCGGGCGTCGACGTGCCCGACGCGGCTTGCGAGGAGGAGGAGGGGGAGGGCGGCTTCGTCTGAAGGTGCGGGGTGCGCGGTCAGGACGGTGGCGACATGCTGCCGAAAGGCGAGATTGTCGTCAAGGGCGGCAAGTATATCGGACAGGCGCGCGCTTCCGCCCGGGCCAGCGCTTCTACGGCGAAAAAGCGTATCGGTTCATCTACGTCGCTGCAAAAGCGGGGTAAGGGCGTCGAGAACGCGGGCGTCGTGGATGCGTGACAGGCTCTCCACAAGGGCGCGGCGCGTTTCATCCTGCCGGGCTGTCAGGCACTCGCGCAAGGGCGTGACGATCTGCGGTTCATTGAGCAGGCGCAATTGCGTTCCACACGCGGCCCAGACATCCTGCCGGAGCGCGTCCAAGAGGGCGGGAACGGCAAGGCTGCCCAAGCGCGCGAGTCCGGCAATGGCTTCCGTTCGCGCGCCCGCGTTCGCATCCTGCAGCGCGTGGATCAAAACAGGCACGGAAGCCGCGTCAAAAATAAAGCCAAGCGCGCGAACCGCAGCCTGACGTGCGGCCACGTCGCCGATACGAACGGCCAAACCGAGCGGCTCCACAGCAGCCACGCCCTGCGCCACAACCGCTTGCAGCAGGGCATCGGCTTCTTCAGCAGGCGAAGTGGTAAATTCTATAACGGCATTCCAAAGGGAGTCTGTAGTCATGGTGGTTTAGGGTTTTAGGGTGTTCGGGTATTCAGGTGTTCGGGTGTTTGGCTTATATCTTATACTCTTTTGCCTTCTTTGCCTTCTATCTTCTATCTTCTTCCTTACAGTTTACTTGATCTGACGCTTCAAATGATAAAAAGTGTTCATTTTGAGTTGACGAATCGAAGTGATTTGGGTTATACTGACTTGCGCGGTGTAATCTTGCCTGCCGCGTAAAGGATGATACGTTTTCCATGTCTGACCCAGCCAGTAAACGCGAACGGAACCTCCCGTCGCGCGACCGTTAAGCCTCGCAGTTTCGACGCGCCTTGCGTCCCGCTGCCGCCCGGTCGCTCGACCTGCGCGGAAGCGACTTTGATTGTTGTCCCTTCCCGGTTTCCTGTTTCCTGACGCCTGCCAACTTCATATCCGTGACACAAACACAGCGAAAATAACGCTGTTGGGAATTGTTTCGCCTGTCTGCAATGATGGAGGCATCTCTCTGCTCCGGGTGTTGAAAACACCCGGCAGGAAAGTACAAGCGTCTTTCAGACGCGAGAATCTCGATAGAGAGAATTGCGTTCGCAGGACGCTTGTTTTGTGAAGACGGGGTTTTTCAATTCCTGGCACTTACGCGCCTTGATTTTGAAACGCGCCTGTTACCATCTTACGCGCGGGAACGCCGTTCCGAACGCCTTGTTTTCGGGAAGGGACACTGCCATGCCAATCACTCGAATGATGCCCGGAACCATTGAGCGCATCCGCGCTATGCTGGGACAGGGCGGGCGGACGCTCGACACGTCGGCGCTGACAACGCTGCTGCGCGACCTGCACCCGTCCGACATTGCTTTTATTCTGGATGAACTGACGCTGCCGGAAGCGCTGGCGATTTTCAATCTGCTGGACGTTCCCACTGCTGCAGACGCGCTGGACGAGGTTTCGCCCGACACCAACCGCTATCTGGTACAGCACACGCCCCATGACCGCATCGTGTCCCTGCTCGACATTCTGCCGATGGACGACGCGGCGGAATTGATGGCGGAACTGTCTGAGCGCCCCGGCGACTTAAGCGAAGACACGAATCGCCTGCTTGCCGGCCTGCCAACTGCCGACGCGCAGGAGGTAAAGGCGCTGCTGGCCTACCCTGAAGGCACGGCGGGACGCCTGATGACCGACAAGTTCCTGAGCGCGACGGCGCAAATGACGGCTGCGCAGATCGTAGACAAGGTGCGGCGCGAAGGCCGCACTGTGGAAACGCCGTATGTCATCTACGTCATTAACGGCGGCGGACGTTTGGCCGGGGTTTGCTCACTGCGCGACGCGCTGACAGCGGGGCAGGAGCAGCCGCTTTCCGCCCTGATGAATCCCGAACCGATTACGGTGACGCCCGAAACGGATCAGCAGGAAGTGGCCCGACTGATTTCGCAATATGACCTGCTTTGCATTCCCGTCGTTCATGCCGAAGGCCGCTTGCTCGGCATCGTCACCGTAGACGACGTGATTGACGTTCTCGTGGAAGAGTTCAACGAGGATTATCTGAAACTGGTCGGCTCGGACGCCGAAGAAATGGATCGCCGCACACCCGTTCAGGTGGCGAAACTGCGCCTGCCCTGGCTGATGGGAACCATGCTCATCGAACTGGGCGCGGGCGTGGTGATTCAGCACTTTGACGACGTGCTGAAAAAGATCATTCTGCTGGCCTCGTTCATGCCGGTGATTTCCGCGATTTCGGGCAATGTCGGCTTGCAGGCGGCGGCCATCATCGTGCGCGGCCTGGACACGGGACACGTCAGCCTTGATAATGTCTGGAAGCCCGTGATAAAGGAGTTGACAACCTCGGTCATTATGGCCGTTGTGTGCGGGCTTGTGCTGGGACTGGTGGGCGTGATCTGGTCGCATCATACCCCGTTCGGCATTGTCATTGGCGGCGCGATGACCTGCTCCATGCTCACGGCAGGCTTCATGGGAACCGTGATCCCGATGCTGTCCAAGCGCTTCGGCTTCGACCCCGCCGCCACCGCCGGCCCGTTCGAGACCGCCTTTCAGGACGTCATTGGCTTTGCCGTCTTCCTGTGGCTGGCCTCCCTCCTCCTGCACTGGCTGCAATAGGAGTTCAACCGCGGGGAACACGGGGAGGAGAGGGAGAGAGGAGCGGTTCTCTTCTCCTCTGCCCTCTCCTCCCCGTGTCCCCCGTGTTCCCCGTGGTTTAATTTATTCAGCGGTTTGGCGGCGGAATGGGTATACTTCTGGGCATATCGCGGGGCAGGGGGCAAGCATGGGACAGGCGGGCATTATCGGGCTGTTATTGGCGGGGAGTTATCTGCTCGGTTCCATTCCGTTTGGGCTGTGGCTGGTCAAGAAATGGAAGGGCGTGGACATCCGCACGGTAGGCAGCGGCAACATCGGCTCGACCAATGTGGGGCGCGTGACCGGGCCGTTGGGCTACGCAGTTGTGTTCGCGTTCGATGTGTGCAAGGGGCTTGTGCCGCCGCTTATCGCAAAATATAGTTTGCATTTGGGCGCGGAATGGCAGGTGAGCAGCGCGTTGTGCGCGGTTGTGGGGCATAATTATTCCGTATTTTTGGGCGGCAAGGGCGGCAAGGGGATTGCGACAAGTTTGGGCGCGTTGCTCGGCGTGATGCCGGGCGTGGGGATTGCCGCGCTCGGAATTTTCCTGCTGGAACTGCTGACGCTGAACTGGGTATCGCTCGGCTCCATTCTGGCCGCGCTGTCGCTGCCGTTTCTCACACTATGGCTGCATCCCGGCGACCCGTACCGCCTCGCGTTCGCCTGCGCCGCCTGCATCCTCGCCGTATACAAGCACCGCGCCAACATCCAGCGCCTGCGCACAGGCATCGAACCCAAAGTCTGTATGCCCTGGCAGAAAAAAGCAAGGATGAAGGACAAGAGCAAGGATGAAGGATGAAGGATGAAGGATGAAAACCGCAACATTATGAACGACTTCCCGAATGAATTCCCGGAACACCCGGACTCCGAATCTCCAATCCAAAATCCAAAATCCAAAATCCAAAATCCTTATGTGGACTCGCTATGGGAGGAGTACGCCGAAATTGATATTGCCGATGTGGTGGTGGATATTGACGCGCCGGATTTGCAGCCTTCGTACTCGTACCGCGTTCCCGAAATTATGCAAAATACGCTGGTGGCGGGCGCATGTGTGCATATTCCGTTTGCGGGGCGGGAAACGTTGGGGTATGTGCTGGCGCGGCGCAAACTGGCGTCAAACGATCCCCTGTGCGGCAAACTCAAAACCATTATCGGTATTGTGGAAGACGCTGTTACCATCAATTCCGAACAACTTCATATTATTCAGTGGATGAGCTGGCAGTACGTGTGCGATTTGCTGGACGCCCTGCGCTGCGTGGCTCCCGCCAATCTCGGCGCGCGGGTGGCGACAATTGCGCGGCTTGCGGATGCGACGTATCGGGGCGTGGATGTGGGCGCGTCCATTCCACAGGCGCATGTTCTGGAAACCCTGCGCGCGCTGGACGGCGAAGCGGAAGTGGACGCCCTGCGCGAAGCCGCGCACCTGACCAACTTCGCGGGCGCGTATGCCGCCCTGCTGAAAAAAGGGCTTCTTATTGAATCGCGGACGATTGTACGGGCGAAAACGGTGGGCAAAACCCGCAAAGCGTATACATTGGGCGCGGCGGCGGTAGCCTTGACGCAGGGCGGCAGTGTGGGAAACCGCAGCCCCCAGCAGCAGCGGATTTTGAATGAACTGGTGCAGCGCGCTCGCCACAGCGAAGGGCCGATACCCGGCGATGAACTGGTGCGGGTCAGCCAGGCGACGCCCGCGTCCCTGCGCGGGCTGGTGGACAAAGGGCTGGTGCAGGCGCATGAGATTACGGTTCGGCGCGCGCCCGTCAGCGCGCATGGCGAACGCACGGTTGCGCCCACGCTCACGCCCGGACAACAGAACGCGGCGGTACGCCTGCGCGAGTGCCTGGACAGCGGCAAAACGCAAACGGTTCTGCTTTTCGGCGTCACGGCCAGCGGCAAAACGGAAGTGTATCTCAACGCGATTGCGCACACGCTGGAACAGGGCCGCAGCGCGATTGTGCTTGTGCCGGAAATCGCCCTGACCGCGCAGATTGTGGATGTTTTTATCGGGCGGTTTGGCGAGCAGGTAGCCGTCCTCCATTCCAAACTTTCCGAAGGCGAGCGGCACGACGAATGGCGGCGGATGCAGGCGGGCAAGGCGCGTATCGTGGTCGGCGCGCGCTCGGCGATTTTTGCGCCCGTGCAAAATGTCGGACTGATCGTCATGGACGAGGAACACGAAGCCTCCTACAAACAGGAAAACACCCCCCGCTACAATGCCAAAGACCTGGCTATGGAACGCGCCCAACTCAGCAATGCCACGCTGATTTTAGGCAGCGCGACGCCCTCGTTGGAGAGTTACTTTGCGGCAAAGGAAAGAAAAGGAGAAAAGGAGAAAAGGAGAAAAGGAGAAATAAATGCTTCATCACCTGGGATGGCGTTACAACAAATTAAAAGCAAATCCCTGTGTAGTGTTGAAGAGCCGCGTGTCCAATACGAGCAGGGTAGTGATTCGTCTCCTTTTCTCCTTTTCTCCTCTTCTCCTTTTCTTTTGGAGATGCCTGACCGCATAGACAACCGCCCCCTGCCCCGCGTGGAAGTGGTGGATTTGCGCGAAGAGTTTAAGAAGCAGAAGGCGCTGTTTTCGGAGCGATTAATCGCGGCCATGATGGAGCGGCTGAAGAAAGAAACAGCAGACCATTTTGTTTTTGAACCGGCGCGGGTACGCGCAGTTTGTGCTGTGCCGCGATTGTGGCTGGACGGCGAAGTGTCCGAACTGCGCCGTTTCTTTGGCCTACCACAACTTTGAGCGCGCGCTGAAGTGCCACCATTGCGATTTCAACGGGCGCGTACCCTTGAAATGCCCGGACTGCGGCGGCATGAAGGTGAAAGCGTTCGGCATCGGCACGGAAAAGGTCGAGGAAGAGGTGCTGCGCGTGTTTCCGACCGCGCGAGTGGCGCGTATGGACCGGGACACCACTTCGCAAAAGGGCGCGCACTCCCGGATTATGCGCGCGTTCCGGCAGGGCGACGCGGACATTCTCATCGGTACGCAGATGGTAGCGAAAGGCTTGGATTTCCCGAACGTCACGCTTGTCGGCGTTATCAGCGCGGACACGGCCATCAACATGCCGGATTTTCGGGCAGCCGAGCGGACGTTTCAACTGCTGACACAGGTGGCGGGTCGGGCCGGACGGGGCAACACGCCCGGTGAAGTGATTATCCAGACGTTCAGCCCGGATCATTACGCGGTGCAGGCGGCCATTCAGCACGATTACGCCCGGTTTTACAAGCAGGAGATTTTGTTTCGGCAGGAATTGAAGTACCCGCCCTACAGCCGCTTCGTCAACCTGATTTGCGCCGATGAAAACGAGGCCAAAGCGGAAGCCCGCTCCACCGCTCTCGTCGTCGCGCTGGAACGGCTGAACCCGCCGGACGTGGAAATCATCGGGCCAAGCGCCGCGCCCCTCGCCCGCCTGAAAAACCAGTACCGCTTCCACGTCGCCCTGCGCGCGCCCGTAGATTATCCCCTTTCCGACCTGGTACGCTCCGCCATCGCCTGCCTCGCCCCCACTGACCGATTAGGCTTGTACGTAGACATTGACCCCCTGAGCATGGCCTGAGACGAAGGCTTGATAATACGGAGAAACCATGCTACAATCATACTATCGTTCATTTCTATCTTTGTGGGGCTAGAACCATGTCTGTCTTAGATGTTACTCAACCCGTGTCAGACACGGCAAAATCTACTGTTCCCTCCAGTATTAGAGTCGAAGCAGAATCTAAGAAGGGTGAGGGTGCAGTACAATTTGCCGTGTCTGACGAACCCGCAACGGCGACACAGACGGAACAAGCAAATTTTACCTTTTATCAGCAAGCGCTACAGATAAAAGGCGCTTCGGTGCAAGTGGATGGCGGCCCGTCCTGGAATGAGCGAACAATCGTTGTTACCATTCCTGACTTGTTCGGCAGTGCAGCCGATGAAGTCTTTGATCTCGAAATTCGTACCCATCAACAATACCCACAGGGACGGCTGGATGTGCTGATAAAGCCTTCAGCTATCTGCGGTGTTGAGGGTTAATAGGAGCGGAACATGCCCGCCCCTAAAACTACGGATAGGGAGGCGCTGGAACACATAGCGGAAGCGCATGCCAACTACCGCCGATATGAACGTTTTCTGAACAATTCAGAAGAGGTAAGTTGGGCGGTGGTGGCCTTGTTTTATTCAGCGGTTCATTTGATGCAGGCTTACGCTCACGCCAAGACACCGATGAACATGCCGGATGCCCATGAGAAGCGCGCTGTCTACATCTCTAATCAGATGAAACCGATTGCAAGTCATTACCGGCGATTAAGAACCGCAAGTGAGTGGGCACGGTACGACATGCGACCCTCTGATGCTGCTCAGACACGCAGGCTCCACGATGAAGCGTTCAAGCAGATTTTGATTTACATGCGTGAGCAAGGTTTCTGGTGGGATGCAACGCTGGTTCCTGATTCGAGTAAATGAGGGCAAAACACAGGTAACGAACAAATGTTAAAGCCCGACAAACCTGAACCTTGCCAGCGGCTAAAGGATTTCGCCTGTACTATCCTCATTGCTGTAAAACCAGAAAGCGTATCAACGAATAAACCCGCTAAATGATTGGCGGGTTTGTTCGTGTTTGTTTCGCCATACCTTTCTGCTTTTCGCCCGTTCGGCTGAGGAGCCGAGTATAAGTAACTTCTTGTTATTCAGGCTCCATCCATGTTCTGGATGGCTGCATAACTCTGCCAATTGAGCGAGAAAGCATAACCGGTGCGGAAATCTACGAACCCGCTTGAGCAATGGCTAACGTTGATAGCGATAACCACCTGTTCCAACACAGCACAGTTTCAAAGCGCCCGTTCAAAATTCCTGTCGAACAAGGTACATTTAATAAGAGCAACAATAACAAGGATTGCAGAAGGAGGCCACATGAACGCTTACGTACAAACAATCCTGACGAAGTACCTGCCACAAATCCTCAACGGAGATGCCGTTGCGGTTCCTGATGATCCCGAAGAGATGAATTGGCGGCTGTTTTTCGCCCACAGCCAAGATATGCAGGGCTTTCGCGCCGACATTTTCACAGGTGGTCTGAACGAGGCCAAGCATCCCAAAGACCCTTCGTTTGTTGGACTACGGCCTCATTGGGGACAAGATAGTTTCTCGCTGATGCGTGATTTAGGCCGTCTATGGGAGGATACTTCGACACGCGCTGAGTTAAAGAGGATCAGCTTTACTATGCGGACAGAGGGACAAAAAGTGGAGGACGTAAGACCGGGCATCTCACTGCTGCGCAATAGCGGCTTTCCCGGCGCTATTGCTTTCGCGGAGACACTGGATACATTTCACGGACTATGGATAGCGCGAAAGACAAATGCAATGATCCGCGCTTACATTCAGAACGCGCATCTGCTTGCACCACACGGATACAGTTTCCGTACTTACTTGCAGAACGTGTTGCCGCCGGGTGACTTTCCTCCTGCCACTGTGGAACAAGCCGAAAAAGTATGGGTTTCACGTTTGCAGCAGGATTTCTATAATGTAGGTCCGGCGCTTTCCAATTATCTCGTTTGTGATTGGCTGCTATGGCTTTGGCGCGAGGGAAGAATCGATTGGTTTACAGTCTACAAGCCGGACAGCGTACATAAACGCATCGTAGACGCGGGATTGTTACCACCAGAGGCCGTTTCCGACTTTGTTGGTTATAGTAAAACCCTATCTACTCCAGAGGGATTTGGAATATTGAGCGGGAAGCCATGCCCGCCCCGCATCCTTAACGAATGTATCTGGCTGCGCGAAAACCGTTCCAGTCATTAACGTCGCCTGCCTCTATATAGATGTAGGATCGGCTGAACACCGCTTGACGTTGTTTCGCCTTATGGCGTGAGCAGCCGGAGCAGGTTTGGATGGGCGTTAATACGCCATTCCACTCCTCATCCATTAAACGCTGTACCAGTTCCATAGTGACCGGTGGCCTTCCGTCCTGCATGGGGAAGAGAGGAACGCCATTGCGAAAAATAGTTCCGTCAGGCATTGCTTCCGCCTGCGCGTTGGGATGTGGAATTGTTTCTTCGGTCACTTTTTCGGGAACAATCAACAGTAAATCTTGCTGATGTGGATGTCGGGTAAGGTAAGAAAGCAGTTCTGTGGTATTGCCCTGAATCAGTTGTGCCTGTGCCATAGTGTTCCCTTGCCTTGTTTACGTTCTCCGAGTGCTGCCTTGAAAAGGAGCCGGTATTGTCATAGATTTAAGTATAGCAAAGAATACCTCCTGCGTCAACAACAGGGATAGTCCTGCAACTCTGCCAATTCGACGAGAAGCACCATCATGGGCGACCACTTTGCTTGAACGTGAACTGCCGAATCACAATCTCCACTTCCTTGTTATCCGTCGGAGGCTGGCCGCGAAACAGCCACAGGTTGAGATGAACGGGAAGGGGCTGCTGCGGAATCAGGCGGGTTTCGTCGGGCGCGTAAGTCCAATGGCAGAGTTCCTTTGTTTTGTCGTCCTTTTCCCCGCGAAACGACTGAAAGGAAATCTGCGCGGCTTGCCATGAAAATTGGTGCATGGTGAGATCGCCACTGTTGGCAAGCCCGAACGTGGCATGGTTTTCCGGCGAACGCGCGCCGGATGCCTGCCAGACCGTATAATTGCCGGCAGGAGAGTGGGCGTCGCCCCATCGCGCAAATTCAATGTCTATTTCGTTCGTGCCGTCCGCGCCCACATCCGGGGTCGGATAGTTGAACAAGCCGAGAACGGTATTGCGGTCAAACTGGTCCAGCCGCCCGGACACCTGAAACTGATAGCGCCCGAAACCGAAGCGCTGCCGCGAAGTGAGTTCCGCGCAGCGCCATTCCCCCGACGCATGAGAAATCTTCAGATGCAGCCAGCCCTGCGCATCCACCCAAACATTCGCCGCATCCCAATGGTTCGGTCCCGGCCCACCCAACCCCGCGCCCCGCACGTCCCACGTATAGCCAGCAAATTGCAGGCCCGCAACCTGATTTTGTTGCGTGTGTCCCGTGCATGCGGTGTTTAGCAAAGCAGTCAAGGTCAACACAATTGCCGTAAGATTTTTTTTCATTTACGTTGTCCTTCCGTAACTATTCAGCCCTGCGCGGGTGTGCAACTTTTGCAGCCTCTCTCTCGTGAAAGGCAGTATGCTAACACGTGAGCAGTTCCAACCGATCTACGAACAAGGCGCAGACGCCGTCTACAATGTGATTGCCACGTTGCAAGCTACCGTCACGACCCAACAGGAGCAGATTGCCACGCAACAAGAGCAGATGGCCCTACTCACCCGGCGCGTTACGCAACTCGAAGCGCAACTCAAACAAGACAGCCACAACAGCAGCAAGCCGCCGTCAAGCGATCCACCGGCTCACAAGCCCAAGTCGCTGCGCAAGTCCAGCGGACGTAAAGCGGGCGGGCAGCCGGGACATCCGGGACGCACCTTGCTGCTTGTAGACATCCCCGATGTGGTCGTCCTCCATACCCCGCCTTGCTGCACAGGTTGCGGCGCGGACTTGAGCGCCACGCCCGCCTCCCATATCGAGCGGCGGCAGGTCTCAGACTTACCACCCCTGACCCTCGTTGTCACCCAACATCGGGGCCAACACAAGGTCTGCGCCGACTGTGGACACGTCACCCCCGCTTCCTTTCCTGCCGGTGTAAGCCAGCCGGTGCAGTATGGGCCGCGTATGCAGGCGTTGGGAACGTACCTGCTGGGCTACCAACTGCTGCCCGTCCACCGCGCCTGCGAGTTGCTGTCGGACGTGTTCGGAGCCGGTGTGTGCCCGGCCAGCCTGTTGACGTTGCTGCACAAAGCGGCCACGGCCTTACACCCCGCCTGTGAACAGATCGCTTCGGCTCTCGCGCAGGCTCCGGTGGGCACCTTTGACGAGAGTGGGGCGCGGGTTGCGGGCAAAGTGCACTGGCTGCATGTGGCGGGCACGGCGTTGCTGACCCACTATGGGGTTCACAAGAAGCGCGGTCAGGACGGCATGAACGCTTCGGGTATCCTGCCCCACTTTGGCGGGGTTGCCGTTCACGACGGCTGGGCCTCCTACTTCCAGTATGGCTGCCGTCATGCCTTGTGCAATGCCCACCATCTGCGCGAACTCACCGCCGTGTACGAAGCCGACCCGCCACAGCAAGGATGGGCGCGTGAGATGCAAACCTTGCTGCGCGACGGCAAGCAGGCCGTTGAAACCGCCCCGCAGCAAGGCCAAGTTTGCCTGAGCGCCGACGTACTGGCCGACTTGACCCCGCGCTACGAAGCGCTGGTGCAGCAAGGCTATGCCGCCAACCCGCCGCCTGCGCCTCAACCGCACAAGAAAGGGAAGCCCAAGCAGAGCAAGGCGCGCAACTTGCTGGATCGCCTGCACACGTATCAAGACGCGACCTTGCGCTTCCTGCATGACTTTGCCGTGCCTTTCGACAACAATCAGGCCGAACGCGATGTGCGGATGCTCAAAGTGCAGCAGAAAATCAGTGGCGGCTTCCGCACTCTGGCAGGAGCCGAAGCGTTCTGCCGTGTGCGCAGCTACATCAGTACGTTGCGCAAGCAGGGGCGGCAGGTCTTGCCCGCGTTGAAGCACGTCTTTGAAGGCAACGTGCCTTCTCCCCTGCCTGAATAGTTACGTCCTACCTCAGAAGGTTAGGAAGTTTCTACGCCGAAGGTATCTGGTGGCGGGTGACGATGGCGTAATGTTTCTTCTTGACGAATGGCAAGAATACGAGAGCGGTTCATACCCATAGCGTTGATGGTCGCTCTGCCCGTTGCTGTCAAGCCATGAAGGGTCACTTCATCCCATCGAAAATGCTGCTGCCAATTGTCGCGGCGTGGATGGTAGAGCGCCGCAATGCTGCCTGTTTGCGGATCAATCGCGGTTTGTCGCGCGCCCTTGCGCAGTGAACAGGAAACGCAGGCAAGCGCAAGATTCGCGGCGCTGGTCGCGCCGCCTGTGACGACAGGTATGATGTGGTCAAGGTGGAATTCCGCTTCCTGCCCCGCCTGTGCAAGCCCGCAATATTCGCATCGTCCTTGCGCGCGTTGAAGCACAAGCCGTCGTAGTTGTGCCGGAATATCGCTCATGGCTGCTGCGTGTTTTCAGAGTCAAAACGCTGTGCCCTCAGTTTCAGCAGCGACAGCCATTCGGCCACGTCTACAAGACCTTCCGCTTCCTCCTGCTCTGCCGGTGTTAGGGATTGTCCCTGATCCTGTTTATCCAATAGGTCTTGCAGGCGACGCTGTACGCCCTGTGGCAGATGAAAACCATTCAAGTTGTCGGGCATTTCTATAGTAATGGTAGATGCTGGCATGTTAAACCTCCTCATCCATCAACTGCTTTACCAGTTCCATGGTAACAGGTTCCCTCATGGGATTCGTTGGGAACAGCGGAACTCCGTTACGGACGTGGGCTGTTTCCAATGCTGTCTCAGGTTGTGCATTAAACATGGATTTGTCTTCGTTCTGCGCGGGAACGATTAGCAGCAGGGTTTCCGCGTTGCCTTGAATCAATTGTGCTTGTGCCATTACTGCTCCTTGCGTTGGATAAACTTCACCACGTACCTTCCTCAAAGGGAACGCCGTATTTGCCATTACAAAAGTATAGCAAAGAACGTTGCCGACGTCAACTGTGCAGACAATTTGCAGACAGTTGCTTAATCTGAATACGCTTCTGGCGAGGCAACTATTCTGCTTCTTTATCTTCTTCTTCGGGTGAAGAACTGTAGGCCGTGCGGCTGTCGAAGAGGCCCAATTGCTGCGCGATGCCGTCGTCGCCTTTGAGGTACGCGCGCGGCGGTTCCTGATTGTCGTCCAATCCGCCCATTTTGTTGACGGCTTCGGCAATGCGCGGGACGCAGTACGTTTCCATCTCTTCCCGGATTTGCGCGGTGGTAAAACGCATCACCTTCCAGCCATGCGCGGCCAGCGCATTGTTGCGGCGGTTGTCTTCAGGGGCGCGTTCCACATTGATATGCCAGTAATCGCCGTCCGTTTCCAGATCAATGTTGCCCTGCGCGCAGAAGAGGGCAAAGTCCAATTTGTACTTTCCGTCCTCAACCGTGATGTCGTACTGCCGCTCGGCGCGCATGTTCAGGTGTTTGAGTTGTTCCCACAGCGCGTCTTCAAGCGGGCTTTCATCCCATAAATCGTTGATTTCGGCTGCGGTCAGCAGTTTGTGGTAGGTGGTGGGAATGAATACGACGCGGCGCAGGCGCAGGCTGACAATGGGCGCGGGCAGGGCGTCCAGACGGTGCAAAAACACCTGATAGTACAGTTTGTCGGATTTGGCGTTGGGAAACTCGTCCGGGAACAACTCGGAGCGGGGTACGCGGCGTATCATGCGTACCCTGCCGTACCACGAATGGAATACGCCTCGTCCTTGAAAATTTTCGTTTGATAGAAGGCGAGCCATTGCGGCGGCCAGCGGCGGGGGGCGCTTGCAACCGGAACGCGGTACCACAATTGTTCCTGCACCCGCCGCCAGTCGGCCTCATCTTTCATAATGGCGACCAGCGTTTGGATGCGCTTTGCTGCAAATTCGTTCACAACAGTATCCTTCCGCTTTTCAAACAGGGCGGGCAGTAAATAATCAGCGTCACAAGGCAGTTGCATATTCTTGCCGCGCAGGTAAAATCCCTGCGTGGCATAGTGAGAAAGGCGCGGAAGGCGAAACCGGATATGATCGAAGAGTTTGCAGGCGAAAACCGCTTTTTATCCAACTTCTATAAGTCACCCATAGAATTTGAAGGCGACACGTACCCAACCGTCGAACATGCGTTTCAGGCGGCGAAAACGTCCATTGCCGAAGAACGCGCCACGATTCGCGCCAACGCCAACCCGGTGATTGCCAAGCGCAAGGGGCGGCGCGTCACCCTGCGCGAAGATTGGGAAGCCGCCAAGCGCGACATCATGCGCGAACTGCTGCGCGTCAAATTTGCCGATGCCGCCCTACGCGAATTGCTGCTGCAAACCGGGGATGAAGAATTGGTAGAGGGCAATCGCTGGCACGATAGGTACTGGGGCCGCTGCCGGTGCGCCAACTGCGGCGGGCAGGGGCAGAACGTACTCGGCGAACTGCTGATGCAGGTG
>CAWIEK010000060.1:0-196292 GCA_963835065.1 uncultured Chthonomonadaceae bacterium | reverse complement strand
CGGCGCGAAACGATCCGGCAGGAGATCATGCACCACGGCGCCGACTACACCCCCTACGAAGGCATGACGGTGACCGGCTGGCCGGTCGTGACGATCCTGCGCGGCAAGGTGGTGGCGGAGGAAGGGCGCATCCTGGGCGAAAAGGCCGACGGCCAGTTCCTCAAGCGCGACCTCTCGCCCTACGCCAAGCCCTCGGGGCGCAGTTTCCTGGCGTGATCTGAAGGGGGTTGCTCCGGAATTTTATGTCGCAGTTCGGGATGAGCTACGACGGGCGTTCCGGGGCAGTCTCGTTGGGGTTGCCGGCGCCGTCCGGCGCGCCGCCGCGCGCGGCAAAGCCCTCGCTGAAGATCACGGACAAGGAAATAGACCGTTTCTCGAAGCTCTATCTATCACCCAGCGATCCCGAGCACAGGAAATCCACGTCATCAAGGGAGCGTTCGCTACTGCTGCTACCCGGACCAGCTGACTTCAAGGGTAGGAAGGACATCCTAACTCTAGGCGGTACGGCGAATTCGATATCTACAATCGCGGTGCCCATGCGGAGTGAACGCTGGATGCGCTTTGCTTCCGCGGCGGCCACCAAGACGGCTGAAGCCACGCACCCCTTGGCAGTTGATGATTCAACTGCTCTGTCAACTTGCGTTTCGTCCAGCACCGGCTTCGACGTAAGCGCAATTTGGCTTTCGGCGGCAGCGCCCAACTTACTCGAAAGCTCGCCACTTCATATCCCATCCGGTCGAGTGCAGGCAGCGTTACTCCGATATCGTCGGTAAATTCGGAAAAGCGCTTAAGAGCCTCGTCTTGCATTTGCGACACGGACGGGACAGACAGCGAAGGCATGGTGAGCGAAGGCAGATTGGGGAGCGTCTCGGACGCCGCCGCGCCAATTTCCGCGGCCTTACTTTTTGCTTTATCGAGAAAGGATTTGCCGGGGTCGTCGGCGTTGGCTGGCGCAATGGCCAAACTCAAGAGCGCTGCAAGTGTCGACAGGCGAGGATTTAACATAAGAATTGCGGCCCAGAAATGAAAAGACTAATGTGCCGCGCGATGCGCGGTTCGTAATTAATTGGACCACGCCTAGCGTAACTCAGCGCATTGTATGGGTCGGGGAAGCTGCCCCACAACGGCCTGACCTGCGCACCCGCGTACCGTCGCGCCCGCCCTCACCGGCGGCGTTGTCGTTCGGAACGCGATTTCCGCACGAAGCCGCCAGCGGCGAAAAACCGCAGCTGTTCCCCAGGCGTTACCCAGAATTCCGCCACGTAGGGCAAGATTTTCGTATGTCTTTGATTTCTGGCAGGAGTGGAGGGACTCGAACCCCCAACCCCCGGTTTTGGAGACCGGTGCTCTGCCAGTTGAGCTACACTCCTAAAGCCCGGCCCTTTTGCACCAAGCTCCCGCGCGTTGCAAGCGAGACTCCGACGCCCGCGCTTGCCTCTAGCGACATAAAGATATATTTATGCGGTTATGTCCGAGCGAGGCGCCATGACCGACCTGTTCGCCAGCTTCCCCGCGCCCGCCGACCGCGAGGCGCTGTTCCGCGCCGAGGCGGCCAAGCGCATCCTCGTGCTCGACGGCGCGATGGGGACCGAGGTGCAGGGCCTCAAGCTCGAAGAAACACATTTCCGCGGCCAGCGCTTCGCCGCCTGCGCCTGCCACCTGCAGGGCAACAACGACCTGCTGACGCTGACCCAGCCCGAGGCGATCGAGGCGATCCACTTCGCCTATGCGCAGGCCGGCGCCGACATTCTCGAGACCAACACCTTCTCCTCGACCCGCATCGCCCAGGCCGATTACGGCATGGAGGACGTCGTCTACGAGCTGAACCGCGACGGCGCGCGGCTCGCCCGGCGCGCGGCGCTCAAAGCCGAGCAGCACGACGGCAAGCCGCGCTTCGTCGCCGGCGCGCTCGGGCCGACCAACCGCACCGCCTCGATGTCGCCCGACGTCAACAATCCCGGCTTCCGCGCCGTCACCTTCGACGAGTTGCGCGATGCCTACGCCGAGCAGGTCCGCGGGCTGATCGACGGCGGCGCCGACCTGCTCCTGATCGAGACCATCTTCGACACGCTGAACGCCAAGGCGGCGATCTTCGCCTGCGAGGAGGCGTTCGCCAAGCGCGGCCGCCGGCTGCCGATGATGATCTCCGGCACCATCACCGACCGCTCCGGCCGCACGCTCTCGGGCCAGACGCCGACCGCGTTCTGGCACTCGGTCCGCCATGCCCGCCCGCTCACCATCGGCCTCAACTGCGCGCTCGGCGCCGCCGCCATGCGCGAGCATCTGGCGGAGATCTCCGGCGTCGCCGACACCTGGTCTGCGCCTATCCCAACGCCGGCCTGCCCAACGCCTTCGGCCAGTACGACGAGAGCCCGGACGCGATGGCGGCGCAGATCGCGCGACTTCGCGACGGCCGGGCTCGTCAATGTCGTCGGCGGCTGCTGCGGCTCGACGCCGGCCCACATCCGCGCCATCGCCGAGGCGGTGCGCGGCCTCCCGCCGCGCGCCATTCCCGACATCGCGCCGCAGATGCGCCTGTCCGGGCTGGAGCCGTTCACGCTCACGCGCCGACATCCCCTTCGTCAACGTCGGCGAGCGCACCAACGTCACCGGCTCGGCCAAATTCCGCAAGCTCATCACGGCGGGCGACTATGCCGGCGCGCTCGCCGTGGCGCGCGATCAGGTCGCCAACGGCGCGCAGATCATCGACATCAACATGGACGAGGGGCTGATCGACTCCAAAGCGGCGATGGTCGAGTTCCTCAACCTCATCGCCGCCGAGCCCGACATCGCCCGCGTGCCGGTGATGATCGACTCGCTCGAAATTGTCGATCATCGAGGCCGGGCTCAAATGCGTGCAGGGCAAGCCGATCGTCAACTCGATCTCGATGAAGGAAGGCGAGGAAGCGTTCCTGCGTCAGGCGCGGCTGGTGCGCGCCTACGGCGCGGCCGTCGTCGTCATGGCCTTCGACGAGCAGGGCCAGGCCGACACGCTACGAGCGCAAGGTCGGGATCTGCACGCGCGCCTACAAGCTGCTGACCGAGCAGGTCGGCTTCCCGCCCGAGGACATCGTCTTCGACCCCAACGTCTTCGCGGTCGCCACCGGCATCGAGGAGCACGACAATTACGGCGTCGACTTCATCGAGGCGACGCGGCGAGATCCGTCAGACCCTGCCGCATGCGCATGTTTCCGGCGGCGTCTCCAACCTGTCCTTCTCGTTCCGCGGCAACGAGCCCGTGCGCGAGGCCATGCACGCGGTGTTCCTCTACCACGCCATCCAGCGCGGCATGGACATGGGCATCGTCAATGCCGGCCAGCTTGCCGTCTACGACACTATCGAGCCGGAGCTGCGCGAGGCCTGCGAGGACGTCGTGCTCAACCGCGCGCCAATACCACCGAGCGCATGCTGGAGATCGCCGAGCGCTTCAAGGGCGCCGCCGGCAAGGAAGCCAAGGAGCGCGATCTCGCCTGGCGCGACCAGCCCGTCGACGACGGATCAGCCATGCGCTGGTCAACGGCATCAACCAATATATCAACACTCTCTATTACGAGGTCAATCACGCGCCCGCCGTCTAAGTCGGTCAAGATGGTGGCATAGGTATGCCCTTGCTGGAAGGCTTTCTCATCCAAGCCGAGATGCGCCACCGCCTCAGACGCCTCGCGACGTTGCAGACCACGTGCCACCGCTTTGCGCATGAGGTAAGCCGTTTGTTCGCCGGACAGACGCAGCAACTTGGCGGCGCGGCCTTGCACTTGCGTTGCCAACAACACGTCTAGGGCAAAGCGCTCGAAGAGGGCCGTGTAGCGGCTGTTGGGTTCGCACCAGAACACGGCGGGCGTCAAGATGCCATGTTGCTTGCACGAGACACGTGGCAAGGAGGCGACAAGGTAGGTCAAGAACTGGCAACTGTCCAGATGCCGCCACGCCCGGACTTCGCGGCGGTCATAGAGGTTGGCGTACTGTCCGCACTCAGGACAGCAGAACGCGGCCTTGCTGCCGTCGAAGTTAAGGTACACGCGCACGGCTTGCGCTTCCATGTCGAGTTGCACATCTTGAACAAACCACGGCGCTTCCACGCCCAGGAGTTGATGATATAATTGTGTATCTTGCATGATGCAAGAGTATAGCCCAAAATGCTACCTCTCCACACTCTTTACGGTAGTGCCCTTTTTTTTTAGCAATGGCTTCCTGCTGGGCGCTGAGCAGGAGCGTCTTTTCGATGTCGGGAAGGGCTTTCTTGCGCCAGTCTTCGACCGCCTGCTCAATGGTGTCGAGCGTATTACAGGCTCCGGCGAGCGCATACACCTGTTCCGTTCCCGGCAACAGGGGCTGCCCCTGATCATCTTCAAGGCAAATGCGAATACGCGCCATAGGAATACTCCTTGCGAAGAGAGGCGCGGGAAGCGTTCTCTCTCCAAAATAGGAACTTCGAGATCGCTACAGGAGAAGATACGTGTATAATACCTCAGCAACGAGAATTGGACAGGAACAATGAATTTCTTTGCTGTAGGGCGTTCCGCCAAGTGTCCGCCTGCGCGGACACGGCGAGGACACGCAGCATAGGCGCGAATATATTGTCAAAGATGCGCTTACAGCGTGGATGATGAACGCCTTGAGACCGCGTAGGCGGACTTCGTTAACACAGCCGCGCAAAAATTAAAATAGGTTTTGCACGGGCATCGCCGAAGGAGAAACCTGTCTGATGCTGCATCCGAAAATTGCCGAAGAACTTCGTGAACTGCGCGACAAAATGGAGGCGGAGGGCAAACTGCTGTCTCAGTCCAAACTGGACACGTATTACAAGGCTTTTCGGCAACGGTTCGGGCCAGAACGGTTGAGCAACCTTGACGGTACGGAACTGCTGAATACCATGTTCGACAGTTCCAACCATGACAGCATGGTGTACTGGCTAGAGTTTAAGAACGATGCCGAATTTCCGAGTACGCGCTTCGGCAGCATTGCTGGCGGTAGCGCTTTGAAATTTGGTCTATACCGCCGTAGCGCGACGGGCGAATGGATTACCGGTAGCCCTGCAAAACAAGAAACGCTTGCAGAACAGCAAGCCGTTCAGATGGCGCGTGAACGCCGTAATCAACTTCTGTCCGCATGTGAACTACTGGAAAGTTTTCCTCATATGCGCGGCAAATAGATTACGAGTATCTACAGCAAGAGTTAGCACACATCGCGCCTAATGTACAGGATTTTGCTTGGGCGCATAAATACTTCAGCCTGATCTACCCGGACAAAATAGACGGCTTCCACAATACCTACTACCAACATCATCATTTGCTGCGAATACTTCAATTACCTCCATCAGAAAAAGGACGCTATCTTGCAACTGGACATTATGTTAGGTTAGCAGATGAGTTGGTAATGCCCCTCTATATGTTTAAGGAAGTGCTGAACCAGCGCAATGGGCGTCCATATCGCTACTGGCGTGTTTTCATTGGCTATGATGATCAGAGATGGCAAAAGATGCGCAGTAGTGGCTTTATTGCGCTCCAATTACATAAAATAGGCGATTTAACCAACCACCGGAGTTCTAACTACCTCAAAAGCATCATAAAAGAGTATTTTGATGAACTTTATCATGACATGAATGAAGTATTCCACGCTGATGCAAACCAATTATATAATTTTGTGGCTGCTATACAGAGCCAAGATTCATCGTCGCGTGTTCTGAACATTATGTATTAGGAGTTGGGCGGATTGTCAGCGACTACCAATTCGTTGACGATATTAACTATTCACAGCAACGGCTTGTTGAGTGGCTTTCTCTTGAAGAGTGGGTTTTGCCTGTTCGGAAGGACAATTCAACAGGCTTTCTAACTGAACTGCGTCGTTACGAAAACAGATTGGCGACCGAGGAGGTAATTTATAGAAAAGACTCGGCTTTACTTCCAATTGCTTCTCCAGTACAGATGAATCCTTCATTACAGACTGAACCACAACTGGCACCTTTACAAGCATTAAGCGGCGTACCTGCACGAATTGAGTTGCCCATGAAGGTCTGCGGACAACCGTTTACAACTTGCGCAAGTACGACAATCAACTTGAATTGGAAGAGCATATTTTCGGTAGAACGCCTCCGCCTCTGACACCTCCCAATACACCTAAAATAGCAATCCCGGTTTTTGTGTCGCCGTTGAGTGGGATTCCTGCACGAATTGAAGCCGTGTTGGAACGCAAGGGGCAGGTGATTTTGTATGGGCCGCCGGGAACGGGCAAAACGTATTGGGCGGAAATTGCGGCTCGTGAGTTGGCGGCGCGTTCTGCGTTTGGCAAAGCGTATGAGGCGCTTACGGCAGAGGAACGTACCGTTGTCAATGGTGATAGTGCTAATGGGGGACTTGTGCGCTGGTGCTGTTTTCATCCGGCGTATGGGTATGAGGATTTTCTGGAAGGCTATCGGCCTCATGCGCAGGATGGGCAAATGCTGTTTGAACTGCGAAACGGCATTTTCAAAACGCTTGTGTGAAGACGCAAGCGCGAACCCGAACCGCAACTATTACCTGCTTGTGGATGAAATCAACCGGGGCGACATTCCGCGTATTTTCGGGGAACTGCTCACCCTGCTGGAAAGCAACAAGCGAGGCAAAACGGTTGTGCTGCCGTTGAGCAAAACGTCATTTGCCGTGCCGACAAACGTGTACGTGATCGGAACCATGAATACGGCGGATCGCTCTATCGCGCTGCTGGACGCCGCCCTGCGCCGACGCTTCGGCTTCATCGAACTTATGCCCGACAGTTCCACGCTGGCACGAACGCTGATTGAGGGTATTCCCCTTGCCGCATGGCTGGACGCGCTGAACGCCCGCATTTGCGAACACGTAGGGCGCGATGCCCGCAACCTGCAAATCGGACATTCCTACTTTCTGGAAAATGGGCGTCCCATACGCGACTTTGCGCATTTAAGCCGCGTGTTGCGCGAAGACATTGTTCCCCTGCTGGAAGAATACTGCTACGAGGATTACGCCGCGCTGGAAAAGATATTGGGAAGCAGTCTTGTGGATGGACAGAAACAGCAAGTCCGCGACGAGTTGTTTGAACCGGCGCGACAGGATGAGTTGATTACCGCGCTGCTGGCCCCGTGTCCCGAAATTACCGCTACCTCACAGGCCGTAATGCTGGAAGCGGAAGCGCAAAACGAGGCGCAGGAACTGGATAATGACGCCGAGGACGATACGGAGGCGACGGACAACAGCGAATGAATTTCCCGATCCACATTCGGCTTGCGGAGTGGGAAATCCGAACGCCGCAAACGGAACCAACTCTGCGCGATGCGCGGCTTGTGACGGATGCCGGCACACGCGCCCTTGTGGAGCGACTGGCACATTCCGAGATTTTAACCGTAACGGAACTGCGCGAAGGCTTGAGACTGCAGGCGTATGCCCACGTTGGCAGAATTCAGATCGGCAATGTCACCGTCACCATTCGCCCCAAGATACCCGCCCCTTCGCTGCTGCGCCTGCTGCGCTACGCTTACGATTTGCGCAATCTCGATTTGTTTGCGGATACCACTTTTGACAGCGAACCCGAAGCGTTTCAAGACCTGCTGCTGCATCAATTGGCACTCGAAGCGGCGGAACTGCTGGCGCGGGGCTTGCAGCGTCAGTACCGCCGTTCCGAGGAAGAGTTGGCAACCCTGCGCGGCAGCCTTGATATGCGCAAACTGGCGCTTGCCGGGAGTACGGGACGCGCCACGCTTCCCTGCATCCATTATCCCCGTTCGCAAAATACGCTGCCCAATCAAGTGCTGCTCAGTGGCCTGATGTGGGGCGCAAATGCCGCGTTGTCTGCGCACTTGAAAACGCGCCTGCATCGCCTTGCCGGATTGCTGCGCGAGGACGTGACGCCCGTTCGCCTGAACCGCGAAACGTTTGCCCGCCTCCGCGCCCAAACCACGCGCCTGACAAGGGCGTACCAACCTACTTTTACGCTTATCGAACTGCTGCTGGCAGGCGCGGGCGTTCATCTGGATAGTGACGAACCTGCGCTGCCGTTGCGAGGTTTTCTGTTCGACATGAACCACTTTTTTGAGGCTCTGCTGTCGAAGTTTCTGCGTGAAAATCTGCCCGGTTATGTTGTGCGCGACCAAACGCGACTTTCCAATGTTCTTGCGTACAACAAGGCATACAATCCGCAAAATCATCCACCGCCCACCTTGCGCCCGGATTACATCGTTCTCGAACAGGGCAAGACCGTCGCTATTCTGGACGCGAAGTATCGTGACCTGTGGGAAAAGTCCCTGCCGCCCGCGATGCTGTACCAACTGACAATGTACGCTTTGCTCGGCGGCTGCGCACAGGGAGCCGTGATTCTTTACCCGACTGCCAATGCCGAAGCCTCGGAACAGCGCATAGATATTCGCGCCCCGCTTGCCGGTACGCGGCAGTCGCAAGTGATCCTGCGTCCTGTCTTGCTGACCCTATTGGAACAAGCGACCCTGCAAACAACGGGCGCACAGGCGCAACGTGTCCGAACCGCTCTAGCGCGGCAATTTGCTTTTGGAGAACAAGACAGGTAAAATGCGTAAACGTCGAACTCGTGAACACATTATCGCGGATTTAAGCGTCAACCATGTAGAACGTCACGCGCTGTTGGCAGGTTACACGGTTGCTCGCAAACTGGATGATTATGGCATTGATCTGGTACTGACAACGTACAATAATCAAGGTGAGATTGAGGATGGCGCGGTGTTGTTTCAGTTGAAGGCAACTGACAGTCTACGCTTGACTGCTGACGGCTCCAGTATTTTGTTTACGGTTAGTTCATCGGATTTAGAGTTCTGGATTCTGCAAGTGCCGCCCCTGATGTTAATCATCTATGATGCTCAGGCGGACGTTGCCTACTGGCTGTACATTCAAGCCTATTTTCAGCGTCAGCCCGGTTTTGATCTGTCACAGGTAGGGCGAACTGTCACTGTGCGAATTCCTGTGAACAATATTGTCAATCAAAACGCGATGCAGTCGTTTGCTCGCTTCCAAAATCGCGTGTTTCAGCAAACTCAACAGGTGGTGCATGATGAGTCTTAACACAATAACAATGGCAACGCTAGAGCGCGTCCTGCTCAAACTTGGTTACGTGAGGTGTGTTGTTGCCAATTCGCACCTACGCTTTGAGCCGCATGAACAGCAGGGCGGCGTGATTTTGCTGCCATTGTTCAAGGCCGATGAAGTGGTTCCGCCCATTGATTTGCTGATGGCGGAAGTCACTGTAGATAATTGGGGCATTGCGGATCGGGAAACGTTCGAGCGCATGTTAGCCGAAAGCGTGGCGCAAACTTCGGCAACGCCGCCGATTCAGGAAGTCGCGGCTGCCTCCGTATGACCGTTTACGAAGATCATTGGGAAGGGCTGTTGAAAATGCGTTTTGCTTGCCTGCTGATGTTGGGAATAGGGTTGAGCGTGTTGTGCGCTGTGGGGGCGGAAGCGTCACGTCAGCCGCAAGATATGACTCTGCGTAAGGATGCTGTTATTGCGCGTTCGGGGAAGATTGCGCCGGGCGTGTATGAACTGTCTTCCGAGGATGAGGGCGGCAAAGCGGGCGCGATTACGGTGCGGGGCGACAATTTGACCGTTGATTTTGCCGGGGCGGAATTGCGCGGCACACCCTTGACCGCACAGCCGGACGAGCGCAAGGGAACGGGCATTGTCGTGGAAGGGCGTAATGTCACGCTGAAACATCTGCGCGTCCGGGGTTACAAAATCGGCCTGATTGCCCGTCACTGCCCCGGCCTGAAAATTCTGGACAGCGATTTTTCCTACAACTGGAAGCAGCATCTGCGCAGTACGCTGGAACGCGAAGACCTCGAAGATTGGATGTCGTACCACCACAACGAGAAAGAGGAGTGGCTGCGGTACGGGGCGGGCGCGTATTTGCAGGACTGCGATAATTTCGAGGCGCGGGGAAACACCATACAGGGCGGGCAGTGCGGCCTGATGCTGACGCGCTGCAACAAAGGACTGGTCTGGAACAACAACTTTTCGTTCCTGAGCGGGCTTGGCATCGGCATGTACCAGTCCAGCGACAACCGCGTGTTCCACAACAAAGTGGACTGGTGTGTAAGGGGCTATTCGCATGGCGTGTACAACCGGGGCCAGGACTCGGCGGGCATTCTTGTCTTTGACCAGTGCAAAAAGAACACTTTTGCCTACAACTCGGTTACGCACGGCGGAGACGGCTTTTTCCTGTGGGCGGGACAGCGAACTATGGACACGGGCGCGGACGGCTGCAACGACAACCTGATTTACGGCAACGATTTCAGCCACGCGCCCACGAACGGCATCGAAGTGACGTTCAGCCGCAACACCATCGTCAACAACCGCGTCGAGGAGTGCGACAACGGCATTTGGGGCGGCTACTCCTACGACACGCAAATTCTGAACAACTACTTTGCCCGCAACAATCGCGCTATTGCCATTGAACACGGTCAGCACAACGAAATCAGGCATAACACCTTCACCGAAGACGGCGAAGCGATTGCGCTGTGGCAGAACAAAACGCAGGACCCGACCTGGGGCTATCCCAAACACCACGATACCGTCAGTCACAACTACCACATTAACGACAACAATATTTTACGGCCTTTGCGCGATGCCGTTTCCCTGCGCGACACCCGCGACGTAACGATGGGAGGCAACACGTTCGCTGTGCTTACTCCCGCATTGGCATTAACAGGCGACACAATGGGCCTGCACATCGAGTCGAACCGGTTGATAGGCAATGCCGACAATTTCAAAGCGTTGCCGATCCCGCCTAATTTTCTTCTGACGGACAGGGACCCCAACGGGTATCAGCCGAAGGAATGGACGCCCTCTTTTTCGCAAAGCCCACACCCAAATCGAACGACGCTGGCAGAGAATCTGATTGCTCTACTCCACGAGCCGAAGCCGATGAAGGGCGGGCAGGACGCTTTTCTCAAACCCGATCAAAAGCGCGGACGCCAGTACATTCTCGTAGATGAGTGGGGGCCATACGACTTTCAATCGCCGCGTTTGTGGCCGCGTGGCAAAACACCGGTGGCAGATACGGCAAGCGGGAAAACAACCTATGCGTTTGACGTTCTCGGTCCGGCGGGAACATGGCGCGTGAAATCGTCGCGTGGCGTATCTGCATGGTCGGCGCAATCGGGGAGTGTGCCGGGAACGCTGGACGTGCAATTGGAACCGGGCAAAGCCGTTGACATGCGAATCGAACTGGAATATACGGGCGCGGCCACAACCGATTACCGGGGCATCCCCACGCCCGCCAATACGCCCGTCACGTTCGCCTACTCCAAATTCTTCGCGCCCATTGACTGGAACGTCCGCTTCTTCGCTTACGATCCAACCACGCAGGAGCCGCGTACCAAAACCGAAGCCTTCGCTCAAATGATTGCCAACGGCAAGCCCATCACCGCCCTGAAAATGGATCAACTGGATTTCGCCGGGTATGGCGCGTTTGCCAAAGGTGTTCCCGCCAACTATTTTGCCACCATTGCGGACGGCAAACTGGAAGTGCCGCCCGGCGATTACACGCTGGAAGTGACAACGGATGATGGCTGCCGCGTTCAACTGGACGGCAAAACCATCCTCAACGAGTGGCATTATCAAGGCCCGACAACATACACCATAAACGTAAAATTAAGCGGCAAGCACGCCCTGCACGTCGAGCATTTCCAGATTGACGGCTACGCCACCCTGAAAGTCAATATGCGCCCGAAACGCTGAAACAACAAATTTCGTCTCATTCAATGAAGTGGAATGAAACGGTTATTCCGAACACGTATTTTGAAGTTATGACCATATCGAAACGAAAACGCTGGATTCGCCTGTTCGGGCTGTTTGTCACCTTGCCCGCTTCGCTGCTGCTGCTGGGTTCCGCGTTCACGCATGACCGGACGCGCCGGGTGGACGCCCATGACGACGCGCTGAAAGAGCGTATCGGCTCCCTGACTCATGCCGCCATGCTGTACGCTGCCGCCCACGAGGGCAAGCTGCCGACTGCCGAGCATTGGGTGCAGGATTTACAAACCGAAACGGGCGCGCTGCCCCTGACCCTGCCGCCGACGCCCGGCGGCGCAGGCCGCAGCATCGCCATGAACCGCGCCCTTGCCAATGCCTCCCTGAACACGCTGCCGCACCCCGAACGCGCCATTTTGTTCTTCGAGTCCACCGCTCCCACGCCCGGAGCCTGCGACAATCTGCAATCCCTTGTTCCCGTCGACGATCCCGGCCCGCTCCTGTTCGGCTTCGCGGACGGCCACCTTGAAGACTTCCCCGCTTCCCAACGCGCCGAAGTCCTTAGCCACAGCGCCACCGGAAATAAAGACAAATAAGTTTGCACCACAGAGCTACAGAGACACAGAGGTTTCACAGAGAAAAGAAGAGAAGGAGAAAAGAAGAAGAGGGAGTAACCACATACCTGTTCTCTCCTTGAGTAATCCTGTTTAATCCTTAAAATCCTGTTAATCCTGTCAATTTCTCCTCTTCTCCTCCTCTCTGTGAAACCTCTGTGTATCTGTGCCTCTGTGGTGCAAATTGCTTTTTACAGACCAGTTTTTTGCAGGGCGTTGAGCAGGATGTCAACGGCTTGATGCGCGATATCTTCCGGCGTGTTGAGCGGCGGGATGAGGCGGAGAGCGGCGTTGTCGGTGTGGGGATTGCCGATTTTGGCGCCGCACGTCAGCAGCAACAGGCCATTGGCGCGGGCATGTGCTTTTACGGCTTCGCAGCGGGCGTAATCCGGGTTGCCGCTGCTGTCGCGCAATTCGATGGCGATCATCAGGCCGTTGCCACGCACATCTACCACGCCGCAGTGTCCGATGAGAGGGCGCAATCGGGCGGTGATTTCCCCGCCCAAACAGGCCGCGCGTTCCACGAGTTTTTCCCGCGCGATTATCTTTAACGCGGCCAGCCCTGCGGCGCAGGCAAGGGGATTGCCGCCGAAGGTTGTGCCGTGTTCTCCCGGCTGCCATGTTGCCATGAGTTCCTGACGGGCGGCAATGCCGGCAAGTGGCAGTCCGCCGCCAACCGCTTTGCCGAAGACAACCACATCCGGCTCAATTCCCAAATGCTCGAAGCCGAACCACTTGCCCGTTCTGCCCCACCCGGATTGAATCTCGTCCACAATCAGCAATATGCCATATTCGCGGGTCAGGGCGCGGATTTTCTGCGCGGCGATGGCCGACATGGGACGGTAGCCTCCCTCGCCCTGCTGCGCTTCCAGAAAGACGGCGGCGATTTCATGTCCATGCTGCTGTAGAATCTGTTCCAGCCCGTTCGCGCAGCATTGCTCGGCAGGCTTGCGCAGTTGGCAGGATTGGCAATTGGGGGCGGGGGCGTGGAAGATATTGGCGCGAAGCGGGGCCAGAAAATCTTCGTAGGCGTTCCAGTGCAGGGTTTTGGAGCGCGAAAGGGCGCTTGCGAACAGCGTCCGGCCATGAAACGCGCCTTCCAAAGCAACAAACTTGTGGCGTCCCGTTGCTTTCATCGCCAATTTCGCGGCGGAATCAATGGACTCGCTGCCGCTGTTCATGAACAAAAACGACCACTTGGAATCGGAGGATTCAGGTGAGCCGGAAAGTGCGGCAGAATCGGGTAACGCGGAAGAATTCGCCGCGTGGGAGGAACCGGAACCATCGGAGGAACCGGGTAAGACGGTTTGGAACAGATCGCGCATCCATGCCGCCAATTCCAATTGGGGCGTGTGGCGGAAAATGTCGGACGTGTGCAGGGTTTGCGCCGCCTGCTCCTGAATGGCGCGTACCACTTCGGGGTGATTGTGCCCGCAGGCGTGAACCGCGATGCCGCCCGTAAAATCTATGTACTGCTCGCCCTGATAGGTTGTTACCGTCGCGCCCCGCGTTTCCAGCGCAACCCTGTCCGTTTCATAGCCGACCACTTCAGCCAGCAAGCCTGCGTCGTTCCACGCCAACACCTGCTCGTTCCACGCCGGATCGTGTCCGTTTCCCGTTTCGGTGTACTCGCTCACCGTTTCCGCGCGTTCCTTCCGCTTTAACGCGGCTTCGCTGCTTTGCGCAGCCTGTTCGTTTTCTTGCGCAGCCGGTTTGTTGCCTGCTTCCGCGCGTTCCTGCTCAACCTGTTCTTGTCCAAACTGTTCCTGCCAAACGTGTTCCTCGCGCTGCATTTCTGCTCCATCCCTTTCTGCGGACTTATCCGTCCCATTGCTGAACGTCAATTTGCGCGCGCACCAACTCGGCGCTTTCGCTGTAGTTCACGTACATAGACTTCCACTCGGTGCAGTAATCCATCGCCATCCACCCCGCTTCCCTGTGGCCGTTGCCGGTCTGTTTGATGCCGCCGAACGGAAGCTGAATTTCGGCTCCGCTAGTCGGCAGATTGATGTAAACAATGCCCGCGTCCAGTTCGTTCATGGCGCGAAACGCGCGGTTTACGTCGCGCGTGTACAGCGATAAGGAGAGGCCATACTGCGTGGCGTTCGCCGCCCGCAAGGCTTCGTCCAGGCTGCCCACTTCGATCAGAGCCGTCACCGGCCCGAAAATCTCTTCCTGCGCCACGCGCATGTTCAAGGTCACGTCGTCCAACACCGTCGGCGCGTAAAAACAGCCCTGCGCAAATTCTCCCTCATCCAGTATGCGTCCGCCCGTTAAGACTTGCGCCCCTTCCGCCCTGCCGATTTCTACATAACTATGGATGCGGGTAAGCTGCTGCCGATTTACTACCGGGCCGATTTCGGCCTGCGGGTCAAGGCCCGCGCCCATGCGCAGCGCGTTGGTACGGTCTACAAGTTCCTGTCGGAACTTTCGCATTACATCTTTATGGACAATTAAACGGCTTGCCGCCGTGCAGCGCTGCCCCGCCGTGCCGAACGCGCTCCACAACGCGCCTTTCAGCGCCAGTTCTAAGTTCGCGTCGTCCAAAACAACAATCGCGTTTTTGCCGCCCAACTCGCAGCTGACGCGCTTCATCAAATGCCCGCACCGTCCCGCGATCTGCCTGCCCACCGGGGTAGAACCCGTGAACGAAATGGTGGAAACGTCGGTATGCTCCACTAATGCGGCCCCGGCCTCGTTGCCATAACCTGTTACCAGATTGACGATCCGGGCGGCAATCCGGCTTCAATCAGCAGTTCCACAAACGTAACCGCCAGTCCGGGCGTATCCTCGGCAGGCTTGAATACAATCGTATTGCCCGCCATCAGCGCGGGAAACATTTTCCAGCTTGGGATAGCAATCGGAAAATTCCAGGGCGTAATCAGGCCGACCACGCCGACGGGAACGCGCTGCGCCGCGCAGTACACATCTTCGCGCTCGCTCGGAACCAGGCTGCCATTGGGCAACCGTCCGAACGCGGCCATGTAAAACGCCATATCAATGGCTTCCTGCACATCCCCCCGCGCTTCGATCAGCACTTTGCCCATTTCCCGTACCATCTGCGCGGCCAGTTCTTCCTTCCGCGCTTCCATCAGCCGCCCCATGCGCGTTAATATCGCCCCCCGCATGGGAGCCGGGGTCCGCTTCCACTGCGGATACGCAGCCCGCGCCGCTCGTACCGCCGCGTCAACATCTTCCGCCTGCGACCTCGCGTATACGCCAATCACTTCCGCAACATTGGCCGGATTGCGCGACTCAAACGTCTGCCCCGCCCCCGCGCCCTGCCACTTGCCGCCGATGTAATTACTGCTGCCCTCGTGCATAATACTGCCTCCATATAAACGAACCACCCGCCTACGGCTAGAGACACAGAGGCACAGAGGAAAGGCCAATGCGAGGAGGAGAGGAGAGGGGAACCGCGAAATACACGAACCAAGACGAAAAAAGGAAAATACAAAAGGCCAAACCACGGATGAAACGGATAAAGCGGATAGACACGGATAGGAATAGCAGAGAATTAGTCCTTCTCTTGTGTAATCCTGTTTAATCCTAAAAATCCTTTTAATCCTGTCTATTTTTTCGTTTTCTTTTAGAGCCTATCCCAATAGGCGAGAATTCGCGTCCGCAGGACGCTTGCACTTTCCTGCCGGGTATTTCCAATACCCGGCCAATTGGGATAGGCTCTTAGTTTGTTTCGTGTCTTTCGCGCTTCCCTATCTCCTTGTCTCCTCTTCTCCTTGTCTCCCCCTCTGTGCCTCTGTGTCTCTAGCGCAGCGGGTGGTTAATTCTCATTTCTCGCGTCGGTAGCGCGGATGATGTCGCTGACGCCGGTTTTGTTGAAGCCTTTGAAGCCTTCCCAGCGCTGGAGGATTTCCAGATGGCTGCCGGCTGCGCCCTGAGTCTGAAATTTAGCGGCCTGTTCGGGCGTGATACTGCCGGCAGCGAGCAATTTTTGCAGGCGTTCGGGGGCGACGGGCCAGAGTTCGGGTTGGGTAAACGCTTGCTTCAGCATAGGCAGGTCGGTAAACGGCGGCATTACGCTAAAGCCGGCGTTTTCAAGGTTCGCCTGTACCTGCTTGTAGTCGAACTCGGCTTCCAGGTGATGCATCCCGGCCTGCGCGATGCTGCTGCCGTGCAACTCACACCATAGGCCAATGGTTCCCAACTCTTTGCGCGGCGGCAAGTCTTGATTGGCAAAATCAATGTCCAATTCTTCCGGCGACATATCCACGTCGGCGAAAATCACCACGCGGCTGACGGGATGCTCCAAAATCTGTGCGCCCCATCCGGCTTCCGCGCCCGCATAAAAACGTTCGCGCATTTCAAAACCAAGCGTCAAAAACAACTGCATCAGGGCGCGGAAACGATCGCGGGAGCTGCGGTACGTGTGGTGGTCGTGATTGGCCCATCCGATGCCGAGTTTTTTCTGCTGCTCTTGGTACTGCCAGTAGGCGGCGGCATTACGGCTCATGTAAACGAGGCGTTCCACATGAAAGAAATATCGGTTGTTATAGCGCAGCCGAGATCGGCAACAAAAGTTTCAACCATATATTGTGTTTGGGCGAGTACCGATGCTTCCGTGCCGGAACGCTTCCGCTCCCGCATAGTTTTACCCGCCAAAGAAATCTTGTTATTTTCGCTTACCTGCTGTAGGTTAAACCCTGCAGTAGCCGCATCGCTCAACAACAGCCAATCCCCCAAAAGGCTGTGGGAGGATGCTCTCTCGATAGATACCGTATAGATCACCTTGGACCGGGTGGTCAGCAACAAATGAGAAATCAAGGAATTGATCTACACGCTCAACCAGAAGAGCGAGGCGGGTAATGTTCTGGCTTTTAGACAAACGGACGCGGGGAAACCGGGCGTATGGATGTTCCCATACGGATTCGCCGTCAAGATTAGTTTCCACAAGGCCGCAGGCGGGAGTTCACTGGCGAGTTCCTCAGAAGCCGGAAGCCGCCAGTGATCTACAAGGGTGAGAATGTGGACGCCGGCCTGCTGAAACTGCGCGGCCAAGTGTTCCACAAATGGATTGGAAGCGGCAAACTCGCGAAAACTGCCGTTCAAAGAACGCGGACGTTTCGGGACAGCGCGGCCAGGCATGAGGTACGTTCATCGGGAAGACTCCTGAACGGCAACGGGAACGCCCTTCGCCGCGTAAATAACGAGGAAAGAACGCGCCATGTCGGTGTTCGGTGTTCGGTGTTCGGGTATTTAGGTATTCAGGATGATGCCCTTGTCATGCTAAAGTAAACTATGGTACTTTTGTATTTCCTGAACACCCGAACATCTGAACACCCGATACCTGAATACCTGAACACCTAAAGGATTAAGAGTGAATCACACATATAGAAACGGGTTGAACCGGGTACGCACAAGAAAGGTCGCCTCCTGTTGGCTTGGAGCGGGCGTACTTGCGCTGCTTGGCGGCACAAGTGTTTGGCTTCATGCCGATACGACAAGATCAACAACGCCTTCACATCACACTCGTAAGGCTGCGCCGCGTCACAACGCGCATGGACAGGCGGAGGCTCCGGGCACATTGACCGGGCTGCTGCGGCAGGCGACACAGGCTGTTAATGCCAGGGATACAGACGCGCTCAAACCTCTGGTGACGCCGGAAGCCTTGCCATCTTTCGGCTGGATGCAGGAACGCACGACAAAGAACTGGACGGGGGAAGTGCTTGCCTTGCGTTTGCCGTCTTCCCATTCGCAGGATGCTTCCGCGAACGTCGCGCCGACTCCCACTCTATTATACCTTGCCGTGTTTCATGCTTGGCATACCTGTGAAAGCGACGGCGACCATATACACCGGCTGGAACCGGGCGCGGACGGCACGGGCTGGAAACTTGGCGCGGAAATACCCGAAGCGGAAACTGGGGGCTATCGCGTTCGTGACCACGATTTAACCGTTTCCATTGACCCCGCGCAGCATACGGCTACCATTAAAGATACGATTCGCGTCGAGGCAACGGGAACGCCACTGCTGCCTGCCTGCCTGCTGCGCCTGTCTGATGATTTCAAGGTCAGCGCCCTGACAGGCAAAAACGCGCCGGTCTCTTATGCGCAGGCGGGCGGCGTGATTGCGGTTGTACCACCTGTCGCCGATGGAAACCATTCGTTTTCGCTGACATTGGCGTACAAAGGGCGCGTCCTGCATCAGGAATCGGACTACATCAACACGCAGGAAGCCACGCTCGACTCCTACTGGTATCCGCATATCGCCCGCCTGCCCGCCACGTCCACCGTGACCGCGACAGCCCCGCCCGATTGGACTCCCATTGCGCAGGGCGAGAAAACGCGGGAAAAGCGCCATGCGGATGGCTCCCTGACCGTCACGTACCGCAACGACTTGCCCAACTGCTTTTTTACGCTGGATATGGGGCCGTACACGATTACGCCGCGCAAAACGGCGGAGGGACGAACGCTTTCCGTTTATCTGCTCACGCCAAACACTCGCCTTGCGAAAAACAGTTTGGATGTGCTGGAAAAATCCCTCGCGTTTTATGATACGCAGTTCGCTCCCTTTCCTTACACGCACTATGAAGTGGTGGAAACGCGCGGGCCGTTCGGCGGCGCGCTGGAAGCGTACTCGTTCGCAACATTCGGAGCGGGAACGATGCCGTCCACCATTCCGCACGAATTGTCGCATACGTGGTGGGGCGGGCTTGTGCCGTGTCCCTACACGCGCTCTATGTGGAATGAGTCATTTGCGGAGTATTCATCGGGATTGTTCGCGCGGATGAACCCACAGATGGCGAAACAGGCAAGCATGGATGAGTCGCACACGTCTGTGGGCAAACGCCGTCAATTCGGCAATGCGTTCGACGCGGCAACCCTGCAAGACGCCCACGATACCAGCGACAATCGCCAGAACGCCATCGGCTATAGCAAGGGCGCGTTTGTGCTGCGCGTGTTGGAGGAGCAGATCGGGCTGGAAAGGATGCGGGCAAGCATCAAAACGTTTCTTGCCGACCATCCCAAAGGCGAACCAGCGGAATGGCCGGAATTTGCCCGCGCTGTGAACAAAGCCACCGGGCAGGATTACGGTTGGTTCTTCGACCAGTGGACACAGCGCAAGGGTTTGCCCCGTGTCCGGCTGGCAAATGTCGTCAGCAGGGAGAGTGGAAACGGCTACATGGTGGAAGGCGACATCGTGCAGGAAGGCGAACCCTACCGTTTACGCCTGCCCTTGAGCGTCCAGAGCGGCGACGACAAACCACAGCGCCAAAATGTTGACGTTGGGGGTTCACAAACGCATTTCCAAATCGCAAGCGTGTCCCGCCCCACCCGCCTGACCCTCGACCCCGAAAACATCCTGCCGCTGGCAACGACGACGGAGCAGGCGAGCGTGGAGGTGAGGTGAGGAAGGGGGGAGATATTAGATATAAGATATTAGGAGAAGAGTGGAGACACCAAGTAGTTCTTTGTTCATCCCCACTTATATCTTATATCTTATATCTTCCCCCCACAAACTCCGCAAACACATTCCTTAACCGGGGGGCGATTTCGGACCAGTCATATTGTTGGGCGAAGTGACGGCAGGCGGCGCGGTCGGGCAGGGCGATTTTGTTGTCCAGAACGGCGTTGAGGTGGGCGGACATGGCAGTGGGAGTGGCCGAGTCGAAGATGAGATGTTTGTCCAGACGGCTTAAAATTTCGGGTGTGCCGCCGATGGGCGTACCCATCACGGGCGTTCCCGCCGCCAGCGCTTCCAGCGTGACCAGGCCGAACCCTTCCAAAGCCAGCGTCGGCACGACCATCACATCGGCGGCGGCATACGCGAGGGGCAGGTCGGCGTCCGGGATAAAGCCGAGCAATTTCACCCACTCGCCCAGGCCGAGTCGGTCAATCTGATGCTGTAAATCTTCCGCTAGATGCCCCTTGCCGCCGATGTACAGCAGCGCGTCGGGATGCGCGGCGCGGACGGAAGCAAACGCCGTGATTAAGTTCTCAAGCCCCATACGGCGCGTAAGGCGGCGCACACTCAGGAAGATGGGCCGGTTTTGCGGCCAATTCAGCAGGTTACGCGCCGCCTTGCGATCCGGCGCGGCCAGAAACGGGCGGGTATCCACGCCCCCCGGAACCACGCGCACTTTGTCGGGCGAAACCCCGTACCGCTGCTGCACCTCGCGCCCGAACGCTTCCGACAGCGTGATGATGCCGTTGGCGCGCTGATATACCCGGCGCTCGATATGCCGCGCCAGCAGCACCCGCATTTTGCGCAGGCGCTTGGAAGCCTCGACTGCAATCTCTTCCGCCCACGGGCCTTGAAAGTTCACCACAAAGGGCATGTCGGCAGGCAGGTCGCGCAGCCAGGGCCAGGCGTACAGCGCGTAATGCGCGTTTACCAAGTCAGGCATCGTCTTCAATTCGCGCCGCACTTCCCGCCGTACCCCGCGCCATACCTGCGGCAGGGAAGCGTTGGGAGCCGCCATAGATTGCAGGCGCAGGGACGCGCACTGCCCCGGATATAGCGATGTGACCAAAGCGGTTCCGGTCACGCCCACGCCAGGCAGCGCGTTGACGGCATCATAAAAGTAACGGTTCAGCCCGCCTTCCCCGTTGGGAAGCCAGTCCATTCCCACCATTAGCACCTTCATGCCGTTTGTTTCCACTTCCACCGGTTGCGTGATGCTGCTTTGCTTCAAAAGAATGGACATTGTTACATTATTCGGAGCGGGCGCAATAAATTGCGCCCCTACAAACGGTTGTTTGAATGATATTAAAGTCAGGCAGAGAGAATTTCCTCTGCAAAACGCTGAAAACGCCGTCCGAGAACTTCATAATCGAAACGCTGTGACGCTAAGGGCCGCGCCTGACACGCTTTCGCGTGGATTTCATCGGTTTCCAGCGCGTCAAGCCAATGCGCGCAAGCCTGATGAAACTCGCTTTGCGCCGGATGATACGGGGGCAGCGCCCAGCCCGCAGGCGCGGCGTAATCATAAAAGCCGGGGATCGGACTCATTGCAACGGGAACGCCACACGCCAGGTACTCCGGCAATTTGGTTGTCAGGCGAAAATTGCCAAGCCTGTCCAATGTCTGCGTGATGAAGCCAATGTCCATGCCGTTGATGGCGTCGGCGACTTCCCCGGTCGGCAGCCTGCCCGTAAACACGACGCGAGGGCGCAGGCTGTCCGGCAATGCCTGCTCCAGATGCCGCTTGCCGTCTCCATCCCCGACAATCAGCATGGTCACATCGGTTCGGCGAAGATATTTCAGCGTTTCAACCAATTCCAGTCCATAACAATAGGATTGGCGCGGCGTCCACTTCAGGCTGCCCACAACCCCGCATACAAGGTTACGGGCAGGTATGTTCCATTGTTGCCGCCATGCCAGTCGTTCTGAAGGGGAATAGGGCCTAAATCGCTCTAAGTCAACCCCGCCTTCCACGGTGACGCCGCGTTTCGCGCCCATTGCCAGCGCCATGCCGGTGAGATAAGGCGTCCAGCCGACGTAGCCCGCGCAGGCGCGATACAGCAGTTTCTCGTAGCAGGTAAACGCCATTCCGGCAATAGGCCCCGCCGTGACATGAAAGAAACCGCCGATTGGATCGCCTGACGATACCAAAAAACGCTGCTTCCGCTGCCATGCCGCCCGTATCAGGTTCGCGCCGCCCGCAAGTCCCGTGCCCTCCTGATACACCAAATCCCACCTTTGGGAACGCAACAACTGCTGTATTTGCCGCCCGGTTTCGCGCCGGGAAAGGGCGCGATCCACATCAAAATGGGTAATGTCGGCTTGTAATTGTGCGCACAAATACCGTGCCCTGAGTTCGTCCTGCCCGCCCTTGCCGCCTGTGTTCAGGCACAATATCCGCGTCACGGCCTATCCGCCTTGACCGATACGGAGCAGGCGAAAGGCCGGCCCGCGCTTTGCGCAAATGGTTCGGCAGCATCGGCGTTTTCTCTGTCCGGGTGTTCCTGCGCTTTTTCGCCGGTCAGGTGGGCATACAGGCGCAGGTAAGCGTCCGCCATTGCCAGCCAACTATGCTCCTGCGCCACTGCGCTCGCAGCCAAACGCATTTTCGGCATCTGTTCGGGCTGTTCCATCCAGATTTTAGCGACGGCGGCCAGCCCCTCCCAATCTTCGGCGTCGGCAAGGACGCGCCCGCAGGCCGGGGTGACAATTTCCGCGCCGCCAACAGACTTGGCGGTCAGCACGGGCAGTCCTGACGCCAGGGCTTCCAGCAGCGCCAGGCCGAACGGCTCGTAACGGGACGGAAAGGCCAGAAAATCACATGCCCGCATTATGTCGGGCATATCGGCGCGAAAGCCCAGAAAATGAACGCGCTCACTTACATTCAAATGCGCAGCCAGGCTTGGGTAGGGACTGCCTTCTACGGTTCCCGCCACCGCCAGATGCAGGCGAGGCAGGCGCGTCATAGCGCGAAGCGCGGTATCCAAATTTTTCCGCATCAAGCGCAGATTGCCTACAAACAGGCCGAGCGGCACATCGGCAGGCAGGCCGAGAGCGCGTCTGTCTGCACTGCCCGGATGAAACTCTTCCAGGTCAACCCCGTTGCCGATGACCTGAATTTTGGCGGGCGCAACGCCTGAGTCCAGGAGTTCCTGCCGTACCCGGTTTGAAACCGCCACAATCTGCCGCGCCTGCCGAAACGCCTGCTGCTCCCAACGGGCGTTCAAAGCTGAAAACAGTCCCTGATACGCGCCATGTACGTCGGTAAGCCTGCGCAGCCCGCCCGTCTTGTCTGCGCCCTCCTGCATATGCGCTCGGCAGGGATGCCAGGGCGACTGCTTCCAGGCCGCGTGGACAAAGTGAACGGCGTTGACATCGCTGCGCCCCTGCGCGACGAAGCCGTTTACATGCGTTATATCGAACCTTGCGCCCTCTGTCCGCAGCCAACTTCCGCTTTTACGCGCAAAGTCCCACACGCCCGCCAGTTCGGTGAAGCGATCCGACCAGGGAATGTTTACCCACGTCAGTTCCGGGCAGGCTTGCAATTCCGGGGCCACTTGTCCCGCCACAATCGTAACGCGCCAGCCCGCCTGCATCGCCCGCCGCGCGATTTCGTAATTGACGCGCGCCTGCCCCTCGCCCTTAACGACCTTATGGGTAATCAGCGCCAGGTTCATTGCCCGGCCTTTCCGCCGGATTTCAAGACCAGTTTTTGGCGGGCCAGCCAGCGTCCTTTGGGCGTGTTCTGCAGCCGCATGTCGTCGGGGGCCGCCGCTGTTGTGGTTTCCTGTGCCGCATCTGCCTCCGAGACGGCCACTTTCAAGCCATGCGCTTTCAAGCCATTGACCTTTAAGCCATGCGGTTTCAAACCATTTACTTTCGACTCACTGGCTCCCAATTCCGTCGCTTCCAGGCCGGTCACTTCCTGCCGCTCCCGCGCAGTGGCTTCGGCCTGCTGTCGCGCTTGCGCGGCTTTTGCCTGCGCGCGGCGCATGGCAAGCAGCGAATTCTCCATGCCGCCGATGAGAAACCAGATGACCATTGTGGCGGCATAAGAACCGCCGTGTAGCCAGTGCCCGATATGCACAATCAGGATGCCCAGGGTCGTCAGGGCGGTCAGGCTGCGCGTGGCCCGCCACAACTGAACCACGCCGGACAGCACGAAGCCCATCACGCTCAAATACACCAGGCCGCCGGCAAACCCTAGCGCGGCGAAACAATCGCTCAAATCCCATTCCGTGCTGCTTTGCCGGTTGTTTTCGGTAAATTTACTCGCCGCCAGCGTGGTAGACCCCAGGCCGCGGCCAATGGGCATCCGAAATCCTTCCGCCACGCCATACGCGAACATGTTTACATGCTGAATCGCCGTTGATTCATGGTGGGTGGTATCGCCGGAATTGAGCAGCCCCTTGACCTGATGCGATACCAGCGCTGTTGTGCGGTCATCGGCGGCATGGTTTGTCGGCCCGCCTACCTGCACTTGCTGCAGGCTCCAGAACAGCCCGCCCGCCGCCATGACGAGCGCGAGGGCGAGGCGCGGCCCCCAGGCCACAATGGTTCGCGCCTGCACCGCCCACAACACCATGCAGGCGACCAGGGTTATAACCACCGCGCCGCGCACACTGGAAAGAAAGATGGCCCAGGCCAGCAGGGGAATGGGCAGCAGGGCGAAGCGTTTGCCGCGCAGGAACGCCGCCCACAGCACGACCACGCCGATGCTGATAAACTGCACGTACTCTTGCGAGGAGGTGAAAAAGGAAAACGCGCGTATCACTTTTTCGGAAACGAAAAGCGCGTTGTAATTGGCCTTGTTGAGTTCCACCCACTCCTGCTCGACCGGCAGCAGCCCGAAGTAGGTTTGATACAGGCCATACGCGGCTCCGAGCAGGGCAAGGACGACAACTGTAGACAGCAGGCGTTTTTGCGCGGCTTCGGTGCCGATGGCGCGTCCATAATAGTACCAGAGCAGGGGCACGACCGTAAACAGTACGCCCGCCAATCCCACGCCGATGCCGCCCTGAAACGGATTGAAAATCTGCGCGAACATAATGGCGAGCAGCCATAGCAGGGCGCGCGACAGGCGCGTATCGGTGGGCATACGCCGAATCAGCAGCAGGTTCAGAAACCACGCCGCCACCAACCCCGGCCCGACCAGCAGCAGGGGATCGGTGGAAGTCCAGCCTAATGCGGGTACAAGCCAGCGCCGGACGCCGCCCAGCACAGCCAGGTACACCAGCGTCAGGCCCACGCCCCAACTCGGCGAACGGCGCAGCAGCAGGAACAGGATGCAGCCGATGCCCAGCGCGGGCAGGGCGCGCTGTCCCGGCGCGCTCCACAACACCAGCGGCCCGCAGGCAAACGCAAAGACAATAATCAGCAGGCGCAGCCCCCACGCCCGCGCTTAAATCGCGCGCAGCGATGGCGGCTTCGGAAGAGGGCGACGCTTGCGCCGGACTATTTTGGTTGTGCGTATTGAACTATCCACGGGCGATAAATTTCTTTAGCCTCTATTATATCCGATTCAGGCCGTTTCCCGTTGTGCCATGCGCTGATAGATTCGCGTGATTTGGCCTGCCATCTGATTTGCGCTCAGGCTGTTTGCCAAATTGCGTCCGCCACCGCGTAAATTTTGCGCCAGTTCCGGGTTTTGCAGCAGGCGCAGGATCGCCTCGCCAAGCGCATTTGCATCCCGAATTGGAACCAGCAGTCCCGTTTCCTCATGTCGCAGCAACTCTTCGGGGCCGGAAGCGCGAGCGGCAATCACGGGCGCGTCTAAGGCCAGGGCGTCCAGCAGCGTCAGGCCGAAGCCTTCGCTGACGGCGGGATGCGCCAGCGCGGTCGCTTCCCGGTACAGGGCGACAAGGTCGGCTTCGGGAACGTAGCCGGTAAAAGCCACGCTGTCGGCAATGCCGAGTTCCTCGCATTGCCGCCGCAATTGCTCCTGATAGTGGATTTGCGCCTCACCCCCGGCCTTGCCAACCAGCGCGAAGATCGCGTCGGGGTATTGCCGCAGTACAAGGGGAATGGCTTGCAGCAAATAAGTATGTCCCTTATGTTCCTGAAAGCGGGCGACGGTCAAAAACAGCGGTCCCGGTTCCCAAACCGTAACGGGCGCGTATATCGGGCTGCGAAGGCCATGCCCGCAGTTCGCCCGGCTCCGTACAGACAGGAGGAACGATGGCGCAAGCGCGGGCAGACAGGCGCGGATAGCCGCTTTGCGCGTAATGGGTGGCGAATATCACGAAATCCGTCGGCAGTTTTTCCTGAATACGGGTGATGCTGTCGCGCTCGTGCGGATAGTCGTAGATGTGCCACAACTCCGGCGTCCGGGCCATGCGCGCGGCGATGCTGCCGTACAGGTGAGCCGTCAAATTACTGTGTACGATGTCTACGCGTTCGTGTCGGATGATAGTTTTTCAGCCATCCGATACCCTGCGCGACCTGGTTCCACTCCCGCATCCGATGTTCGCGGAATTCATACGCGACTGCGCCCTGCTTCCGCGCCATTTCGACAAGAGGGCCGGGACGCAGGCAGGCCAGAATCGGAGTGACATTGTGGGACGGAAGATGCTTGATGAGACTGAGCAAGACTTGCTCCGCGCCGCCATGCTCGCCCACCGCCGATACCAGCAACACGCGCAATGGACACGGGGTTTCGACGTTACTTGAAGTCACGCGGTTAGGGTTCTTCTCTGCGATCAAAAATTCCTCATGAATTCACTACCGGACACCTTTAGCCATTGGTTAAAAACCACCGTCTGAATGACCTGCGGTGTGCCGGGCATTGAAAATACCCGGCAGGAAAGTGCAAGCGTCCTGCGGACGCAATACGCTTTTTATACAAAGGTTAGCGTCCGTAGGACGCTTGGCGGAACACCACCGAGACAGGCGGGTAATTAGAATAGGTTACGCCTGGCAAAATGTGGCCGGTTGTGAACTCACGGCAAAATACTTGTCAGGGTTGCTGCAATGCCGTGAGAAGGCGGGTGGCAATGCGTTCCCAGGTGAACTCGCGCGCAAACAATTCCGCCGCGCCGTTGCCCAAGCGGGCGCGAAGTTGCGCATCCCCGGCCATGCGTAACGCCTGTGCCTGAAACGCGCCCGGTTTGCGCGTGTCGGCCAGTAGAAACGCCTTTCCGTCTTCGGCAAGCAGCAGTTCATCTGTCCAAACGCCTCGATTGCCGACAACCCCAATGCCATGCTGCATTGCTGTCATTAGCGAACCGCGCCGGGTGGAAACACCGTCCAGAAACGCCGCCAGGTACATATCCATTGCCGCGAACCGCCGCGAAACCTCGTCACCCGGCAGCGCGCCTTCCGAACAAACCGGCGTATTGCCCATGTGCGCCTTGATTGTATCACCATCCGGGCCGATGTACAGCAGCGTCACTTTATGCCCCGCCTGTCCGAGCGCCTTCAGCGAGTCGCCAATCAGAGGCAGCATCCGTGAAATATGCGCCGTGCCGAACAAGCCTACGACGAAATCCGCTTCGGTAAATCCAAGCCGTTCGCGGGCGTGGGCGCGGGACATGGGAACGCGCGCAATGTTGGAGCCGACAGGCAGGTGGTAAATAGGTTTGTTGGGAAACCAGCGCTGAAACTGCCGCGTCCAGGGCTGCACGGAGAAAAACAGCGCGTCCGCCGTTTGTCCCAACCGCCATAACTGCCATCGCTGCCACGTCGTCATCACGGCAAACTTCCAGCTTACGATGGGCACAAACGCTTCATGGAACATCACCGCCAGCCGCGTTTCGGGCAGTTCCCGCTTTACATCGCGCAGGACGCGGGGCAGATGCAGGTTCCGGCCCCGCCTGCCATACGCGAACGGGTTGTATTGCAGCAGCAGCCAATCCGGGCGTTCCACAAGCGCCTGTTCCCGAATACCCGCCACGCTTGCCGGCTGCGCAAAACAAAACGTCGGCACGATTCGCGCCCCGGCAATCGGCGCAGGCGTAAACTCCGTTCCCGTCAGGATGGTGACAGCGCATTTCGATTGGGAGACAACCTGCGCGGCCAGCGCGGCGGTATAATCGCCGATGCCATCCAACTGCGGCGGCAGCGCCGCCGCGATCATCATAATTTTCAAACTAATTTAACCTGTATTCTTAATTGGCCCGGTGCAGCAGAGTATCTGACGGTAGGAATAGGGGCGCAGGAAGGGCAGTTTGTGCGCGGCGCGATCCACGTTGCCGCACAGCCAGCTTACCGCGCGGTTGCGGTAGCCGAACAGCTTGGCGTCCAGATACAGCATGAACCGGAACTCAGGATACTCCGCCCGAACGGACTGAAAGCACCGGCCAAAAAGCGCGATCTTTTTCCGCGTCAGAGGGTATTCGTCGTCGGAACTCCAGCGCGGAATGCCGAAATGCCCGCACACCCGGTTACGCGCAAACATCAGCAGGGGATTGTTGGCGGAATTTTCGGCAAAAACGGCGGTTCCCTGCGCATTCAGAACCCGCGCCATTTCCCTGCCGAACAAATCGGCTTCAAGATGATGCACAATGTCCTGCCCGTGAATCGCGTCGAAAAAGCCGTCCGCAAAGGGAAGCTGATACGCCGATCCGGTCTGCGCCTGTATCGCTTCCCCAACCTGATGGAGTTCCGCCCGCTTGCGGGTGGCGGCAACGCTTTCGGGAGAGATGTCAACAGCGACCACCTGCGCCCCGCGCTGCGCCAGCAAAACCGCCCACAGGCCGGTTCCGCAGCCCACATCCAGGACGCGCTTGCCCCGCACATTGCCAAGCAATTCCAGGCGGCGTATGCCTTCCGCGTCCAGAGCGGACTCATCTACGCGCAAGTCTCTGTCCGCGTGTGCCTGTTTGTCCCAAAAAGCGGCTTCCCGCCGCTCCACTTCCACTAGATGTGCTGCTTCGTTTTTCAATAGGGTATCGCGCATCCTTTGTAGTTTTCAGATATTGAGTTTCAAACCATCAGGCAGCCCGTTCACTCCCGGCAAGGTTTTGCGCGCCGTACTGCGCGTAGAGTTGGTGCAGGCGCGTATAATGCCGCTCCATCGTGAAGCGTTCCGCCACCAATTGCCGTCCCTGTTCGCCAAGCCGCCGCGCAAACTCCCAATCGTCGGACAGCCGATCCAGAGCCACGCTGAGGGCGGCAATATCGCCGGGAGGTACGATGAGCGCGTTTTGTCCCTCAATCGCGTATTCCGGCAGGCCGCCAACCTGCGTACCGATGACGGCGCGGCCCAGCAGGGACGCTTCCAATGTGACCAGTCCCGCCGGCTCGTGCCACACGGACGGGAATACCAGTGCGCGCGCCCCGCGCAGCAGATTTTCGGTTTGTTGCGGCCCAAGCCAGCCGTGAAAGCGGACGCGATCCTTCAGCCCAAGCGCTTCCACCTGCCGGGCTAAATCGGCTTCCAGAGGTCCCGTGCCGGCAATGTCCAGATGCGCGGGCGTTTTGGCGCGCTGCAATGCCTGCAGCAGGGGAGCCACACCCTTATGCGGGGTCAGGCGTCCCAAAAACACAAAGCGGGGCGGGTTTTCGCGCGGCGGCAGCGTCGGTTCCGCCGAAGTGGGCGCGGGAGCCGCGTAGTGCAGCAGGTGAAGATGCTCTTCCGCGTAGCCCACTTGCAGCATCTGCTGTTTCACGTAATTGCTGATGCACACGGCGGGAACGTGGCGCAAAAAGCGCTTGTCCTGCCGCGTATTCTGAAACGACTCCAGAATTTTGAACGGACGGACGCTGCCGCAGTGATACAATAAATGACCGCGCAGGCAGGAGGCAAGGCCCGGGCGGCAATCACAGGTTGTTTGGATGCGCTCCAGATAGCGCGTACTGCTTGGACAATACGGGTGGTGGTTATGCACGGTGCGAATGGCAGGCAGGGACGGTTTCGCCGCGCTTGCCAGCGTACAATGCAGATGCACAATGTCTACGCCCTGCCGCCTTGCCGTATCAAACAACTCCTCTTCGTTTGCAAGGCGGTGCATGGAAGGCTGCGCGGCGTTTTGCGCCGCGCTGTTTCCATTTTGGGGCGCAGGCGGTTGTGGCCGAACATCGTACCACACGACTTCATGGCCGCGCGCCAGTTGCGCCGCGCTGATGTCGCGGATGTACGTCGCAATGCCGCCGGGATCGAAAATGCCCCGCATATAATGTCCGATACGCATAATATTTTGCCGACACAGTTGTATGCTTCAAGAATCTTTTAAAGAGAGGGGCGACACAGGCATGGAAAGCGGGTGTTTGTGAATTTGCTCCAGCCGTTCCAGCAGCGCCTGCCAATCTCCCACAGGAACTACATAGCCGTTTACGCCTTCCTGAACGCGCTCTTTCATGCCCGTATTTGCTGTGACGATTACGGGAACGCCACAGGCCAGCGCTTCCATCGGCGCATAGCCCCATCCATCATCATAAGAAGGGTGGGCGCAAACATCGGCGCGCTGCAAGGCAGGTAAGGGATCGCCGGGCGCTATCCGAATACGCGCGTCCCGCGCCAGCCACGCTTGCAGATAGGTTCGCATTCCCCGCGTCGCCCATCCGCCCACAAGCGTCAGTTCCGCGCGCTGCACCGTCAGGCGCGAAAACGCTTCCAGCAGCAGGGGTATGCCTTTCACCGTTGTCAGGCTGCCGACATACACCACGCGAAACACGCCATCGTCCGGTTTTGCAGCCGGGGGCGTAAAGCGCGGCGACGTTTGCAAATGGACGCGCCGCAGTTTTGTTTCCGCAATTCCCGCTTCCAAAAACGATTGCCGCGCATACTCCGAACTGACCTGAATCGTGTCCGCAAGCGCGTATTCTGCGCGGCTTTTACGCGCCTGCGCCTGATTCATCCAGGCGGTTTCAATCCCGTGCGTTTGCCTGACGCGGGCATGCTGCCGCAGTATATGATCGGCATGGCTGGTCGCAGACGCCAATTCCAGCCAATTGTAACCAAGCCGCCGCGCTCGTCGCATACAGTGTTCGGCCTGCCCCGAAAAGCCGATAAATGTTCGGCGCGGCGTGGAACCGCGTATGTTTTCCGTCCGGCTCAATTGTTGGGCGGCTTCCCGGTCGAATAAGTCGCCGCCAAAATACGCCAGCCAGCCGGGACTGAACCGCGCGGGCGTGTAACGCGCCAGCCGGGGAAGCCACGCGGCCTGCGTCACCTGCCCTGCCGCGTCGCCGGGGCAAATCGCGTCCGCAAAATACCGTTCCAATCGCCCCGCGTCCCGCGCTTCTTCCACAAGCTGCGCCAGATGCTGTCCCATACCGCCCCTGCCATAAGGCGCGGCGCAGGCAAGCGTTTGCAGATACTCGGTATTCAGGTGTTCGGTGTTCAGGTGTTCGGACATTCCTACATTCATTGGGAGTAGGGGCCGGGGTGGGGCTGCTCTTATCCCTTACCCTTATCCCTTGTCGGGCAGTTCCGCCAGTTTCCACAATCCCAGGGATTTGTCCGCGCTTTCGGGGCAGCGTTCGTTTAACAGGAGCAATGGTTCGGGAAAGTGGAAGGGCGCGCGCTGCAAGTTCAGGCCGCGCCATTCGCCTGTCGCTATATCCCAATTTTTGGGCTGCTGCGGAAACGTCGTGGTCAGCAGGTACGTGGATTGGCTGCGCTGGAAGTTTTGCAGCATGGCGCGAATGTCCCGGTAACACAGATGTACCAGACAATCTCGGCACAAGATCAAATCTACGGTTGGCAGGGCATCCGTCACCAGGTCGCATTGTATAAAACGCCGCGTGGAACCGCCATACTTTGCCTGATTGCTTGCCGTCAATTCGGCTACAATGTCCGCGCCGATATACTCTTCCAGATCGAGCGCGACATGCTGCATCCAGTTGAAGTCGCCACACGGCGCGTCGAGCAGGCGGCGAACGCCCAACCGCGACAGTAATACAGGCAACTCCGTTTGTAAACTCGCTGTCTGATTCAGGTCCGAACCCTGCCCGGAAATAGACTCTCCCTGCCAGGCATGCCGCGCATAAATAGACGTAAAGACCTGCTCTCGATCCACCTCCTCAGCATCCGAGGGGCGCGTTCCCAATTTTTGAAGCCAGGCTGTCAAAGGTTTTATCGGCGCTTTCATCATGTCCATCCCGTTGCCTGATTGAAGCAGATTGCCGGTTACAATACGCTGTCGGCCAGGGTTATCGAAGAGAAAGCAGTGCCCCAGGCTTTACCGGCAAGCAGGCGGCGCATTAGCGCATCACCTGTGGCATAATCCCGCGTCCGGTTATCCGCGATTAATAAGTTCTCTTGCTCGCCCTGCCGGAAGGTCAGGCTGCGCGGCCAATCTTCGGGTTCATAGCCTTTGCCATCCCGCCCGACTACCAGAACCTTCAAGTTTTGCTGCTGCGTCTGCCGCGCGAGGCTATGCCGTCCGTTTTCAACTTTCAGCGCGTCCAGCCGGGCGCGTATGGGTTGTCCGCGCAGTTTCAGCATCCTTTGGCGCGACAGCAGGAAGGCGTTGGTGCGCAGATGCGGGTTAGGGAAACCGCCGAAATGCCGGTTCAGCAGCCTGCAATTCAGAACCGCGAGTAAGTAGCCTTTTGCGGTGCGATAATGCTGTCGCTCCGGGGCAGGATACCGCCCGCTTTCCCACGAACCGGTTGCGCCGACAAGTCCAACATCCGGGCGCAAAGCATGCTTCGTCAGGAAGCGCAGCCAGCCGTCAACTAAAATTTCGCTGTGCGAATTGAGAAAGCACAGATAATCGTGCTGCAAACAACGCGCCGCGTCGAAATAACTGGCAATATCCTGCTGCGGAGTATCAATAATAAGTTGCTGATGCGGCGTGGCATCCAGCAATTGCAGGTACGGCGTCAATTCGTCGCGCGTTTGATGCCCGTTGAATACAACCGTAAAATGATGCGCCTGCTGCGCGTCATGCTGCCGGTACGAGGCAATAAAGCGTTCAAAGGGCGCGATTCCGAGCGGAACCCAGGCAAGATGAACCACGCCGATGTCTGCCATTATCGCTCCGACAAAGATGTTTTCAATCGCTGCGGCGCAACCCAGGAGAGCGCAAGTTGCTGCCACGCCCACCGCAAGCGCGGGTCACAGCGCAGGGCGCGCACAAAGCGGGCGCGGCCTGCCCGCGCCTGTCCCTGCGTAAACAGCAGTCGCCCCCAAACCACGTTCCAGTTCGCCAGTTCGCGGCGCAGGAGCATCGCGCAGGGCAGAGGCGGGTTTTCCTTCAGGATTCGCCGCAGCGCGTCCTCGCCCTCCTGCATCACGCGCTCGCGCATGGACTGGCTGTTTTGCCCCGGATGCGCCATCATAACAAAATCGTTGTTCGGGAGATAAACGCCCTCGCCACCCTGCATCGCCAACCGAATGTTCAAGCCAAAATCCAGAACCAGGTTATCCTCGGCAAGCCGAGGCCATACGCTTTGCATTATATCACGGCGGTACAGGGCCGCGCCCACAAACCACTGCCGCGACAGGGCCGCGTTCAGCAACTCCACGCCTGTCAAATGACGCGGTTCGCGCAAATTTGCATTGCAGGTAAAAAGCAGGTTGCCGTCCCTGTCCTGCACGTCGTAACGGGAAAACACGACATGAACCCCGTCGTCTTCGCTAAGATAGCGCAGGCGATTGGCGACGAACTCCGGGCGCAATAGATCATCGTCGGACAAAAACGCGACGAACTTTCCGCGCGCCTGCTCCAAACACGCGCCCCAATTGGCGACCATGCCGACATTTTGCGGCTGCCGATGATACGTCAGGCGGGAATCCACAATGGCCTGCACTACATGCGCCGTATCGTCCACGCCCGCGTCGTCCACAACGATTACTTCCAGAGGGGCGTAACTTTGCGCCAGCGCGCTGCGAATGGTTTGTTCGATATGCCAGGCGCGGTTGTAGGTGGGAATAAGAATACTGACCAGCGGCTGATTCATATTACGCGGATGGTCCCTGCCCTAAGCGAACGCGCAATGCGGTAAGGGCGCGATTGCGATAGTTCGGAGGAGCCAGCAGGAAGGATAATCCGAGGTACGCTCCCAAAGCCGCCACGCCCCCAAGCGCGCATTGCAGCGCCCAATGCGTCCCGTCATTGCCGCCGATCAATCGCGCTCCGAGCAACCCCAACAGCGTGCCTCCGAAAGCGCAGACGCCGATCCACGCGACATGGCGCAGGGTATCCCACAGAAAACCGGCTTCAAATTGCGCCAGGTACAGCCACGTCGCTATGCTTGCCGACAGCAGGGTGGCCCACGCAATGCCCGTGAATCCGCACCAGGGAACCAGCGCGGCAGATAAAGCCAGCATCAAAATGGAGCGAAGGCCGATGATGCGGACGGCGACCCAGTTCCGATTGACCGCAGCGTAACAAAATCCCACCGTCCAGTTGGTCACTTCAAACGGCAGCGTTGCCACCAGAATTTTCAAAGCGGCGACGGACGGAAGCCATTTGAGCGAATAAACCAGGGTAATCAGCGGCCCGCCGATGGCCCACAACAGGGTCATCCACAGGCTTGCCATCCAGACGAAGCCGCAAATGTACGCTTTCGCCGTGTTCCGCAGTTGCGCCGCATCCGTCTGCATCCGGCTGAAGTGCGGGAAGCTGACGCGCATCACGGCTTCCACGATCATAAGCGGGCGGTTGGCGTTTGCCGTCGCGTTGCCAAGATAGCCGACAGCCTGCGGGCCGATGAGCATGCCTACCAGCGTTGGCGTCGCCCAATTCCCGAACCCGTTCAGAATGTTGCCCATCTGAAAAGAAACGCCGTAGCCGATGATCCGCCGCATTTCCGCCCTCTCCCAATAAAAGCGGACCGGCCAGGGCGCGGCGCGATACAGCAGGAGCGTTCCGGTCAGGCCGCGCAGCAGGGTTGCGATTACAAAACTCCACACGCCAAAGCCGCTGAACGCCAGCAGCACGGCGACCGTTTGATACACGACCATTTCCGCCACTTCCGCCCGCGCAATGGGCGCGTAAAGCAGGTGGCGCTCCAACTGCACCGCGCTGACGGAGCGAAATACGGGGAAATACAGCGTCAGCGCAAACAGGCGCACCATCCAAACCGCGTCGTGGCGCAGCAGCGGGTAGAAGCGCAAAATCCAGGGTGATACGATCCAGGCTAGTAGGGCAATCACACTCGCCAGGGCGAATTGCAGCGTAAACGAAAGCTGCAACTGATGCGTTTCGATTTCGGCTTCGCGCTGAATGTACGAAGCGGTCACGCCCAGGTCGCCGACAAGCGTAAAGACGCTCACCAAAAACGTGATGATGGCGTAAACGCCGAAGTCGGCAGGATTGAGCCGCCGCGCCAGCAAAACGCCGCCCGCCAACCCTGCCAACTGCGTTGCCGCCTGCCGCCCAAACAGCAGTTTGATGCCCTGAAACGCCCGCTTATTCAGATTGGAAGCATTATGATGAGCGTCATTTGAATGGGAAGCATCGTCATGGCTCATGCCCGATTATTCACCAACTTCAAGCCTGTTCGACGCGCCTGCATTTTCCGCCGCAATCCCCAGGCGAGGGGCAGGGCGCTTCCCAGAAGCAGGGCGATACTGCCCGGTTCGGGAACCGCAATGACGGACGGCGTAACGACAAAGGTATCCACGATAAACGTATCGCCGACCGTAGCGGCTACGCCACCCACTTGCGGAACGGCGTTGAGCGACAGGTTGACGACGGTGAACAGCCCGCCCGCCAACACGATGCTGCCTTCGCCGTTGCCGGTTGTGCCGTTTAGAACCCCTGCGCTGCTGAAGGACAATCCCGAATTGGTAGTAGCGTTCAATTCGATAGGCGCGTTGATCGCGGCTGGGAACGTGACAAATTGAAACGTCAAGCCGGATACCGCCTGCGCGAACGTGAGCGTGAGCGTTTCCAGCGCCGTGCCATCCCCCGCATCGCCGATGGAGATATTGTCCAGGTTGTTGCCGAAGGCGACAACGCCGCCGGCATTGTTGTCAAGGTAGGTGAAGCCTGATGTACCCGAAGGCGGGGCTGTCAGGCCCGATTGACTGAGCGTAAGCGTACGAATTGAAGGCGCTACAGCGGATACTGTCGGCGATGCTGTGATGGACTGTCCGATTAAGGCCGCCTGATTCTCAAAATCGAACGTATCTTGAGCGCGCGCGCCTGTAGACAGCAGCGCGATCAGGCTGCCCGCAGCGGCGAGCAGTAAAAATCGTTTCATGCGTTTATCCTTCCTCAGCAGCGCGGAGTTGAACCCACGTCTGCATGAGTAGACAGTATGCGTCCCTTGATACTGCCGGTGGACGCCGTTTTAGCGGGAACGCGGCGGCAGCATTTGCCGCCGCGCGGCCTTCACAGGTTCCCGGAACCGGGGTTCTCTTCCTGCGAAAGCCTGTTGGGAAGCACGGCTTACGGATAGCGAACCGTCAGAGTTGTCGTACCGATGATCGTGCCGGACACCTGCCCTGGAAATGCGGGATTCGCCGTCTGCGAGTACGCCGCCTGGATCGTCACCTGGTCCACTTCGCGGGTTTTGCTTTGGTACACGCGGTTGTTCGGGCCGGTCATAAAGCCCTGCCCATTCCGTTCGGTAATCACGGTGCGATCCGTGCCCGGTCCCGATGCGTTGTCCAGAGTAACATCCACCCGGTTGCCGTCGCTGTAGGTGACGAAGACCGTGAAAATCTGCGTACCGCCGCCGCGAATCGAGCTGTTGGCAGGCAGTATCTCGATGCTGACGGGCGTGGCGTACAGATCGCCGACCGCGAACGCAAACGTCGGCAGCAGCAAAATCAGCGTCAGCGCGGCCAGTACGCCGGCGGGGCGGGCGAAGCGCGGCAGCCACACGGGAGGCGCGGCTTCAGGTTCCGACTGCACGGAGCGCGTTTTGAGGGCGGCGATGTTGACTCCCGCTGTCAGTTCCTTGCGCGGACGGGCCTGCGGGCGCATACTGGCAACGCCAATGCCCATCGTCAGCCAGAAGAACATGGATATCTGCCCGCATTGCCACGAGGGACTGGCAAACGCATCTACGGCAAACGCCACTACAGCGGCCAGCGACCCCATCAGCAGGCTGCGGCGCGTACCCGGCTCCAATTGCCCGATCCGCCGAAAGCCCGTGACTAAAAACACTGCCAGCGTCGCCACCATCAGCAGCAGGCCGGGCAGACCCAATTCGGCGGCGGTTTGCAGATAGGTGTTATGCGCCTGTTCGCCAAGCGAAGGAGCGCCGCCCATGCGCGCTAGGGGCATGCCATCGTGGGTATATTCTTTCTGGTAGTAGGGATACAGGCCCAGCCCGAAGCCCGTAAGCGGGCGTTCCCGAATCATTTTATCCACGCCGGCCCACGTATGCTGGCGGATTTTCCACGTATCCACCGCGCTGGCGCTTTGCAGCGTAGTAGCGCGTCCGACAAGGGCGCTGGTTTGCGGGAAGATCAGCAGGAAAAAGCCGACCGCGATCACGAGCAGCAGGGCAGGCAGAACCACCAGATGCCTGTTGTGCCGCGAACTTTTATCTTTCCATGCCATGACGCTGGCGACAATGCCAAGCAGCAGCATGCCCGCCGCCGCGCCGATCCACGCGCTGCGCGCCTGCGACAGCAGCAGGCAGGTCGCGGCCATAACCGTCGCGATCTGCGCCACAAGCTGGCGGTTGGGATTCTTTTCGCTCACCGCCATGATGCCCACGATGGGCAGCAAAATCATCAGAAACGAGCCGAACAACTGATGGTCGCCGAACACGCCCATGTTGTGAAACGAATGGCTGCTTGCGTACTGCGCGAAGCCAATCACCGACACGACGATGGTAACAGCCACCAGCGCGTCTACCAGGCGGGCAAGCTGTTCCGAGCGGCGAAACTCATACGCGACGGCGAAATACAGCAGGATGCCGGTTCCAACGCGCAGCAGTTCCTGTTCGCTGTACTGTTTGTGGGTGGACATCACGCATGACGCGATTGCCAGTCCCAGGAACAGCACAATGGGCAGGTTTGCGCCCGTTGTGAAAAACTCTTTGATTTTGGCGCGATTGATATTCCAATCGGTGCGCCACAGCAGCGTTGCCAGCAGCGCGACGCCCAGGCCCTCGAAGGTGAGAGCGGCCAGGCCGCGCGTGGCATTGCCGGCAGGAGTGGCAACCAACGGCACAAGAACGACCATTGCCAGAATTAAAGCAATGAGTTTGTTGTGTACCGTCTGTGCCCACCAGGATTTCGTGGTCATAACCGTGTCCTTTCCGTTGCGTCCGATCCGGTGCCTCGCGCATCCGAATCTTCCTGCAAATAGGAACGATGTCAGCGGTGCCTCGCGCATCCGCCAACCTACACAGAACAGTGTTCCGGCTTGTTACATCCTTCGGGGTGTTGCGCCGGAGACAATCCCGAAGAGGGATAAGGGATAAGTGGTAAGGGATAAGTCCGATACCTGCGTCCCTTAAAATTTTAGAAAAATCGAAGGCCGAATAGACTTAAAATTGAGAGCGGCGAAAGCGCGTCCTGAATCGTTAATCCGCGCTGACCGCGCAGTGGAACCACTAAGACGTCTTCGGGCTGCAAGGTCAAATTCATGGCCGTTTCCGGCTTTTTCAGGATGTTGTTCATGTTGACCGGGATTACGGTCGGCTTGCCGTCCACCATGCGGATGATGCCCGCTTTGGACAGGTCGCCGGACGGCAACTGCCCGCCCGCGAAGTTGAACGCTTCAAAAACGTTCACCGGACCCTTTTCGGGAATGGGATAATAGCTTGGATGCGCGACCTGGCCCATTACAGCGTAGCGCTTTTCGATTTCGGGAATCACCAGTACGTCGCCGGCTTTCAGCTTGAAATTGGTGATGGTTTCGTCCTGTTGATTCAGCGCTAAGGAGGGACGCAGGTTGAGCGGAATTTGCGCGTTGCCCCGGCGCACATAGGCTTTGGTCAGCGCGGCGCGTTCCGTCGGTCCGCCCGCCTGCGTAATCAAGGTAATCAGCGTGGTCTGGTCGTCCAGGGGAAACGTGCCGATATGCGCGATTTGCCCCAAAACGGACACTTCATCGCGCAGGGGCGGCAGGTCGTCGAGCAGCACAATATCGCCCGCCTGCAATACCACATTCGCGCTGTCATCGTCCGGCTTGGCGTTAGCCCGCTCCACATCGAGCGTTATAGTCTTCAAATTGCGCAGCAGGCGGCCTTTGATGCGGTTGGGCTTGGCGGTCAATCCGCCCGCAGACGCGATCAAGTCCATCAAGCGCCAGTTTTGTTTCAGGTCAAAATTGCCGGACGCATGCACGGCCCCGGTCACGCCCACTTTGCGCGAGCGCACTTCCCGCACGATAATGGTCACGCTGGCGTTATTAAGCGTTTTCTCGTAGGCGGTTTGAATTTCCGCCGCCAGTTCGCGCCGCGTTTTGCCGGACGCCTGAAAATCGCCCTGATCGGGCAGGGTGATTTTGCCGTCCGGCAGAATGGTCATTTGCCGGTTCAAGTCGGGATGGTGGCTGACGTTCAATTCAATTACGTCGTCCGCTCCCAAAACGTATTCCGCAGGGTCGGTAGGCGTGGCGCTGTTGTTCTTCGCGGCGGTTGCTGTATCTTTTACAGTTGCTCCCGCATCCTTCGCGCCTGTATTATTCGCATTGTTGGCAGATGGAGTTTGTTTGTCCGTCGCCTTTGACGCTGTTTGCGGCGTTCCGGCCTGGGTTTGTTTGGGCGCGTCCGCCTGCGCGGTTTTTGGTTCTGTTTTTTGCGTAGGGGCTGTCTGCGCAACCGACGGGCGCGGCAGCAGCGAAAGCGAGAGACCGGTTACAAGCAGGGCAAGCGTCCCTGCGCGATGGCAAGCAGGCATGTCAGTCTTCCTTTCGCTTTCCGCTTCGGCTCTGGGTCGGGCGCGTTTCCGCCGGGGGCAAAATGGCTGCTGCCGGTTCGCGGGGTTCTTCGTCGCTGTCGGCAAGCAGGGCTTCAAATTCGGAACTCACGCGCTTGCGCGAACCGTCCTCGCCATACACGCTTCCATAATACCCGTAATAGCCGTAGTAATCATAGTAGCCGGATTGCTTGCCATTAGCGCGAACCTTGTTGAAGATCACGCCCAGCACATTGGCGTGTGCCTGGTTCAGCAGTTCCATCGCGTGGCGGACGCCGGATTTTTTGGTTTCGCCCAGTTGGATCACGTACATCACGCCGTCTACCGAAGCCGACAAGACCTGCGCATCGGCAGTCGCCAGACACGGCGGGCTGTCGTAAATCACCACGTCGGCGTATTCTTTAAGCCGCTCGTGCAGACGCTGCATCGGCTCCGAGTTGAGCAGTTCCGCCGGGTTGGGCGGCTGTGGGCCGGCAGTCAGTAGCCGCAGGCCGGGAAATTCCGTATCGCGCAGGGCGGCTTCCAGGGACGTGCGCCCGATAAGCACATTGGTCAGGCCGGGGGATTGCGGAATGTCGAACTTTTGATGCACGGTAGAGCGGCGCAGATCGGCGTCCACAAGAATCACCTTTTTGCCGTCCAATGCCATCGCAATCGCCAGGTTGGTGGCCGTCACGGACTTGCCTTCGCCGGGAACCGTGCTGGTGACAAGGAGCGAACAGACCTGCGAGCCAAGCGTGGCGAACTGCACGTTGGAGCGCACCACGCGGTAGCTTTCCAGAATCGCGCCGTTACTGCGCGTTTGACTGAGCAGCCGCCCTTCCTCTTTTTCAATTAACGGCACATAGCCCAGAACCGGCGTATCCAGCATCCGCCGCGCATCGTCGGGCGAATTCACGCGGTCATCCATGAATTCCTGCAGCAGCGCCAGTCCCAACGCCAGAATCAATCCCACGACAGCGGAATAGATCATGTTGATAACCGGGCGGGGCGCGACTTGAAACGCGGGACCGGCGGGCGTGATGGTCATGAGCGGATCGTGCGTGGCTTTGTCGCGCAAATCCAGCATCTGCACGGTTGTCGTCAGGGTCTTGACATTGGCCTGATGCTCTTCCAGATTGCGCTGCAATTCCGCCTGCTGCCGATCCAGCGTACTGAACTTGCCAAGCTTGGCGGTGGCTTCGGTCGCATGGCTCTGCGCTTTGTCCAATTGCGCCTGCGCCGCGTTGAGGGTCGCCTGCGCTTCGGAAACCTTCTGGTCGTAGCTGCTCAAAATCGGGTTGGGCGCGTGGGAAACGCTGGTGACGGTTGGCGGCGTATCATTGAGACGCTGCTCGGCCTGCGCGATCTGCGTGTCTACCTGATTGATTTCAAAGGTTCCCGGCTTGTAACCGGCAAGCAGGCGAACGCGCTCATTACGCAATTGAGAAAGCTGGTCTTTGGCGGTTTGCAGGGCGGCGTTGTTGGAAACCGTCGTCGGCGTGTCTATAAAGTCCGGCTGGCGCTTGCGGTCAGCCTGCAGGGTATTCAAACGGGCGGCGGCTGAAGCAACGTCTGCCTGCGCGCGCTTGGCTTCGCTTTCCGTCGAGTTCGCTTCGCCGATACGCGACGTTTTATCCAGGGCTACGTCCGGCAGATGGGTTTTCTGCTTGAACTTTTGTATGGCGTATTCCGCCTGGCTCAGTTTCTGCTTTTCTTCGTTTAATCGGTCCCGCGACGAGGAAAGAGCCGTGACCACTTCGGTTTTGCGATTGCCCGCCATGTAGTTTTTATACACGGTGGGCAGGACGCGGGCCATGCGCTCGGCGTACTCGGCCTTGTTGGACTCGGTGACGATCTCGATCACGTCCGTATTGCCGACTTGCTTGATGTCCACATGCACATCGGCAGGCGACACCCCGGCGGATTGAAACGCATCGCTCATCACCCGCGCGCTTTGCAGCACTTCGATCTGCGTGGAAATATCGTGCCCCGCATCCGGCATGAAGAGGGTACTCAGGGGATCTGAGGTGTTGTACTGCGCGAGGGTGAACTCGCGGCCTTCCACCAGAATGCGCGCGATGGTGCGGTACGTGGGCTTGGTCAGGTACGTCACAATGGTTCCCACCATGATGACCAGCACAAACGTTTGCAGAACGATGTACTTGCGCCGCCGCAGCAAATCCGCGTAATCGCGCAGCGATATTTCTGAAGATTGCGTGGAAAAGTCTTCCGACATTATGTTGCTTAAACCTTGTAGGGAACGGTGTTCAGGTGTTCAGGTATTCGGGTGTTCTGGAAAGACTTGCATTTGTCCTGAATACCTGAATACCGAACACCTGAACACCGACAAACTACTTCGCCCCGATGACGTGTTTGTATTCCGGCCAGAAGGCGCGGATGGTGGCGTCCTGCGTGAACTGGCGATAGCCGTCGCGCACTTTATCGCCGTTGGCGGGCAGCCCTTTGGCAATCAAGAGGTTGTGGCGGCACTCGTCCTTGACTTCCTCAAAAGGCCGGAGAACTTCGGGCTTTTTGTCCAGGCAGCGAATGATCCACCAGTAACCGGCTATTTGCTTCGGCCCCAATTGTTCGCCGATTTGCAGTCCGAAAACCGCGTCCTGCGCGCCCGTAACCCGCGTGGCGGGAGTGCGGCCATAGGGAACGGGAGGAAGCGTTCCGCCCGACTGCCGGCTGCCATCCTCGCTGTATTTGGCGGCGACTTTGGCAAACTCCACATTCTTCGCCAGTTCCGCCGCCGCCAGATTTATCTGCGCCTGCGAACGTGTTTTGATGACTGCAATGATCACTGTTTTGGGCGTGTAGTAACGCGCCTGCGGATTGTTTTTGTCGGACTCGCGATTGTAGTACGCCCGAACTTCCTCATCGCTGACCGCCGCGCCTTTGGTGACGAGGCCATCGGCGGCAAGCGTGACCCGAATCGTGTGCAAAATATCATCAGGAACCTGGTGCGTGGACGCAAGGTACTGCCCGAAATTCGGCTGCTCGCTCATCTGCTTGTAGCGGGCAAGCACCTCTTGGTCGGAGGGGTACACGCCCAGTTTACGCGCATACTGAAGCTGCAATTCATCCGCGACGATTTTGCGCAGGGTGCCGTTGCCGATTTCCATTTCCATGCGATGGAAGAAGTACGGCTCCGCAATGACCACGCCGTTGACGGACGCAACCACCTGCTTGCCCTTGTATCTTTGCCGCGTCACCAGCGCGCCAATCGCCGCCCCCGCAAGCAGGGTCACAATCAGCATCAGCGCCAGTTTTCGCCTGGCTTTGGGGGACGCGGGGGGCGCAACAACGATTTCCTCTTCGTAATAGTCTCCCTCATCAACCGGCGCAAGCCATCCGCCCATTGGGGGAAGCGCGCCCGGTTTGGACGGCGAGGAAGCGGGGATTTCAGACGATTCCATACTTCGGTTTTATCTTTCGCAAGGCTGCGTAAGCGCCATTCTCAAAGCCGGCAGCCTGGCGCGTAAGCCGCCGACTGACAACAGTTACATAATATCACAATCTGCTTAAAATCGGTAGGGATTCCCGTCGGGATTTTCCTGTTTGCCCACGCCAGAACTACCGGTTTTCCCTGATTTCCGGTAATCCTGTCATGTTTACTTTTAACCTCACCCTGCATTTGCCAGTTCGGTGATAGTCGGCAGCAGCGCCTGGGCGAAATCTCGCGCGGTTTGCGCGGATGGCCCGAAGTCTGCGGACGCGGGAACCAGAATGCGGACAAACAGACGGGTGGGAGGGCGCCCGGACAGCAATTTTGTTTTTAACGCCTGCCACTTGTCCAGTTGGCGCTCACTGGTGTACCAGTAGAGCAAAAGCATATTTTGCCCCGCGCTCTGCATATCCATTTCGGTTGCCCCGGCGCTCGGTTCGTTTTGGGCAGAAGCGATCTTTTGTCCGCTTTCGCCCAAAGCGGCAGGCTGTATGTCTACCCGGCGCGTGTCCAGAATGTTCCAGTTTTGCGCGGGCATGCACTGCGTCGGCGAATGAAACATCTGCGCGTCCTGCGAAGTTTCCAGAAACAATTGCGCCGTTCGTCCCTGCGGGTCGCGGTACGCGCGGGACAAAAAGGCGGCGTCCGGCAGCACCGCGCGCACTTTGGCCTCAATCGGCAAGTCCTGCGTACACGTCCAATTGCCTATCTGGCGCGGCAGGCGGTCAATCGGAACCAGGCGCAATTGAGGGATGGGCAGCCGGGAAGTCGCGTGATTGACCAGGCAGGCCAGCAGCAGCAGGCCGGAAATGGCTATACGGAGTAACGCAATTTTCGGCATCCCAGCACTCTCCCGGCCCACAGCAGCAATCCGAAACACAGCACGACCACAAAGGGATCGGCAATATCATGCAGCCAGTGAACGCCGCGTATGCCCCAGGCGTTCGCGGTTAAAATCAAGCCCGACACCCGCGCGATATTTGCCACAATCGCAAGCGGCATCGCCAGCAGCACGAGCGCGCCCTGCTTCCACAGCGGAATGGCAAACAGCGAAGCGTAAAAGCAGGCGAACACGGTTATCGTCAGCGTTTTCTTGAAGCCGCTGCACTCCTCGGCCACTTCCAGCGAACTTCCATTGGACAGGCCGATGGTGAACCCCTCCTGCGAGATGGGAACGCCCGTCTGCTGCACACTCCAGCTTGCGGCGCGGCAGGAGATGTTTTGAATGGGAAAACTGACCGGCTGCACCAGCCAGGTAGGCAGGGGAGCCGCAAACCCCAAAAACAGCAGGGGAAACAGCAGTATGCGCGTGATGCGCGAACCGCCCAACAGCAGCGACGCGCCCAGCAGAACGGGAACCAGCGACAGCATGGCGAACACGCGAATACGGGCGTACCAGGCTGCCGTTTCCAGCAGCAACCCGCCTGCCAGCAGCGCGAACCCCCAACGATTGCAACTTCGCGGCGCATCGGCAAGTTCCTGCCTGCGCCACCAGATGAGCAAGCCGGTTAGGAAGGGGATCAAAAAGCCGTGCGCGGAGTAGGCGTCTACGAGCCAGATATGCGCCGTTTCCACAAATACGGGCGCGTACAGCGCAATCAGCGCGCCTGCCAGCAGCCAGCAGGAAGGATCGCCGCGCCATGCCTGCGCAGCGCGCCAATTGCCGGGCCGCGCCGACGTATTTGCAGTTTCCTTCTCAGCAACAGCCATGATACTTATCAGTTTATGGATAGATTACGGCGCGGCAAGAAATAGTCACAGGCCGCGAGGTGCTATCGGCCTGTGACTGTCGAAGTGGCGTAACGCCGCGCGAGACATCGCGTTACCGCTTACGCGGACGCAGTGGCGCGCTTGCGGCGCAGGAACACGCCCGTGCCGGTCACGCCCATGCCCATCAGCAGGGCAAGCGTGGAGGGTTCGGGAACCGCCGCGCCCTGAAACGGCGTGGCCGCAGTGATAACGTTGCCGTTGCCCAGATTATACGAACTGATGAACGTGGCCCCGGCTGTCGTTGTGTTCACTGCGACAACCGAGTTTGTAGTGTTCGCGCCGGATTGGTTGGTGTCGGTGAAACCAAAAAGGATTCCGTTCGAGAAGGCCAGGCCGCTGATGTCCCGGAAGGGAACGCTGCCGACAGTGGTTCCCGCGCCGGTGGACTGGTTCAGGGACACAAGGGTATTAGGCGTAACCTGGTTGTTGATCTCAAACAGGTTGCCGCTGCCGTCGAAGCCGATGGTGGCCGAAGACTGGTTGCCGATAGCGCCAACGACAGAGGCCGCGCCCGTCGTTGTACTCACCGTATACAGGTTGCTCGCCGATCCCCCCGCGCCGGTAGCGTCCGCCAGGAACAGTGTGCCATCGGAACGGAAAGCAAGCCCATCGGCGATATCGAAGGTGCCCGTTCCCAACCCTGTCGCGCCAACAGTAGTCAGCGCGCCTGTCGCGGCGTTCACTGTGTAAAGCGTGGTTGCATCCGCGCTCACCCCGTACAGAACGCCGGTGATAGGGGAGAAGGCAATGCCGGTCAGCTCGGTGCTGGTGGTGCCAATCAGGGAGAATACGCCTGTAATGGGATTGATGGTTCCGAGAACGCCTGGCGTTGCGGCTGCGCTGATGGGGCCGCCCGCGACATAAATGGTTTGTGCGGACGCGAATACGGAACAAGAAAGCCCGGCAGCTAAAGCAAGGCCGGTGAACAAATGTCGAACGTGACGGATCATAAAAAGGTCTCCTTTAAGGTAGCGAGAGAAAAGCGCGCGGGCTTGGAACAAAATGCTGAACGAAACACTTGGTTTGCCTGACATACTTAAGTATTGCATAATTTGTGCCAAGTGCCCGCAAAATCACGCTATTCGCCAACTTTTTCATAAAAAAATATGCGTGGCTAAATTATGCTGGCAGTTATACCGGTAGGAGAGACGTTTTAAGGTTTTAGTGTTGGCGTTTCAGCAGGCGATGCAGTTTCCGCCGCCACGAACGTGTCGGCGTTTCCGCAGAAACGCTGTTGTCGGCGTTGCTTTCACTTTGGGGTGTGGCGCTGCCGGGGCTGACCGGAGTGGGCGCGGGTGGAGTAACGGCTCCATAATGGATTACAATGGCGGTAATATTGTCGTCGCCGCCTTTGGCGTTGGCCGCCGCCACCAGGCGCTTGCAGATTTCCTGCGGCATGGCGCCGGCTGTCATCAGGTTTGTAATTTCGGCATGGTCAAGCATCCGCGTCAAGCCATCGCTGCACAGCAGGATAGCATCCCCTTCCCGCAGGCAAAACGGTTCCACTTCCGGCTCCACAACGCTGGCATACCCGATAGCGCGCGTCATGATGTGACGAAACTGCATATGATTTCCGGCTTCGCCTTCGGAACGGCGCGAACCCCGCCCCAAGTCTAAAAAGGCGTGGTCGTGCGTTAATTGATCCAGCCGTCCCTTGCGCAGCAGGTAGCAGCGGCTGTCGCCGACATTGCCGACAATCAAATCCGCATCCCGCAGCAGCGCCAGTACGCACGTCGTTCCCATGCCATGCTGTTCGTACACGCGGTGCGCCTGCTGCCATACGGCAGCATTAGCGGCTTTCAGGCTTGCATGAAGAAGCGCTTCCAGTTCGGCGACGGGGAGCGTATCGGCGGCTGTCAGGGACGAGCGCACAGCATCTGTGATGGTGTCTACGGCAATGCGGCTGGCTACCTCGCCACCCTTGCGATTGCCGCCGACGCCATCGGCAACGATAAACAACCCCTGCGCCCGCCCGCCCAATTCTTCAGCGGACACAACCGCGAGACTGTCTTGATTTTGAGTGCGAACGCGCCCGACATCGGTTTTGAAACCAACGGTTATTTGCGGCATAGTCTTTTCAAGAAGGGGTCAGGATTCAGGGGTCAGGGATCAGGAAAAACGTCTTCTTCATCACGCCCTTGTAAGGAAGATGCGGAAGGAGGCGCAACTAATCCTGACCCCTGAACCCTGACCCCGATCCCTTCCCAGGATGCTGTCATAAATGCTTTCCACGCGCCGGATGCTGTGTTCGATGGTGAACTGCTCCTGAACGCGCCGGTAGCCGGCCTGCCCCATTGCTCGCGCAGCCTGCGGATTGGAAAGCAAATCAAGAACGGCGGCGGCCATTTGGGGAACGTCGTTCATGGGAACCAGTCGCCCGGTCACGCCGTCTTCCACGATTTCCGGGACGCCGCCGCCCCGGGTCGCCACGACGGGCTTTCCCGCCGCCATGCCTTCCACAATCACCTGCCCGAACGGTTCCCCCGTTGTGGACGCATGCACGACAATATCCATGTTCTGAATCACGCTGGTACACATCCGAGCGGAAGCCCAAAAACTCCACGCAGGTTTCCAGTCCCAATTGCCGCACCTGCGCGCGCACCTGGGCTTCATACGCTTCCTCGCCGAACAGGGGCGAACCGCAAACCTGGAAGCGGGCATTGGGAAAGCGGGCATGCACCTGCGCGGCCATTTCCACAAAGATATGCTGCCCTTTCCACGGACTGATACGCCCGATCAAGCCGATAACCGGGCTGTCGGAAGTCGCTGCCGCTTCGTGGGAAAAGGCTTCGGGAGCCACGCCGTCATGCACCACGCGCCCGCGCTCGGCAGCCACGCCGCTGTACACAGTCGAAGCGGAACGGTTGGACGGCAAATGCAGCGTTTGGAGCGTGGCGGTGGAATTGGCGATGATATAGTTCGGCACGAATCGGCACAATCTGCGAAACAGCATCACGACGGGGCGGGGCAGGTAATCTGTTTCGATGCGGTCGCGCACATGCCATATTACGGGAACGCGCGCCATTCGTGCCGCCATGCCCCCGATAATGTCGGCTTTGAGGGAATTGGTGTGTACCAGCGCGGCGTTTTCGCGCCGAATAAGCCGCGCCAGTTTCGCGGCATACGTGGCGGACTGTGTTATAGCCCGCAGGCGCAGCAGGCTGCCCGCCCCCAGCGTGTCCTTGCGCGTTTCCACCACTTCGGCGGAAATCGGCAAAATCTGAGTTTCCACGCCCGCTTCCGTCAGTTTGGCTTGCAGCCTTCCTTCAGAACCCAAAATCACGAGCGGGCGATAGCGAGTCCGATCCAGCCCCTGCACCAGATTGAGCAGGGCGACTTCGCCCCCGCCCAAACTGGCGGTATGGTCGAAGAACAGAATGGTTTTGATGTTGTTTTTGGGAGCCGCCGCAGTGGAAGCAGGCAAGGGCGAGGCGTTCACGAGATCAGTTCTCCCGGCGGGCGCGTCGGCAAAGGGGCTGACACACGTTGATAAATAGCATGCATCCGCTGCGCGACCTGCTGCCAGGTATACTGCTGTTCCACCTGGCAGCGTCCCGCTTCTCCCAATTGAAGGCGCAAATCGGGATCGCTGTCCAATTTCAGCAGCGCTTCGGCGAGGGCGCGGGGATTGTGTTCAGGCACGATCAGTCCTCCCTTGCCAACCACTTCGGGGATCGCGCCGGATGTGGAACCGATCACGGGCGTTCGGCAGGCATGCGCTTCGATTAACACGCGCCCGAACTGTTCTTTCCAGCGCGGCGTGGTGCGCGAAACGAGAACCAGCGCGTCCAGGGCGTTCATCACGACGGGCAGTTCTTCCAGTGGGCGCTTGGGCAGGAAACGCGCTTGCGCGGTTTTACCAATTTCTCTCGCGCGCTGTTCCAAAACGGATTGATACGGGCCTTCGCCCACAAACAGCAGGTGAATATGTTCCGGGCAAAAGGCCAAAGCGTCTATCATGTCCCGCAAGCCTTTTTCTTCCACCAGGCGTCCCACATACCCGGCCACAAACCCGGACAATTCCAGCGACTGCCGACAGGCTGATTTGTCCAAAGGCCGAAACAAGCCCGTGTCTACGGCATTAGGAACCACCTGCGCCGCGCCTCGATACCCCTTGCGGCGTACCACATCGAGCGCTTCCGCATTGCGTCCCACGACAAAATCCGCATGGCGCAGCGTATACGCGCGGAACGCTTCAAAGGGCGCGGGCAGGTTCTTGTGAATGTTCTGCTCGGTTTCCGAAACGATTTTGGCGTTTGGCAAGAGTCTGCTGCGCAGGCGGCACGTATGCGCGCTGACCAGTCCCCAGGGTTCTTCCCACAAATCAATCATATCCGGCTGAAACTCGCGCAAAAGCCGCGCCAGTTCGGGATACCAATGCAGGTAAAATTGCGCCCGCCCGATCCAGGGACAGGCAACCCGCCCGACATGGTACGTCGCGCAGGAATCTTTGGCAACGCTTGCCTGCCGCCAGCGTCCGTAGTGTTTCCAGCGGTCAGGAATCAGGACGCGCAATTCAACATCCGGCATGCGCGCCAGCCATTCCGCTTTCGGCTGCCCCTCCGTAGGCGACTGGCAGGTATGAGAGATCAGCAAAACGCGCATGGTCGCCAATGGCCCCTTGTTACTTTACAGACGAGGTTTTATGTGTTCGCCGCTGTATTTTTGCGGCAGCAACGCTCATAAACTTCCTGATAGACCGCAGCCGTTTTGCGGGCGTTGGCATCCCACGAAAGTTCCTGCGCGCGGGCGCTGCCGGCTTGGATTGCCTGGCGTCGCCAATCCTGATCCGTCAAAGCGCGATACAATCCCGTTGCCATGTCTTCCACATCAAGCGGGTTGACCAGCCACGCCGCGCCGCCAGCCACTTCCGGCAGGCAGGAAACGGAGGAAGTCAGCACGGGTACGCCTGCCGCCATGCCTTCCAGTATTTGCATGCCGAAGCCTTCGTATAAAGAAGGCACCGCAACGAGTTCCGCGCCCCGATACAGGTTTGGCAGGTCGGCATCCTCCACGTATCCCGTAAAGTGAATTGGGCCGCGAATGTCAGCATCGGTGAGGCCACTCTCTGGTCCCTCCTCCAGCTTCTTGCCTACGATCACAAGGGTATGCGGCAGATTGGAAGCGGCATGCATGCGTCGAAACGCTTCTACCAGCCGGACGAGATTTTTCTTGGGTTCCAGATTGCCCACGAACAGGATGTAGGGCATGGGAATGTTGAGCCTGCGGCAGGTTTCCTGCGTGACTTCCTCCGATAAGCGCGCCGCGCGCAGGAACTCAGCGCCCACGCCGTTCCAGATAACGCTGATGGGCGCTTTCACATCCGGCAGGTAATGCAGCAGTTCGCGCCGCGTGGCGTCAGTCACCGTTATAATGTGAGACGCTCGATTTCAGGCTGCCCGTAACAAGATAGCGCATATAAGGTCCAAACCGTTTTCCATAACCCTCCGGCATCGCCCATAGGGCCATATCATGCAGTGTGACCACAGCCGGGCACGCGCCGGGCAGGAGGGGCAACACCTGAAACGTGCCATGATATATATCGGCATGGACGCGATGCGCCAGGCGGGGCAAGCCGAGGTTTTCAAACCAATCAAATTGCGGATGCTGATTGGGCAGGTAAGGGCTGGCGACAATGCGCGCGTCGCCGGCCAATCGGCCCGTCAGCGTTTCGCGGGTTTGCTCGTATGCAAGAAAGGTGTAGCGCGCCTGCGCTTGTTCCGCCAGATGCGCGGCAAGCTCGAAACGGCAGCGGTCTCCGCCACGCTGCTGTGCCCGAAAGCGGGCATCTACGAGAATGTGCGGAGTTGAATCCGTTCGGAGGCTGCCAGGGTTCGGAACGGACATCATGCGGCTCCGTTTTGAGGAAGGGAAGCGCGCGGAATACTTGCGCGCCGTCGTTTGGGATCAATAAGATTGACAGCCATCCCCACGGACGCCCACCCAAGAAAACCAACTCCCCGCCGCCAATACACGTCCATCATGCCTGCAACAAGGGAAAGACACAGCAGGCATACGCCAATGATTACGATTTGTTGCGCTTCCGGCTCATCCCGCGAACATCGCCACGCAACCGCAAAGGTGTAAAAGCCTCCGGCGAACATGCCGATAAAACAACACACGCCCAAAATGCCTTCTTCCCCAAGCGTCAACACCAGAACGTTATGCGGCTCCAGCTTCTTACGCAGTCCAACGCCCACTCCAATCAAAGGACTTTCATAGTAGGCATCCATGACCTGGTTGATAGTTACTAATCGAGTCTGAGTAGTGTGCGCATTGGCGGATACATCGGAGGCATAATCAGTCGCTTTTTCGGGCAGCATGTGCCAAACGACGAACAGCACGGGAACCATTACCAAAAGGCTGATGACTAAGACCTTCAACTGCCGCAGCATGAGGAGCAGCAGCGCAAAAGCGACGGCTGTTGCGACCCATCCACCCCGCGACAGAGACAACAGGCAGCCGATACTTGCGCCAACAATAGTGAGCGCCAGCCATACGCGCCGCCTGCCCCGCGCCTGCCCTGTAAACAAGTAGGTGAGCGCAGTGACGATACCACAGCCGTACATTGGCCCGAGGAGATTTTTGTGGTTGCCCATTGCATACATGCTGGCATTGATCCCTCCCTGAAAGAACGCAAGTATGCTGCCGATGCTCAGGACATTAATGCCTATCAGGAAAAGAGCGAAGCAACGGTGCGCAAGAGACAGGCGGCTATCCCCATTGGCGAACAGCAGAACCGGCAGGAGAGTAGCAACCCACATGCGCGCCAGCGATACGGCAGTGGTCATTCCTTCCCAATGGAGCGCAGAAGAAATGGAGGCAAGGCCAAGAAACAAGAGCAGGCCAATACCTGCCGGGCCAACGACCAGGCGCCGTTTGTGTAGCAGCAAAAGGGGCAGTGACAAGAAGGCGATGATCAAGAGGGCATCGGAAACGCTGAAGTTACCCGCTACATTTTCCCCTGTAAGGGAACTCTGAAAGGGAAAGCAAGCGTAGGCAGCGAGGACAAACCAGGAACGATGTTTGTGCGCCACCAGAACGCATAACGCTACGAATACAAGCGCCAGAGCCAGGTTGGGCGAATACCAGAATGCGCTGGAAACCGCGCTGACGGTAATCAGCATAAGCACAGTGGCCGTTTGCGGGTGCATCAGCGACAATGGCTGCGCGGAAGCAATCTTCTTGTCGAGCGTAGGGTGCATAAGTTGTTCTAATTCAACGCGGACGGATTAAGGACAGGAGCGGGATTGGTATTTTGAATGGCTGCCAGTTCACGAATACCCTGGTGGGGGCCGAACCCCAGATGCCAGCGCAGAATGCGCCACCAGAGTTTCACCGTCGCGCGTTTCGCAGGGCGCGTAAATGCTGCTACACCCCATAGTATAATGCGCAGCACAGCGCCAACAAGCATGGCAAGGCGATGAATACTTCCACCCATAATGCCATGATGTTTAATAATATACCTCATTTGATTGCGCGTGAACTCAACAAATTGCCGGTTTTTAAAATCGAGGCTGCTTTGCCCGCCGTAGTGAACAATCGTTGTATCGGGTGTAAAGGCGACCTGCCAGCCATTTTGTTTCATGCGCCGGCACCAGTCCACTTCCTCGAAGTAAACAAAAAAACCTTCATCCAATAAGCCAACGGCAGCAATCATTTCACGCCGCACCAGCATGGCGGCCCCGATAACAAAATCAACCTCCCGTGTCTGGTCGTGCGGCCAGGCGCGATAATCCCCCCACCAGGAATTGTTGGGAAAAGCGGCAACCAGAAGCAAATTTTCGGCAATCGAGCGAGCAGGAGAAGGAAACTTGTAGCAGCTTTTTTGCAGACTGCCATCCGGGTTTTCAAGCCGACAACCGACGGCTCCAATTTTGGGATGGTGATTCAGGAAGTCACACAATGTTTGGAGCGTACCAGGACGGACAATTGTATCATCATTTAAGAGCAAAATATAATCGCCATAACTGGCGCGAAGGGCGCGGTTCTGGTTGGCAGCAAATCCGTCACGATGCGCGTTGACGATTAGGGTGATTTGCGGGAACTCAGCCCGTATCATTTCCACACAGCCGTTTGTCGTTGCATTATCTACAACAATAACTTCGGCAGGCACTTCCACATTACCCACAAGCAAGGAGATCAGACAGGCGCGCAGCATGTCTTTGCTGCTGCCGGTCACGATAGTTATACTCAGGGTTGAAGATAACATAGGGAAAGTTGCAGTATATGCCTGAATCCGCGAGGACATCTGTAACCGAGATGCCCTTGCTTGTAAAGAGATTGTTTTACGTGGGCTAAATGCGTCGATCTGCTTCCAATAATTGCGGATGTAAGGTTAACGCGTTTGCGCGCGCTGGAAACAGCCTGTCACGCAATCGAAGCACCCGCTTGTCCACCAGAATGCCTGCTAAAGTACCAACTCCTATTGCTAAAGCTAAATACAAGCCAGTTCCCAAACTCCATCGAAGCCAGGGCAAATGAATCAGCCAGAGATTATCTAAACTTTCTATAGGGCGAAGCGCGAACAAGCCATGCCAGAGATAGATAGTATAACTCGATACTCCTATCCAGGCAAGAAGGCGCGCTGATTTGCCGCTCAAACACCGTCCTGACCATCCCTCTCCCAAAGGCGTATAAATCATTACAAGTAAAATACCGCCAAAGCCGAGGTAAATCAATGTATATCCAACTGTCCATATAAAAGGAGTTACATTCCTATCGAAAAATAATGCCGGACTGATTAACATCAGACTTATTGCTAGTAAAAGCAGGCGCTGACGAGCCACTTTCTCTAACTTTCCCGGATCAAAATGATGCCAATAGGCGAGCAGAACGCCAAACATCAAAGAATCAATACGTATGTGCGTGTAAAAAATATGCGTATACGGGTTAAACGGATGGCGACTGTTTACAAGGCAGCGAAAGGTAAGGCTGAACAACATGACGCTCCCTGCAAGGAGCGGCAATGCAGAAAGGCGCATCTTGTCCTTTAAATGTTTGCGCGTCAGCAGCCACAAACAGAAAGGCAGAGCCAAATAGAAATGTTCTTCGACCGCTAAACTCCAAGTGTGCAAAATCGGACGTTCGCCCATACAATAGTTTTGGATGTGAACGAAATTAGGCCACATAATCAACAAAGATGTACCCATTTTACCATGTGTACGTACCAGCGTTAACAGCAACCCGGCACAGACACAAAGGTAATAGGAGGGCCAAATTTTGAAGCAACGTCGAATTAGAAAGCGACGTAAATCCAAATGAGCGCGCGTTTGCAGTTCTTTAAATAGCAGACCGCCAATTAAAAAACCGCTCAACACGAAAAATAAATCTACCCCGACCCACCCAAAACGCTGCCAGGCCGCAGCAAACGGTTCAAAACAGCCAGCCGCCTGTGGGGGTACAGGTGCATGGTTTCCAAGCACGAGCAGAATAGCCACGCCTCGCAACGTGTCCAACTGAAGAAGTCGTGGAGGCGCTGCAGGCTTTAGGGGTTGGTTTTGACTTTCTAACAGAGGCATAATCATCTCGGCAGACATGTTATCTTGGCGCTAAAACGTCACTGCCTAAAAAGCAGGAACGGAAAAAGCATTCAGCACATCCTTGCATCAATCTGCATAAGAACCTCCAGAATGCAATCCAAGCGCGAATCCCAAGAGTGGGAACAGGCCTCAAACCGACGCGTTATCGCTTTGGCAGGGGCTTCGCACAAGGCGACTTTAACCCCCTGAGCGAACATTTCCGTATCCTGCGCGATGGCGACATGTTCAGGATAGTCTCGAAAACCGGCCACATCGGTAGAAACAATGGGCTTGCCCGCCGCCAGATACTCCCATAATTTGATAGGGTTCAGACTTTCCGTAAACGCTGTCACGCGATGTGGAACGATACATACGTCAAAAGCGCGCATGATTTGTGGCAGGCGGGCATACGGAATGCTACCGGTGAACACGACGTTCGGCAGCGTTTGCAGACGGGCTGTGACCGATGCTGTGAGCATGTTGGGACCGACAAGCGCGATAGTTGCCTGCGGAAGCGCAAGGGCGAGACTTTCCACCAAGTCTACGTCTACCCGATCCGCGTGAATGCTGCCCGTATAGCCCAATACGGGTTTTTTCCAGCCGATGGTTTCCGGGGCAGGGAACCAATTCCATCCAGCACGGCGCGATAATGCTCGGCGTCAACTCCATTGGGTATCAAATGCAAGTTTTCCGTCAACGGACGTTTCAAATCATAGAGGCGCTGCGAACACACGATTACGGCATCGGCGCGTCGACACAGAGCGGCATCTTGGGCGACGATGCGCCGGGTCAGGGATTCAGATTGCGTGAACGTCGTCCAATCGTCGGTGATGTCGTAAATTACGGCGCGCTCGTTCATACGCCCGACCGTGTGAACGGCATCATGCGGGTTGAGCCACAAGACCGGGCTGTTCAATCCCAACCGGCGAACCGCGCGCCGAATGTGCGCGCGGGCAATCTGCTCATTGAGCCTGCGTCCCCTTTCAAGCGTGTTGGGAAATAGTTTGAGCGGGCGCGTGACAGTGATGTTGGGCAGGTCGGCAACCGTCCATGTCGCTTCCTCGCGCAATCGGGACAGTGTTCCTCGCCGAATATGGTGCGATATATCACGCGGCAAGCCGACAAACAAAATTTTGCTGTGCGGAAAGCGGCGGGCGTAGGCGGCGCACAAAAATTGGTTTCGCCGCCAGATGTCATCCCAATTTTCCAGGGAGACGAAAATTAAAGAGTGCATGTGTTATAACATTCAACCGGCTACTTGCGAATGCTTTGAAGCACCTCAAGCAGCTTGCCGTAATTGGCTGTGGCGTCAAATTTAGAAACCGCGGTTTCGCGGGCGGCACAGCTTTGCGCCTGCAACTGCGCCGGGTTTGAAGCCAGGGAAGCAATCGCATCCGCGAGAGCAGGCGCGTCGTTAGCAGGAATGACCAGGCCATTGACGCCATCCTCTATGGCTTCGGTCAACGCGCCGATATTCGTTGTAATCACAGGCAAGCCGGCTGCCAAAGCTTCTAAAACCGCGAGTGGCAGGCAATCGCTTCGGGTCGGAAGAACGAATATATCTGCCTGCTGAAACAAGGCGCGCGATTGCCGCGAGTTCGGAGCGACACCTGTGTAAATAGTGATATTGTCTACTGAATGAGCAGCTTTCGGAAGATCAGCTTTGGTAACGATATGCAGATGCACGTTTAAACAAGCAGGCAACAAGCACATGGCTTCGAGCAGCGCGCTGCCTCCCTTACGCTCGAAATCTCCACCAACGAACAGCAGATGAAGGCAGCGGTTCCAGGGTGATGGGCGTATCGGCGCCATCCAGTCTGCCATATCAATTCCTGGCGGAATCACAGTAATCTTTTCTGAAGGAACGTCATAGTAGGCGACAAGATCGTTCTTTACCCACTGCGACCACGCCACTACATGCGTTGATGCCGAGAAAACACGGCGGTACGTACGGTTTTTGTAAGCGATGCTCCGCTCGGTTTCCAGAATTGGATAATAGGACTCATGCCGGTTGAACGGTGGCGAGTCCAACGAAATCACGGCGGGCAGATGCTGCATGAGGCGGGTAGAAAACAGCGACGTCATGTGCGTGTGAAAAAGTACGGCATCTAGCCTTTTATAGTGTGGGCGCAGCTTGAGATAGGCGGCAAGTGAAGCGCGCAAAGACCACTTAGAGCAGATTACAGGCAGCTTTGCCAATATCCCCAGGTCGCCGGAGAATGGTACATCAAGGTAAGTAGGAGATATGTCTGGTAATCGCGCGACCGCCTGCTTGAGGTTTTGCGAGTGAGTGACGTGTCCTAGATCTGCTCCATAACGAAGCCAACCTGCATCGTGAGCGCCTTTCACAAAGAAAAGGTAAAACGGTTTAAATACCTGATAGCGGTTTCCTCTTCACCAGTCACCACAAGCAATGGCGAATTGCTCAACCGCTACTTTTGTAAGTGAGCGGTTTCTACCAGAGTGAGCAGCTTGTCCGTTTTCTCTTCGGGTACTAAGAACACGTTTCCAATACCCACTTTGGGTTGAAGCACCTCAATGGGCAGAAGACGATCCGCAAAGCGAAATTTCTATAGTTCCAGGGCCATATAAGGTAGCATACGTCCAAAATGTATGGTTACTCTTGAATAGGCATAATGAATCAGTATAAGATTGAGCAGCCATATGGATTATGAATCAGGCGAACAGGGCGCGATCCGGCTTGAATAGGCGGGGTGGATGTACCTTTGCATTTCGTACTGCAAACTTGATATAGAACGGCATCTCCGGCAGACGGTATGTGGACCAAAGCATGGAAGCATTTATAACGCCAAGCGCTATCCACAGAGCGATCTGGTAAACTTTAACGCCGCCATTCCCGGCCTGCCGCGCCGCCAGCAACCCACCGCCGGCAATCACCAGCATTGGAACGATGCTCATTGTGAGGGTTATACGCGCCGGAACCATCCAGGCCGTGATGGAGCCATAGAGATAAACGAGCAGGCGCACGGCATACTGCAATGCCAGATAGAGGACTGCCTGCTTGACATTCGCATCTTGCTGTATTACAAGTTGCTTGCATTGTCGCCATGCCATTAGAGCGCCTGCTAAACCCGTAAGAGTAAAAACGGCAACAATGCCGCGCGCAAGCAGGGAGGCATGAATCGCGTTGCGATAGTATTCCACGGGCAGCCACAAATAAGTCAGAGTAGAACGCAGTATCATGGCAAAGCCTCTCGGATGAGACAGGCTGATTTTTGTCAGGTCATTGACGACGGCAGGGTAGTGCATGGAAAGATAGCGCTTTTCTCCCCGTGCGGCTGTGATGTCGCCATATAGCCTCACGTTACGCACAAACAGCCACCCTGTCAGGAGGGCGACGACAAGCCCAAAGAGGGCTATGTGGCGATACGCGCGTTGGCGGTGCACTACCCACATGAATAAAGGAAGGGAGATTACCAGGAACGTTGTATTAAGTTTGGTCAGCACAGCGAGCGAAACCAGTGTCGCAAGCGCAACGGTGCGCGTAAAGTTCAATTGGCTGTCTGTCAGCCAAAGTATGCTCAAATAGCTGATGAGCAGCGTCAGGGCGATTGCCAGCATATCATTTTGGATGCTGCCGGCGATTGCGCACAAACTGGCATTAAGAGCTGCAAACAGGCTGACGGTCTGAGCAACAAGGATATGCCTGGGAAACACCCTGCGCAGGATGAGATAGGTCAGCAATACAACAGGAACCATGAGCAATGCGCTTGTAACTCGCAGCGCATAAAACGCAAAGTTTTCTCCCAGAGGACGCGCCACAAGGTAGATTATACTATAGACTGCGTAGTAGAGTGGGCTTTGATAACTCTCATAAGTTGATCCTGGCTCACCAAGTACAGGCAGGTGCTTAAAGTTGGCATAGAAACACAGGTTGCCGAAGTGGGCGGGTTCATCATAAGGCGTTCCCGGTCGCGCGACAAACGCATACAGCGCAGCAAGAATGAAAGAAAGCAACGCCAGCACATAGGGTAAACGAGGTATGACTCCGTTGGAGAACGGCATCGCGTCGGATGAAATTTGTGTGTGCGCCCTGCCTGTCAAGTTCGTTCTCCATCTGGTTCTAAAAGTTGTTGTGAGCAAACGATTACGGCGTCGGTGTATGACAAAGCGAAAAGCATACCGAATCTTGCATTGGCCTTCTATCGGGTTTGTTATCGAATCTCTATTTTTGCAGTCGGGCGGCTTCAACCAATCTAAGCAGTTTGTCTGTTTTTTCTTCGGGCGCTAAAAACACGTTTCCAATACCCACTTTGGGTTGAAGCACCTCGACGGGAAGAAGGCGATCCGCAAAAGCAAAAATTTTATAGTTCCAGGGGCGTACAAGGTCAACCACGTCGAGAATTGTGTGATTGAATTGAAGCATGGCGGGGTAGTTGAATTCTCCGTAGATGATGGGGCGGCATTTGCAGAGAAAGTCTGCGCCGCCGCGCAGGAACATCAATTCCGCGCCTTCGATGTCAACCTTGATAAAGTCCACGTTGTTAATGTTGTTTTCCCGGACAAACGTGTCTAAGCGCTGTATGCGCGCTTTTGAAAAACTAAATCGCGAGGCATCCTCCGGCCCCTGCCGTATCCCTGCATTGCCTGTACCGGCTCCGCCCTGCCACCGGTCTCGCGTTTCCATAGCCATCTCAATCTCGCCGTCTTCATCTCCAAGCGCGATATTGAAGGCAGTGATGTTAGTATACTCATTGAGGCGGATGGTAGTTACTAAACGGTCGAAGTTTGCTTTCACGGTTGAAGGCGAGAATGGTTCCGCCGCCATTATCGCGCAGAAAACGCGCCAACGGTATGGAAATCAAACCGACGTTGGCTCCTACATCAAACATAGTGTTGCCTAATTGAAGACACACTTTGAAGAAGTCTATATCGTCACGATCCCGTTCCCCGTTCCAAAATGCGCCGGACTTGACCGACTGCGCGCATCCAGAAGCATTCTGCTGCCATCGCGCATGTGAACTTCAACAACCGAGTTCATTTTACCATGCAGCAGCAGCCTGGTGATTATTCGTCCCAATCTTGCTTTACTTCGGCTTGGCGGAAGTGAGACAAACAGACGAGATAGCGATGATAAGAAAGTCATCCCAATGCTCTGGTACTTTCGTTATGCCACGCCTAAGAATATGAGGAGGTTCATGTTCCTGAGTGGCTACAGCGAATGGAAAGAAATGGCAGGAGATTACCGGCATCTCAGCCAAGTGAACGGTAAATCGAAAGGTACTGATCGGCAATGACAGGCCAGGCAAATAAAGAGGCGCGTTGACTTCCTGCCCTGCCTAATTGTTCGCGCAACGCAACATCGGTGGCGACTCGCGTTAATGCCTGCGCGAGCGCATTCACATCTTCACGCGGCACGATCAGCCCGGTTTCATTGTCAACGATAGACTCGGGAACGCCGCCTACGCGCGTCCCGACAATCGCTTTGCCTGCCGCCATCGCTTCGACGCTGACAACGGGTAAGCCTTCATCGGCGCGGGAGGGCAGGGCCACAAACGAAGCGCCCTTGAATAGCGCGACCGTTTGTGGCCGGTCAGCGCGCCCAACAAAATGGATACTGTCCGCTTTGCCGGAGGCGGTGGCAAGCTGCTCCAGGCTTGCGCGCTCCGGGCCATCCCCTGCAATGATGAGATCATGCGAGGGAATGTTTGCCTGCGCGTATGCCTTAATTAGAATGTCAAAGCCTTTTTGCGGCACGATGCGGCCAATGCCCAGAATGTAAGGCCGGGGGTGCGCGTAAACTCCGGCCTGTGTAAAATCGTCAAGAAGCGCTCCATTGAAGATCGCTCTGCCACGTTCGCCGACAGAATACCCGCATGCGCTTCCACGTCGCTCAGGGTTTTGCGAGAACAGCCGGTGATGAAATCGGCTTCGCGCAGCAGGTCGCGCAAAACCTGATTTTGAAATGGGGAGCGCTGGTATATCTGCCCGGCGTCCATAGTCAATTCTCCCTGCGCGGTGACGACGAGTGGCAGGCAAAGCGCGCGTTTGGCAAGCAAGGCATAATACCCGTTGGAACTGATGCACTGGACATGTAGCATCTGTATTTGTCGGCTACGCAAAATGTCGCGCATCTCCTTCACTACTCCGGCATGCGTGAGCGCGTAATTGACGCGCGCTTTGAGGCTGCCTTCGGGAACGCGAAAAGCGAGCCGGTAAATAGGCAACCCTTCGTGTTCTTCAAACGCGGGCAGATTGCGGGGCCAGCGATTGGTGACAATGATGACGGTATGACCGACGCGGCGGTATTGATGGGCAAGCTGCCGAACCAGTTCCTCAACGCCGCCGAAGTGCGGATAAAACGCACTGGCAAAAAGGGCGATGTTCATAGTACGACTGTTCCCGGCAACCTGGCAAATGTATTGTCATTGTCGTTGAGCGAAGCACACTGTCTAATCCTGGCAGCTGCCGCTTTGCCTGCAACCTTCCAGTTCAGCCGATCCTCATACTCACGAAATGAAGATTTTGCCAGTTGGCAGTAACGCCCCGGCGTTTGCAACACGCTTGCTGCCCAATCTACCCAATCGGAAATAGGCTGTTCCAGAGTGAACAGGCAGCCGTTGACATCATTACGAACAACCGTGGTCACGCCGCCGATGGAGTGAGATAAACTCGGTACGCCAAACGCGGAGGCTTCCGCAAACACCAGCCCGAAGGCATCGGCAATGGTCGGCACAATGAGAAAGTGGCTGCTGCGGTACAGGTCATTGATTTGTTTGCGTCCATCCTCGGTAGTTTTACTGATAAATCCCCGCAAATCAACGAAGGGCGGCATATTCTCGCCAGTCGGTGGAGAGCAGCCAGCGATGGCGAGATAGGCATCAACGCCGCGAACAAGTAATCCCTCCACAACCTTGATGGCCTTCGCCACTCCTTTACGCTGCCAGGCCACCCCCACGAAGAGCAGTTCCATCTCTTGTGGGGCTTATCGGCAACGATCCGACGTATGTCAGCTATTCGATGTGGCGACCTCGAAATTGGCCCCATACGGAATCACAGCTACTTTACCCGGATCCGCATCGGTTTCAGAATCGCCCAGCTCGGCCCCGACCCGACGCGAACAGGAGCAAATCACAGTTTTGGGCGACCGCATAATCAATTTTCGTGGCACTCGCCACCGCCGCCGAACATAGCGATCGGGTCTGAATTCTTGATAGTCGCTACTCAAAGCGGCAAACGAAGCATCCGTCCACATTACCTTTGGCTGAGGACAATTCAGAAACGCCAGGGGAATGGGATTGGCGCTCAAAACAACATCTGCCTGCAGGTTCTGTACCTGCGTGGCAACATCGGCAGCGTATCCCCCTAGCGGTATTAATGTCCCAAAAAATGCAAAATGTCACGCTTTTCTACATAGTGCCCGCAGAGCTCACGCATCTTTCGGCGCAGAGACGGACCATGATGGAGATTGTCAATGATCTGATTCCTTCTATTCCCTGCGTTTCCAGCGCCTGCCAGAGTGGAGTAGAATTCCAGACCAGTTACGGACATCACGGGCATCGAAGATGGGAAGATAGACTAATTTCATCGGGTTTGTATGGCTTTGTGGTAGCGGAGTCTGTCCTCGCTTTGGTACTTTTCCAATATCTTCTGCGCGACGGCATGCCAGGAGAAATACTCTTTTTCAAAACGTTGGCGGGCGGCCTGCCGAAATGCCCAGTTGGTTTCGGAATTCATAAGCGTCAAAATGTTCTCGGCCAATTTATCGGCATCGCCGACAGGAGAAATCAACCCGGCCTTGCCGTAATTCACCGCTTCCGGCATGGAAACATAGTCGCTGGTCGCGATCGCAACGCCGCAGGACATCGCTTCAAGCACACGTAAGAAAAGCAGTCGCGCGGCGGTGGCGATACGCCAAAAAATATATATTTAGTTGCGTAATCATCCGGAAAAAGTTGTTTTTCGGTACGCAGTCCAGCCAGGTAATGCCCATTCGCGCCGCTTTGTCCTTAGCGAGTTGCGGCTTTGACCTTATTATCGATAACTCCGTGTCGGGATATTGCTGCCGTACCTGCTTAAAAGCATCCAGAACGACGGGGCCGCCTTTCTCATCGAAATTCCTGGCGACGAAACCTATTCGCCGGGGAACGCGACGGGTAAGTTCAAAGGATGGCGCAATGCTCAAGAAGGCATGACCGACACGCGATCCGCTTCCACACAGGGCTGCTTGTTTCAGAGGAGTTGTGCAAATACTCCGTGTAGACAAGAACCCGACGTGCCTGTGCATGTACCGACCAATTGCAGTTGCACCCGCAACGCCTGTCCCAGACCCTGTCTATGAATTTGTAGCCGACAGACCCGGACTGGCGTATATTGCCGATTGTTAAGGTATAAATCTTTTGTCGCCGCTCCACTGCTCTATGATGTGAGCGGGCAGGGGAAGCCAGAAAAACCGAGCGTTGAAGACATGCAGATGGATAAGATCGTACTCCCCCGGCACAACGGAAAAGAAACGAAACGGCTCCCAAAACAATTGCTTCGATTTGCGAAGCAGGTTTATGGCCTTGCTGCAAGCGGTCAGTAGGGTTTCTTTCGATAACCTCTCCCGCCGTCCATGTTCAATCAAGGTTCCTCTGCGGAGGGCATCGGCGTAAGTTTCGTACACCACACCTTCAGGTGGATGAGCCACAAGAGTTTCCGTGTAGGTAATGTCACCGCAGGGCGGATCAAGGCCATGTAGAGGACTGATCAATAAACGCGCATTATGGTTCCTTACGCGCCTATTCGTGATACGGACGTGGCCTATCGGACGGCTGCGCGTATCCTCAAAAATCAAAGTCGGTCCGCAGGCAGCGATTTGCGATACCACTGGAATGTAAGGAATTGTTCCAGGCGTCGCGCTCCGGCGGCATCCAGCCTCACAGAGAACCAGCAAAGGACGGTACAGTTCCCAATCATTTGGAAGCGAGTACCACTTCGTCATGCCCCTCACAATCTACGGAAAGAACATCAATGAACTTTCCTTGCGGGGTGATGTGTTCCGCAAGCACGGCCTGGAGCGGCCTGGTTTTGACGGTTATCTGCCGCATGTTTTTGAGACGGCTCTGGTGAAAGTAGTGGTCATTGACAATGCCCGAAAGCCCTTCTTCAATGGCGAAGGTGGCGTTCCTTCGGTATCGAAATCGCCAGCGAGAGCATCTGGTCGGACGGGCGAAATTTTTGAAAGAGCGTCAGTTTCTCCGGGTTCGGTTCAATGGTGATTTCACGCCAGCCTAACCATCAGAGAATAGGTATTGGAATACATGATGGGGTGATACGCCCATGTCAACATAAAAACCGTCCTGCTTTCCCTGAAAGTATTCCAGCAGAAAGGCGTTTTGCCCGTATTGTGAGAAGTATACGCGCCCCCACATCAACTCGTGGGGGAAGTGATGCCGATAAAAGCGAAGCCGATGGCGAAACCCGGCATACATTTCCTTCAAGCTCATCGTGGGATTATTCCAGTGCGCTAATTAGTGTCTCGTGAGTACAAGCGATGTGTTGCTGGCACGGCAGTACGCCCGATTTCTTGATAAGCCCATTGGGGGCATAGTTCGCGGGTCGGCGGCGTTCAATCAGCAGATGGCGACGAGTATGGTACTGCTCCAGCAGCGCCATTTCCCATTCCGGCAGTGTTTGCGCGAAAGCCCACTGCGGCAGACGTTGCAGCCTCGCAATCCAGAGCCTGGCTGTGGCTTGACCAAGTGCAAGGTAGGGATGTCGGCGCGCAATGCAATTCCAATGGTAATCCACGTAGGCTGCGAATTCGCCCCGCTTTTCTGCAAGCTGCGCCATTGCTTGCCGGGAAGTACGCGACGGATCGGGGTTGTGTTCGGCCACCACGTCATACCGGGCAACAATGCGAAATCCTGCGGCGCGCGCCTGAAGCCAGAACAGCGTGTCTTCGGCATGACCCGTCGCGCCCGGCCCGACTTCGGGATCGAACCAGGGCACTGTGGCGAATACGCGCCGCGCAATCGCCATGTTCGCGCCGATTAAGGGCGGGTCGTGAGGCCGTTGGCAATACTCGGTTGTTGCCAGCCAGGACCTTTGCGGCCTTCCGATTCCGGTGGCAGCAATCTGTGGCCCAAGTTTAAGTCCGCCCGCAACGGCATCCGCGATTCCCTGTCGGATCGGTTCGCACATGTCGGCGATCCAATTTTCGGGCAATATTACGTCGTCATCCGTAAATAGTAATATGTCACCCTGCGCCACAGCGAGCGCCCGATTTAGCGCGCGGCTCTTCCCCTGTTGTGGCTCGTAAAGGGCGAGCAGCCGCATATTGCAAAGCTCCTCTCGCGCTGAGGACAATACGGCAGGAGTATCATCCGTGGAACCGTTATCAACCACTAAGAGTTCACAATGAATGTCAGGTGGAACCAGAAGGCTTGCAATGGCTACAAGCGTCTGATGAAGACTTGTAGAGCGATTATACGTACACACTATTATTGAAATTTTTATAGACATCAAATTAAACATCTCACTTTGACAACTTTAACATCCTGGCTAGGCTTGCCTTTAACAGTCTGCGCCGCTTGTATAAGTCTGGGAGCCACAGCCGAATCATCATCTTGAAGCTAAAATTCAGCATTCCAGATAATAACAAACCTTTAATTCCCTTAATCAAGCAAATTCTCGCATTAAATTCATCACCATTTTTTTTGTAGGCTTCACTTAGGTTACAGTAGTCTATAGAATTGAACTTTTTTGCTATATCTGTATATCGTGTGCCAAGATGTTGACCAAAACACTCACGCGCTTGAATTACACAGGTTGTTCGCTTAATAGTGTCCAGGGAAGACCAAATGCCACTGTTGTGCAAACGGTATACTCCTAATACTTCAGGAATATAAGAAATCGGTCCATGTTGTGCGCTCAATACGATTAAAGCCCAATCGCCTGTAAGAATTGTATCGAACCATTCAGGCAAGTTAAGATAATTGCGCCTGAATAAAAGCGAACAAGCGGGCAAGCAGTCATAAGTCAGTATCATCTCCAGCGGCAGCAACGAGGGCGTATCGGGTGAACAGTAATTTTGAAGCGTTTGTTCGTTGTCATGCAATTGCATGGCATCATGAGAACAGCAGGACCATTCTGGATGCGCTGTTAAAATATCTACCTGTTTTTGCAGTTTGTCCGGCGAAGTCCAGTAATTGTCTCCATCTAACAGGGCAATATATTCGCCTCGACAAGCCCCAATAGTTTCCCTGACATTTGCTTTGATACCAACGTTAGCCTCTCGTATAATTAGGCGAATAACAGCAGGATAACGTTCTTGATAAGCGCGCGCAATTTCCCGCGTGTTGTCGGTGGAACAATCTTCACCAATGACCAGTTCATAAGGAAAAGTGGTCTGCTGCATCAAAACGCTTTCAATCGCCTGAGCAATGAACTCGCCATGATTGTAAGTAATCATGCTGACGCTGACTTTGGGAGCAGGATTTAGCGTCGGAGCAACGGATTTGATAATGTTCTCGGTTCTGATCAAAGCGCCGTTCCCTTTTTTCATGAGAGACCAACAGGCAATTTACATCCTTTGCATTTTCCACGACAAAACGGATCAGATGACACACACAGTCAATATCTTCCTCATTGACGGCTGTCCCTGTCGGCAAAATCATCACCTGCTGTGAAAGCCGATTGGTTTCAGAAAGAAGCAGTCCTGCATGAGGGAAGTAAGATCGGTAGGGTTCCATTTCGTGGCAGCCGGGATAGAAATACCGCCTCGCCAATATATTTTCCGCATGCAGAAGACGCACGAGAGTGTCGCGGCTAATTCCTGCCAGCGCTTCCTGTATTTCCAGAACAACGTACTGGAAGTTTGACTTATCTGCCTCGTCATAGGTATAAAAACGAACGCCCGGCAGTCCCCATAAACCCTTGCGATAGCGATGATAGTTGCGCCGATTGGTAGCAACAAACTCGTCGAGACTATCCAGGCCAGTTAATCCCATAGCGGCAGACACTTCCGACATTTTACCGTTTGTGCCGATGTAAATCACATTGTCGTAGCCTGCAAACCCGAAGTTTTTCATCAGGCGGATTTTGGCTGCCAGATCGTCGTTGTTTGTGACCACCGCGCCGCCCTCAAAGGTATTGAGAAACTTAGTAGCGTGGAAGCTAAATACTTCTGCATCCCCAAAGTTGCCAATCATTTGACCTTTGTACGAGCAACCGAACGCATGGGCCGCATCGAACATCAGTGTCAGGTTATGGCGATCTGCAATATCCGTCAGCGCCTCCACATTGCACGGGTTTCCCCATACATGAACGCCAATAATGCCCGTTGTACGCGGTGTGATCATCCGCTCCACCAACAATGGGTCAATGCCATGCGTGTGGGGATCAATATCGCAGAAAACGGGTGTGACTTCCTGCCATTGCAGGGCATGTGCCGTGGCGACAAAAGTAAACGACGGCACAATAACTTCGCCAGTCAGCCCCGCTGCGCGAATCGCTATCTCCAGCGCGATTGTCGCATTACACATAGCGATGCAATGCTGTACACCCATCATTTCGGCAATGCGTTGCTCGAACTCCTGAACCAACGGACCATCGTTGGACAACCACCGGCGATCCAGCATATCATTGATGCGCGTCAGTAATACGTTCCGATCTCCAATGTTTGGACGTCCAACGTGAAGCGGAACCTTAAAGGCAGGTACGCCGCCGAAGAAGGCTAAGGCATTGATGTTATCTTTGATACTAGCCATCCAGGTTACTTTTCCTCATTATTCCTGCTGGTACGCTATAAGCAACTACCCCGGCAGGAATATCACGTACAACAACAGCTCCCACGCCAATAAATCTCGCTATTGGAGGTTTATTCTCCAGTCACCGCGCCTCACAGTAGATGTTTACCTGTGATGTCTCTGGCTCCAATGGTGGGAATGCATTCAACGTGTTGTCATCACGCAGTACCTGAAAGTGGTAATTAGCGGAACCACGAATCATATCTGCGACCGTTGTTGCTGTCCAGCCAAATTCCTCCGAAACACCAGGCGTGTATTCGTATATGATGGATGGCTTGTCCCGCGCGAGCATTTGCTGTGCTCCACGCACTACTTTTGGCTCATAGCCTTCAACATCTATTTTGACAAATCCTACAGAACTAATTTTACCTTCCTGAACCAACCAATCAAGGGTGGAGCATGGCACTTTTGTTTCCTGCCATTTACTGAGAAAAGTATGATTGTGTTGGTTGGCTGTTGCAATAGCGGAGTTGCCGGGAGCAGCAAAGAATGTGATCTCTTCCTGCTTATCTCCGATTGCTATTTGATATAAACTGATGTTAGTCAGTTTGTTCAGCGCGAAGGTAGAAGCTGCGCGTAGAGCAGTTTCAAGAACTGGTTCGAACGAAACCACTTGCTGCTTACCCTCAAGGTATCGAGCCATTGTTGCTGCAACGACGCCAAGGTTAGTTCCTAAATCTAAATAAACCCCCTTGTCAGGGTTGATGTGTTCTTGCATGAAACGTGACAGGTTATTGTTCCAGTCAGGCCATATAGCATGAGACACAGAAGGAAAATCACGGTAATCTCCTAGAAAGCGAATTCCACTTCCGGTCTCCCCTATAAAGTAAGGTTTGTTAGGATTGCCCAATCGCTTTAAGCGCTCGTAAAATTTACACGGAAAATTATTTTGTTTACGCGCGTACAATCGTAAAATATTCCACATCCAATTATAATTACCGATTTGAGGTTTTAACAATTGTAAGGCATCTTGTGCATTGATAGAATTCAGTCGCATAATAGTCTACCTCTAAAATGTTGTTAAATAACAAATTTCGGATGAATGCCTATCAACTCAGGTACTGTTGCAAAATACGCACTCGTGGTTTGAGCTGTGCATCTGCGTTAAATAGTTCTGCGAATTTAATGCGTCCTGCTTCCGATAAATTATATAACAACTCTACATTGTGCAAATAAAATCGTATATCTTCAAATATAGATATAGCATTGTGACTGACAAATTTTATATCCCTGTCCGGTACAAATGTTGTATTCAGGTTCAAAACATCTGTGCAGAAGACAGCAACACCACACAAACCCGCTTCTACGCAGGCTCCAGTCGGGAAGCCATCAAAAGCTCCTTGAGCAAGAACAAAGGGTAGATTCGGAGAAAGAATAATATCCATGCGCGAATAAAATTCTGGGAAGAAGTCGGTATTCTGACTGCCGTAAAATTTAATTCTGCCTTTCAGATCACTTATGTCTATGTCCGCCTCAGAAAATGTGCCGACAACATGGAAGCAGGTAGCACCGCTTAAGAAACAGAGTTTTTTAGCTGCTTCAACAAAGATATCGTAGCCTTTATCGGTTCCACGCTCCGTATACTTATTGGCGACGAAGCAAATATCAAAGGTGGCCTTATCTTGTGGATAGCGTTTTTTAACCACTCTCTGACTATTTAACTGTTCTGAAAGCAGAGCCACTCCGAATACGTACTCAATTTGAGTAACACTGCAAAACTGCTTGGCAAGCAAATAATCGTATGTGACCTTCTGCGTGACAATAACTTTACGGAATAAAGGCGAAGAACATACACGTCGCAATTTTGCATCTGACGCGGGGTCTTCCAACTGAAAAGTTCCACCCGGATATAGCTCGAATATAAAGGGAATACTATCCCGCTCAATGACGCTTATAAAATTATAGGCGTTATGAAGAAAAACTATATAAATCAACGAGCCATGTAGTTGACGCAGAGGATGAAATTTGGCAACTTGCTTCTTAAATTGTGGATAGCAACTTGCATACTCTTTCAAGGCTTGTTTGAACGGTATACTTCCAACCGATGAAGTAGAGTAAACCTGTGTACTCGGAAAGATTTCAAGATAGGCGTTGAATTCAGCAACTCTGAACGCCGTCAGTACATTTAGGAAAATAATCATCAAGAATTATCAGATTCCCCTGATTTAAGTCGTGATGTTGGTAGTTGTTCAGCATCACTAGAAAGTGTTCTACTTTAGCCACACTGCGCCGAAGTATTGAGAAGCATACATGTTTTAGGTAAGCCAAGGGATTTTTAATACGAAACATTTTCGTCATAAAGTTTTAGCAATGGTCGGCGACATTCGTATGCCACATAAGATGGGGCCTTACTACTCCATTCCATGTTCCATGATACCCTTGACGGCTTGCTCCAAAATCTACCATTTCAACTGTAACAGCACGTTCTGCAGAAGCTATAATATGGTTTCCATTCTCCACCAATAGAGCGCTGATACTATAGCTACCTTCGTTTAAGAAGCATCCTGGAATAATGCAACAACTCTGAAAATTACCCACAGGATGAGGCCTTTGATACCATTCCGCATCTGATATAGAAGCGGATGCCAACACATACACCTCATTCTTATCATACAAAGCTATAGACAAGTTGAGAACCACGTCAGGCACAAGAACACGATAGTTGATCTCAACCAGCAAAGGATGTTCAATGTCAACGTGATCGGCTACCTTATCTCGGTCCAGAATACGAATACTGGCGAATTTTGCTCTAAAATCGCCCGGGGCTAAACTAAGATCACTATATACGACCTCAGAATTACTTTGTCTGCCATTGTTCAAATAGCAATCAACCACTTGTGATATTGAGCCATCTGATACTATCTTGCCTTCCTGAAGGAGAACAGCTCGCTGACAAAGTTGTTGTACGGCAGTCATGTTGTGACTAACAAAGAGCACTGTGCGCCCGCTGTGCGCGACATCCTTCATTTTACCCAAACACTTTTTTTGGAACTCCACGTCTCCAACAGCCAGGACTTCATCCACAATTAAAATTTCAGGGTTCAAGTGCGCGGCAACCGCGAAGGCCAAACGAACATACATGCCACTGGAATAACGTTTTACCGGTGTATCAATAAACTGCTCTGTACCGGAAAAATCTACAATGGCGTCGAACTGGCGCGCGATCTCGCTTTTCGCCATGCCCAAAATTGCGCCGTTCAGGAAAATGTTTTCGCGGCCTGTCAGTTCCGGGTGGAACCCCGTACCCACTTCCAGCAGGCTGCCCACGCGCCCGTACAAGGCAACGCTTCCCGTTGTCGGTTCCGTAATGCGGCTGAGGATTTTGAGCAACGTGGATTTGCCCGCGCCGTTGCGCCCGATGATGCCCACCACGTCACCCTTCTTGATGTCGAATTCTACATCCTTAAGCGCCCAGAACGTTTCTTTCTCCTGGCGCTGGAACGGGTTTTTCAGGCGGTGCATCAGGGCTTCCGCCGCCGTCGAATGTTTCTCCGCGTTATGAGCAATAGTATAAGCTTTATTCAGGCCGCGCACCGATACGGCAATATCATTGGAGGACATAGAACATCCTTACAAGCAGTCGAAAACCTTTTGGCGCTTCACAAACGAACGTATCCGTCTGCTCTGGCTCTTTGCAATGCCAGCGCTTCGGCAGTCTCCACGCCCGGAAGCGCGCGCTTACGCTGCGTAAACGGCTGTTCGCAGAACTTATAGAACATGCGCCCGGACGCTATCGCCAATCCAATCGCGCCCGCAAACCAGAGCAGATGCAGTCCGACCGGAAGATGTAGCAGCGCGATCCCCTGACTGATAAAGCCGAGAAACAGAAAATGGATCAGGTACAGGCTGTACGAAAATAGGCCCGTTGCCGCCAGCAGGCGCGCGGGCTTTGTCGCGCTCAGGCAGGCGTCGTAGCGATGCAGGAACCACAGCAGGGCGGCGATGCCCAGGCTGACCGCATACGTCAATTCGTTGGACTGCGGCGCGATAATCCCCGCGATACGATGCGCCCCGATCAGCCCGGCAATCTGCGCCGCAATTACCACAGCCCATGCTTTCGGCGCGTTCTGCTGCGGGTTGGCAAGCAAATCATAAACCAGAATTCCCAACCCGAACTGCGCCCACATATCCAATGGATAAGCCCACCAGCGGGGCGCGATCCACGGCAGCAGCAGCGTCACAACCGTCAGCACATGGGCACAGGAGAGAAGGACGCGAACCCTTCCAAAACGCTGCGCAATCGCTAGGCACACGGCCACCAATACGTAAAAGGCGGCTTCATAACACAGAGTCCAGTATACCACGCTCAGGGCCGGGTAACGCAGCCCCTCTTGCAGCAGGGCCAGATGCGCCAGGTAGAACCCGATGCGCTGATGGACAATATCCACGTCCGCCATGCCGCTGGAATGGACACGGCCATGCGCCACCATAAACGCCATGAGCAGGGCGGCGGGTATGTAAAACGCCAGCGAACACCAGTACGCCGGAAAGATACGCCGCGCCCGCGCCAAAAGAAAGTTGCCTGTGCTATCACCCCGCGTCAGCGTTGTGGCGGCAGCCGCAGCAATACAATAGCCGCTGACCACAAAAAACATCTGTACGCCAAGAAAACCGAACGCGCCGATCACATAAAGCGGAAAATGGCGCAGGTCAGGAAAGCGATTGACCAGTATCACGATCGTATGGAACACAACCACGCTCAGTGCCGCAATCCCCCGGCACACATTCAGCAGGCGGTAAACCTGGTTGGTTGGAACGGGTTGAGCATCGGGCTGCGTGGTTTGCACGATTGATTGTCCCACTGTTGCCTAAATGACGTCGGCGAATTTCCGCTCCATGCGCTTGAACGCGAACGCGCCGCCCAGGAACGCCAGGATGGACACCGCTGCCGCATACGCCACGCCCTGCGCGCTCACGGTTCCGCGTCCGAGCAGCGACCAGCGAAAGCCTTCCAGCAGCACGGACAGGGGATTCAGCAGGTAAACCATCTTCCAATCCTTCGGAACCGCCGACAGCGCATACGCGACGGGACTGCCGTACAGCAGAAACTGCGTCACAACCGGCAGCACGTACCCCACATCCCGGTACGTCACCATCAGGGCCGAAGCGCACAGGCCGATGCCCATCGCCAGCAGCAGCGTCAGCAGCACCCACAGGGGAAGCAGCAGCAATCCCAACGTCGGAACCACATGGTAGATTACCATCAGCACAACCAGCATCGCCAGCGCCACCCCGAAGTCCACCAGCGTCGAAAACACGGTCGCAAGCGGCAGCACCAGGCGCGGGAAGAACACTTTCGACACCAGATGCGCGTTGCCGACCAGACAGCCGCTCACCTTGCCTAACGTGCTGCTGAACACGTTCCAGCCGAGCAGACCCGCATACGCGAACAGGAAATAGTGCAGGCCGTCACTGGGGAGTTTGGCGACTTTGCCGAAGACCACCGAGAAGATGCCCGCCGCCATCAGAGGCTGCAAAATGACCCATACCGCGCCCAACGCCGTTTGCCGGTAGCGCAGTTTTACGTCCCGTGCCGCCAGCGTCGTCAGCAGATCGCGGAACTGCCACAATTCGCGCAGGTTCAGCGCCGCCCAACCCTTGCTCGGCGTAATCAGCAAAAACGGTTTTTCCGCCTCTACCAATGGTTCCGCCCGCAAATTATCCGCCTGTAATACCGGTTCCAAAATAACCTTGCTCACGCTTCCCGTATAATTCTACACAAATCTGCCGCACAAACGCAAAGACGCGCCGATGCTTGAACTATCAACTACACTTCAACCAATCATCGCTACCGCCCGGTCATGCTCCACATCGGACGGCAACGCCCCGTCGGAGGGAGAGGACTCCAAAGAACCGTTTCCTGCCCCATGCAGGGATTTATTCACCAGGCAGGCGATTTCGCGGCGGAACACGCTTGTATCAAAACGGCGCGCGTGGTTGCGGATCGCAATCGGATCGAAGCGCGTTCGCTCCGCCTTTTCCACCGCTTCGCACAGCGAGTCTACCGTCTGCTCCGGGAACAAAAAGCCCGTTACGCCATCCCGCTGCGAGTCCAGCGCCCCGCCTGCCGCATACGCGATCACGGGAACGCCGCAGGCATTGGCTTCCACAGGCGCGATGCCGAAATCCTCTTCGCCCGGCATGATAAAGCCCCGCGCCTGCGCCATCAGCATCGGCAAATCCGCATCGCTGACATGCCCCAAAAATTCCACATTGCTGCCCGCCCGCTCCTGCAAACTCTTCAACTGACGGCCCGTGCCAACCACCTTGAGCGGCCTGCCCATGCGCGTAAACGCTTCCACCGCCAGATCCAGGCGCTTGTAGGGAACAAAGCGCGACACTATAATATAATAGTTTCCCCGGTCTTCCGACAACTGAAAACGCTGCGTGTTTACGGGCGGATGAATGGTCACGCTGTCCCGGCGATAAAACTTTTTGATGCGCCGCGCCACCGCGCTCGAATTGGCGACCAGTTGATCCACGCGGTTCGTCGCCAGCGAGTCCCACATCCGCAGATAGTGCGTACCCGGCTGCAGCATCCCGCGCAGCATCCGCGACATCCGCTCATTCTGCATATAGGAGCGCGTCGTCCACGCATAGCGCATGGGCGTGTGCGTGTAGCAGATATGCTGCGTGTGCGGCTGCGTGATGACGCCCTTGGCAAACGCCGACGAGGAACTGATTACCACATCATAGGGGGATAAATCGAAGCCTTCAAAAGCGATGGGATACAGCAGCAGCGCCATGCGGTGCGTGTGCCGCTTCATCAGCAGGTTTTGCAGAAAACTGGTGCGAATATCCCATTGCCGGTAGGCGGATGGCATTGCCTTCGCGTCATACGCCGACGTGTAGACAGGCGCGTCCGGGTACATGTCGTGGAGAACCTCGACGACCTTTTCCGCCCCACCCATCTGCATTAGAAAGTCGTGTACAATGGCAATTTTCATCATCTTTACTCGCGTAAAATCTGCGTTAAAGAAAACTTTGCAAAGCAAACTTCACAAAGCAAATTTCAAATGGGAGAAGCGAGAACGGCAGCAAAGGAAAAGGGCGGTAAGCCGCATGAAAGCGCCACAGTTTACGTTTGAGGCTCAACAATTGCGAAGCAAACTAATCCGTAGATAAGTATTTATCTGTACCAGTATACATAATTTGGAGCAGCTCTGTCAAATGTTTTTTACGTTCAACGCCATGCTTTGTCAAATTCACACATGAGGTTTGCGCCGACAGACGCGGAAAACTGTCGGCGCAAAAACCGATCTCAAGCCACTCGGCTTACGGCGTGACCCGCAACTGCGCCGTGTCCGATCCGCTTTGATTATTCTGGAAGGAGTTGCTTTCCGTGTACGTGCCCGTCACCGTCGGCAGGTCGCGTTCGCGGAAGGCGGACTTATAGACGTTGTTGTTGATGATGACGCCCGCGCCGTTCATCTTCACAAACGTAGACATGGAAGTCACGTCCTGGTCAACCGAGCCGTCTTGAGGACGACTGGGGTTTCCGAACGTCGCGATGAGCCGAAACGCCTGGTTCTGGAAACCGCCGCGCAGGTTCGCCTGGCTTGGCACGATGGTCACATATTCCAACTGCTTGTACTCGCCTATGCTTGCTACGACAAGGGTCGGCAGCATGACGGCCAGCAATCCCACAGAAGCCAGGGCGATCATGGGACGCGATACCAGTTGCGGCACGAAATGCTGAACCGTATCCTCGCTGGCTTTTGGCTTGGGACGCAGGCACGATACGCCGATGCCGAGAACCAGCCACAGAAACATCGAGTTCTGTCCCAACTGCCATGCCGGGCTGCCCGCCGCGTCTATCGCAAAGGCCACCAGCGAAGCCATGGAACCCAACAGCAGATTGCGCCGCAAGCCGACTTCCATGCTGCGCAACCGCGCCATGCCCATCCCTAAAAACATGATTATGATGCTGACCAGCAACACCAGTCCGGGAATACCCAATTCGGCAGCCGTTTGCAGATACAGATTGTGCGCCTCTTCATTCAGGAAGGGCTTCATCATTGCGCCGGACAGCGCCGTGCCCGAACCGGTAAACTGGCGCTGATAGTAGGGGTACAAACCGATGCCCCAGCCCGTCAGCGGACGCGCCCGCACCATATCCAGGGAGCCGCGCGCCTTGTTCTGGCGGTACTGCCAGCCGGCTTCCTTGCCGACCTGCGTCAATGTGCCCGCGCGCTCCATGATGGAACCCGTATCCGGCGATACCATCAGGAAGAACCCGCCCGCCACAAACAGCAGCATCACGGGCATGACCCACGCATGCTTGCGCGGCCCAATGCGCGCTTGTCGCGAAAGAGAGTAGGCGGCCAGCAAGCCCAGCGCGACCAATCCCGCCGCGCCGCCGATCCATGCGCTGCGCGTGTGCGTCAGCAGCAGGCAGGCCGCCGTCAAAATCGTCGCCACCTGCGCGGCAAGCTGCCGATTGGTCTTGGTTTCCGTGATCGCCGTGATCGCCACCATCGGCAGCAGCAGCATCAGAAACGAGCCGAACAATTGGTGGTCGTTGAACATGCCGGTCGCATAAATGGTTGAATTGCTCGCGAACTGCGCAAATCCCAGCAGCGAGGCCGCCAGCGCCACAAACACCAACACGTCTATCAGTTTGGCAAGGTATTCGGAGCGCCGGAACTGATACGAAATCACCAGGTACAGCAGGACGCCCGCGCCCAAACGCAGGGTTTCCTGCGCGCTGTAGATTTTATGCGGAGAACGGATGCACGACACAATCGCAAGGCACAGCAGCGCCATCACCGGGAGGTTGACGCCGGTTTTCAGAAACGCGGTTACGCGCTCCTTGTCCAGGTTCCACTGGGAACGCCACAGCAGGGTCGCCATCAGCAGGATGGCAAAACCCTCGAAGACCAGAGCCGCCGAGCCGGAGCGGCGCATTTCGGCAGGCAAGGCGACAAGCGGCATCACTACGACCATAGCCAGCACTGCGGCTACCAGTCGGTTTTGCACCGCCTGCTCCCACCAGGAGTTTGATTTTGGCATGTTAAAGCCCTTTCTGTTCCCTGTAGGGTTTCGCCGGTGCCTTACACATCCGGCCAAACCGCTGCCATCGGAACGCGCCGACAGTGCCTTACACATCTGCCGACAAAGTGAAAGTCGCCGAAGAAAATGCCGCAAACAGCACAGCATCGGCTTCCGGTCGGCTCCGAAAACCTATAGGGTAAATCCGACAAGCGCCGGTAACAGCGCCTGCGGGAGAAAACCGTCGTTAGAAAAATCCAAGAAAATCATATCTATGCGAAACAGCCGTATCCAGGCAAATCAACAGCCATGCCGATGAAAAGCCGAAGTATTGGCGCGCACATAGGGGTATGTTGCAAGATTCATGCCAAAGTGCGTGTTTCTTGCATGTTTTTGAAAAGTTTTTGTTGAGAAAGGAATAAATCTTTGTTGGCGGCTGCCGGGAACCTGAAATTTCCGTGTCACGCCCGGCAGGAGTGCTTGCTTGCGGTTACAAGCGGATGCCCAGCAATCCCAAAAGCGAGAGGGGAGCCAGCACGTCCTGGAACCCGACACCCCGGCGCGACGAGCGCGCGGGCACGTACAGCATATCGCCGGGCTGGAGAACCGTGTTCTTCGTCAAATCGCCTTTTTTGAGCATCTGGTCAATGTTAATGGGCGTCGCCGCGTACTTGCCGTCCGTCATGCGAATAATGGCCGCTTTGCTCAGGTCGCCGTTGGCCGCGCCGCCGGCCTCATTCAAAGCATCCAATACCGTCACTTTGCCTTTTTCGGGATACGGGTAAAATGCCGGCTTGCCTACTTGCCCCTGAACGCTGAAGCGCGCTTCCTGGGCGGGAATGAAAACCACATCGCCCGCCTGCATGCGGAACTTGGTCACGCTGTCGTCCGGCTTGCCTTCCGCCAGGAAGGTGTACAAGTTGACGGGAATTTGCGTTCCGTCGCGCAGCACGTAAGCGCGCGATAGCGCGGCTTTGTCCGTGGGATTGCCCGCCTGCGCCAGCACCTGCAGCAGCGTGGCATCGGGTTCGAGATCGTACAGGCTGGGCCTGGCAACCTGGCCGACGACCTGCGCCTGCCGTTTCACCACAGGCTGCTCATCCAGCAGCATCAGGTCATCGCGCTCCAGCAAAAGATTTGCGCTGCCCTGTGGCGCATGCATCGCTTCGGGCACGTTCACCGGAACCAGCGCGCCGCCGCGAATGATACGGGCCGTGACCTGCTCCGGTTTGGCGCTCAAGCCACCCGCCGCCGCAATGAGGTCGAACACGCGCCAGTCGCGCTTCAAATCAAAGCCGCCGGGCGCTCTGACCGCGCCCACGATGCGTACGCGCCGGGAATGGACCTCCTTCACGGTCACGGTCACATGGATGTTGTTCAGCGTGATTTCCAGTTCGGCCTGGATTTCGGCGGCAAGGGCGCGAGGGGTTTTACCCGCCGCCTGCATTTCGCCCACGGTGGGATAAGCGATTTTGCCGTCCGGCAGGATCGTCAGCGTATGGTCCAATTCCACATGGTCGCGGACGGTCACTTCAATTACGTCGTCCGCCCCCAGCGTAAACTCCTGGGCGGCGCGGTCGGCGGCAGGGGCCGCAGCGGGCGCTTGCGCCCCGGCAGCGGCAGGGGCAGGCTGCGCTTTGGCGGGGGGAACCGCTCCCTGCGCGCTTACATTCTTTCCCGGCAAAACCCCTGCGCACAATCCCAGCGCGAGGATGCAGCCGGAAGCGGCGAAACGCGCTCTCAATCTCATGCGTCCTTCTCCTCTTTTCCCATTTCCGGCAGCGCAGGCAGGGTTTCGCTGCGTATCGCGGCCATTGCCGTGCCGTTCTGGCTGTCCTGGGCAACCGCGCTGGCGTGTTCGGAAGTTTCCATCGCTTCCCGGCGCTGCTGCATCAGGTCGAACTCGGACGTGGAAAGCCGGCGGCGGCTGCCACCCTCCTCGCCCTCGCCCTCCTGCTGGTAGTAGTTGTAGTAGCGGTAGTAGCCATAATAGTAGTCGTCGCGCTTGCCGCTGATGTCAATTTTGTTGAAAACTACGCCCAGGATACGGGCATGCGCCTGGTGCAGCAGTTCCGCCGACCGGCGCATCGCCGATTTCTTGGTTTCGCCGAACTGCGCCACGTACAACACGCCGTCCACATCGGCGGAAACCACCTGCGCGTCCGCCGTCGCCAGGCACGGCGGCGTATCATAAATGATCACGTCGGCGCGGTCGCGCAGGGTGGCATGCACCTGCCGCATCGCCTGCGAGTTCAAAATTTCGGCGGGATTGGGCGGCAGCGGCCCTGCCGTCAGGACGCGCAGGTTACGGACGCCCGTATCCTGCAGGGCTTCATCCAGCGCCAACTCGCCTACCAGCACATTCGTCAGGCCGGGACGCCGCTCCACGCCCACCAGTTTGTGCGCGGTAGGTCGCCGCAGGTCGGCATCCACCAAAATCACGCGCCGTCCATCCAGCGCCATCGCCACCGCCAGATTAAAGGCGGTCATGGACTTGCCTTCGCCCGGCATCGTACTGGTAATCATAATGGAGCGAATCGGCGCGTCCACAGCCGAAAACATCACGTTGGAACGCAGGACGCGATACGTTTCCAGCAGATTGCCGTTACGGGTTCGCGCCAAAAGCCGCGCGTCCGCGTCTTCCACCAGGGGAATATAGCCCAGTGCGGACGCGCCAAAGATGCGCTTGGCTTCTTCGGGCGTATTGATGCGGTCGTCCAAAAACTCCTGCAGGAGCGCGAAACATAGTCCCAAAATCAGGCCGATGAGGGTCGCCGCCAGCAGGTTGTTCATCGGCTTGGGCGCGATTTGCTGGCCCAGGGGCGCGGGAGAAATCAGCAGGACGGGATCATGCGTGGCGCTTTTGCGCAGGCTCAGGTCGTCCACGCTTTTGGTGAGCGTGTTGACAGCGGCTTGGTGCCGCTCGATTTCGCGCTGCATTCGCACCTGCTGCCGTTCCAGATTGCCGTACTTATCCAGGCCGCTGGCATCCAGATTGGCGTTCTGGCGAACGTTCGCCAGATGCGCCTTTTCCTCGTCCAACTCGGTCTGCGTGGCGGCGATTTTTTCCACATTCGCAAGAATAGCGGGGTTGGGGATGCGTTGTACCGTTGTGGTCATGTCCGGCGCGGCAGCCAGGCGCTCCTGCAAGTGCGCCAGTTGCGCGTCCACTTCCTGCACTTTGACATTGGCAGGCTTAGATTGAACCAGCAGCGCCTGTCGCTGCGTTTGCAGGCCGGCGATCTGATCCTTCAAACTTTGGATTTGCGCGTTGGTTGTCGCAGTCGGATTATCCACAAAATCGGGCAATGTTTTGGCGGTTCGCTGTAAAATCGTCAGCCGCGCTTCCAGAGCCGCGACATGCGCGGCAGATTTTTGCGCGTCGTCTTCCGCCGCCACCTTGGTTTTAATGCGGTTCTCGCGCTCGACGGTCACTTCGGAAACGTGCGACCGTTCGCGGAAATGCTGCAAATCGGTTTCCGCCCGCGTCAGCGCCTTATTTTCCTGCGCCAGCCGGTTCGAGGCGAAATCCAGCGCTTTGGAAATCTCGGTTCGGCGGTTGCCCGTGACATAATCGAGATACACGGTGGGCAGTTTGTTGGCAAACAACTGCGCGTAAAGCGGGGAGCGGGATTCCGTCGTGACATCAATGACATCCGTCGTGCCGGATTGCTTGGCCTGCAATTTCACCGTGCCGACGGGAACGCCTGCCGCCTTGTAGGTATCGGCAACCACCTTTTCGCCCTGAATCACTTCCAGCTGCGTGTCCACTTCATGCCCGGCATCCGCGCTGAACAGGTTGCCCATCGGGTTGGAAGGGTCGAACTGCTGCACGTAGTACGACTTGCCTTCCACCAGTACGCGCGCATTGGTGCGGTACAGGGGCTTGGTCATAAAGGTGATAACAACGCCCACCACGAATACCGAAACAAACGTTTGGATCAGGATGCCTTTGCGGCGCTGCAGGAGGTCAAGGTATTCACGCAGGGAAATGTCGGATGTTTTAGAACTTTCTTCTTGCATAGTGGTGATCAGGATTGGTTTTGGTTATGCTGACGTGAGCGGGAGAGTGCGCGGAAAACAAAATACTTGCGCCGTCTGGCGGCGCGAACGAGCCGTAATTCGATTATACCACAGGTATTCGCTTGCGTAAGCGTCATGTTTTGCTCTAATTACCTGTTTTTACTTTTTCATACGCCCTGCTTTATAAACTTGCAGGAGTTTTTGTCAAATTTGAGAGAGAGGCGGCTCCGGTTTTTGGAAAGCGCGGAAGATTTTTCATTAAAATTGCAGATAAAAATTTTCGCCGGCCGTAATGTTATAGGGCGGCTATGCTATACTAATAGAGGGGCTGCAGCGTCTATTGCTGTGTGCCTGCACCCTGCCCTTTCTGCTTTTCGGCGCTGTCTGGCCGCAAACGACACCTCTATAAAGGAAACGATTTTGAACACTGTCGCTTGTTGTCGTAAAGCGCGTACTCTTCTGACCATGCTGGCGGGACTTGCGCTTGCCGGCCTGACTGCCGCTCCCGCCCACGCGCAATATACCTTCGCCTTTTCTTTCGGCTCACAGGGAACCGGAAATGGGCAATTCGTCAATCCCGCCGATGTCAAAATTGACTTGAACGGCAATGTCTTTGTGGCCGACAGCGGCAATGATCGCGTTCAGGAGTTCAGCCACACGGGCGCGTTTCTGAACACGTTCGGCACAAGTGGCGAGGGCGATGGGCAGTTTACAACCCCACAGGGCCTTGCCATAGACAGCAGCAACAACATTTTTGTTTCGGACACTCTTACCTCGGCCCCTCGCGTAGAGAAGTTCAGCAACAATGGCGTCTACCAGACTCAATTCGGCAGAAACAGTGATGGAACCAGCATGCTCGCGTTTCCCATCGGCCTGGCGTTCGACAGCAGCGGCAGCATTTATGTTGTGAACAACAACGCCAACACCATCCTGAAGTACACGGTGTCAGGCAACACGTTTACCCCGGCGGGACAGATAGGCACTCCGGGAACCGGGCAGGGGCAGTTGAACTTTCCCTACGGAATTGCCATTGACCGCAACAACAACATCTACGTCGCCGATTCGGAAAACCTACGTATCGAGGAGTTCGACAGTTCGGGCGCTTACGTGAAATCGTTTACCACAACTGGCCCCAATGGCAGGCGCTTTCGTCCGCATGGCGTCGCTGTAGATAGCAATGGCGATGTTTACGCCACGGATTTTAGCGCCAACTATGTCGTCAAATTCGACAGCACAGGCGCTGTGCTGACGCAATTCGGAACTACCGGCACGGGCGATGGACAGTTCAGCAGGCCGGATGCCATTGCGGTAGACAGCGTGGGCAACCTTTACGTGTCGGATTTCAACAACAACCGCGTGGAAGTGTTTGCCGCGCCCATCCCCGAAGCCGGTACGCTGCTGACGCTGGCCTGCATGACCGCAGGCGGCCTGTGCATGACCCGCCGCCTCAAAAAAGACCGCCGTTCCCAGCCTGTCGCTCCGACCTCAAGCAGTTAAGCAACACAAACAGTTATGCGTCAACGGCTTGTTTCCGCGTTGGCGGGTGTCGAAAGCGCTTGCTGCGAAATAACGCCCGTGTGCTTGCCAGGGGTTGAAAACCCCTGTCTGGACAAAGCAAGCGTCTTTCAGACGCGCCCAGGCTTTCGGGAAGTTGCGTCTGAAAGACGCTTGCACTTTCCTGCCGGGTGTTTTCAACACTCGGAACGCTCGGGTCGGTACCCGGCAACACAGGATACGCCCATTTCACAGCAAGCGTTGAAAATGCCTTTGTACGTCTCTGATGGCGTAGATGTCTGCATCTTTGAAACGGAATTTGCTCTTAACGACTGTCTTGAAGAACAGGATGTGGAGCGAGACGTTTACCGCTGTTTTGATGCAGAAGGAAACGGCGTACAGCTACAGGTGACGGGTACAAAGCGGGAAACAAGGATTATCGCTGTGCCAGGCGCTCCCTGTATTGCGGAGTTCGCTGCGGCCTTGAAGCGCTCGTTGGCAGCCGCCCGCGTGGAAGTAAATGAAAACATGAGTCTACACCAATTGCAGCTTCTGGCTATAAACCACCTGGATGTTTACTAAAGCGCGGACGAGTTTTGCCTATCAGGACAAGGATTCATCCCAGTATTAGAGCGAAATGAACAGCAAGAAATTCTTCTGTAAGATGAAAGGAGATAACTGGCTGTGCCTGCATTTCCAAATCTAAATGCCCCTATACTGCCTGATCAAGAGATTGGAGGCATTACTCTGCGCACCAGGCTTACAGAGATACAACAACACCTTACCGGCCTTGGCCTGTACCAGCAAGGACGCTATGCGTTGGTATCTCCCTTTGAGGCGCGTTACACTTTGGGCAGGGGTGAAGTCGAACTGGCTGTAGATGTTCGCAACGGCAAACTCTTCAAAATCATTGCTAAGGAAGGATATGCCGGCCTGTTATTCGGGAGCATACACGTCAATATGGTGGTTCGGGATGCGATGAGACATACTCCCGCATTGTTTTACAATGAACCGGAAGCCGTTATCATGTGTCAGGGAATCGCTGGGGTAGCGATTAATGTTTCCGAAGACGATCCAGACCCTGATACCGTCTACGATATGCCGATTGACGCTATATCCGTATACATTGCAGAACTGGACACATCAGCGGGTCAGCTTGGCACATGGTAGATTCGTGAAGACTTGTCTGTTACGATACTTTCAACTGACTGCTGGACGCTCGGCAAACGCCATCCATCCAACGAATGACGAGAACCAACTATGAAGTTTTGGATCGCCATGTTTACCTTGTTTGTGGTCTTCGGACAGGCCGCAGACGCAAACAAATCAAACTGCCCGGCATACGAAGCGTTCCTACCCTACGGGCGTGGGGAAGCTCGTTAACAGCAAAGCGGCGCGTATTCAGCGCGTCTTGCGGGCGGTGGAAACCGTGACAACGCTTGCCGCCGAACATGACCGCGCGCATGCCAGAAACAACTCGCATGAGTTCTCACAAGAGGAGAAAACAAAGTTAAGCAATGCGCTGGCCCCTTTTGAAGATGCGGACGATCTGTTGGTGCTGGCGAAATGTTTCGATGGCTTGAGCAGGTCGTGCGGGACAGATGTAGATATGGCCTACCTGGATGTGTTTGAAGAGGCGTATCTGTCTTGTCTCAAGCGGTTGTCCCTGAGCAGGAGCGGTCAGGCCGGCATCTACCTGGAAGATTTAAGCAAGAGCCGAAATGGAATGGATAAGGTATGGATCCGCCAGTTGATAAAAGAACAGGCCAGAAGAGTCAAACCCGATGAAAAGTGACAGATGTACGAATACGAAGAGCCACCGCCAATAAGCGCAGCATTCGCGTCCGCAGGACGCTTGCACTTTCCTGCCGGGTATTTTCAATGCCCGGCCCATTGAGGATAGCCCCAAAGCAAGCGCCCCCGCCCCGGTTCCCCACACGATACTAACAGCAACCATCCCACAAAAACACTTCCGCAGAAAAAAAGATAGAAAAAGTCCCATACAACGCGAAAAAAGGAAACCTTTGCCCCAAACAGTCGTCTAAATAGTAGAACAACGTCTGCTATTTAGACGTTATACACATAGGAAGGGAGGTGAAGAGTCCTATGTCCCCACACCCCTCCCGTTCGCCCTGACGCTTATGAGGTCACGACGCCTCTCTCCTACAACTTGACACAACGAGACATCGGGCTGGAAGCGCTGTATTGCCAAGATTTCGACGATGACTCTACATATTGCTTTTTCCTGCTCTTTTCTCTGCCTGCCGCTTTCCGTTGGCATCAAATGAGCTTCCCGAAGGTCGAGTTTGCAGAGTTTACCCGGTCATGTTGGGCAAGGGACCGGCGGCGCAATAATCGGGGTTGCCGAAGCGGTCTATGCGATGCCCGAAGCCGTGCGCCAGGGACAGCAGCAGGCGGTTGTGCGGCACATGCGCGTATTTCAGGGAACGGCCCATTTTGAAGTCCAGGCCTCCTCCGACCAGCACGAACGGAATGTCTTCCAGCGTGTGCGAGTTGCCCTTGCCCAGTTCGTTTGTCCACACGAGCAGCGTGTTATCCAGCAGGCTGCCGGCCCCGCCCGGTTCCGGGGTTTCCGCCAGGCGCTTCGCCAGGTACGCCAGTTGGCTGCAATACCACTGGTTGACGCGGGTGAGTTTTTCCTGCGCGCTCGTGTCGCTGTCGGGCTGATGCGACAGGTCGTGCTGCCCCTCGTTGATACCCAGCCAGCGCATACGCGCTTGCCCAACCGAATTGGTGTATTGCAGCGTGGCGACGCGGGAAAAGTCCGCCGCGAAGTTGTTGACCAGCAAATCAATTTGCAGCTTACTGATTTGCGGCATGCTGTCGTTGTCGCGCCGAACCCCCGGCTCCAAAATGGGAACCGCGTGTCCGATGCTTCCCGACTTAGCCGTCCGTATCTCCTGCTCCATTTCGCGGACAAGCGTGGTATGCTCGTCCAGAATCTGCCTATCCTGCGCGCCCACCCGCGCCCGCACTTTCGCCAGATCCGCGCCCAAATCGTCCAGGACGCTTTTCAGCGTTTCCTGGTCTTTCAACTGCCCGTACAATTTGCCGAACATCTGGTACGGGTCGTCAATGGGCGCAACCGGCTTGTTCGGGCCGGCATACGACAGGCGCGTCCACGTATCCGCGCGGTCAGGAACCATCACGCCGAATTCCAGCGAGCCGAAACGGGTTCGCGTCGCAGCGTCCGCCTGCAAATAGTTCTTGATTTCCTGATCTATCGAAAGGCCGCTCGACCAGCCTGCGGGCGTGTCCGAGCCGCCCTGCACATTGCCGGGAAACAGTTCGATGCCCGTCAGCAGGCAGCCGATACCGCGCATGTGGCCGTCGCCATCCCCGCGAATCTTGTCACTGACGCCCCGCAAAATCAGCGTTTTGTTTTTGAACGGCTCCAGCGGCTTCAGGCTCTCCTTGAGCGTAAAGTTCTCGCCTTCCTCGTCCGGCCAAAACGTATTGGGAACCACGCCGTCCGGGCTGAACATAATCACCATGCGCTGCTTGCGCCGAATTTTGCCCGCTCCGCCCGGTGCGGCAAGGCAGGGCAGATTGCTCAGAAACGGCAGCGCGGCGGCGCTCAACCCCAAGTCTCGCAAAAACGCGCGTCGGCTATTGGAATAAGTCACGTAGTTTTCCTTGTTCAAGTATTTAGGCATCAGGCATTAGGCATTAGGCATGAGTTATGAGACAGAAGGGCTTTGCATCTAATGCCTGATGCCTAATGCCTGATGCCTGCAATCGAAGCCACCACAATATCCGCCATCAGCTTACGGATATTATACTGATTCGCGGCGAAGTTGCGCTCTAAATTTGGCAGGGTTTGCGGGCCGTATGCCAGAACCGGCTGCTTGATCAGATTCTGGAACAGTTTTTCCACAAATGCGGCGTGGGCTTCCTCGCTGTCAGCCAGATAACGGCCCAATTGCGGCGCGGAAGCGAACGTCACCAAATTGCCGCTGCGGGCGCGGTAACTGCCTGCCGCATTAATCACTTGTCCGTTTTCCTGATTGCGCAGCCTGCCGATAGCGTCGAACTTTTCCAGCGTGAAGCCGAGCGGATTGATCAGGCCGTGACAGCCCACACAGGCGGCGGGCTTGGTTTGCATCTCGACGCGCTGCCGGGTCGTCATGTTCGGGTGCAGGTCGGCGGCAAGCGGCGTGAACGCGGCGGGCGGCGGGCTGAGAGTGCGCCCCAGCAGATTACGCGCCAGCAAAACGCCCCGATGAATCGGCGAACTGGTGTCCAGGTACGCGAAAGTGGACAGCAAATATGGCTGCGTCAGCACACCGGAACGCTCCGCCGCGTCCAGAACGACGGGCTGAAACGGCGCGTCGGCGGGAAGATTGACGCCGTACAGTTTCGCCAGTCGCCCGTTCAGGTAGACGGTTTGGGTTGTCATCAGTTCCCGATAATCCGACTTTTCGCCCCACGCGACATTTTCCAGAAACAGTTCCAGCGAGGCGCGCAGGTCGGAAGCGACGGACGGGTCGAAATCCGGGTACTTCTTCGGGTTCTTCGCCAACTCCGGGCTTTGATCCACCTTGAGCCAGAACAGCAGAAAGGCGCGCAGTTTGTTCCAGGCGCGCGGGTCAGCAGCCATGCGCTCGGCCTGTTTTGCGATCTGCTCTCGCGTCGTAAGCGCGCCCTCGCGGGCCGCTTTCAGCAGGTCAGCGTCGGGCAGGCTGTCCCACAATCCGAACGACAGGCGCGAAGCCGTGTCATACGCATCCGCAGCCCGCGTTTCGCTTTCCCGGTATTGGAACCGGGGCGAAAGCAGCGTCAGCGCGACAACCCGCTTTACCGCCGTTTCCACATCGGGCGCGGTACGGAACTGCTTGTCAATGTAAAACTGCGCAACCTCATCGGTCAAAGGACGGCGCAGGGCGCGTTCCACGAACCGGCGGCAAAACGCCTGCAATTTCGCTTTGCGCTCCGGCGCGTCCGGTTTGGCGTCGGCAAGCCGGTCCAAATGTTCGGTGACGTAACCTGCCGTTTCCAGCGCGGCTGCGGTACTCGCTTCCTCCCAGGCTTTGGAAACGGATGTGCCCCGCTCGTAGCCGATGCTGCGGTCATCGGGCGGAAAGCGCGTCGCCACAACGAACGTTTCAGGAACGGAAGCGGGAAACAAACAGCGCTGCGGAATGGTTTCCATCGCCTGTTTGGGCCGTTTCCACAGCAATTCAATCGAAGCGGGCGGCGCGGGTTTGCCCTTCTTCTTCTCCGAATCATCTACGCCCTGCGTGGACTTGGAAAATTCCAGGCGCAGGGGGTACGCGCGCCCGCCAAGCAGGGTCAGCGAGCCGTGAAACTCGTTGTCGCTGCCCGACTTCACCCAGGCGTCAATCAAAGGTTTGCTATTGTCATTCACCCAAATCCGAACCGCATGGTCGGTTCTGACAACAAAATCGTACTCGCCGGTATCCGGGGCCAGAACGCTGCCCTGCCAGCGAATAGAAAAATGGTGCGGGTCGAACTTATCGGGAACCGGGCCGTCCGTGCCAAAATCAAATTTCACTTCCGGGTCAACGCGCTGCAGCAGGCGATTGCCATTGTCAAATCGCTGCGCCTTGAAATACTCGCCCTGCAAGCCGCGAGTGGCTTGCGCAGGCACAACCGGATGCCCGTCGCTCAACAGGTCGGCAACAGCGTTGCGAAACTGCGGCACGGTCAGGCGCGACAGGGCAATGCGGGCAGGCTTGTTCCGCGCCTGCGCAAGCGGCGAATAAAACGCATCATAGATATAAGAAGCAACTTTTTGCGCATCCGGCGTGGCGCATTTCCGCGGGCCGGGCGGCATATTCTGCGCAATAAATCGCGCCAATTCGCCGGGAGAGCGGCTGCCTGCCAGCGGCTTGGAGTACGCTTTCGCGCCCTCGCCCTTTGCGCCGTGACACGACGCGCATTGCTGCTGATAAATCTTCTGCCCGGTGGCAGGCGCAGCCAACGCGCCCGACCCGGCATCGGCAGGCAGCGTCCACGCAAGCGTTAATAAAGTAAGAGGGGCCGCAATCATGCCAAGCGCAGATTGTGTCAGTTTACTGAGTAACATAATTGACTTTGACGTTCACAGGGCAAAAATGTGGCGAAAAATTTCACTGCGCCACACCTCTCTTTTCTGCCGAGGATTGAAAATCCCCGGCTCAGGAGACGGCCTTAACAGTAAATCGCGCGCCAATACAGCCTTCCGGCAGGAAAACTCCTGTGTAAAGGTGAACTCCTGAGAAACAGGATGGCAAACCGGCGCAGGCTTGCCATGAAAAGGAGAATGACTTGCAGCCAAACTGTCTGGAACATCGCCTCACCGCCGAGGAGCGCCACGCTTTCAACGACACGGGCCTGCTGATGGTGGAAAACGCGCTGTCAGCGTCGCAAGTGACCGCATTGACGGCGGCTTCCGACCGCATCTTCGCGCAAAAATTGGAGCAGGGGCACGACCCGCGCAAATCGCTGTTTTACCCGAACTTCATTCCCGACGATCCGCTGTTTGCCGATCTGGTGGACTACCCCGTAACCCTGCCGAAAGTGTGGGGGCTGCTCGGCTGGAATATCTATCTGTACCACGCGCATCTGATCGTAACGCCGCCTTCCGGCCAGGAACGAGACGACAAAACGTTCGGCTGGCATCAGGACAGTGGGCGCGTGAATGTGGAAATCGAAAGCCATCCGCGCCCGCGCCTGTCCTTGAAAGTGGCGTTTTTCCTTTCCGATACGAGCGAACCCGGACGCGGCAACTTCTGGGTTGTGCCGGGCAGCCATCTGGACGATACGCAAACGCGCTCTTCAGACGGCATCGGGCAGCCGTCCGGCGCGGTTCCCGTACTCGCCGAACCCGGAACCGCCGTGTTCTTTGACCGCCGCCTGTGGCATTCGGCAAGTCCCAACTGGTCGGATGTAACCCGAAAAGTGCTGTTTTACGGCTACGGCTATCGCTGGCTGCGCACCAAAGACGACATGACCGTACAAAGCCTGTGGGAACAGAGCGACCCCATACGCCGCCAGATGCTCGGCTGGGGCGTCAACGCCAACGGTTTCTACTCACCGACCGACGAAGACGTTCCCCTGCGCGCATGGCTGCGCGAACACAGCCCGGAAGAAGCAGGTTGAGGTGTTAGGTATTGGGTGTTGGGCGTTGATACGACTGTAGAAACGTTCTGCATGAGAGCAAAGGAAAATGCTATGAAAGTATTGGTAACGGGAGCGGCGGGCAATGCCGGGCAAGCTACTTGCCGCGCGCTGGCGGCAACGGGCGCGGAAATTCGCATGGCGGATGTAACGCCCCCGCCAAAAGAGTATGCCGATTTGGGCGAATTCATGCGCTGCGATACGCGCACACCGGATGACGCGCGCCACGCGGCGCAGGGCATGGATGCCGTGATCCATCTGGCGGCATGGCACTGCGCCCATCAGCCGCCGGTCAGCGACGCCACCATTTTTGCTGTGAATGTGGATGGCACGTTTAATGTGCTGGAAGCGTGTCGGGAGCAGAAGATACAGGCGGTCGTGTACGCCTCGTCCATGGCGTATGGCTGGGGCGGCGTGTACGGCGTCACCAAAGTAATCGGGGAAGATTTGTGCCGCATGTACCACGAATCAACCGGGGCTTCCGTCGCCATGCTGCGCTACCATGATTTCGTGCCAAAATCCTATCTGGCGTTCGGCGCGAAATTGCTGCGCAACGGCGTGGATCGGCGCGACGTAGCGGACGCCACTGTCGCCGCTTTGCAGGCCGCCGTTGAAAAACGTATCCGCTTATTCCGTACCATCGTGCATACACGTCATAGACTGCCCGAAACTGTGCGCGCGGATTTCCGCAAACACGGCCCTGGTTGGTGCGAAGCGAAGGTTCCCGGCGCGGCGCAGTTGCTGAAGCAGTACGATATTTCCCTACCCGAAAGCGTGGAACAGCACGACATGTCCGAGGCAAAGACGCAAACCGGATGGGAGCCGAAGGTAGGTTTTGTGGAGTTTCTGCGTGATTTGCAGGCGCGAACCACGCGCGGCGAGGACATCGGCGCGCTCTGGACGCCTTCTGATTTGTCTGTAGTATCCTGATGCGGAGGCGCGGAAACGATTCCTGCCGAAGAAGATCAAGAACACAACAAGCGCGCAGTAACATACGACAAGGAGTGAAAACAATGGCATTGGAAAAACGGATATTGGGACGCACGGGGCTGGAAGTAACCGCGCTTGGCTATGGCGCGATGGAAGTGCGCGGCTCGCGCATCTGGGGCGGGCGACCCGTAACGGAAGAGCAGGCCGACACGATTCTAAATGCCGTGCTGGACGCGGGCATCAACTTCATAGATACGGCCAACGATTACGGGCGCAGCGAGGAGTTCATCGGCAAGTACATCAGCAACCGCCGCAGTGAATTTTACATCGCCACCAAATGCGGCTGCACCGTTGTTCGCAAGGACGAGAACACGGACGAAACGCCCCACATTTGGACGCGCGAAAATCTGTTTCGCGGCCTGCACGAAAGTCTGCAACGGATGAAGACGGACTATGTGGACGTGATGCAATTGCACAACCCGTCCGTAGAGCAGGTGGAGCAGGGCGATCTCGTGACGGTTTTGCAGGAAATGAAGCAACAGGGCAAAGTACGCTGGATCGGCTGCTCCGCAACCCTGCCGCACATCGCCACGTACATCAAGCAGGGCGTTTTCGACGTGTTTCAGATTCCCTATTCGGCTCTGGAGCGTCAGCATGAGAAGGTGATTACGCGGGCGGCGCAGGCGGGCGCGGGCATTATAGACCGGGGCGGCGTAGCGCGCGGCGAACCCGGCGTGGGGCTGGGCAATCATGACCGTTGGAAGAAATTCGAGGACGCCAAAATGGACGAACTGCGCGATGAAGGTGAAAGCCGGAGCGGGTTCCTGCTGCGCTTCCTGCTGTCGCACCCCGACATTCACACTACCATTGTCGGCACGCTCATCCCCGAACACCTGCAGGAAAACATTGACATTGCGGCCAAAGGGCCACTGCCAACGGACGTTTACGCCGAAGCCAAGCGCCGCCTTGATGCGGTTGGCGAAACGCCCGCCTGATTGCCACTACATTTCGGCAATATGGAAGTATAACCGCCTTCCGGCAAATTGCCCGGAAGGCGATTGTATTCAAGCGTCAGATACTTCACCAATGGCGTGAGGCTGCTTACAGTCTTTCTTTTGGCGGGCAATCCAGACAGAACAAGTAGTACAGATTAACGGCATACCGTAAAGAAGTGGTTCCATTTACGGGATCTCCGTTAAAGGTAATACTATATTGAGGTGACACGCCATTCCTCTCCTCTGAGCGGGAGTAGGCGAGAATTTGCAAAAGACTTGCCATCTTATCTTGAGCGAAGTGCCTGTCTAAACCACCCTCGTGCTGTTCAACCCGCTTGCAGCGCGATCTGGCATCTCTTTGCGGATAAACTCCGAGGCGACTACCGTTTCTCGTTCGATAGTTTTGTTCCAGTCATATTGCAAATTCATCGTCACGCATAGTGTCTCTGTCCTCCTTATGAATTGGTGGGACTTTGTAGCGATAGCGGATTCTCTTTCGCCATCTTGATTACGAAGCGAAGCGCTTCATTGACGGAAGCGGCATCTGCGAATACTGCCGCAACGTCCGGTTCCAGGGATACCAGCACACCTTTGAAATGCGTTCGCGCCGCTCCCACACGGCAAACGCGGAGACTTGTCAGTTCGTATTCAGGTCGCAGTTCGTCTTCTGTTTCAATATCAGCCATCGCTTTTCATTCTTTCCCGAAGGGAGGCGAGAGTTTCCTGAAAGGCTTGCTCGGACAAATGCGTGGTATCCAGGCGCGTGAACCACTGCACGAGCGCGTGTTTGTCGGGAACGTCGGCGCGGACAAGGTCGGCAATGAGCAGATTGGTGTCGGTCAGTCCCAGGCGTGGGGCTATGGATTCGGCTTTGGGCGCGGAAAGGAAGAAGGTAAGATGCGTGATGTGATTCTGCGCGGCAAGCCTGCGTATCTCATTTCGGCGCTGCTGAACTTCTTCCACGCTGTAACCGCCCCGCTGCGCGCCCTTTTCATCCATCACGATGACCAGTGACTCCGTGAGGCTTTTGTTCTTGGCGACAAGCGCGTCTATCGCGGCAGCGACGCGAAAGAAGTTTTTATCAAGGGCGCGGGTATAAAGAACGATTTTCGCGGCTTCGGAAGTTGCGGGACTATACCCACTTACCTTGCCATAGGTTTGGGCGTCGAAGGGATACTCCTGCTCCATCGGCCCACACATACTTGTCGCAGCCGTGACAAACAGGGGTTTGCCGATTTTGCCTTCCCCGGTCGCCTGCGCCTTCACGGTTTGCTGCCCGCCGGAAATTTTTCCCAACAGGACCACTGACGCGGCGGACAATACCGCCGACAACAAAATTCCTTGCGCGATCCTCATAACTTCCGTTTCCTTCCAGGACTGCCCTGCAAATCTTCAACCGATTGGCGCTTACGTGATAGTGATGCTATATCTCCTTCACACCCGTGCCGCTGTGATGCCAACGTTAAACCGGTTGGCAGTCGGTATAGATCACTGGCTTACCAGGGTGGGATCAATGGGCAGGCCCGCTTCATTCCCGGTCAAATTGCCCTGGTCGGCACTGTGCGTACCATTGCTGCCCAGGCCGAAATCGCGGGGCGTAATCGCAATCGTCTTCTTCCACTTGGAGTGACCATCGGAATAAAGCAGGACGTTGCCCTCCGTGTGAATACCCCACGTAGAGGCCGGGCGCGAATCGGCAACGGCATAGTAGAAGTGGTCGGCGCTGTTGTAAATGGGGCGGAGAATGTCGGCGTCAAAGCTGTCGTGGTGATCGCGCATCATGACGACAGAAGCGGGCTGGACAATCCCCGAAATGTTCATGCCGCAACGCCCGCCGAACTGCTGGTATTTACACTGTACGCCGAAGATCACGCCGCTGGGGAGGATGGCGGCCCGGTATTCCTTATGGGGCGTGGCGGGCGTCAGACTGATGAAGTTGGAGGAACTGGGGCATTTGTAAAGATCGTAATTTTTGGCGTAGGGTTGGATGTCGCGCAGGGGCGTACTGTCGGCGGTGGGCTGAAAGTACAGCGGCGTTTGGTAACCGCCTTCATTGGGATAGGATTTGTCGTAATCCTGCACATACATTAATGTAGCCGTACCGATCTGCTTGAGATTAGACAGGCAGCTTGTCTGCCGCGCCTTTTCCCGCGCTTGCGCGAAGACGGGAAACAGGATGGCGGCGAGGATGGCGATAATGGCGATGACAACGAGCAATTCAATCAGCGTGAACGCGCGAGATTTCAACATGGTTTCTCCACTTCTTCCAGGAAAGAGACGGCACAGGGGATAAAGGCGAGAGGCAGGAAAAGATTGCCGGCAACAAAGTTGTGCCATTATTATGACGGCTCAGACAGACATAAACGTTCGTGGCGAGGCGCGTACAGCAGTAAAATATCGGAAAATCGCAGGTAATATCTCCTGCTTCTTACGTGAGCGCCTGTTCCGCGTTGCGTACGTCGGGATCGTCGGCAATGCGGATGCGGGCTAAAATGTCGCCTGCGCCCGCGTCGCGCAGGCGGTTTGCCAGTTCGCGGCCTGCAGCTTCAGGCGTGAAATCGGGCGCGTTCAGGGGATAGGTCATTTCCTGAATAACCGCGTCGCGCCCGTCCAATGATGTCACCTGCGCCCGCAAAAACAAAGCGTCGTTTTGAACCAGCCCATACGCGCCGACGGGTACGCTGCATCCGCCGTGCAGTTCATTGAGCAGAGCGCGTTCCGCCCGCACCGCCAAACTCGCGCTTTTGTCATCCAGCGCGGCAAGCTGTGCCCGTAACCCTGCGTCTTCCTCCCGAATTTCCAGTCCTAATGCGCCCTGTGAGGGTGACGGGGGAAACTGTTCCAGCGGCAGCAGTTCCGTGATATGCTGCGCGTAGCCCAATCGGTGCAGACCGGCAGCCGCCAGCAGCACGGCGTCTACTTTGTCCGCGCCTTTTAGACGCTGCAGGCGGGTCGGAACGTTACCGCGCAGGGGAACGATTTCCAGATCGGGGCGCAGGTGCAGTAATTGCGCCTGTCGGCGCGGCGAACCCGTTCCAACCCGCGCGCCGGGGTTCAGGTCGGACAAGCGCGCGCCGCACAGCGCGTCCCGCAGGTCTTCGCGGGGCGGAACCGCGCCTAATATCAAACCGTCCGGCAGGGTGGTGGGCACGTCCTTGAGCGAATGAACCGCCAGGTCAATCGTACCCTCAAATAGCTCGATTTCCAGTTCTTTGGTAAACACGCCCGTCGCGCCCAGGCTGCGCAGGCTGGTCACTCGGTCCCGGTCGCCATGCGTGGACACAATGCGCAGCCGCGCGTCCAGGCCGGGATGCGCCTGCCGCAGCATTTCCGCAATGCCCTGCGCCTGTGTCCGCGCAAGCTGACTGGCCCGTGAACCGATGTTGATGGTACGCATGTGCCTGTGTCTCTCCAATACAAAATACTAAGCGGCGAGATAAAAGGAGGTCGGAACCCAATCTATGGTAGTTGTCGGACGGATATTAGGTTATACCGGCTTGTAAATCCGTTACGGCTTCAGAGCCATTGCCTCTTCAGAGCCATTGCGTCTCCAATCCCGGCAGATTGTGGCACGAAAGAGAACATAGAATCAAGACGGCCTTTGGCTCTCCTTTTTGCGATCTACGCCCTGTTAGTTTGGAAAAAGGAATATCACCGCGCAATCACGAAATACCAAGCAGAAAGGACGCTGCCGTCCCGCTTACCCTGTGAAATGAATACACGAAAGAAGCCAACCGATGGACATCACCCTGCTCGAAACCCTGCGCTACAAAATCGCCACCGCCAAAGTCTTCGCCGACGTGTTTGAATACTTTTTCGACAACTTCGGCGAAGACCCGGACTTCTTCGCGCTTGGCGAACCGGCGGAAGATGACCTGCTGCTGAAACTGTTGGGACATATTGGCGGCGAGATTTTCAAAACCGACAAGGTGCGGCTGGACGGCCTGCGCCTGATACGGATTGCGGAATACAACTTCATTCATGGCGGCATGACCATGAACGGCGCGATGGGAAACGTGATCTACTGCGAGGACCTTCAGAAGGGTCTGCTCGTCGTACACCGTCCGGGCAAAAACCCGCCCACGCAGTTCGTCCGCTTTTCCGCCGAAATGCTTCCGCCCCATGTCGCCGCCGAAGCCTCCAAATTCAAGCACTGAAAAGCGTAAGGAATTTTCGAGGTTGCTCTATCCGTACCCGTTGCGCCCCGGTTCGTCGCAAGCGGCAGGCGCGTCAGGCCGGGAAATGGTTGGCGTCGAGCAATTTGATAAAGTTGCGTTTGCGTTTGTGTTCGGTACGCAGACGCTGACTATAGCTGCGGAACTCGTCGCCGCGTCCGGTTCGCAACAGAATCTCGCGCGCTTTGAGCAGAAAGCGTAACGGTTCGCTATAATCCCCGGTGGCTGCCGCGATCCTCTTCTCGCCTCCTCTTGATAGAGGCGCAGCGCGTCTTCTGGATGGCTTACTTCGCGTGTGGAAGCCAGCGCCAGCCACAGGTCTCTGGAACAGTCGCCGTCGCTCGCTTCCTGCCAGGCCTCATCGTTTCGTCCCTCCCATAGCAAAATACGCACCTCTTCCGAATGGTCATAGGCATGTGGGAACCATAGCGATCCCGCCGTTTTCGGCTTCGGTTTTTGCGCCCGCGCGGCGCGGAGATGCTGCCAGCAACGCTCGCGCCAGGCGTCCCATTCGCCACGCACCTGCGCATACTCGCGGAGGAGTTGGTAGGCGACAAGCATGGGGCGTTCCACAAAGCGCTGCCAGAGAATGGCATAGGCGTCTCCATAGCGCTCCCGGCGCGTATATTCTTCCATCAGAAAGTCGAGCAAACGTTCGTCGGTATTGTCCGGGAACGCCGCGCGGCCTTTCTCCGCCCACTCCAGGGCAGCGTCGGGTTCTCCAGCCTTGTTATAGAGTTGGGCGATTTCCAGAAAGTGATACGGCAAGGACAGATTGCGCTTTTTGATGGCGATAACAGCGTGTAAATCATCCTGTTCTTCGGCAAACGCGATCATCAAGCGCGTGAGGGCATAACGGCTGCCGGAGTAGGCGGATTTGTCACCGGGGGCAAGGTGGGGCAACGCTTCCCATCGGGCTTTTACTTCCGCGCAGAAGCGTTGCTTCCCCCATTCGCCCAGAACCGGCAGGTAGTCTTTCCAGCCGACTTCGATGTCCCACTCTGTTGCCAGTTCGATTTTCAACAGCCATTCCACCAACTCTTGCAGTGGCGGCGGAGCCTGGAGCGTGGCCTGAAGATGCAGGACGTGCAGTTCCGATAACACACCTCCGATAGAGCCACTGGAGTCGTCGGCGTTGGGGATTTGTTCGTACAGTTCTCCGAGGGCATATTCGGTCAGTTGCCGGGTTTCCAGTGCGAAGCCGCTTTTCAGCAACGCCCGCAGCGATTGGAGAACCGTTTCAATGCCGCTGACATAATCGTAGACCTCCCCGTATTCGAGAAAACCCGAAACGGCAAAGGTACGCCGAATGGTTTTACGAAAGGCGTTCATGTCGGGGGCATCGGGCGCAGCCTGCGCGATTTTGAGCAGGAGATGATTTTGCAGGTTGGTGTCTTTGCGGACTTGTTCGAGTAAGAGAGCGACGAGGGTTGCTTTCTCCTGTTTTTCCAGATACTCCTGAAACGCTGTCCAGGTCGGCACAGAAGTTCCTTCGGCAGAAACGGCGTCTTCCCGCCAGGCAATGCCGACCGCGACACAATGTTTGCAGAAATTGCCTTCAGCTCCGTAGGGGCAGGAGCAATCCGCGAGCAAATCGCCTTCCGCGTCAACTTCCAGTGTGACCTCATAGGTTTCCGTTCCCTGTACAAACGCCGTAAGCGCGTGTTCGCTCGCCACCAGGCCGGTGACGGCTCCGGCATGGGCGTATTCGACACCTGCCGCATACGAGCGGCTTCCCGCATAGTGTTGAAGTTTCTCCGGTGTCAACACCTCGTTCCAATTCATTCTGGCTTCTCCACTCTGCTTACTCGCAATGCCACCGACCGCCATTATCTTCAGGGTTGCGCCGCGCCGTCCGTTGAGGGGCACATCCCGGTCAAATGCAGCAAAATACCCATGATCTTGTGCAAGCGATCAATGTGATAACTGCGCGAATCCAGCCGCGCGGTTGTTCCCTCCAACTCCATAAACCGCCACAACTCCCCGATAGTCACCACCCCGGCGAGACGCGCTATCACCGTGCCTTCCCGCTCGTTGAAGCGTTGCGCCGCAATCATTTCCGCCATGCACTGCGCATACCCCTTTCCGCCCCGATATTGGTCTCACTAATGCCGCAATAGCCACACCGAAATTCATAGCGAGTACGGACAGACTGGCGCAAAGTACGGCGCATTAGGAACGTCCTGCGGCGCTAAAAATACGGGATTTTTCGGCTTCTATGGCTTGACGCTCGGCGCAGGACGCTGCAATAACCTCCCGAAGATGCGCTGCAAACCGTTCTTCGCGTTCGATGAGAGCCTGTAAGTCGCGGTTTTGGGCAGCGAGTTCAAGGCGTTCGATACGCATACGTTCGATGGACACTTGCAACGCAGCCTGTTCGCGTTGCGCGTCAGGAGAGAGTTCGCTTTCTTCCATTGCTACAGTTCCTTTCGCGTCGGCTTTTCATTATACCATGATGACTGTCGGACGCCCGCCACAAACCCCGACGGCACGAACAATGTAGTGTCCTAACGGCGCGAACACATACGGTTCACCGCCAACTATCTCAACAACCAAGTTTGTGTTCATAGATGCCCTCTCCTGCGCAGGTTGACCGCCACAGTCACTGCTGACGAATGACACGATGTGTAGGATATTATACTATAGGAGAACAGAGCGCTATGCCGGCAACAGGCGGGAAAGATAGCGGCGGTAGAGTTCGCAGCGGAAATCTACCTTGCCGCCGCCGGGATGCTTGATGATTCCGGCGGAAAGCAGGCGGTAATAGGCGTCCTGATGCGGCAGGGCGGAACCGGCAAGCACAGCCCGCGCATAATCGGCCACATCCGGCAGAACGGAAACGGAGATAAGCAGGCGCTTGAGGTGGTCGCTGAACGGTCCGTCATCCGCGTCGGCGTGTGCGAGGAGGGAAGGCAGCGATTCGCGCCCGGACGCCAGCGCGTCGAGGGCAGCGCGGGTGAGGAAGGGCTGTCCGCCAATCAGGGCGTAGAGGGCTTCGGCTTCGGCGTGGCTTTTCAACGGCCCGCCATACCGTCCATTCAGGTCCGCGGTCTGCTGAAGCTTGAAGTCCTCCAGATTAAGTTTGCGCCCGACGTTGAACGGGGATTGATTGAGGTCTCGAATGAAGAGATGGGCTTCGGTGGCGTAGCCGATGACGACCGTGAGCTTGCGCCAGGGACCGGAGCGCTCGGTGGAGCGGGAGTTGTGCCACGAGCGAACGAGGGCGAAGAAGTCGGTGGCAAACGGCGCGGCAAAGACTTTGTCTACTTCGTCCATGAACCAGACCAGATGTTCCCCGGCAGAATTCAGAAGGTCACGCAGGAAGTCCTCCATGCACATATTTCCCCCTAAAATCGCGTTCCAGGCGCCTTCAAAATCGTAGGCAAACTTTAATTGCCGCATAAGGATGGTGGCAAGCAGTTTGTAGAAGATTTCATCGGACGCGAGTTGGGCGGTATTGAACTTCTGGAAGTCGGTCATGGCAACGCGATAGCCTGCTTCCTCCGCGTGAATGATTCCCTGCGCCAGCAGGGAGGTTTTGCCGACCTGCCGCGCCCCTTTCACCAACAGGATACTTTCGCGCGCGTCCAGCGCCTTGAAAAACTCCGCATCGCACTCCCGGCGCACGTAAAACGGAGAGTTGGGAGGAACCGCGCCGCCAATGGGTTCCAACTGTATCTCTTCGGAACGAGGCTTGAGGGGTTCGGTAATGGCGGATAAAAGTTCGGCAATCAGGCGCTCGTCGTCGTCGGGGCTGTTCCAGGTGAAATAATGGAGCGGCTGGAGGATGGAAACGATGGCTCCTTCCGGCGGCTCTTCCGGGCCGATACGAACGGGCAGGAGGATGGGTTTGCCGGAGTGGAGGAACTGGTCGTGCGCGGTTTCGACCTCGTATTCGAGCATTTCGGAGCGAAGGGAGAGCGGAGAAACGATGGCGACAACGGCGTCGGCGCGGCGAATTGGCTCCTCAACGGCTCTGGCCCACGCGGGGCTGATTTTTTGTTGGTGGTCTATGAAGACCTCGTGCCCCAGCATTTGCAGGCGGGCTTCGAGCGTGTGCAGAACGTTCTCGTCGGGCTGGAGATTGGGACGATACAGCAGTACGATGCGCTTGCCGGGCGCGACAATTTGCGCGGCGGGAGTGGACTGGTTTGTGGCGGGCCTGGTGAGTTTGGCGGGCGGAGTGGCAAGCCCGAAATCCTCCCCGTACAGGCTGTACAGGGAGATGATCTGGTCGTGTTTGGCGGTTCCTTCGCCGAGCGGGTGGATTAAATCAGCCCATTCGTCGAAGTGCTGAAGCCACGCGGCGTATTGGGCGGAGAGGAGGATGTGTCCGGCATCGCCGAAGTCCATGACGCGCTGCGCGGTGTTGATGCCTTCCCCGATAAAGTTATCGCGGCCTGCGGCGTCTATCTGCGGCAAAACAAGCCCGCTGTGAAGGCCGATGCGAAGGGGCAGCGCGTTCCGGTTGGCGGCATGAGCGATTTCGACAGCGGCGCGAACGGGCGCGAGGACATCCTCCCAGAACGCGAGCGGCATGCCGTCGCCAAGGGGCATAATGTGGACGGCTTCGGCGGACTTTGCAGCGACAAGCGTGGGAACGGTGTTGAGGACAGCGTTCAGTTTCTCTATCAGGCGCGACTGAGCCGTCGTCGTCTGGCGGGAGTAACCAACGATGTCGAGAAAGAGAACGTGCGCGATACGCGCGTCAAAGGCTGTGCTGGCAGGCATGAAGCCCCTCCTGAAAAGCGCGGAACTGCGGGCGCGTGATGGAATGTTGCGCACAAAATCTAAACTGTTAGTGACAGTTGTTGCCTGCTGTCGAATTCTATTTTTCACGCAGACTTTTTGCATTCGGATCGGAAATCCACACTTTCGCCGTGTGGTCATTACTACCCGTCACGATTCTCTTGCCATCGGGAGAGAAGGCGACGGCAGTAACAAAGTTCGTATGTCCTTTGAGCGTGAGCAGTGGCTGTCCGCTTTGCGCGTCCCACACCTTCGCCGTTTTGTCGTAACCACCTGAAAAAACATTTCCGCTACTCGTGACAATCCTCTTGCCATCCGGCGAGAAGGCAACAGCGGCGATAGTGTTCGTATGTCCTTTGAGTGTAAGTGTTTCCTGTCCAGTTTGCGCATCCCACACCTTCACTGTTTTGTCCCAACTACCCGTCACGATTCTCTTGCCATCGGGAGAGAAGGCGACGGCAGTAACAAAACTAGTATGTCCTTTGAGCGTAAGTGTCTCCTGTCCACTCTGGGCGTCCCACACCTTCGCCGTGTCGTCCCAGCTGCCTGTGACCATCCTCTTGCCATCTGGTGAGTAGGCAACGGCAAGGACATCGTTTGTATGCCCATTGAGCGTGAGTGTTTCCTGCCCAGTTTGCGCATCCCACACCTTCACTGTTTTGTCCCTACTGCCTGTGACAATCCTCTTGCCATCGGGCGAGAAGGCGTACGGCATCAATATCGTTTGTATGTCCTTTGAGCGTGAACAGTGGCTGTCCGCTTTGCGCGTCCCACACCTTCGCCGTCTTGTCGTAACCACCTGTGACAATCCGCTTGCCATCGGGAGAGAAGGCGACGGCATAGTAACTGGGAGTATGCCCTTTGAGCGTAAGTATTTCCTGTCCGGTTTGCGCATCCCACACTTTCGCTGTGTTGTCCCTACTTCCCGTGACAATCCTCTTGCCATCGGGAGAGTAAGCAGACGGAATCAACATTGTCTGTATGCCCTTTGAGCGTGAGCAGTGGCTGTCCGCTTTGCGCGTCCCACACCTTGGCCGTTTTGTCCCAACTGCCTGTGACAATCCGCTTGCCATCGGGAGAGAAGCAGACGGCAGTAACAAAGTTCGTATGCCCATTGAGCGTAAGTGTTACCTGTCCGGTTTGCGCATCCCATACCTTCGCCGTTTTGTCGCTGCTGCCCGTGACAATCCGCTTGCCGTCGGCAGAGAAGGCGACGGCATCAACATCGTCTGTATGCCCTTTGAGCGTTTTCAAATCCAGATGACACTGGCGGTTCCAGTATCCCCACTCGAACTCGTGGGAGTATCGTTGGCGTGTCGCTTCCAACAACTCCAATACACTCCCGACATTGTTGTTGTCCCAATCCCTTTGTATCAGGTTCATGTTGGCAACGTACAGGTTGTGGTTGGCTTTGTCTTTCTCTTCTAGCGCGAGTTGCTCTGCCTTGCGAGCGTGTCGCGCTCTCTTTGGAAGCATTGCCGTTGGCCTGCTCCGCGCGACGGGCGTTGTCGGAGGCAAGATGTGCCTGTTTCCTAGCTTCTATGGCATTTTGCTGTGCTTTCGTGAGAGCCTTTTGGGTAGCCGAGTTGGCTTTTTGTACGTCCTTCAAACGTTGTTTGGCGAGTTGTGTCTGCTTCTGTGCTTTCTGCGCATTGTTACGAGCCTGCTGCGCGCTTTTGTCGGCGTCGGCGCGGGCAGCAGTCTCCTTCTCAGCATTTCGTTGTGCCAACTGCGCATTTTGCTGCGCCAACCTGGTCTGTTTGTGAGCCTCTCTTGCATTGCTTTGGGCTTCGTTGGCTTTGGAGAAGGCGAACGCGGCGAGACAGACAAACAACGTGATAATCGCTCCCGCCCACGCTCCTGTTCGCGTCACGCCTTTGCGGTACGCTTCCTTCTGCCGTCGCAGTTCGGCGTCCGGCATGTGGGTTGTGACCCACTTCGCATCGAACACGGTCGCGTAGATGCGGTTGCGTACCTTCAACAAACCGTTTTCCACTTTCGCCACGCCGCTCAACTTTAGCAACGCGCAGAGGGGATTGGTTTCGTCATCCGGTACGCGCTTGCCTTCCCGTATCTGCCCGTACAGCGTGAGCAGCGAAGCCATGTCCGCGTCGTTTTTGAGCAGGCGGTTGCGCACATTGGCAAGGTTGTCGTCGCTTTCCGTCGCCGCGTGGGAGAGGAAGAGGTTGTGGCAGAGGGAGTCCACGGAGGGTGTCGGGTGTCGGGTGTCGGGTGTCGAGGAGAGGGTATCGGGTTTCGGGTGTCGGGTGTCGGAGGAGGAGTTTGGGCTTCGACTATGGCGCTGCATAGGCGTTGCGTCAGGTAGGGGTGGCCGTTGGTCCAATACAATACCCGTTGCAGCAGTTTCTCTCCCCTGCTTTCCCTTTCCCGCTTTCCCCCGTGTTCCCCGTGTCCCCCGTGGTTCAATCCTTCTGCAAGGGGCGCGGCTTCCTGCGGGGTAAAGTCCGTCACTTCCACGCGCTTGCCGACATTGAAGGGCGTGATGGCCGTGTTTTGAATGAGGTCCTGCGGCGCGGCGGTTCCCAACAGACAGAACGCCAACTTCTTCAGCTTCGCGTCCGTTGCTCTGCCCACCACGAGTTGCCGTATCGCGGCAAAGAACTCGTCCGTCTCGAACGGCAGCGTCCGCGTGATGTCAATCTCGTCCACAAACACGACGATGGAGGAGGGGGCGGCGGGCAGCGCGATGTCGGTCAGAGCGCCGAACACGCGCTGCACGAACGGCAGGGCGTCATTTTGCTTCCAGTACGCGAACAGGGCGGGGCGACAATCGAGTTCCCTGCCGATTTCGTTGAGGAGCGTAAAGTACCATTGTTCTACGGTCGGGTTATTGGCGCCGAACTTGGACAGATCGAGGAAAACGGTACGCGCCCCCGCGTCTTGCAGCCTGCCCATTGCGCGAACGCACAGGCTGCTTTTGCCCATCTGCCGACTGTTGAGGACGTAGCAGGTTTCGCCGGCAAGCAGGGCGTTGTACAGGGCGTCGTCGGCATCGCGGGCGATGTAGGAACGCGCATCGGGCGGAAGCGTTCCCCCCGTGATGTAAAATGACTCGTCTGCTTCGGTACTGTGGGGGTCATTTACGGCTGTCCTTTAGGAAGGGTCGTCGGGTATCGGGTGTCGGGTGTCGGGACACGTCAGGCGACTTCGTTATCGGTATCATTCGACGCCGAGTAACGGATTCCTTCTCTATTTTCCTTCACGACACCCGACATTTCATATTCCTTCTCGACAATCTCTCGCACTCCATCTGCACCGACACCCAACTGCTATACCCACCGGCTTTTACGCATTCTGCGTCATTTTGCCTTTGTCGGCAGCCTGCGCGTTCTTGCGGGCTTCCTCCTTTTGCGCGGCCATCTCCTCGACGGTTTTGGTGTGCAGCCGCGCCATGCCTGCAAAGCCTTCCATCGTCTTGACGCGGGTTCCGTTCGCTTCCGCTTCGGCAAGTCTGGCTTTCGCCTTTTCACTTTCCCCTTTTGCCTCGTACTGCGGCAGCCACTCCGCCTGCGCCACGAGCATTTCGTCCGTCATTTGCCACACTTCTTCGGGGTCGCACACGGCTCCGACAAGGGGGTCGTGGAGCATGGCCTGCTTCAAGAGCGTCACGTCGCCATGAACAGCGGCTTCCATGCCCATGCGCTGTACGCTGACGCTGACATTGCAGGTTGCGGCGCAGGCTAAGGGCAGTTCGCCGATGTGCGCCATGTGCATCCCGTTTCGATCCACAAACCCCAATGATTCGATGATGCAGCCATCGGGCAAGTTGGTGATGATGCCCGTGTTCGGCACGTTGAAGTGGCCCCGGTACGTCCGCCCGGTTTCCAGCCCTTCGATAATATAAGAGCCGTGTTCGTCGCTGCGCTTGTCGGGCGTGAACGTGGGCGGTTCCTGCTGCAGCCAATTGGGAAAGTCCGTCTCGAACCAGTTGCGGCCTTCCGTGCAGACGCGCAGATACCCGCCCGTTTCGCCGTTGATCCAGGTGCTGAGGTCAATCCACTTGTTGATTTCGTCCAGGCGCTTGCGATACCAGGGCACGTACTCGGACAAATGCCCGTTGCTTTCCGTGCGAATAGTAGCCGAAGCGTTTCAGCACGTCAATGCGGACTTTTTCGGTTGTCGGGTACTTGGGATGGGATTGGAACAGGCCGAGCAGCATGGGGATTAAATCATACTCGCGCCACTGCGCTTTCAGGCACCACGTTTGATGATTGATGCCCGCGAACGTGAACTCAATATCGCGGCGGTGGACTTTCTCGTCTTCCCCGATGAGTTTCTGCCCCTTTGCCCAATGGGTCACGCAGTCGGCAATCTGGTGCTGCGCGCCCTGCACGCCGTGACACAGGCCGACGGTTTTCACGCCGCCGTATTTGTTACACGCCCACGTCAGCATCGCCATCGGGTTGGAATAGTTGAGGAACAACGCGCCGGGTTTGGCGACTTCCCGTATATCCTTGCAGAAGTCCAGCAGGGCCGCAATGCCGCGCTGCGCGTACATGATGCCGCCCGCGCAAATGGTGTCGCCCACGCACTGGTCAATGCCGTACTTGAGCGGAATGTCAATGTCGGTTTGAAAGCCTTCCAGCCCGCCCTGCCGGATCATGCAGATCACGTAATCGCTATCGGCAATAGCGGCGCGGCGATCCGTCGTGGACTGGATTTTAGCGGGAAGGTTGTTGTGGGCAATGTCGCGTTCCGCCAACTGCTTCACCATATCCAGGTTGTGGGCGTTGAGGTCGGTGAAAGCAAAGGTGGTGTCGGCAAATTCGGGCACGGTAAGCAAATCGGCCATCAGGCGGCGCGTAAAGCCGATAGAACCGGCTCCAATCATGGCAATCTTGAGGGGCATAAAACAATCTCCTTGTCGTTAGATTTCAACAAGGAGAGATTAGCGAAAGGAGTGGTGAAGTCCTGCTATGAACAGCAGTACAGGAAGCGCGGCAGCCACATCAAGCCACAAAGGGTGAGCATCGTTTTGTTTTTGCTTTATTCGGGTACGGGGTGCAATCCCAATTGATGTAATACTTCGCGCTGCCGGACGACGCCACTATGGTTTGTTTGTAATCGGGCAATGGTCGCGCGTCCGGTTGGGGTCAGGCCGATAATATGACGAAAATCGTCACTCCATGCGAAATGGTCTTCCCAACGATCTCGACGTGGGTGAAACAGCGGGACACTTTCTTCCGTCAAGGGGTCTTGCGCTTCCGTCGCGTCCTGCTTGCGCTTGTTACAATTGCGGCACGAAAGCGCAAGATTGTTCAAGTTATCTGCGCCGCCAAGAACGCGCGGGAGGATGTGGTCTACAGCGAACCGCCCGGAATTGAACTCCTCCGGGTAGCGGCAGTATTCGCAAACGCCGCCAGCCTGCGTCACGACCTGTGCGCGTATCGCTTCGGAAACAACCGCCATACAGCGCTACTCCGGTCGAATTCCTAATTGCGCCATCATTTCGCGCAAGGAAATGCCGCGCAGATGCGCGAGTTCGGCGACGATTTCGAGGCGTTCAGCGTTCTGATGGTCGCGCTGTTCGAGGAGCGCAAACAACCATTCCCGCTCCATCGGGGCGAGCGTTCCGGCATCGCTTTTGGCACAAAGCGCGCGATATTCGTCCGTCTGCTCGGAGGGAACAGGGTTTGCAAACGCAGCAACAGTTCACTTTCGCGGTTCGGCAGACCGGGAGCGCGACGGACACTCTCCCACCGCTCGACAATCGTGCGCGCAAGCAGCGTTTCAACGGGAATTCCGGCGCGCTGCGCATGGTTTTGCAGAAACTGTTCCAATTCATTCGGCAGCGTGATGGTTAAGGACATAGGTTTACTCCCGCCAGTTTTATTTGGGCCGTTTCAAACGGTATTGCCGCTGTTTTGAAAGTGAAGTCGGCAGTTTGAAATGTTGCACAAAGGCAGTACGCTCTTTCTTCTCAGCAAGGAATGTTTTCAGGTTCTCAGCGACAAATTTTGTATTTGGATGGTCATCTCCAAATTTAATGCGCAGAATAACTACGGCTTCTTTGTAGGAAACCTCGGCTTCCACATAGCGCCCCTGCTTATGGTAAACTGCTGCCAGATTGTTAAGACTGTTTGCAACATCGGGATGATTTTCCGGCAGGTTCTTACGCCGTAATGCTAACACTTCGTTGATTAGTGCTTCTGCCTCTACATAACGCCCCTGCGTATTATAAAGCACTGCCAGATTGTTAAGATAAACAGCAAATTCTCGGTGATTTGAGAGTAAATTTTTCCGATAAACTGCTAATACCTCTTTATAAAGTGGCTCCGCTTCCTCATAGCGCCCACGCTGATACAAGTAAGAAGCGATGCGGCCCAGCAGTGTTACCGAGTCGCTGCAATGCTCGTCTTTTCTGAGACAATTTCTCTAGTGCTTGTGCGTGAGCAGTTAGTCGTTCACATCGTGTCCAATTCTCAAAATCAGAGTTCGGAAATGCCAAGTTCAAGACGTTTACTGCTTGTTTTATCCATGCTTGCCGTATATCCGCTTTCATCTGCCAGCGTGTTACAGCCTGCACCAACCGATGCACATTGAACGTATGCGACTCATGCTTCCACATTATCAGGGAGTAACGTGCCAGCGCTTGCAGCAAAGTATTGCCATTGTCCTTGTTGACTTCAGTATCTTCCAAAATTCCAAAGAACGTCGTAATGCTTTCCACCTCACCGTTCGCTGCTGCTAAAATCACTTCTATGGGGATAGAGTCCGGGGCAACAAACGCGCACAGGCGCAGCAAGTCCGCCGCCGCCGAACATTCGCGCTCTACCTCATCAAAACTGATTTGCCACGTCGTCGCTACTGTTTTGTTATAATCTCCCGTTTCCGGCGCGTTGCGTTCCACAACCTCAATCGAACGCTTGCGGTACAGGTTCAGGTAGTTGCGAAAGGTACGACTTGGCTGCGCGATGTAGGCCGCCGCCTGCTCCAGCGCTAACGGCAGATACCCTAACTCACGCGCCAGTTCTGAGGCCGCTGTTGCCTCATCGCCCGTCCGTATCGCGCCCTCGCCGCCTACGCGCTCTGCCAGAAAACGAAACGCCTCTTCCTCCACCATTACGTCCAGGCGCAGGACGTGGTTTGGCTTTACACCCAACCCGCCATGCAGGACTTGAGCGCGCGTTGTCAGCAGCACATGACCGGTCGGGGTATTGGGTAGAAATCTTTTTAGATCGTTGGGCTTGAGCGTTGTGCCAAAGTCGGCGTTGTCCAAAATCAACAGGTAAGGTGTAATGCCTTTGCGGGAGGGCGTTGCCGTGTTCAGATGGTGTTTTACCGCCTGTGCCACAACTTCAAAATCATCGCTTGCGGCCTGCGGCAATCCCAACTGCGCGGCGATAGCTTTATAAGCGCTGTTCAGCGAGGTAATGGAGTCAGCGAGGGCAAAAAGCAGCGTATCGTAGTGGTCACGATAAATATGCGCGTACTCGACGGCAAGCGCGGTTTTCCCCACGCCGCCCAAACCGGAGATCGCCTGCGTCACCGCCGCCGATCCGCCACTTGTCAGAGCAGTGCGCAAGTCGTTCATCTGGCATTCACGTCCCGTAAAGTACGCATTGAATGTTGGCAGTGTCGAACGCCCTGTCGTTGTGCCGGAAACGGCAGGGCTTAACGGAAAGGGCCGATTTTAGAGGCCGTATTAGGGAACAACTGCACAACGACGGATGCAACCGCGTTCAGGCCAGGCCCGACTGCGCCTTCGGCAAATCCGAGCAACGCCTGAACTCGTATTGGCACGGGCTGTAGAGGACTGTCATGCGTACCCGCACCAGCAATGTGATTGATGACGCTTGTTAGCGACACGCTATCCAAACTATTGAGTACCGCAACAAGTTTGGCACGGTCTACAGACAAAGTGACGGGGGCTTGTATGGGTGTGGCAACGGGACGGGTGAGCGCGCGGAGGAGTTGGTTCAGGCCGGCAGTATAATCGCCGCGAAAATCAACGTAGATACTGCCTTGCAGCAAAGCAGGCAAAGGTGTATCATCGAGCCGCAAGACAATGACTTTGATTCCCTTGCCACTGTTTTGCATAGCAACTGCTGCCGAAATTTCTTGTTGCGCCCAATTCGACGCCGCAAAATGGGCTGAAAATACGGCAAGTACGTAACCGTTGTTCTGCAGGCCGGTTGAAATTCCTTGCAGCAGCGAATCGCCCGCATACATCTGGTTTTCGTCCACCCAGGCCGTGCAACCATTCGCTTGCAAATCGGCTTCCAGAGTGCGAACAAACGGTTTGTCCTTGCTGTTGTGGCTGATGAAGGCGCGAGTCCCTATTCCCGGAGTGGCGTTCTGGCTCATAACGACTTCTGTGTCCTTTTACCCCTGTTGTGAATTGTTGCTTACTTAATATTATACCCGTATTTCGTACCCAACTTCGGGCGAAGCGGCGAAGACAACAGGGCTAACGCAACTTAATTCTTATGTAATTGCTCAATATTCAATTACCATTATTGGTAAGTTAGCAAGTGCCCCTTCCTCGTTCCCCGCGCGACGCCAACAGCAACCCTCCCGCAAAAACAATCCAGAAAAAAGATAGAAAAAAGAGCAAAACAACGCGAAATCTGTGAACCCTTTGCCACGTATAGCCGTCTAAACAGTAGAATAAGGTCTGTTATTCAGATGTTAGACACACAGGAAGGCTGAACGTTCGCAGTTCCTATCAACTATCAACCTAAAACCCTAGAACCCTAAAACCCTAACCAAGAAGGGAGGTGCCAGTCCTATGTTTCACCCCTCCCATCCGCCTTGACGCTTTCGAGGCCACGACGCCTCTCTCCTACAACCTGACACAACGAGACATCGGGCTGGAAGCGCTGTATTGCCAAGATTTCGACGATGCCTCTACATACTCTTTTTTCTACTTACCGCTCTTCCAACGCTTGCAGGACTTCCCGTTGCAATACGGGTGGCGGCCAACAGGATGTCGCAGCGGTACTAATAGACATCTCAGACAAGGGTTGCGGTGGAAGCGGTTTCATGTAAGTGTGCGGTGGTGTCTATCGGCAGTGTTGGCGCGGGTGAAAGGAACGACAGAGAGAATAGACTTTGCTTTTGTCAGCGCGGATTTGGCGCTACGAACCCTTAACGTCTGCGGCGGGGTTTGAACTGCCGCTTGAGCCGGTCCCACACGTTGAATACAATCGGGCAGCAGGCCGCGTTTCCAATCATGCTGATGGTGCGGGAACGGAAATGCTCTTCATACAGATAGGGATATTCGCGGCAGGCCAATGGGCGGTCTTCGTACACGGTGCAGCGGTTGTCTTCTCCTAAAAACGGGCAGGGCAGGGACGAGAAAATCTTTGTTTTGTCTTCCGTAACCTTCACGTAGCGGTTTGTAAACTCACGGGCGGATACGTTGAAATGCTGCGCCAGGCGGGCTATATCTTTGTTGTCCACGACGATTTCCAGCGTTTTGCAGCAGTGGGCGCACGTCGTACAATCAATCTGCTTCCATACTTCATCCGTCGTTTCCCTCACAACCGCGTCGAGTTCTTCGTTGGACAGGTCCAGTTCGCCTTTCAAATGGGCGCGAAACCGCCAGTCTTCGTTTTCGTTCTGACGCGCATAGCGTTCAATCAAGGGTATTTCGCGTATAATCCGGTCAGGCATTTGCTGATTTCCTTTCGTTCTCCTGTGAAGCCGGAAGTTTGATAAGATTATTCAGAAGCAAAATCACGCTTGGTTTTGTCAGCAAGGAACCTCTCCAAGTTTGTAATAAAACTTTTTGTTTGTGGATGTTCCTCTCCCAAAATCTTACGAATAATCTTCAAAGCTTCCTTGTATAGTGGCTCCGCTTCCTGATAGCGCCCCTGTGCATCGTAAAGCGCTGCCAGGTTGTTGAGGCTGTTTGCAATGTCCGCATGTCCTTCAGGCAACCTCTGACGCCGTATTGCCAATACTTCGGTGAACAATGGCTCCGCTTCCGAGTAGTTACCTATAGCATGATAAGCAAGCGCCAATTGATTCAAAATTCGCGCTTCGTCCTGTGAACTGCGCGCGTGTGTCGGGAGCGAACGGTATTCTGATAAGAGACTAAGCATCTCTCTGATTCGGGCTTCCCCCTCCATGTATTCTAAACCAAGCAGTTTTGTTTGACCAATGATTAAGGCAGAATCAGCCATTTCCCGGCGTTCATCAGAGTTTAAGGGGAACGTGTACACGCCGCTTCGCACCGAAATGAAATCCGGCGCGGCCTCGACAATAGCCTTTAAGACAAAGGCGGGAATCCACAGTACCATGGGGCGCGGCAGCAGAGCATAAAAATTGTTTCGGGCAGCGTTCAGGTTTAGAAGCAGGGGATGAGAGCGGGGTTCTGCGGACGCGGAAATGCTGTTTTCAAGGCCGTAGACAAACACGATGTCGGGCAAAGGGTCGGTCAGATTGTCGGCAAGCAGATGGAGGAGGTTTCTGGTTTCTTTTGGAACGACAATATGCTGTATAGTCTTGCCGCCAAGCCGCGCCTCCATTTCGCGCATCAGGCGCGGGCGGACGCGCGACGGTTCCGAGACAACGATGTACAGCGCAAAGTCCTGCACAATTTGCAGGGCCGTCGTCAGAGCGTTTTTCTGGCCTTCCAGATCGGGCGGAAAGTCAAAGAGAGAGGATTGTTGTACGTCCACCACATGCTCACTTTATGCCGTGACGATTTGCGGCAATGTCTGTTTTTGCTTTTCGGCTTTGACGGCATTTTTGAAGGCGCGCTGTATGCGCAGAACAGGATTCACGGCGTACCATGGGGATGATTCAATCAGCGGTTCATCGTCACCACCGTTGATGTACTCCATCACGCATAGATTTTCCAGCAAACGACGTTCCTCCAGGCCGTTGTTGTTCCAATCCTGCAATTCCGACAGTTCGAGTTGCGCCAGCAATTCCCAATCGTGAGGACGGACGGAGGGCACAAGGATACTTACCGTCTGCGCAATCGCGCGCTGTACGGCAATGAGGGGAATCGGAAGTTTACCATTGACATACAGCGTGGTTTCGCGGGCAAACATCATCAGGTTGCGGACATGGCCGGCAGAGTATTCAATCAGAAAGTCAAGCGCGTCCTTTTCAAATACATCGGCAAGAGATACGCCGGACGGTACGCGCCTTTCCAGCAACTCCACCAGTTTCTCGCGTCCTGTTTCAAAGGGCAGATGCGCGTGTCCCCGCTGTTCGGTTTTAATCATGGGCAGCACGAATAACTCTTTGCTGTACTTCTGCATCAGCAAATTTCCCTCGCTGCGAACCAGAGCGAGGGGCACGGTAAAAACAACGTGCGCGTCAAGCGCGGTAAGTTGTGGCGCTCCTTCGATAAACAACGCGCGCTGTGAAGCGTCGCCCGGCGCGTTTGCCACAAGCCGTTGTACCTTTTCCAGGTTGTCCAGAATCAGCACAAAATCCGAGTAACGCTGGCCGCCGTCCTGGGGCGCTTTTTTGAGCAGAGCCGTCCGCGCGGCCACAAAAGCAAGATTGATCTCTTCCAGCAGGCTGCTGGTTTGCGGAAGCAGTTTCTCGCGCACCTTATGCCGCGCAACAGGGTCCGTGCGCAGACGCTGCATTTTGGTCTTGATAAACGGCAGTGACAGTTCCCCTTCCTTTATCTCACGTTCGCTGCCAAGATAGTCTTTCACTTCGTCCCACTGGCGATTGAGGTAGGAGGGAGCGATCTCAATACCTTCCTGTTTTCGCAGCGCGTCGGCTAATTCCGTGACAACGGACAGCAGAATATCCGTCGTGCTGACATCGTATTCATCCAGATACTCCGACATATTCACGATGACAGGAAAGAAGCGCTTTTGGCCGGACAGGAGCGTTTTGTGGCTCATCTTGTCGGCAAGATGCTTTAGTTCGGAGGATTTGCCGCACCCAATGTGTCCCGTAAACAGCGAATGGATGCGCCCATTCGTTTGCGACAGTTCAGTATAAAGTTTAATGGCGAAAACCGCCCCGCCCCGCACATCCGTACAGTCCACATAGAACGGCGCGTCGGCGGGTTTGACCGGATCACAGTTATTGTAAAACGCGGCCAGGATTTCAGGCTCAGTCATGGGCATTTTCGAGTCCCCGGCATTGCACACCGGCTATTTTCTCTGCTGCTTCTTCCGGTTGAGTGGCGGCTGCCATCGTCATTATACCTCTATTCCATTTCCCGCACCGCCCAACAAACACGAACCGCAAACGCGCTTACAGGTTCGCCAGAATGAACTCGGTAAACATCTGTGACCAGTGCGGCGCGACGTCTTCCAGGCCGTGATGCTTGCCGGGATAGGCCATCATTTGAAAGGGCTTGTTGCGCTGTTGCCACAGCGCGGCAAGTTGCGCGGCGTTTTGGAAGTGTACATTGTCGTCGTCCAGGCCGTGCATCAGCAAGAAGCGGCCTTTTAATTGCTCGGCATGGGTGAGCGGCGCAGATTGCGCGTAGCCGTCCGGGTTGTCTTCGGGGCGGCGCATGTAGCGTTCCGTGTAAATGCTGTCGTAGAGTTTCCAGTCGGTCACGGGCGCAACCGCCACGCCTGCTTTGAACACGTCCGCTATATGCAGCAGGCACAGGCACGTCATGTAGCCGCCGTAACTCCAGCCCCAGATACCGATGCGCTCTTCATCCACATACGGCAATTGGGCCAGCCATTTCGCGCCCGCAATCTGATCCTCCACTTCATACTTGCCCAGGTTTAGATAGGTACATTTCTTGAACTCGCGCCCTCGCATCCCGGAACCGCGCCCGTCCACAAGCGCAAGAATGTAGCCTTGCTGCGCCAATAGCTGCTCTAATCCCACCCTGCTGCCCCATGTATCCAATACCACCTGCGAGTTCGGTCCGCCATACGTGTACATCAAAACGGGATACTTGCGCGACGGATCGAAATCCGGCGGACGCAGCAGCATGGCGTTCAGCGTCATGCCGTCCGCAGTTTGAAAGGAAGTAAACTCCCACTGCCCCATTCCGGCGCGATACGCTTCCAACTGCGGCAGGGGATTGTCCAGAATTTGCGCAATCAGGCTTCCATCCGCCTGCCGCAAATCCGTATGTGGCGGCGCAGCCCGCGTGGAAACGGTATTCAAGTACAATTTGCCGTCCGGGGCAAACAGGGCGCGATGGAAGCCTGCTGCTTGCGAAATTTGCTTCGGTTCACTTCCATCCAGCGAAACAGCCCATAATTCGCGCTGAGAAACGTTCTGCCGCGCCGCGCTGAAGAACGCTGTCCTTTGTTCGGCATCCACGCCGAGCAGCGCTTCCACATCCCACGCCCCCGCCGTCACTTGCCGTAGCAAAGCGCCATCACGGTCATATAAATACAAGTGATTGTGCCCGTCCCGGTCCGAAGGCCACAGCCATTCCCCTGTCTCCCCAACAAACACAATCTTGCCCCGCGCATCCACCCACGCCGGGTCCGTTTCTGTCAGCAGGAGCGTACTTTCGCCCGTCGCCGGATCGAGACGCAGCAAATGCAGCGTATTTTGCAGCCGGGGAATCCGCTGTACCAGCAGTTGATTGTCCGGCGTCCAATGGAATCCGGCAAGGTAGTCAGAGGAGGAAGAGTCTTCAGTTGATAGTTGATAGTTGATAGTTGATAGGGAGTGCCCTTCTTGTATCTTATATCTTGTATCTTGTATCTCTCCCTTTTCTTCCTCCCCGTGTTCCCCGTGTTCCCCGTGGTTTATCCGGTTCCCTACGTTGATGCAGCCGACGCGCACAACAGGGTTCGGGTCGCCGGCTTTGGGGTAGCGCTGGAGTTCGGGTTCGAGGTGGAGGGTTTCGTAGCGCGTGAGGGGAACGAGGGGAACCGCGCTTTCGTCGCACTCGCAGTACGCGATCCACTTGCCGTCCGGCGACCATGCCCAGCCGTCTACAAGATCGAGTTCTTCCTGATACACCCAACCGAAGCGTCCGTTGTACCGGCTCGGCGAGGCCGTGTCGGTAAGCCGGGTTTCGGTTTTGGTTTCCAGATCGAGCAGGTAAAGGTCATCCGCCTTTACGTAACCCAAACAGCGTCCGTCCGGCGACCATTTCACGTTGCGGTATTCCTGCTCGGTTTGCGCGATACATTCCAGATGTTGCGCGACAGGCGTGTAGATGTACAGCGCCTTATCGCCTTCTGCATCGTGCGGGCGCGGCAGACGCGCCAACAGCAGGCGCGTTTCATCCGGCGACCACTGGTAGCCGTGAATGACAAGCGCGTCTTCCTTGCCCTTGTCCGTTTTTCCATCTTGACCGGCGCTTGCTTCTTGACCGACGCTGACGTCTTGCTGATTTGCTTCCTGCTGCCTCGCTTCGGCTTGCTGACTTGTTGCTTGTTGATTTAGTTCTTGTTGGCTCGCTTCCTGTTGGTTAGCTATCGCCTCTTGACTTGTATTTGCTTTCCACGCCTGTTTCAGCGCGTCGGCAAAAATCAGGGGGGCGCGTTCGCCCTTATCCACGTCGTACATCCAGACGGTGACGATTTCGGTATTGGGCAGAATGTCCAGAAAACAAAATCGCCTGCCGTCCTTCATCCAATGCGGCTGACGCAGTTGTTTGGCGTCGAAAATCTTGTCTTCAAAAACGGCTTTCAGCGTGAGCGGCGTAAACGCGGGCGTTGCTGAGAGAGCGGGGTTGGTGTTATTTTCCATAACTGATTATTCGCGCAGGACGATGCTGGTTCCTGCCGAATTCAGTCCCGCCCTCTCTTAACTCTCATGCTGCTTTTCAGGTCTAACATATTCACTATTTGCAGGGAACCTGAAAGGCGTTTTTGCGTTCTTGTAGTGTGGAGAAGCGTGGAACGCGCAACAATTTGCGGACTTCGCGCTTTCAAATGCCGCCCGCGCGTTCGCCGCGCACAGCGGTCCTACAAACCGGAAAGGACAATTTCTTATGAATCAACCCAAACGCACGTATACATTGGAGCAAGCGTCTCAGGAACTCAACATCAGCCCCGAAACGCTGGAGCGCCTGCTGCCCAACCTGTCCCGCGGCTCACAACGGGAAGGCGACCAGATCAGCGAAGATGAACTCAACCAGATCGTAGACCTGCTGAACGACCCGAACAACACTACGGACAAAGGCACATCGGGTACGAGCGCCAGCACCGATAGCGGCAACTGATTACTCGCTTTGCTGTTTTTAATGGTATTACGCGAAAGAAGCAAGGAACGGGTACTGTATCCGTTCCTTGCTTCTTCGCTATTGTTGGAACATTTTGCGATCAGCGTATGAATTGTATCGGGCATAAGCCGAGGGGAACCAGCGCGTCAAACTCGTGATGATCCGTCGTGACAATCTCGCCTTCCAACCGCAGGGCAAGCGCGATGCAGAAACAATCCGCAATGGAAAGACTGCCTCGCGCTTTTAAGCGGCTGATGCTCTTCCAAAAAGCCATATCCATGTCTTCGCAGATAGTTACACCGTCCGCAATCAACGTGTCTATGGCCTTGTCAGCAGTTGCTTCATCCGAACGACGCTGCACATGGTAATGCACTTCCGCCATGTTGACGGCATGGGCATAGCAGGAATCATCAGGAGAATCCAGCATGTCTTTCACAACATCGCCGCCGCGTTCCGCTTCCAGATAGGCAATCATCGGCCCGGCATCCAGAATGTGAATGGTGGCTGTCAGTTTTCGGCTCCCTCTGCCCGGTTTTCACGAACACGGTCTTTCTGCCGCTCCTGATGGAACTCCTCGACGGTTGCGCCAAGATGGGCCAACATTCCATATCCCTGCAATTTGCGCTTATTTCGTGAGGCCGGCAACTGGCGCACCAAGTGCAGCAGGTAATCGTGTGGTTCCAGCCCTTCCTGAGCGGCGGCGGTTGCCAGTCTTTCCTCATCATCTCTTGTCAATTCCAGCGTGACGGTCATAAGCGTTACTCCTGCGCAAGTATAATATTCTTTCCGCCATTTTACAGCATTTTCGGCAGCCAGTCAATGTACCTCCAATCTTCTGCCTTAACCGATGCAGATTACATAGCCTGTCAAAACGGGATAGCATGGCTCCTCCAAATGAAGAAAAGGGATTCGCCCACAACCTCAAGGAAGGTTCCTTTAGCTGAGATGCGCGTCAAACCAACCGAACATACGCTCCCATAAATCCTCGATCTGTCGGGGCGACCACGAAAACCAGCTATGCACCCCGTCTTTGTACCGGGCCAACACCACCTCTTTGTCCAGGCGGCGCAGACCGCAGAATATCTCTACCGCCTGTTGCGCACAGCCGTGATCCTCTTCTCCGGCGATTAGCAGCAGGGGCGTCTCAACGCGGTCGAGATAAAAGACGGGCGAATTGCGGATGTAACGGTCTTGCTGCTCCCACAGTGTGCCGCCCATTCTACCCTGTCCTCCCTCGGCCCAGCCCATTGTGACATTGCCATCAGCATCGCCGCCGCCCAGAGTAAAGCTCACCAGGTTTCCAATCGGAGCGCTGCTTACCGCCGCTTTGAACTGCTGCGTCTGTGTGATCAGGCAGTTGACCATATAGCCCCCGTAACTGTGGCCGATGACGCCGAGCCGCTCGCCATCCACCATCCCGGTTGCAATCGCGGCATCAAGACCCGCCAAAACGGTATGGGTGATCTCCTGTAACGGCTCGTTGCCAATAAGGGGAATATCGGGGTGCAGCACGGCATAACCATGCGCCACAAAATACTCCGGGTTCAATACAACGGAAGCCTCCGCCCGGTTGAAATGGTGGATGTACCCGGATACGATAGCGCCCGGATAGCCCCAGACAATCAGAGGCGCTTTCGCTTCGGGTGTCGCGGTTGGCGGGAGGAGCAAAATGCCCCGCGCTGTCCGGTTCTCTTCCAGGTTCCATTCCAGCATCTGCGGCTGGGAGAAGTGGACATCGCGCAGAGCGGGGTTGACCCAGGTGACTTGCCGCATCGCATGGGTGGCCGGATCGCACAGATAGAGGTCGGGAGGCGTTGTCGCGCTCTCCTTATGAAAGACGAACGCCCCCGTCTCCCCGGCAACATCCAGAAAGTAACGATCTGCCCGAACAAGACAGTCCGACATTTCGAGCAACGGGGTCGCATCGCCACCTGACAGCGGTATTCGGTAGAAGCCAAATTTGCCCTTTGCGGCATCGCGAGCGAAGACCACAATCGCCTCGCCACTGTCCACCGTCTGAGCCGTGCCGCTTACGTTCGGGCTAAGGATCATCTCGACTCGCTTATCGAAGCCTTGCGTGAGGTTTTGGGGCGGGCTGCCATCCAGGGAGAACCGCCACACCTCGCCCTCGCCCACGCAGAGAAGATGCCTGCTGTCGGGCGTCCAGAGCGGCGGCTCGTAGTCGTTGTTGAACCCCGGCAGGGGCGTTCCCTCCACCTCAATGCGGCACGGCTGTTCCTTCGGGCTGTTGGCGGCTTGCTGCGTGAGCGAGCGTGACGCGCCTCTCCGTATGTTTATCACAACAACGTCTTGTGGCTCCGTTGATTCGCCGCCGCCGGTCGTGTAAGCAATCTGGGCGCTGTCCGGTGACCAGGCGAAAGAAACGCCGTATCCCAGGGGAAGGCCGATTATGCAGGGAGGATGATTGGGCGTCTGGACCTCCGGTGAGGCTGGGAGCGGGTCAGACGGAACAGGAACCAGGCAGAGATCGAAAATTGGCTCGACGCGGCTCATATCTTCAAAACGAACATTTCCGCTGACAGCAACCTGCCTGCCATCAGGAGAGACTTCAAAACTGCGGATGCTGGCGCCACTCTGTATACGATGAACTAACCCCGTTCGCACATCGGCCATCGCAAGGTCCGTGGCCCCGCCGAAGGCGGTAGCGCCGCCGCCGCGCATCGGTATCGGCTCTGCCATTGGGTCCCGCTTTTTGCGGGCCGCCGGTGATTCCCAGAGTTGCACTGAAGGCGCAGCCCCCTCCAATGCCGCAAGCACAGGCTGCTCTGGTTCCGCAGGCGCAGTAGACGGAGGAGGCGCTTCGCGCTGTGGAACCGCAAGCGCTTTGAAGAAGACGCGGCTGCCATCCGGCGACCAGCGGACTGTTTCAAACTCGAAAAAGACGTAGACGATGGCCTCGGAAAAGACCTGTATATGATCGGTGTCCCGGTGCCAGACACAGAGACGCGCCTCGCCTGTGTGGTCAGAAAAGAAGGCCAGACGCCCTCCGTCCGGCGACCAGCGTCCGCCCCAACTGGTTCCTGTCTCTGTCAGGACGCGGGAAGTGTTCTGCTCTATGTCGAGAACATGCGCCATGCAGCCCACCTGTACGCGGGGCACATGGTTTTCTACGCGATCCGCGCTCTCCTGAAACTGCTGAAGATAGTTGTGCGTGGTGTAAGCGAGGAAACGACCATCCGAGGACAAATCCACCGGTGTGCGCCCCCAGAATTCGTGGAAAGCAAGTCCGTCTTTGACGGTAAATCCTCTCGCGTCCGAAGCAGTTTTCAGAACTTCAGGCATGGGACAATCTCCTACACGGTAAGCGGGCTGTTCGGCATCTCGTTTGGCTAGCTAACAATAATGGAGAGAAAAATGGTTAAGGCATGGCTTTGAAGTCCTCGAAGCCGCCACAAAGCGCGCTTTCAAAGCGCATTTTTGATGCAGAATCCCACCCTTTAACATTATGTAGGACTGGCAGCAGCTAATAATTAGTTCGTAGCAGAAGTTCTGTAGCAGAAAAATCGTGCCGAAAAAGGCGCAGCATGGACATTCTACGCGCCGCTGTGCGCCGCCGGGCAAACAGGAAACGGCATTGCCACACAGCCCACTGCTGCCGCTAAACTTTGCCGCCTGAATCAACGGCCTTGCGGTACAATAGAAGTACAAACCAACACTTTAACCCGCAAGGAAAACATAGCTATGGAACAACTGCGCGACAGCCTGATTCAACTGATAACGGAAACCGCAACGAATTTACCCGCCGATGTGCGCCGCGCTTTGGCCCGCGCCAACAAGCGCGAACAGCCCGATACGCAGGCCAAGCAAGCGCTGCAAATCATCAGCCTCAACGTGGATATGGCAAAGGACAACGTTTCGCCCATCTGCCAGGACACGGGCATGCCCACGTTTCATGTCCATACGCCCGTCGGCACGAACCAGATCGAAATTCGCAAAGCCATTCAGGAAGCCGTTGCCGAAGCGACACGGAGGGGCAAATTGCGCCCCAACAGCGTGGACAGCATTACGGGCAAAAATTCCGGCCTGAACTTAGGGCCGGGAACGCCGGTTATCCACTTCGAGCAATGGGAGCGCAACGAGATCGAAGTCTTGCTGATCCTCAAAGGGGGCGGCTGCGAAAACAAGAACATTCAGTATTCCCTGCCCGCCGAACTGGAACACGTCGGCAAAGCGGGGCGCGACATTGAAGGCGTGTACAAGTGCATCCTGCACTCCATCTGGCAGGCGCAGGGGCAGGGATGCAGCGCGGGCTTTCTGGGCGTGTGCGTCGGCGGCGACCGCACGAGCGGCTACGCGGGCGCGAAAGAGCAATTGTTCCGCGACGTGGAAGACACCAACCCCGACCCTACACTTGCCGAACTGGAAGCCCGCGTCATGGCGCATGCCGACCAACTTGGCATCGGAACCATGGGCTTCGGCGGCGGCGTTACGCTGCTCGGCTGTAAAATCGGCGCATTAAACCGGCTTCCCGCGTCTTTCTTCGTTTCTGTCGCGTATAACTGTTGGGCGTACCGGCGTTTGGGCGTTCATCTCGACGCGACAAGCGGCGCTATCAACCGTTGGCTGTTCCGGGACGAGAATCCCGCCCGCATGGCTGAAGCGGAAGGCATCCCGACAACCGGGCGCGAGTTCCGCCTAACCACGCCGCTTTCCGAAGCCGATGTTCGGCAATTGCATGTGGGCGATGTGGTGATGCTGAGTGGGCCGCTGTACACGGGACGGGACGCCCTGCACAAATATCTTTCCACGCACGACTCGCCCGTTGACCTGAACGGCCAGGTGATTTACCACTGTGGCCCGGTCATGCTCAAGGACGAGGACGGCAACTGGCACGTGAAAGCGGCAGGCCCGACAACCAGCATCCGCGAGGAACCGTATCAGGCCGATATTCTGCGCAAGTTCGGCGTCCGCGCGGTCATCGGCAAGGGCGGCATGGGCAAGAAAACCTCGCAGGGCTTGCAGGAAACGGGCGCGGTGTATCTCAACGCGATTGGCGGCGCGGCACAGTTTTACGCCGACAAGATCACAGCGGTAACAGGCGTGGACTTTCTGGAAGAGTTCGGCGTCCCGGAAGCCCTCTGGCATCTTAATGCGCAGAACTTCGTCGCCGTCGTCACCATGGACAGTTGGGGTGGCAGCCTCCACGCCGAAGTTGAGCAAACCAGCGGCGAACGACTGGAACTCCTCGCCGTCTGAACCGCGAAGAAAAGAAGGAGAGTTGGGAACCGCGAAACACACGAACCAAGACGAAAAAAGGAAAAAACAAAAAAGACAAAACTAAAGAACCGCAAAGAGGCAAAGGGAGCAAAGAAGAGCAGTGACTGCCTGAAGTGCTTTAATGCTTTTCACTTCCCTTTTGTTCTTTTTTTCGTTTATTTCGTGTGTTTCGCGGTTCCCATCTCTCCTCTCTTTTTCTTCTTTTCTCTGTGAAACCTCTGTGTCTCTGTGTCTCTAGCGTAGCGGGTGGTAAATTTATGAACGCGGTGATTTTGTTTTCGCATGGGTCGCTGTTGTGCGGGGCGGGTGAGGCGTTGAACGCCCATGCCGCTCGGCTGCGGGAGCGCGGCATTGCGCCACTCGTGGAAGTTGGCTATTTGAACTACTCCACGCCGCCGTTTGTAGAAACGGTGGCAAAGGTCGTGGCGCAGGGCGCGACGGATATTCTGGTTGCGCCCTATTTTCTCGTTCCCGGCAAATTCGTGAAGGTAGATTTGCCACAGGTCGTCAACAAAGCGCGGGAAGCCTATCCCAACGTTACCTTTACAGTTGCCGAAGCCATCGGCTTTGACACGCGCCTCGCCGACGCGCTTGTGGACAGCGCCCACGCCCCTTTCGGCTCCCCTCAGTGGCGCGAAGACTTGAACAACGCTTCCCGCTTCTGCCGCGCCAATCCCGAATGTCCTTTGTTCGGGGGGGAGAAATGCCCGAAAACGCAGAAGACAGAAGACAGAAGACAGAAGACAGAAGCGCAGGAAACAGGGAACAGGGAACAGGGAACAGCAGGAACCCAATCGGCAATCGGCAATCGGCAATCGGCAATCCCTTTATCCTTGCTCGTCCTCATTCACGGCAGCCCGCGTCCCATTGCCAATGCGGATATGTTCAAGGTGGTGGAGGTGGTTCGGGAGCGGGGGGAATTTCCTATTGTGGAAGTGGGGTTTATGGAGTGTAATGAACCCGACATACCCGAAGCGATAGCAAAGTGCGTGGCGCAGGGCGCGAAGAGCGTGATTGCCATTCCCTATTTCCTGCACACGGGAACGCATGTCGCGGACGACCTGCCCACCCTGCTCGAAGCCGCGCAGGAACAATACCCACAAGTCACATTCGCAATGGGCGCGTATCTGGGCAAAGCCGAACGCCTCACCGACATACTGGCCGACCGTATCAACGACGCGATGAACACCCACTGCGTTAAGCCACAACACCCATAATCCTCTATTTATGAGATAAAGAAGAAAGCAGGACTAACGCATAGCCCTGCTTTCCCCTTATCCTCCCCGTGTCCCCCGTGTTCCCCGTGGTTTATGTCTTCTTTGTATTTCTTGGTGGTTCAACATCCCCTACGCCGTTTTGGTTTCCACCCGCGCCGTGCCCGTGCGCTCGAATTTGTTCCAGCCCACCGCGTTGCCGCGCAGAGCCGACCACAGGGCGCGGAGGACGACGTAGTACATCAACTGTCGGTACAAGAACCGCTGGAAGAACAGCCAGGGCAAAAGCCGCAGGTTGCCCCGGTCCATGCGCAGGGCGATCAGCGCGGCGGTAAACTCCAGCGCGAACATGGCGACATAAAACTGCGCGAACTTGGCCCCGTTGCCCGCGCACAGCGACCAGACCATACCGATGTCCATGAACGGCGAAATGGCCGGGAACAATATCTGGTACACCCATAGGGAGGGCAGGGCCAGCCAGCCGAACGCGCCGTGCTGTCCCAACGCGCCCCGGTGCTTCCACAGGCATTGCAGGGTTCCGAACGCCCACCGGAAACGCTGCTTTGCGAGATTCTTCAGCGATTCGGGCGCTTCGGTGTACGCCATTGCGGTGTTGTCGTTGACGATACGCCAGCCGGAACGCCGCAGTTTCCATGTCAGGTCGGTGTCTTCGGCAAGCGTGTCGTGCGTATACCCGCCGACCTCAAGCACGGCCTCGCGCCGCATGGCTCCCACTGCGCCGGGTACAACCGTGATGCAGTTCAGCAGGTCATAGCCGCGCCGGTCAAAATTCTGGCTCGTCGTGTACTCAATGGCCTGCCAGCGCGTCCAGATGTTGTTGGTGTTGCCCACGCGCACGTTGCCCGACACCGCGCCCACTTTCGGGTTGATGAAGTGCCGCGCAAGCCGCCCGATAGTATCGGCGGTAAACAGGGTATCCGCGTCCAGCGACACCATGATGTCGCCTGTCGCCACCGTCAAGCCTTGATTCAAGGCGGACGCTTTGCCGCCGTTCGGCTTGACGATTAATTTTATCAGTGGATTGTCGCCGTAAAGCGTCTGCACCACTTCACTTGTATTGTCCTTGCTGCCGTCGTCTACGACGATGATTTCCAGATTCGGATAGCCGCTGTCGAGCAATGCCTGTATCGTGCGCCCGATGACCTTTTCCTCATTGTACGCGGCGATAATGACCGACACGGAAGGCGTAAACCCCACGGGGAACACGCGCTTTTTTTCGCGCTGCCGCTGTATCAGCGCCAATCCCACGAACAGCAGCACCCGCGAAGTGCCAAGCACGATGGACAGCATGAACAGGGTCGTCAGCGTAATCTGGAACAGATACGCCGCTTCAAACGTCATGCGGTCGCCGCCCGCGAGATAAATGTCCTTACCCGTAATCGGTGGCATCAGTTTTTCGCGGGGTATGCCGCTTAACTGCGACACGGATACGAACGTATAGCCGCCCGCCCGCAGTTTTTCGATAATCTGCGGCAATGCGGCAACCGTATGCGTTCGGTCGCCGCCCGCGTCGTGCAGCAAAACGATGCTGCCCTGATCCTTTTCCGCCCACACGCCATTGACAATATCCTGCGCGGTTTTGGGCTGCGTGTAATCAAAAGCCTCGGTTCCCGGCTTGAACTTGTACAGCGCCCAATCCAGCGGATCAATCTTTTGCCCGACTGTCAGGTAGTTCATCTGCGCGGCGAGATCGAGCGGGCGCACTTCCGCCCCCGTTGTCGGCTCCACGTCGTTGCCATACGGCGGGCGAAACAGCGTTGTCGAATGTCCGGTCAGGGCTTGAATCACGCGCTCCGTTGCCGTCAATTCAATCTGCTGATGGGTGGGCGTCAGTTCGGCAAGGTCGCGGTGATCCCACGTATGGTTGCCGATTTCGTGCCCCTCATCCCACATCCGCCGCACGATGTTGGGGTTGGCTTCCGCCATTTTGCCGACAACGAAGAACGCGGCGGGAACGTGATACCGCTTCAAAATGTCGAGTATCTGCGGCGTATATGTTGGGTCGGGGCCATCATCGAACGTCAGCACGATTTGCTTGGCCGGGTTGCCCGTTTTGCCCCCGTAGCGACGCACGATGTAGGAAGACGGCATCAAGGGCCGGTTGGTTATGGGGTCAATCTTGTACGCTTCCGCCGTAATCATGCCCGTTTTCGGGTCCTGCGTGATTGTCCGCTGTCCGCTTGTCGGCTCGGCAACGGGCTGGAGCAATTCGCCCTCCGCCGTGAAGTCAATCTCACCCGTTCCGCCGTAAGAAATCGTATTTAGCGCGCCCCCGGCAACGATCTGCTTCCAATCGCCGTTCCAGAGGTTTTTGTCGTAGTAGCTCCAAATCGTCGGGTCTTCCGCGCCGAGCATCCACAACGCCGCGCCGCGTATTCCATGCGGGCGGGCGAGCAGCAATTGGTTGTACACGCTGGCGGCATCCTGCATCCAGACGGTATGCTCCTCCTGCCGCGCCTGATTGTTCTTGTCGAGCGTATCCTCGGAATAGGTAAACATCGGGTTCAGGCTGGCCGGGTCCATGCGAATCACGCCATCCATGCCCTTACCGTCGTAAGACTCTTTGGCTGTAACCACTGCGGTCTGGTAGCGCAGCGACTCGGTTCCCGCCACGCCCTTTGTCCAATCGTAGCCTTGCTGTCCCACCGCCATAACCACTTTAGATGGGTCTACCTGCGACAGCAGCGCGTCCAGATGCTTGTGCGTCCAATCTATGCCCGCGATTGCGCCCGGCCCGCTGCTGGACTCATGCTCATCGTAGAACATCGGCACAAGCCAGTCGTTCCATTTCGCCAAACCGGGAAAGTCATACGCCCCGCCTTCCACCTGCACGTCCTGCGTCACCAGCAATTTCGCGGGGTGCAGGGCCGTATACAATTCGCGCATAAACAGCGTCAGGCCGTCGCGATCCTGTTCCGCCACTTCCTCAAAATCAATGTTGACGCCCTGCAATTTGTTGGCAAGCAGCCAGTCGCGCATCTGCCGCGCAAAATTGCGCCGCGCTTTCGGGTCAGAAACGAGCGCGTGTACCGCGTCCGTATCCCACTTGCCCTCGCCCTCTTCCTCGTTCTTAGGCCGCGTATAATTGTTGAGCAAAACCACAATCGGCACACTGTTGCTATGCGCCAGATTGACAACGTCCGTTTTGTCCTTGTCGTCCCGCGCATCCAGAAACGGCAGGGTTTTGGGATTGGAACTGCCCACATCCGCGCCCTTTTGTTTCAGATGCAGCCATTCCGGCAAAAAGTGCGTCAAATGCGCCATGTTATGCTGCGCCGACGCCCACGACGTTTCTTCCCAGTTCACGTAAAACGCCGCGACAACGGGTGTTGGGTGTCGGGTGTCGGGTGTCGGGTGTTGAGCCTTCTCTTCTCTTCTCTTCTTCTCTTCTTCTTTTCTATTCCCTGTTCCCTGTTCCCTGTTCCCTTCGTCCTCGTAGCCAAACGGCATGACGCCGCCGGCGGTGAGGCCCTGCCCTTTTATCTGGTTCGGCCATTGCTGGAGGAACGCCTGCGCGCGGCGGGCGTTTTCCGCGGCTTTGCTTTGTTCGCGGCGGGTGTAGGCTTCCAGTTTCTGGCGGTCTCGCGTAAACTTAACGCCCAATTGCCGACGCTGCAGGCGCGTCATGGGCGGATTGGTTTGCGCCAAGTGCGGGCGCTGTTCAAAATGCGACAGAATCGGGTCTTGATTGCCTATTTCGCGCACGGTTGTAGCGCGGGGCAGGGGATTGCGCGGCAGCAGCGCAGGCGCAAAAACACTGACGGCCAATACAACAGCCGCCAAAATCCCCACCAATCCGCCGACAACCGCCATGCGCTTCAGCCAGGGCCAGCGCAGTTTCTGCTCGTCGTAAAAGACAGGCAACGTAGGAAGTGATGAGTGATGAGTGATGAGTGATGAATTGGAATTTGTATTTTGTTCATCATTTATCACTCCTCGTTCATCATTTTTCTGTTCGCTATATTCATCATTCATCATTCATCACTCATCACTTCGTCTGACTGGACGCCTCCAGGTGCTGCGCCATTTCGGTGGCGGTGACGAATTTATAGCCTTGCTGCCGCAATTTGGCAACCAAGTCGGGCAGCATTTGATAGGTCTGCTCTACGCCGTCATGCAGCAGGATGACCGCGCCGGGGCGCACATGCTGCAGCAGTTTTTCCTCGATAATGTCGGCTCCCGGATTGGCATAATCGGCGGGATCGTCCGTCCACAACAGGGTACTCATCCCCAGGCGGCGGGCGATTTCTACCACTTCGCCGTTGCGCTGGCCTCCGGGCGGGCGGAAAAACACCGGCTCTTTCCCGCAGGCGCGGCGAATGGCGTCATTGTCCAGCCGAATCTCGTTTTCCACCAGTCCGTAGGGCAACGTTTTCAGGTTTACATGATGATACGTATGATTGGCGACATCGTGTTTCTCCGCCACCATCCGCGCCAGAATCTCCGGCGCGGCGTCCACCTTGCGCCCGACAACGAAGAAGGTTGCCCGCACATCTAATTGCTTGAGCAAGTCCAGCAGGCGTTCGGTAAACGGCGGATGCGGCCCGTCGTCAAATGTCAGCGCGATCTCTTTGAGATGCTCATCGCCGCGCACAAGCTGCACGACGGACAAGCCGTGCTGCTTATCTCCCGCGATTACATTGACCATCGAGAAACCGCCCAGGGAGTCCGGCTTCCCGCCCGGCGCATGTTGTTCCCAGGGGAACAGGTGATGCGCGTCGGATGTGGTAACATCGGCAGGCGGTTCGGCTTCCTTTTGGCTCAACGCCGGTATATGTATCAGGGGTATGCTGGTCTTGGAAGCCTTACTAGCAAACTTATTTTGCGCGGCGACATGCGATCCCGCCGCATACATTGTTAAAAGGGCTGCGAAAAAGGCAGCGCGTTGAAAACGTTTTGTGTTCACTTTTCTCCGTGAGACTTGCATCTGGTCTTTGACTTTGGGCGTAATTTGGGTTATCCTGTTTTAGCTACGACTTTTCGCCCGAACCAGTGGTATCATTATACAGCACGAACAAACAAGCCATGCTGTGACAGTCAGCAATTTTTCAAGTTTCTGCGCAAACACGCCGACAGGTTGTGGGTTGAAGAGAGTTACAGACAGTCAGGCAACCATGAAGAAGGAACTATCTATGTCTTCCCTTCGCAAATACGATAACCGCAGTTGTGCCTTGCTTTCCATGGCGCTGTTGAGCGCGGTGTGCGTTGTCACAGCCGTGTCCATTCGCAGAGCGCATGGCGATGTCGCGCCCAAACCTTCCGGCGCAAACGCGGCTGCCAGTGAAAGCGCCACGCTGGCGGACATGACTACCAGAATCACGGACTTACAGGCGACGCTTCGAGTCCAGACAAGCGATACGAAAGAACTGGAGAAAATCGGCGGCGACTTTGCGCGTTCCTATCAATTCCAGAACCTTCTGCGTACCGTGACGCTGCAATACAAGCAGCCGGACAAGATGCGGCTTTCCGGCAAAAGTTTGCTTGGCAATGCGTCCATTTTAATGAACGGCCCGTACCGCTACTTTCGCGCTCCGCTTCAGCCCAAAAAGGTGGAAGACTTGACCGACTCGCCCGGCAAGCGCCAATCTATTCTGGAGTATGGTGGCCTGCTTGCGCCCGAAACTCTGACGTTTATGCGGGGCAAATTCGTTCGGCAGGAAATGGTGGATGACCAGCCGGCTTCCGTGTTTGATTTGACCTACAAGGGCGCGGCTGTCGGCTCCCATTTCCGCGTGTGGTTCGATTCCAAAACGCGCCTGACCATCAAACGGGAATGGTATGGAGCGGAAGGCAAACTGAAAGCCACTTTCTATTATCAAAATCCCAAAGAGGTTGCGGACGGCATCTGGCTGCCCTCACAAGTAGAAGTAAAGAACGCGGAGGGCATCAGCGCGGCCATCACCACCATCAACGACGTGAAAGTAAATCAAGGGCTTTCCGACGACCTGTTCGCCCTGCCACGCTAATGCCTTCACGCCAAATCACAAACATCAATCCCGGTAAAGAGTTTCACAACGCCCAAACACCCAATACCAAACACCCGAACACCCGAATACCTGAACACCCGACACCCGACACCCGACACCTGAACACCGAAACACGCCGTTGGGAACGCGCCACGTTCTGGTTCCTGCTAATCACTTCCCTGCTGCGGCTGACGCAATTATGGCGCGTGGAACTCGCGCCGGATGAAGCCTACTATTGGGATTGGTCGCGGCATCTCGCGTGGGGATACTACGATCAGGGGCCATTCATCGCCTATCTGATTCGCCTGACAACCCTGCTGTTCGGAACCAACGAATTCGGGGTAAGAATTGGGGTATGGGCCTCTTGTTTGGGCGCACTAATCTGCGCGTATATTCTGGCGAAGCGCATTTTCTCGCCGCTCGCCGGATTTCTGACGGTGGTACTTCTCGCCGCAACCCCGCTCCTGACCGTCGGCAGCCTTATCGCCACTTACGATCCCCCGCTTGTGTTCTTCTGGGCTTTGGCGCTCGTGTTTCTGGAACGCGCCCTGTTCGGAACCAACGAAGCCGGTCAAAAACGCGCGTGGCTGTGGGCGGGGCTTGCCGTCGGGCTGGGGTTTCTCAGCAAGCACACAATGCTGCTCCTCCTGCCCTGCCTGCTGCTGTTCCTGCTGATTTCGCCCCCGCATCGCAAATGGCTGCGCCGTCCCGAACCCTACGCCGCCTTTCTGATAACCCTGCTGCTGTACGTGGGTGTCCTGTGGTGGAACGCGCATCACCACTGGTGGACGTTCGGGCATCTGGGCTACTTGGCCTACAAAACCAAACATACGCCGCTATCCCGCTTAGGTGAATTCATCGGTTCGCAAGCCCTCCTGCTCGGCCCCGGCTTGTTTCTTGCGTGTGTTGCGGCGGGTGTTCAGGTGTTCAGGTATTCACGCGCCTCCTCAGAAGAAGTCAGAGCAAACAAACTCTACGATGCAACACCGAATACCGAATACCCAATATCTGAACACCTGAACACCCGAACACCTGAAACCTTGTTCCTCTTCTGTCACGGCTTCCCCGTCCTCCTGTTCTTCTGTCTGATGGCGCTGCGGTCACAGGTACAGGCCAACTGGGCCCCCTGCGCCTGGATCACGCCGACTATTTTGTGGGCGGGGTGGGCGGCGCTTCGCTTGGAAGAAAAGAAGAAAAAGAGAAAAGAAGAAGAGAAGACAGAAGAACAGGGAACAGGGAACAGGGAACAGGGAACAGAAGACAATGCTGAACGCGGAATGAGGAATGATGAATTGGATGCACACTCATCACTCATCACTCATCACTCATCACTTCCTGTTCTATCAACTATCAACTATCAACTATCAACTATCTTCCTCACGAGCGCCCTGCTGACCGTGTTGATGCTGTCGCCGGAATTGCGGTCAGCCGTTGGCATACGCTTGCAGCCTAAAGATGATGTGACTACGCAGATGTATGGCTGGCGCGATTTGGCGGCGCATGTGCAGGAAGTTCGGAAGGACATGGCAAAAAGCGGGCAGCCGGTGTTTATTGCGGGCAACGGCTACCAGTATTGCGCCCTGATGGGGTTTTACCTGCCGGATCATCCGCCCACTTACGATATGTTCCTGCACTGGCGCTTGACGATGTACGCCGCGCACGTGGAACGATTGGAAGCGCATCTTGGCGACAACGCGATTTTCTTCAACGACGGCGAATCCGATGTAAACGACCTGCGCCAAATCTTTGAGCGCGTCGAATGGGACCCGCCCTTCCCCATCCGCCGCGCCGGCAGCCCCACGCCTATCCGCTACGTTCATATCGCCCGCTGTTATGGCTACCGCCGCTATACGGGGCTGAATTGGGCGGTGGGAGGATAAACAGTATGTAGAAAAAAGGAAGTATGTAGAGGCATCGTCGAAATCTTGGCAATACAGCGCTTCCAGCCCGATGTCTCGTTGTGTCAGGTTGTAGGAGAGAGGCGTCGTGACCTCAAGGGCGTCAGGGCGAACGGGAGGGGTGGGACATGGGCCTGTACCTCCTTTGCTGAGTAAGTAGTTGATAGTTGATAGTTGATAGGAACTACCAGCGTTCAACCTTCCCGTCTGTATAGCAGACGTTTGTACTATATAGACAGAGTGAATGGGGTAAAAGGTTCACCTTTTTTGGCGTTGTAAGGCTCTTTTTCGCTAATTTTTTAGCTTTTTTCCTGTGGGATTGGTTTTGCGGGAGGTTTGCTGATAGGCGCTAAGTGAGAGTGAGAGAAAAATTCTCTCACTCTCACTCTTCACTCTTCACTTGATTGTCACCTGCGTACTGGCGAACGGGCGTGTGCCGAAGGTTGCCAGCGTTGCGGTCAGGGTGTAGGTTCCGGCTTTGAGGGCTTCGCTTGTGGCGGGAAGCGCTTTGGGATCGTAGGTTTCGGTGAATGTCAGGGATTTGCCCGGTTCCAGTTTTTTGTTCCCCATCATTTGCGCGAACATGCGGCCTTTGGCCCACTGCCACACGATTTTGCCGTCCGGTTTGGTTCCTTCGCGCAGCGCAAAGTCGTACTGTTGTCCGCTGTTGAAGTTGAGGTTCATGGGCGCAGCCGTTGTATTCTTCGCCGTCAGCGTCATCTGGATAACCGTTCCCGCCGCATACGTCTTTTTGTCCGTTGTGACTGTCAATGCCAGCGGTTGAGTCGGGTTGGGCGCAGGCGTGGATTTAACCGGAGGAGCCGTTTTCTTCACAATAGCCTTTTGTCCCATCTTGTCATGCGCTTTGGCATCGGCCTGCGCCTTATCCTCTGAAGACTGCGCCAAAACAACGCCCCCTTCCAACGCCATGCAAGCCATTGCGCCAACTGCTAAGATCGAACGCCGTGTTATTCGATACTGCATCTCATTCACCGCTCTCCTCTCAACATCAAGGGATAGGGTGTAAAGGATAAGAAACATCCTTCTCCCAACACCCAATACCCAACCCCCAACACCCTTCCTACTTGCTCGGAACAGGCATGCCCATGTTTTTATAGATGGCTTCGATCTGCTGCTTTTCCGCCAAACTCGGCTGGTGCTTGGGGTCTACAGCGAGTACCTTGCGGTACATGGCGAGCGCGGCGCGGTAGCGGACAGTGGGCGGCAATTTGTCGCCATATTCCGCCGCATGGCCGAACTTGTACGCCGCTTCCACAAACGCTTTCTTCGCGCCCGCGTCCTTGGGCGATTTCTTCATTTTGGTTTCGGCGGCAGTGGCGGCTTTGGCAAGCGGTTCCAGGCTCTTGTCCTGCTGGGGAGCCATCTTCACGGCTTCGTCAAGGGTCATGGACTTGTGGCCTGCCCCACCCGCAAACGGCGGAGCCATGCCGCCACCCCCACCCTGCGGCGCACCCTGCGCTCCCGTGATCACCGGCATCGCCAGCGCGAGTACCGCCAGCATTCCATTCCAGTACGAACTTCGCATAGTAACATCCTTTCCTTCTGACTACACTGCATCTCTGCGCAGCCTGCGCTATCAAGGTTCCAAGCAAGAACCTTCACAAAAATGGTTGTCGTTCTATAACAACTTTACGCGGCGCGAAGGCAAAATGTGACCGCAACGCGCCGCATAGTCTAATTACAGGATACATCAAAAAACCTGTTCGGCACAAGCGGCCATTCGGCCATAATGCTTTCTCTATGGCATAAAGACTTGTTTGCGCCTGCGGTATACTACTTTCGGGAAACGCGCGATTCAAGCGTTTGCCTCGGAATTTGTTGGTTGGAAATTGTTTTTAGAAGGAGTTTGCAATGCCGTTTCGCCGTTTCTGCTGTGTGCCAATGCTGTTTACGCTTGCCGCGCTGCCTGCCCTGCTTTCCGTTTCTGCGTGGGCCGACAAGCCTCGCGCCAATGCCGCGTCTGCCGCCAAAGAGGTGCATCTGACGATCCTGCATACCAATGATACGCACGGGCATTTGCTGCCCTACAGTTATCCTGATACGTTCGACGCGAACAATCCCGTTGCCCTGCTGAAAACCCGGCGCAGCATCGGCGGCGCGGCGCGGCGGGCCACGCTTGTCAACGCCGTTCGCCGCGAAAAAGACCATGCCACGCTGCTGATTGATGCGGGCGATGTGTGCGACGGGACGCCGTTTTCAACAGAGTATCACGGTGACGCCGACATACAGGCTATGAACGCCGTCGGCTACGACCTCGCCTGCCCCGGCAACCACGAGTACAGCAACACGCTCACGCAGGTACAAAAACTCATCAGCGAAGCCAAGTTTCCCCTGCTGTCCGCCAATTCCACTGTCAAGGCGACCGGAAAACTGTTGTATCAGCCGTATATCATCCGCGAAATCGAGGGCGTGAAAGTCGCGTTTTTCGGCCTGCTCACGTATGACGCGCGCACGTACACCGCCGCCCGCAACGATCTGGAAATGGCCGAACCCATTCCCGTCGCGCAAAAACTGGTTCCCGAACTGCGCAAGCAGGCCGATTTAGTCGTCGCCATTACGCACATCGGCGTGGACGAGGACATCAAAATGGCCGCAACCGTGCCGGGCATTGACCTGATCGTCGGCGGGCACTCCCACACGCTTTTGCCCGAACCCCTGCTGATTCCGCACCCTTCCGAAACCATGCCCAACTCCGTGCATGGAACCATTGTTGTGCAGGATTTTCAATGGGCGGGAACATTGGGACGATTGGATTTGACCCTGCGCCGCAACGAAGATAAAAGCTGGCACATCGCCAAATACAAAGGCAAACTTCTGCCGGTCACGTCGGCAACGCCCGAAGACGCGCAAACCCGCAGTGTGGTAGACGGTTTCTGGAACCCGATCAAAGCGAAGTACGGGGTTGTCGTGGGCGAGGCGGCGGGGGATTTCGCGGCAAAAGGCGCGGATCACGCCGAGTACAATCTGGTTGCGGACGCCATACGGGAGCAGCTTGGCCTTGAATTCGACATCGAAAACATGGGCGGCGTTCGCGCTCCCCTGGCAAAAGGCGCGATCACCTATGCGGACATGGTAAGCATGGACCCGTTCGGCAACACCATCGTCACGTTCCGCGCAACGGGCAAACAGCTCAAAGATATGCTGGCAAAGAACCGCCCCGCCGTATCCGGCATCCGCTATCGTTACGAAAATGGCGCGTTGACCGAAGCCACGATTGGCGGCAAGCCCATCGAAGACGAGCGCGTGTATTCCGGCGCAACCAACAACTATTACGCCCGCTTCATTCTCGCGGACATCACCAACAAAACGGAAACCACCACGCCGCGACTGGAAACCGTCCTCGCGTATGTCCGCGCCCACAAGTCCATTCAGCCCCTTTACGATGGCCGGCGCGTTCTCGTGGGCACGGGTGATTTCGATTGACGAGTAGGTGTTCAGGTGTTCGGTGTTCAGGTATTCGGGCAATCCCTTATATCCAGTCTTTCACCTCAAACGCGGCAAAGCCCGCTTGCGTGAGTCGAGCGAGTTCCGCAAAGAGGGCAGGATCACCCTTCTTGAAGTTGAAGCACGCTTTACCCTGCATCCGCGCTTTCAGTTCCGGCGCAATGTCTGTGAGAAGTTCAGGATGGACATAAATGGGAAACAGGTGAAAACTGACGTAGTTCTTCTTGATCTGCGCTGCGCCGAAGAAAAGTGGCTGTTTGTTCTTCTGAATGCGCGAGGTGTTGAGATAGTAGTTGCCTGGTTCATCCGCAGCAACGACAAGATGTGACGCATGGACTTGAAGTATCTTCTTCAATTCCGCAAATACAGCCGCGAAATCTGTTTCAGCATCTTTGTGTGTCGTTGACATCATTCCTCCTGTTCTGTAGGTCTGCCTGCGGTTCCTTTGGGCGGTTCCCAGAGTTCGATGCGGTTGCCTTCCGGGTCGGTGATCCAGCCGAAACGTCCGTACTCGTATTCTTCGATGCGCTCGTCTACCTGTACGCCTTCTGCCCGCAACTGCGCCAACAACGCATCCAGATCAGCCACCCGGTAGTTGACCATGAAGGGTGATGTGCTGGGATCGAAGTAGCGCGTGTCGTGGGGAAACAGCGACCAGACAGTGGAACCCGGAAGTTGAGGATTGTCGGGATCGCGCCAGGTAAACTCTGTATAGGTTTCTTCCGTGTTGTCGCCTGCGCCGATACCCAGATGCTTGCTGTACCACGCCATCATCTGTTTGGGATCGCGCGCCTTGAAGAAGATGCCACCGATGCCGGTCACTCGTTCCATGTTGTTCTCCTCTGCTCACAAACGAAATTCTATCCCCCATTATCCACTCCTGCTACTCTCTCGGACACTCAGGAAGCGGAAAGACAGTTTCCACTTCTTTCTTTGACTGCGAACGAAAGAACTTGTTATTGATGCAACAGGCGCTTGCCTGCTTTGTCTGCGCCCCACGCGATGAGGATCGCCATGTTATTGATCTCCTTGGTTGGTGTGGCAACCAAAAGGAGACACCATAAGCGGCCTCGCTGCACGTGACAGCCCGATCCTATTTACAGAAAGAAGTGTACACTACCTGGAGGATTTACGGACACGGTTGGGGTACAATAAACTTATGAGCAAGACAGCCAGTACCACAACAACATTGCCCACGCAAATTGACGATCCGACCAATGCGGCGATTTTGGCCGTTTCGGAAGATCAGATACAGGGCTTTTTGGCCGATCCGATAGGGGAAATCGCCGCGCGCTCCGAAACGCCTGCTGCGGTTGTTATCGAGCGTATCCAGGCGATGCTGGAAGCGGGAACCATTCGGCGCGTCCGGCAAACCCTGATGGCGACCAATCTGGCGCAGGGCGCGCTTGCCGCGTGGCAGGTTCCCGCCGACAAATTGGACGCCGCCTTTGAATTTATGTTTGAGCGGGACCCGTTTTCCGGGCATGTCGTTTTGCGCTCGACGGACGCCGCCACACCCGGCAGCAATTACCGGCTGTGGACGACCCTGAAAGCGCCGCAGGGCTATTCGCTTACCAAACACGCCGATTTTCTGGCCGCAAAAGTGGGCGCGGAACACTATCGCCTGATGCCCGCCAAGCGCCTGTTCGCGCTGGGCGTCGGCCACATCCGGCGCAAGGGAACCCCGATTGGCAGCATGTCGGACGAACCGGCAGAAGTGCTGGACACCAACATCGTTGAATTGAGCGAATTGGACTGGCAGGTTCTGGTGGCATTGAAGCGGGAATTTGAGCCGGAAGAAATTCGCCGCGATTTGTGGCAGGCGCGGGCGGACGAAGCGGGCGTAGACTTGCCGACGTTTTTAACCGTTGCCCGTTCCCTGTCCGAGCGCCGCGTTATCGGGCGCTTTTCCACGTTTCTGGAACACGTCAAGCCGTCTGCGGAAGGCATGCGCGTCACGCGCTACAACGCCCTGTTCCATTGGGCCGTGCCGCCGGGACGCGAACTGGAAGCGGGGCAGCAGGTCGGGCGTTTCGAGATCATGACGCATGCGTACTGGCGCGAAGGCGGAGCCGAGTTCCGTAACGTCAACATCATGGGCGTGGCGCACGGCATGGACAAAGCCCTCCTTTTGGAGCATAAAGCGTCCATAGACGCGCACCTGCAAAGCGTGGGTATTCCCGTTTCCTACACCAACGTATTTTGGGGCGGCAGAAGCGAAATCAAACCCTCCGAAATCGCGCCCCAAGCCTATCGCCAATTCTGTGAACAAATGGGTCTTAATCCTGACGCAATGCGAGAGTAGCCCATGTATTAGAGGTCTCCCCTCTCCTAGCGAGGAACGAGCGTCCAGGAGAGGGGCCGGGGGTGAGGTCATGGCAAATAAATGGAACAAAAGCGAGCATAAGCTGGCGGCCAATCATAGCTGGAAAGCCGCGCCAGGTAACAAAATCTGCGTCTTAGACCGGGGTGATTTGCAGTTCGAGTACCCGCAGCACTGGCATGTGGAACCCGACCCGGAGCAAAGCGCGATTAAAGTCACGGACAAGCCGCCGCCCAATGACGACTGCGTCCTGCGCGTGTCCGTTCTGCGCTATCCGGGCCTGAAATCTGGGCATCCTTCCCTCATGCTGCTGCTGCAAAACGCGATGGTGAACACCGGGCATTATCTGGACGCGGAAGATATAAAGCGCGTTCCCCGCGAGGACATTGAAGTCATTTGGGGCGAGTACCGCAAAATTGATACAAAGCATAACCGCGAAGCCGTGTGGCGTATGGCCTTTGCCAACAGCATCAGCCCAACGCGCACCTTATACGGCTTCTTAACCTTCGGCTTCTGGCCCGAAGAATCCGACCGCGCCAACCGCTTCTGGGACCACCTGCTCGGCACCCTGATTATGGACCGCCCCGTCGCCGATCCGCTGCGGGGGCCGATACTGCACTAAAGTTGATAGTTGATAGTTGATAGTTGATAGGCATCTGATTTGCAAGGTTGCTGCAAATTGTTCGCAACAGCCTGTGCTTAGTACATCAACTATCAACTATCAACTATCAACTATCAACTATGCTAGACTTCACCCAGGTATTCACGCAAATACAAACCTTCGCCAGCGACCGGGCGAGTTCGCTGCCGCGTTTGGAAGCGGCGATGCGGGAAGCGCAGCGGCGTTTGACCGCGTTCGGGGCCAACGTGGGAAGCCACGCGGGGCAAAATCCGCGACTCCAAAACCTCCTGGCTGATCGCTTCCTGGCACGAGCCGCCCGATGTGGTTTACGCGCCTCCTGCTTGCCCTTTGCCCTGCACCGTGTTTGCCGCCGATGGTTCGCAGATCGTTTCCGACCGCCACGACATTGCCCTCTGCTACCTCCTCAACATCGGCCTGATCGCTCTGCGCTACGGCACGGGCGAACGCGCCACCCTAACCTCCCGCCCCTATCTCGCCCTGCCCGAAGACGAACTATTGGACGAATTTCAAGGCGAACAAGCCGCCATCGTTCCCAAACGCCTCGCCATCCGCCGCCTGCTCGCTGAAGTGGAAGGGCTGGTAGAGTTGATGGGAGCAGGGGAAGAAAAGGAGAAAAGGAGAAAAGAAGAAAAGGAGACAGCAGGACAGGGAACAGGGAACAGGGAACAGGGAACAGGCAAAAACAGTGATGAACGCGGAATGATGAATGATGAATTGGATGCACACTCATCACTCATCACTCATCACTCATCACTTCCTGCTCTATCAACTATCAACTATCAACTATCAACTATCGCCCTCTTCGACGGCAGCCTGATCTTATGGCCGCTGGAAACGGAGCAGGAGGCGTTTCGGGCGGCTTCCATTCTGGCGTTTGAGAGATTACTGGAGCAGGCGCAAGCAATGCGGGTTCCGATTGCGGGGTACATCAGCGCGCCGCAAAGCCGGGATGTGGTCAACGCCCTGCGCGTGTTTGCGTGTCCGCACGAGTTGTCCAATTGCGATAGATTTTGCCCGCAGCACAGCAAGCCCAAGCCGGAGTACGTCGCGCCGCCGTGCGCGGGAACCGAAATGGTGCGCGATGCCGATTTGTTCGCGTGCCTGCTTGCAGCCGGGCGAGCGCTCCGCCGTTTTCGGGTCGCGTTCGCAAATCCTCAACGCTTACGCGCCTACCCAACGCATCCGCTTCTTTTACCTGCACACCGGGCGGGAAGTGGCGCGCGTGGAAATCCCCGCATGGGTCAGTGACGATCCCGAACTGCTGCAACTCACGCATACGCTGTGCTGGGATCAGGCGCGTAAGGGGGATGGCTACCCTGTCGCGCTGGCCGAAGCGCACGAGCAGGCGATTGTGCGCGGCGCGGAAAAAGCCGCGTTCTTCCAGATGATGCAGCGCGCCTTTGTCGCCACCGGCCAGCCCGTCACGACCACGCAAAAAGCCCTTTCCAAACGCGCCCGACGCATTTGAGGAAGATATAAGATATAAGATATGAGATATAAGTGAAATTCGTGTCTGAGTGGTTCGCTGTTGTGCAGGACGTTTTCTTGTTGGTGGTGAATACAGCGTTATCCGCTCTGATTTTTCACTAAACGAGTAGTCGTTGAAAGTTCGCGGTTCCGGTATCTCTATCAACTACGAACTTCCAACTCTCAACTGCTCAGGGCTTCTGTCGGAGGAACGATGGGAGCCAATTCAAGGAGAATGACACCATGACGCTTGAACACGATTTACGGCTGTCCCGTCGCGCGCTGCTGCGCAATGGACTGCTGACGACGCTGAGTTTGCCCCTTCTGGCGCAAGCCTTTAAGGCCCAAGCGCAGGATGCGGCGCAGCAGCCGGCGCAGAACAACGCCACTCCCCGCCGCAATAATCCCTACGCGCCGTTTCGGGTGGGCATTCAGTCCTACTCGCTGCGCCATTTCAAGACCGAGGAAATGCTTGCCAAAACGCAGGAGTTGGGTCTGCGCAGTCTGGAAGCGTTCCCTTCCCACTTCCCCATGACCGACGATCCGAAAGTCCTGGCCGAATATCAGGACAAATTGAAGGCGCACAACGTTCGGCTGGTCGGGTATGGCGTGATTGACTTCAGCAGCGACGAGGCGGACGCGCGCAAGAAGTTCGAGTTTGCCAAAGCGATGGGCGTTCAGGTAATTTCGGCATCTCCCAAACCCGACGCCTTTGCCGTGCTGGACAAGCTGACCGAGGAATACAAAATCAACATCGGCATCCACAATCACGGACCGGGCGATGGCTTGTACGACACGGAAGAAAAGCTGCAAAAGGCGGTGCAGGGGCATAGCGAGCGCATTGGGTCGTGCAACGATACCGGCCACTATCTGCGCAGCGGCGTCAACCCGGTTCAGGTCGCCAAAGACATGGGGCCGCGCCTGCACGACATTCACCTCAAAAACGTGAAAATCGGCGCGAACAACGCCAAAGAGTTCACGGAAATCGGCGTAACCGGCGGCCTGCTCGACACGATTGCCCTGATGCGCGTTCTCGTGGACATCAAGTATCGCGGGCCGATCATGCTGGAATACGAGGAACACGAAGACAACCCCATGCCGCAAATCAAGGAATGCCTGGACGCCACGCAGCGCTTCGCCAAAACCATCCGCGACGTGGGCATCCCGTCTGATACAAAGAAGTGATTTATCCTCACCACAGAGGCACAGAGACACAGAGGTTTCACAGAGGGAGGGAAAAGAGGAGAAATAGACAGGATTACTCAAGGAGAGAACACGCTTGCGATCCCTCCCGCTAGTATCTTGTATCTTAAATCTTATATCTTCTCTTTTTCGTTTTTCTCTGTGAAACCTCTGTGTCTCTGTGTCTCTGTGGTGAACTCTTCTGGAGACTAACTTATGGCGGCAGGGGTGCGGGTTGTGGAGGTTGAGCGTATTGTCGTGGACGTGCCGTTTACGCCGCGCTGTCAGGAGTGGAATGCGCGGGAAGTGTGGCAGTGGCGCATCAGCGAAGTGATACGGGTCACGACGGACGTGCCGGACATAGTCGGCTATGGCGAAACCATTCTGCATTATACGTGGGGGCGCGTGTCGGACGAGGCGATTGCCAAAGTGAAGGGGCGTAACCCGGCGGAGTTTTTGGGCGACGACAGTTTGGGCGCGGGGCTGCAAATGGCGCTGTACGATGTCGTCGGCAAGGCGATGGGCGTTCCGGTCTATCGGCTGTTGGGACTGCCGCGCGTCCGCGAGTGGTGTCCCATCAGTTGGTGGAACATTGACATGCCGCCCGAAGCGTTCGCAATGGAAGCGCAGGACGCGCTTGCCGCAGGCTATACGTCGTACAAGATCAAGGCGCGGCCCTGGTGGGACGTGTACGCGCAGGTGGACGCCATCAGCAAAGTGACGCCGCCCCATTTCCGGCTCGATCTGGACTGGAACAATATGCTGCTCAACGCAGGCAACGCCGCGCCCGTGCTGACGGAGTTGGACAAGGAAGAGCGGGTCGCCATTTACGAGTTGCCCATCATGCAGCGCGACGTGGAAGGGCATCGGCAACTCAGGCAAAAGACCACCCGCCCGATTGCCCTGCACTTCGGCGAGCCGCCGTTCCCGGTTGTGGTTCGGGACGAGGTGTGCGACGGGTTTGTCGTGGGCGGCGGCGTGGCGAGTATCATGCGGCAGGGAACGCTTGCCGCTGCGTTTGAAAAACCCTTCTGGCTGCAAATGGTGGGAACGGGACTGACCACAACCCTGTCGCTGCATCTGGGCGCGGTGCTGCCGTTCGCGCAATGGCCGAGCGTCAACTGCCTGAACAACTACGCCGATGATTTGCTGACCACGCCCTTAGAAATCAAGGGCGGCTATGCCCATGTGCCGGACGCGCCGGGATTAGGCATTGAAATAGACGAGGACGCCCTGACGCGCTATCGCATGGAGCCGCCGTTCGAGTTTCCCAAGCCGCGCCTGCTGCTGTCCGTTGTGTGGCCGGGCGGGCGCGTCGCGCATTACGCCAGTCTGCGCCAGTGCTGGGACGATTGCTGGGTCGGCAACAACCCGGTTCAGGAGCGCGGCGTCACAATGGAAGTCCGCGCCGACGACGGCACAAAAGAATGGACGGACCTGTACAATCGCGTCCTGATTAACCCTGTGCGCGATCAACGCTAATTACTCCTTTTTGTACTTCATAGGACATAATAGCTTGAAGTATCTGAACCATTATCAATCAGGCCGATTTGACACATGCTTAATCGCACTGTTGATATGGGGACTCAGCGCAGCCAGCCTCTTTCCAATCTACTGCCGATTGGGACCTTCAAGGGGGATAGCGGGGCTGTTCGCCTACGTAAGCGGCTTTGTTATCATGGTGGGATTAGAAATTATCTCAAATAAGGCGCACTCGCCTTGTTCTTGAGAAAGCGTTCCAGGCGCTGCAAGGCGTTGCGCGCGTTACCGGGAATAGGAAGGCGTTGGGCGCGTTACCGGCAATAGGCAAGAACAACGCGATTTTGGGCACATGGACATGGCCGGCAAGCACCAAGCCAGAGATGAACAGCGCCAGATTGTGGAGTTGGGGCACACTGGCGTCAGGCACACGTAGACGCAAACGCGCTGACAGGGTATCATAATTCGTACAAGGCTGTTTCATGGTTGAACTCGGTGAGCATGTGGGTTGGCGCTTACATTCTACCAACTTTGTCACCGAAACAGTCTTGTTCTCCTATCGCAAAATCTGAAGGTTCGTCAGCGGCAAGAGATTAAATAGATATAATCCGGTTATAACCCGAAGAAGAAAAAGGACGAACTGAGATGCCGCACATTGGCCGTTCCGCTCGAATGAGAAGTTTCTTAGCCCTCATGCTGTGTTTGCTGCCTGCGCCGTTGCTGGCCGACCACCCGCCCGCCGATCCCGCGCGGTTTGCCGCCGAAATCACGGCGCTTGAAAAACGGGACGCCGCTACGCCGCCGCCCTCCAACGGCATCGTGTTTATCGGCAGTTCCAACATCCGCATGTGGCCGCTTGCGACTTCGTTTCCCGGCCTGCCCGTTGTCAATCATGGCTTTGGCGGATCACAGCTTTCCGACAGCGTTTTCTATTTTGACCGCCTTGTATCCCCCTTCCATCCCAAATTAGTTGTTCTCCACGCCGGGGGCAACGATCTGGCGGCGGGCCGCTCCCCCTCACAGATCACTTCCGATTTGCAGGAGTTTATCACAAAGCTGCATACGGCCCTTCCCGACGCCCGGCTTATCTACCTCGGCCCTATTCCCGCGCCGATACGCGAGGAATTGCGCGAACAGTACCACGAAACCGCGCGGCTGGTTCACGCCCTTGTCCGTCAGGATCGGCTGGTGACTTTTCTCAACCCGGAGAGAGCTTTGCTTTCCAAAAAAGGCGAAATCCGCCCGGAACTGTACCGCGAGGATCACCTGCACCTGAACGCGACAGGCTACGAACTGCTCACCCGCTTCGTTTTCGGCGATGTAAAGCGCGCGAGTAAGCTGGCAGGCGTCGAGAGCCGCCCCGCAAACTGAATACTGCCAGCAAAAACAATTTACGCCAGAGGTTGATTCGTCTAACATGGTGTGGTAGAATAGCGCAGTAGAAACAACTTTAAGTTCGGAGCGTCAACTCCGGCTGCCGGAACGAAGGAGTCCACTCTCAGGAAGGGGCGCTTTGTCGTGCGGGAGGCCGAAGTCCACAGAAACGCCAGGATGGTTAAACCCATTCTCGCGGCTTTGCAGGACTTTGGCCTCCCTTTTGTCATTTGTGTAACTGGAGGTTACAAGGATGAGCCTGGTAAATTTATGTCAGTACGTGTTTTTCCTTCTGATTGTTTTCGCGCTGGTCAAGCCGCTGGGAGGCTACATGGCGCGTGTTCTCCGGGGAGCCGACGGTGTGCGACCCCATCCTGCGCCCGCTTGAACGCGGACTCTACCGCCTGATGACGATCAATCCCAAACAGGATATGACATGGAGCGAATACGCAAGCGCCTTCATTCTGTTCAGTCTCGTGGGAACCCTGCTGCTTTATGCCCTCCTGCGCCTGCAAACCCATCTCCCCTTCTCCGATCCCGCGCACCTCACCACGCCCCTGACGCCCGACCTTGCCGCCAATACGACCATCAGCTTTTCGACGACATCCACCTGGCAGGCATACGGCGGCGAAGGCACCATGAGCTACTTCAGCCAGATGGTTGGCCTGACCGCCCAAAACTTCCTTGCCGCCGCTGCGGGCCTGGCCGTCGGCGTTGCCTTCATTCGCGGCCTGGCGCGGGAAAAAACGTCACGACTGGGTAACTTCTGGGTAGACATGACGCGCGCGGTCCTCTGGATACTGCTGCCGCTGTCCCTGTTGGGAGCCTTGCTGCTGGTCTGGCAGGGCGTTCCCGCGAACTTACATCCCTATACGGAGGTAACGACGCTGGAGGGCGCGAAGCAGACCATTGCGCAAGGCCCGGTCGCGCCCCTGGAGATCATCAAGAACCTGGGCACGAACGGTGGCGGCTTCTTCAACGTCAATGGCGCGCATCCTTTTGAAAACCCGACCCCGCTCACGAACCTGTTATAACTGCTTGCGATCACGGCCCTGCCCGCCGCATTCACCTACACCTTTGGACGCATGACCGAGCGCTTGCGGCAGGGCTGGATGCTGCTCGGCGTGATGACCTTTCTGTTTGTCGCCGGCCTCGCCTTCTGTCACCATGCCGAGCAGAGCGGTATACCGCAAGTCAGCGCGTCAGGCGCTGCCGCCGCGTCCACGAATGGACAGTCCGGCGGCAACATGGAGGGTAAAGAAACCCGCTTCGGCGTGGGCGCTTCCGTGCTGACGGCGATTACAACCTCCAACACCGCCACCGGCTCAACCAATTCCATGCACGACAGCTACACGCCCATCGGCGGCATGGTTCCTCTGGTGAATATGCTGTCGGGCGAGATCGTCTTCGGGGGCCTGGGCACGGGAATCTACAGCATTGTGTTCACGGCTTTGATCGGCGTCTTCATCGCGGGCTTAATGATTGGACGGACGCCGGAATATCTTGGCAAACAAATCGGTCCCCCGGAAATGAAGCTGATTGTTTTGTACACTCTGGCGCTGCCGTGCGCGGTCCTGCTGCTGTCGGCAGTGGCCGTGATCGCTCCGAAGGGGCTGGAGGGCCTGACAACAAACGGTGGGGCGCACGGTTTCACCGAGATTTTCTACGCCTACACCTCCAGTTTCGCCAACAACGGCCAGAGTTTCGCCGGGCTGTCCGCCAACTCGCCGTTCTACAATATCACGACGGCCATTGCAATGATAGCGGGGCGGTTCTTTCTTGCCATCCCTGCTCTGGCGCTGGCGGGACACCTGGCGCGGCAGGGACGGCGCGCAGAAACAATCGGTACGCTGCCAACGGACGGCCTTTTATTCGGGGCGGTGCTGGTTGTCACGGCCCTGATTGTGGGTGGCCTGAGCTTCTTCCCGGCCCTTGCCCTGGGGCCAATCGTGGAACACTTCCAGATGGCGCGCTGATAGGAGGCGCGTCCGACAAAAGGATGGCGGCTCTCGCCCCTCTTTGCCAACCTGGCAGGAGAGGGGCGGGAATCCGGTACGGCTAACACGGATACTGATGAGCAGCGCCTACTGCCGGGTTGGGGAACGGCAGTTCAAAGAGGGTCGAACCCGGCGCTGCATTCTGATAATGCGCAGGCCATTGCCTGTTCCAGCGTCATGGCTTGTCCTTCTGCCCATGCCGCCGAAAATATGTCCTCCCCTGCCGCTTCCCGCAACGCAGCCACATAGCGCTCCTGCTCCTGACGCTCGTTGGGCAGCAGCGAAGCGCCGATAGTTTTGCGCAAAGCGTTTGCCGCTCCGTAGCAACGGGCAGCCCGCGCCGTCTGCTGCTGCCGGTACGCCAGTTCCGCACAGCCTTCCAGGGCGTAGGCTGTCATGCGTTTTTTGTCTAATTCTCGACAGATGCCAAGACACTCTTTCAGACACTCCTGCGCGGCAGAATAATCCTCCTGCCTGCCCAGCAAAAACCCCAGGCTGCACAGCGAGACGGACAACCCTTCCCTGTCTCCTAATTCTCTTTGCAGCGCCAGACTCTCTTCATAGAGAGAACGCGCCACGCCGTGACTTCCCTGCTCCTTCGCCACGTTTCCCAAACCGTTCAGCACATTGGCAATACCCCGCTTGTCTCCTAGCTCGCGTTTGATTGCCAGGCTTTCCTCAAAAAGCAACCGCGCGGTGGCATAGTCGCTTTGCAGCATCGCCACATTTGCCAGGTTAATCAAAGACCTGGCAATCCTCTCCTTATCTTCCAGTTCCCGCCCCAACGCCAGGCTTTCCTTACCGAGCAAGCGCGCGGACTCATAATCGCCTTGCTCCATAGCCACCGTGCCCAAACCGACCAGGGTATTAGAAATGTCCCGCCTGTCTCCCAACTCGCGTTTGATTGCCAGGCTCTCCTCAAAGCAAGAACGCGCGACGGCATAGTCGCTTTGCAGAGTCGCCACAGTGCCCAGATTGCCCAGGGAACCGGCAATGACGTTCCTGTTTTCCAGTTTTCGCCCCAGAGTCAGGGCGGCTTCATAAAAAGAACGCGCGGAAGCATAGTCGCCCTGCATCCAGGCTAACGATCCCGCCCCAAGCAACGCGCGGGCGCGCGCTTCTGTCGCTTCCTGCGCTTCCGGCCGGTTCAACGCTGCTTCCAGGCGGTTTCGGCCTTCGCTCCAATGTCCGCGTATCCACCAGAACTGCTGCAAATTCCCGGCCAACTGCAATCCCGATTGTCGCGCCCTCTGAGGCGTTCAAACAAAAGTCCAGGGCCGCGCGCAGGTTGTCATGTTCGGTTTCCAGACGCTGCAGCCAAAGAACTTGATCCGGCCCCTTGAGTTTCCCGGCTGCCTCCTCCGCCATACGCAGGAAGTAATGACAATGCGCCGCGCGCCACCTGCCGTCGTTCCCACTTTCCGCCAGCCGGTCGCGCGCATACTGCCGCACAGTTTCCAGCAGCCGATAGCGCGTCTGACTGGCTTCCGACGCAGCCATGACCAGGCTTTTATCTGCCAGGGAGGTCAGCAGGTCCAGCGTTTCCCAGGCTACAAAGGCTTCGCCTCCTGCAAGGCTTTCCTCCGTACAAACCTCTGCAGCGGCTTGCAGCGTCCAGCCGTCCGCGAACACCGAAAGACGGCACAGCAACGCCTTTTCCTCGTCGTTAAGCAGATCGTAAGACCAGTCCATCAGGGCGCGAAGCGTCTGCTGACGGGGCAGAGCGGCGCGGCTGCCTCGGGTCAGCAGGCGAAAGCGGTTGTTGAGTCTGCTGTTGATTTCCTCGACGGAAAGCGAGACCACGCGGGCGGCGGCAAGTTCGAGGGCAAGGGGTATTCCGTCGAGATGAACGCAGATTTGCGCGACCGTCTCCGGCATTGTGCGCCGACATTTGGAAGGTGGGCAGCGCCTGCTGCGCCCGTATCACAAAAAGCTGAATGGCTTCATATTCGCTCAACAGCGACAGCCAATCTTTGTACGCAGGCTTGCCGGCCGGGGCAAAACGAGTGAGCATCGGCAGGGTTAGCGGCGGCACGGCCCATCCTGTCTCGCCCGTCAGTCCCAGGGCTTGCCGACTGGTAGCAAGGACGCTTACTCCGGGACAGTTTTTCAGCAGGTCGTCCACAAGGCGCGCGCAATCCTCCAGAAGATGCTCACAGTTGTCCATCAGCAGCAGCAGCGTTTTCGATTGCAGATAGTCCAGCAGCGTTGCCCAGGGCGAGCGGCCCGGCTCTTCGCGTACTTGCAGCGCCACTCCGACGGTTCGGGCGATCAAATCGGGATTGGAAAGCGGCGCGAGGTCCACAAAGCAGACGCCCTCCGGGTACTCTTCCGCTATCTCATTGGCGGCTGCAATCGCCAGGCGGGTTTTGCCGACGCCGCCCGGCCCCGTCAGGGTGAGCAGGCGCGCGATTCGCAGCATCGCAACAGCCTGCTCCATTTCCGATTTTCTGCCTACCAGCGTTGTCAACGGCGAGGGCAGACGGCGCGGGGAAGAGGGGCGGGGAACGTCCGGCAGGGGAGGACGAGGTTGTGTCTGATGCCGCGCCTGGCTGCGCAGGCGCTGAAACAAGGCTATCGTTTCGGGGTCGGGATCGGTGTTCAGTTCACGGCGCAGCAGGAGCCGCAGATCTCGATAGGCTTGCGCCGCCGCGCCGTAATCGCCGACAGAAGCCAGGGCTTGTATCAAAGCGCGCTGCGCGGTTTCGCGGAAAGGGTCGGCCTGAACCGCCATCCGAAAATACTTTATAGCCGCGCTGCCGTCGCCACCGACAGAAGCCATCTCCCCCAGTTTATGCAAGGCGCTCAGGTAATTCTCCTCGCGGACGCGCCGCTCCCCCGTCACCCATTCTTCCGCGCAGCCTTCGAGCAGGGGGCCGCGATACAGCGCGATGGCGCGTTCCAGATCGGCCTTTTTCCCGGCTGCGATGGCAGCATCGAAGGAAATGACATCTACCGTCGCCTCGGGGATGTCCAGAGCCAGGGCGTTTACCATCGGGGCATGAAAACATTGCCCGGCCTTGCCGAACGCGCGACGTAAGTTGCTCAGGCTCTGGCGCAAGTTGTACAAAGCCTGGCCGGGCGCGCTTTCCGGCCAGAGCGTGCCCGCCAGCCAGACCCGATCCAGAGCCTGGCCGTGACGCAGGAGGAGCAAAGCCAGTAGCCATTGCACTTTCCGGGAGCGCAGCGGAGGGATGGGTACGCCATTGATCCGCGCGTCAAAGGAACCAAACAATTGCGCTTGCAGCCTGCACTCAGACGCGTCGCCGTTCTCGTTTTCCATGTTTTCGTTTTCCACACGCTCCAATTCCCGCCCCGTACGCGCTTTTCCTTCCTTTTGTACACGTTTTTGTACACGGCAAGCGGCGATACTCTCCCCGTGTCCTCTGCTGCGGGACGGACAGCCACGCAGATGCCGCGCAAGCAGCGCCCCTACCGGCCAATTTGGGCGTGGCAAGCATTTTGGGCGCGGCAAGCAGCGCCCCTACCGGTATGCGGGAACTTGTTCTTTTACGAACTCTGAGAACACTCAGCAAACATTCAACATGAGATAGGAATGGCATGAACTTTTCGCTGTTTGTTACCGCATACAGCATCATTTTCGCTACGGAAATGCTTGGCGACAAGACTCTTTGCTCCGTCTGCGTCCTGGCGACCCGTTATCGCGCCGCGCCGGTTTTCCTGGGATTACTGGTGGCGTTCATGATTAAAATGGGCGTTGCCGTGGGCTTCGGCGATTTGATCGCGCATCTGCCCGCGCCGCTAGTCGCCGGTATCAGCGCGGCCACGTTCTTTCTGATGGCGCTGGTCTTGTGGCTGCGCCGGGAGAAAGAGGAAGAAGAAGTCAGGGAAGCGCCCCGACATTGGGGAACGGCGGCATTGGCGGCCTTTTCCGCCATCTTTTTCACCGAATGGGGAGACGCGGGACAAATCGCGGCGGCGACGCTGGCCGCCCGGTATCATGCGCCTCTCACCGTCTGGTGTGGCGCGACGCTTGCCATGACGACAAAAGGAGCGCTGGCGCTCACGCTCGGCTTAACGCTGGGACGGCGTTTGCCGCGCCGGGGCCTGCGCTATGCCGCCATCGCTATGTGTCTGCTTCTGGGCTGCCTGGCAGCATTTCGTATTGACTGATTAGCCTTATGCCACTGTGTAAAAACGCCCTGGCGGGGAGTTGTCGTGACACATTCGGACGCAAATTCCTTTTCGGACGCAAATTCATTGCCAACAGACACCCGCTTTTGTTCCCTGCTCTCATTGGCGCAGGGAGAACCGCTGGCAGGCACGGCCAATCGCGTGGATGTCTGGCTGCTTCTGGAATACACTCAGCCCTGGAGCGCCAAAATACAGGCGGACAATCTGCTGTCGGCTGCGGTCAATGCGTGGCTGCAAGAGCAGAGCGCGTGTCTGCCGCGCTTTCGCCTGCAGTTCATCAAGCAGAACAAACGTCACTCCGGTACGCGCCGCGTTTATGTGGTTATCAATCACGCGCAGCATCCGCGCATGTACGTTTTTCACCTTGACGGTTACGAAGACCTGCTGCCGCTCGACCTGCCTGCTCTTGTCGGCGACAGCGCGGCCTGCCACGAGTTCAGAACGCATGAACGACTGTTCCTGGTGTGTTTGAACGGCAAGCGCGATTTATGCTGCGCCAAGTTCGGCTTTCCCATCTACAAAGAGATGGCGGCGTTTGCGCCCGCAGAAGTCTGGCAATGTTCGCACATCGGCGGCGACCGCTTCGCGCCCAACGCGCTTTGTTTCCCGCATGGCCTTTGTTACGGACGCCTTCAAAGCGGCGAGGGGCGCGGCCTCATAGAAGCGTACCGGCGAAACGAGATTCTGACGGAACGATTGCGCGGGCGAACCTGCTATCCGAAAGCGGTTCAGGCGGCGGAAGCGTTTCTGCGGCGGCGATTGCGGGAAAACCAACTCGACGCGCTGACGCTGGTTGGCATGGAGCGAAGTGGAGAGGAGGTAAGCCGCGTAGAATTCGAGGAAACGGAGCGCGGGTTACGGCACACCCTTACGGTCTGCCATGAAACGCGCCCGGAGCGCAGTTTTCGGCAGAACTGCCGGGCAGAGGAAGCGACGCCGCTGGAAAGTTTTCGCGTCGTTGAAGCAAACGCGCACCCATCCCGGCAATAACGGCAGCAGTGCAGCATCTATGAGAGTTGTGGCGCAGCGCAAAGCCGGTTTCGGTCAATTCGACCCGTCGCCTTTGGCGTTTATTGAAGAAGGAAAAGGAGAAGTGACATGGCGGAAACATTCGACATAATTTCAGATCAAATAATCCCTCCCCATACAAAAGTGTGGCGCATTGACAGCCCGAACGTCAAGCAGGCGCGAACGGAGTATCCCTCCATCCGTTTTCTGCCCGGCGACCAGATCACGATTACGGCGGGCGGATGCGTTCAGACCGGCGGGCACGGCAAAACATGGAAGCGCTACGTTGATCCGCAGGGGCCGAACGCGGATCGGCTGTATCACGGATTGATACAAATTCCCGGCGTCCATTCCAGCCTGGTGCGGATCAACACCGTCATCAACCACACGGTAACGATTCCAACCAACGCTAACCCCGCGAACCTTACCCTGGCCCTTGGCTACGAGGATGATGGCTACGGCGACAACGGTTACACGGCGCACGACGATGGCACGGGCGACCAGTGCAAGGGACAGGGAGCCGCCTGGGTCAGCCTGTCGGTGGTTTCGCCAAACGCTCCCGCCGTTGTGGTCGCGCCGGAATACATCCTGACGGCCAGCTTTGCCAATCCCACCCATTCCAATTCGCCGGAGTGGGCCAACAACGTCTGCCTGAACAATCGGTTTCTGGCAAATGACTCGCCACCCTACGAATGGACGCAGGTGACGGATACCTCGGCTGCGCGCATGGTGGATTTTGACAGCCCGCTTGTGGGACTGACAGGCACGACGCTGCTGCCGCAATTATCCGGGAACGACCTGCCGTTTTCGCATCCGTTCGGCAATGATTGGGAGTGTTACGTCGCCCCCGACCCGCCATACCAATCCCTGCTGGCTCCGTCCAATAAGGGCGGTTCCGGCGCGGAGGATTATGGCGCAGCGGCCATCCACGCCAGCAATGATTTACATCTTGCTGTTCCTGCGGGCGTGATGGGAATCGAATGGGATGCCGCGTTCATTCCTCCCGCTTATCAGCCTGCCGACGGCGACCGCATCGCGGTTCTGGGGCGCTGGATTATAGACTGCGGCCACGAGGATTTCCACGCGGAAATTCACCCGCCGCTGCTGCTGGCAAGAGCGGCGATTACGCCGGACAAGAAGACGCACTCGACTCTAATTGGACGCCCGTATCTGGTCGCCCAGACATTCACGGTGGATCAATACCCCCTCCGTAAGCACCTGAAAAACGAACTCGAAAAGGCGGCAATTCCCATTCCGTTTCTTGGCTCCCTTCGGATTGAAGCGCATCCGAACATCATGCCCCGGCCTTTCAGCGCGGGCATCCACACGATGACCTACGTGCTGCGCCCCCCGGCTCAATCGGGACCCCTTGGCGGAATAACGGCGCTCTCGGAAGTGTTCGTGCAGTATCACTTCACTGTCCGAACCGGCGTTTCCATTTCCTTGAGTCCGGTGGGCAATAACGCTGTTCAGGTCACGATCACCCTGGATGGCGGCGCGTATCAGCCGCCGCCGCTGCCGCCGCGCCATGACAGGGAACTCAATATCACGGATTTAGCGGCGCAGGGGGGAATATCCCCCTGGGAAGTGGATGCCATCAGAGGCCTGGCAGCGATTGTGGACCCCGGCGCGGATATTGCGCTCTTGCGCTCGATGCTGACGGACAGTTACGACCCGCCGCATCCGCAAAGCGCTACGGACAGCCACATCACCACGTCCGAGTTGTCGGCGCTTCATCCCGGCGTATCCATCGGCTCGCTTGACAACAGCCAGCCCTTCCCGATCTACGGCTGGATAGATGTGTACTGGGGCCAAAAACCCGTGATTGTCAAGGGGATTTAGTACCCTGTCAAGGCAGAACGGTAACAAAGCAGGGGAGGGCGTCAATGCCTTGACGCCCTCCCCTTGCAAATCAGCAGCGCAATGTTGTACACTTCTCAAAAAGAGGCAACGGCTTCCTGTGGTTTTTCTGTCATGCCTTTCTGCTCCTTTCCCTGCCGTTTTTGTGTGTCTTCGCGTTGTTGTCTCCCTCTCTCCTCTTCTCCTCCTCTCCCTGTCTTCCCTAAAGCGTCGGCGGCGCGGTGTAGGTGACGCGGAGGCGGTAGGAGGGGTGGGGATTGGCAGGAGCGGTGTCGGATGCGGAAACGGTGAACGTGTGCCAGCCGGTTGACGCGGCAACCACATTCCACGCGGTTCCCGATGTGGCGGGGGTGTAGCTGCATACAAGGGGCAGGGCGTTGTCGGGGCCTTGCACTTGCAGGGACAGGCGCGTTTCAGACGCGCTTCCTGTTGTATCGAAGGACAGGGCGGCGCGAATAGGCTTGCCCTTCGCGGCCCAGATACGGCAGATGGTGACGGCGTGGGCTGTGTCTGCGGGAGGAATATCTAAATCCATCGCGCCCTCGTAATCCTGCGTCACGCTGTAGGAACGGGGAGCAGAGCGGCGGTAGCGGACAGCGGGGGCGTAGCAGACGTAGCCGCTTCCATCCTGATTGGCGGGAACTGTAAGCGTCACTTTGCCCCGCGCATCGGCGCGAACGTCGGGCGCGTGATCGGCATAATCATGCAGTAATTGATTGGGAGCGAAGCCCGTATCTACGGTAATCTTGCGCGGCGCGTTGGGATTGTCGTTGAGCGCGGTCAGCAGGTGCGATCCGCCCATGCGCTCGTAAGCAAACACATCCTCATCTTTCCAGCGCTGCTGCGTTACGCCGGACGCGAATGTTTCATGGACGGCAATCAGTTTGTCGAGCAGGGGCTTGAGGCGGTAGCAGCCTGCATCCATGCTGTAATCGCGGTAGAATACGGTGGGCAGTCCCTCGCTTGTCAGAATGTAAGCGTAGGCCAGCATTTTGCCGCGAATGATTTGATTGCCCTGCTCGTGGTCGGTGTCGTGGTTTTCCACAAAGGTAACGGCGTGGGGCGCGTCTCGTCCGGCAAGCCCGGCGTGATCCAATCGGCGCATATCGAACGCGCCATTCTGGTCGCACATTTGCTTGAGCAGGCCGCGCAATGGAAAATCGAACGCGCTTGCCCGTCCCTTCATGCTGTCACTGACCCAATGCGTCACTTTGTCCAGATTGCCGTCGTAAAACTCGCCTACCGCGAATTTGCCGCGCATGGCTTTGGCGTTGAGGAACGGCAATAGCCAATCCGTAGAAATACCTTTCACGTAATCCAGCCGATAACCCTGCGCGTCCAGAGCGCGCGTCAGCCAGTCCCCCGCGTCAATCAGGCCGTTGAACATATGCTTGTTCTTGCCGTTGACGTGGGCGATGTCGGGGCCGAACATGCCGATCTGCTTGCCGGTTTCTTCGGGTACATCGGGGTCCTGCGCAATGCCTTCGTGATGAAAATCATCCGGCGTTTTGGCGAAGCGCCCGCCGTCCGGCTGTCCCAATGCGTTTTTGTAGTGGAAGAACAGGTTGGTGTCGCCGTCGCGGTGGTTTTCCACAAGGTCTACGATTACGCTCAGGCCATTGGCGCGCAGCACGGCCATGCAGCGCTCCAACTGTTCCCGCGTTCCATAGCGCGAGGAGACATACCCGTGTTGATTTTTACTCCCAATGTCATAATCATCAAACGGGTCGTAGCCGACGGAGTAGCGCGCGTTCGCGCCCTTGATAACAGGCGGAATCCACAGCGACGTGAAGCCCGCCATCCGCAAATCCCGCGCCTGTTCCGCCAGATGGTCCCACCACCAGGGCGCATTGGCCTGTCCGGTCTGCGGCGAGGGCACATCCCAATAGAAGCCTTGCATCATCACGTCCGCTCGCCCCGGACAGGAACTCAACAGCACGCCAAAGCAGGCAAACAAAATGAATATGCAGGATTGTCGTTGAAAACGCATTTTAGAACCTCGTGGCAGGAAAAAAATTGATGGAATGTACCGGCTTGTATAAGAGTGTACCCGTTCGCGTACTGAGTTGGACAGCGCTTGCAATGTCGCTTTGTTCCGCAACGATGGGACAACAGGGCGCAGGGAAAGTGAAAACGCGGGAATTGGCGCGGAGTGGCGTTCCGGCTCCCATACGCGCGTCAGCGTCACTGACGACGGTTGCGTTCAGCCCGGATGGAAGACGTGTTGTGGCGTGTGGCGCGGGCGGGGCGCAAACGTTCGACGCGCATACCGGGGTTCGGCTGCAAACGCGCGCCTTGTCCGGCGGGCAAGTCTGCTCCGCACTGGCGTATTCTCCCAACGGTCAGGAGTACGCGATTGCGCATGGCAACGCCGGTATCAGCAGCGTGGTGGAACGAATACGTGGCAATGCACAGCCTGCCGGAGCAAAACAACACGATTCACCTGCCATTTCCACGATTTCGGGAGCGGGCGACGCGCTGTATAGCCTTGCCTACAGTCCCAACGGCACTCAGATTGCAGGAGCCTGTTACAATCACAGCGTCATTCTGTGGAACGTCGGGAAGGGAACAGAAGGAAGAAAAGGAGAAAAGGAGAAAAGGAGAAAAGGAGAGGATTCATCCTTCATCCTTCATCCTTCATCCTTGTCTTCCCCCTCCTTCCTCCGCGACCATACCGACGCGGTGTATGGCGTGGCGTTCAGCCCAGACGGGAAATGGCTGGCTTCCGCGGCGGGCGACCGTACCGTAAAGGTGTGGGACGCGCTTACGGGCAGGCGGCTGTACACGCTCAACGATTCAACGGCGGAATTATACAGCGTTGCGTTTCATCCGGGCGGGCGGCAGATTGCGGCGGCGGGCGCGGACAAGAGCCTGCGCGTGTGGAATGTGACCGCAAGTGGGGGCACGTTGGCGCGTGCGGCGATTGCGCACAACGGGGCGGTTTTGCGCGTGGTTTACAGCCGGGACGGCAAGAAGTTGTACACGGCGAGCGAGGATAAAACCGTCAAGCAGTGGGACGCAAACACGCTTGCGGAACAGCGCATGTTTCCAGCGCAAACCGATTGGCCGCAGGGATTGGCAATCAGCCCGGATGACCACACGCTTGCAGTTGCCTGCCACGATGGCGCGCTCACGCTTTACGACACGAACACGGGCAAAATCCTTCGAGTCTTGCGTAAAGCGCCCCTGTCCACGTCCATCAATTTCATTCTTAACGCTCAACGCTCAACGCTCAACGCTTTGAACTCGTCACAGCCGCCCGTATCCGCCGCCATCTATTTCATCAACCCGGAAGTAGATACGGCGTTGAAACAGGGGCAGGCCGGAACCGTCGCGCCAGCCAATATGAGCGTTGCGTCCGTAGATACCAGTGTAACGCAGACGCCCGAAGCTGTAACGGGACAGCAGCGCGTTCCGGTTCCCTGCGCCATTGCGGGAATATTGGACAAAGCGGGCGCAACGACAAGTACGCCCGCGCATACGTTCCGCTTTCATGCCGATAAGGGGCAAACGCTTTGCCTGGAAGTAAACGCGCGGCGGATGAAATCGCCCTTAGACTCGCAGATTGAGGTTCTGGACGCGCAGGGCAAGCCTGTCGAGCGGGCGGTGCTGCGGGCAACCGCGCAAATGGAACTGACGCTGGCGGAACGGGACTCGGCCATTCCCGCCCTGCGCCTGCTGACCTTCAACGAAATCGGCTTGAACGATTATCTGCTGATTGGCCGCGAAGTGACCCGCATTGTCGCCATGCCCAAAGGCCCCGATGATGATACGCAATTGCGCGCTTTTCGCGGCCAGCGGCTTGCGTATTTCGGCACGACGCCGGAATTTCACAGCATCGGCGCATCGGTGTACAAGGTGCAGGCGTACCCGGCGGGAACCCGGTTCACGTCCAACGGCCTGCCCGTCATGCGCGTGTTTTATGAAAACGATGACGGCGGGCCTTTGTACGGCAAGGACAGCTATCTGGAATTTACCCCGCCCGCCACCGGGGATTACCTCGTTCGCGTATCGGATGCGCGAGGTCAGGCCGGGCCGGATTACAAATACCGCCTGACGCTCCACGCGCCCCGCCCCGACTTCAAACTCAGCCTCAGCCCGCCCGCCTTTGCCGTGCCCCACGAGGGGGCGCTTCCCGTTAATGTGGAGTGCGAGCGTTACGACGGTTTCGACGGCCCGATTACCATGCGGCTGGAAGGCTTGCCGCCCGGTTTCAGCGCGACAAGCACGACCATTGAAGCGGGAGAAACAAGCGCTTCCCTGCTGATTTCCGCTTCCCCCGGCGCAGCCGTTTCAACCGCGCCGCAATCTGATTCGCCTTGTGGCCGAAGCGCAAATCGGCGGCAAAACCGTGACCCGCGCCCTGGAACCCGACCCCGCGCGCCGGATTACCCTCGTTCCCAACCCAAGCCTGCGCGTTGTTTCCAATGTCCGCGAGTTGGTTCTGCACCCGGGCAGCGACGCCACGTTGGAACTGACCGTCACGCGGCAGAACGGCTACAACAAGCGCGTCCCGATTGACATCCGCAACCTGCCCTTCGGCGTCCGCGTTCAAAACATCGGCCTGAACGGAATCCTCGTGCCCGAAGCGGAAACCACGCGCCAGATCGTGCTGCACTGCGAACCCTGGGTGCAGCCCCAAACCCGCCCCCTGCTCCTGCAAGCGCAGGCCGAAGGCGGCATCTCTAATGCCGCGCCGCCTGTCCTGCTCACCATCCGAAGGTAAGAAAAGAAGAAGAGAAGAAGAGAAGATTAGGAACCGCGAAACATACGAAGTAAACGAAAAGGGGAGAAAAGGAAATAAAAGGGAACGGGAGGCAAAACAGCCACAATCCTGCACATACGGATTGTGGCTGATGTGGAGGTATGAACGCGCAGCGCGTGGTGATTAGACCGCTTTGCCGGCCTGTTTCCGGCGGCGCAGGAAGGCGGCTCCGATTGTGCCAGCGCTTGCGAGGAGGGCAATGCTGCCGGGTTCAGGAACGGGGGCAAGGAAGGCGACGGGGCCAATTACAAAGGGGAAGGGGCCAGGCGGATTTCCGTTTAATGGGCCTGATTCGTTGTTGTATCCGGTAATGTTAAGCCGCGTGATGGTGTTACCATTGATTGCCTGCACTCCCAGAAACGCCCCAGGTCCCTGATTGTTGTCAGCAGTAACAGTGTATGTTCCCAGCGCTGTCGCGCCATCGAAAGCTGTAAAGATAAAGTGTTCAGGAACCAACCCGCCGCCGCCAGTAAGGTCAAGTTTAGCCGTAAAACCGACCGCGTTTACCCCCTGGCTGAAATCAATCTGTCCTTGTCCGTTGAAGTAATCGTAAAAAACAAAGGCCGTGCCATCTATCTGATTCACGAAATCCCTGTTATCCGTGAAGACGTACATACCCGGCGTGGTGAACGTCAGCGTGACGCCTCCTGCTGTTGCCGCGTAGGAAGTATTCGTGTAGGGGAAGGGAAAGGTTAGCGTGGTTGCGCCAGGGAACGGACTAAACAGTTGTACGGATTGGGCGTGGGCGCAAGGCTTTACTGCCAATGTGCCGGCGATTAGTAAGGCGAAGGGGAAAGCCGTTTTTCGCGCGTTGTGCATGTATATTCCTTTATCGTGTCGGGATTACGACTAAGCAGGCAACGCTGATACAATGAGGCTATCAGCCGAAGCGGAGCTGTTCTCAAGAGCCGTCAAGATTTATAGTAGCGCAAGATTTAGGCCAAACTGCCACTTTCGCTCCCTTTTGCCTTAAAAACAGTATTTTATGCAGGGAGCCAGAGAGAAGTGATGGGTATCGGGGTAAAAACACCCGAGAGAAAAGCCGCAATCGCAGAGAGCGTATTGCGGCGCGTGATTCAGTCCGTATCACTGGACTTGGAGGCGTTTCCCTGCGCTTGCTGACTCCGACAACCGACCTTACTGTTGCGGGATACGGAACGTGTTCGCCCTTGATGCTGGCCCACAGGACGCGGTTCAGTTTGTTCTCATCCGCGCGGTCATAGTCGGAAAAGTCCAGTGTGCGGGACGTGGCCGCGCCGATGGCGTTGTTGCCGTTTTTGGCGGCAAGGTCAATGCGCGGGCCAATCAGCGTGTATGACTTCATGTCGGCTTTGCGGGTGAAACTGGCGAACATGGGCGGGGCGGACGCATCGTACTGCGTGAGCGGGTTCAGGCCGAGTATCAGTTCCATCGTGCGCAGCATGGAGGCTTGCGAGTACATCGTGCTGTCCACAATGCCGCGCTTGGTGTAGGGGCTGATAACGAGGGCAACCGTCCGGTGCGAGTCAACGTGATCCGGGCCGTTTTGCGCGTCGTCTTCCACGACGAAGATCGCCGTGTCCTTCCACGAGGCGGAATGGGAAATGCCGTCCACGATTTTGCCCAACGCCTGATCGTTGGACGCCACTGCCGCTTTGGGCGTGAACGCGCCCGGTGTCGTGCCGCGCGTATGGTCTTCGCCAAGCGACATTACCATGAAGTTAGGAAGGGCGTTCTTCTGCTCGAAGTCCTTCCATTCCGACAGGAAAATATCGGCCTTGTCGGTGTCTCGAAACGGTTTGCCTTTCGGCCAGCCGACGCCCACAAACTTCGCGCTGCCGTGTCCGATCAGGCTTGTGGTCGCCGCTTCTACGGGTTCCGGCGCGGCCTCGCTGCTGTGCGCGTTGAACGACTCGCCATACGAGCGGTACGTCAAGCCCTTCTTTTTGCAGGCGTCCCACAAATAGCCCGATTGCGGTTCGCTGACGCTCGGCGATTCGCGCAGCGTACCCTTGCCGGAATAGGAATACACCCACGCCCGCTGCACAAACTCCGTCACGATCCCCGCGTCGCACCATTGATGGCCGTCTACCGATACTTCGCCGTTGCAATAGAAATTGTCCAGCAAAACGAACTGCTCGGCAAGGGCGTGGTGGTTGGGCGTCACGTCGCGCCCGAACAGGGTTAAATTGGGGTCGCCGTTGCCTTTGGCAATGTCGCCGAACACTTGGTCGTAGGTGCGGTTTTCCTTGATGATGTACAGGATGTGCTTGATGGGGGAAGGCTGGCCCACTGTCAGAGGCACGGCGGTTGTTTCCATGAGTTGCGCCGCCGCCGACTTTTGAACCACGCCGGGCGTATTCGCGTACACCTGCTGCGAGTATTTGGCGAGTTGGGCGTCATCGGGCACGTCCACGAAACTGAGGAAGCCGTTCAACTGCGCCCCGATGTACTGGAACTTGTAATCGGCGGGCGCAACCGGGTCGGCGGGCTTGACCGTGCCGGGGTTGGGATGGGAGCCGACGCCCTTGCCGCTGCCGACGATGAGTTTCTTGCCGTCCGGGCTGATGTGCAGGGACGTGGGATACCAGCCGGTCGGAATAAAGCCCTTGACATGGCTTGCGCCGGGTTTGGACACGTCAATCACGCACACGTCGTTGTTGTCGGCGTTGGCGACGTACAGGATTTTGCTGTCCGGGGCAAGCGCGACGGCGACGGGTGTGCTGCCGGTGGGATCGTTGGGCAGAAGGGTCGTGCGGATCTTCTCCGACAGCTTGCCGTCTGTAAGGCTGAAGGCGTAAACGGCATCGGCATTGCCGCACGACACGAAGATGCGCCCATCGTTGGAAAACGCGAACTCATTGGGATGCTCGCCGGTTTCCACTTTGCCGGCGATGCGCGGGTTTTGCGGATCGTGAACATCTACCGCCACGCCCGATTTGCCCCCCAGACAGGAAACCGACAGGATGGTTCCGTTTGCCACCAACTGACAGGCATAAGGATGATCGCCGACCTCAACAGTGGCTATTGCAGCGCCCGCAATGGCGTCCAGAATGTACAATTTGTTGTCGGAGTTGTTGAGCGCGTACAAGGTTTTGCCGTCCGGGGAAAGGGCAAGGCCGGCAACGCAGGTAGTTTTCGCGTCGTTTCCGGTCAATTTGAGGATTTTGCCTTCGCCCCACTTGCCGGTTTGCGCGTCACCCTTTTCAAACGTGTAAATGTCGTTTCCCGCAGTGGAAACGCCGCCGCCGACATAGATTTTACTGCCGTCCGCCGACCACGCGATTCCGTTCCACGTGTGCGGAATGGGCAGGTTGGCAACCTCTTTTTCCGCCGCAATGTCCACGATGTGCAGCGCGTGTTTGGCATAGCCCGCGTTGCAAATGGCAAGCAGCTTGCCGTCAGGGCTGATGGCTCCGCCGAGCAGCATATCTCCTGTAGGAATTGCCGGACGGCCTGCGGGCGTAATTTTCCAGCCGTTGAAAAGCAGGGTCGCGTCGTTATCCTTGCCCGGAACCGTGAGCGGCTGCCCGGTGTGCGGGTGCGTAATGTGGGCGTCCAGCAAGCGGGGCAGGGTCGCCGCCGCGCCCAGTCCGAACGCGGCAATGCCCGCCCCGAAAAGCCATGCGGCAGAATTGCGAATCGGCATGAGTTCAACTCCTTTGCTCAACCTGAAATAATTTAACTCCCAAGCGGAATCCCGCAATGAGGACAAATGGAGTACGCCTGCGACATGGACGAATCGCAGTGGCGGCAGTAGGCGTGATTGCGGGGCGCGGCGGTGGGCGCGTCTGCTTCCGGCTCTTCCGGGCGCGCTTTTTGCCGTTCGTCCACGATGCGCAATTTGTTCAAATCGTAGCGGCTCCGATTTCGCCACTTGCGCCAGGCATCCAAAAGCGGAAAGGACATTTTTAATCCCTAATTTCGTCTGCTGAGACAGAACATCGAATGTTCACGCGAGATGCGGAACATGGGGATCGTCGGGTGACGCGGAACCGATATGGCAGAGTTGATGCAGGGCTTCCGCGAACAGTTCGTAGAGCGATTCGAGTTGGCTTGCGTCCGTAATGACGCCGTGTGTTTGAAAATACAACTCGTCTACGCCCTGTGGAAAGCGCGCGCCGAACCAGCCTTCATCATCTTTTACTTCCAGATACAAAGCAGGCTGACCGGCAATCAGTTCGCGCAGGCGCTTATCGGCAAGCAGGGCGCGTACTCTGGCTTCGTCATTGCCTTTGATGATGTACTGCGCGTCGAAAGCCGGGTCGCCGATTTCAACATCCTGCATCCCCAAAAACTTTCCCACGCCGCTAAACAGGGTTTGGGTGTAGATGCAAAAACGGAACCCCTGCTTGTTGACGAACGGGGCGCGAAGCCGAGTATACGTCACCGTTGCCCTGCCGACCGGTTCCCGGCGCGTATCTAAGGTCAATGTCCAGCCGTCAACGTGCGCCTCAACGCGATCCTCATGCAGCAAATCACCGGCCACAAATCGCGCCCCGATCTTATCGGAAAGCTGTTTCCATACTTCGGCTTTGCTGTTCTTAAATCCTTGTCCCCACATGCTGCCCTCTGTGATAAACCTTCGCAGGGGCGCAATTTATTGCGCCCGCTCTCGGCACAAGCGCCCGCTCCTGACATTGCCCCATCCCCATCGCAATCGCCAGCAATGCGGGCACAATAAATTGCGCCCCTACGATGGTGTTGTTTGTGAAGCAAAACGCTCATTGCATCGGTATCAAATTCAGGAGGATGTTGTCAGGCCGTTGGGATTCGTGTCCGCATATTTGGAGGGCGGAACGTCCAGGCTAAAAAATTCCAGCACGTCGTCCAGTCGGTGCGATTCTTCGGTACAAATCTGCGTTTCGCGGAACTGCCGCTGCTGCGCAGTGGCAACCGCTACGCGAATTTTATCTATTTCGGCTTCCAGTTCGGCGATTTTTTGCGCCGAAACGTTCGTGTATTCCTGCGTGGTTTGGGTGAGATGTTCCGTATACGCCGTCAGCGCCGCCAGTTTGCGCGAAGCGTCCGCCACAATGCTTTCGGGGGATGCGCCAATCGCTTTGCCCATCGCATTGATGGAGACTTTCATCATCTGCCGCTTGGTTTGCATCGGCACTTCGGCAGGCAATTCGGCAAACATGGCAAGCACCTGCTCGGCGCTGAACGGCGCGGCAGGCAAATGCGCCGCCTCGTAAATGCTGTTGAAATCCAGTGTACCGCTCAAATGCGCGTCCGGGTGTACGGCCTGCGACGTGACCTGAATCTGGTCTAAATTCGGCCCATGCTCCTCGCGCGCGATCTGCTCGACGGTCTTGGAAGCGGCTGGCGACGCGAACGGAACCCCGCCGGATGTGGATGCCTGCGGCTTCTGCGCGGCCTTTTCCAATTCCGCCCACATCTGATCCGTCGCGCCACTTCCGCCACTCGTACCGCCCGTGTTCCCCTGCGCATGGGGCGTGGCTTCTTCCTCATCCGGCGGCAACTCCACCAAAAGTCCCGCCGCTTTACGCAATGTATTCCGAAGGCTCATAGCAAGCGTTTTCCTTAAATGTTCATGGCTCCCCTTCTCCCAGGCTTTTTGGGAGAAGGGGCCGGGGGTTGAGGGCTACGACGCCAGCCGCGCCATCATCTGCTCGACGGAAGCCAATTCCTGAAGCGACGACGCCATCGTATCCGTTGCGACAACCACTTCTTCCACATCGGCCAGTATTTGTTCGGGGGAGCGGGCGCGGATTTCATCATTGATTAGTCCGAAGGTATCTTCGACCAGTTGAAGCTGATGGTTCAGGTTGACGAGTATTCTGCCGATTTTGCCGACAAATTCATTACGGCGCTGCAAAATGTCGGTTCGCTTTTGCAGTATGGAACGGGTCGCGTCATCCGTTTCGGCTGACAGCGATTGGCCTAATTTGTCGGCTTCCTGCGCGTAATGCGCCTGTATCTCGCCCACAACCTTCTGCGTCCACTCGTCTGTGGAATACGAATTGCCAACTCCCGCTATATCCGACACCAGCCTGCGCTTGGCGTGGGGCGTATCGCGCTCTGCGTCACGGGAATGGGCGCGCGACGCATTGCGGTCACGCTCCACATTCCAATTCTGCGCGTAGCCCGTGCCGCCGGAGGGATGAATTTCGTTTTGAAGCTGTTCCAGATAAGCGCGAAACTGTACTTCCTTGCCCGCGAACAGCAGAAACTTATCCAGCAGGTAATCCAGTTTCCGCAGCACTTCCCGAAACCACGCCTTGTCTTCCGCCGATTGCGCGTCTATCTGCCGACGCATATCTTCCAGATGCGCGAACCGCTCCTGCATTTCAGGCCGCAGCAGGGTCAGCGTTTGCGCCTTCATCAGTTGGCGTTGCTGCTCGATTTCGGCATCGTAACGCTTTGCCAGCCGATCCGCGTACCATTTGGAATCCGGCACAAACAGGAGATACGCAGCCTCGGCGACAAGGGCGGCCAGCAGCGGCAGGGGATTGAGCAGGGCGGCAGAAAGCGCCACCGCCCCGGCAAGGCCGACCGCGTTGTAGCTTTCCTTCATGGCTTCGAGGATACGGTTATGTTTAGGCATTGGCATAGGGAACAGGGAACAGGGAACAGGGAACAGGGAATGAGCGCTTACCTAAAACTCATGTTTTATGTATTTGCTGTTCCCTGTTCCCTACAAATTGACAAACACCGTTCGGATTTCGCGCAGCAGTTCCAAAAATTCCGGCGAGGAGGGGCCGTCTTCGCGCCAGGCGACGCCGCGTTCCACGCAATTGTATACGGCTTGAATACGCGCGCCGGGCACGATTCGTCCCTGCGCGTCCCGGTCCCGGCCCAAAAGCCAGATGGTATCCACGACGGCCAGCGCGGCGGCAATGTCGTGGGTGACGATCACAAACGTTTTCAGTTCATCGGTTTGCGCCATTTCGCGGATTAAGGCGCAGACGCTTTCCTGCGCCACCAGATCCAGGCCGGAAAACGGCTCGTCCATCAGCAGCAAATGCTCGCTGCACATGAACTGCTGCGCAATCGCCACGCGCTGACGCTGCCCGCCCGAAAGCTGAACCGGGTACTTGTTGGCCTGCGCTTCCAGTCCGAACCGCGCCAGCAGGGATTGTGCCAGCGCTGTCGCCTGCGCTTGTGGCAGATGCCCCAATCTGCCCGCCACCCGCAAATTCGACAGCACCGTCCGATGTTCAAACAGGGGATAGTTTTGCGCCACAACGCCGACCATTCCCCGGTGAACGGGCTTGTTTTCAACTATAATAGAGCCGCTGTCCGGCATGTCCAGCCCCGCCAGCAAGCGAAACAGCGTGGTTTTGCCCACCCCGGACGGCCCAAGCAGGCCGATAACCTGCCCCTGCGTGAACCCTTTGCGCAGAATGTCTTTCACTTCCAGATCAACGTCGCGCAAAATCGTTTCGCCGCCAAGTTTCTTGTTGACGCCGGAGACTTTGAGCAGCGTTTCTCCATATTCGTATTGAACGGCGGCCATACCTCACCCCAACCCCTCTCCTGCGAGGAGAGGGGCTATTTTGTTGCTCCTCTCCTGCGAGGAGAAGCTATTTCTACTTTCTTTCCAGTGTCAGGTCGGCGTAGGGACAAACGAGGCGTCGCGCCGCGCCAATAGCGTAATCCTGAAACAAGCCGACAATTAAAATCACGATTTGAATGGCGAACACTTCGGGGAGGCGGAGATACTTGGTCTGGTTGAGCAGCACGGCCCCCACGCCGCCTTCGGAGCGCGAAATGCCTTCCACCATCGTCAGCATCATCCAGCCAATAGCGGCGTTCTGGCGCAGCACTTCAAACGCCTTGTCCGCCGTTCCCAAAATCACCACTTCCCACACAATCTGCCACTCGCTCATGCGCAGCGTCCGGGCATAATCGAAGTTGCCTTTAGGAATCGCGGCGATCACTGCCGCCATAGAAGTGACATAAAACACGGTCACGGCAAAGACAAGCAGGGACGTTTTCAGCGCCGCGCCGCCCGCAAACATCAGCGTAAACACGAACGTAAAGCCTGCCAGACTGAGAAAGCGCCCTTTTGATACTGCTGCGGCAAGCGGGCGAAAAATCGGAATCACGGTTAAATAGGCCAGTCCCAATGACAGATACCGAAGACCACGCCAGGGCGCGAACGTTGAGCAGGAAACTGGTATACAGTTCCGGCCCCAACCCCTGTGTGAACCACAGGGAGCGCAGCGCCGTCAGCACTTCGCCGGGCAGGGGAAGCACCTTGAACGGTGAGCGTATCCAAATCAGCAGCGCAATCGCCACTTCCGCCAGCACGATCAGGCGCATCGTCATGGGCGACACGGCGCGATTGGGCAGGAAGATGTCAATCCATCTTCCTGCCGCGCCATGCCCGCGCTCACCGGGCGTAAGATCGCCCACTTTCAGCGCGGCATTGCCATGCGCGCCCGCCACAATCACTTTGTCGGCTGTCGGCGCCCCTGCCGTTTCCGCCACAATCGGAGAAGTCTTTATTTTGCCGGTTTCGTTCATAGTTTAGACGTTTACCCGCCTGTTCCTAATATGATTTCTACGCGGCGGTTTTGGGCGCGGCCCTGCGGCGTGGCGTTTTCCGAAATGGGATTTTCGGAACCGTGCGCGAAGACGCGAATACGCCCCGGCGGGAAGTTGACCGGGTACGCCTGCTCCAATCGCTTCTTCACAGCAAAGGCGCGGGATTCCGACAGGGCCATATTCGCGGACGGCGTTCCCTGATTGTCGGTATGGCCGTGAATTTCAACGACGGTTCCACTGGCAACCAGCGCCTCACGTCCCAGTTGCTCCACCATGCGCTTTGAGTCGGGCGCGAGCGCGGCTTTGCCTGTTTCGAAGTGGATGTTCCAGGCGCGGCGGCTGACCACGCTGGTTACTTTTTTGGTGTTCTGGTACTTCGGCTTGGCGGAAGCGACGGTTGCGGTTGTCGGCGCGGCTTTTTTCACGATATCCTGAAGGTACGTCGTATCCATAACCTCGCTTATCGGCTGGTAGTTCGGCAGAAGCTGCGGGTACTGCGCGACCACAATATCACCGAACACGCGGTACGTGGCTTCGTACAGGTTTGCCGACCCACTCACCAGTCCGAACGTCAGCAGCATTTCGGCCAGGTTACTCGCGCTCGACCCGCCCAGATCAATTGGCACTCCCGTTTTGTCCGGCTCCGAAGCGCCCTTGTAGTAGCGCTCCCAATACGCGGGGTCGGACTCATGGTAGACCTGCGCGCTGACCGCTGCGGCTTTTTGCAGGGCGGACGGATTGGACTTTACCGCGTCGCCACCTTCGGCAATCGCCATCAGCATGCCATCTACGGTGGGGCGATTGTTCTTCATCCACTTGTCAATGCCGATGATGATGCACGGCATCTGCGAACTGTATTCCTTCGTGGAAACGATAGATACCAGCCCGCCCTTCTTTTCGGCCACGTTCACGTCACCCGGCGTCCATGTCACCACGCCATCTACAACCACATGCTTTGTCTCGCCCGTTCGCTTGCCGTTGCGCACGACGGGGCGGTCTTCGGCGTAGCCCGCGATGTACTTTTGCGCGGCATCCAGGTAATCGGAAGCATTGACCCAGTTGAGCGCATCAGGATCATACGTTTTTTCATCGGGATTGGTGCGCAGGCCGTTGTCGCCTAACCACTTTTGCGCGATGTTCCAGTCGCCGTCGCGCAAAACGCCGGCCACAAACCCGCCCCGGCTCGACGGAGGATTGGCTTTCCACGCCGCCGGCCCCATGAACTTGTCTTCGCCATGAGAGTAGCCGCACGATCCGACCACTTTGGCCTGATACTCCGGTCCCAATCGGCGCAGCGTGTCGTTGAGCGGCTTCAAAAACGCCGCGCTGCCGTCGCCCATGATGGTGACGAAGTGCGCGCCCTTTTGCGGGTTGGCGTTGCCTTGACTCAGTTCGGTGGCAAAGGCCGTGAGCGCTTCCTGCAATTTGTTGTTATCGTCCTGGCGGGCGAATTTGAGGTTGACGCCATGTTTTGCCATCAGGCTGCCGGCTGTGGCCTGCGGGCCGCCATTGGCAAAAAGCAGTCCCATTTGCGCGTTCCAGGCATAGCCCAAAAAGCGCACTTCGGGTTTGTCGGGCACGCCGGGCGCGTCGCCGGGCAGGACCACATTGCCGCCCCCGTTGTTATTGGCCGGCTGCGCCGGGTCCACGTTCGGCAAGTTTGCCGATTTCGGCACAACGGCGCTTGTGGTTTGGGCTTCCGGCGCAATCGCGCTCCCGAACCGCTTCCAAAACCGCCACAATCCAAACGCCAACCCAACAGCCAGTATCAGAACTACAAGTTTCCCGGTCGGCTTAAGCTTCATCAGTACATTCTCCTTTGGACAACACCTTTGTGATCATTGTCGCGCCTTTGCAACGGCCTGCATCCTATCGCCAATACAGGCGCAGAGTAGTTCCTTTGCGCGAGATGGCAATACAAGCCTGATGATGCAATAGTTGACGTAAAGGCGCATTGAAACGTTTCAACTTCGGGAGATCAAACCGGCGCTGACAACCCTCTCTTACTCCTGTTGGCAAAGCTGACGGAGGCGCAAAAGCATGTCTGCCGCTATAGTATGGCATATTTTGGAATTTCAGGAAAAACGATGATATGCGACAGCAAGGCAGTCGTAAAAGGGGGTGAAAAGTTGTATACTCTGACAGGCTATGCGGCGGTAATCTTTTGTTCACTGACGCCGTGTGTCTCACGACTGTAGTGTTTCTGCAGCATCCTTGCAGTATCATTCAAAGCAGTACCATTCAGAGGAGAATAAGAAGATGAGTAGGCGACGATTCCAAACGATCCTTGCGCTGTCCGTGCTAATGACGTCCGTGCCGATGTTGAGCGGCGCGCAAAAGGACTATCGGCCCTTCAACGGGCACAAAGACAAAGCGTACCTTTCCCGCTACAATCGGGCAAAAGCCAGTGTGCATAAGCGGTTCACAGCGGAGCAGAGAACGCGCATTGCCGGGGAACTGGCGAAATCGGAAGGCCGTGCCGCCGACGCCGCCAGGCAGCGCGTTCCCGTCACGGCCACAGCGGGTACGCCTGCCGCCAACAAGCAGCAGAACCAGCAAAGCCGCCTGAGCATGCGCCTGAACAGGCAGTTTCAAGCCCAGACGCGCGCCCGCTATCACCTGACCCCGGAAGAAGCGGTCATCATCAACCGCGAAGCCGTGAGCAACGCAATCAAGACAAACCGGTAAATACGGACGGTTTTGCCGTTGACACCCGCGCCGAATTATGCGATAATGAAGTATAGGTGGAGCAAGGCTTCAGGGTTCCTGACGAAATAGCGCATTTGTACTTGTACATGTTCTTTTCGACCGGGAGCCGGGCTATCGCTCTTAGTAGCAAATAATTTCAAACTTTTCTGGTTGCCGTTGCGAAGGTTTGCGCTCACAAATAAGCGCTGATTGTCGCATGAGAGGCCAGAGATGCGCTGCAAAAGCGGGACGAACGGTTCCGTGAATTGCGCGTATCTCTGGCCTTTGTTTCGTTAGGCCTGCTTCTTATTGGCCTGCTTCTAAAAAGTAAACCTGGTGTGAGAACGCGAAAATCAATTGTAAGATGCCACACCCACAGCAACCAGAAATTACCATCGCGCAGATAGACCGCGAACTCGCGGCCTGGCAGCAAAAACTCAACGTTGTCAGCCGCAATCTGATCGAACTGGATGATTTTTTTACGTACCGGCGACTCAAAGGCGAACTCGACGCGCCCCCCGCGCTTATCGGAACCACGCAGGCGCAAGTGGTTCCCGCGCTTGCCTCGGCGCGTACGCTCTGGCAGTATTTGCAGCTTCTCAGCGACGTGGTCAAGCGGGCGTCCGAACTGCGCGGTTCCCTGCCGCGCGTACGGCGAACGGATGTGGCGCTTTTAGAGATTGCGCAGCTTTTGCAGGGGCCGAGCGTCGTGTTGCCGCCCCTGGAAACGCCGCTTGCGCAACGTGATTTGCTGGGAGCCGCGCAAATCCCACAAACCACTACGCCCGACCTGCTGCTGACAGCCATGACGCGCGTGTTTGCCGGTGTCAAGAATACCATTCTGGCCGTAGACACGGCCTGGAACCGGCTGGAACCCGCCCTTGCCGACGCCCATCAGGAAGTGGGCCGCTTGCAGGAACTGGCCGCTTCAATGGGAGAACCGGAATTAAACGAACTCACTGCTGTCCGGCAGCGCGTTGCGGAACTAAGTCGGACGATTGCCAATGACCCGCTGGGCGCGGACGCCGGTTTCGACCGGGAAGTGTCGCCGCTTCTCCAGCGAACCCGCCAACGTTTGGAGGAGTTGGCGCGTCAGCGCGCGCAAACACAGGCCGACCTGAACCGCGCGCCCCTCCTGCTGCAAAGTCTGCGGGAAGCGCATGAACAATGCAGGGCCGCGCTTACGCAATGTCGGCAAAAGATAGCGGGGACGCAGGCATTACGCGCGCCTTTGGAGGAAAGCGCGATTATTGACCTCGAACGCTGGCTTGCCACGCTGAACGCAACCGCCGAGCAGGGGCACTGGAAAGCAGTAGGCGTGGGACTCAGCCATTGGCTGCCCGCCGCCAATGCGTATCTGGACGCCGAACGCGCCGCCCTTGCCGCCAACCAATTTCCCCTGGATGCGATCTTAGACCTGCGGGGCAGACTGGCCGCGTTTCAGGCCAAAGCGCAATCCCTACAGGCGCGCGGCCAAATTCTGGATGCCGCCCTGCCGGATATTGCAGGACAGGCGGAAGCCTGCCTGCATGCGTACCCCGTCGTTGTGGCGGAAGCAGCCCGCCTTGTAGGGGAATATGAGAAGCGATTAAATCGCAAGTAGAAAGCAGGAACAAATAATCGTGGAAGTACGCTGCCAACGCGCCGGGTGCGCCGGCGTTATTGTGGACGGGTTTTGCGATACCTGTGGACGCCCGCCCGCCGGTCAGAAAATACTGGACGCGCTGAATACCGCCAGCGGCAGAACCGGGTCGTCAGCCCTGTCCTCGCAAAGCATGTCAAGCGCGAGCGCGTCGTTTTCGGGGCGCGCGGGGTCGGGACGAAACGGCAAGGCGAGCGGCAGGGGCCGAGTCAGTACGCGCCGCCAGCTTGGAGCGGGGCTGGTCTCCCTGCCCCTGCTGCCCTCGCAGGACCCGCTGCTGTCCATCATGCCCGATCCCGTTGTGCCGGACCGCAAGCGCTACTGCAACAACTGCAACGCCAAACTCAATCACGAAAAAGGCTTTTGCCCTATGTGCGGGCAGGAGTATTCGTTTGTTCCCACGCTCAAAGCCGGGGATGTGGTTGCGGGGCAATTTGAAGTAAAAGGCCCCATCGCGTTTGGCGGACTGGGCTGGATTTATTTAGGATGGGATGCCACGCTGTCGCGCTGGGTCGTTCTCAAGGGCCTGCTGAACTCCAAAGACGCGGCAAGCGCTGCCGCTGCGGTGGCCGAACGGCAGTTTTTGGCGGCAGTGAAAAATCCCAAAATCGTGGGCATTTACAATTTTGTCACGCGGGGAACCGAAGGTTACATCGTGATGGAGTATGTGGGCGGCAAAACGCTCAAAGCCATTCGGCAGGAGCGCGGGCCGTTGCCCGTTGCGGAAGCCATCGCCTACATCCACGCCATTCTGCCCGCCTTCGCGTACCTGGAACGCCAGAACCTTGTGTATTGTGACTTCAAGCCCGACAACATCATGCTCGAAGACGATGATGTTAAATTGATAGACATGGGCGGCGTGCGCCGGATAGACGATACCGATGGCGATGTGTACGGCACGGTCGGCTACACCGCCCCGGAAGCCAACCAGAGTCCCTCGTTTTCTTCCGATTTGTACACCGTTGCCCGCACATTGGCCGTCCTGCTGATGGACTTCAAGTTTCAGGGAACCTATCTGACGTCCCTGCCCACGCCCGCCGAACAGCCGCTTTTCGCGCATTACGATTCGCTGTACCGCTTCCTGCTGCGCGCCACGCACAACGACCCTGATATGCGGTTCCAATCCGCCGATGAGATGGCGGAACAACTGCTCGGCGTTCTGCGCGAAGTGATGGCAGAATCGGGCGTCACGCGCTCGTTTGAAAGCCCCTTGTTTACGGGCGACACGCTGCTGGACAAAAGCGAGGCGGAAGGCGCGGCGATTGGCCCCAACTGGCGCGCGTTGCCGATGCTGAAATTGGACGCGCTCGACCCCGCCGCGCCCCTGCTGCTTTCCTCCGGTTCCCTGGCCGGCAAAGCGCGCCGGGATTTGCTGGAAAGCGCCGCCAAAAAGTTTCCTGACTCGGTGGAAGCGCCCCTGCGCCTTGCGGATGAGGCGATTGGAACGGCGCAGTACGCGGCTGCAGAAGGCTATCTCGCGCATGTGCTGGAGCAGGACCCGTTCGACTGGCGCGTATGGTGGTACCGGGGACGCCTGCTGCTGGCGCAGGGCAAGCCCCGCGATGCGCAGGCCGCTTTCGACAAGGTGTACAGCGAACTGCCGGGCGAACTCGCGCCCAAACTGGCCCTTGCGCTGTCGGCGGAATTGGCGCAGGACTGGAAAACGGCGGAAAGTTACTACGACCGGGTTTCGCGCACGGAGCCGAACTATGTCAGCGCGTCCTTCGGACTGGCGCGGTGTCTTGCGGCGACTGCCGATAAGAGCGGAGCCGTCGCCGCGTATGGGCGCGTTCCCGCCACGTCCAGTTTCTTTACGGAAGCGCAAATGTCGCTGGCCCGCGCCCTGCTGCACGCGCAGCCCACTGCCCCCGGCGAGAATGAATTGATACAGGCGGCTAAAGCCATTGCCGCCCTGTCGCTGGAAGGCTTCGCGCTGCACCGTCTGTCGGCGGAACTGTATCTCACGGCGGTGGCGCAAGTGGAAGCCAAAGCGGTTCCCGCCAACAGCGCCAATCGGTTGTTAGGGCAGGAAATGGCCGCGCGCTCCCTGCGTATCGGCGCGGAACGAGAACTGCGCGCCTGCGCCCGCTACGCCAAAACGCAGCAGGAGCGTTTCGCCTTCATAGACCAGGCCAACAACATACGGCCTCACACGCTGCTTTGAGCAGCATACATGAAATGGAAAGTTAAGGAAAGAACCGGATGCAGTGTCCGAAATGCGGCGCGGAAGCGGCAGCAGACGCGCGGTTTTGTGAAGCGTGTGGAACGGCTTTATCGTCAGTACAGGGGGTTACAGCGACAGGTGACGCCGCTGTTCGCTGTCGGTGCGGGGCGGAAGCCGATCAGGTGGATGCGCAGGGCTTTTGCCTGCAATGCGGCAGGCGGGTTACGCCCCTGGCGCGAACGCCACAGCCCCGCGATCATCAGGAAGTGGAAATCGCGTCCGGGTTCGGCGGGGTGACGGATCGGGGCCGCAAACATGCGCGCAACGAGGACGCGCTGGCGCTCGGAACCGGGACTGTGGGCGGGCGGGAAGCCTACATTCTGGTCGTATGCGATGGCGTCAGCAGTTCTCAGGAAGCGGATCAGGCGTCGGAAGCGGCGGCGCAGGCCGCAAAAACGGCGCTGACCGACGCTCTGCGAACCGACGCGCTGGATGCGATTGGCGCGATGCAGCAGGCTATTGCCGCCGCCCATCTTGCTGTTTGCGCCGTGCCGCACAACGCAGGGAATGGCAAAACGCCCCCGCTCACGACCCTTGTGGCCGCGCTCGTTTACGAGGGAACCGCCACCATAGGATGGGTCGGCGACAGCCGCGCGTACCTGCTCACGCCCAACGAAACGCGCCCTCTGACCCGCGACCATTCGTGGGTCAACGACATCGTAGACGCCGGAGCCATGAGCATGGAGGAAGCCGAGCGGGATCCGCAGGCCCACGCGATCACGCTTTGCCTCGGCCCGTGGGAGGATGACAAGCCCGAAACCTCGCCACCCCCCGGCCTTGTCACCCTTCGCTTGCTGCCGGGCAGCCGTCTGCTGCTGTGTACGGACGGGCTTTGGAACTACGCGCCCACGCCCGAAATGCTTGGCGCGCTTGTCGCGGAAGCGGACGCGCCGGAAACCGCGCTGGAACTGGCGCGGCGTCTGGCCGCTTATGCCAATTTGCAGGGCGGGCGGGATAACATCACTGTCGCCATATTAACGTTTTAACATAAACATAATGAAATAATCCGTAGGGGCACAACATGTTGTGTCCGCATGGACAATGTTGTGTTTGTATTAGCAAAATATTATGTCCGCATGGGCAAGGAGAAACTCGATGCAGTTTACACTGGATACCTATTTGAATCCCTACCTTCCGGTGGGAACCAATCGCGTGGACGCCATTGTCACCGTTGGCGCAACCGGCCGGGAGGAAGCGGTTGTTCGTTCCAACACGGTGATTGGCCTGATTATTGACCTTTCCGGTTCCATGCAGGGCGAGCGAATCCAATATGCGCGGGAAGCCACGCGCAAGGCCATTGATCTGCTGGATGCAAGCGCGCAATTCTTCGTGCTTGGCTTTTCGGATCATGTACGGCTGATTTCGCCTCCCGCGCTTGCCACGCCTCAAAATAAAGCCGTCGCGCAGGCTGCCGTACAGCGCTTGGACGCGGGCGGCGGAACTGTAATGTCGCAGGCGCTGCGGCAGGCGCGGCTCGAATTTGCCCGCTTTCCCAACGCTATTCCCTACGCCCTGTTCCTGACCGACGGCAAAAACACTCCCAACGATGAAGGAACGCTGGAGCAGGAATTGCAGGCGTGTGAGGGCGTGTTCCAGTGCGACTGCCGGGGCGTGGGAACGGACTGGCAGACAAAGCAGCTTCAAAAAATCGCGCAGAAACTGCTCGGCACGGCGCAGATTATTGCCAATCCGAGGGGCATGGAAGCCGATTTCCGCGCCGCCATTCAGGGCGCGATGGGTCGGGCAATCGGGGATGTGCGCCTGCGCCTGTGGACTCCCAAAAGCGCCACCATCCTCGCCTGCAAGCAAATGAGTCCTGAAATCGTTGACTTGACGACCCGCGCCACCCGGCTGGACCCGCAAACATTCGATTTCCCGACGGGCGCGTGGGGCGCGGAATCGCGGGACTACCAGATTACCATTCAGGTAATGCAGGGTGATATTGGGGATGAGATGCTGGCCTGCCGTCCCGCCATCGTGTATCAGCAGGGCGGGCAGGAAACCAAAGTAGCGGGCAAGCCTGTGGTGGCGACGTGGACGGACGACGAGCGCCTTTCCTCGCGCATCAACGCGCAGGTGGCGCACTACACCGGGCAGGAGGAACTCGCGTCCGCCATTCAGGAAGGATTGGAAGCGCGGGAACGGGGCGATATGGACACGGCCACGCGCTTTTTAGGCCGGGCGGCGAAGCTGGCGGCGGCTTCCGGCAATGAAGATACGACCCGACGGCTGGCGAAAGTGGTGGAAATCGTGGACGCGCATGAGGGAACCGTGCGCCTGAAATCCGCCGTCAACAAGGCCGATGAGATAGATTTGGATTTGGGCAGTACGCGCACCGCCCGCGCGGTTCGCAAGCCCGCGCAAGGAGCCTGACCATGACTTACGCCTGTCCGAAAGACCCAACGCACCAATCTGCCGACAGCGATTACTGCTCCGTATGCGGCGCGAAAATTCAGGGCGTGGGCGACGGCTTGAACGCGCCGGCCTCCCCTAATGCGCCCGTATCCTCAACGGGAACCGGCGCAGTCGCGGGCATGGAAGTGTGCCCGGATTGTGGCACGCCGCGTCACGACGGGGCGCGGTTTTGCGAAGTGTGCCGTTACAACTTTGCAAGCGGAGCGTCCGCGACGGTTCCGCCCATTGTTGTTTCCACGCTGCCATTGCTCGTTTCCCTGCCATCCGCGGAAGCGGCGCCGGCGCCCATTCTTGTTCCCTCTATTCCAGCAGCGGCTCCAATGGCTTTCGCGGAAACGCCTGGCCCGCCACAGCCGACAACGCCTGTTCCGCCAATAACGTCCGCCATTCCCCTATCGCCACAACCGGAAACGCCCTTTCCTCCGGCTATGAATGGGGACATGGCGAATGGACTGACGCAGGCCGCTTTGCCGGACACCTCCGCCCTGCCGCCCGGTTGGGAAATTCGCGCCGTTGTGGACGCTTCGCTGTATGCCGATCCTGACCCCAACGTGCCGGCCCCGGTGGGGGAAGCGGAGCGCGTGTTCCCGCTGGATGTGGCCGAAATGCTGATCGGGCGGCGCAGCGAGCGCAAGGACATACGCCCGGAAATCCCGCTCAACGATCCCGGCGTTTCGCATCGCCACGCCAAACTGCAGCGGCAAATGGACGGCAGTTTTCTGCTTCTGGATGTTGGCTCCACTAATGGAACGCAGCTCAACGGCGTAGACATACAGCCCGGTGTCCGCGCGCCCCTGCACGATGGCGATGAAATCACATTAGGCTGCTGGACCCGCATCACCGTACACGAGAGACAGGCCCGTACATGACCATAGCGCCCCGCGCGCCGGCTCCTGCCGGCGCTGCTTCCACTTCCGCTTCGCCTGCTGCCGCCGGTTCTCCCGCCCCGGCTGCTGTTCCTGTGGCTCCTGCGCCTGCGCCTGCTTACATTGCCGCGCTGTCGCGCCTGCGCCAACACGCCGCAACGACGCCGGGAAGGATGCAGGCCGCCGCGCTTTTCATTGCGCTCGGCTCCTTCCTGCTCTGGTTCATTGTTCAGGGCAGTTTGACCGACACGCGCAGCGCGATTCAGGTGATCGGCAAAGACGCCGTGCCGAGCATTGTGGCGGCGGAAAAAATCCGCGCGTACCTTGCCGACATGGACGCCAACGCCGCCAACGGCTTTTTCAGCCAGCAGACCACAGCCGCCAGCAAGCAGTATGAGACAGACCGCCAACAGGTTACGGACGCGCTGATTTCCGCCGCGCAAAACATCACTTTCGGCGACGAGGAGCGCGTTCCTATTCTCGCTATGACCGCCACCTTGCAGCAGTACGTGGGGTTGGTGGAAGTGGCGCGCTCCAAAGGCTACCCGGCAGGCTTGCCGCTTTTGTTTCAGGCTTCGGATAGGATGCACAAGACCTTGCTGCCTTCCGCCGTCGCCCTGGATGCCGCCAACTTTGACCATCTCAACGCGGCTTATGCGACGGCGCGGCAGAATGGGGGCTGGCTGCGCCTGCGGGTTTCCGGTATGGGCCTGCTGCTGCTGGCGGTTCTCGCCGGAGCGCAGTTCTTTCTTTTTCAGCGCGCCCACCGTCTGCTGAACATACCCCTGGCCGCTGCCACACTCCTGTTGCTGGTGTTTTTGGCCCAAACGCTGCATACGCTCGGACAGGAACAAACCCTGTTGAAGCAGACAAAGCAGGATTGTTTCGACTCCATTCATGCGCTGTGGATGGCCCGCGCCGTCGCGTTCGACGCGAACGGGGATGAAAGCCTGTATTTGCTTTATAAAGATCAGCAGCGATACGCGCGGCAGTTCCGGGAAAAGGCCGCGCTGCTCGCCGACACCCCGGTTACGGACGCGGTTATCGCCGCCGCGCAAAGCCAGCCGCCCACGTTCAAAGGCTATATCGGCGACGAACTGCGCAACATCACCTTTGCGGGCGAACAGGACGCCGCCATTGCCATGCTGCGCGCGTTCGGCGCCTACCTGCAAGTGGACGCCAAAATCCGCCAGATGGAAGAGTCCGGTCAGCATGACGCGGCGGTCATTCTCTGCACGGGAACGCACCCCGGACAATCCAACTATGCGTTCGATCAATTCGACGGCGCGCTCGGAGCCGTCCTGGACATCAACCAGAAGGAGTTTGACAAGGACGTAAAAGCCGCCTTTCAAATTCTCCAATGGACGCCGTTGAGCGCGGCTTTCCTGTCGCTGCTGATTCCATTTGCTGCCGGGTACGGCCTCCATCAGCGCATCCGCGAATACTACTGAAACAGCCCTGCTTCCAATTTTGGAAACCGGGTGAGCATTTCTATACGAAAGGATGCGCTCAATACAGGGAGAGTTACTCAGAAAGGGAAGAAAGACGCATCAACTGTTCCGCGTCTTGACTGGAATTATACGCTTCCACAGGCCGCAAAAGCGCGCGCGCCGTAGAAACGGCAGGCGTTGCCGCCCGCAGCGACGTTTCGGCCACCGCCTGCTGCTTGCCCCGTTCCTGCATTGCCAGCAGGCAGGCGCTGGCGGCGCGTTCAATGCGTTTCGCGTCTGCCAGCCAGAGGGGACACGATACCAGACGTCGAACGGCGCGACGAGAGCGGGAAATTCCGATTTGTTCAAACGCGGCTAAAATCGCCAGAATCAGATTGGTATTGGTTCCTCGCAGGATTTGGCATAAAGCCGCGTGCTGCTCCTGCGACAGCAGATTCTTGTCTTTCACTTGCGGCAGCGTCGCCACGAGAATAACCTGGGCGAGACAGGACGCATCGCTATCCCCATACCGCATGACGTCCACGAAAACACCTGTCCGCTCCACAGGCGGGGCCTCTTGCAGCAAAAACAACAGGTTCCTGATCCGCCTCTTTTTCCTGCAATGCGCGTCGCAGCGCAATGTCAGGAACTGCGTCATCAGCATAAACAGCAGAAAGCACAGCAGGCTGAACTCATTGTGGATAGGCCACCCCAGAATGAGCCGGCTATGCGCAAGCATAAACAGCGCCAGCGTCGCAAGCAACAGCCATGCCTGTTGCCTGCGGCCCCGTCGAAAGTCCTGAAGGTCATGCGCCAATAGGTTTGTCAGGAACTCGGTGGCAGGCACTCCCTTCGTATCCAGGATGGCGACAGCGCGCCGGAGACTGCGCCCATTGTCGCTTCCCAGGCAGGCATACAACTCGTAAGCGCTTCGTCGCGTAAATCGAGACAATTTAACCCTCCTTCTTTGCAGGCGTCAACATCTCTGCCTCTATTCCTGGCCTGCCGCGTTTGCCGCCACCGGATGCACCACGCGGCTCCAATTTGCGCACTGCTGCGCCAGTACCTGCTCCAACTCCGCCGCTTCTTCGGGTTTGTGCAGCAGCGTGTACACGCAATAAATCCACTCCATAAAGGTCATAAACTGGTAGGCGGGACGCGCTTGCTCCAGCGCGGCAGGCCATGCCGTGACCTGTTCGTAACCTGCGCGTAAATTTGCCGGGTGCTGCACCCACATTTCTACCATTGCCAGTTCGTACTCTATGGGCGCCCACAAATGGCCTTCGATGTCAACCATCGCGGCAATGGTTCCCTCTTCGCCGCGCAGATAGTGCTGCGGATTCTGGTCAATGCAAATCAGGCCGCACCGCTGCGGCGTCCCTGTCGCAACAGCCTGCGTCAGCGCCCTTTCCAGAGTGTCGCCCAACGAGCGCATGGTTTCCGACCCGCGCGCCAATTCCGCCGCGAGAATGCGATAGGCTTTAGCGAAACGCAGCCACCAGTGTTCGGCGGGGAATTCTGCGTTGCTGGCAAAAATACCAAATCCGCCTTTGTTTCCGGTCGCCGCGTGAACGCCCCCAAGATGTTCGCCAAGTTGCCGCGCCGCCTGGGGCGTGAAATCATGCCAGTCGAAGGAGGTTCCTTCCAGCCATTCGGTGACGATGTAAGCGGCAGGAATTAATTCCAGCGTGTCATCTACGCGGAAAATACGAGGCAGTCGCACCCTGCCATGTTGCCGCAATAACGCCGCAATGCCGGGCAGAGTATCGAGATCGCCGTTGGGATAGGGACCGAGTAATTCCTGCGTGTAACGGGGCCACTGCGGACTGTTGACGCGGCGTTTGGGCGGTGGCGGGGCATCGGGTTCTCGTTTCAGCCCTGGCCGCACCTTAATGACAAAATTATCTCCCCCGCGATTGCGCGCGAAGTAGGTCATGTTGTTAATGCCTTGATGGGGCATGATGATTTCGGCGCTGTCCGCCTGCGCGCCAATGGTATGGGACACAACGGAGCGCAAATCGGCTTCCGACAGGGAAGCAAAATGGCGACGGCGGCGCGGCAGGCGCTTGATCGTGGACAATTGGGCAGACATAATGCGGCTTCCTTTTTATATTAAATGGCCCTCAACCCTTAACCCCTTCTCCCAAAGTTGGGAGAAGGGGAACCGATGGGGATAGGTTCTAAATTGGTCCGTACTATAGTTGTTGCGGCGTTTTCGGCGGCGCGAACGTAGCCCCGACACCTTGCCGCTGCAAAGCCGCCGCCTCGTGAAGCGCGCTTTCCACTTCCTGCTCCACCTCTTCGGCAGCCGCCTGCATGTCTGCAGCGCTTTCCATGGCCTCTTCCAAGCGGGTTTCCAGAGCCGCCAGCACTTCTTTGGGATTGATGGTTTCGGAAAGGGCGTCGGCTTCGGGATCGGTTCGGTTGTGGACAGTCGGCATATCCCGGCGCAGTTCTTCCAGAAGGGCGATGATCTTTGCGGTGCGCTGATCGTTGAGCATGTTGATTTGCAGGTCCAGTTGTTCGCGCCGCTCGGCGAGTTTGCCCTGGCGGTTCTGGGTAATCAAAACAAGGGTTGCCATCAGGAGCGCGCCCACATTGACTACGCTGATCAGCAGGTTGAACGGGGAGGGGTCAAAGGGCGCGGCATGGAAATGCGGCGCGAGGACATTGACCGCTACCCACGCGCTCATCACAAACATCAGCAAATACAGGAAGCGCGGACGGCCCAGCCAGGCCGTAATCCGTTCTGCAGTGCGCTGATGGCGATCCACCTCATGCTCCGCCCGCGCCCGCAATTCCGCAACCGTAGCGATGTTCTGGCTGATAGGGTCCAGCAGCGCGGCAGGAGACGCTTCCCCCACAGCGCGCAAAGCCGGTTCTGTAGTTTGTAAATTTTGTGCAGGTGAATTTTGCATAGATTGTTCCAAAGCAAAGGGAGGCCGGAAGGGGCGCGCTTGACCGGTACGCCAGATGCGTACGGTGTCTGCGGCTCCCTTCCGGCCTCCCTTGCGACAAACAGCGAGTTTCTCTCGCGGCTCTTCGCGCCGGCAACCGAAATCAGTTGAAAAAGTTTTGTTGTTCGTCTATTATACCATCATATTCCAAAGCCTCAGCCGTCTTCGTCTTCGTCCGCTTCGATGGCGCCTTTGGCAAGGGGCGGAGGCGCAGGTTGGCCGCGCAACTCCTCGTACACTTCCATAAACAGGGCGCGTAAATCGGCGGTTTTGTACGGCGGTTCCAGGCACACGTCGCACAAGTCGGCGGGAACCGAATCGGGGAAACCTTCGGGCGCGGTCTGGCAATCCTCCACCAATCCGACAATCACCATGCCCTGTTCGCGGTACTTTTGCACGGCGCGGAAAATTGCCAGGTCTTTCTGCCGCCCGAAATCTTCCGACAGGATCAGCAAGTCGGGCGGGCGCGGCGGCTTGGCGCACATTCCCACCGGGTCCTGCTTGTTGAGCAAGGCCGTCACTTCCCAGCCTTCCAATGCCGCCGCGCGCTGCGAACGCCCGCGAAAACGGGGGCGATGCACGGCGATCAGGACGCGGAAGACGCCGGTGTTGGGTGTTGGGTGTTGGGTGTTGGGCGTGCCTCCTGCCGTTCGCTCGATGATTTGGAAACCGCCTGTACCGGCGTTTTTCTGGCGTGACGCGGAGCGCGCGGAGGGGCGCGGGCGCTTGTAAACGGTTCGGCCTTTCTCGTCGCGCTTGTGGCCGATGTTGCGCTTTTTGCCGGCGCGGCTGCCACCAGACGATGCGCCGGAAGGTTTATTGGATGGTCGGTTCACTTGGATCCTATCTGCTTTGTCGTGTCAGGCGGTAACGGGCGCGCATCCGCGGCGCGCAGCAGCATGTTCGCGTCTTCGGAAGTTTCCGCTGCTTTCACCAATTTCAGTATACGAATGGCCTGCAAAGGAATCAGCAGGCGCTCGCCACTGTCTTTGAGCAATTCCGCCCAACTGCGATCCAGATACGTCAGCGTCCCGGTATCGCTTACGGCATTGGTGTAATGAATGGTGACGCGCGCATGGCGGTAGCGCGCAAGCGCGGGTGGCAATTCCTCTTGCGCGTCCAAAACCTCTTGTTCGTAAACAGCATCCTCGCTCGGCATGGCACGCTCTTTTCCATAGGTGATTGGTGGTTGGTGGTTGGTGGCTGGTGATTGGCTTAGAGCCTATCCCGATAGGGCTTGTCCTTGCGTCCGTAGGACGCTTGCACTTTCCTGCCGGGTATTTTCAATACCCGGCCAACCGGGATAGGCTCTTAGACCGATAGAACCAGGGTGTCTGTTCTAATGTGGGGCAAACGGCTGCCAGGTAGAAAATTCGCGGACGAAAGACACGACTTCCTGCGTTGCCGCCGCAAACAGGCTTTCGCCCTTTTCCGGCGTGGAGATTTCGGGATGCCCGAACGCGCCGGTTTCACTCAACTGATCGAAGCTGCGCGGAATATCTATGCGGCTTTCGGCATGAAAATCCGGCGTGTAAAACGCCGACTCAAAGGGGATTGTCGCGCCCCGCGCCGCTTCCATCCGTACCAATTCCGGGCGCAGGCGCAAAATCATGCTGGATTCCAACTCGCAGGCGTGGGTGACGATTTTCTGCTCCAAGGCGGGGATGGCCGCAATCTGGCCGGCCGCAATCGTCCACCAACTGCTGAAAGCCAGCCACAATTCCGGCTTGTCCCGATGCCGCAGTTGTACGTCATAAATCGCCATGCGTCCCGGCGTGATGTTGCCGCCGTGCGCGTTGAGCAGAAAGATGCGCCGGAACCCGCTGCCGATCAGACTTTCCAGCATATCCACCAGGACGCGCACATAGACCTCGTTGCTGATGCTGACCGTGCCGGGAAACTTCCGGTGATGATCCGACGCACCCACCCACAGCGGCGGCAAAAACAACGCTTCCTCGCCCAATTCCGCTTCCGCCCGTCTGGCGATTTCCGTGCCGATCATGGTATCCGTCAGCATCGGCAAATGGTGTCCGTGCTGTTCCAGAGAGCCTAATGTCAGCACCACAACCTTGTGTGCCTGCTCCGGTATCTGCGTCCAGATGCGCTCCGCATAAAGCATCCGCTTACTCCGTTCTCACTCTTTAGTCGTTTTCGTGGTGAACTGTAAAATCGCTTCTGTTGTCTTCTTCGGCTGTTCGATAAACGGAAAGTGCCCGCAGTCGTCAAAAATTTCAAGGCGCGAGGCTTTGATGTTGGCGTGTGCCAGTTCCGCCATTTTGGGCGTAATCAGGCCGTCCTGTTTGCCGTTGATAATCAGGGTCGGCACGGCGACTTTGGACAGCAGGGGCGTATCATCGCGCGAAGCGTAGTGGTCATTGGCGACCAACGCGACTGCCGGCTCGTTTGCCATCAATGCCGCGAAGGGAACATGGTACGCCTTGATTGCTTCCGCGATCTGCCTGTTGCCCTGCGCCATAGCTTCGGGTTTGGCATAGTACAACTCGCCGAACATGGCATAAATGAATCCGAAGGTTAATCGCAGCCGCTCCTCACCCGGTTTCATCGTTCGGATGGTGGCAATGGATTTTAGTTGTTTTTGGGCTTCCTGCTTTTTCGCGTTGTCGGGGCTGTCGGCTGCCGGTTGCCACTTCGCCTGCGCCCTGTCGAGAATGGCATCCTGCGCCATCGGCTGCGAAATCAGGCCGTCTATATGGATGTAGCCCAGGACATGCTCCGGGCGCGTCGTGACGTACTCAAGTCCGAGCATACCGCCCCATGAGTGCCCCAGCACGTACCACTTGTCCACCTTCAGAAATTCGCGCACTCCCTCAATGTCTTTGAGCAGGTTGGCAACTGTGTAGTCCTTGATTTCACCGGGTTTGACGGACGCAAGATTAGCGATTTTGAGATGTTCCGACTCGCCGCTTCCGCGCTGATCCAGGTACACGACATTAAGCGCGGTTTCCAGCGAGGTTCCCCACCCATAAAACATGTGCGAAGAAAACCCCGGCCCGCCGTGCAGAATAACGAGGTAAGGATTGGCTTTATCGGTTCCGCGCACCCGAAAGTGCAGCATCGTGCCGTTGATCTTTTCCTTATAATCCTCATCCATCGCCCACGCCCGCCCATGCGCCAGAAACAACAAAGCCATCAACGCGCCAAACCAAACCCTCGCAGTCCGTATTCGTTTCAAACCCGTTCCTCCATCTCCCAAAATCCTTCACCCATTCCGTCAGCAGACAAACCGGAGTAACAAAAATTAACCACCAGCCACCAGCCACCAACTTCACATCGGCAAACTCTGCCAGTCCTTGATATTCGCCAGATTACGGGCGCGGAAGGCGTGAATCACGTTGATGACGTCCTGGTAGTTTTCCGTGTCGCGCAGTTCGTCCAGGTACAGGTTTCGGTTTGCAACCGCGTCCAGTTGGAACGCCCAATACAGCGTCATTAGCGGGTTGATAAACAGTTCGCTGCCTTCCGTGCGGGTGTGGCATGATAATCGCCGAAATGCCCGGCAACGGCGGACAGAATCGAAGACGACACGATACTTGGATTGTTGAACATGCGCTTGTGCGTATAGTTGCAGGCGGAAGCGTACTGCTGCACTTCGGGCATGTCCGGCGTCAGCGTCCACGCGCCCAAAAACCCGCCCGTTCGGTTCAGGTCGGCAACCGCTTCCAAAAACTGCGCATGGCAGACGCCGTGAAACGTATCCACGCCGAACCCCAGGCAGACAAGCCACTTATTGGCAACATTCATTTGATGGACAGCCGCGATACTGACGCAGTCCTCTTCGGGCGTTCCCAACCCGATTTCGTCGCCGCGCATCAGGCTGTCCGTGCCACCGTCAATGAGCAGAATCGAGTCTACGTTCAGGTTTTCCACCATCCAGTTATAAGCGGTTGTGAGCGGCTTCACGCCCGCGCGTCCCAGGCAGTAGATTGGAACCTCCATGCCCTCGGACGCGAGCCACTGCGCCAGGTATATTTCGGGAAAGTAGCGCTCGGAACCTTCCGTCTTTTTGTTGACTGCCACCATGCCGCCCGGCAATTTGCGCCCCGTCGAGGCATGGAGGGGCGAAAACGACAGATTGGCAAGATGCACGGTTTTGCCCATTGCCCGCAAGCCCAAAGTACAGCGGCAGGCCGCAGTAAATGTCGTACCCGCCGCCGCACCCGGCCAGCAGAATGGTTTGCGCTTTGTCCAATTCCCGGAAGAACGGCAGTTTGAGAAAGTCCATGCTTGCTGCGCCTCCTGTTTTACGCGGTGTCTCCTATTTCGGAAGGCTGCCACTCGCCGCTATAAGCCAGCGGCGTCATACTATGCCAGAAACCGGATTGCCATTCGCCTTCCTGCGTGACGCGGCTCATGGCGATGATTTCCGCGCCTTCCACAAGCACGGTTCGGAAGTCATAGCGAATAATTTCCCATTCGTTCCGCCCACTTTCCTCCGGTTCTTCTTCATCCCCGTCCGCATCCAACGTTTTGTCGGCTTCCCGTTCCATTTCGGGCCAACAGGCAATGGTAAAATCCGCCACTTCTTTCCAAATAAATAGCATTTGCCCGCGCTCGTGACCAAAGGGGCCATACTCCGTTCTTATGCCCGTGTGATCGGGGCTGAACTGCCAGCGCTCATCCATAACGATAGAAAACGTGCCTTCCGCGTGTCTCCATGTTCCCAGGGGAGCCGCTCTAAATTTGCGCCGATAGTCCTGGATGCCGGGGCGCGGCTTTTGCAGCCATTCCTTAACAGCGCGGTTCTGTGCGGGCGTCAGTCCATTCTTGTCGCGCAGTCGCGCCTCCCAATACTCGCGGATACGTTTGAACATCAGCGGCTTTCGCTATGGCGACTCTTTTGTGCCTCAAGAAGTTGACGCCCCACGCGCCGGCAAATGTCTGCCCCGGTTCCAGGCGTACCAAGCCCCATTCGGGATGGTTGAAAGCATCGGATGCGCAGGTCATGGGTTCAATGGCAAGCGAACGGCGGCGGTGGGGTTCGGGCAACGGATCGCCGGAATACAGCACGACGTAACGAAAGGTATCGTCCATCCAGACCGTAAGCGCGCGTTCGTTGTTTGCGTCGGCAAGGCATATACGCAGCAAACCGTCCGCGTCACGAAGGGGGTTGAGAAAACAGGTGTTGAAAACCGTCTCGCCAATCTGTCGCGGCTGCCGAAAGTCGAACGATGTTCCCTCTACCGGCACAATCTGTCCTGTCGGCAACAGGTTCGCCATTTCCAGCGTATCCGCGAACGGCAGATGCAGCGTATCCGCGTTGATGGATTCCGAGCCGACCGTAAAGTACGGATGAAACCCGACCGCAACGGGCGCGGCCTGCCGTCCTGTATTTTCCAGCGTGTACCGGCAGGAAAAGCGGTTTTGGTCCAGCATGTACAAAACGCTTGCCCGCAGCGCGAAGGGATAGCCGGGATGCGCGGTGGGATCAAGCGAGACGGCGAACCGAACCCAATTTTCGGTTTGCGCTTCCGTTTCCCACGCGACAAGCCGCAGAAAACCGTGAATGGCGTTCGGTCCGTCCTTGTCGTTGCGGTTCATTTCGTAGGTTTGGCCGTCAAAGGTGTATTTCCCGTCCCGAACGCGCCCCGGAAACGGGATCAGCGCGTCGCCCTGCCCCCCCACTTTGCCCTTCGCGCCCGTGTAGCCCGTGATAATGTCGTGCTTCTGCCCGTCCGCCGTTTCGCGCCACAGCCCGCGCAGCGACGCGCCATAAGGCGAGACTTTCAGGCGCAAATCTCTAACCGCAAGCATGATTTCCTCGTCAGCAATATCTGTCGGCATGGTTTTGCTTCCTTGATCTATGAAAGTAGCCGCAAATACACGCGAATATACGCAAATAGATGCAGGCAATTGTCTTGAACATGTTCAAAGCGGCGGCATCAGGGCGCGGCATAGGTTTACAGGTAGGCGTCTACATCAATCACATGCATCAGCCATTCGGGACCGGAGGCTTGCAGTTCGATGCGGGATGGAATGAAGCTGTCGTCGTCGTACTCCGGCGTGGCCTGATAGCTGACTTCGCCCTGCGCGACGAGTTTTGTCACCAGCGCGTCGAATTGGCTTTTCTCCTGCACGACGCCCGAGGGAACGTACACGACATTCACTGTCGCGTCCACGCCGCCGAACTCCACAGGCATCAACAGCAGCCTTTCCAGCTTTCCCTGCGCGGCAAGCTGCATGGCCGCTTCTCTGGAGTTCGCCTGCGCCCGAAGGCTGCTGCCTGCGATCAATGTTGTGTTCGCCTGTTCTGACGTGTTCATCGGTTTCTCCTTTTGGAAAGCAAAACCAAATGCCGTTACGCCTGCCTGCCGTCCTGACCGGCTTGCAGCAATCGTTCAAACAGAGTACGCACTTCATCGGGAATCGGTACGCTGCGATCCACCGCATAGTCGTACCAGACCTGTACGCCCACCGCCCGCGCCAAACAACCCCGTTCTTCCGCATCTATGCTGAACCGCATGGTAAAACTCTTGTTGCCCACTGCCGTCAGCCAGCCGGATACCGCAATCGTATCGCCCACAAAGCCGGGTTTGAGAAAGTCAATTTCAGTACGCGCCATGATGATCGGCGGGCGGCTGTCGTCGCCGTGTTTCGGCAGGTTCAGCGCGTCCATAAAGCCGATCCGGCAACACTCCAGATAGACGTGGTACACGGCGTTGTTGATATGCCCCATCGCGTCCGTATCGCTATATCGAACTTGTATTGGCATAACAAGCGGGTTCAAAGCGGAAATGATATTCTCGTCTATTGTCATTCAACCGTCCCTGTAAAGCTGCGAACGTCATTTAAGTTTGACAATTCGGTCTGACGAACCTTCAGATTTTGCGATAGGAGAACAAGACTGTTTCGGTGACAAAGTTGGTAGAATGTAAGCGCCAACCCACATGCTCACCGAGGTCAACCATGAAACAGCCTTGTACGAATTATGATACCCTATCGGGGCGTTTGCGTCTAACTGCGGGGGAGCCGTCTTGATCAAAAGAGGAACCCTGCTACTTGCTCTCGAACTTGCCTGTCGGCAAGGACAATCTCAACCGCTGTGGGCGACGCTTCTGGATTGAAGAGAGGTTTCGGGACTTCAAGGAGCCAGGCTTTCGGCTGGACAAAACCCATCTGCAACACAAGAAGCGCGTGGAAGCCCTGGTCATGGGGGTGTGTATGGCCTATACGTGGACGCTGTTTTTGGGAGGTGAACGCGAAGCGCAGGGCAAGCGCCGCGAAGTAGACCGCAGCCACAAGCCGCAGGTGAGCCGGTTCCTTCTGGCGTAACAATGGCTAAGAGAAGGAATGATTTACAGGGTAAACACTGCGGCGAGCAGTTCATAGGAGCGCAGGCGCTCCTGCTGCCCATGCGTAAAGGTCGTGACCATCACTTCATCGGCCTGCGTTCGCGCAACCATCGCCTCAATGCGCCGGCGAACGGCTGCGGGGGAGCCGATGATGTGCAGGGGGCGCATGGCTTCCACAACCGCGAGTTCCTGCGGTGTGAACGGATACGCCAGCGCGTCTTCGGGACGGAGCAGCAGGGATTTCTGCCCCGTGCGCAGCCGGGCAAACGCGACCATCAGGCTGGCAGCCAGGCGCTCGGCTTCCGCATCCGTGTCGGCGCACACAACGGAAACGGTCAGGATAGCGTGAGGCTGCTGCAAAGCGCCCGGCGTAAACTGTTCGCGGTATCCGCGCAGGGGCAATTCCGGCGGAAAGTCGCTGAAGTGCGCGGCGAACGCAAAGCCCATGCCAAGCCGCGCCGCAAGCCGCGCGCTGAAATCACTCGACCCAAGCAGATATAATGGGGGCAGGGACACATCCGGCGGCATAGCGGTCACGGCGGCAGTCGCATTGCGATTGGCAAGGCTGCCCTTGCCGAAGGCCACCAGTTCGGCCAGTCGGTCAGGGAAGTCTTCGGCGTACAGCGCCTCGCGGGAACCGCGCAGGGCCAGCGCCGTGGCCGGATCGGTTCCAGGCGCGCGTCCAAGTCCCAGATCAATGCGCCCCGGATGCAAGGATTCCAGCATTTTGAAGGACTCAGCCACTTTGAGCGGAGTGTGGTTGGGCAGCATGATGCCCCCCGAACCGACGCGAATATGTTCCGTCTGCTCCGCCGCCATCGCAATCATGATTTCGGGCGTGGTACTCACCACTGTCGGCATGTTGTGGTGTTCGGCAAACCAGTAGCGCGTATAGCCAAGTTGGTCGGCGCGTCGGGCAAGTTCCAGGCTGTTGCGCAGGGCTTGCCGGCTGTTGGAGCCATCAGCCAATGGAATCAGGTCCAAAACGGAAAGAGGTACGCTCATAATAAATCTTTTCTAAAAGTGACTGCGCGTATGGGTGTTCGGAACAGGTTCGGAATAGAGATTAGCGGCAGCATCGCTCATTCAGCACTATGTTTTAAGACGCATAGGCAGTGGCAAGAGTTGCCGCCGCAAATATCCCGCCATGTCGGCAGCATACGATAAAAAGTGGTGTTAAAAATAGGCCGGAGGTAGGAGGCGCTTCTCCCGGCTTGCTGCGTCTTACGCAAAGCGCTCATCCTCCAGGGGCAGGAAAGAGCCGAAATAACACAGCAAGGGAGATACCACGCATGAGTACCACGCAGATAGAGCCTCAAGACCCACAAGAGCTGGAGCCAAAACCGGAGTACCCGCAGCAGCCGATTGCCGCGCCGGGGTCCGAAACTGAAATGACGCCCAAAGCCGATCACGGCGAACAAACGTATGTGGGCAACGATCAATTGCGGGATCGTATCGCCCTCATCACCGGCGCGGACAGCGGCATCGGGCGCGCGGTTGCCATTGCCTTTGCCCGCGAGGGCGCAGACGTGGTACTCTCCTATCTCAATGAGGAGCAGGACGCGCAGGAGACGGCCCGCCTGGTGCGGGAAGCGGGGCGCAAGGCGCTCACGATTGCCGGAGACATCAGTGACGAAGCGCACTGTCGGGCAATCGTGCAGCAGGCGGTGCAGGCGTTCGGACGCATTGACGTTCTCGTCAATAACGCGGCTTTCCAGCGCACTTACAAGAGCATTCAGGAAATACCTTCCGAAGAGTGGGACTACACTTTCCGCACCAACATCTACGCCATGTTCCATTTGAGCAAAGCCGCCCTGCCGCACATGCAGCCGGGAGGAGCCATCATCAACACCACGTCCATTCAATCTTATCAGCCGGACGCCATGCTGCTGGCCTACGCGACGACGAAAGGGGCTGTCACCAACTTTACAAAGGCGCTGGCTCAGGACGTGGCGAAACAGGGTATTCGCGTCAACGCGGTTGCGCCCGGCCCGATCTGGACGCCGCTGATCCCTTCCACCATGCCGCCGGAAAAAGTGAAAACCTTCGGGCAGGACACGCCGCTTGGACGCGCGGGGCAGCCTGCCGAACTCGCCCCGGTGTATGTGCTGCTGGCTTCCAACGCGGGCAGTTACATCACCGGCCAGATTTACGGCGTAACGGGCGGCGATCCGCTGATTTAGCCAGAAAGGAAGTCAGTTCCATGCTTGCTATGAATTATCGGGGGCCGCTGCGGGTCCGCATTGACCATAAACCCATGCCGGAGATACTGCATCCCCAGGACGCCATTGTCCGGGTCACACGCTCCTGTATCTGTGGCTCCGATCTGCATCTATATAACGGCTCCGTGCCGGATACCCGCGTGGGAATGACGTTCGGGCACGAGTTTACCGGCGTCGTGGAGCAGGTCGGCCCCGAAGTGCAGAAATTGAAAGTAGGCGACCACGTTCTGGTTCCCTTCAACATTGCCTGCGGAAAGTGCGTCTTCTGCCAGCAGGAACTCTACGGGAATTGCCATGAATCCAATCCCCAGGCTACGGCAGTGGGCGGTATTTTCGGCTACTCGCATACGGCAGGCGGCTTCGACGGCGGGCAGGCGGAATATGCCCGCGTCCCGTATGCGGATGTGAGTCCTACGGTGATTCCCGCCGGCATGGACCCGGACGATGCCGTACTGCTCACCGATGTCGTGCCTACCGGCTACCAGGCCGCGGAAATGGGCGGAATTCAGCCGGGGGATACCGTTGTTGTATTCGGGGCCGGCCCCGTGGGAATTATGGCGGCGCGGTGCGCCTGGCTTTTCGGGGCGGGACGTGTCATTGTCATTGACCAGGAAGAGTACCGTCTTGATTTTGTGAGAAAGTACGCGCCCTGCGAAGCCTATAACTTCAAGTCCATCGGAGACCCGGTGCTGTTCATGAAGAAAACGACGGATTGGCTGGGCGCGGATGTGTGTATTGACGCGGTGGGCGCGGAAGCCGCCGGCGCCCCGATGCAGACGCTCTTCGGCAGAGGATTGAAGGCGGTAGGCGGGGCGGCAACCGCGCTGCATTGGGCGATCAACTCCGTGAAAAAGGGCGGGATTGTCTCCATCGTTGGCGTTTATGGCCCGATTGGCGCGCTCGTTCCCATCGGCAATGTGGTCAATAAAGGCATTACCATCCGGGCAAACCAAGCCTCGGTGAAGCGGCTGCTGCCGCGCCTGATTGAGCATGTACAGAATGGCGTCCTCGATCCGAAAGCGCTCATCACTCACCGCATCCCGCTGGAATACGTGTCGGATGCCTACCGGATTTTTTCCGGGAAGCTCGACAACTGCATCAAGCCGGTGCTGATCCCGCCCTCCGTCCGAAGCTAATACGCCGTCAAGAAACGGTAAGGTACATCGTAGGGGTTCTGCTTGCTGAACCCTCCGCAAACGCAGGCGCAAACGCCAACGTGGGCGTAAACACCAATGCCAACGCGGGCGCAACGCAAAGGCGGGCGCAGCAAGCAGCGCCCCTACCTGAAGAAACTAATCAGGAAGGAACCGACATGGAAAATACTCTTATAGATCCCGCGCAGGTCAAGGGGTGGGGCGTGGACGCCAACCCGAAAAACGACCCGACGTATCCGATAAAGACGCGCAACAACGGGGAACACGCGGGCTATACCTGGGAGCGCCCGCCGCAGCAGCCGCTCACCGTTGAAATTTTACAATCCAACGAGCGACCCTTCATCACCACCGTATTCGGAACGTCAACGCCGCCCATGGGACTGAGCGGCATGCTTCGCCGTACGGCGTTCAAATACAGCGAATCCAGCTACGGGCATTGGGTTCCCTTGATACTGGCGGATCAGGTGGGCATGGTGGAAGGCGTTCTGGTTGACCTTTCGCGCGGCCACATTCCCAACATCTTCGGAGAAATGGGCTTGAAAGCGGAGTGGAAATACAACCGGGAAAAGATGGTGACGCGGGTCGTCGTCGGAGCCATTGTCGCGTCCGCTGTCGTCGCCTACCTGCGCCGCAAAAAGGCTGCTTCTTAACGGCAACCGTTCTGTTGACCGTCCCAAAACGTTCGGTTCGGCGTCACTGGCGAACAACACAGGGTAAACTGTTATACTGGGAAAATTTTATACTATTGTATTCCCAAACACCCAACACCCAATACCGAATACCCTTTTTCGGGAGGAGCCATGCAGACGTTTGCCAGTCCGTTCAGCGTGAAATTGAAACTTATCGGGGTGATGGCCGCGTATGTCGGCTTTCCGTGCTACTTCTTTCTGTTGCCCCTGCTTTCCGGGCGCTTGCGCTGGGGAGATGCCGTTATCCTGGGCGTGTTTCTCCTGCCCGTCATCTACAGCCTGATCGGGCTGATTGACGCCAGTTCCGTATATGAAATGGACGAGGACGGTATTACAAAGCGCGGGCTGCGGGGCGAAACGCGCCTGCGCTGGCGGGAGTTGAGCGGGTATGAACTCAGCAGCACCAAGCATGTGCTGACGCTGACGGATACCAACGGACAACAGATGAATGTCGTGTTAGATTCGCATGTCACCCACTACCGTTTCCGGGACGCTTCCGGGATGCTGTTGGCGGACGCGCTCAACCAACGCCTCGCGCCCCTGACGGCGCAGATGCAGCGGCAGGCTGTACAGGGCCAAACGTTTCGCTATGGCCTGCGCTCCCCGGCAGGCTTGTTGGGGATCGCCATGCCCATCGTTTCCCTGCTTATGGCCGCGTTCATCCGGTTCGCGCCGATGCTGAAGACCACTTCCCCGTCAGATAACAACGCCAGCCTCGGCCTGAGCGGATTTTTCGTGTTTGGAGCCTTGTTCCTGCTTGCGGGTGGCCTGCCCCTGCTGCTGTCGGTTTACACCGTGACCGATACGGATATTTCGCTCCGCCTGCCCTGGCGAACGGTCACGATTCCGTTTGCGCATCTCCACGTTTTTGCGGCGCAGACTGTCGGCAAAAACAAAGACATGGAGCGGGTGACGCTGCAAGGCGACGGCAAAACCATCGCCTTCAACTCCACTCTGCCCAACTACGCCCTGCTGCTGGAGTTCGTACGCGCCCGCGTTCCCGCCGAAACCCTGAACGCGCAGCCAAGCGCGAAAGCCGAAATGGAACGCCGGGACGCCCGTTCTATGGCGTGGCAGATGCCCATTGTGGGCCTGATACTGGCGTTTCTGTTGGGACTGATGGGGCTGCTGTTCACGCAAACCGGCCAGGAGAAATTGGAGCATTATCGCCTGCTGGCCGCGCAGGGAAAAACCACAATCGCCCGCGTCACGGATACACAGGTGAAAGGCCGCTCCGACCCACGCTACCGGGTAGATTACACGCTTGACGTTGGCGGCAAATCTTACGAGGGCAGCGGCTATGTTCCCCTGCGGGATTACGAGCAGGCGCGCAGCACAGGGAACATTCCGGTGGTGTACCTGCCGAGCAATCCCGATATTAAACACGCGATGGCCTCGCTCGGCAAAGCGCAAGGCGAAGAAATGATCCGCGTCGGGCATATTATGTTCGGCATTGCCGCCTGCCTGCCGTTCCTGCTTGGATTAGGAGCGGCCATCGCTTACCACCGCAAGTACACGTCTTCCGCCGTCATGCGCCGCCTGGAACGGATGCAGTCGCCTTGAAACGGTGTTCGGGTATTCAGGTATTCAGGTGTTCAGGACAATGCCGCGTCTTCCCCTGAATACCCGAACACCTGAACACCGAACACCTGAACACCAAACACCTGAACACCGGCTTTGGAGAAGTTTTATGCAGAGATTTACAGGCAATGTAGGATTTCGGCTGATGATGTGCTTTTGGCTTGCCATCTCTGCCGGCGTCCTGTATTTCGGGATTACTCATTCCGTACACGAACCATTGGAGCCGGGACACGCTGGCCGGGAGTGGGCTGTTTCTGGCAATGGGCGGTTTTGTCGGCTTCCTGTGCGTGTACGGGCTGCTGGAATCGTTCACCGTTTATGAAGTGGACGCTCAGGGCGTCACCCGGCGGGGCTGGAACGGGGCGCGTACGCTGTTCTGGCCGGAAATCGCGCGCTTTGAAGCGAACGGACAGGACGACAGCGAACTGACCTTTGTGGACGCGGCGGGAAGCAAAATCAGCATACAGCGCGGCCTGCTCGGCGCAAAACAGGTTGGGGAACTGAATGTATTGCTGGAACCGCATCTGGCGGTTCTGCGCGAACGTCAAAAACGGGACATCGGCGTTCTGGACAACGTGTACCGGCCCAAGAAGGATATGGCGTGGGCAGGCGTATTCATGTCGCTGATTGTCGGCCTGATGCTGCTGTTCATCGCCATGCAACCCCTCAAAGCCTCGGATTACTGGGCGGCGGCGCTGGTCTATCTATTTTTGGGAAGCATGGAACTGCTATTTCTTTACGCCACCGTCCATGCGTACACGGATACGCTCACGGTAACGGCGTTCGGGCTGGTGGAAAAAGACCTGTTTAAGACGCGGGAAATCCGCTTTGGCGAGGTGACTTCCCTGATGTCGCGCACCGTGCAGAGCAAAAGCGACTCGTGGGAAGTAACCACCATTCAGGGCAATGGCGTAAAGATCGCGCTGACCGCCAAAATGAAGGATTATGACCTGCTGCTGGACTACATTCGCGCCCACAGCGACACCGCCGCCAAACAGGAGGGCGTGGCGCAGGCCAAAGAGCTAAAGCGCAAGAACGATAAGCAGACGCGGGTATTACTCCCTATACTTGCGGGCATCTATATGGTGTTCCTGTGCGGCGTGGGCTTGAAAATCCTGCGCGATGGCAATGAACACATGGAACACTACCGCCTGATGGACGCGCAGGGGCGTACCACAACCGGGCAGATTACGGGCAAATCCATTGAAAGCGGGAGCAAGCATACGACCTACCTGCTCCGGTATGCCTTCAACGATTCGAACGGACAGCGTATCGAGTCGCTCAGTCCCGTTTCGCGTGAAGATTACGCGCAAACGCAAGCCGGTACGTCCGCGCAAGTGATTTATGTTCCGGGGCGCAGGGACGTCAGCCGCCTGGAACAATCGGTCGGGCGTAAAAAAGCCGAGGCCGACGTAAGATCGGGCTATCTTTTCATCATCATGGGAGTAGTCTTTCCCTTGCTGCTCACGCTCACTGTGTTACGTAAGCGCAAAACATCCATCGAAGATGCCGACTGAAATCTATGGCCTATCCCAATTGGCCGGGTATTGAAAATACCCGGCAGGAAAGTGCAAGCGTCCTACGAACGCAAGGACAACCCCTATCGGGATAGGCTCTATGCCAAACACGCCGACGTTCCGTATTGAGGAGCGCGAACAGGCTCAACGCGGGAAGCGACTACAACAGGATGGGAAGCCAGGGATGCTGCGGATTGGTGACGGTCAAGGCCCAGCGCAGCCAGGCGCGCTGTTCGGGGTTCAGGTGAGGGTGGGCGTTGTCGAAATCGGCCTGATCCCTGTCGCGCAGTCCCGCGCTTCCGGCACGGCTTTTGTACAGCAGGGCGATTTCCGGCGCAATGCAGGGCAAGCCCGAAGCCGTTCGCAAAAAGATACGCTCCGTTGTTCGCAGTATGTTGGGGTCGCGCCGGAACCGCCATACGCCACCGCTTATCTCCCCGAACAGAAAATCCAGCATCTGCCCGTTGCGGTGCGCGTGAGCCTGATGGCGCGGCAGTTCCAGAAACACGCCCGGCTGCCAGGGTTCCAGTTTCCCCTCGTTGGGCGCGACCCATTTCCAGTTCCGCGCGCGCATATATTCTTGAAACGCAAGCTGATCGGCGCGGGCAATGAGAATGTCAATGTCATGGTGAACGCGCGTCACCCGGCCCAAAAAGCAGTCAATAGCCCACCCGCCCGCAATGTGCCACACGCCGTCAAACCCCGCCAACTCGCGAGACACTTCTTCCAGGGGAGAAAACCCCTTTGTTTCCATCCACCACTGCCGCGCGTTTGCAAGCGTTGTCGCGCAATCAACCTGCGCTTCGGGGCCGACGCGCAGGGTATCGCGCAAAACCGGCGAGTCCGCAACAGTTGAAGGCTGCGGGTTGCGGGTTGCGGCGTAAGTCGCGCGCAGATAATCGCGCCAAACCAGCCAGTCCGTCCATTGCTCCCCGCCCGCTTCCACGACAAACAGTTGGAACGGGGCGGAACCATGCTGAAAACGCTGCTCCGGCGCTATTTCGTATGTCGGGAACCGGGGCGTAGCCAATCGCTTCCAACGCAGTCCGTTCGCTCGCCTGCAAAGGAAACGGCCACACGGCAAGCCCGATGTCCAGCCGCGGCTGCGGTTCCCCGGTGGCTTCGCCTGTCGCTTTTCCTTGTTCGGGGCTGTCCTCTGCATTCCCTGCGGTGACGTTGAAACTCAGGGAACCGATAGGCTGCAAGGCTTCCACAATGCCGCCGTCCGTCAACGCGCCCAGGGCATCCAGCAGGCGTTGACGTTCGCGGGTAAAGCGTTCCTGCCAGGGCGTGGGAAGAACTATCGAGTCCATCAGGAAAATTCCTTAGCGGTTATGCCGATTGCCCGGATGCTGAAAGTACCCGGATGCAAAGGGTTCAGCGTGGGTTGGAGCGCGCGAGGGCGCTGATACGCTCATACGACGCGCGCTCCGAAAGCCCGCGCAGCAATTCCCACCAGTTGCGCAAATCAGCCATTTCCGCATCGGTCAAAATGAAGCCGTCTTCCGCCAGCGCCATCCCTAAATTTGCCAGGCTGCGTCGCCGAAAATCCGGGTCTTGCGCCGCCCGCCACAACGCCCGCCGCACCGCCGCGCTTGCCATATACGACATTTTCCTTTAAATAGTTTGTCTTCGTATCCTTTGTCGTTTCTTCTATAGTCTTGATCGTTTGTGTTTTCGTCTGCGAAACTAACCTGTTCTTTATGCTATTATACCGTATCACAATCCGCAATTAACAGTATTGCGGCGGCAGGAGAATGGAATTTATGGAAGAGTTGCAGGGGCGGACAGCGCTGGTAACGGGCGCTTCGCGCGGTATCGGGAGCGCCATTGCGCGGCAATACGCTCGTCGGGGAATGAGAGTCGCGCTACATTATAATGCCAATGCGGAAGCGGCCCGGTCGGTTCTGGCGCAATTGCCGCCGTGTAAGGCGGGGCCGCACCTGCTGGTACAGGCGGATGTGAGCGATCCCGAAGACACGCGCCGCATGGTGGAGGAAACTCTCGCCGCGTTCGGAAGGCTGGATGTGCTGGTCAACAACGCGGGCATTTTCGAGGCGGTTCCCTTTGATACGCCCGATTACAGCGATTGGCAGGCCGGCTGGAAGCGGACGCTGGACACGAACCTGATGAGCGCGGTCAACGCCACGTTTTGCGCCCTGCCGCAGATGAAGCGGCAGGGCGGGGGCAAGGTCATCAATATCGCGTCCCGCTCCGCGTTTCGGGCCGAAACCGACGCGCCCGCGTATGCCGTGAGCAAAGCCGGCATGGTGAACCTGACGCGCTGCCTCGCCCGCGCGGAAGCGCATAACAACATCCTGTCTTACTGCATCGCGCCCGGCTGGGTGGAAACGGCAATGGCGCGCGAAGGCATGGCAACGATGGCGGCAGACATACTCTCCCAGATTCCGCTCGGACGTATCGCCAGCGTAGAGGACGTGGCGGGTGTCGCTGTGTTTTTCGCATCCGATGCTGCCAACTATTTAACCGGTGTGACGATGCTTGTAACAGGTGGAAGTTGGATGTCTACCTGACCGCTGCTTGTTGTCGCTATCGGGTACGCTTCCACGCGGAAGCCGTCTGGAATGGGCTTGATGGAGTGCAGGACACGGCGCAAAGCTTGGTTCTGCTCGACGGTTTCCAGCGTGTCGGAGTCCAGCACTTCCAGTATGTCGCGGGCATACGCGGCAACGATCTGCGCCACTTCCTGCGCGTCTTCGTCTTTGTGAGACATGAGCAGGGTTTCCATTGCGCCCTTTCGCGCTTCCAGCCGCCTGCGCTCCTGAACGATCTCGGTTAGCTGCGCCTCGAACACTTCCGGGCGCGTTCCAATGCGGATGCTGTTGGAATAGGCTTGTGCCGTTGCTGCTTCTTTTGCGTCCAGTTCGCGCAGGTCGTTGATAACCTGCGCGTGTTCATCAGCAGAATAATTCGACTGACGGGAATCCGCATAGGCTTGAAACGCGGCGGCTACAAATTCCGGGGTTTCGGTCAGCGCGACAAAGAACCGGCGCACGGCAGCGCGAATGTCCTGCTCTTTGTAGTGCGTTCGGTGACAAACGAAGTCCGGCGCGGTCTGGCTCGGCGCGTAGTCGTGGCAACGATAGAATACAGGCCTATCTTCAGTTGCACGTTTCTTATAGTGAACACGCCCGGAGTTCATTCGGCGATTGCACGACGGGCAGCGTACCAGACTTGCAAACAAGTGTTTCCGGTCATTGCGGACACCCCCGGCTTCCTTGTTCTCCTGCCGCCGTTTCTGGCAGGCTTCCCACAGGGCTACGCTGACGAGGGGCGGGACGGGAATACGCACCTGGGCGCTTTCCGGCGTGGGAGTGTCTACGCGCTTGCGCGGGTTCTGCGTTCGGCAGTTCAGGCGTTCCTCAAAAGACAGATCGGCCTTATCCTTGAAAACCGCGCGGGTTTTTCCCCACATGATATAGCCCTTGTACGCTGTGTTTTTGAGTATACGGGAAACCATTGTCGCCTGCCAGAAGCTGCGCGTCACCTGCTGACGTTCCGGGCGTGGAATGGGGACGCCCTGCGTGTGCAGCAGTCGGCAAATAGCGGAAAGACTATCCCCGGCCTCGTACCGGGTGTAAATCAGCCGAACAACTTCGGCTTCCGCTTCCACAATGACAAACGCGCCCGCGTTTTCTCGAACCTGCCCCTGTTCCACTTTCTGCACGATATGATAGCCATACGGCGACCACGCCCGCGAAGGCGTCTGCCCCTTTTCGGCCAGACGGCGTTGCCCCGCTCTTAGGTTCTGAATTAAGCGGCTGTAATCGGCTTGCGCCATGCCGCCGCGCAGGGCAAACAGCAGAATGTTTTGATCGGTAACTTCCCCATCTTCAACCGTGAACAGCCGCGCTTGCGCCACTTTGATACGCTTATGGACAAACGGCGGTATCCACTGTTCGCGCCCTAGCCGGTCAACCCGATGCACGATCAACGCATCGGCCTGCCCGCTTTCCAGCAGCCGCAGGGCGCGTTCCAGACCGGCGCGTGGGTAAATGGTCCCACTGACGCCCGGATCGCTTTCACGCCCGACAACAACCGCGCCGATACGTTCGGCAAAGCGGACATTCTCAATGTCCTGCGTGTCCAAGCCGGTTCCATAATCGGCTTGATCTTCCGTACTGACGCGGCTGTACGTGACAACGCGCAAAGGCATTTCGGGCATGTTGGTGGTTCCAATTTTGTAGAAGGATGTACCATTATAGCCGAACGGATAGGCGATATGCAATAGGGAAAGCAAAGTATTTGACGGGATCAAGCGGTTAGGCTATAATGAAGGAATTCGGAAGGAGGGAAGCGGTTTTATGTACACGGCAGAACAGCGGCAAGCGTATGCGCGCTACTTGGGCAGTAAAACATCTACGTTGAAAGCAGACGCGGCCAGAGAGAACGGGAAGAAGGGCGGCGGAGTAATGAAGCGGCTCGAAGACATTCCCTGTACTTGTGGTGGCGAGGGGCTGGAACAT
>CAWIEK010000059.1:0-51077 GCA_963835065.1 uncultured Chthonomonadaceae bacterium | reverse complement strand
TGGATTGTCGGAAGGTTTGAGGTGGCTGCGCGAACTGCGCTTCAAGCAACTGGAAGAGGAACCGGAAGGCAAATTGCTTGATTTGGTGAAAGCCTTTGTCAATCAGGATGATTTTCTGCCGTTTGGCGTGTGCTTGAAAAGCGTTTCTTCTAAAGGCGTGGAATTTGTGGACGGCAACGACTTGCCCATTCCCGCCGAAGAACTCAGCAACGGGTATCGTTCGGTGTTAAGCATGACGCTTGATTTGATACGACAGTTGATCGCCTGCTACGGCTCCGACAGGGTTTTTGATCCTGCCGGGCAGACAAAGATTGTCGTGCCAGGCGTGGTGCTGATTGACGAAGTGGACGCGCACCTGCACTCAACATGGCAAAGACGTATTGGCGTGTGGTTTCGTAAGCATTTTCCGAATATGCAATTCATTGTCACGACACACAGCCCGCTCGTCTGTCAAGCCGCGACACATGGCACGGTTTTCAAGTTGCCGACGCCGGAAACGGATGAACAGGGGCAAATGATTTGCGGGGAGGAGCTAAACCGACTGCTTTACGGCAATATTCTGGATGCTTACAGCACAGGTGCATTCGGCAACGAAGTTGGACGCTCCGAGGAAGGTGAACAGAAGTTGGACCGGCTAGCTGAATTAAACTTTAAGGAATTGGACGGTACGCTTAACAATGAAGAACGACGCGAACAAGAGCAACTGCGCGCCATGATGCCGACAACTTCGCACATTATCAAACCCGATACGGCAGGAGTCGTCTAGTTGCGCCAGTTACCTGATCGCGCCCTTCCCGCAGCAACAGCGCGGCGTTTACAAAGCTACCAACAACAAATAGACGCTATTCCTGAGTATGCGCAACAGGTCATCCAAGCGGACAGAAGGTTTACAGCGCGTAATCGCGTAAGTTCCGCAACATTTCGGGACGTGCGCAGAACGCCCACGGACATGTGTTCGGGTGTGCAGCGTTGTGGATATTGTGAAGACAGCGCTGCCATTGAGATTGATCATCACAAACCCAAATCGCTCTATCCTGAGGCTGTTTTTCTTTGGGAGAACTATGTATACTCGTGTGGCGGCTGCAACAGGTGCAAAAGTGACAAATACGCGGTCTTTTCAGCCATCACTGGAGAAATAATATCGGTTGCGCGTGTTGGGCAACCGTCAATCGTTCGTCCCGAAACAGGCGACGTTGTACTGATTGATCCGAGACACGAAAATCCTCTGGAGTTTATGCGTCTTGATCTGCTGGATACATTTCGTTTCCTGCCGATTGGATCGCCGACATCGAGGAACTACCAACGGGCAAGGTATACCATAGACGCTTTGCAGCTAAATGCTCGCCCGTACCTTCCATTGGCGCGGAAACAAGCGTATCAAGGTTATCTTTCGCATTTACATCGCTACCTTCGCTGGCGTGAAAGGACGGAGTTTTCCGAACGCTTGCATGAACCTATTCAGGCCATCCAGAATGAACAACATCCTACTATATGGGCGGAGATGAAGCGACAGCATATGCTTATACCTGATTTACAGGTGATGTTTGTGGAGGCGCCCGAAGCCCTGCATTGGTAGTACGCAGCAAAATACACCCACCTGTGAAGGGAGAAGCCCTGTGGAACCGCGCGATGAAGAATCGGACGAAGACTTTATTCGAGAAATGATGGAGGACGAGGAAGCGTTCTTTGCGATGGGCGATGTGGTATACAATGCCTGCTACATTGAGTATGTGCTGGAAGACTGGCCCCTGCTTACGCAGCTTACAGACGCGGAAAAAGAGCGGATTTACGATGAATTCGCCGAAGCATTGATGGCCGCGCAGTCGCCGCCGCAGGTGATTGGCGCAGCCGGCGCGAACCTGCATCTTGTGGTACATCATAACCTGGAGATGAGCATAGAGAATGTCTACCAACTCTTAGACGCCGTGTGCGGCCATATTGTGCAGCGCTATCCTAATCAGGGTGGCCCGCAGGAATGGGGTGGGAGTAGTATAGGACCTCGCGATATTCCCGAAGCCGTGATTCGCATCGGCGGTAAATTATATGGGGATAACGCTTCCGACACGGGAAAACAAGCGGGAAAGTAAGCGTGAACGCTGCCGCCTGTTTCTCAACGAGCATTTCTGAATCAATTGTTTCTTAGCGCGTGTTTCTTTTGGAAGGTTGTTGTCTCGTGGCTGTTGTCACCCTGCCTGAATCAGCGCAAGTCCGCGTTACGCAGCCTTCCGCTTCCCCACGCCTGCGCCGTTTTCGCCGGTGGGGATTGCGGTTGGGAGGCATCGCGCTGTTAGTCATGCTCTGTCTGGGATTGATCTATGCGGATGTGTTAATTAGTGGCGCCCCCATCATTGCCAACTTACAGGCCGTTCCTGCCCGCCCGGTTGCGATTGTGTTCGGAGCCGGGTATACGCGCAGCGGCCTGTCACCCATCCTTTATGATCGCGTGTTCACCGCCGCGCAATTGTACAAAGCCGGGAAGGTGCGCAAATTGCTGCTGACCGGCGACAACGGCAGCGTGGAACACAACGAGCCGGAAGCCATGCGGCAGGCGGCCATGAAAATGGGTGTACCACGCCGCGATATTGTGCTGGATTATGCCGGTTTTCGCACCTACGACAGCCTGTACCGCGCGCGCGACATCTTTGGCGCGCAGCAGGCCATTCTGGTGACACAAGCGTACCATCTGCCCCGCGCCCTGTACACCGCCCGCGCGCTCGGCATGGACGTAATCGGCGTTCCCGCTGACCGCCGCGATTATGGCGGGGTCATGCCCCGTTACGAGACGCGCGAATTCCTCGCCATCGAAAACGCCTGGCTGGAAGCGCATATTACCCACCCGCGCCCTTTGCGATTGGGCAAGAAAGAACCGATATTCAAAGCAGGAAGTAGTCAGTAGTCAGTAGGTATAAGGAAGCCATCATGCCTGAAGAAAAGTTTGCGTCGGATGCGGGCCGCATACCAACGGCGCTGTGCTTTGATGTGGAGGATTTGATTGCGCCGGAAGCCGATGACGCGGTTTTGTGGATGGCCGAAATTCTGCGCGAGTACGGGCTGACCGGCTCGTTTATGATTGTGGGCGAGAACGCGCGGTTGTGGGAACGACGGGAACGGCAGGACGTGATTGAAGCGCTGAAAAGTCACCATCTCGCGTTTCATTCCACCTGGCATTCCACGCATCCGACAACGACGGAGATTTGCCTGGACAAAGATTTCGCGCAGGGCATGGATGCGGTATGGGCATGGGACCGTCAGGGATGGGCGGATACGGAGCGCATTTTGGGCCGGCCTCTGCTCGGATGGGCGCGGACGGGCAACAGTTGGTCGCCGTCCGTCGTCGGCCTGATGGGGCGCATGGGAAGCGCGTATGCCTACAGCCAGGTGCGCCTGCCCGGCCACAACGTCTGCTGGTATGGCGGCTGCCTGAACTTCTACTTTGACGGCGGTTTCGGCGGCTTTGATACCGCCTTTTATGACGATGCCATTTTTGCCGGTCGTTTGGAGCGGGTTCAGCGCCAGTTACGGGATTACGTTGCTTCCGAGCGGCGCGGGGCCGAGTGGCTGAATTTCTTTATCTGCCATCCGACGCGGGCGATCAGCACGGAGTTTTGGGACGGCGTGAATTTCGCAAAGGGAGCCAACCCGCCCCGCAAGGAATGGAAGCCCGCGCTACAGCATGATCGCGCCCTGATACCCACCATGCAGGCGAACTTACGGCGGCTATGCGAATACCTGCGCGGCAACGGACAATTGGAAATCATCGGGTGGGGCGAGATGATTGCCCGTTACGACGGGCAGCGCCCAACGGCAAGTCATAGCGAGTTGGAAGCCATTGCGCAAAACATTGCGGCGCAACGTCAGGTCTTGTTCACCGACTTCTTTAGTGCCGGGGAAATCCTGCTGATGCTGTGCCGCGCCGTCCTCGCGCCCCGCGAACGGTATGCGCGTCCCACTGTGTCCGGGCCGTTGACGATGCCGCCCGTCACCGATGTGGGACTGCTGGAGGCGCGGGAAATAAAGGCGGCGGCAGGAAGCGTTCTGCAAGCCGCGCAATCCGGGTACTTGCCCGCTTCAGTGCAAGTGGCGGGGCAGGCAGTTGGCCTGGGAACCTACTTTGTCGCGCTTGCCGAAGCGTTCCTGAGTGATCGCGCCAATTTCCGGCTCTCCCGTAACGCCCTATCCCGCCGCCGCAGAAGCGATTGCCGCAGAAGTGGCGCGGGTAATTCCCGAATGGCCGATTCATCCCGATAACATGGACCTGACGAACCTGCTGGAACAAACCCGTCTCCAATGCTGGACGCTCAAACCCGCCTGGCCGCGCGCTATGCTGAATGTGTCCTCCGAATTTAGCCGCGAATGAACGCGAATAAGATCGAGTCGTGAACGCCACACAGGAGGGGCGTTCCGCCACCCGGTCTGCAACCGGAATACGACTTTTGTTCAAAGTCCCTAAGCGAATTGTCTTAACGCGCTAACGCCCACACAGCGCATGACCACTAATATCTAATATCTTGTACCTTGTATCTAATATCTTCCGAGACCAAGCACATGCGAACAACGCTTGCAGTGGAAACGCTGAAAACCGGCGAACAGTTGACTATCGAGTGTGTCCTGCCGCCTGAAACGAGCCGGGAAGCGCAGATACGCCCCTTTCTGGCGCACAAGCCGCCCCACTACCGCGAACACATCGAAACGGCGCTTGCCGGAGGCTGTGATGATCTGGAAACGCGCTTTTATGTCGGCCTGCTGCAAGACGAAATTGTCGGCAACATTATGACGGTGGAAGCCAACGGGATCGGCATTTTAGGCCATGTGCATACCCGCGACACACAGCGGCGCAAGGGCATTTGCGACGCCATCATGTGGCATCAAATGGAGGATTTTCGCAGACGGAACGGGCAGGTTTTGCTTCTCGGCACAGGGTATCAAAGTCGCGGCCTACCACATCTATGCCCGTCACGGCTTTTGCGATTGGCCGGGTGGCAGACCAGGATTGATGCGCTATGACCGGGAACCGCAGGACATATTTGAAACCCGCTTTTTCGCGTCCGATGCCTGTTGTCCTGTCCCTGCGCGATGGAAACATTGGCCGCTTGTCGCCTTGCTTGCCGCCCTGCCTGCCCCGCCCTTTCTGCGCAATGTGGCGCTGAACGTGTGGGGCGCAGCCCTGCTGGAAGGCCCCTACTGTCAATTCATGGCTTCGGACAGCAAGCGCGCGAATGTGCGGGCAGGCGTACTGGAAAACCAACAGGGCGCGGTAGTCGCGTTCGCCACCTGCGTTCCCGATAACCGCTGGCCGGGCATTTCGCTGCTGGACTTGTTTGCTCATCCGGCAGTTGCCACCCCATCCCTGATAAACTTGCTGGAATCGCTGCCCCTTCCCGCCGGCAAAACCCATTGCTATGCGGATGCCGACGACGCTCAGAAAATCAGGGCGCTGCAAGACGCGGGTTTTCAGCGCATGGCGGTTCTGCCCGCGCAATACCGCGCAGGCGATGCAGAATCCGCGTGGCAAGATGTGTGGCTTTACGCCCGTCACTAATGCGACTTTGGCTAAATGTTCGCGCAGTCCTGATGTGTCCGCGCAGGCGGACATTTGGCCGCAGGCCCTACAGCAAAGAAATCTATTTCGTTGCGCTTATCCATCGTAACGCGAAAAGGAGAAAATCATGCTATCGAATCCACCTCTTGCTTGCCCGTCTAACAACAGCAGTATCTTCGAGTCCAACGACGCTCTGAAAACGTACCTACAGGATTTGCGTCAACGGCGGGAACAGCGGCGGTTTACGCGGCAGGAGAGGGAACGGTTACAGGAAGCGATAGCCCTTGTCAACGTGGAACTGGAGGCCGCGAAACAAGACGCGGATACGGAGATTATTGCCGAATTGGAAGCGGTTTTGGAACAGTTTACGCAGCGTCTGCTGCGGCTCACAGACACGCAGCGCGCTGTCGTAGCCGTCCGCGCTCCTTTGGCGGATGCGGTCACTTTCCGGCGGGCGGATACGGACACGACGGTTTCTCAGCCCGGTTCGTTGCAGGAAACAAGTTCTTCGCCGCCAACGATTTCTTCTCCCCTGCCTGTTCCTGTTCCGCCAGTTGCTTTGCAGCCTGTTTCTTCGCAGCCAACGCCGGTATTTGCGCCGCCTGTTTCCCCTGTGATTGTCTCCTCTGTGATTCAGGACGCGCCGCCCGAACCTCTTTCGCAGCAGACGCAGGCACCTTCAAAACCGGGGGGAACGAACGCCGAGCGCGTAGATGTTGTTAGCAGGGAAGACCCAAACACGGCGGCAGAGCTATCGGCAGAACCTTACGCCAAACTTGAACCCGATACTGCCCCTGCTGCTAAAATGGTTCCCGTTACCGTCCCGTTGAAACGGTTCTTGAAACGGCTGCTGTGCCGGAACCCTTGCCGCTTTCTGAGGAAGAGCGCCAGGCGTATGTGGCCGCGCTTACCCTTGAACTGGAAGCCCTGGACGCGCGCTGGCGCGAAATTGATAACCAGAGTTTGAGACGACCGGAAGGCGGCTTAGATCGTCCGCGCTGCCTGCAAACCCGCGCCCTGGCCTGCGAGTTGGGCGGGCTGAACGCCCTTGCGCATCAGCAGGGCGTGGGCAAAGAAATGCGGGGCGCAATTGTCCGCGTCCGCGAGCGCATGGAACTGGCGCGCGGTTACGCCGGGGACAATACGCCCTGCCTGCCGTTCGAGCCGACCTTTTGGAGCAATGTGGCCGCGCAGCTAACGCCCGAAGATTGGGAAGAACTGGCGGGCTTGTATGCCGCCACTGCTGAAGCGCAAAGCGCGTTTGAATGGTACGGGGAACACAAGGAAGCCCTGGAAGACGGGCAGCGGTGGACGCTGCTCAACGCCATTGCCGCCGTACAGCAGCGCTTGTTTCGGGTTTTGGAGGAGTTCGACAGCAAGGATCGGCTGCAAACGGATATGTATCTGTATCTTCGCGCCGCAGCCGATACGGAGGGGTATCTTACTGCCATGAACCCTGATATGGCGTGGCACGACCGGGAAGCCATCGCCGCGCAGCTTCCAACCTTGCTGCAAAACGCGCAGCGCGCTTACATCGCCAATGCGGAGCGCAAGGCAAAGGAAGCGCGTAAAGCGGCTGCCATCGCGGGTGTGCTGGAATGGAGCGCGGAGCGCAAAACGCAGGCGCTTTCCAAGTACACGCTGGACAAGCAGCGGGCGGAACTGAGCCGCCTGCTGGACGAGTGCCTCGCGGCGGGTGTGCCGCCAACCCATTTGCAGGTACGCAGCGCGCTGCTGGAAATCGGGCCGATGCTGCTGGATAATCAGGCGAAGTACCGCAAGTTTCTGGATGCTATTGTCACAGAGCGCAAGCGCAAGGGTCTGGACGCGCCCGATAAAGAGGCGGGGGAGGACGCGCCCGACGACGTGGACAATGAGCCGGCCGACAGCCAGATTGAAGCGTACCGTCAGTACGTTTCGCTGTTCACCGAAGGCCAGAAAATACTGATTTTAGGCGGCGTTCCCCGGCAGCGCGTGTGCGAGGAACTGGAACAGCAGCTTGCCTGTGTGGAAGTAAAGTGGCCGGACAGCAAAAAGAGCGACCGGGCCGGCAAGTTTCAGGGCGACATCAATCGCGCCGACATTCTCATCGTCGTGAAAAACTTTGCCAGCCACGACATGACGGAAAAAGGCCGCGCATGGACGCGGGCGCAGGGCAAGCATTTCATTTTGCTGCCTAGCGGGTATGGCGTGAAGCAGATCATTCACCAGCTTTACAATTACGCGACCATGCGCGAAGGGAACACGGATATGCCCACTCTCATCGAAGCGCCTGCCGCCCCCACGTTTCAACTGACCTAAAAACCCTAAAACTCTACATTGCCTTGTCCCCCGGCTCCGTGTTGTCTTTGAGTTCGCGGTACCAGATGTTGCGGTAGCGGACGGGGTTGCCGTGATTTTGCAGCATCACGGGGCCGGCGGGCGGGTGCGCGTGGTAGGCGGCGCGTTTCATGTGCGTGGTTTCGCCGAGCAGTTCCACATGGTTTTGAACCACCACGCCGTTGTGCATGACCGTAAAGTAACCCGGCTTGACCAGTTTCTCGCCCTCGAAGCGCGGCACGGTGAACAGAATATCATAAACGTTCCACTCGCCGGGTTTGCGCATCGCGTTGACGATGGGCGGGTAGCTGCCGTAAATCGCCGCCGCCTGTCCGTCGGGATACGTCGGGTTGTTGAAGCTGTCCAGCACCTGCACCTCATACTTGCCGTTGAAGAACAAAACGCCGCTGTTGCCGCGCCCCTGCCCGTTACCCTTTACTTCGGTGGGCGCGCTCCACTCGACGTGAAACTGGCAGTCGCCAATATCCTCTTTGGTCACAAGGCCGCCGGTTCTGGGCGCAACTTCCATGTGGCCGTCTTCCACCTTCCACGCCGCCGCGCCGCCGCCCGAATCTTTCCAGTGCGACAGGTCTGTGCCGTTGAACAATACAATGGCGTCGGACGGCGGCTTGCCGGGCGCATCTTGTGTACTGGCCGTGCCGGGATCAATAATCGGTGGCTGCGGGCGCAGTCCGTCGTGGACGTGCCACTTGCCGTTGGCCTGCAGGGGCGTATCCTGATGGCCGAGCGTGTCTTTTTGCTGACCGGCGAACGCGGCTCCGACGCCTGCGCCCACCACGAGCAGCAGTCCGGCCACCGCCGTTTTTTGCAATGCAAGTTTCATCTGAAGTTTCTCCTGTGTGGTTGAAGTTGCCGACGCCGTAGTATTCCCGACGCGCAAGACAAATTCCTCTGTTTTTCGTGTTTGTGACTGCCGAAACCGACAACCCTACTCGTTTGACGAAGCGCGCCGGGTATTGACGTACTTCCTGCGGTGTCTGTGCCGCGCGCCTTGTAAGTTGCTGCGGGCTAAGGTATTGGCAGGATCAAGTTTGACAGCCTTTTTGTAGCAGGCTATGGATTCTACGCGGCGGCCTTGCCAGCCATAACTCGCTCCCAGATCGATATTCGCGTCCACATCGTCCGGGCAAAGCAAAAGCGCCTGTTTGTAGGCGGCTTCCGCTTCCGCATAGCGTCCAAGGTTATCAAGGGCAATGCCCATGTTCACCAGCCATTTATACGCCTGTTCATGCTGTGGGTTCAAATCAAAGGCTTGGCGATAAGCTATAACAGCTTCTTCCCAACGTTTGAGCTCACTGAAACACATCCCCTGTCGGTTGACAGCAAAGACATCTTGCGGGTCGTGTTCTGCTGCCGCGCGATAGGCTTCCAATGCCTGCTCGTAACGCTGCAACCGGAACAGCGTATCTCCCTTCCATAGATGCACGTAGCCATCCGCCATATCAAGCGCAAGCATCTCCTGCCAAACATGTAGCGATTCCTCATAACGCCCGTTTTCGAAGAGCGCTATGCCTAGTTTTACCGGCGGCATCCCTGTTTTGCGGCTGAAGATTGTAGATTCGTCTTGTCCATGATTGTCGTTCAGGCGCTTTGCAGGGTAAGGATTGGCGTAGCCCGCTGCATTGCAAAATAATAGGAAGGCTCCCACCTTGTCAGAAAACGAAAACTAGCCTATAATAGAGATACAGGCAAAGATACCAAGTTAATACGCAGCCGCGCAAATGCCGTTTGCAGCAGCCTGATTCAAGAAGATGCTTTAAGAAGATTTAGAAGGCGCAAATTGTGAGCGAAGTACGAGAACTGGTAGATGAATTAAAAGATCGGTTTACGGCCTGGCGTTTTCGGCAGCGCGCCGAACAGAACCTGGCCGCGTATGACCCTGCCGATACGAGTACGGATGTGCCGGAAATTGAGTTCATCCCGCTCGATCCATTTCAGAAGGCGAAACCCGGAATGCCGCGCGCCTTTGCCGACCTGACGCCCGCCTGGATCGCCACGCAATGCGCCCCCCATATCTTCGCGCAGGGGCAGCAGTTGTTGACGCGCAAACAGGTAACGCGCGTCCACGCGCGCGGCGCGCGCCTGACAGGAACCACGCGCGAACGGCACTACGACGACCAGGAAATTTTGTTTCAGGACGGTACGCTCACCGCGTCGTGTACCTGCCGCAAGCGCGCCGCCCCTTCCATCCCTTCCGCTCCTGCCGCTCCTGCCAATGCCAACAACCGCAAACCCCTGCCGGAACCTGCCCGAACTTTGGCCTGCTCCCATGTCGTCGCCGTATTGTTGGCGTATTTGCAAATGCCTGCGCCCGTGCCCCTCAATCCGTCGCAAAGTGGTTCGGCAAAACGCGCTTCCGGCAAGTTGGTGTGTCCCGTCACCCGGCAGCCGTTAAGCCCGACCCGAACGCTGTTCCAATGCGCCCATTGCGGCCTGTGCTACAGCCCGGAAGGCTGGGAGTTTTTGCGCAAGGAAGCGCGTGGTTGCTGCTGTAACTGCCAGGCGCGGAATACGGTTAAGGAAGTAGTAAGCAGTTAAGATGAATCAAGACCGCTATGCCCGACATCATCTGCTGGAAGGATGGGATCAAGACCGATTGGCGCGGGCGCGCGTCCTGGTGGCGGGCGTGGGGGCGGTGGGCAACGAGGTTGTCAAACTGCTGGCGCTGATGGGTGTGGGGCATTTATTGCTCGTGGATTTCGATACCATCGAACTTTCCAATCTGACCCGTAGCGTCCTTTTCCGCGAAACCGATGTGGGACGGAGCAAGGCGCAAGTGGCGGCGGAACGGGCGCAAAACCTGAACCCGGACGTACAAGCGATTGGGGTGCAGGGCAATCTGGAATTTGACGTTGGCCTGGGCGTGTATCGCGGCATGGATGTGGTAATCGGCTGTTTGGACAGCATCAACGCCCGCCTTGCCCTCAATCGCGCCTGCCATCGAGCGGGCGTTCCGTGGATCAATACGGGCATCGAAGCCACTCTCGCCGAAATCGCCCTGTTTGCCGGTCGTGACGCCGCACAACCGGAAGCCTGCTTTGAGTGCGGCATGTCGGAAACCATGTGGGAACGCCGCAACCAGCGTTTCTCCTGCGGCGGCCTGCACAGCGACCTGCCCGAAAATACCGTGCCTACCACCGCCGTCGTCGCGTCCCTTGCCGCCGCGTATGCCGTGAATGAGGTTATGCTGCTGCTGCATGGAAGGAAGGGAGAGGAGGGAACAGGGAACAGGGAACAGGGAACAGCAGGAACGCAATCGGCAATCGGCAATCGGCAATCGCCAATTGCTTCATCCTTCATCCTTCATCCTTCATCCTTATCTGGGCTTGCGTTCAGCCAAAAACTGTACCTGACCGTCGCGCCGTATGGATTGCAGACGGTGACGCTGCCGCGCAGCCCGGATTGTCTGGCGCACGAGTGTTGGGAACCGGTCACGGTGTTGGAACAGGGCGCGGATGAATTGAGCATCGTGGAATTGCTGGCGCAGGCAGGGATGCCGGAGGGGATTGTCGAATTAGGGTTTGATTTGCTCACGCAGATGCAGTGCCAGAACTGTGGGCACACGGAAGCCGTATTTCAGCCGGTGGAAACGTGTTCGCTGGCGCTGAACCAATGTCCGCACTGCCATACGCTCGCCCGTCAGCCGCAAACGGTAAGCTGGCTGGACGGGAAAAGCGAGTGGGCGCATCGTTCGCTGGCTTTCCTGCGTATACCGGAACATCAGGTGCTGGCGTTGAAACACGATGGCGAACGGCATTACGTACAGATTTCCGGCGAGTATCGCGGCTCCCCTTTTAGCAATTCCCTTGCCGGGCAACGTGAAGCCGTCAATAATCAGCAGGAGCAGCAGGAGTTAAACCATGAGCGTCCATAAAGTAACGATCATTTTGCAGACGGCGGACCGGACGCGCAAGGCGCAAGTGACGGTTCCGCGTACCATGACTGTCGGGGATGTGATTAAAGCCAGCCGGGGCCGGTGGCATCTTTCGATGGGCATGGATTTTCAAATCGTCAACATGAACACCAACCGCCAATTGATGGCACATGACACGCTCAACAGCAGCAATGCGCAAAACGGCGACGTGCTGATGCTGCAGCCGTTTCCGACGCACGGAGGAGGAGAGGCATTAGGCATTAGGCATTAGGCATTAGTATAGAAGGACAAGCATGGACGAACTTCTCGGCTTTGTGTCTTCTATCTGATATCTAATGCCTAATGCCTAATGCCTAATGCCTAATGTCTACCGCAAGAGACCTGCGCCTACAGGCCGATTACGAACAAGCGCGCGCGCTGGCTGCCAATAGTGGCGGCAGGCTTGTCCTTGAGTCCACCAAAGGACAGCCGCCGGACGAGTACATTTTGACGTACCATTGCCGGAGCATCGAAGCGCTCAAGGATGGCAAGCCCGTGTACCGTAATGTCAATCGGGTGCGCGTCAAACTGCCTGCCCGCTACCCGGCTCCGTCCGCCGCGCCGGTTGTGGAAATGCAGACGCCGATTTTCAATCCGCATGTATATGTCAATCGCGTGGTCTGTATGGGAAGCTGGCAGACGACGGAGTATCTGGAAGACGTGATACTGCGCTTGGGCGCGATGCTGCAATTTGACCGCCGCTATATGGATATTCTGGACCCGGCCAACGAGCAGGCGATGTTTTGGGTCACGCGCAACCTTCTGCTGCTGCCAACCGACAACATTACCTTTATGGGCGATGACCCTCCTATCGGCGCTCCGCCAAACACGACTGTCAACGACGGCGGATTGCCCGACATCGGGGTACTGATGCGGCAGGCGGGGGAACAGACCGGCGAACCAACGCGCGAACCATCCGGCGAGGCGTCCGCAGTTTTCAGCCTGCGCGAAGACACGTCCCTGGTTTGGGAAGACTTGGAGTAGGGTATTCCGTCTTCCTATATTCCATAATTCCTACATTCCGTCTTCCGTCTTCTGTCTTCTTCCCTAATATCTAATGCCTAATGCCTAATGCCTACAAAGGATCAACGACATGGATGCGGCGGTGGTGCTGGCGGGGGTTGGCGGGGTGTCGCTGTTGGCGGCAGGCGTTGCGCGCATGTTCTCTGCGTCCGCAAAGTCCGCTTCCAACAAACTTGTTGTGGACAAAGCCGCTTCCATCAAGGCCAATCCAGGCGATGGGTTGGCGGAGCAAACCAAGGATGCTGCAATGTCCAACTCCGAGGACGCGAACGGGGATACGATTGAATGGCAGGACAGCGCGGATGTGTACGCGCCCGCTGTCGTTGTCGCCGCTGCTTTTGTGCAGACGCTTGGACTGCCGCGTCCGCCTGCGATTTTGCCGCAGCAGGCGTATATTTTCGTCAATCGCGGGGCTTTGGACAAAGCGCAGGCGCATCTGCGCGGCAATGTGGAAGTGGAACAGGGCGGTTTATTGCTCGGCCAGGCGTTTTACGACCCGGAAATTCGCGCGTACCTGCTGCTGATTCACGACGCCTTGCCCGCGCCGGACGGCGTTGAAACTCCCACCTACTTCGGCTACACAACCGCCTCATGGCGCGCGCTCACGCCCCAATTGCAGCAAATGCCGCCCGATTGGACAGTTATCGGCTCCTACCACTCCCACCCCAACATGGGCGTCTTTCTCTCCGAAACCGACCTGGACACGCAGGAAGAAATCTTCTGCGCCGACTGGCAAATCGCCCTTGTCATTGACCCGGTAAAGGATGAAATCGGCTTTTTCGTCGGCAAGGATGGGCAGAAGTGCGCGGATTGGTACTTGTTAGGCATTAGGCATTAGATGCAAGGACAAGCAAGGACGAACTTCCCGGCTTTGTGTCTTGTCTCTAATGCCTAATGCCTAATGCCTTCCTCAATCCTGCGGCAGCATGGGCGGATCGAAGCCTTTCAGCGCCGTCACGAGTTCGCGCACGCTGTTGGCGGATTTGTGCAGGGCATCGCGCTCCTCGTTCGTGAGTTCGATGGGAATGATTTGTTCCACGCCGTTGCGCCCGATGATGGCGGGCAGGCCGAGGTACAGGTCGCTGACGCCGTAATTGCCCGCGTTATCGCCGGTGTATACGGCGCAGGGCAAAATGCGTTTACGGTCATTCAGCACGGCGTCAATCATTTGGGCAAGCGCGGCGGACGGGGCATAAAACGCGCTGCCGGTTTTGAGCAGGCTAACGATTTCGCCGCCGCCCTTACGCGCCCGCTCTACAATCGCCGCCAGTCTGTCCGCCTGAATCATCTTGGTGACGGGTACGCCGCCGATGTTGGTGCTGCCGAGCAGAGGAACCATGTCGTCGCCGTGCCCGCCCAGGACGTAAGCGTTGACTTCCGCCACGCTGACCTGCGCTTCCATCGCCAGAAACGCCCGGAAGCGGGCTGTATCCAGAATGCCCGCCTGCCCGAACACGCGCTCCGGGGGATAGGAACTGTTGTGCAGCGCGACATGGCACATCGCGTCGAGCGGGTTGGTGAGCAGCATGAGAAGGCCATCGGGCGACAGGGCGCAGGCGTTTTTGGTCACGTCCGCCACGATGCCCGCGTTCACTTTGAGCAGGTCGTCGCGGCTCATGCCCGGCTTGCGCGGCAGTCCGCTCGTAACCACGATAATGTCGCTCTCCTGTGTTTCCTTCCAGCCGTTCGTGCCCGTGATTTTGGCGTCGGAGCCGATGACGGGCATGGCTTCCAGCAGGTCAAGGGCTTTGCCCTGCGGCATGCCCTCCACGATGTCATACAACACAATGTCCACGTCGCCGCGCAGGGCCAGCCAATGGGCCAGTGTCGCCCCCGTTTGTCCCGCGCCCACAATCGTTACTTTACTCTTCGGCATGAGTGCCTTTCTCCTTTTGATTTTACCTCACCCCCGTCCCCTCTCCTTGTCGCGCAACGCGCTAGGAGAGGGGAGAGGCTAAGTGGTAGTCTTTCCTGACAGCGCAGTTTCAATAGATACGGCTAAGTCGAGGCAAATGTGCTTCCTTACTGTCAGAAAAAACTTTTTCTGTATTTTTCGGGGTTGCTGTTGGAGGATAGTTCCGGTTTCAGGTTGTAGGAAGGTTTTAGCGTTTGGTGGTTTCTATTGGAGCGGCAGTGGCTACGTCTATGGGGGAGACGACGATCTGGCTGGCGATTTCGCGGCGCAGGTTGCGGCGGTCGCTGCTCACGTCCTGTCCGCCCCGGCGCGCTTTGTCCAGGTCTTTGCCTGCCAACTCGCTGCTTCCCATATCGGTTGTGATGCCAAAGCGGGACAGCGCGGCTGCCGCCGCCATGCGAACGGGAAACATCACCCGGCGCGCATGGTCGCGCTCCGAACGCTCCGCGCTTTGGGGCGACAGGACGTAAGCGCGATCTAAGGCGAGCTTTTGCAGCAGGGGAACATCAGCGTCCTCGCCCAACAGGGCCATAGCCAGCGCGCCCGATGCCCGCAGGCGGTAATTGTCGCTGCGAACAGCCTTGCCGATCTCGTCTGCGATCATTTTGCGCTGTCCTGAAGAAACGCCGTATTCGCGCAGGTTCGGCAGGGCGCTGGAAGCGATAACGCGGCCTAACCAACCCGGCGCGTCATTGCGCCGCGCCCGGTACGCCACAATGCCCATGCCGAGCAGGGCGCGGCCCTTCAGGTACACGTCATCGGTTCCCGCGAGGTGCATCAGAAACGGCAGCAGGCGCGGCGTGGCGCGCGGCACAAGCAGGTCGGCGGCGGCGTAGGAATACGCGGGCAGTCCGCGCAACCGTTCGGGAGCCTGCAAAATGCCTAACAAGATGCGGTCTATGTCCACGCCGGCGCTTTCCAGATATTGCAGCGCGGACGTGTTTACCCCGCCCTCCTGCGTTCCCGGTTCCAGTAGCAGCGACAATCCGAAAGCAACCGCTTCCTTTTGCAGTCCCGCCCGTTTCGCCGCCTCGAACGCGCCCTCCCGGAAATGCCGGTTGGCTTCCGCGCTGTCCTGCCGGATACGCGACGGCTCAAAAGGCGACGCGAAAATGGGGAACGCGCGCTCCGGCTGCCGCAGTTCCAAACAAGATTGCCCCACCAACTCTTTCAAATTGGCGTCACAGGAAATCTCATCGGGTGAAAACGTGTTGGACGCGATTCCGACGACACGGCTGTAATCGCGCCGCTCATAGCTGGCCTGCACGTCGCGCAGCACTTTGGCGTATTCCGCGCTGTGCTGCTTGTAGCCGGGAATTTTGCGGCTCTCGCCCCATGCCAGCGAAAACAAATGCTCCCTGCCCCACGCCGATTGCCAGGACGCACCCGTCAGGGCAAGCGCGTAAACCGTATCCGGCGACAGGGTTTCGCCGCGCCACTTCAGTTTTGTGGTAGCCTGCTGTATCTCCTCGCTGAACAACGCTTCCATGTTCCCACTCGGCGCGCGGCGGGGTTCCGCGCGGAGCGTAAGAACTGCTGTTCCATTGGTGTAACGACTGGCTCCATCACTGCGAAATGGGCAAAGCATCACAGCAACGGCGACAGTAACAACAACGCCTGAAGGCAGCAGGCGCGGCAGATACTTGCGAGGCATGAAAATGGCGTTCAAAGACAATATTTCGTTCAAAGGGTACATTCCTTCGTTTTGCGCAGACGAACAACGCACAGGCATCGGGCGGCAGACAATCACAGCGTCGGAAAGGGGCAAAATACGCGAGTCACTGGTTTGACAGCGCAAAACCCGGAATGTTTCGCAGGTTCTTCGCGCGCGTACAGGAAACCCCGGCCTGCCTGGTGAACCTAGCCATAACAACAAGAACGGAATACGGTTCACCACAGAGGCACAGAGACACAGAGGTTTCACAGAGGGATTTTACAAAAAGCTTTTCAAGAATGGGAGTGGCATAGTGCATACGATAACGTTGATTGCGGGCGATGGGATTGGGCCGGAAGTGTCGGAAGCCGCCGTGCGCGTGGTGGAAGCGACGGGCGTTGCGGTGACGTGGGAGCGATTGGAAGCGGGCGCGGAAGCGTTTACCAAGTACGGCTCACCCGTGCCGGACGAAGTGTTCAACAGCATCGCCCGCAACCGCATTGCGCTGAAAGGGCCGCTCGCCACGCCCATCGGCACGGGTTTTTCCAGCGCGAACGTCACGCTGCGCAAGCGGCTTAATTTGTACGCGAATGTGCGCCCCGCCAAAACTCTGCCGGGCGTGAAATCGCGCTACGACAATGTGGATTTAGTGGTCGTGCGCGAAAACAGCGAGGACTTGTACGCCGGGTTGGAACATATCGTGGTTCCGGGCGTCGTGGAAAGCCTGAAGATTATTACGGAAACTGCGTGTACGCGCATCGGCCACTATGCCTTTCAGTATGCGCGGGACAATGGGCGCAAGAAAGTCACGTCCGTTCACAAAGCCAACATTATGAAACTGGCGGACGGCCTGTTTCTGGATTGCCTGCGCCGCGTCAGCCGCGAATATACCGAAATCAAGTACGACGAGATGATTGTGGACGCGACGTGCATGAACATGGTGCTGCGTCCCGAACAGTTCGATGTGATGGTGATGGAAAACCTGTATGGGGATATTCTCAGCGATCTGGCGTCCGGGTTAGTGGGAGGATTGGGGCTGACGGCATCGGCCAACATCGGGGAAAACGGCGTCGCCATGTTTGAAGCGGTTCACGGCAGCGCGCCGGATATCGCAGGCCGCAACATCGCCAACCCGATTGCGCTAATTTTATCCGCCGCCATGATGCTGGCGCACCTGGGTGAAACGGAAGCGGCCACGCGGGTTCGCAACGCCGTACATCTCGTGCTTTCCGAACGCCGCGCCCTGACCGGCGACCTGGGCGGAAGTGCGAAAACAACCGACATGACGGACGCCATCATCGCCGCATTGTAACATTCACCACAGAGGCACAGAGACACAGAGGTTTCACAGAGAAGAACAGGAGAGTAATAGACAGGGCAGGAACGAGCATGGAGGGAGAAGGCGATGGCATATAGCGCGTTCACAATGGCGCAGTTGCGAAAAGAATATCATCTTGTGATCACGGAGCAATCCAACTTATTCGCGGATGTACCGCCGGTTATCGTGTCTGACTTGCTGCGCCGGATACTGGAGCGCAACAACGACACTGCACTGCGAAGCGGCTCTGAGAAGGCCCGTTCCGAACTGCTCATTGCCCCTATTCTGATAGAGATTTATGAACAGGCGCGCGACCATGCCAATTTGTTTTCCGGCGTTGAGTTCAAGGTAGATGAACAGCGGGGATTGGCCGGCTTCTGTGACTTCATGTTTACGCTTGCGCCGCGCGCAATTGAACTGTTGGCTCCTGTCGTCTCTGTTGTTGAGGCGAAGAAAGAGGACATCAATGGCGGTATTCCGCAGTGCCTTGCCGAACTCATCGCCGCGCAGATCTTTAACGCGGAGGAGGAGCGCACACGGGAGACGCTCTACGGCATCGTAACATCGGGAACGGAATGGAAGTTCCTGCAAATGCAGGGAACGCAGGTGACGGTTGACGCCGACCTGTATTTTCTCGACAATGTGGAAAAAATCGTGGGCATTGTTCTTTCCATGTTGCGCTGAATCTATGCGGGAGAAACCGAAACAATTCACCACAAGAGGCACAGAGACACAGAGGTTTCACAGAGGAGAAATGTAGGATATAAGGAATTACAGGCCGAGAGCGCGGCGTAAAGCGCGGTCTACTTGCCTCAACGCGCCTGCTTCTATTTCACCGATAAGCCCGTCAAGACGTTCGCGGGAAATGGTCAGCAATTGTTCACAAAGAACAGAGGATTGTTGGGGCAGACCGTTTGTTTCCGAGGGTTCTACAACTACATGCGTCGGCACATTGCGCAGGCTTGTGGAGATAGCGACAACAATGGTGTTGGTATAGTTACGGCTCTGGTTCATGGGATCGGCCTGCACAATCAATGCGGGCCTGCGTCCCTGCTGCTCGGAGCCACGGCCGGGTTCCCATTGCACCCAATGAAGTTGTCCGCGCTTTAGCGGTACGTCAGTATTTGTCACTTAACACGACCTCCGACTGTGCGGCAAAGGCATACTCCACATCACAAGCCTCTTTATCTTTGCCCAATTCCTCGAAGGCTTCGTACAATTCCCGATCTTCTTCCGATTTAATCCATGCGGCCAGGCTCTGCTGTACCAGCGCGTTCAGGCTGAGAGAGCGTTTACGCGCAAGATGGGTCGCAGCCGTATAGAGTTCCGGCTGAAGGCGTACCGTCAATGATTGCGTGTTTGTGGCGGACATAGAACCTCCTCTTTAATTGGTGAGTATTATGATACCACAAAATGGCGCGCAAGAACCGCCAACCATACAAAAGTTCGTATGGTTGGCGGTTCTTGTCTCCGTATCCCCTCTGTGAAACCTCTGTGTCTCTGTGCCTCTGTGGTGAATTATTGTGCGCAGAGAGCTGGATAACCAATTCGGCGAAGTCGGGAAGAATATCAAGGGGGGCGGCGCTGGCGTTCTGGTTTTCCAGGCGGATTTGCTCGAAAACCTCTTTGCGATGCACCGAAACGGTACGGGGGGCGCGGATACCCAGGCGAACCTGTTCTCCGCGCACTTCCAAAACGGTGATTTCAATGTCCGCGCCGACCATGATGCTTTGATCGGGTTTGCGTGTCAAAACGAGCATTTGGGTGGCCCTCCGTGGCTTAAATGCGAATCTGAAATGAGTTTATTCCATTGTCGGCTGCAATCTGACGCTTCTTCAGTCCTTTTTCTGGCGCCGCGCGATTTCGTCCATGATTTTGTGGCGGGTGGTATAGCCCTCGTCCTGCGCGATTACTTGCCTGCCCCGGCGCGTCAGGCCGTTGATAACTAAGGGAGCCAGCAGGTTCGCGGTCATGTCGCGGGGGTTGCTTGGCGGCACGGTGATGATTGTGAACAGAATCGTGGGCGTATCTCGCTCCAATTGCAGGCTGCGGGCATCACTATCGGAAATCGTCGGCGCGTAATACGCGCAGAACTCTCCCGGTTCCACAATCGGAAAGGCCACTGTCGGCTCGTCCAGGGATTGCAGCCAGCGAAACGCGCTGTTGTCCTGATGCCGCACCACGATGTAGCGGCGGCAATTCTCAAAGCCGATCAGCCCGTCCGGGAACGTCAGCGCCAGTTCGGGGTCAATGTCCAGCAGGCCAAACCGCGACGTAACCACCTGCGTTGTCGTCCCGGCCCCGGGTATGTGTTTTTTCATCCCGGCGACGGCCTGCGCCCCCGGCTGCGGGCTGCGCCTGCGGCGCACATCCAGTGACACATCCAGCGTCGTCTTGTCGAGAATCATTACCATTCGTTTCTCACTTCGTTAGGCATTAGGCATCAGGCATTAGGAGGTGAGCGTCAGGCATCAGAGGTTGGTTCTTGTTCTCTAATGCCTGATGCCTGATGCCTAATGCCTAATGCCTACTTGATAAAATCCAGCAGGCTGTTTTGGAATGTGCGCGACGTGGATTCCAGCGCGGCCTGGTACGCGGTCTGCGCGGTTTGCAGTGCCACAATGGAACTTGGAATGTCCGCGTCTTCGATGTTGGAGATGAACTTGGTGTAGTTTTCCTTCGTCACATCGTTGCGCTGCGTGGTCAGTTCCAGACGCTGCACTTTGGAACCTAAATCCGCCCGCACCGCGAGGACGTTGTTTAACTGCGTGTCCACCTCCGCGAGATCGGTGTTCGAGACGGCATTGGAAGCGTTGCTGCCCACATCATCGCGGAGTTTGCCCAGCGCGGTCAGCAGGGGCGTAAAGACCTGATCGCCGCTGACGTTGATTTTGACGGTTTCATTGCGCCCGATGTCGAGCGTCAAATCGCCGTCATTGGTGTCCGCCGTGCCGCCGACATACTTGTAACCCGTAGACGTCGGCTGAATAGGAGCCGTATCCGTGCGCTGGCCTCCAAACACGTACTGCGGGCCATACGTGGTGTTGCCAATCGTGGCGATCTGGCCGATGATGTTTTGCAGTTGCCCCACCAGCGCCGCCCGCGAATCCGCGCTGCCGTCGCTGCTTGCGCCCTGAACGCCGATGGTGCGCGCCTGCCGCGCCAGGCTGGTCACATCGTTCAGAGCCGCTTCACTGGTGGAAATGAAGTTTTGCGCCTGGCTGATGGTACGCCCGAATTGATCCAGTTCCGAAACCCGTTCCCGGAACTCCAGGCTCTGCGCCGTGCCGCTCGGATTGTCCGAAGGCGTCTGCACCTGCTTACCCGTATTGACTTTGCGCTGCGCCACATCGAACCGTCCATACGCCTGCTGTATGCCGAACACGGAACTGTCGGCGATCTGGGTACTGCTTAATCGTGAAAACATGCTACTTCCCTATCTGATTGATAATCGTGTCCAGAAAAGCGTCTGCTGTGTTGATGACGCGGGCGGCGGCCTGGTAGGCGCGCTGGTATTGGAGCAGTTTGGTCAGTTCCTCGTCCAGATTGACGCCGGACACCGACGACTGCTGATTTTGCACCTGCGACAGCACTTTGGCCTGGTTGTCGGCCTCCTGCTGGAATGTCTGCGAGTCCGCGCCCACTGCCGCCACTTTGGCGTTGTAATAGCTGTCCAGGCTGAAACTGCCGATGACCTGATCCGAGGCCAGGCTTGCCAGGGAACGGGCGTTGTCGCCGCTGCCCGGCGCGAACGTATTGGGCGGCGTGGGCGCGGCGGCGGCGGCGATCTTGTTCAAATCCCCTGCAACGCCGGAATCAATGCTGATGGCGGATGCCGCGCCCTGCGAGGTGGTCAGCGCGCCGAAAAAGGCGTTGTTGGTCGAACCATCCAGGCCGTACCCCAGTTGATGGCGTTGGTTGGTGGCGGTGACGACATTATAGGCCAGCGTGTCTAAGTCGGCCTGATAGCCTTTCACCAGCGTAGTCGCTTTCACCAGACCGTACAATTGGCCGCCGCGCAGGGGAATGGCATCGCCCGAATCCGTAACCAATCCCAGTGTATTGTTGGCGGTTGTTACCGTTTTCGGCAGGGCATTGGCGGTGTCGTCCTGCACCAGCGCGTATCCGCCCACGTTGACGCTGATTTTGCCGTTCAATTTGCCGGTCTGCGCGTCCTTCTGATCCGTTATCTGCACGTCCACAAGGCCGCTGAGTTGATCGAGCAGTTGCCCCCGCTTGTCCAGCAGGTCGTTGGGCGCATCGCCTGCCGCCACGCTCAAGGTGATGGACTTGTTCAGGGCGGCGATCTGCCCGGCGATCTGGTTCACGGTATCTACCGCGCTGTTGATTTGGGACGTTAGCTGCGGCGTAATCTGGCTCAGCGAAGCGCTGACGGTATGGAACGAATTGACCAGCGTTTCCGCCTTGTTAAGCACCGTAGAGCGGATCGCCGCGCTTTGCGGGTTGGCGGATAGGTCGGAAAAACTGTTGTACAGGTTGGTCAGCTGCTGCCCGACGCCCGTATCGCCGGGTTCGTTGTAAGCGTTTTCCACCTGACCCAACGTGTCGCGCAGGGTGTTGACAGCGCCCGCCTGCGAATTCGCCGCCCATACCCGTTTGTCCACGAACTGGTCGCGGACGCGGTTGATGCTCGCCACGCTGACGCCCGTTCCCAGTTCTCCGGGGCGAGTGGGAGACGAATCCGGCGGCGTATACGGGTCGGTCTCCTGAAAATTCACAACCTGCCGGGAATAACCGGGCGTGTTGATGTTGGCTGTGTTGTTGCTGACAACATCCAGCGCGATCTGGCTCGAAGCCAGCGCGCGGGTTCCGATTTCCAATCCAAAAAATGTGGAAGGCATGACAAGCTCCAGGTTTCAGGTTTCAGGTTTCAGGTTTCAGGTATTTGTCTCTTAGCCTGCTTGTTGTGCCGGAAAGTTTCGGAGCAGCAGGGCTTTCCCTGACACCTGAAACCTGACACCTGAAACCTTCTTCCTATGCTTTGCTATCAATATAAAACGTCGGCGCGGCAATGCGCGCCAGGTTGGTTCCGTAACGGGCGGGCTGGAGGGCGGCGGTTGTCAGGGTTTCCAGACTGAAGCGCACGAATTCCAGCGCGTTGTCGAGCAGGCGGCGGTTGCGGGCCTGCACAATTTCCAGTTGTTGATGCAGTTTGAGCAGGTCGGCGCGCAGGTCGCGCAGGCTTTCCTGTTCCCGCGTCGGCAGCGCGGCAATCAGGCCGGACAGGGGCGGTATGCGCTCCAGTCCTGCTTGCCAGGCCAGGTCCCGCGCGGCAGCCGTCCGCGCCGCTTCCAATTTCTGCTGCTCCCCCAGGCACTGCTGCTGCTGCGCTTGCAGCGTGAACAGGCGTTCCACATCGTTGCGGACAATCACGTCGCTTTCTTCCTGCGCCAAGTCCAGCAGGCGATTGCCCAACGTCAATTCCTGCTGCAAAATCCGGCGCAATGTGGCGGGCGTGGTGGTATTGGTGCGAGGCATGGCACACTCCAAAGGGGTCAGGGGTCAGGGGTCAGGACATGCCCTTCTACTCCCTTTCGTTTGTTACTATAACAGGTAGGTTAGGAACAACAGCGTATGCCCTGACACCTGAAACCTACTCCTTATCTGGATTTACCGGCAGCGTCCGTTCCATCGTCTTGTACAGGAGGTTGGAAAGGCCGAACGTGCCGGCCTTGCTGAGTTGTTTGGCCGTTGCGTCGTCGGCCATATCCTGGTACATTTTGGCTTCGTGGCTGTTGCCGAAAAGGGCGTTGTCGCCCGCAATGGATTTGCGCATCTGCTTGAGCATCATGCCGAGAAACACGGCCTCAAAGTCCTGCGTGGCTTTTTTCAGTTTGTCCGCTTTTGCGCTGTAATCCGCTTTCGCCGCCTTATGCGCCGCGCTCAAAGCCTCTGCGTTTTCCGACTTGCTTACCGGAAACGATTTCCCCGCGTCGTTCAGGTTCCGCGCGCCGTTCAGAGTATCCGCGTATTGCCCCCTGACCCCTGAATCCTGAATCCTGAATCCTGAATCCTGACCACTGATCCCTGACCACTGACCACTCATGTTACTGCACCTCGATTTCTGCCGCAATCATTCCCGCCGCGTGCATGGCCTGCAAAATGGAGATTAAATCGCGGGGCGTCACGCCCAGGCCGTTCAATGCGCCGACAAGCTGCGTCACGGTTGTTGTCGCCGTAATCGGGGCGAACTGCGCGGCGTGTTCCTGTACGGCCACGTCCTTTTGCGGCACGACGACGGGCGGCGGCGCGTTGATGGAATTGGGAGGCGCGGGTATCACAATCGGCGTGTTGACAACGCGGATGTTGATCGCGCCATGCGCAACCGAACCGGGCGCAAGCCGCACATTGCCGCCCATGACAACCGTTCCGGTGCGCTCGTTGACCACGATTTTGGCCTGCACATCGGGCGTCAGGCGTACCGTTTCCACCTGGGCGAGAAACCCGATGATGTCGCCGGCCTGCGACTGCGGCGTGGACACCGATACCGTTGCCGCGTCCATTGCCAGCGCGTTGACGCCCGGCATCTGACGGCGGATGGCGGCGGCCATACGGCTTGCAGTGGTGAAGTCCGGTTCGCGCAGCGTGACCTGGATCGTGCCGCCGTCCGTCAGGGTGGTGGGCACTTCGCGCTCTACGATTCCGCCATGCGGGATACGCCCGACATTGACGTGGTTCTTCTGCACTTTGGAGCCGCCCGCCTCGAAATTGAAGCCGCCGATGGAAAGCGCGCCCTGCGCCGCCGCGTACACCTCGCCGTTGCCGGCCATAAGCGGCGTTTGCAGCAGCGTGCCGCCCTGCAAGCGATTTAGCGTCGCCAAGCGACGACACGGTAACGTCAATGGGACTGCCTTCTTTGGCAAACGCGGGCAGGTCGGCAGTCACCATTACGGCAGCGACGTTTTTCACGCGCGTCTGGTCAATGGGCACGTTGATGCCCAATCGCCGCAGCATGTTGACGATGCTGGACACGGTGAACAGGCTCGAACTGCCGTCCCCCGTGCCTTCCAGCCCGACAACCAGCCCGTACCCGAACAATTGGTTGCTGCGAACGCCCTGCACGGTGGCAATGTCCTTGATCCGCGCCTGCCCCACCGTCCCAATGGCGTCCGCTTCCGCTTGTGTCCCGGCGTTCCGGCGCAGGCTGCTGTTGGCGCGGGTTTTGACCGTTGTTGACGCGGGCGGTACGCGGGTTTTCGGCGGCGCAAGCGCTTCCGCTCCCCCCGGCGCTTCCACAGGGTCTTCCCCGGCGCGGCAGACTCCGTTTCCACCGGCAAGCAATCCAAGCATCAAGATAAAGGTAATAGCGCGTGATTTGGTCATGGTAGTTTTTCAGGGTTTCGGGCGTTTAGAACAGGAAGCGGAAGATACGCGACAGGATGCCCGGTTTTTGGGTATCGCCGACGATGCCTTTGCCGTCGTAGCGGACTTCCACGCCCGCGATGACGTTGGAGGGAACCGTGTTGTCCGGGCCGATGTCTTCGGGGCGCACGATGCCGCTGAACGTGACGCGCTGCGTTTCGCGGTTGATGCCCACGAGCCGTGTGCCTTCGATTTTGAGCGTGTTGTTGGGCAGAACTTCCTTGACAACCACGGAAAGGGTTGTCGTCAATGTGCCGGAGCGCGTTGTGGACCCGGCCCCGTTGCCGGAGCGCGTATTTACGGCTGTCAGGGACAGGTCCCGGAAAAAGCGCTGTATCAGCCCCGTGCCGCCGAACGCGCTGACCGAGTCATCCTGCGAAGTCTTGGTGTTGGCCGAAGATTGCGCCGTTGTGCTTTCCGCAATCGTGATGGTCAGAATGTCGCCAACGCTGTGCGCCCGCGTGTCGCTGAACAATGACGCGGCATTGGCGCTGCTGCTGCCGCGCAGGGCTTTGGTGGATGCCTGCGCGGGGAAAAGCGAGTCCGCCTGGGCGTTGACTCCGGTGGAACAAATTCCTGCCGAACAAAGAATCAAAATCCCGGTAAAAATGCGAACTTTGGCTGCCGGTAGTTTGTTTAAAGGTTGTGCAGTGCTGCTGTACATGAAGTTGTGTCCTATTCCGCTTCCTGAAGCTGAACCGTGCGCGCGTCTACGATCACCGCTTCCAGTTCCTTGTGGGTGTCCAGCGCATAAACGCGAATGGTATCGCCGATTTTGCCCGCCTGCCGCGCCATGCCGGGGGCCGTGATGTGGATGCTGCCGTACACATATTCAATGGTCAGGCGCGCATTGGCCGCGATATCGGGCGGCGTTTCCAAAACGGCGGCAGAAATCGGGGCGTCCGCCATGATCCGGCGCGTCACGCGCTTGCCGATGACGTCTTCCATGTGGATCATAGGCTTGACGAAACCCGGCGGCAGGTCAACGAGCAGCAATTGCGCGTCCTGCGCTTCCAGCACATCATGCGGTTCCAGCGTTCGGGACGCGACCACCACCATCATTTTGCGCTGAACCCGGACGGTAACATCGGCGGTCTGCACGATTCTGCCGTCCACAAGCAGGCTGACGGGCACGACGATGTTTCCATTTTCGGGCTGCCCCCGCAGCGCGCCCGCAATCACCCGGAACTTGCCGGAAGGCAATGTCACTTTGCCGACAGGCGCAACCGCTTCCAGCGTGGTGTTGGGAACGTCCTTAACAGCCACTTGCGCGGCGGCCAGAGCCACTTTGGTAATCTCGTCCATGCTGATGTCATGCCCGAAGCGCGTGACTCGCATTTCCGAAGGCGCCACGACTTCCAGTCTTTTGCTGTCCAGCAGGCTGCCTTGATGTGCTGCCCGCAAATGAACCGTAATATCGCCGGGAAACAAGGGGCGCGACATGCCCGGCAGGGGAGACGCGCCGATTTCCACTTTGGAAAGCGTTTCCAGCAGCGCCTTGTCCTTGCCGTCAAACTCCGCGATTTCGCCCAATGTAAAATGCGCGCCGTTCACTTCCGCGTTCGCCCGAACCGTGATTGTCGTAATCGCGTTTTCCACTTCCGCGCTTTTGGCGGGAGTAGCCTTTACAGGCTTTGAGAAATTGCCGATTTTCGATTGCCGATTGCCGATTGATAACACTCGCTTTTCGATTTTCGATGGCGGATTTGGAATTTGCGCTTGTGGAATATACAGGAAAATCATGGTGGCCTTGTCCTTGAACAGCAAGCAGGCTATTCTCATTCTGCCGGAATTCAGAAGCAGCAATATACATAACTGCTCCGAATACAAAGTTGCTCCAACCCGGCAAAGCAGATAATCGGCAATCGAAAATAGGCAATTCCTACCGTTTCAGGTTGTTGGTCGTACTGAGCATTTCGTCGGCGGTTTGCACCACTTTGGAGTTGGTGTCGTAGGCCCGCTGCAAAACGATCATGCGCACCATTTCGTCCACGATGTCCACGTTAGAGGCTTCGATGGATTTGTGCAGGAGCGTGCCTGCGCCCTGCGCGCCCGCGTTGCTGTCCGCCGCCTGGCCGGACGCGCTGCTCGCCTGGAACAGGTTGCCGCCGAGGTTTTTCAGGCCGGCGGGGTTGGGGAAAGTGGTCAATTGTATCTGACCCACCGACTGCGAGGCGGCCTGGCCGGGAACCGTGACCGTGACCTGGCCTTCCGCGCTGATGCTGACGTTGGTTTTGTTCGGGGGAATGATGATTTCAGGCTGGACGGCATAGCCTTCCGATGTGACGAGCTTGCCCGCGCTGTCAATGGCGAAATTTCCGGCGCGGGTGTACGCGGGGGTGCCGTCGGGCATCAGCACTTTGAAGAAGCCCTGTCCCTGAATGGCAAGGTCGTAATCGCCGCCCGTGCTTTGCGGAGTACCCTGCACAAATGAGGCGCTGGTTGTGCCCGCGCTGACGCCCAGGCCGACCTGCATTCCCGTTGGCAGGGACGAGTTCGGGCCGGTCTGCCCGCCGGGTTCGCGGTTGATCTGATAAACCAGATCGTGGAAGTCAGCGCGTAATTTTTTGAAGCCGACGGTGTTGGCGTTGGCAAGGTTGTTGGCGATAACGTCGAGGTTGGTTTGCTGGGCGGCAAGCCCGGAAGCGGCGGTAAAAAGAGCGCGAGTCATAAAAAGCAGTCCTCCGAAAAAGGTTCTCATGCGATCCCTGCGTTCGCGGCTTCGGGCGAAGCAAGCGGCGGCAAGGCGGCGCATCAGAGCGGAAACAGGGGCGATTGCGAACGCAAGATAGCAATAATCGCAAAGCCGTTTTCCGGGTGTATGGGTTTCGGGTACGCGATCCCGTCAATCAATCGGGGATCGGGACGGCTTCCGCGTATCCGGTGAGGGAGGGAGCGGACCAGCCGTTGGGGAAGGTTTCAGGTTTCAGGTTTCAGGTGTCAGGAACTATATGCCTTCACCTTTCTCGTTATATCAGAAAACCTTGAAGCAACAGGGCATTTCCTGACACCTGACACCTGAAACCTGAAACCTTCCTAAAGTTTGCCTAACTCACTGCTGGCATGTTTCAGCAGTTCGTCCTGGGTGATGAGGGCGCGCTGCGCCATGTCGAAGCCGCGCGACACGGTCATCATTTCGACAAGGGAGCGGACGCCGTTGACGTTGGATTGTTCCAATGTGCCGGCATGGACGCTCGCGTTGGCAATGGGTCGGACGGCGGTGGGCGCGGCGGAAAACAGGCTGTCGCCTTCCTTGCGCATTTGCGCCGGGTCGCCCTGCACGATTTTGAGTTGGCCGACTACAGCGCCGTTCAGCCGGACATTGCCGGTTGATTCAATAGACACGTTGCCGTTGCCGCGCGCCACGATAGGCTGATTGTTGATGCCTAAAACGGGTTCGTCATTGGCGGTAAGGAGGTTGCCTGCGCCGTCCAGTTTGAAATTGCCCGCGCGGGTATAACGCTCGCCCTGCTGACCGCGCACCGCAAAAAACAAGCCGCTGTCAAGGCTGGCGTCGAGCGGGTTGCCGGTTGCGGCAAAAGCGCCGTTCTGCCATTCCGTATACACCTGGCCGGTTTCCACGCCCATGCCCAATTCGCCGATCTGCGGGCCACCCCCGGAACCATTGAGATTGCGCTGCAGCATCATGCCATGCAAGGCCTTGAACGTCGGATTGTCCTGCTTATAGCCCACCGTGTTCGTGTTGGCAATGTTTTGGGCCAAGTGTTCCTGAATAGCCTGCTGCGCCAGCATCGCCGAGGCGGCGGCGTAAAGTCCGCGTTCCATAAATTTGCTCCGGTGTTGGGGATGAGGAAAGGATGAAGGATGAAGGATGAAGGATGAATCCACTGTCAATTGCTCATTGCCGATTGTGGATTGTCTTTTCCCTGTTCCCTGTTCCCTGTTCCCTGTTGGGAATTATTGGTATCGCTTCGCGCCTTCTGCACAGAATTTATAGACGGGGAATGAGACGGCCAGGGAGCCGAAAAGCGGCTGTTGCGCAAACCACACGAAAGGAGTGACGTATCTCACAGAATTTTAAGGAACACAGGAGTATACTGGCATTGTTCGCAGGTGGCAGAGGCAACAAAAGCAGGCATACCGCGAAGTATCCAAGCTTTGATACCGCAACCCCGGCGCAGGAACAAACCGAAGTTGCCAAACACCCAATACCCGAATATCTGAACACCTGAATACCGAACACCGAACACCGAATACCGAATACCATGCTTCAATCAAGACATTGGAAAAAGGAGACGTAAATGCAGCCAATAACCGCCACAGTCCGCGCCGCTATCAAGGACTGTGACAAGTGGTACGCCACCCGGTCGCGCAATATTCGCACTCTCACGGAACCTATCAATGCCCTATGGATTGAAATCGAGTACCATACCCGCCGCATGGAATGGGCTGAAGCGCGCGGCATGGAAGACTCGGTTGCCTTCCACTGCCGGCACATTCTGGACTATCTCGAGAACATTAAGGTTCAGGCGCAGGAAGCGCGTAACTGACGCGGCCCTTCCCAAGCCTTTCCAATTCAAATAAGTTTTTGGTTTAGTTTGTAATTAATTTTTGTAGTTCTATTTTCAAGCGTTCGCTGTCACTGCGACAGCGAACGCTTTGTTGTTGTTAATCACGTTTGGAGCGCAGGCAAATGGCCGCGCAATGCGAACGATTTGCGCCGTGAACAGGTAAAATAGGAAGAGATGTCCTCAATCTATTATTTTTTCAACTCCGAATGTAAAGTGAGTTGCTTTTGAATTGTGGGCAAGAGTTCTTTCACCAGCGCTTGCTTGAGTTTTTCCAGAGCGCGTTGCGCTGCATCAACTTCTCCGGTACCTTCCCCCTGAAAGGCGCGGGGAACACGAGGAAAAGTTGCCAATACGTTTCCCGCGATATCAATCAACTGAATGTTCGCGGTTGCCTTGACGCAGATGGCTCCCGGCATATAAGAACACTCTTCCGCAACCGTCTCCACCTCGCCGCGCGCCAGCAGCCAGGCATTCATGGCCTGCGCTTGTTTGGCGGCGACAACCGCATTCGGATTCTTCAGACGCGCCAGGAATGGAGCAACCGCTTCTTCGGCAAGAACGGGAACTTCATTTTGGGTAAGTACGCCTTCTAGAACAGTCTGTGCGTCATGGCTCGTTGTTTGAGTTCCGTTGCGCCGAGTGCGCAATTCGTCAAGCAGTACGATGAGGCCGGGCTTCAGCACAGGACGCGCCTCCAACTCGGCAGTCTCGGCGTCGCTCAACTGCGTCAGCAGAGCCTCATTGCGTTTTGCCAATGGCTTATCGTCGCGGATGCTATAGGGGAAGAAAACCGGCGTCTGCACAGCAACGCCATTTTTTTGACAAAGTTCCCGCACCCTTGCGCGGACGTTGTCGCGCAGTTTGCTATAAGTGATCCAGGGTGCATCTGCGGTAGCCGAGTACCCTGCCAGTTCCTTTGCAAGAACATAAGTAAATACGCTTCCGTAATTTGGAAGCGTCCACGCCGATTGGTTGATTTGCGCGGCTGCCATGATAATCGTCAACTCGCTTTTGCCGAACACAGTGTCCAGGGATGCCTCCTGAAGGGATTTTGGCGAACCAGACTGACAAGCATCTATCACTAAAACTCGCCGCTGTGCCGCACAGACACGTGGAGTATTTAGAGTTTGGCGTATGTCGGCGATGCGAAGCGCATTAGGGAAGGTTCCTTGCGGAGGGAAAATCAGATACGAGGAGCGGTTTTCGTATATTCCATGCCCGCTGAAGTAGAACCAAAGGGTATCTCCCTTGCGCGTTTGCATGGCAAGGCGCTTTAATGCCGCAAGAATGTTTTCATGGGTAAGGCGCAGGCGCGTATCCGGGTTATCGTCATATAAAAACAATGTTCGTTCGCTTGGAACCCCCAATGCCTGCAAAAAACGCTCTCCATCTTTGCGGGCGTATGGCAGGCACTGCTCCTTTACCGGGTATTGGGATGCTGTGACTACAACAGCAAAACTTCTCCCGCCTTTGTCTGTCCCTCCTTTCTCTACCACGAGCCTTGAAGCCAACGACGTTCTGTTACGGGTGGGAACGTCCGCATAGCACCGGTGTATTCTCGGCCTGCGCATCCACACTAACGACGCCCCCCCATAATGGGGGAGCGTCGCCGCGGACTTCATCGGCTTCGTGCCGGGTTTGGGGCTGCCTTTCGGCTTGTCGCTGGCTTTGGGCTTGTCGCTGGCTTTTGTGGCAGGCGGCGCGTCTGCCGCATCCGGGTCATAGGTGGCTTCAATTTTGAATCCATTCACGGATTTGACCTTGATGTGAAAGGATTTCAGGGCATCATCTTTGGATATGATTGTCGGCAGGTTATCCACCGCGTCCCCTTCGGTCTCGATCTTCAAGGTACGCACAGGTGCTTCAAACGGACCGCTGACGCTGGTAATACCCGCGACGCCCTTCAACTTATTCACAAAATCCTGGGAGTCGTTGTAATCCGTCCAGCCTCGGATCACGACCTGCCAGCTATGGGTTGTTTTCGCGGCAGGAGGAGCCGCTCCATTAGCGCCAGGAGGAGCATCCGAGCCATCCGTCCATTCGGGAAGGTTGTTGATGAACTGATTGATGGCTTTGGAAGCCGAGCATGCCCCCTGCCTTTTCCAGCGCCGCCTTGCCCGCAATCTCTTCCGTCGAGCCGGTCTCCTGCACATCAGTGACAGCGTCAGAATGTATCTTTGCGCCGTCGGCAAGCCGCGTGATCTTAACTTCAGCGCGCGCCGCGCACTTCGGTAGCGTAGCGCCGTTGCCAAAGCCGTTGCCAGGTCGATTTACTTCCAATCGCTGGCTGAACGCTTCTCCCCAAATCAAGTACTCGACATCGGTTCCCAGGTCGCTGCGGAAACGCTCCAGTTCGCTCGGCGGCAGCGCTCCCTGCGCCATCAGAGTGTGCCAATCCATCTCGCGGAGTTTCATGACGCGCTGCGAGTCGGCCAAATCAAAACCGGCTTCCTGCAGTTTCGATTCAATTGCTGTTTCCACGGCGGGGTCGGGAACGCGAGGACGCTGTAGATGCGCTTCCGGGATTACAACGGCGACTCGTCCCTTGATGTGGGGATTCAGGCCCATTTCCTTGAGCATCGAAGGCAGGGCGCGGCAATTTCCCTCTTTCGGGTCGGTCAGAAAAACGGACGTCCGCATGGTCGCGCGATACACGCCGTTGTCATCTTTCTCGGTGATGGGCTTTCCCTCGATCTTAGCGAAACGCTCCGGGGTGTTGTAAATGCGCTCCTGCAATTGCGCTTCCTGTCGTTTTCGTGCCTCCGGGGAGAGGTACAGCGCTACCGCGCGATGCAGCGCGTCCACAAGCGCCTTGCGCTGCGCGGCGGAAACCGCATCAGCATGAGGCCCGGTGATTGGCGCTTCCTGCGTAATCTCCAGCGTTCGGCAAATCGGCTTGGTCTCATCGCCGACTACCGGGCCACCTCCAGGCGGCGGCGTATAGGTTTGCAGAAACTTCTCGACCTCATTGGCAAGTTTCCCCGCCGCATCTTCCAGTGCCTTGTGGTAAGGGTTATGCTCCAGGCCTATCAACTTCTCATCGAACGGATTGTCTAGGATCTTCACATTGAGGCGGAAGCCCTTGTCATCTTTGCCTTCGATATTCTCGAAGTTTGCGAGAACTTCAGTGGTACGTATATCCACCAGCCTAGCCTTGATTTTAGCCCGCAATATCACCTTCTTCACAACGATAACTGTTTGTTCGCTATGGGACAGTTCCTCAATGGAGCCGATCACCATCAGCTTCGCCCCGCTTCCCTGTCCCAGTTGGGCGGCATCCCTGACGGAGCCGATACTGCCGAGCAGTTTTTCCTGATCCAAGTCCTTCATGTACTGACGTTCCACGATGGGAACCGAGGGCTTGTGGCTGAGAAGTTTGTCTTCTACGCGAAGCGCCATATCGCTGCCGCTCTGGTACCAGTAATAGTTACCGACCCAGTAGTTACGCGGCGGCACGAACGGCAGCACGGTAACTTTAGGGTAGTCCTTCGCTTTTGTATCCGTGTTCTTGCCCTGAGCGTGAGCGCGCAACGGAGCCAGCAAACTCAACAGAGCGAGCAGCAGGGCAAACTTCGGTGGATGAGACGCCTTCGGGACGGGGAACGCGAGAGAACGTCCGGGGCCGATGGGAGACAGGAAACCGCTCATGATGACACTCCTCTTCTTGAGAACGATTGGGCATGGTTTCCCGCCAAGCGGGAAACCGGAGTGAGTCAGTCTTACGTGAGAAAGTCAGTCTTGCTTGAAATGCGTCGGTCTTGCTTGCGAGAAAAGATCAGCATTTTTGCTGTCTTTTATTCCGTCATAATAACGTGGGATTCCTCCATTGGGGCGGCGCTGCTGGTTGGCTGCATCGCCGCAGGCGTCCGCTGCGTCATTTCGCGGCCTTTGGAAACCACCACTCTGCCGAGTTGCGAAGATTTCGTGGCGACAACCCTTCCGGCATCATTGAACAAAGCGCGAACCATTGCGCCATCGTCGCTTTTGAACTCTTGAACGGTTTCGTCCTCCGTGTCGAACATCGGCGCTTCAGGAAAGCCTATGTTGGCGGCAAACAGCACCGTCGGGAACTGGGCGCGGAACGTATTGTATATCCGCGCCTGCTCGGTAAAGTGCATTCGGGCGGCTTGAATATCCTGCTCTACCATCGCGTTCTGGTCCATAAGGTTTTGGAAGGTTCCATCTGCTCGGAGCGCGGGCAGTTAAGTCGCCATGCGAGTGATAATCGGCATCCTGTCACTTGCTAGGTGCGCGGCTCCAATCAGGGCAGTAGGATCACCTTCCGTGTTCGTTTGGGCGATAGTGATGTGCGTCAGTTTTTCATGGTCCGCGTAGTTTTTCACCGTTGCCTGAAGGCTGTTGATCAAATCCACTTTTTTCTTCATGGCAGCCATGACATGAGCGCGGCCCGCGTGAACCTGCTGCGCCAGCGCCTGAAGCTGGTTGTATTGCAGAATGAGATAACGCGCGATTGCAACGGCAGCGCTGGTGAGCAGCAAAAAATAAAAGAACATCATACACCTCCTTGCAGCGAACCGCCATGAAGCAGTTACGTCGGCAGGCATCAGGTCAGCAAAGTATCAGGGCGAGCAGGCGATGTGCTGCGTGTCAGAAAAGGTGAGAACGTTTTCTGCCGCGCAGCACAGCCTTTGCAGCACAGTCCGTCAGCGCGAACTCAGCGGCGGCAGATGCGCTTGCATCACCGGGATAGAAGGCACGTTCACGGGAAACGTTCCCCTCTCCACACCCACCTGAACGTTGCGAATATCCGCCAGATTCTCGTGCATGAGGAAAAATAGTAACGCCAACTCACATGTTACGCGCAAAGAAATGACAGCGCAAACCACCAACCCCAGGGTGAAAAGTAAGGCAATCAGCCCCATGATGACGCCATGTGTTGCGAACAGGCCAAAACTCGTCAGCACCAGGCCGGCCCCGATCAATCCCCATACGACAAGCCCCCAAATGTAAAAGCCTTTGATGAGCTTTGTCGCAAGCATCCGATCCCATTGCAGCAAACCCTTCAGCAAATCAGCCATCGTCGTTTCTCCTTCTGCGGGGAGCATCCTCCGTTTTGCTGGAACAGCAAAGGGAACAGGTTACTCCGCTCTTTCTTCTTCCCGTTCATCGGCCCCGCTTATTTACACGAAACGAGAGAAACGCCGCTAACTTACAGGCTGCTGATAAAATAAATTATTTTTTTTCGGGGCGTTCGGTGTGGTTCGGGGAGGCAGGTTCGTCGGGCAGACGATTTAACAGCATGTTTGTGTCTATACACTCCTGACTATCCTCCAATTTTTGGGCGCTAAAAATGTCTGCCGCCTTTTGGAGGTTCTGCCGCGCCTCGGCCTGTCGCCCGCTCTCCATGTAGAAACGCCCCAGGCTGCGATAACACTCGGCTGCATCCCGGCTGTTCTGCCCCATCTGTTCGCGCGCCAGTTGCAAAGCGGCAAGAAGATAGGCGCTGCGCTGCTTGTCTTCCGCCGCGCTGCGCGAAGCATAAAGTTCATCCTTATCGGAAGCAGGCGTTTTTGGCGTATCAGCCATCGGCAAGATAATGCCTCCTTTGGCCTGGGCGTCGCTGTGAGATACGGGACGCAGAAGCAGCCATGTATTTAACAGAGTAACGGTTAGAAGACAGCAAAAGGCTCCCGCCATAATGGATGACCTTCCGAACAGTCCGGCCCTGTTGCGCCGCTCCCAATAGCCCTGCGCTTGCGCGGCAGGCTTACGGCCTTTGCTTTCCGCAGTTTGTTTGAGCGCCTGCCAGTCATAAGTCTGCATTTGCTGATGGAACGACGCCAGCAAATTTATTGCTTTCTGATCCCGCGCAGAATCAGCCGCCAGCGTTTCTGCTATTTCGCGTTCCAGCGGCGTTGCTGTTCCCATCACATAACTCAGAACCAATTCATCCGGGATTGGTTGGTCTTCAAGGGCGGCGCTGTCTGCAATTTGCTGCAGAAGGCTGTTTTTTGCTGTCCGCCTGACCATTTCAGCAAATTCGCTCGCGCCTCGTCAGACTGTTCTAAGTGCGCCTCTATTCGGCGCAACGTTTCAAGGGAAGTTATTTTTCCTTGTAAGTAGGCTTCGATTTCCTCCGAGGTCACGGAAGGGTTTTGTGGTTCCATGCAATTTCCTATCCTAATCGAGAGCGGGGTAGCACCGCAGAAAGCGGTGCTAAGTCGTTATAAGCGCAACGTGGGTTCGGCAGTTCGTAAGAAAGATTACCACATCACTCTTACGAGGACCTGCCATGAACCCACATCCGCTATTTTGCCCTAATCCTGAATGTTCGTCAAGAGGCTTGCAACATCAGGGCAACATTGTCGTTCACGATAGTCTGCGCGACCGTTGGCGTTGTCGTACTTGCAAGAAGACGTTTTCTGCCCGACAAGGGACGCCGTTTCACGGCCTCAAAACCGATCCGAAGATCGTGATGCTCATTTTGACCCTACTCATGAATGGCTGCCCGCCCCAAGCCATTGTTCGCGCCTATGGCTATGATGAACGCACGGTCGCTTCCTGGCAACACAAAGCAGGACAGCATACCGAGGCCGTTCACGCTGCGCTCGTCACGTCTGTCCCGATGGATTTGCGCACGTCCAAGCCGACGAGATACGGTCAAGATGCGAAGCGTCTGGTCCTCTGGCTGGCGATGGCGATCTGTGTTCCCACGCGCCTGTGGCTGGGCGGTGTCGTCAGCGAACATCGGGACAAGCCTTTCCTGCGCGCGCTTGCCTGTCTGGTAGCCGCGTGTGCGCAAACCTCGCCTTTGCTCGTCGTCACCGATGGCTGGCGCGGGTATGCCGAGGCGTGGCACAAAGCGTTTCGCACCCCGCAGCCCACAGGCAAGCGCGGACGCCCGCCCTTGGTGGCATGGAAACAGGTGGCGATGGCCCAAACCGTCAAAGCCTACGACCGAGGCCGCTGTATCGGGGTGGGCGTATGTCGTTTGTTCGGCGACACGTCTCAGATTGCCCGTCTGCTGCCTGCCCAACAGGTACTCAACACCGCCTACATTGAGCGCCTCAACGCAACGTTTCGGCAGCGACTGAGTGCCCTGACGCGCAAAGGACGCGCCTTGCTGCGCAAGCCAGAAACCTTGACCGCCAACATGTACCTGCTCGGCTGCTTCTACAACTGGTGTACGCCCCACCAGAGCCTGTCTAAAGACGCGCCGTGTACGCCGGCAATGGCGGCAGGATTCACCAACCACGTCTGGAGCGTTGGGGAGCTGCTGTGTTATCGTGTGCCGCCCCCGCCCTTTGTGCCCCAAAAGAAGCGGGGCAGGAAACCAAAACAGGAACAACAGCTCTTCACCACTTAATGTGGTGCTACCGAGAGCGGAATTACTCTTTTGGATTTTTCGAGTTACTCGCTGTCGATACTCTCTATCCAGCCAGACGTACCGGAAGCGATTTTCTTACAACAGCCATGCTTTTCAGCAACAAATAGTTGGCAGGTGAGGGTTTGCCGAATTAATCGAGTTGGCTATAACGACGATAAAGCCAACTCAATGCGCGACTGCGCATAACTTCCACATTGTTGAGGGGTGTCTGCAACAGCCAGCAATATCCTCATTGCTCATGGGCACATCTGCCCAGGCTTGGATGGCCTTCTTTTCTGCCTGTTCGCAGGAAATTTTCAAAACGCGCTCTAATATTTGGGTCAACTCCCTGACAGGTGAATGCCCTTCGGTGATCTAAATCAGCATTGTCCGTGTCGTGCCGAGCAGGACTACGGCGCGCATGGCATCATTCCAAGCGGCATATTCCTTCCGAAATCCGTCAAGCGCTATGACTTCGCCTGCGGGGTCGTCTGTGCTGCGCGGCTCAAAGATCGGTTTCTGATCTGCTGCCAGTTCTTCTGTAGAAATCACAGCAACATCGCCATGCTGCATCAGATTGCTGAGATGAAACACCAACTCATTGACCGCAATCGGCGTTTCTATCCATTGCATCACAGCCAGCATCAAGTCCGGCAACAGGAGAGCAGCATCTGCCCATCGTAGATCGCTGCCATGTTGCCTGTCCCAATGCATTTGAAATTCACGATAGTTCTCAGCCTGAATGTCGGCGAGGCGCGAGGCAGCCGAGTTTCTGTGCCAGAACCATTTGCGTTTCCATGTCGTCAACCCGCATACTGCGGGGCGCTTACCTGAAATGTAAAAAGGATTGTCTTCGTGTTGCGCTGTAAGCACACAACGCACCCTGAGATATAAATCGCTCCAAATAGGTTTCGCGCGGCGAACATCTATATCAATGCAGAGATTTCGCGTTGCGGCAAACGCATACGAAAGGAAGTTGTCAACATTTTTATCACCACTTTGACGTAGTTTTTCCAGCCTCGTCCACAGTTTGATACCGACCTGCTGTAAACGCTCCTCGCGTTCTTCCTGATTCTTAACGCCAATTTTAATCAATAAATCATCCAGCGGTTTTCTCGCTTGCGTGAAAAGTTGACCAAAAATAATTCCGGCGCTTTCATTATCAGACGCATCCAGATATTCTCTCCAGCGGGTTTCAATACTCATGTTGCTCTTCATACATCAGCTCCAACAAGTTAATCCAAAAGTCATGGACTATATTACAGTCATCCAGCGAAAAAACCTGCTCATAAGAGCGCTTTTTATGCTTAAAACTGAACACGGTAGGCCATAAGCATGTTTGAAAATCCTTCCAAATGCGTAACGCCATCGCAGGAGAGTGGTTTCCTCTGTTTGCGCGAACGATTCGCGCAGTGAATAAGTAAAATAGGAGGAAAGACTGCATCAGGCGCGTATTGGCGCGTCTGCCAGATACATTTTTGCGCGTACTTACGTCAAGGTCTTCTCTCCTAATCGAGACTTGGCGCAATACGCCCTTTGCAACGAACACGAAAGCACACCTGCATGGTACTGAACGATTTACCCCGCTTGGCCGACGCGCTTCCCGACTTTGGCGATCTCGTCAAAGCGCTACAAAGAAGTGATGAACGCGGAATGATGAGTGATGAATCTAAATCCAATTCATCACTCATCACTCATCACTCATCATTTCCCCCTGCCGTGGAAATCGAAGGATTGGCGGGGCCGGCGAAGGGGTATGTGCTGGCGCGATTGTTTGCGCGGCTGGAGCGGCCGCTGCTTGTTGTGACGTATCAGCAGGAGCAGGCGCAACGCTTGTGGGACGATTTGACGCGGTTTGGCGTTCCGAGCGAGCAATTGGCCGTGCTGCCGTCCTCGCAAAGCCAGTTTCTGGAAGGCGATATTACGGATTTTCGCGTGATTGGCGAACGGATTGGGGCATTGGCATTGCTGGCGAAACAGGAGCCTTGCATCGTGATTGGCACGGTGGAAGCCGTTTTGCAGCGCACCAGTCCCGCGCGAAGACCTGATGCCGCACATCTTTGAACTGCGAGGCGGGCGATTCGATGGACATGGACGATGTTCTGCATCGCCTGGTGCAGATGGGCTATGAGCCGGCCAATACCGTGACGCGACCGGGCGAGTTTTCGCGGCGCGGCGGCATTCTGGACGTGTTTTCCTCCACCAGTGACGCGCCGGTTCGGATTGAACTGTTCGGGGATGAGATCGAAAGCATGCGCGTGTTCGACGTGGCCTCGCAGCGCAGCATTACCAAACGGGCCAGCGTGGAACTGGCTCCCGCCCGTGAAATCCGGCTGGACAAAGAACGGATTGCGCCCGCGCTTGCGGAAATCCACGCCCTGTTTGCAGCGCGGCGGGCGGCGTTCATCAAGGAAGGGACGCGGGAAGCGCGGGAAGCCATTGAGCGGCTGACCGAGCGGGTTGAAAAGGACGTGTCGGCCTTGCAGCAGGGCGCGTACTTCGACGGCCTGGAGCAGTATTTCCCCTATCTGGTTCCGCAGGGAACGTGCGCCTGCAACTACCTTTCTCCCGACAGCGTGGTGATTCTGGATGAACCCAACCAGGTCAAGGATCACTGGGAGCGGTTGAGCGGCGACATACTAAGCAGCCGCGAACGGCGCTGGGATCGGGGCGAAGCGCTGGATTTGGAATTGAATACGTGTCCGTATGAGGGCACATTCGCGCACCTGATGCAGCATCCGACCCTGATTTTATCCCTGCTTGGGCGCAATGTCGAGGGCGTGAAAATCGGGCAGCGCGTGTCGGTCAACAGCGCGCCCATTGACTCGTACCGGGGGCGCTTTCCTACCCTTGCCGATGAAGTCGGGACATGGCTTGCCAACGACTGCCGCGTTCTGCTCGTCACAGATCAGCCGCAGCGCGTCCGGGAAATCTGCGCCGAGATGGATTTGCCGGTTCGCCCGAAAGAGCAGAAAGTCGGGGCGGGCGCGGGCTTGTTCGTGATGGAGGGGCGGCTGCGGGCGGGCTTTAAGATCGCCGATATACGCCTGTACGTGCTGACGGACGCGGAATTGTTCGGCGCGGCGCGTCCGGTTGTCACGCGGCGGCGGGTGGCGGGCGGCGTGGCGATTTCGTCCGTCTTGGATTTGCGCGACCATGACCATGTGGTGCATATCCATCATGGCATCGGCCTGTATCGCGGGCTGATCAAGCGCAAAGTGGAGGGCGGCGGGGTGCGCGACTACCTGATTGTCGAGTATCAGGGCGGGGATCGCCTGTTCGTGCCCGCCGACCAGATTGACCGCTTGCAGCGCTATGTGGGAGCCGAAAACGCGCCGCCGCAGGTGAATAAAATCGGCGGAAGCGAATGGCAGCGCACGACCAAGCGCGTTCGGGATCAGGCGCGGGAAATGGCGGGCGAACTGATACAGTTGTATGCCGCGCGTTCGGCTGCGCAGCGCATGTCGTTCGGCCCGGACACCAACTGGCAGGTGGAAATGGAGGAAGCGTTCCCCTACAACGAGACGCCCGACCAACTCCGCGCCATCAACGACGTAAAGCACGACCTGGAAGAAGACAAGCCGATGGATCGGCTGATTTGCGGCGACGTGGGCTTTGGCAAAACCGAAGTGGCCTTGCGGGGCGCGTTCAAAGTGATTACGGCGGGCAAGCAGGTGGCGGTTTTATGCCCGACAACGGTTCTGGCCGCGCAGCACCATCAGACGTTTACGGAGCGTCTGGCCGCGTATCCTATCAAGGTGGATTTGCTGTCGCGGTTCCGGTCGCGGCAGGAGCAGCAGAAAACGCTGCAAGGCTTAAAGGACGGCACGGTTGATATAGTCATCGGGACGCACCGGCTGTTGAGCAAAGATGTTGTCTTCAAAGATTTGGGCATGATTATCGTGGACGAGGAGCAGCGTTTCGGCGTCGGTCACAAGGAACGCTTAAAACAAATGCGAACGCAGGTGGATGTTCTCACGCTTTCCGCTACGCCCATCCCGCGCACGATGAGCATGGCGCTGTCGGGCCTGCGCGATATGAGCGTGATCGAAGACCCGCCCGAAGGCCGTATCCCCGTATTAACCTATGTGCGCGAGTACGACGATGATATGATCCGGGACGCCATTCTGCGCGAATTGGAGCGCGACGGGCAGGTTTTCTTCGTTCACAACAAGATCGAAAGCATTACGCATGTTGCCGAACACCTGAAAAAACTCATTCCCGAACTGCGCGTACAAATCGGGCACGGGCAAATGTCGGAGGATGATCTGGAACGGGTGATGTACGACTTTTACCACCACGAGGCGGACGTGCTGCTGTGTACCACGATCATCGAAAACGGTTTGGACGTGTCCAACGCCAACACGATCATCATTGACAACGCCGACCACATGGGGCTGTCGCAGTTGTACCAGTTGCGCGGGCGCGTGGGGCGCAGCAGCCGGCAGGCGTATGGGTATTTCCTGTACCGGCGCAACAAGCAATTGTCGGAAATCAGCGAACGGCGATTGGCGGCGATCAAAGAGTTTTCCTCTTTGGGAAGCGGCTACAAGGTGGCGATGCGCGACCTGGAAATCCGGGGCGCGGGCAATCTGTTGGGGGCGCAGCAGTCGGGGGCGATGATGAGCGTGGGCTTCGACCTGTACACGCAACTGTTGTCGCAGGCGGTGCAGGAACTCAAGGGCGAGGAAGTGACCGAGGACATTCTGCCCTCCGTAGACCTGCCCGTGACCGCCCACATCCCCAACGACTACATACCGGGCGAGGCGGAGCGCATCTACTTTTACAAGCGCATGAGCGGCGTTCGGCGCGTTGCCGACATCGAGAACTTGCAGGCGGAACTCGAAGACCGTTTCGGCGACCCGCCGCGTCCGGTGTGGGACGCGCTGGCAATCCTGCGCCTCCGTTTACGGTGTAAAAACATGGGCATTATGAGCATCAAGACGGAGCAAACGGACGTGCAGATGCGCTTTGCCCCGAACGTGCGCCTGAGCGTGGATGCCGTGAAGATACTCACCGTCGCCTTCAAGAACTACCGCTTCACGCCGGACGGGGTTGTGGTTCCCCTCACCGGCCCAAAGGTGATGCAGCAAGTGGAAGACATGCTCACCGTACTGGCAAAAGCCCTCGAACACGGCAAGAAGCCCAAGAACGGCAATAGTGGGAATGGAAGCAACGGCAACGGTTCTTCGCCGCGTTCGACAGGAAAAGTATCTCGCAAGATGCCGACGACATCAAGTTAATCATTGCCTTTTAATCAGGAGCCTACTTGACAACCTATAACTATGTTTGTGGACGAAGTGACCGTCTCCACACTCCGAAAAACAACGCACATGCGCCGGTGATTAAAATTGCAAAAAGGGTTTTTGAAGAAGGTTCGGGTACGGCTGTGGGTGCGGTTACGGTGGCCGAATAGGGCGAGTTTTGCGTCACAGGCCCACTTACCTGATTACCACCGAGGAAAGGATCATCGTCGTAAAAGTACGATGTAAGCTCGAAGTCCCCGGAATTTGTAAATCCTATAGGGGCATCGGTGTCCCAGGTCAGATCAGCTAGTCCGTCGGTTCCGTCATAAAGTACGGTCATAGATGCTCCTGGTGACAGTACTGGGTAATCGAATGGGAAAGAAGTAGCTGTGCCGTACAGGAACGGATTGCTCGAATGCACATCGTAACCGAGCAGCCAATATGTTGGACTCTCATTCGTTATGGAGTAACCCCACCCTATTGTTGAGCCGGCAGGCCCATAGATGTTTGTGGGGGTTGCTGTAAACAAGTATAAATCCAGAACCTGCGCGTAAACCGGTGTACACAAACCGGAGCAGAGCCAGATACATACAGCAAGAGCCGTAGTAAAAATTCTCATTTAGTCGTGTCTCTTACGCTCAAGCCAGCAGGCGAGGCGTTGCAATTTAGCAAAGTAGACCTTCGAAGTCCAGTTGCAAGCACAAGATCATTTCAGATCCGATAACAGCCTGCTTAAGATGGCATATTGGACATCTTCGTTTTCAAAGTATTCGGAGTGAGTATGGTCAATTTCTTGGGCGTCAAGCGGGACACCTACAAAGGCTGGTATGCGCGTTGTAAGCGGCTTGTCGGGATCGTAATTGTTTCCTAATTGGCTGAACACAGGCACAATTCCGTCACCGTCGGTCCAATTAAGACGGAGTACAAAGGATATTATTGGTTTGAGAATTTTGGCTGGTATGCTGGGCAAGAAGCTGGGAGGATACAGAAAAATATCCGTTTGTGTATACGTAGTCGGCGTAGGCAGTATTTTGCTATATAGAATGGTGTAGAGAGTATATGGCGGCAATACCTGTTTGTTGAGATAGTTAAGCTCATCATTAGGTCCCGTAAGGTAGGGGCTAAGTATGTTCCTGCGAGTCCACTTGTAGGTAGGATATAGGTCACTCCAGTTGGCGGATGAGAATGTGTCAAGTTTCGCCCATACTGAACCAAGATTAGGCGTAGTACACATGAAGAGGCGGTTTACCGCCAAAGGCTGCGAGACGACAAACAGCCGGGCTACCAATCCCCCCTTGCTGTGAGCTACCAAACTCACGGAGTCGGCATACGTGAAGGTCTTAATGCTGTCCCACAAATCAGACAATGCTTGTCTTCCCTGCGCAAGACTTGCGTTATTTCTGTCGTAAGATAGTGTGTACAGAGTTCGGTAGGGGAAAACGTTACTATAGCCATCGCCCAAAATGTCAAAGGCATCTAGTTGCGCTTGGGAATGCTGCATCAGATAACTTTCCATCAGAGGGAAGGTTCCGTCTCCACCCTGGGGTTTAGATTGAAACGGGTCTATGCCCGGTACGAGAACCACAGGAAGCAGAATAGCGGCGTACTCATTCACTGTTTTCACTGCGCCAGCCTCGTTTGCTGTAGCGGTTACGCTAAATTCCTGGTTGCTCTTGAAACGCGGCACTCCATCTTTTGCCAGGTCGATGAAAAAAGGGTGGACTATAGTTCCAGCAACCGAGAACGTAGACAGCAGGCTGCTATCTATTGTCTTGTCCAGGTGTTTGCCGTTCAAGTCCAAACTTATCGCAATAGATTTCGCCGTAGACGTAGTATTACTAAAAGTCGCTGTGACATCTACTTCAAGCGTGTGCGAGTTAGACATCTGAGCAGCGTCAATCCGTACTGTGAGGTTTGGCAAGACAGTCAAACTCAACGGCTGTGTCTTTGTGGTGGTTCCATCTGTTGCAACTACAGTAAAAGTGTACGTGCTTGGCGTTGCTGCCGGATTTCCTGTGCTGCTCAACACGCCACTGCTACTTAGGCTAAAGCCAGTAGGCAAAGTGCTGCCAGAGGCAAGTGACCATTTGATTGTCCCTTGTCCACCCGTAGCCGCCAATGTTGTACTGTAGGGTTGCCCGCTAATAGCGTCAGGCAAACTGGTGGTGGTGATTGTTATGGGAGGTGGAGTAGAGCCAACTGTTGCTGACCATGTGCCTGCCCCGTATGCAACAGCCGTATTCCCACCGTTTGGATAATTAAAATCAGACTCATCCATGCCAGGGGCTACACCGGGAATACCATTAGTATTGATATGAAGCTGGCTTTGTAAGTTGTTGGGATACACTGAAATATCCCAATAAATAATTTTCACACTATTCTGTGATACATCTGCATATAATTGAATGTCCAATGAACCATCGTTACTTACCGTATGCACTCCATCGCTTATTGACCATGCTTTTAGCGGTGTGAATGGAGTAATACTATTCTCCGTAACGTCATAGGTCAGAGACACAGTTACATGGTTACTTTTAGTTAGAGGCCCACTTCCAGTAACAATGGTGAAATTGTTACCCGTGTAAGTCAACACAACCCGTTGTATTGCTTGTGCATAAGCCGTGACGTGAAGCGTCAGCAACACAAGAGTGGCTAGGAATGGCAAGATACGGCGGAACATGATGGCAGTTCCTCTCTGAAATCAGGAAAGGCGCATAAAGCGCGAGAGAAAGAGAGAAAGAGCGGGCTGTACCCGCGCAAAGAATGACAGAACAGGAAGGGGCAGCACTGCGGCTCCCGTCGTTTCTATAACGTAATTATCACCGGTAAAGTTCCGGGCGGTCTATTTAGTTTTATTTTTCCTCTACGCGCTAGCGAGATATGTATACGTGTCGCTCATTGAGCAGATGCAGAAGCTACCGCCCGCCCCCGCCGCTCTCCCGAACGTGGTTTTAGAATGTCAGCCAATTTCGAGGCGTTGCGCTTAGTGCAGATTTTCGCGATGTAGCTGCAGTGGTCCCATGTAGCATCTTGACAAAAGTTATATCCAGAAGCGTTGCTCATTTAAGAGGGTTTGAAGCAGTTCCTCCGCGTTGGATAACTTGCTTCCTGTATCGAAACCCCGCTCGGTCAGGCAAATCGTGCCCTGTCTGTCAATCACATACAGCGTGGGCAGACTGTCCGAGGCGAAGTTTTTGAGCAGTTCGGGTGTTTTCATGCCGATTACGGTGGGATAGGCTAACACGACAAGAAGCCAACGAACAGCAGCAACGGCAGCAGCAACAATGGTTTTTCGACGCGTCCCGCAGGAGCAACGTCACGCAAGCCGCAAACCGCCCGCGATAAACGTTACTGTTGATTCGAGAGTTGTTTTAGGCGACGGCAAACTCTCCCATTTCGCGTAGGCTCGGCGGATAATAACCGAGAACAATAGACGCCTTTGCTATGCCTGATTCCACTAATTCGGCAGCAATGCCGTCTTCCGTGTTGTCGGTCAGTATCCAGATTTTGCCGTCGCGTATTTCCAGATGCGCCAGCAGATGCGATTTGTAGCGTCCGTTTTCAAAGTCTACGTGGGTCAGAGTATATCTGTCCTGCGCTACGTCCATTATGCCGGTGATGGAAAACTTGGAAATCGCGCCTGGAAACTCCTCCCACGAGCGAAACACTCTGGAAATCGCGCCGCGTAGATTTTCGACAGCAGACGCCTGGCTCTTATTTTTTCCAGGGTATCCATTGAACAATCGCCTCCGTGTCTGACGCAAACGTAAACACCCGCTTGATCCGTTTTACGCTCGTCAAGTTCCAACGCCAATGGGTCATTTGTAATTATCCAGCCATCTTTGACCAACGCATTGCAAACGTGGATGTGATAACGATCTAAACCGGGCATTCTTTTGGCTCCCGACTGAGATTTTACCATGATGCGGCCTCCTGCGCCCACCGGGAGGAATAGATTTCCAGCCTCCAGAAAGCGCCTTCTCCCCGTTCCCACACAGTGCCAACAGCAACCATCCCACAAAAAAGACAGAAAAAAGAAGCCAAACAACGCAAAAAAAGCGAACCCTTTGCCTGATCCAGTCGTCTAAACAGTAGAATAAGTCTACTGCTAAAATGTTTAACTCCCACACAGGAAGGGAGGTGCAAAGCCTATGTTTCACCCCTCCCGCCCGCCCTGACGCTTTCGAGGTCACGATGCCTCCCTCCTACAACCTGACACAACGAGACATCGGGCTGGAAGCGCTGTATTGCCAAGATTTCGACGATGCCTCTACATATCCTTTTTCTGCCTGCCCGTTTCCAACGCTTCCCCACTTTTTGTTGGCAAAGGTAGGCTTCCCTCTGGTTCGGGAACTTATAAATTTGCGAAGTCTTTAACGCTTCTCTTGCGCTCTTTTCGCAAGCGCTTCCGGCGATATAACGCACCATCCTTCTGGAACGGTGTAGCAGCCATCTTCCATTTGGGTCGGAAGCGTACACTTCAAGGCAAACTCTACTGCGCGATGTAGAAACGCATCAAGATTGGCTTTTATGTGATCAAATGTCTCGTGTTCCGCGAAGCGGCTGCGTTTGAGGAAGCGCATATCCGGCACAGGATCGTAAATGGCCGTCATTCCAGCCGTATGCAGAAAGGGAGCGCGTGGATCAAGTGTCAGCCAGTTGCCTTCCAGATAAATGCCGAACAGGATACGCGCTTCACCGGCTTTACATAAATCGCGTTCCGGTTTGCGGAGCGGATTTTTGATCAGTTCCCAGCCAAACTGACGCCCGAAATCTTCTAAGCGCTCGTCTATCTCCTCAAAGTGACGACTGAAATGATCAAAACGCGGTTGATCGGGACGCTCCATTCTCACCCTCCTCTGCGCCACTCCCGCCTTGTGCTAACCAGGCCGTATCAATGGTTTCGCAGCTCCTCTATAAGCCCCACGCGCGCAGCAGGTCGCGGGTTGTGGGGAGAGGACGCTGCCACAGCCATCTTACATCCAGCCACAACCCCGGCAGGACGCGGCTGCGGAAAATGTGATCCTCGCCGACAGGAATTTCCTCGTAGACGCTGTTCGCGCCCATGCTGCCTTTTCCGGCTGGCGAGCGGGTGGCAGTCTATCTGTATTTGGCTGCGGGTTTTATTGCGAAAATATGCGGTTCGTGTTCCAATGCAAAGGAACAGGCTATTCCTGTGATTTTGTTGTGCGCCGATGAGGAACCTACGCCATGACTTCGCCGAACCCGCTGTAATGACCTGTTTAAATTAGGTTTGTTTTCGCTGTCGGTTCGGGTGTATAATGAAAAAGAGCGCAACCGTTTGCGCGATTTCCTTCTCAGGAGCAATGTGATGGCGACAATTACCCTTCCCCCCGAACTTGAACACGTTATGAACGAGCAGGCTCACCGTCAGGGAACGACCCTGGAAATGCTGGCGCTGAACAAACTTAACGCCTATTTTCTTCCGGCTGCGCCTGTTGAGAACACTTCGGAAGGGGAAACGATGGCAGACTTTCTCAAAGACTTTATAGGCTGCATTGACAGCCGCGAAATGGTTCCGGGTGGAGCGAATATGTCGGAATACACCGGGCGCGACTTCGGCGCGATGCTGAGGAAGAAGCATCAGGAAGATAAACTGTAGTGTTGACGGATACCGGGCCACTTATTGCTCTGCTGGATGAAGGGGATAAACATCATGCCGCCTGTTTGAAAGTGGCGCGTGGTCTTCCGAGAGCGCCTCTTCTGACCACCTGGGCTTGTTTCACGGAAACGATGTATTTTCTTTACGAGACAGGAGGCTATCGCTATCAGGAACGCCTCTGGAAAATGCGCCGCGAAAACAGATTGGTTCTGCTGGACATCACTTCCGAAGAAACAGACCGCATGGACGCGCTGATGAAACTCTATCAGAATGTACCGATAGATTTCGCCGATGCATCGCTTGTTGCCGTTGCGGAAAGCAGAAACTTGCGCCGTGTGTTCACTATTGACAGCGACTTCTACATCTATCCCCTGGCAGACGGTTCCATGCTGGATGTGGTGCGTTGAACACGCTTGTGCCATAATAGAGACGTAAGTACTGGCAGGTAAAATCTAATCTGGAAAGCCCTTGACGCGACGCATCCGAATGTCTACAATAAACAACCATTTCCTGGATGTTTTGTTTTATTGCTCACGGGTAGAATGAACTGCGTATGTCATCTAAAGTGTGCCTCCAAACGCTGTATGCGGTGTTGCTGCTATTGCGGATTGTCTCTGTTGGCGTAGCGCAGGAACCGCCTGTTATTCCGGTTGGATTGGATGCGTACCGGCAGTGGGAGCGGTGGCCGTACCAGCGTATCGGGGCGCGGGCGTATATGCGCAGCACGTATGACCGCGCGGGCGGCAACGAGGGCGCGGACGCCAGCCACTTTCTGTACCAGACGGCGGATGATTTCAACGTCAGCCTGGATGTCGAGGGCGCGGGCATACTGTATTTCGTCCGAACGAACCACTGGCACGGCAGCCCCTGGCATTACGTGGTGGATGGAGCCGACAATCTCGTACAGGAAACCAGCACCGCCGATCCCCTGCATCCCGTTCCCAACTCCGTTTTTCTGCCCGCATCCGCGTTTCCCAATCCCCTTGCCAGGACGTGGGCGGATACGCGGGGAGCCGACCTGTCGTGGGTTCCCATCGGGTTTACGCGCAGTTTTCAGATGGCGTACTCGCGGACGCACTACGGCACGGGCTACTACATTTACCACCAATATCTGCCCGGCGCAAAATTATCGCGCCCGATTTCCGCCTGGAACCTCAATGCCGTCCCTGACCGCGATGTTCTGAACTTGCTTAACCGCGCCGGAACCGATATTGCGCCCCAACCCGGTACGCCCGACGCCAAAAAGCGGCAATTGCGCGTGGTCAGCGGGAATGTGAAAATTCCCCGCAACGGCGCGGTCACGCTGGCCCGAATCGTTCACGCGCCCGGCATGATACGCGCTTTGGAGTTGTCCGCGCCCCGTGAACAGGCGCTTGCATTGGGACGCGCCCGCCTGCGCGTTACGTGGGACGATGACGGCAAAAAAGCGAAAATGCCGTCCATAGACGCGCCGGTTGCGCTGTTCTTCGGCGCGGGCACATTCTACAATCGGGATAACCGCGAGTATCTGGTCAAGAGCCTGCCTGCTGTCGTTCGTTACGATGCCACGCAGGTCCATTGCGCCTGCTACTTCCCTATGCCGTTCTTCCATGCCGCGCATATTGAATTGGTGGGCGCGGAGGATGCGGACGCGCATAATGTGACGTGGAGCGTTCGCTACGAGCAACTCCGCGCCCGCCCGGATGAAGTGGGTTTATTTCCACGCCACGTACCGCGATCATCCCCACCCGGAACCCGGACAGGATTTAATTCTGCTGGACACAAAGCAAACGGAAGGCGGCGGCGATTGGTCGGGGCAACTGGTGGGCACATCGTTCATTTTTTCGCACAACGCCAATTTAGGTACGCTGGAGGGCGATCCGCGCTTCTTTTTCGATGACAGCCAGACGCCGCAGGCGCAGGGCACAGGAACGGAGGAATGGGGCGGGGGCGGCGATTACTGGGGCGGGCAGAACATGACCCTGCCGCTTGCCGGCCATCCAACGGGAGCGCCCGACCCGAAAGCCGCGAAGAACGAGGAAGACAAAATCGAATCGGCGTACCGTTTTCTGCTGGCCGATTTAATGCCGTTCGGCAAAAACGCTTTAATACGGCTGGAACACGGCGGCGCGAACGAGTCAACGGAACACTACGAAACCGTGACGTACTGGTACGGCGTCAATCATCCCTCGCTGGCGCAAACGGACGAACTGCGCGTCGGCAATGTGGAAAGCGAACGCGCCCATGATTACGTTTCTCCCACTGCCTCTATGCCTTATACGCTTACGTCGCGCTACGAATGGGGCGTGGATACCCTGCGCGGGCAGGAGGTTTACCCGGCGCAAACCGACGTTGGGCGAACCATGAAAGGCGTGTCGGAATTTACCCTGCGGCTTGATCCGAAGAATTCAGGGGTTCTGCTGCGCCGCAAATTGGATTACGCTTATCCCAATCAGCGCGCGGAAATCTATGTTGCCGATATGCCACATAACGCGGGCGCGGCGGCGATAAGGCAAGGCGGCGCGTTATGTTCGCGGGAGAAACCGCGCCGTTCGCAATCGGCCTCCGGTTCTAAACGGCAATGGAAGAAGGCGGGGGTATGGTATCTGGCCGGTTCCAATACGTGCGTGTATTCCAACCCGCGCGACGAACTCGGCGTGACGCAGCATATCGCGCAAACCTCCAACCGCCGCTTCCGCGACGATGAGTTTCTGCTGCCCCGCGCGCTCACGCAGGGACGCGCGCAAATCCGCGTTCAGGTACGGTTTACGCCCATCGCGCGCCCTCTCTTTCCCGGCAGCGCCCTGCCCGAACCGGCATGGACGGAGTTCCGCTACACCGCCTACTGCTACCGCCTGCCCACGCTATAGTTTTAATCACTCCGCAAAAATGCTATCAACGGGAACAATCAAATCAGGAAATACTATGGACTGCACATTCTGCCCCGCATGGTACATTGCGACTGACGTAACCATTGTCGGCGTCAGTTTCAGAACTTCAACGGCTTGCTCATCCAATCTTACCACCCAACACTCCTGCACGTCTACGCTCCGGTAGTCATCTAATTTGTCGGAAATCGCTTCCACAAACTCGCCGCGCCGCAAAATTTCTACAACCCGTTCCGGCGCGGGCTGAACGGGTTCCGTTTCGTGGTCGCGCCAATACTCTTCGGCGCGTGGATTGCTCATAAAGGCAAGGTTCGGCTGACGGGTACGAAACGGTTCGCGCCGTATCAGCACATCATAGCAGCAGAACATGGCTTGTCCGCAGCGTGTTCGCTTCTCT
>CAWIEK010000058.1:0-31353 GCA_963835065.1 uncultured Chthonomonadaceae bacterium | reverse complement strand
TGGACGCCTAAGACACCGGGCGCGAAACTGACGTTGAAACTGAACGCGCCCGAAACCAAGGAGTATGAACTGGTCGGCTATTTCACGCAGGAGACGGATTACGGGCAGTATCGCATCCGCGTCAACGGCAGAACCCTCCGCGACTTCGACGGCTATTCCCCCGGCGTAAAAACTTCTGGTCCCTTGTCGCTTGGCCGCGTCACCCTCCGAACCGGCGCAAACGAAATCGAACTGGAAATCACGGGCAAGGATGCGCGCTCCAACGGCTACTACGTGGGCATTGACGGCTTCCTGCTCAAACCCTGAAGGTCATTCGGCAGGAATTGTAGATCCCGCTATGTCTCTGGCAGTCAGAAAAACTTCGACCAGAGCAGCAGGCTTCTTTATCTTTAGCTCCTGTTGATGCCATTTCCCCTTCAACTCTTCCTATATACACATACTCCATTTATGAGCAGACAATTGGAATTACTATGTCAAAAAATTTTCCTAAGTTTTTTTGAAAACTACTTAATAATGTCCACACCTCGCCAAAATGCGGGTATAATAAGCAATACTGTCGGCACATTGTTGCCTGCCTTCGCCTTACCTTCTTCGAGAAGGTCAATATCCCTTAGTCTTTGCCAGCTTTTGGCAGGCGCAAAGAACACTCACTTCCCATGTTTTGATATTCCTAAGTCGCTTCTAAGCGCTTAGGGAGGAAACGCTGATGTATTTGCGTTTAGACGTTTCTAAAGCACTATCGCTTGTTTGTCTTCTGTTTTTGATGGGCTTTGCCTCTCAGTCTGCAAAAGCTCAGGTTGACTTCGGCATGGTAGCCGTCGGCGACCACAAAGACATAGTTCTCACTTTCACAACAATACAAGGCCCCTTGATTGTTCTGGATACTGAAATCGTCGGCCCTGATAAAGATGACTTTCAGATTATCAATGATACAGTAACAGGGCATCTATTTAATACAGGAGATCAATCTCCTGTGACTGTGAGATTTGCTCCGCATACGCCAGGAGACAAACACGCTACAATCACGGGCCACTGCATCGGGGCAGACGGCAGTTTCTGCAGTTTTGGTTCAGCGGATTTGATAGGCTCTGGATGCCCACAGCAGGTGAATGTAACACTACCGGCGGTAGACGTTACTTTCAACAGCACTTTATCGTATCACTCTGATCCGCTGTCTCTTACTTTCACCGGCGTTACGCCAAGTAACTCATTCATTCTGTGCCAGGATGTTTCAAATCAGGGGTCTTTGTCCCTGGATATTGCTATCTTCGGCATACCGTTTTACTTTCGTTCAAGCACAGTCGCTACGGTCGGCATCTTTAAACCCGGCGCGTTTGCGACGTTGCCCCCTTGCCAATTTACCGGTGGGGTTCTTGACAACAGGTGTCTTCTCAACGGTCCATTTGACCCAACCCATTACTATTTCGAATGGGACTCTCCAGGGTTTGACGTTTCCGCTGTTTTTGGGCTTATTCCTTTACCATCACGCGGATTCTTTTCCGGCAACCTGACGTATTGGGTTGATCTGAATAACCTGGGCCTGTCTCCAGATACGGCCACAATCAGCGACATAATTCAGGGAGCGGAGTTGTACCTTCATACTCAACTCTCCACAAACTATGTCCTCCGCAGGTTAATTGGCGCAACGCCCATTGCCGACCAGGTAACTGTTACTAAGTCGCCGCTCGTGTACAACCGCGTTACCGGGTTGACAACACAGACAATCACGGTGACAAATAAGGGAACGGATACGCTTGAAGGGCCGATCCAGGTAGTGCTGACGGACCTCCCCACATTCGTTTACGTTACACCCTCCCCGCCGACGTTTCTTGGTTCGCCATACATAACAGCCTCGGTTTCAGACCTGAAACCTGGAGCATCGGCAAGTACGGTCGTTCAGTTCAATAACTTTTTCAACAGGCGGATCAGCTATACGGTTGAAACATACTCTGGTACGTTTCTGTTTTAGATTTTCGTATAGGCGTTCTGATTGAAGCAGCTATTGTTACTTCAATCAGAAGGCTTATACGAAAATCTGCTGATGGCCTATAAGGAGACTGCGTGTTGGCGAATATACCAAAAATAATACTAATCACATCATTTTTACTATGGAACTTATCTTCCAAATGTCTGGCACAGGTTGTTTATCATGTCACGGTAGACACCTCTCCTATCGCTGGAATATCTGGAAATTTGGATTTTCAGTTTAATCCGGCAGGAGGCGATGCGCTTGATGCCTTTGTAGGCATCACTAATTTTTCTACGGATGGCACTCTGGCTTCAACATCTACAAACACAGGTGATGCAACAGGAACATTGCCCGGCCCTCCCGTAATTATCCGCAATACAGACGGTTTCAACGATTTGTATCAAGGATTCATATACGGGCAGTCGTTCAGCTTTGATGCGACTTTTGACGGCCCTGCCTTGTCCCCTGTTGTTCCTATTCCATCTTCAGGTAGTGGGTTGGCAGTGTCTCTCTATGATGCGGCTGCCACGCAAAATTTCCTAACCACCAGTCCTGATGGGTCAGTGATTCATCTTGATATCAACCAGGATGGTTCTACGTCCGTAACTCCTTTTGCAGATTCCAGCGGCGTCTTTCGCGCATCCGCTACGCTGATTCCTGCGTCTGTTCCTGAGCCTGGTACACCTGTCCTGCTTACATTGGGCATCATTCTTTCGGCCCTCTTATACGCGCGGCAAATTGATCAAGCGCCTAAAGCTTTCAAGAGCAGATAAACTTCACGGGCGGTGGACCAAAGACATTTTTCCTGTGACAATGCATTATCTTTTGCCCCCTTAACATGCGTACATTGTGTCCTCATGGCAATTGTGCAACAACCTGTTGTACAATTGCTTCATTCTGCCATGCTCCATTAATCTCTCAGCCTATTCGTTTCGCAGTAATCATTGTTCACGTTCTTATCAAAACACCTGTGCTGTATCCTTCATGGCCTCAATTTTGCAAGCGGTTCTTGCAAAATTAGATGCCTGGGTGGTGTCAATATTGCAACAGCCTGTTGCAATATTGATCAGATTCCCCTTCTTCCAAATTTCGGAAGAAGGGGTCAGGGGCAATGTAGGCTTTAGGTAATCTGGTGGGAGTTCAGGTCGAGGGTGAAGTGGTCTACGCATTTTAGCGGGCCGGTGAAGGCGGTGAAATACTCGCCCGTAAGTTTGCGCCCCGCAATGGTTACGCGCAGGAAGCCAAACTTCGCGTCGTTGTAATCTTCCAGCGTCAGATGCCCGCGTATCGTCAGGCCGGGTGGCGGCTGCATTGGAATGGCGGCGGGGTCTTTATGCGCGGGCGTCCAGCGCACTTCTTCCGCTCCTTCGGGCTGATTGCACGGCGTTCCCATGCCTTCGATAGTATGCCCGCCACCCCCCACAATCAAACAGGGCATTGCCCGGCTGCCGTCCTTGAGCGCATATCGGTACGTCAGGCGCTGATAGGAATGGACATGCGCCGACAGGAGAACGTCCGGCCATTGTTTGGCGGAATCGAACGCTTTTTCCAGCACGTTCGCCAAGGGCGCGGCGTTGTCGGCATGGGGCGGCGGGGTCGCGTTGCCCGGATTCACGACGTTTGCCAGTTTCGGATCGCCCCGCACTTCAAAATTCGCCGTATACGAGTACGGCGGATAGTGTACGGTCAGCAGAACCGCTTTTGGCTCCTGTCCCTGCTTCTGGCGAACGTCGTTTCGCGCCCGAATGTCTTTCAACTGACGGACGAGCCAGCGATATTGCGACGCGCGTTGTTCATAATTCGGATCATCCAGGCCGAGCGTACCCATCGGGTCGTCCAGAATTCCCCCGTTCGCCACATTGGTGTAAAGCCCGACGATGCTGGCCTGCTCGGTTTCCAGCCGCCAGTAGATATAGGGCTGAATCATGGCGGGGCGGTTGTCCACAGCGTTGTCCGGGGATTTGCTGCCCCGCGCAATGCCGTAACTGCAAAAATTCTTGAAGAAGTGCGTCAGCGCGGTTTTCGGATTATCCACGTTTTCCGCGCTCTGGTTTGCCGGGTTGCCATCCTTGAAATGGATTTTGCCGTCGTGGTTGCCCGCGATGGCGAAAATCGGGCGGTTGTACGCGGAAAACGGCGTATAAAACTGTTCGTGGTACATGTTGCCCTGATCGTACTTCATCTGCTCGGTTGGCTTATATACCACATCGCCCAGCAGATAGAGAAACGAGGCAGGCACGGCAGGCGTGTTGATATGGCCGCTTGTCGGGTCGGTCAACTGCGTGGTCATGGCGGCGGCGACAGCCTGCTGTGCGGTATGCTCTTCAAAGTTGGCGGAACAGCCGACGGCATGAAACGTCAAGACGTTCTTGTTGGCATTGGGGCGCGGCGTGGCGACATCCGCCAGGGCGAGTGTAAACGCTTCTGCGGAGTTCGGGTCGGGACAGGGCAGGAACTCCGGCGCTCCCGTCCAAACGCCATTTTCCGCGCAGGAAACGACAGGCGGGGCGCGGTTCCGGGCGCAGACACGTTTGGGGTTTCCACGATATTCGCAGTTTCCGCAGTATTGGCGGATGGCATTGTATTGCCGGATTTCATTGTAGTCGCGTTGTTGTTTGCGCCAGTCTCCTGCGCGTCAGGTATGTGAATGGTATTATGTTTCGCGCCGTTCTCCTGCGCCTTGCCGCTTCCTTTCCTTTTCGCGGGGCGCGTTTCCGTCTTAGCCGTCTTATCCTTCATGTCGCTCCTCCTTCTAATGTTAAAATCATTAAGTTAGTATTAACACCGATAGGGGGAAACTCCTTCCGAACGATTAACATTTGTTGCGCGTAACCCTAGAATATGCCCATTCAGGAGGAAACAATGCGCCTGCTCTGGCGGCTTACTTCTTTTTTGCTTTGCTTGGGCCTTTCAGCAGCGCCCGCGCTTGCCTGCCCGCTTTGCGATACGGCAAGCGGCAAACTGGTGCGCGAAGGCGTTTTCAACCGACATTTCGGCGTCAATCTGTTCCTCGTCCTCGCGCCATTTCCCGTCTGCCTGCTGATTGGAGCCTTGCTGTACTATGGCCTCCCGACGCGAAAGCGCTCCTCGTTTCCCGTCATTCTTGATTAACCCTAACTCCTTGTCAACTTACTATGAACTCGCATGTTCGATGAATACTTTTGAAAGAGGAACGCATTGCCAGAAGGAACGATTAACGCAGAAGTGAATTTCCGCCCGCTTACGGCTGCCGCCACATTTCTCGGCATCGGCATGGGCGGCTTTGTGGATGGCATTGTGTTTCATCAGATTTTGCAACTTCATAACATGCTGTCCGCCAAAGTGGTACGAACCACGTTAGCGAACGTGGAAATCAACATGGTTTGGGACGGTATTTTTCATGCCTTTTGCTGGCTGACGGTGATGCTGGGGCTGGCAATGCTGTGGCGGGCGGGGCAAAAACCGGAAGTGCCCTGGTCAGGACGTACCCTGAGTGGCGGCATGATACTGGGGTGGGGCATATTCAATCTTGTGGAGGGCCTTATTGACCATCACCTTCTCCAGCTTCACCATGTCATTGAGCGAATGGGATTGTCCATCGCCGACTATGCGTTTCTGCTTTCCGGCGTGATTTTTATTCTCATCGGCGGGGCATTAATCCGCAGCGCCCGCGCTGATACGCCGACAACACACCCTTCTCCCGGCAAGCCAATGGGAACGGCGGGAGAATAGCGTTTTCTTGATCAAGGCGTTTCCGCTTTGCCCGTTGTGCGGCGAATGTAGGTGACTTCTTCGGGGCGATAGGGGCTGCCGTCCGGGCGGAAGATGTCGTGGAACCAGACAGGCGGCTCTTCGGTGTAGGTTCGCGTCCACGAGTCCCAGGGATAGATGGTTTGCGTTTTGCCGGACACGAAGCCCCAGTTGTAAGCGGCCACGCGCTGCGCTTTCATCAGAGCCAGGTGCGGATCGAACGCGCTGCCCTGCGGACGCGCCATGTATTCGGTGCAAAGAATGGGGCGATTGTAATGCCGCAGTTCCGCAATGCGCTTTATAAGTTCGTCCGCGCTGCCGTAACTGTGAAAACTGATCACGTCGGAGTTGTCCAGCGAGAACTTCTGCATCGGGTTCAGTTTTGCCCCCACGCCCCATTCGCCGTACCATACGTCAATGGTCAGCGGCTGCGAGGGCTTTACGTCCCGCGCCCACCCTACGACTTTTTGCAGCAGGGCAAGCGCCTTTTGCGGCTTGTCTGTTATTTCGATGTTCTTGTACGCCGCGCCCGTATCGTTATCCGGCTCGTTGAACAAGTCCCAGGCGTGTACGCGCCGGTCATTGCGAAATCGGCGCAAGACGCCCGTGATGTAGGGCTTGAGTTCCTCATAGCGGGCGGGAGCGCTGAGAATGGTTTGCCCCGGCGACTGCACCCACCCGGAATTATGGACATGCGGGCGGGGTTCGGGCTGCTTTCCGATTTTGGGAAACGGGTTCCAGCAGGCGTCGAGCAGCACGAACATCACGCCGATATGGTGTTTGTCCGCAGCGGCAAGAAATTTGTCCATGCGGTTCAGGAAGCCGCGCTCATCCTGCTGCCACAGCAGATCATGCAGAAACACGCGGACGGAATTGAAGCCCAACCCTTCGGCCAAATCCAGTTCGTGGTTGATGGCCTTCAAGTCGAACGTTTCCGGCTGCCACATTTCCAGTTGGTTGATGGCATAGGCAGGGGAGAAATTACAGCCAACCAGCCAGCCATGCTTTTGCTGCCAGTCATTCGCCTTTGCCACAGGCCAGGCGCGGGAAGCCTGCGCCTGCGCTTGCGACGTGGCGCAAAGCAGCCCGCACAACACAAAAAGCGACAGCAGCGCCCGCAGGCAAAGACACTTGCGCGAATACGAATTCAAACCGGTTGTCATCCCGTCACCATGTTCGCTTTGCCGGTTTCCAGATCGTAGACCGCGCCGGCGATCTTGACATGCCCCAGCCGGACATGCTCCGAGACAAGGGGCTTCAGATTGCGCAACTGCTCCATGCCCAACTGAACATTGGCGCGAATAGAATTTTCCAGCAGGTCGCCCGTCTCGTGTTCCACTTTGATGACCGCCGGCTCGATCATGTGAACCAGACTGGTGATGGAACCCGGCAGGCTGTGCCGGTCATGCCGATACTGTACGGCAGCGCGTACCGCCGCGCATTTGCTGTGCCCCAGAATTACGATCAGCGGGACGCCGACCTGCTCTACCGCGAATTCGATGCTGGCTTTAATGACAGCTCCCGCGCTGTTGACGACATTGCCGGCCACCCGGATCACAAACAGGTCGCCAATGCCCTGATCGAACAGAATTTCCGGCGGAACGCGCGAATCCGCGCAGCCGATAAGGGCCGCGATGGGCTTCTGGCCCGCCGCAACCGCTTTGAAATCTTCGGGGCGGGCGCGGGGATGCCGCAGTTCGCCTTTTACAAAGCGGGCGTTGCCGTCCATCATCTCTTTCAGCGCAGCCTCAGCGCTCATGCGCGGCTCCGGGCGGGGAGTAGAGGGCGTCTGCCCATGAGCGGCAGCCTCGGCATTGCCAAGCGTCCAACTCAGCAGCGCCGTCCCGGAAATCTGCGTAAATTCGCGGCGTGAAAAACGTGAGCGCATCCTGTCCTCCTCAATTCTCCTCAAGAAAAAACATCTTCGATAATTACTGCGCTATACCTTGAGTAAAGGCATAGTCCTTGTTAGTGTACCTCCAAGGGCGAAAGCAACGTTATACCCGATGCGCTTGCCGTAGATAGCAGCGTCAGGATGTTTGGCTTGTACGCGCAATCCGGCTACAACCGGATCAGAGTCTACGGCATATTCGCCTGTCTCAATATCAATCGAAACAATCTTGCCGATGTTCTCTTCGGTTTCAACTTTAGAACTAATGTTTTGAGCGTACAATTCTTCACCGCGTCGTACTATTTCTTCGCCGCTAAATCTAGCATGAGGCATATTCGTTCGTATTCCTTGTCTGTCTGACCAAAAGCGATCAGCCGTAAAACTAATTTCTTCCATTCTTGTGAGCATACCCGTCAACTACTTGCCGCAAATCGCGCGCTTCGCTGCAATTCTTCCTGCTGTGCCACGAGTGCCGCGCGACGTTGCTGATAGGCTGCTTCGTCTTGCTGGTACTTACTCGCCCTGCTGAAATTACGAATTCCACTGGCGATGCCAGCCACGATAAGAACAACGCCAAAAAGCGCAAAAGAGGCCATCTTACCGGCTGAAACTGCTATAAACAAGCAGAATGTGCCGATTATGACAACAGTAACGCCGCCAAGCACACTTTCACCTTGCCTGGGAATATAACGAGTACCATAGCGGCTCGAAACCATGTACCCTTCACGCGCCAATTCCCACTCACGATCCGACTGCGTAATTCTGATTTGCAGTTCGATGAGCATCAGGCGGCGTTCAGAGGCCGCGTCGGAATAGGGTGGCGCGGCCTGTTCGTTGTTGAGAACACGGGCTTTTGCCCGCGCGAACTCGGCATCTGTGAGCGTTCCGCCGTTGCGCAGTTCCTGAAGTTTGGCAATCTCATCTGACAGGTTCATATTGCCTCCCTGAAGATGGGTATTGGCGCTACTTCGCCGCCTGCGTAACGATGTCGGGCTGGCCTTCTATGTTGAGAACAAGCACGGACGCGGCGTTGTCCGGCAGGTGGTCAGGCATGTGCAGGGCAATGCCTGTTTTCAACTTTTTAACCGGAATGGCTTTGCGCGCGGAATCGGCCAGAAAGTAGGCAGATGTAATCTTGTTTTGCAGGCCGGGCAGTTCGAGCGTGTCGCCGGGACGCTTGTACAGGTGCAGGTAGATTTTGCCCGGACCGGCGGTACATGCGCCCCAATCGAATTTCTGGCTGCCGAACGGGCTTGGCGACGTGCCGTAAATGGCCTCGCCATTGACTTTCAGCCATTCGCCCATGCCGATAAGCCGATCCTGCATAATGACCGGGATGCGCCCGTCCGCCGTCGGGCCGATGTCGAGCAGCAGGTTTCCGCCCTGGCTGACCATGCCGATGAGCAGCCGTATCAATTCAGGCGTACTGCGGTAGTTGTCGTAGTCCTCGTTGCGATTGTAGCCGAAACTGGCTCCGATGCCCCGGTTTTCCTCCCACTTGTGCTGCGCGGTGGCGTCGGCCTTGAAGTCGGTAAAGCCGCCGTATTCCGTCGTGTAATAGCCGCCGTGCTTGCCCCGCGTGTCGTTGCCCCACCGGTCGTTGATGACCACATCGCCGCCAACCCCGCTGTCATTGTAAAGCCACGCCATCAGTTCGGGCGTGTGCCATTCCGCCGAGGTGTGTTCCCATTCGCCGTCCGCAAAGATAATGGAGGGCTTGTAGCGCGTGACTAAATCCTTGAACTGCGGGAAAAAATGCTCGTCCCGGAAGCGGGCAAAGTCGGATTTATAAATCGGGTTGTACCACTCGTACAGCGAGTAGTAAAAGCCCATTTTCAGGCCCTTGGCGCGGACGGCTGCGCTCAAATCGCCCGCAAGGTCGCGGTGCGGGCCGGTGTCCACGCTGTTCCACGCCCGCCCCCAATCCCGCGTCGCCTCCTTGCTCGGCCACAGGCAAAACCCTTCGTGGTGCTTGGAAGTCAGGGCGACGTATTTTGCGCCGCTGCGGGCAAACACGTCCGCCCACTGCTGCGGATTGAACAGTTCGGCCTTAAACATCGGCGCGAAGTTCTCGTAGGGGAAATCTTTGCCGTAATTCTGGTCGTGGAACTGCCGCGTCGGGTTGTTCGGATCGTGCAGGTAGTTCCAGTACCATTCGGCATACGTGCCCTTTTTGCCCCACGACGGCACGGAGTACACGCCCCAATGGATGAAAATGCCGAACTTGGCGTCTTTGTACCACTGCGGAATGGGCCGGGTGTCCAGCGAAGCCCAATTCGCCTCATAGCGCGCGGCATCCTTTTTCACCGTCGTTTTTGTCCCACCCGCCCTGCTGACAAACGCCAAGGGCTTGATAGCCGATGTGGTTCTGGCAGGGTTGGATTTGGCGGGCGCAGGCGCGGACAAAGCGCTCCATTCCGACTTCGCGCCGAGCAGCAATAGCGCGGCAAACAGGCCGCAAGCGTATTTCATGGCAGAATTTCCTTTCACCGGCTGAAGCACAGCATGTTTTCCTATTCGTTAAACGGGGCTTGAACTCCTCTTTGAATTTAAGATAGGTTGCAATTCAGGACGATTGTTGCGGTTTCTTTCTTGTAGTGTCTTTCGGTTTACAGATGTTGAGCAATTCAAGATGCCGGTACGACACAGGCACGATGCAACTTATTCTCGTCGCTTGCCGTCAAAGATTGCGAATACCCATGTCGCGCTGTACGCAGCATCCGCTTACGCTTTTCATACACACTTTTGATACGAAACCATGCAAGTAATTACACCGCCTCAATTGAACAAACTGCTTCTCAATGTCGCCATGACGCGCCCGGTCTTTATCTGGGGGCCGCCGGGGATCGGCAAATCGGCCCTTGTCGAGCGGTTCGCGCGGGATGTTGGGCTGGACTGCGTTTCCCTGCTCGGTTCGCAACTGGCTCCCGAAGACTTGATCGGCGTACCGCGCATTGAGGACGGGCGTTCCGTTTTCTGCCCGCCCCGCATGATTGCCCGCGACAATGCGTACCTGCTGTTCGTGGACGAACTCAACGCCTGCTCGTTCGAGGTGCAGAAAGCGTTTTACAGCCTGATTAATGACCGACGGCTTGGCGAATATTATTTGCCGCCGGGTTCCGTTGTTGTCGGAGCCGGTAACCGGGCGCAGGATCAGGCGATTGTCAAGCCCATGTCGTCCGCCCTGATGAACCGGATGCTGCATGTCGAATTAAAGCCAACCGCCCGTGACTGGCTGGATTGGGCGTATGCGCAGGGCGTTCACGAGTGGATCATTCGCTACATTGAGACTCGTCCCGACCATCTTGCCGCGCAGCCGCCCAAAACCGAGGAAACGTTCAGTACGCCGCGCTCGTGGCACATTCTAAGCGACGCCCTGCTTGCCTACGGTTCGGATGTCAACGCGGATGAGATCGAAATGCTGGCATCAGGCTGTTTGAGCGCAAGCCACGCCCGCAGTTTCGGCGCGTTCATCAAGCAGTTGATGGGCACATTGCGGATCGAGAAAATCCTGTCGGGTGAACAGCCTTTGCCCCGCGCGGCGGAAGACCGGGACGTGCTGTATTTCATTGTGCAGTCCATTCGCGCTCAACTCGCCAAAACCCTGCCGCCCGAACGCGACGATGTTCGCCCCGCCCACCGCCAGATGGTCACGCAGGCCAAGCGCGTCCTGGTAGACCTGTGCGACATCAGCGTGGAAATGGCAACGGTGATGGTAGCCGAAGAAATGGGTGATTCCGCCCGCAACCTGCCGCCCTGGTTCCTCGTGGAAGTGGTACGCGACCTGCCCCGCCTGGCACAGCGCGTAGCGGTTAAGTAAGAGCAGGGGAGAGAAAAGAAGAAAAGAAGAAGAGAAGAAAAGAAGACAGAGGACAGAAGACAGAAGCCGAACCACAATCCGAAATCCACAATCGGCAATCGAAAATCGAAAATCGAAAATGAGCAAGGAACGCAAACAAAAAGAACAGCATAAGGAAGACCGTCTGGCGCGGACGCGGCTGCGGATACGGGGCGCGTGTTCGCAACTGCACCGCTCCGTGCTGTCGCCGCTTCTGGCAAACGTGACCTTGCTGGAGTGTGACGAGTCAGACAGTGACGTGTCTATCGGGTGCGTGTCGCCGTCCGCCAACGCGCTGTGGGTCAATCCGCATCGGCGGCAGGAGTTGGGCGAAGCGGAATGGACGTTTATTCTCGCGCATTTGCTGCTGCATTTGGGATTGGGGCACGGCGACGCTCCAATTGGCAAACACGCCCTGCTATGGACGCTGGCCTGCGAACACGCTTCAGACAATCTCGCCCTCGCGTTGCGTTTGGGACACGCGCCGCACGATTACGGCGTAGATACGGCCTTTATCGGCATGACGGAAACCGCCATTTACGACCTGCTTGCCGAGGACAAACGGGCGCTTGCCAATGTGAAAACGTATGCGGGCGCGGGGCGTTCGGACATTGTGCGCCGCGAACCCCGCGCTTCCGTATCCCGCTCCATCGGCGAATTGTATCAGCGGGGCGGAGACAGGCGCGATTATGAAATGCTGCTGGCGGAAGGCATCCGCATGGGCGTGGAGCGGGCGGTAGAGGAAGCGGCGGAAACGCTCGGAGTGGCGGAAACGGAGCGCAATAAAACGTGGCGTCCATTAGAAAACGCCAAGCGCTGGGTAATGAACGAACTGCCGCTTTTAGGGGCGCTTGCCGCGCAACTCCGGGTGATTGCGGACGGCGCGATGTGCGACCGCATGGACATTCCCGTCGCGGCGGTGAACGCGGGTTTGGGCGAAATCTATTTCAACACGGGGCGCGGCTTGTCGCAGGAAGAAGTGTTGTTTGTGTACGTTCACGAACTGCTGCACGTCGCGCTTTTGCACCATGCCCGCTTGCAGGGCCGCGACCCGTACCTTTGGAATCTATCCGCTGATTTTGTGATAAACGGCTGGCTGGTGGAAATGGGAATCGGGCAGTTTCCGCGCATCGGCGGCTTGTACGATCCGCGCTTGAAAGGCATGTCGGCGGAAGAAGTGTATGACCTGCTCGGACGCGATCCGCGTAAGTGCAAAAATCTTGTTGGTTTCGGCGGCAAAAAGGGCGACGTGCTGCTGGACGAGCGGCGCATTTACCGGGGCGAAGTGTCCACGCTGGACGATGTGTACCGGCGGTGCATGGCGTCGGGGCTGGCCTGTCAGCACTACGGACGCGGCACAATGCCTGCCGGCCTGATTGAAGAAATCAAATCCCTGTTCACGCCGCCCGTGCCCTGGGACGTGGAATTGGCGCGGTGGATGGACGCGCATGTTCCCATTGTGCGCGAAAGCCTGCGCTCGTATGCCCGCGCAAGTCGGCGGCAGGCGTCCACCCCCGACATTCCGCGTCCCGCCCGTTATGTGCCGCAGGAGTGGCGCGACGCCTGCACGTTCGGCGTGGTTCTGGACACGTCCGGCTCGATGGACCGGGAACTCTTGGGCCGGGCGTTGGGCGCGATTGCTTCGTATGCCGAAGCCCGCGAAGTGCCCGCCGTCCGTCTGGTGTTGTGCGACGCCGCGCCGTATGACCGGGGCTTTCTATGCCCCACCGACCTGCGCGGCATTTTCCCGGTGCAGGGCCGGGGCGGAACGGTTTTGCAGCCCGCCATCAATTATCTGCTCAATTGCCCGGACTTTCCCGCATCCGCGCCCGTCATGATTATCACAGACGGCTGGTGCGAGGAAGAACTGCTCGTGCCCCGCGACCACTGCTTCGTGATGCCGCGCAAAGGCTGGAAAGAAGGCGCAATGCCCCTGAAAACATCCGCTCCCATCTTCCGCGTCCTCAAACCGGAGCAGGAATCATGAGTAAACCCTTACTGCCACTGTCTGTATCGGAACAGATGAAAACAGCAGAGCCTTCGTTGCTGAAAGAAACCGCCGAGTATTACCGCATCGGGTTGGCTATTGGACTGATTTCTACAGCAGAAGCCATGACATGGATAGACAGCGTTTTAATTTGCGAAACGGAGCCGGATATGGCGCTGATCGAAGCATCATTAAGCGGCAGTCGTGGCGCGTATGCTGTTGCCGATGAACTGGCGGGCGTGGAGGGTTCTGCTTTACGTGAAGCGGTCGCCCGGCGCCTGCTTGCGCGTATGTCTGTTTTGTTATCGTCGGATGCAGAAACCGCCAATCAAATTGTTGGGTGGTTAGATAGGATGGCAGACGAAGATTACGCGCCCACTCCGCAGGCAAAAGCGGAAATGGAGGGGTTGGAAGAGGACTTCTACCTGGCGAACGATGGCATTTACAGCAGTGTGGCAGAAGTTACGGAAGAACTGCGAACGTTTTTGCAGCGGTATGCTTGAAGCCGGCAACTGCCCGAACAACGAAATGGCTACTGAAACCATAGGCGATTTAGACAGGGTTCCCATTGTAGAGTGCGGCGAACCATTGGTGGATTTGCGCGTTGCCTGTCCCAACGTGGAAGTCGGTATGCGCCCCATCTATCTTCGCTCCGGCGCGGCACAACGGCTGAACGAAGCGCAGGCATGGCTGGAAGTTCACCATCCCGGCTATCGTCTGCGCGTGGGCGATGCGTACCGCAGCCCCGACAAGCAGGCGCGTTTATTTCGCATTGCGCTTTGCGTTTCGCGCCTGCTGCATCCCTTTCGTTCCCGCGCTTACGTCCATGATGCCGCCAACAAGTACGTGGCTGCGACAGATACACTAACTCCCCCGCCGCATACAACGGGAGGAGCCGTAGATGTCGGCCTGCTCACGCCGCAGGGTAAACGCGCCGACATGGGGCCGTTCACCCTTGCCGCCACCCGCGCCGATTACGCCCACCTTTATCCCCGCGCCGCTCTGCACCGTCAAATGCTGTTCGCCGCTATGGAACACGCCGGGTTTTCCAACTACCCCGAAGAATGGTGGCACTGGTCGTATGGCGACAGCGGCTGGGCATGGCGCAGCGGTCAGCCCCGTGCCTGCTATGGCAGTATTGACGCTCCAATATCTCCTCACTAATCAAAAACTACTGCCTCCACTTCCAGCCAGCCAAAAATAAGAGTGTTGCAATTCCTTGGCAATCATGTTATAATTCCCTATGGAATATATCAATCAAAGCAGTTGGGTCAAACTCTATGAGGCAGGCCAGACGTTACAGCAGATTGCTGAGGCGGCTGGAGTTTCGTCAATGACTGTTCTGCGGCATCTGCGAACAGCTGGAGTTGTAACCAGAACAAAAGGACGACGCAAAAGAGGCGACGAACGTTGTAACAGCGAGGACATTTGTTGTGATGAAGAAGGATACCTATACAACTCAAGTAATCCAACTGGCGCGTGAGCAGGGGATGCTTAGACCGCGTGATTTGATTGCACGTCACATTCCCCATGTGTACCTGCAACGCCTGTATGAACGCGGGGAGATGATACGCTCCGGGCGTGGTATCTATATGCTGACAGAAACAAATTATACCGAACACTTCTCGTATGCAGAAGCCTGCAAACGTGTTCCAAATGGCGTGGTTTGCCTGCTGTCCGCGCTGCGTTTTCACAATTTGGGTACACAAAGCCCTTTTCAAATTTGGCTTGCAATTCACCCGAAAGCCTACCTGCCGCGCGTTGACTATCCGCCGTTGCGCATCGTTCGATTTTCCGGGGCTGTTCAGACGGAAGGGATCGAAGAGCATGTTGCGCCTGAAGGCAAGTGCCGCGTTTATAATGTTCCCAAAACCGTTGTAGATTGCTTCCGTTACCGCAACAAAGTTGGTATGGATGTCGCCCTTGAAGCCCTGCACGAATGTTGGAATGACAAACGCGCTACAGCAGACGAGTTGTACTATTATGCAGCCGTAGACAAAGTTTCTACGATTATGCAGCCGTATCTGGAGGCTCTTGCATGACTACAAAGCATCCGCGCAACATGGCTGCATCCGTCAGAGATCGGCTTTTTCAACTCAGCAAGGCGAACAAAGAAGAACTGGAATTGGTGCTGACGCGCTTTGCAAATGAGCGTTTACTCTATCGCCTCAGCCAATCCACTTATAAGCAATCTTTCGTTCTTAAAGGCGCTACCCTCTTCTCTTTTTGGACAGGAAAAGTTCACAGGCCAACCCGTGATTTGGATTTGCTCGGATATGGCAACCCACAAATGTCCCATATTGTGGATGTGTTCAAACAGATTTGTGGGCAACCTGTTGAAGATGATGGTCTCCAATACAAAATAGAAACTTTGACAGGAACCGTAATTAAAGAGGGAGAAGAGTACGAAGGAGTTCGCATCAAATTAGAGGCAATACTCGGCAACGCCAAAATCACAGTTCAAGTAGATGTAGGCTTTGGCGATGCAATTACTCCAGTAGCACAAGAAGCCGAACTGCCTACCCTGCTTACCATGCCTGCCGCTAAACTGCTGGTCTATCCACGAGAAACAGTGGTGGCGGAAAAGTGTCAGGCAATGATAAAACTAAAATTATCTAACAGTCGCTTGAAAGACTTCTATGATCTATGGTATCTGGCAACTCATTTCAACTTCGACGGCACACTGCTGACACAGGCAGTTGTCGCTACGTTCCAACGACGGGAAACAGAAGTGCCATCTGATACTCCCATTGCGCTTACAGCGGCGTACTACGATGATGTAAGCCGTAAAGCGCAATGGCAGGCATTTGTACGTAAAAGTAATCTGACAGCCGATCAAACGCCCTCGTTTGAAGCGATTATAAACCTGCTTATTTCCTTTTTGATACCGTTGCTTTCTGCGGCGGCAGGCAATGTCGCGTTCCATCAGGCATGGAATCACCAAAGCCTGACGTGGACAAACACTGCCGCCGAAAATCTCGTTGAAGACAATCAAACAGAGGAACCTTCTGCTTGATTGTCACTGACTGATAATCCCCAATCGGCAATCGAAAATCGTCAATCGTCAATCCACAAGGTTTTGCAGTTCAAAGATGGGCGCAGAGTATTTTTCCGTGGGCGTGTAGTGTTTCAATTCCAGCGTGGCGACGCCGGCAAGCAGGTGGGCGGCGGCTTCGGAGACTTGAATACGGGTGGTGAAGGGCGGCGTCACGCCCGTTTGATGCCCGATGCTTTCCACGCGGCAGGCGTCGTTGACCGAGTCGCCAATGACGGTAAACTGCTTGCGGCCTTCCGGGCCGACCAGTCCCGCTGTCAGTGGCCCCGTGTGGATACCGATACTGAGCGTCAATTCGGGCACATCATTGGCTGCCGCCTGAGTGCGCAATGTTTCCATTTCCTGATGAATACGCCACGCGGCGCGGGCGGCGTTGAGCGCGGCGGCGGCAGGGGAAAGCGATTTATCGCCCGAAACTTCCGACGCCGAAAAAGGCGAAGCAGCCGTCGCCCAGATACTTGTCCAGAATGCCGCCATACTGCTGTACAATGTCGGCAACGGGCGACAGATAGTAGTTGACCAGCCGAATCGCTTCTTCGGGCGACAGGTGGCGACACGCCTTGCTGTAGCCGATAAGATCGCAAAACAGGATGCTGCCGGGCGCGGTTGTAGAGCGAAACGCATTTATATCGTTCACCTGCCCGATGCCGCGCACAACAGGCCGGGTAAGAAACGATTCGTAGCAGGCGTTCAGATAACGCTTGCGCCGATACCACCAGACCAGACCACAAATGAAAATCGCGCCAAGCGAGGGGATAAAGTTCAGCAGCACACCGGTAAAACAGCAAAGCAACAGGGTGACAGCCGCCAGCAGACACAGCGCAAAGGCAGACCAAATAAAGGTTCGCGCGCTGCCAACACGGTACAGCATCCACAAGAACAGGCCGCCGAGCAGCATGGACAGCCCCGACTCGAACCAGGCGGGAGGAACCGTCAGCCCCGGCCCCAGCAGTGTGGTCACGGCAAACGCATGGCCGAACACCCCCGGCATGCCTTCAGGATATTTTTCCAGCCGCAGGGGCGCTTGCAGTATGTCGCCTCTGGCTTTGGCGGTTGCCCCAATTAAAACGATTTTGTTGTCAAAACTTTGCAGCGCGGCTGAATTTTCCGGTACAACCTCATCGGCGGGAATGTCAGCGAACTTGATAACATCGTTCGGTATGAAGAACAAGTAGGGACTGAATTCGCGGCGCGGGCGCAGGGTTTTTCGCACCCACGCTTCGGTTTCGCCCGCGCCGATGCCCTGTGTACGCGCCGCAATCTGCGCGGAAAACGCCGGTATAATCTGCTGTTGAAACGGTTTGAGCCAATCTACCTCGCGCACTTCCCCGCCCGCGCTGCCCTCGCCTTTGCGCAGCAGCGCATGGCCCACATCGCACCACTGCGCGAAACGGCGCAAAGGGAAAATCGGCGGTTCATTCGTTGCGGGTTCGGGATTGCAGACAATCACCACGGGCACATGCCGCGCCTGCGCAAGCTGTAAGGCTTCTTCCAGCATATCATCTTCAAATTCGTGGCCGGGGGGAGAAGGCGCGTCCAGCAGCACGTCAATGCCAATTGCCTGCGGATGGCTGTTCTGGCACAGCGTGGAAACCAACCCGGCCAGATACTTGCGCGACAGCGGCTCTTTGATTTCGAAATGGCTGTACGCTTCATCGTCTACGGCGATAACGGCAACCCGGTTCTCAATCGAACGGACATCGCGCGCTTTATAAAACCGCTCGAACACCTCCCACGCCACCTGACTCACTACCGCCCGTTGGTTCAGCCAGGGCGTGAGGAACCCAACCAGCGCGACGACCAGGCTGCCCAAGAGCAAATCCCGGCGTCGTTTCCAGAACAAAGATAGCCGCGTCGGAACGCGAAGGAACGCGAGTGGTTTCATAAGCAGAAGTGTAGAAGACAGAAGACAAATATAGGAATATAGGAATACGGAATTATGGAAGAAACGCGCCGCCGATTACGGGCTGGCAGTTACCAACAACCTTTTTCGGTGTTGGCGCGTATAGTTAGTTTAACCTATGTTTGCAATCCATTCGCTTAAATTTCTTTCTTTAACTCATCTTTGTTCGATAACAAGGTCTTCAACAGGTCTTTACTCGCCACTCCGCAACAAATTCGCGGCAAATCCGAACGCCAACTACCTGAACACCCGAATACCTGAATACCCGAACACCTGAAACCCTAAAACCCTAAAACCATAGAACCCTATGGAGGAGTGATATTATGGCACGCCCGCGCAAGCCGAAAACGGAAGTCCCGCCGCCCGAATTTACCGAAGAAGCCCTGCGGCTGGCACAAGAGGAACTGGGCGCGCTGCTTGCCGCCGAAGCCGCAAAGGACGAGATGGCCGAGTTTCCCGAAACCCTGCCCCTGCTGCCGATCCGCGATCAGGTGCATTTTCCGCACGAGATGTTCCCTCTCCTTGTCGGGCGCGAAAAATCCGTGCGCGGGCTGGAAGAAGCGGCGGCCAACCAGCGCCAAATTTTCGTCGTAGCGCAAAAGGAACTCCACGCCGAAGACCCCGAACCCGATGAAATTTACCAGATCGGCATCGTGGCGGAAATCATGCAGGTATTGCGTGTGCCGGACGGAACCGTGCGCGTGATGCTGGAAGGCTTGGGACGCGCCCGGGTGGTCAAGTACCTGCAAACCGAGCCGTTTTTCAGCGTCCAACTGGAACCCCTGCCGTCTTCGGAAGTAAAGGATTTGGCGACCGAAGCCCTGATGCGCAGCGTGTCGCAGCAGTTTCAGCAGGTCGTGGGTATCAGCAAGCACATTCAGCCCGAAGCCCTGATAAACGTGGTCAATACGGACGAGCCGGGGCGCTTGGCGGACGTGATTACCTCGTTTTTGCGCCAGATTCGCGTGGAGCAGCAGCAGGACATGCTGGAAACGCTCGACCCGCGCGAACGGCTGGAAAAACTGTCAGTCATCCTGAAAAAAGAAGCGCAGATACTGGATATTCAAAAGAACATTCGGGACCGCGTGGAAAAAGAGATGGGCGATACGCAGCGCGAGTTCATCCTGCGCGAACAGATGAAAGCCATTCAGCAGGAATTGGGCGAACGCGACGACAAAACGGGGGAACTGGACGAGTACCGCGAGAAAATCGAAGCCGCCCAAATGCCGGAAGCCGCCCGCGAACGCGCCCTGCGCGAAGTGGACCGGCTGGACAAAATGCCGTTCGCCGCGCCCGAAGGCGTGGTGATACGCACGTATCTGGATTGGCTCGTTTCCCTGCCCTGGAGCGTGTCCACGCCCGATGACATTGACATTGATGAAGCCGCGAACGTGCTGAACGAAGATCATTTCGGGCTGGAAAAAGCCAAGGAGCGTATCGTCGAATTTCTGGCCGTGCGCAAACTGACGGGCACGACGCGCGGGCCGATTTTATGTTTCGTCGGGCCTCCGGGCGTGGGCAAAACGTCCATCGGCAAAAGCATCGCCAAAGCATTGGGGCGCAAGTTTATCCGCGTGTCGCTTGGCGGCGTCCGGGACGAAGCGGAAATACGGGGGCATCGGCGCACATATATTGGCGCATTGCCGGGGCGCATCATTCAGGGCATCAAGCAGGCGGGCGCGAGAAACCCCGTTTTCATGCTGGACGAGATTGACAAATTGGGCATGGATTTCCGGGGCGATCCGTCTTCGGCCCTGCTGGAAGCGCTTGACCCGGAACAAAACGCTGATTTCAGCGACCACTATCTGGAAGCGCCCTTTGATTTGTCGGACGTAATGTTCGTGACAACCGCCAACCTGCTTGACCCGGTTCCGCCCGCGCTGAAAGACCGCATGGAGGTCATTACGTTCGCGGGGTACACGGAAGAGGAAAAACTCAACATTGCGCGGCAGTTCCTGTTTCCCAAGCAGCGCAAGGATCACGGCTTGAGCGAGGAGCAGCTTACATTAACGGACGGGGCGCTGCAAAAACTGATCCGCGAGTACACGCGGGAAGCGGGCGTTCGCAATCTGGAGCGCGAAATCGCCAGCGTGTGCCGCAAAGTGGCGCGGCGGGTAGCGGGCGACCAGACGGTGAAGGTGAAAATAGACGCGGGCGACATCAAAGAGTTTTTGGGCAAGCGGCGTTTCCACTACGGCATGATGGAGGAGCAGGACGAGATCGCAACCGCAACCGGCCTTGCGTATACGGAAGTAGGCGGCGACATAATCACCATTGAAGTGAGCCTGCTCAAAGGCCATGAGGGACGAGTGCAATTGACCGGGCAATTGGGCGACGTAATGAAAGAATCCGCGCAAACGGCGTTTTCTTTCGTCCGTTCGCGGGCGCTTCAATTGGGCGTGGACGAGGAGTTCTATCGCCGCGTGGACGTGCATGTCCACGTCCCCGCCGGTGGCGTTCCCAAGGATGGCCCTTCGGCGGGCATCACGCTGGCAACGGCGATTGCTTCCGCCCTGACGCGCCGGCCCGTGCGCAAAAACCTTGCCATGACGGGCGAAATCACCCTGCGCGGGCGCGTACTTCCGGTTGGCGGCATCAAGGAAAAGGTTCTGGCGGCGCGGCGCGCGGGCATTCTGGAGGTGATATTGCCTGCGGAAAACGACAAAGATTTAGAAGACCTGACGGCCAGCGTGCGCGATGACATGCGCTTTCATCTGGTCACGCACATGGACGAGGTTCTCGCCCTTGCCCTGCTGCCCGCCGTTGTCACCACAGAGCCTTCCCTGATGGGCAATGGAAGCGGCAACGGCAAAAGCCACGCGCCCGAACCCAAAGCCCTGCCCTCCGAACACAAGCGAACCACCACAGGCGGCAAAAGCAAGCGCAAAGCGGAAAAGCAGGGGTAAATAGCCAATGGCAGAGGATGAAATCAAGGAGATAAAGAGGCCGAAGAAGCGATGGGCTTTCGTGGCTTTCAGGCTGCTGGCGGCGCTTATTCTGTGGCCGCTTGCCGCCCGCGCCGTTGCGCAGGAGGTCTTCTACGAGGTCAACTTCCGCGCCATTTCCGATTCCGGCGATCTGAAAGGCGCGGAGGCAAGACTGCCTGCAATCCGCAAACTCGGCGCGACGGTCGTATGGCTGATGCCGATCTACCCCGTTGGGCAGGTGCGGTCCGCCGGTGGCATGGGATCGCCTTACTCGGTCGCCGATTACATCCGCGTCAATCCCGAACTTGGCAATTTGGCCGATCTGCAATCCTTTGTGAAACGCGCGCGCGGACTTGGGCTGAAGGTAATCCTCGATTGGGTGCCCAACCACACCGCCTGGGACAATCCATGGCTCACGCAACATAAGGAGTGGTACCGGCAGGACGCGGCGGGGAACGTGATTATTCCACCAGGGACTGTCTGGCAGGATGTCGCGCAGCTCGATCACAAGAACGCAGACATGCGCGCGGAAATGACGCGAAGTATGGAGTTCTGGCTCGACAAGGCGGATATTGATGGTTTCCGGTGCGATGCCGCCGACTTTATTACTCGTGATTTCTGGCAGCCGTTGATTGCCGCCCTGCGCGTCCATTCCCCGAAAAAACTGCTTCTGCTTGCCGAGGGCACTCGCCCCGACCACTATCAGTCCGGCTTCGATTATGTCTATGCCTGGGATTTCTGCACCGCTTTGAAAGAGGTGATTGGAGGTGGCAAGCCGGCCTCTCGCCTTCGGGAAGCGCTGGCGAAGGAAGGTGGTAAGCCGAGGATGCACTACGCCACTAATCACGACGAGGCTGTAGCCGCGTCTCCGGTTTCCGTATATGGAGGCGCGGAGGGCGCATACGCGGCCTTTGCCCTTGCCGTCCTGTACGGAGGCAATCCTTTAGTTTATGATGGAGAAGAAATCGCCTGGCCGGAGAGAATCCCTATTTTCACGCGCTCCAAGTTGGATTGGCACACCGGATCGGATACCATGCACCGGTTTACCGCGCTGCTCCGTCTTGTAAACGCTCATGCTTCCTTACAACGGGGAGAGTTGAGTGAATTCGGAAACAACGATGTAATCGCTTTCACGAGAAAGCTTGACAGGGAAGCCTTCACGGTGCTGGTGAATGTGCGCAAAACGCCGACAAGTTTTCAACTTCCCTACGGAAAACAGGAACTCATCACGCTTGAACCTTACGAAGCGCGCATTATTCCGTCCAACTGAATGTCCTGCCGGGTTGCGCGCCCGGCAGGAATCCACTGCTGCGTATACAGGAGAACCGAAACAACGTGACTCGCCCCGAACGTTGACTGGTACAAATTTTCAAAGGCTGTGAAACTATAACTTCCCGAACCGGGGAACCTGACCTTTGCCAACGGCAAGTGGTGGAAGCGTTGGCAAAGCGGTAGATAAAAAAAAGGATATGTAGAGTCATCGTCGAAATCTTGGCAATACAGCGCTTCCAGCCCGATGTCTCGTTGTGTCAAATTGTAGAAGAGAGGCATCGTGACCTCAGCAGCGTCAGGGCGGGCGGATGTGGACAGGCATCTTCTTGCGCCTCCCTTTCTGTCGGTAAAACATCTTTACAGTAGACGTTTGTACTATAGACAGACTGAGGAGGGCAAAAGGTTCATTGTTTTCGCGTTGTTTAGCTTTTTTGGTAGCACCGCAGAAAGCGGTGCTAAGTCGTTATAAGCGCAACGTGGGTTCGGCAGTTCGTAAGAAAGATTACCACATCACTCTTACGAGGACCTGCCATGAACCCACATCCGCTATTTTGCCCTAATCCTGAATGTTCGTCAAGAGGCTTGCAACATCAGGGCAACATTGTCGTTCACGATAGTCTGCGCGACCGTTGGCGTTGTCGTACTTGCAAGAAGACGTTTTCTGCCCGACAAGGGACGCCGTTTCACGGCCTCAAAACCGATCCGAAGATCGTGATGCTCATTTTGACCCTACTCATGAATGGCTGCCCGCCCCAAGCCATTGTTCGCGCCTATGGCTATGATGAACGCACGGTCGCTTCCTGGCAACACAAAGCGGGACAGCATACCGAGGCCGTTCACGCTGCGCTCGTCACGTCTGTCCCGATGGATTTGCGGCACGTCCAAGCCGACGAGATACGGGTCAAGATGCAAAAGCGTCTGGTACTCTGGCTGGCGATGGCGATCTGTGTTCCCACGCGCCTGTGGCTGGGGGGTGTCGTCAGCCAACATCGGGACAAGCCTTTCCTGCGCGCGCTTGCCTGTCTGGTAGCCGCGTGTGCGCAAACCTCGCCTTTGCTCGTCGTCACCGATGGCTGGCGCGGGTATGCCGAGGCGTGGCACAAAGCGTTTCGCACCCCGCAGCCCACAGGCAAGCGGGGACGCCCGCCCTTGGTGGCATGGAAACAGGTGGCGATGGCCCAAACGGTCAAAGCCTACGACCGAGGCCGCTGTATCGGGGTGGGCGTATGTCGTTTGTTCGGCGACACGTCTCAGATTGCCCGTCTGCTGCCTGCCCAACAGGTACTCAACACCGCCTACATTGAGCGCCTCAACGCAACGTTTCGGCAGCGACTGAGTGCCCTGACGCGCAAAGGACGCGCCTTGCTGCGCAAGCCAGAAACCTTGACCGCCAACATGTACCTGCTCGGCTGCTTCTACAACTGGTGTACGCCCCACCAGAGCCTGTCCAAAGACGCGCCGTGTACGCCGGCAATGGCGGCAGGATTGACCAACCACGTCTGGAGCGTTGGGGAGCTGCTGTGTTATCGTGTGCCGCCCCCGCCCTTTGTGCCCCCAAGAAGCGGGGCAGGAAACCAAAACAGGAACAACAGCTCTTCACCACTTAATGTGGTGCTACCATAATGGACGCGCCCTGAAAAAAGGAGAAATTCACGCCAAAAACATGCTGGTCTACATTCCTACGCATCTCCAGATGTTGGATTATCGTGCGCCCGCAGAAACTGCGGGCGCACAGAGTTCCTGATTATGCCTAACATCAATAGCAATCACGAGGCAACGCGGTCAATGGCGCGCTGTCCGCCGAATTTGGCGACCAGTTCGTCGTCTACGCGGTCGGCGGTGGAGACGACGGCCATGATGGTGGCGCGCAGTTCCTCCTTGTCGCAGGTGGCGGCCAGAATCGTGTTCTGGAAAAGGATGTCGCCCACTTCGTCCATGCCGAACGAGCCGAAGCGGATGTTGGCGTTCGTGTCCAGCAGGTAGCGCATCAGTTCCGGCGTGGTTTCCGCGCCCGTCAGCACCCACGACCAGGCACGCAGCGTGGCGTCGTTGTCGCCCCAGGCGTACACGGCGATCTGCGCATACGCCGACCCCATCGAAATCCCGAAGGCGGGAATATTGGGATCGGTGGAAACGAATTCGCCGAACAATTCTTTCATCATGGGCGCGATGCGCTCGTAGGCCGCCTGCACGGCCGGGGTTGAAAATTCCATTGACTAACTCCTTTGCTCTTCCTCATCGTGAGAGGTGATTGTGCGGGGTATGATTTGCAGGGCGTTGTCCCTGTACTCGACCAGCACGGAAACCGGTTCCGTGCTTTTGCGCTTTGCCAGATGCGCCACCAGCAGGGGGCTGAGATCGTTGTCCACCAGCCGCTCCCACTCCTCGTCCGCGTTTGCCCGCCCGGAACGCGCGTCCAGCCAGGCGTACACGCTGTCATTCCATTGCACCGTCATGCCATGCTGACCGTAGCGCTTGCCGAGTTCCGTCAGCAGGGCTTCCTGCCGCCGATGCGCGCTGTCCGCGTTGGCTTCCGCGCCCCCGGCGTGGCTGCTGATAACATCGCACAGGCGCGCGAGATCGGCTCCCAACATCTGCGTCGCCGCCGCCCGCTCGTCTTCCTTATGGTTTTCCTGCGCCGCTTTGTCGTGGACGCGGATGCCCATTTTGCGCTCCGGGAGCGCGCCGCTGCTCGTGGTCAGAATTGTGATGGTGTCGCTCAGATACAGGCGCTTGCCCTGCGCGTCCGTGAGAAAGCCCGTTTCCAGGGCGCGGGTCAGCACGTCGCGCACGACAGGGTGGCAGGCATCCAGATTGGTGCAAAGCAGGACGCACCAGGGGATACGCGCAACCTCGTGGATGGGCAGATGCTCGCTGTAGCCGACATAGCCCGGCGGCGAACCGATCAACATGCTGACGTGGTGGGGTTCGGTGTAGCGGCTGAAATCCAGCGTGACGATGCGGTCTTCGCTCCCGAACAGCGTTTGCGCGAGGATGCCCGCCAGCATTTGCCCGCTTGCCGCCGCTTCGCCGGTCAGCAGCACAATGGCGTTGGGACGCGCGGGGTGAATGTCGAAACCGGCCAGCGTCACCTGCAGGCGGCTTATCAGCAGGGAAGTGTCTTCGGGAGCCAGAACGCCCTCCGCTTCCAGCCGCAGGCGCAGCGCGTCCTCCCAGCCCTCGCCGGACAGCGGCATGCCCACCAGCCGGTTCGCCACCAGCATCGCGTCGGCGCGGGTCACTTCCGTTTGGCCGGTTGCCAGCGCGTGGGCGACGGCCTGCTCCAGCAAATCTACGGCCTTGTCGGGAAAATGGCGGTTGGGCATATAGCGCTCGGCAAAGGCCACAATGTCGTGCAGGGCGTCCAGGGAAATGGCAACGCCCCGCGCCTGCTGAAACTCGTCGCGCAATGCGCCAAGCACTTCCAGCGTCTGCGCGGCGCTGAGTTCGTGAACGCGCAGGGGCTGAAAGCGCCGTTCCAGGGCCGCGTCGGTTTCGATGAAGCGGCGATACTCGTCGTCCGTAGTGGCCGCGATGCAGGCGATTTCGCCGCGCGCCAGCGCGGGTTTGAGCAGGCTCGCCATGTCGCCCGCGCCCGCCCGTCCGCCCGCGCCGACAATGGCATGCACTTCGTCAATAAACAGCAGAATCCCGTCCTGACTGGCTTCCGAGACAACGGCTTCCAGGCGCTTTTCCAGATCGCCGTACCCCGCACCGGCAATCAAGGTCGAGGGCTGAATGGCAAACACGCGGGAATTTTGCAGCAGGGTGGGAACGGCCCCGGCAATAATGCGCCGCGCCAGCCCTTCCACAATAGCCGTTTTGCCCACGCCCGCCGGCCCGACCAGAACGGGATTGCGCTTGGTGCGCCGGCACAGCGTTTCCACGACAAGCGTGGTTTCTTCTTCCCGTCCGACCAGCGCGCTCAATTTGCCTTCAAAAGCCGCCTGCGTGAGATCGCGCCCGAACCGCGCCAGCGTGGGCGTGGGACGCTTCGCTTTCGGCTTCCACGCAGAAGGCGCGTTTCCCGCAGCACCGGCTTCTTCCGCCGCCGTTGCTGTGGCAGGAGCAGGCGGCGATAAGGGAACATCGGCAGGGGCCTGGAGCGTATACCCCGCCGCTTCCAAAATCACGGCGGCGGCGTCCCGCTCGCTTGCGATGTCTTTGCCCCGCGCTTTCGCTTTTTGCAGCGCCTGCTCCACAAGCGCGTTCGGGGCGAGCGCCTGCCCCGCCTGCCCTGCGGCAATCTGTGTTCGGGTATACGTAAGCGTCGTTGCGGCGTCAAGGGACGTGGCGAGGGTTTCCGCCATCGGCCCATGCCGCTCCAAAAGCGCGGTCAGCCATTGGTTTGCGCCCGGCGCGGTTTCTCCCGCCGCCTGCATCACGGCCTGCACGAGCCGTTTCGCGCCGGGATTCAAATTTTCCAGCGCGACTTCCTGTGTGGACATACAATCGTTCTCATTTCTGGCTAAAGGTGTTCGTATGGTGAATTTGCGATTTATATTCTAGCCGAAGATGGAATTCTCCTGCTTGTTTGCCGCTAATTTATTGTTTTATCATAGCGCGTGTTGTTCGAGATAGCGCTGGTACAGGTCGCAGCGAAACGTCACTTTGCCTTCCCGCGTCTGCTTGATGATGCCCGCCGACAGCAGCCGGTAGTACGAGTCTTGATCGCTGCGCGGATTGCCGGACAGCAGGCCCCGCGCATACTCCACCACAGCCGGAAGCCGCGTTACCGCCACCAGAAGCCGTTTTAGATGGTCGGCAAACGGGCCGTCATCCCGCGCCGCCTGCGCATTCAGCGTGTTCAAGTCCATTTTGCCGGTTGCCAGCGCATCGAGAGCGCGGCGCGTCAAAAACGGCTGCCCGCCAATCAAACCGTGCAGGGTTTCTACATCATTGTAAGTTTTCAGCGGGCTGCCGTAGCGTCTGTTCAGGTCTACGGTCTGCTGCATGTTGAAATCTTCCAGGTCCAGGCGCCGCCCGACGTTGAACGGCGATTGGTTCAAATCCTGAATGAACAAATGGGCTTCCGTCGCATACGCGATCACAACCGTCAGTTTGTTCCACGGGCCGTCCGGTTCCGTCGAGCGCGAATTGTGCCACGAGCGCACCAAACCGAAAAAGTCGCTGGCAAACGGAGCCAGAAACAGTTTGTCTACCTCGTCCATGTACCAGACAAGGGGTTCGTCCGCGCTGTCGAGCAGTTCGCGCAGAAAGTTCTCCATATTCAGGTTCGCGCCGAAAATCGCGTCCCACTCGGCCTCAAAATCGTACTTGAATTTCAACTGCCGGGCAAGCGTGGCGGCAATCAGGCGATAAAAATTCTCTTCGGACGCCATTTGCGACGAGTTGAGTTTCTGGAAATCGGTCATGGCGGTGCGCCAGTTCCATTCTTTGGTTTGCTTCGCGCCCTGTGCCAGCAGGGACGTTTTGCCCATCTGCCGCGCGCCCTTGACCAGCAGAATGCTTTCCTGATTTTGCAGCGCCTGCATGAACTCCTGATCGCAGGCCCGCTGCACGTAAAACGGCGAGTCGGGCGGCACGGCTCCGCCAACGGGTTCCAGTTTCACGTCTTCCTGGCGCGGCTTGAGCGGTTCGGCAATGGCCGACAGCAGTTCCGCCAGCAGTTTTTGCGTGTCCTGCTCGTCCGTCCATGTAAACTGCGCGTAGGGCGCAATCAGGGTGGCAATCACCCCCTCCGGCACATCGTCATTGCCGATACGCACGGGCAGCAGGATGGGCTTTGTCGTCCGCGCCAACTGGTCGTGGGCGGTTTCGATCTCGTATTGCAGCATTTCGCTTTGCAGGGAGGGGGGTGACACGATGGCAATCACGGCATCGGCGGCGCGTATCCGGTTTTCAATGGTTGTCGCCCAATTCGCGGTGATTTTGGTCTGATTATCCGTAAACACCTCATGCCCGCTTTCGCGCAGCCGCTGCTCCAAAATCCGCAACACCTTCTCGTCCGGCTGCTGGTTGGGCTTATACAGAAGGGCGATTTTTTGCGTTTGGGATTGGGACGTGGTGGCCCATTGGGAAGCCGGGGAAGGGGCGGGGGCAGTCGGCGCGGCCCGCATCCGCGAAGGCAGCGCGGCACTGCCGAAGTCACCCGAACGCAGGCTGTACAAATGCACCACCTGCCCGTGCTTGGCTGCGCTTTCACCGAGCGGCTGAATATGGCCGGCCCAATCCTCGAACTGCTGGAGCCAGTTGGCGTACTGCATGGACATCAAAATATGCCCCGCGTCGCCCACGTCCATCACGCGCTGCGCCGTGTTGATGCCTTCCCCGACAACGTTTTCGTTGCCCGTAATGTCAATCTGGCGCTGCACCAGTCCGCTGTGCAGTCCCATGCGGACGGGCAGGGTTGTCGTACCGCCCTGCAAACCCCGCGCCACGTCAATGGCGCACTGCGCGGGCGCGATCACGTCGCTGTAAAACAGCAGCGCCATGCCGTCGCCCGTCGGGATCGGCTGCACAGCATTGGCGGCAAACGCATCCGCAAACGCTTTGGAAGCGGACACGGCGGCATTGAGCCGACTGAGCATCTGGCTCTGCATCCCCGTCGTTTCGCGGGAATAGCCCACAATGTCCAGAAACAACACATGCGCGATCTGCGCGGAACGGGGTTTCTCAAGTCATAAAACGCGCATATCCTTTTCTTTAGATTGTCTGAACCATGATTGGGCATGATTTTGATGATTACCATGAGGAGGCATTGGCTAAGGCATGGTTTATGGTAGTCGAGGGAGGTTGTAATAAACGCGCCTCCTCAATCATGCTAATCATCAAAATCATGCCCAATCATGGTTCAGACAATCACTTCCCAAGCCGCGTATCGTCGGCAAACCACACTTTCGCCGTGCCATCCTCACTGTCTGTAATAATGCGCTTGCCATCAGATGAAAAGGCAACCGCGCGGACACGACCTGTATGTCCTTTGAGCGTCAAAAGTTCATTTCCGGTTAGCGCATCCCACACTTTTGCTGTCTTGTCATGACTGCCCGTGACGATGCGCTTGCCATCAGGAGAAAAAGCGACAGAATTGACACTGCTCGTATGTCCTTTGAACGTCAAGAGTTTGTTCCCGGTCTGAGCATCCCACATCGTAGCAGTGTTATCTTGACTGTCTGTGACAATCTTTGTGCCGTCTGGAGAGAATGAAACAGACCTGATGTAGTCTATGTCCCCTTTGAGCATCAACACTTCGCGTCCAGTCTGCGCATCCCATACCTTCACTGTGCCATCCCAACTGCTGGTAACAACGCGCTTGCCATCCGGTGAGAATGCAACGGCGGAAACAGAGTCCGTGTGTCCTTTAAACGTCATCACTTCCTGCCCGGTCTGCGCATCCCATATCTTTGCGGTATGGTCCTGACCGCCCGTAGCAATGCGTTTACCATCAGGAGAAAAGGCGATAGCATCCACGCTAATGGTATGTCCTCTGAGGGTTAGCAGTGGCTGTCCTGTTTGGGCATCCCATACCATTGCTGTCTTGTCATCACTACCCGTAACGATGCGCTTGCCATCAGGAGAAAAGGCAACGCAATGGACACTGTCTGTATGCCCTTTAAGCGAGAGCAGTGGCTGCCCTGTCACGGCATCCCATACCTTCGCCGTGCTATCCCAACGGCCCGTGACAATCCTTGTACCATCAGGAGAAAAGGCAACGCAATTGACAAGGTTCGTACCTACTTTGAGTTCCAGCACATCATGCTTTATCGTAGCGTCCCACATCCTTGCTGTGTTATCGTTACTGTTGGTAACAAGGTTTTTGCCATCAGGAGAAAAGGCGACAGAAGCGACCCCATCAGTATATCCTTTGAATGTCAGCGCTTCATGCCCTGTTTGAGCATCCCACACCTTTACGGTCTTGTCATCACTACCCGTGACAATCCTTGTACCATCAGGAGAAAAAGCGACAGAATTAATACTGCCCGTATGCCCTTTGAGCGAGAGCAGGGATTTACCTGTTTGGGCATTCCATATCTTTGCGGTGTTGTCATCACTCCCGTGACGATCTTTGTACCGTCGGGAGAAAAAGAAACAGACAGGACACGGCGATCATGTCCATTGAGTGTCAGCGCTTTATGCCCGGTCTGCGCATCCCATACCTTCGCCGTGCTATCCCAACTGCCCGTGACAATTCTTGTGCCGTCAGGAGAAAAGACGAAGGATTGAAGTCCATTTGTACCATCTTTAACAGATAGGAGTTCATGCCCGGTTTGAGCGTCCCACACCTTCATAGCGTCCAAGCAACCCGTAACGATGTTCTTGCCATCAGGAGAAAAAGCAACAGATTCGACGCCGGTCTTACTGGCATCTATTTTGGTATCCATCTCACCGCCACTCTTATTAACAGCAGAAAAAGCGACAGAACTGATGCCTTCTGTACGCCCTTTGACAGATAGGAGTTCATGCCCGGTTTGCGCGTCCCATACCTTTGCTGTCTTATCGTGACTGCCTGTAACAATCTTTGTGCTGTCAGGAGAAAAGGCGACAGCGCTGATATAGTCTGTGTGACCTTTGAGCGTCAGCAATGCTTCGCCTGTCTGAACATTCCACACCTTTGCCGTCTTATCAGCACTGCCCGTTACGATCCTTGTACCGTCAGGAGAAAAGGCGACAGAACTGACGCCGCCCGTATGCCCGCTAAATATTTTCAAACTTAGATGGCTCAGGCGGTTGCCAATATCCCCACTCGAACCCACGCCCTTTGTACGTTGCCGTTGCTTTCAGCAACTCCAGCACATGCGCAACATTGTTGTTTTCCCATTCC